>NZ_CP185261.1:2922269-4383404 GCF_048987005.1 Alteromonas ulvae | reverse complement strand
TTGCGTAGCGGCAGCGCGAGCAAGCTGATTTGACTTACCCTCTACGAAATTATCAAATTGATAGGTTGGATTGATATTACTCTTATGCTTCATCGCTTCGGGAATAGGTACTACTCTTGGTGACGGCTGACTACGAGGCGCAGATGCTTGATTAGCCGCCCTATTTTGCTCATGATAACTAAGGCTACTGGTTGTATTTACGCTGTTATTTCTGTCTCCAGAACTGCTACTCCCAGAGAAACCGCTATTATAATGTCCAGAGTAGTGCTGACCTGCACTGTTATGACTAGGTGACTTTGACGGACTCTGATTACCAGACGCTTGCTGAGATTGCGACGCAGACTGAGAAAGCCCTTGATGTATAGAGCCTGAATGATTAACACCGACCTGATCTTGAGCACTAACCTGGTAAGCATTCAAACGTGGTGCCGACTGAGACATACTTGATGAAGCTGCTTGTGTAGGTGCTGAATTCTGTTGCGATGGGTTATCTACTCGTTGTCGGGTCATAACCTCAAGGTGCAATTGTGGTGCACTTTCACCTGCAAACTCACGGAGCAGGCTCGTAATATTATCTAAGTACTTATCCCTAACCCAATCTAAGACAAATCGATTGGGCGCAAAAAGAGCTACATAACCTTCTTGTTCTTCACAAACAAGCGGCCTAATCCACATACTGAATTGTTGCGTCGGTAGTTCTTGACGCAGGCGTTCAAGACATTGATTCCATAAGGACATGGTACGTTGTAAGCTCCTTTTGCTCGCAAAAAACCAAAAGAATAGTGTCGACATCGCAAACCGGATGACATGAACGTTCTTGAGGGGTGAATGTAGAATAATCGCGAGAAAATAAATTATCGTTTTAGTCTGTGGATTATCTTATCTTATCAACAAAAAGTAAATCCCGATCTAGCGAGATCCCTACGATCAAAATGATAAGCCCATGTTATTTAATACGTTTCCTTTTAGATCAAAACGTGCTTACTATAGATTTTTTAGCACCTTAAAATCAGATAAACCCCTTGATCTATCCTCTATATTTATGGTTACACACAGTGTGCTGTGGATAACCTACTACAGAAAAAAGGGTTATTCACAGTTCTAATAGGTTCAGATAAGTTATTTCAATTATTAATAGTAAAAATTGTTCAATTATTCTCCCCAAAAGCTACATTATGCATTGACACAAGCCCACGAGATCTCTAGAATTCAGCGTCCTTTTTCGATGGGCTTTTCTGGTGAAAACTCCACATTGTTTTGATAACGAAATAATGTGTTACCAAAAAACGCCTATGTTTGTAACTAAATATAAGTGAGACTTTGGTCATGAAAAGAACATTTCAACCGAGCAATCTTAAGCGCAAGCGTTCTCACGGTTTTCGTGCTCGTATGGCGACTAAAAATGGTCGTAAAGTACTAGCAGCTCGCCGTGCAAAAGGCCGCGCTCGTCTTTCAGCTTAATTAGAAAGACGCCAAAAGTGGGCGAAAATAATTTTTCAAGGGAGTTGCGTCTGTTGACTCCCTCCCACTTTACCTATGTGTTTGATAACGCAACCCCAGCTGTATCTCCCTCTTTTACTATTCTAGCTAGAAAAAACGCTCATAATAATTCGCGACTCGGTATTACCATAGCGAAAAAACGCGTCCGAAAAGCCCATGATAGAAATAGGCTCAAACGACTTGTACGTGAAAGTTTTAGACACAAACAACATCACTTACCGAACGTAGATATTATCGTTATAGGTAAGTCAGGTGCCGATAATCTTAGCAACCAAGAAGTTTTTGCAACTTTAGAAAAGCTATGGAAAAAATTAAACAAGCGTTGCGGAAACTCTTAATTGCAGTTCCCCTGGCATTGATAAAATTTTATCAATGGTTTATTTCGCCTGTTTTAGGCCAACGATGTCGTTTCCATCCGTCCTGTTCTTGGTATGCTATAGACGCACTAAAAACACACGGATTAGTAAAAGGCGGTTGGTTATCCTTTAAACGCATATTAAAATGTCAGCCTTTGCATGCCGGGGGTTACGATCCGGTACCAGAAAAACAACAAGATAAACACTCAAAATAAAGAGACCTATATGGAATCGCAACGCAGTTTTCTGATAATTGGCCTAGCGCTAGTTACCTTTTTGCTATGGCAAGCTTGGCAAAAAGATTATGGGCCACAGCCTATAAATCCTGTTCAACAAGAACAGACGCAACAAGCAAATCAAGGTGTACCTTCTTTTGACGAAGCACAAAGTGAAGATGTTCCTACTAGCGATAGTGTACCTGCTGCACAAGCCATAGCTCAAACGCAAAACACAAATCGCATTATCGAGGTAAAAACCGACACGCTAGATGTGCGCATCGATTTATTAGGCGGCGATGTTGTCTCTGCAAATCTGATAAAATTTCCAGTGACCCAAGGTTCTGACGAACCTTATAGCTTGCTGCGTTCAGGCATGGGTTTATACGTTGCGCAAAGTGGATTAATTGGCAAACAAGGTCCAGATGCCAGCGCAACTGGCAGACCGATTTATACTGCACAACAATCTGCTTTTCAGCTTAATGGCGATACCTTAGAAGTGCCATTAACATGGAAGAACGATCAAGGTCTTTCCATTACCAAGACCTTTACGTTTACCCAAGGTCACTATGATGTGAACGTCAATTACGATGTACGAAACGCAACGAGTACAGTTGCAAACGTTCAACCGTATGCCCAACTAAAACAAGTAATGGACTTTGACGACGACGGCAATATGTTTATGCCCACCTATCGCGGTGCGGCATTCTCGACAGAAGACGATAGATACGATAAATATTCCTTTGATGAAATCGAAGACGAAAACCTTCGCAAAACTACCAAAGCTGGCTGGGTGGGCATGTTGGAGCATTACTTCGTGTCGGCATGGGTTCCTTCTCAAGAACAAACAAACACCCTTTATTCACGCAATATCAATAATCAATATGCTGTTATTGGCGTGCTTTCGCCTGCCGAGACCATTAACGCCGGTGAGTCTAAAACGATTACCTCAACGCTTTATATGGGTCCTAAAGACCAAGATAGCCTTGCAAAAATAGCGAGAGGTTTAGACCTTACTGTAGATTACGGCATTCTATTTTGGATTTCTCAACCGCTGTTTTCACTGCTTACTTTCTTGCATAGCCTTGTGAATAACTGGGGTGTAGCAATTATCCTTATCACTATTGTGGTAAAAGGCGCTATGTACTGGCTAACTAAGAAACAATACGAGTCAATGGCCCGCATGCGTAACTTAGCCCCTAAGATGCAGCAGCTTAAAGACCGCTTTGGCGACGACAGACAAAAAATGTCTCAGGCGATGATGGAGTTGTACCGCAAAGAAAAAGTAAACCCTATGGGTGGCTGCCTACCTTTGCTTTTACAAATGCCTATATTCCTAGCTCTGTATTGGGTACTAATGGAAAGTGTTGAACTTCGCCACGCAGACTTTGTGCTATGGATAACCGATTTATCAACTAAAGACCCCTACTTTGTGTTACCAGTGTTAACTGGTGCAAGCATGTATTTACTACAAAAATTGCAACCCACGACTATTACCGATCCTATGCAGCAAAAAATAATGCAGTGGATGCCGGTGATGATGAGTGTGTTCTTCTTATGGTTCCCTGCAGGTCTGGTACTATACTGGTTAGTGAGTAACGTCATCACACTAGTTCAAGCCAAAATGATCTATGCTTCCATGGAGAAGCGGGGCATAAGCAATAAATAACATATTGTTTGTTTAATTATACAGCCCGCCTACGCGGGCTGTTTTGTCTAACGAGGAATTTACTGTGCCATCATTCGATATTGTTTCAGAAATAAATATGGAAGAAGTGCGAAACGCTACGGAAAACGCCAGCAGAGAGCTTACCACGCGTTTCGATTTTCGCGGAATTGAAGCTAGCTTTGATTACAAAGAAAAAACTGTTGTTATGAAAGCAGAGGCTGAATTTCAACTTCAGCAAATGGAAAGCATGTTTAGAACGGCTTGTTCAAAACGAAATGTGGATACGTCTTCCATAGACGTAAAACCTTTTGATGCCCATGGCAAAACCTATCGCCAAACCATCGCGTTTAAAGAAGGTATTGAGCAGCCTATGGCGAAGAAAATCGTTAAGCTGATTAAAGATGCCAAACTGAAGGTTCAAACTGCGATTCAAGGCGAAGAGCTGCGGGTTACAGGCAAAAAACGTGATGACCTTCAGCAGGTAATGGCATTGGTTAAATCGTCTGACCTTGGTCAACCGTTTCAATTTAAGAATTTTCGCGATTAATTATGGATTCACTCACCTTCTCAACGGACACTATTACTGCTCAGGCAACGGCTCCAGGACGAGGCGGTGTGGGAATTATTCGCGTGTCAGGCCCAAAGGCGAAGGAAGTTGCACAAGCGTTAGTGTCTTGTGAACTCTCTCCTAGACAAGCAGCCTATACTTCGTTTGTTGATAGTAAGAAGACCGTAATAGACCAAGGCATCGCGCTTTTCTTCAAGGGTCCTAACTCATTTACTGGCGAAGATGTACTTGAGCTTCAGGGGCACGGCGGTCAAGTGGTTATGGACATGCTTATTAACGCTGTACTCGCTACAGGCTGCGCTCGCTTAGCCAATCCTGGCGAGTTTAGTGAGCAAGCGTTTCTCAATGATAAGCTCGATTTGGCTCAGGCAGAGGCCATTGCTGACTTAATAGACGCAAGTTCACAACAGGCTGCTCGCAGTGCGTTACGCTCGCTTCAAGGTGAGTTTTCTACACAAATCCAAACCTTATCCGACCAAATTATTCACCTTCGCATGTACGTTGAAGCAGCAATTGATTTTCCTGAAGAAGAAATAGACTTTCTTTCTGATGGCAAAGTGTCGGGGGATCTCTCAGCTATCGTTCAAAGCTTAGCTTCAGTTCGAGAGCAAGCAAAGCAAGGCTCTCTTTTACGCGAAGGTATGCAGGTGGTTATCGCTGGAAGACCGAATGCTGGTAAATCAAGCTTGCTAAATGCACTGGCAGGTAGAGAGAGTGCGATAGTCACCGACATTGCCGGCACAACAAGGGATGTTTTGAAAGAGCATATTCATATAGATGGTATGCCCGTTCACATAATCGATACCGCAGGTCTAAGAGAAAGCCCCGACAAAGTTGAGCAGATTGGTATTGAACGTGCCTGGCAAGCAATAAGTGACGCCGATCACGTTCTGTTTGTCGTAGATTCTACAGCCACATCAATTATCGACCCGTTCGAAATTTGGCCAGAATTTATGCATCGTTTACCCGTTGGTATTCCGGTTACGGTAGTAAGAAATAAAGCGGACCTAAGCACTTTAGATGTAGGTCAAAGCACCGTTGCAACACAGCAAGGCGATATATCTGTTATCAATTTGTCTGCTAAGCAAGGGGATGGGATTGATACATTGAAGTCTCATTTAGCCACCACCATGGGGTTCGATACGACGACAGAAGGTCAATTTATTGCTCGCCGTAGACACATTGAAGCCCTCGATCAGGCAAATTATCACGTGACAACGGGAGAGCAACAGTTGCATGATGCAATGGCAGGTGAACTTTTAGCTGAAGAATTGCGCTTGGCCCATCAGGCACTTTGCGAAATTACGGGCGAATTTACCTCTGATGATCTTTTAGGAAAGATATTTTCTTCTTTTTGTATTGGTAAATAGTTAATGACTAAGCACTTTGAAATTATAGTTGGCACAATGTTAGGTGCTGCGGAATACGTTGCAGACGCCCTTGCAGAAATATTAAAGCAAAAGGGTTTTACCTACACTATTCACCTTGAGCCTGACCTTGACAATATATCTACATCGGCGCACTGGTTAGTGTGCACTTCTACCCACGGCGCTGGTGAACTTCCTGACAATATACAGCCCTTTGCAGCGCAGTTAAAAAATACTGATCTGTCCTCAGTCAGTGTCTATATTGTTGGATTAGGCGATACAAGCTATGACACATTCTGCTATGGCGCTAAAACCATGGAATCACTCATTACAGAGCGTGGCGGTATCCTAAATACCCCAGCGCTTCACGTTGATGTGCTTGAACATCCAATTCCGGAAGATATCGCCATTGAATGGTTTGAAGGCCTACTAGAACCCGCATGAGTAAACCTCTTACCCACGCTGAACTAACGGTTCTGCAGTCTCCCATTTCCAATGACTGTCGCGTGCTGTACATGCTGGGGCTTCGCACTACAGCGAACACCGCGACTACGTCTTCAGCAGCTATTGACTACAAGTCACTGCTTGCGTTACTCAATGGGGACAGCAAAGAGCCTCACTATTTACGAGGAAGACAAATCAATAGCTTGTTAAAACAACTAGAGCAAGTGGGCCTTGTTACCCTTCCCCTTGATATCGACCTAGAACGCAGTATTAACGGTAAAGCATTGCTGTTACCGTTACTGAGTGAGCCTGTTTCCGATTTCGATGTGTTACACAAACAGCACAGCGCTATGACTCAAGACTGGAAACCAAATAACGCTTTGTTTAAAGAAATGGCAAACTTACTTGGCATTATTGACAAAACCTTTGACGATAATGATATTGGCGAATTCGTAGCATACTGGTTGGGACGGCCTAGCTCCATATTTAGTGAGTTTCAGTGGACGCAAAAATTTGCCAACAATATCAAACGTAAGAGGCTTGCCTCAGGCTATTCCGCTGCGAAAGTTGTAGGAAGCCAGCAAGTGAAAGTTGCAGCAGGCATAGAAGCGGATGATAATGCTAAAAAGTTGGTTGCCAAGTACGCTTCATCAAAAAAGAGTTAACCCATTATGGATCGCATTACAGATAAAATAGCAAATTTAGCCAAGGCGTTGAATAAGCCCGTCGATCCGGACAACGAATATATCGACTATAAAACGCTGCGTAAGCAATATGAAGCGCAAGCCAATGAAGAGATCTTGCAACTTCAGCAGCGCAGCAAAAAAGCCCGTGTAGAGGCTATACACGGGCGTTCCGATCTCAATCCTAAGTGGACATTCTCTAATCTCATAGAGGACAGTGATGATGTGATAGAGGCGGTATCAATTGCGCAATCGTTCATTGCTGCACATGATGATCCTGCATGGCGTCAGAGCGGTTCACACATGATGATTTTCTACGGCGATTATGGACGTGGTAAGTCGCATATTGCAGGTGCAATCGCGCATCAGCTTATCGATCAATACGAAATATCCGTATTGTACAGGCAACTTTCTACTATTTTAGAAATGCGAAATTTCTCCTTCGATTTTTCAGCCTCAGACAATGCCGGTCAGCGTTTTAGAGAAATACACCATGAGCTCCTTAACGTCGATTTACTGATCCTCGATGAAGTATGCGTTAACGAAAGCATCTTAAAAAAGAACGCGCAAAGCTGGTTTGGTAATCTTTTACGTCAAAGACTGGTGAATAAGAAAAACTGCATTCTTATTACCAACCACAACCTTGCAGAACTAGAGAATGCATTAGGACGCTATTGCTATGAATCGATAAGAGAATACGATACCTATAAGGTGCGTTTTCAAGGCCCTAGCAGGCGCGATGAATTAGCTGCTGATCATGAAGAAGAAAGCGCTTCAGCCACACCAAGGTACCAACCAAACCAGGTGCGTTAATCGTATTAACGTAACGCGGTTACTATCAAAAAAACCTAATCAAAGACAACAGAGTGCTCATCTTTGTTGTCTTTTTTTTATTTTTATCCCTTAAAATTATAAAAAAGGATAAATATTTTTTGTGTGCACAATTATTTTTACAATATTGGGATCAAGAAAGTAGATGATCCATATAGAGATTGTGGAAAGATCTCCTCCACAGGAAGATCCCTTTGAACACCTTGTATTTGCTCGATCCTGCGATCCCAATGTAGAATTAGCAAACATTTTATCCCCAGCTGGATCACATGTTGATCAGGCCTGTGGATAGGATCCCACAAGGCCCTGTGTATAAGCTCTGATCGTAAAAAGGATAACTTTTTTAAAAGTAGCGTGTGTGGATAAGTCGGGTGTTTATACACAAGATCAATAGGGGGTTATAGAGCTGTGTTTCCCAAAGTTATTGATCGCGTAAGACGATGATCTAAATGCATTTTGATCGGTTACCCACAGATATCTCGGATCTTAATAAAAGTAAATATAAAACAGATCTAAAAGAGATCTTAAGATCATTAAAGCCGATCACACTTTTTCAGACCTCTCGTTTGAGGAAAATTTAATCATTTTCTTTAGGTGCTAAGTCAGCTAAAATACGTGCCCTTTTTTCAGCAAATGCTGAATAAAAATTTTGGTTTATCGATAGTTTTCAGTGAGGTTTACTCCATGTTTTATGCTCAAGCATTTGATGTCATCGTTGTAGGTGGCGGTCATGCAGGCACAGAAGCCGCTCTTGCCGCTGCACGCATGGGTGCAAATACACTTTTGCTTACTCACAATATCGAAACAATTGGGCAAATGTCATGTAACCCTGCGATCGGTGGAATCGGCAAGGGTCATTTGGTTAAAGAGATTGACGCCTTGGGCGGTGCAATGGCACTGGCTACCGATCATGGCGGTATTCAATTTAGAACGTTGAACTCAAGCAAAGGTCCAGCTGTACGAGCAACGAGAGCTCAAGCGGATCGGACGCTTTATAAAAATGCGATCCGCAGTATTGTCGAAAATCAACCTAATCTAACGTTATTCCAACAGAGCGTAGACGACTTGGTTGTCGAAAACGAACGCGTATGCGGCGTTGTTACCCAAATGGGGTTAAAATTTAAAGCGCAAACTGTTGTCCTAACCGTAGGTACGTTCCTAGGTGGTACTATTCATATTGGGTTAGAAAATTATCGCGGTGGACGCGCAGGCGATCCACCGTCTATCGCATTGGCTGACCGATTAAGAGCACTGCCATTTCGCGTGGATCGCTTAAAAACAGGTACACCTGCAAGGCTTGATGCGCGCTCACTCGACTTTTCAGTTATGCAAGCCCAACCAGGAGACAACCCTACTCCGGTTGTTTCGTTTATGGGTAACCGTGATATGCATCCAACACAAATTCCATGTTATATCACTCACACTAACGAGAAAACCCACGACATTATACGCGGCGGATTAGACCGTTCTCCAATGTTCACTGGAGTCATCGAGGGGATAGGTCCTCGTTATTGCCCCAGCATTGAAGATAAAATAACGCGATTTGCAGATAAAAACTCTCATCAGATATTTGTTGAGCCTGAAGGACTGAACAGTATTGAAGTTTATCCAAACGGGATCTCAACCAGTTTACCTTTCGATATTCAAATGAACCTTGTTCGCTCCATCAAAGGTTTTGAAAATGCGCATATTGTTAGACCCGGTTACGCTATTGAATATGATTTCTTTGATCCGCGGGATCTCAAGCAAACGCTAGAAACCAAATTTATCGATGGACTATTTTTTGCCGGCCAAATCAATGGCACTACTGGCTACGAAGAAGCCGGTGCCCAAGGACTAGTGGCTGGTGCTAACGCTGCACTTCAAGTTCAGCAAAAAGACCCGCTCATTTTGCGTCGGGATCAGGCTTATATGGGTGTGCTTATCGATGATCTGGCTACGATGGGGACGAAAGAGCCTTATCGCATGTTTACCAGTCGTGCTGAATACAGACTACTACTGCGAGAAGACAATGCAGATAGTCGCCTGACGGCCCGTGGAAGAGAAATTGGTTTAGTTGATGATGCGCGTTGGGCTAAGTTTAACGAAAAGATGGAAGCCGTTGAAACTGAGACTCAGCGTATGCGTAGTCAGTGGATACACAAAGATCACGTTGCAACACCTCAACTTAACACCATGCTAAAAACACCGGTGAGTCGTGAACATTCCTTAGAGGAAATAATTCGTCGCCCTGAGATGACCTATGCTCAGTTAATGGAAATTGAAAGCGTTGGACCTGGACTTACCGATCCGATAGCTGCTGAGCAGGTAGAAATCCAAATTAAATACGCAGGTTATATTGCGCGTCAGATGGATGAAATAGCCAAAGCACAGCGCCACGAGAACACTCTACTTCCACGTGACATGGATTTCAGTAAAATTTCGGGTCTTAGTAATGAAGTTATAACTAAACTTACCGAGGCTAGACCTGAAACAATAGGTAAAGCGTCGCGAATTTCAGGTATCACACCAGCGGCGATATCGCTGCTTCTGGTTTACCTAAAAAAACATGGCATGCTAAGAAAACACGAAAAAATCAGCGCCTAACCGCGCTCAATATCAAGACAGAACCCTTTTGATGACTACACAGCAAAATTTGCATTCCATATTGGCCTCTGGACTCGAGGCCCTTTCACTCAATTTAACCGATAAGCAGCAACAACAACTTGTTGAATTTGTTTTACTTATCGATAAATGGAACAAAGCCTATAACCTCACTTCCGTGAGGTGCCCAAAGCAAATGATGGTGAAACACATTCTAGATTCACTCGCCATTGTGCCGCACTTAACCGGTGAGAATATTATTGATGTGGGAACCGGACCTGGATTACCGGGAATGCCTTTGGCCATAGCGTGTCCAGATAAAACCTTTACGCTGTTAGATAGTTTGGGTAAACGGGTTCGCTTTATGACACAATGCGTGCATACGCTCAAACTCACCAATGTAACGCCGGTCAACAGCCGTGTAGAAAATCATGTCGGCGACAAGCCATATGATATTGTACTTAGCCGCGCTTTCGCATCGCTAAAAGATATGTTGCACTGGTGCGAACATCTGGTAGATTCAGATGGGCAGTTTTTAGCACTAAAAGGTCAATTTCCACAAAGCGAGATAGATGAAGTAAGTGATCACTTTCAAGTTGTGAACACTGAAAACATCACAGTACCGAATTTGGATGGAGAAAGACATTTAGTTTGGCTGAGAAAGACACAGCAACGTTAAAACAGGATTTAGTGTGGCAAAGGTAATCGCAATCGCGAATCAAAAAGGCGGTGTGGGTAAAACAACCACAGCGGTAAATGTTGCAGCTTCCATGGCGGCGACTAAGCGAAAAGTCTTGCTTATCGACCTTGATCCTCAAGGAAATGCGACAATGGGAAGCGGCGTTGACAAATATGAAGTCGATGCAACGGCATTTGAGCTACTTATCGAAGAAAAGCCCATCGATGAGGTCATCGTTAAAAATACCTCGGGTAAATACGATCTCATTGCAGCAAACGGCGACGTGACTGCTGCTGAAATTAAACTCATGGAAATGTTTGCCAGAGAAGTTCGCCTGCGCAACTCGCTAAAACCCGTTATCGATTATTACGACTTTATTTTTATCGACTGCCCACCGTCGCTTAACCAGCTTACTGTTAACGCATTAGCGGCCTCAGATTCTGTGATGGTTCCTATGCAGTGCGAATATTATGCCCTCGAGGGATTAACTGCATTGATGGATACCATTCAAAAACTGGCATCTGTTGTGAATCCTGAATTGAAGATCGAAGGCGTTTTGCGTACTATGTACGACCCTCGAAATCGCCTTGCTAACGATGTTTCAGAGCAATTAAAGCGTCATTTTGGTGAGCAGGTCTATCGTACGGTGATACCAAGAAATGTTCGACTTGCGGAAGCCCCGAGCTTTGGAACGCCAGCAATGTATTACGATAAATCGTCAACCGGCGCTAAAGCCTATTTAGCCCTTGCCGGGGAAATTCTGCGACGCAGGGATAAAACTTCGCCTTCTCAGGCAAAAGCGAGTTAAACAAAAATAAGCTGCTACCTATCAGCACATGCCATAGAGGACAACATGTCAGCACGTAAAAGAGGCCTTGGCCGAGGGTTAGATGCGCTTCTTGCTACTAGCCAATCATCGTCTCAAAGAGAACAGGATGCCGCAGAGGTTGTATCAACGAACGGTGAGTTAAGTAAAATTCCCATCGAATTTTTGGTACCTGGCAAATATCAGCCTCGTAAAGACATGTCGCCAGATGCGCTAGAAGAATTAGCATCATCGATTCGTGCCCAAGGTATTATTCAGCCTATTGTTGTACGTAAAGTGGGTGAAAATCGCTTTGAAATTATAGCCGGCGAACGTCGTTGGCGCGCATCCCAGCTAGCGCAGCTTGATGAAGTACCTTGCTTAATTAAGAATGTGCCTGATGAGGCCGCTGTCGCCATTGCGCTGATTGAAAATATTCAGCGTGAAGATTTAAACGCAATGGAAGAAGCTCAAGCGCTTAGTCGCTTAATGAGTGAGTTTTCATTGACCCATCAAGAAGTGGCCGAAGCGGTTGGAAAATCCCGTACCACGGTAACTAACTTATTGCGTCTGAATAACCTTAACGACGATGTAAAAACATTGGTTGAGCACGGCGATATTGAAATGGGTCATGCAAGGGCATTGCTTGCCTTAGAAGGGGATACTCAGTCTGATGCCGCACAAATTGTATCGGGTAAAGGGTTAACGGTAAGAGACACTGAAAAGTTAGTGAAAAAACTATTAGAGCCCGCAAAGCCCAAGCCGGAAAAGAAAATTGATCCCGATGTTCAAAACCTTATGACTCGACTTTCAGAAAATTTAGGCGCGCAGGTGAATATAGACCACAACGCGAAGGGCAAAGGAAAACTGACTATTAGCTTTAGTGATTTAGAGCAATTAGATGGAATTATTGCTAAAATTCAATAGGTTGGTTGGTCTTTGTATTATTATTTACCGTGGCATTTTTGCCCTAGAGATGATGTTTGTTAACAACAACGGACACTCTCCTTTCCGGTTATAGCAATAGGAAATTTTCAGAATAACTTTCAAAAAGCGTTGTACTGTTGAAAATTGTCGGTAAAACAGTATACTTCTGACGCTTTTTGTAAGTCGTGAACAAGTAGCGAGATAGTGTGACAAACAAGTTAGCGAAACGCGGGTTGACCCTCGCCAAAAAAGGGCTACTTTTTCAAATTGTCATAGCCGCCTTAATGGTTGCAATAGCTGCGCTTGTTGGCGGTTTAATAACGGCTAGTTCAGCCGCGACAGGTGCCTTAATCAGTATCTTGCCGAAAATAGTGTTTACTGCATTTGCGTTTCGTTACGCTGGCGCGAGTAAAAATGAACTTGTTGCACGCAGTTTTAGCCAAGGTTCAAAAATGAAATTGGCGCTGACAATTATTTTATTTGTAATTGCATTTAGATTTTTACACGTTGTGCCACTTGTTTTGTTTATGGCATTTGTGATTACAACCGTTAGCCACGCGCTAGCAATGTTTCATTACGGTTCGAAAGAATAACAATAACTCCATTAGCGTAACCGATAGAAACACGATAACCAGTTACTACATTTTTACACTTTACAACTTGGGTTAAACAATGGCATCTGAATACACTACCTCAGAATACATCAAGCACCACTTGACCAATGCCACCATGTGCTCAACTGACAATGGAATTGCTTTTAACAAAGCGTGTTCTGATGCTGGTTTTTGGGCATGGCATGTCGACACACTGGCATGGTCAATTGGACTTGGTTTACTTTTTCTAATTATCTTTAGAAGCGTTGCGTCAAAAGCAACCACTGGCGTACCTGGCAAAATGCAGGCATTCGTTGAGTTGGTTGTTGAGTTTGTTGATGACAACGTTAAAAGCACCTTCCACGGCCGAAGCGCATTGATTGCACCTCTTGCGCTCACTATTTTCGTCTGGGTTTTATTAATGAACCTAATGGACTTAGTCCCTGTTGACCTTATCCCTTGGGTATCTGGGTTAATTGGCCAAGCCGCGTTCGGTATGGACCCGCACGACGTTTATAATAAAGCAGTACCAACTACTGATTTGAATCTAACCTTTGCTCTGGCAACGGGCGTATTCATTTTAATCTTGTTCTATTCAATCAAGATGAAAGGGATCGGTGGTTTCATGAAAGAGCTGACAATGCAGCCTTTCGGACACCCTGCGTTTATCCCGATAAACTTCATTCTTGAGACAGTAACACTCCTAGCGCGTCCGTTATCACTTGCGCTACGTTTGTTCGGTAACCTTTATGCTAGTGAGCTTATCTTTATTTTGATAGCCACTATCGGTTATTTCCAGCTTCCACTACATTTCATGTGGGCTGTGTTCCATATTTTGGTACTTCCACTACAAGCGTTTATTTTCATGATGTTGACCATCGTGTACTTAAGCCTGGCGTGTGAAGAACATTAAGCATTAACGAGCGCTGATTAAACCTGGAAAATTGGCGCCGTTTTTACAGAGTTTTACTTTTAACTTTAAATTTAACTTAAAATCGGAGACGTAAATGTTATACATCGCTGCTGCACTACTGATTGGTCTTGGTGCCCTAGGTACCGCTATTGGTTTCGGTCTACTTGGTGGCAAATTCCTAGAATCTGCTGCTCGTCAACCTGAACTAGCACCTCAACTACAAGTTAAGATGTTCATCGTAGCGGGTCTTATCGATGCCATCGCAATGATCGGTGTTGGTATCGCTCTATACCTATTGTTCGCTGTTGGTGCCTAGTTCTATTAACCACTTTTTTAGCGAACTTTAAGAGGAGGGGCGATTTTGAATTTTAACGCCACTTTTATAGGTCAATTAATCGCTTTTGCTGTGTTCGTGGTGTTCTGCATGAAATATGTATGGCCACCGCTGATTGCAGCGATTGAAGAGCGTCAGAAGAAGATAGCCGATGGGCTTGAAGCTTCTGAGCGCGCAGAGAAAGACTTAGAACTTGCTCAAGCGAAAGCTACTGAGCAAATGAAAGACGCGAAAGCGCAAGCAGCTGAAATTATCGAGCAGGCTAAGAAGCGCGCCAACCAATTGGTTGACGAAGAAACGCAGAAAGGCCATGCAGAACGCGAAAAAATTATCGCGTCTGGTTATGCCGAAGTTGAAGCTGAACGCAATCGTGCCAAAGAAGATTTGCGCAAGCAGGTATCTGCATTAGCAGTTGCTGGCGCGCAGCAAATCTTACAACGTGAAATCGATGCTAACGCACAAAACGACATTGTTGAAAAACTTGTCGCTGAGCTTTGAGAAGGAGATGAGCCATGTCTGAATTGACAACCGTTGCTCGTCCTTACGCTAAAGCTGCTTTCGATTTTGCCGTCGAGAAAAGTGCTGTTGCAAAATGGCAAGAAATGCTCACCTTCGCCGGTGCAGTCGCTGCTAACGATGAAATGCACGAGTTATTAACTGGTGCCGTTGCCGCTGATACACTGTCGGACATTTTCGTGAATGTTTGTGGTGAGCAACTCGATGAACACGGCCAAAACCTTATTAAGGTGTTGGCTGAGAATAAACGTTTAGCCGCGTTGCCTGAAATATCTGCGTTATTCGATGCCTTTAAGGCAGAACATGACAAAGAGATAGAAGTTGACGTAACGTCAGCCTCAGCGCTGACTGACGCACAACAATCTGAACTGATTGCGTCGTTGGAAAAACGTTTGGCACGTAAAGTGAAGCTTAATTGTAACGTGGACCCTGCCCTGATCGCTGGAATGGTAATACATGCCGGTGATACAGTCATTGATGGTTCCGTAAAGTCGAAATTGAACCGTCTAGCAGACGCGTTGCAAGCATAACGGGGATAAGAGCATGCAACTTAATTCCACTGAAATTGCTGAACTGATCAAGAAAAGAATTGAACAGTTCAATGTAAGCAGTGAAGCACGCAATGAAGGTACTATCGTCGCAGTAACCGACGGTATTATTCGTATTCATGGCCTTGCTGATGTAATGCAAGGTGAGATGATCGAGCTTCCAGGAAGCCGCTATGCAATGGCACTAAACCTTGAGCGTGACTCAGTAGGTGCTGTTGTTATGGGTCCATATGCGGACCTGAAAGAAGGCGATAAAGTACAATCTTCAGGTCGTATTCTTGAAGTTCCGGTAGGCTACGCTCTACTTGGTCGTGTTGTTAACACACTAGGTGAGCCAATCGATGGAAAAGGCGCAATTGAAGCTGCAGGTTTTGAACCTGTTGAAAAAATTGCACCAGGCGTAATTGAACGTCAGCCAGTAGATCAGCCAATCCAAACAGGTTATAAATCTGTTGATGCGATGGTGCCAGTAGGCCGAGGACAGCGTGAGCTGATCATCGGTGACCGTCAGTGCGGTAAAACTGCAATGGCGATTGACGCTATCATCAATCAAAAAGGTACAGGCGTTAAGTGTGTGTACGTGGCGATTGGTCAAAAAGCATCAACGATTGCAAACGTTGTACGTAAACTAGAAGAGCATGGAGCGTTAGAGCACACTATTATTGTTGCTGCTTCTGCCTCTGAATCTGCTGCGCTTCAATACTTAGCGCCGTATTCTGGTTGTACAATGGGTGAGTTTTTCCGTGACCACGGTGAAGATGCATTAATCGTATATGATGATTTGTCTAAGCAAGCTGTTGCTTATCGTCAAATTTCGTTGCTACTTAAGCGTCCACCAGGTCGTGAAGCCTATCCAGGTGATGTTTTCTATCTTCACTCGCGTCTACTAGAGCGCGCTGCACGTGTAAACGATCAATACGTTGAACGTTTCACCAAAGGTGAAGTGAAAGGTAAAACAGGTTCATTAACTGCGCTTCCAATTATCGAAACGCAAGCTGGTGACGTATCTGCATTCGTACCTACAAACGTAATCTCGATTACTGATGGTCAGATCTTCTTAGAAACTGACTTGTTCAACTCAGGTATCCGTCCAGCCGTAAACGCGGGTGTATCGGTATCTCGTGTTGGTGGTGCTGCACAGACTAAAATCATCAAGAAGCTAGGTGGTGGTATTCGTTTAGCACTTGCACAGTATCGTGAACTTGCTGCGTTCTCGCAGTTTGCTTCAGACCTTGATGATGCGACTCGTGAGCAACTTGAGCACGGTGAACGCGTTACTGAACTGATGAAGCAAAAGCAATATGCTCCACTTTCAATTGCTGATATGGGTGCATCCCTGTTCGCGGTAGAAAAAGGGTTTCTAAAGAGCGTCGAACTGGACAAAATCTTAGATTTTGAAGCCTCTCTTCACTCGTATTTGAACAGCGAGCACGCTGACCTTATGAAGACTATCAACGAAACAGGTAACTACAACGACGAGATTGCCTCTAAGTTGAATGACGCATTAACTAGTTTTAAAGCGACACAAACTTGGTAATCAATGCAGCTGGTAATGTGTAACAACATTACCAGCAACACGTTGAGTAATCGGAGAGATAGTCATGGCCAGCGGTAAAGAGATAAAAGGTAAGATTGGGAGTATTAAAAATACTCAAAAAATTACCAGTGCAATGGAAATGGTTGCTGCGTCTAAAATGAAAAAGGCGCAGGAACGTATGGCCACAGGTCGTCCGTACGCACAAAACATGCTAAAAGTGATTGGTCACATTGCTAACGGTAACCTTGAGTATCGCCATCCTTACTTGGAAGAGCGTGAAGTCAAGCGTGTTGGTTATATTGTGGTTTCCACTGACCGAGGCTTATGTGGTGGTTTAAACACCAACGAATTTAAGCTTGTCGCTCAGAACGTTAAACAATGGCGTGATCAGGGTGTTGAAGTAGATTTCGCTGCATTAGGCGCGAAGGCGTGTAGTTTCTTCAATCGATTTGGCGGTAGCTTGCTAGCAGCCGAGTCTGGATTGGGTGATAAGCCGTCAGTGAGTGATGTAGTGGGTGTTGTTCGCGTTATGCTTAAAGCGTACGACGAAGGCAAGATAGACCGAGTATTCTTGGTATTCAATGACTTCGTAAACACCATGACACAGAAACCTGTGAGCAATCAGTTATTGCCTTTGCCAAAGTCGCAAGACGAAGAATATCAACATCGTTGGGATTACATTTACGAACCAGATCCAAAAGAAATTTTGGAAGCCTTAATGGTTCGTTACATTGAATCTCAGGTGTATCAGGGTGTTGTAGAAAACGCAGCGTCAGAACAAGCTGCGCGAATGGTTGCCATGAAGGCAGCAACCGACAATGCCGGCGATCTTATTGATGATCTGCAACTGGTATATAACAAAGCGCGTCAAGCTGCAATCACACAAGAGATTAGTGAGATTGTTAGCGGTGCCGCAGCGGTGTAGGCAAAGGTTTAAAAGAGATAACGAGGACAAATTATGAGTCAAGGTAAGGTCGTCCAAATCATTGGCGCCGTTGTGGACATTGAGTTTCCACAAGATGCGGTTCCAAGAGTTTATGACGCACTACGAGTTACCGAAGGTGACTTATCAGGGTTAACCCTGGAAGTGCAACAGCAGTTAGGTGGCGGTGTTGTTCGTACCATCGCGCTAGGTACAACAGATGGACTACGTCGTGGTCTTTTAGTAGAAAACTCTGGTGGCCCAATTATGGTTCCAGTGGGTACGGCTACACTAGGCCGTATCATGGACGTATTGGGTAACCCAATCGACGAAGCGGGCCCAATTGGTGAAGAAGAGCGTATGTCTATTCACCGTGAAGCGCCTAGCTACGAAGATCAATCTAGCTCAGTAGAAATACTTGAGACTGGGATTAAAGTAATCGACTTGGTTTGTCCATTCGCTAAGGGTGGTAAAGTTGGTTTGTTCGGTGGTGCCGGTGTTGGTAAGACCGTTAACATGATGGAGCTTATTCGTAACATCGCAATTGAGCACAGTGGTTTCTCTGTATTCGCCGGTGTTGGTGAGCGTACTCGTGAAGGTAACGATTTCTATCATGAAATGAACGACTCTAACGTACTTGATAAAGTATCGTTGGTGTATGGTCAGATGAACGAGCCTCCGGGTAACCGTCTTCGCGTAGCACTTACTGGTCTTACAATGGCTGAGAAGTTCCGTGATGAAGGTCGTGACGTGCTCTTCTTTGTAGATAACATCTATCGTTACACACTAGCAGGTACTGAAGTATCAGCACTGTTAGGTCGTATGCCTTCTGCTGTAGGTTATCAGCCTACGCTGGCGGAAGAGATGGGTGTACTTCAAGAACGTATTACGTCAACGAAGACAGGCTCAATCACGTCAATTCAAGCGGTATACGTACCTGCTGATGACTTGACGGATCCATCTCCTGCGACAACTTTTGCTCACTTAGATGCAACCGTAGTACTTTCCCGTGATATCGCGTCTCTTGGTATCTACCCTGCGGTAGACCCACTAGATTCAACATCTCGTCAACTTGACCCATTAGTAATTGGTCAAGAGCACTATGACGTAGCACGTGGCGTACAGACGGTCCTTCAGCGTTACAAAGAGCTGAAAGATATTATTGCTATTCTGGGTATGGACGAACTGTCTGAAGAAGACAAGCTAGTGGTATCACGAGCTCGTAAAATTCAACGTTTCCTATCTCAGCCTTTCTTTGTTGCAGAAGTATTTACAGGTTCTCCAGGTAAGTATGTATCTCTTAAAGACACAATTAGTGGCTTTAAAGGTATCCTGGGTGGTGAATACGACGATCTTCCAGAGCAAGCATTCTATATGGTTGGTTCTATTGAAGAAGCGCGAGAGAAAGCCAATAAAGCATAATTAGGAGGCTAGTTAACGCTAAGCCCTTAAGAATGCTAACGTACCTAATCAGGAGGTTCACATGGCAATGACAGTACATTTGGACGTAGTAAGTGCAGAAAAAGAAATATTTTCTGGTCTTGTAGAGACGATTCAAGTGACAGGTAGCGAAGGTGAATTGGGTATACACCCAGGCCATGCGCCACTTATCTCTGCTATTAAACCTGGTATGGTGCGTTTGGTTAAACAGTTCGGTGAAGAAGAAGTAATTTATGTTGCTGGTGGTGTGCTTGAAGTACAGCCTGGTAACGTCACCGTACTGGCTGATACCGCGGTTCGAGCTGAAGATCTTGACGAGCAGGCAGCAGAAGAAGCCAAACGACGTGCAGAAGAGCACATCGCCAACCCAGGCGCTGACTTCGATTATGCAGAAGCAGCTCACCAGCTAGCAGAAGCAATCGCGCAACTTCGCCTCATCAGGAAGTTACGCAAATAAGCGAGCAGTTATATTAAAAAACCCGCCAATAGGCGGGTTTTTTGTCTCTCTTCGTGAATAGTGAGTGTTTACTTTACGTGATAATTTTGATGATTGTAATTTATTGTACATTTAGCTTATTTTTTAGATTGGCCTTAAAGGTTTTAACTAATATAGTTTTATCTGTCAGTAATGAAGACGTCTACTAACAATGAGTTTGGTCTCTGATAGCAGTTCAAAAAATACATTTTCTATCGCATTATGTCCGTGCTTGACTACTGTACTTTTAATTTTCTCTCAATTTGTTACCGCTTTAGGCATTAACGCTACAGTAACTGATGATTTTGTGAGTGCGTACCTTTTATCAGGGGTAATGATGAGTTTCGGTAGTGGATATTTGTGGTTATGTTTGAAGTTTAACAACGTAAACCTATTAAGCGTGCTAATTTCATTATTGATAAAGACCCATCAATTAAGTGAATTTAGTTTCATACGAAAGCAAGTTGGAGCTAGATACACCCTTGATGGATTCAACGCATTAGTTGTTGCACTTATCTTTGTTACATTCTCAGTTTTTGTAGAGGGCCTGCTAGCGATATCACCTACCCTTTATCAATATGTCTATCTTTTAAATAACGTCATTTTTTACTTCCTTTTAGGCCTCGCTTTAGTTCAGATAAATTCAAATATCAACTATTTGAGTCATAACGTTCTTATAAGTATCTCAAGTCAGTGTGACCGCTTGAACGGGACGTTTACAGTTATTAAATTCGGTGTATCAAACATATCAAAGTTAATTTATTTAACACTTTTGCTACCCTTATTTTATGTAAATAGACCAATGATGGTAAGCGAACTAGCATTTATTTTAGTGTTTTTTATTTTCGCTATTTGCGGGCCGATAAAAAAAACTTTGAAGTTATACAGTGTATGGTGTGCAGATAGTCGACGTATTTCAGACAAAGTCGACAAAACACGGTATATTAATCGAAATGTCGATGTGTCAATTGGCGATAACACCCTTGTCGCTCGCAGCGAATATACCCTTGCACGAACAAGAGAGTTAATCGAAATTAAAAAATATGTCGCCAGTCTTAGTCTTATTATACTCATCTGGCTCTTAGTCATTACTTTCAAATAGAAAGAAGGCAAAAACGTAGTATTCATCATTCATGATGCTGCTTTTCAACAATGAAATCACAAAATATCACATTGGTTCTCTATCCTATTATATTGCTTTGTATACTGATGATAGTGCATATATTTATAGGTACTATTAGCGTTCCTATTCCATCTGCAAATGCTCAGCGTGATTTTAATACCGCATTGGGTATAAGTTTACTTACCTGTTATTTCTTATTCGCTATTCGGTACATTCACAAAAAAGTTGCTCAGAACTTAGAAAAAATGCTCGAGATTAATCGGCAATATCAAAACTTCTATTATCATCGCAGCAAAATTTCCCGAAAGTTCAAGCAGCATCTCGTTTGGTCAACATCAATTGGGTTTATTATGCCTATTGTTTACATGGTTGCAGAGAATGTTATCACTCGTATAAATGAACCTGAGGTGTTTTTTATTGCAGTGACCGCTATTCCTTTTTGGGTGCTTACTTCTCTATTTTGCTTTCAAGTTTTAACAAACAACCAATACTTGAGAACCCTATCGATGGCAGTAAAAAGTGAAAGCCTATCTGAACAGATTTTAGTTTTACAGAATTTACTTACATTCGGGTTAAATACAGCTTTAACTTTATTATTCGCTATGGGAATAATGCCCGTGTTTTGGGTAAATCAGCCGGTACACGGGTTAGACATAACGGTAATTTTTGTTTTTGGAGCTAGTTTTTCGTTAATTGTTCTATGGCCCATGTTACAGATAATTAGGCAATTGAAAGTTTTGTCGCAGCAGCTGATAGCTAATAATGACCAAGAAATAACAACGCTCATACAGAGCGGCAATTCTCATAGCGAAAGTAGAAAAATAGAACAATTATTAAATGAGGTAGAAAAATTTAAATCACCACTAACGAGAAGTCATGCCCTGTATTTAATTTTGTGCCTATTACCGCTTCCTTTTTCATGGGTTCTTTTATCTCTTGTAGAGCTTAGTTTTAAATACTAAACGTTTTCAAGGAATAGGATTTTTTTCGCTTCCACGACGATGAGATTGTGGACCCTGCCAATGCTGCTGCATTAATCTCTGCGCGTTATGTAACGGAGCAACGTTGGCTTTAAACACGAATGACAAGGTATAAGCTACCGCTTCTAGTGTCGATAGTGCTTTACGAACGCCCGTATGTCGAATATCGTAATTGGTGGTGGGCGCTTGGCTAAAATGGAAAGCTGGTAATGTTTGAAGCCAATTGTATTCTTGCATCATACCAAATGCTTGTTTCCAACTGCCGTCTATAAAAATAATAGTATTTACACCTTTAGATGGTGTTTTGAAACCACTTTCTATCGCTATACTTTCTTTACTCGGATAAATAACCGCCGAATTGGTTGCATCACATTGATCACGTAAGGTATTAATAGCGTCGTTGTCGTTTGTGCTAATAACGTTTGTGGTAGGTACACATAATGACACTAAACGTGCTGTATTTTTTGCGTGCCGCTGTTCTTTTACATGCTGTAAAATAATCACATTGATAGGAACAGTAATAATTTCTATTGCACTACACACACAAGTTGCTTGCGGGTAGTTGCATGAAGAACAGTAAAGTCTATGCGAGTTTTTTGACATCGTCTCAATAAGCAGTAGGGTTATAACACTAGTATCTTGAGCAGTTTATCGGCAAATACAGTGGTTAGGAAGATTGTTTAATATACATGATAGAGAAAAACGCGATAAAATTACGAGTTGAGAAGACGTTGTCACTTGTACCTAGCGGTAAGGTAGTGAGCTATGGGCAACTCGCCGATTTGTGCGGTTTACCTGGACGAGCAAGGCTGATGGGAAAGTACTTGAGGTTGTTAGATGGTCAACACAATTGGCACAGGGTGCTTAGAGCCAACGGAAAAATAGCCTTTCCTTTCGACTCAGAGTTAGGTCGAGAGCAGAGCGCACGTCTTTTAATGGAGGGAGTGTTGGTTAAAAATGGTGGTGTCAGCATTAAAGATTACGGTTGGCAACCTGACTTGTATACCGTACTTTTTACGTTAGAGTATTAAATAGTTAAGCCATACCTTTGCAGTTATCGAGAGCGCAGTACAACGAATGCTAAAAAAAATCAGTATTAATGAATTAAAGCCAGGTATGTTTGTTCATAAAATTCTTGTGCAGAAAGGCTCGTTGGCCGTCAAAAACCAAGGTAAGGTGACTTCGCAAGAAGTAATAAACCTGCTTAAAAACCAGGGTGTTAAACTGCTTGCTATCGATACAGAAAAAGCATTTAAACCAGTGTCAGAAAAAGGCGAACAGGAAGCATCCTCATTAGCTTACCAATCGGCTGATATAAGCGCAAAAAAGAAATCAAACATTTCATTAGAGAGTGAGCTTGTAAGGGCAGAGAAATTACATGCTCAAGGTAAAGCGATACAAAAGCTTTTACTGGAAAGTGTTAAAAAAGAAACCCCTTTCGATGCCAGTATCCCTAAGGCATTTTCCAACAAATTGGTAGAGTCGGTAGATAGAAACCCCGATGCATTGCTGTGTTTAACCAAAATTCGTGAAAAAGATGACTATCTCCTCGAGCATTCTCTAAACGTCGCTATTTTACTGGCTAATTTCGCAAGCTTTATAGGAATGTCTGAAGCAGAGGTACAAGACCTCTCTTACGCGGGCTTTCTTCATGACCTAGGTAAAATAAATATTCCCGACGAGATCCTACATAAGCCAGGAAGACTCACCGATGCAGAAATGGATGTTATGAAAGGTCATGTTAACCACGGTGTAGATTACTTACAGAATACTGACGTGGCACAACCGTTAATCCAAGCGATAAGTGAGCATCACGAGCGTTTAGACGGATTAGGTTACCCAGCAGGAAAGAAAGGTGATGAAATAAGCACAGCCGGTCGTATGCTAGCAATTGCTGATATGTACGATGCGTTAACTGCCGATAGAGTGTATAAAAGTGGCATGTCCAGTCAAAGAGCTTTTTCAATACTAATGAATGATGCGCCAACGCGCCTTGATGTAAGTTTAGTACAGCAGTTTATAAAATGTATGGGAGTCTACCCCGTAGGAAGTTTAGTGTTGTTGTCCAACGACAGATTGGCTATGGTGTTAAAACAAAATGATTCACCGCTATCTCCTATTGTAAAAGTATTCTACTCAGTGAAAAGCAGTCATTATTTAACGCCCAAAGATATTGACCTCTCAAGCGATCACTCATTAAAGATACAAAAAGCGGTTATTGCGTCAGACTACAAGATAGATGTAAATAGTTTCTTTGAGCGCTCAGTGTCTATCGGCTAAGCATGCTCTAATCCACTTCCACCACGCTTTTACTTAACCCGAATGACTCGTGATTACAGCGATTCCTCACTGATGAAATATCAGTGAGGTGTTGTTAATAAGCAACAGTTGTTAGTGTGTAGAGATTACAAGCGATTGTGCTGATCGTGCGTTGAAAATGCAGTTATATCTAGTTCTTATAAAAATCTAGCAATACCTTTAATAAACACTTAATCATGTTAATCGTGGGTTCAGCTTCATTCATTTAATCTAATCCTATATGCCGTTAAGCCTTTAGCTATAAAGAGGTGACGCAAAGTTGGGGAAACCGTCAAAACCATGTATACGCCCGCAGTAATTGAAAGTGGATCAGTTATTGCTGCTATCTGTAAATAAGTAAGCGTATAAACAAGTAAATTTACTACCGTCGAAGGTGAACAAAAAGTTTCATACAACGACTGATAGTGATGAATCAACAGAACGCTGGGCAGGTACATTTATCGACTATTTAAATAAGCGATTATTGCGCCAAGCGAAAAAGAGGACGTTATGAAAAAGACATTAGCTGTAAGTTTGATTGCTGCTTCACTTGCCGTTGCAGGCTGTGCAACCGATCCAAACAATACCCAAAAAGGTGCCGCAATTGGTGCTGTGTTAGGCGCTGTGCTAGGTAAAGCAACGGGCGATAACGACAAAAGTCGATATGCGTGGGGCGCAGCGGTAGGCGCCATTGCTGGTGGTGCAATTGGTAACTACATGGACAAGCAAGAAGAAGAGCTACGTAGCGAGCTATCTGACACAGGTGTTCAAGTTGTCCGAGAAGGTGACAATCTTCGCCTTATACTACCTGGCGACATTACCTTCGCTACTGACAGTTCAAATATTAGTACAAGCTTTAATCCGGTTTTACAAGACGTCGCAAAGGTAGTGAATAACTACGAGAAAACCGTGTTAATGATTAAAGGCCACACAGATGATATTGGGGCTGAACAATACAATCAGTCGTTGTCTGAACGAAGAGCCGTTGCGGTGAAAAATCAGCTTATCAACTTTTCTGTGAATTCAACGCGTATTACGACAGTAGGGATGGGTGAATATTCACCCAAAGTACCCAATAACAGTGCAGCCAATCGTTCGATGAACCGTCGTGTTGAAATGGAGATTCAACCACTGACACAATCAAATACCTAATTACAGGGTATATTTAGTGAAAAATAGAGTCACATAGATGACTCTATTTTTTGCCTGCTGTTTTCCTCAGCGGGTTAATTTTTCTGCTTTTTAATCTGTAATGCAACTGAAGAAGCCAGGCTGTTGGGAATTGGTATAGCAAGATGATATTGGCTTACCTTCCACGTATCGTCGGTCTTTATCAACACACCAGTGCCTCGTGTTTCGCCTAATTTTTTGTTATCCAGTAGTTCATCAAACCACGCTACCTGAGCATCGGGTGAAAAGTAAATATGCCGATCTCGAGGTAAATACGTCCAGCCTGTTCCCTTATCAAAATGGGGTTTTGCGTAGGCTTTAAAGTCATCAATACTCCACACCTCATGGGCATCGGTACCAATAAATACAGCATTGATAGCATATAACGCAAAGTAACCTTCATAGTCAGCCACAGATGCTTTTTCATGCAAGGCATTGAGTATGCGTGAAATCTCGGTTTCATCGGATTTATTACCGTTATCATTTTCAATCCCTTCAGCGCCAAATACAGCTGTGCTGACTAACAAAAGGAGAACAGCTAACATCCGATTCATATTAATGCCCTTATATAAAAGTGTTATGCACAGCATAACGCGTTACTTTGTGTAAATCTTTATTGCTTTGTTACTGATCGTTAAAGGGGGATGTTCAAAAAGCCCTTGGAGCGCGTTTTAGGTAAAAGAAGTGGTGCTTCCATAGTCAAGAAAGATAGGTGCTGTAGAAGTAGGTAGCGCTAAATTTGATATGCTCTCATCTGTGGCTTGTTCGTAAAAGCTCGATAAGCAGTAGCTTGCTGCAACCTTAGCGATATCTAGAGTTGAATAAGCCACTGTTGATACATGGTATGACAATGGACTTCCCGCAGTTTTCAAGATCATATCTGGTGCCTGTGCTGCAATAATGGACAAATCATTTGGCAATTCCATACCTAACTCTTTTGCACTGGTTGCAATGAGCTTAGCCAGCGCCTCGCTTGTACAAATAACCGCTGAAAAAGCGGTTTCTTTAGCAAGAAGATCCAGCAATGGGTCGCCTGCATCTTCACTGCCCACATAAATGGAAAGCTCTGGCCGAAACGATATGGAACCAGATACAGATAGTCGAGAAAGAGCGGTTTTTAGCACTACCGATATTTCATTGGTATGACTCACTAACTCAGAATTATCGCTGATTAGCGCAATATCGTTGTGACCCAAGTCTCTAAGTTGTTTAAACGCGTATGCTGCCACCTCAAAAATAGACACAGAAAACCCCGTAATACCAATGTTGAGTTCGCTCTGACTCAGGGTGACAACGCGGTGACTTTTATCCTGCAAATGTTTTGTAGTAGATACGATTGGAGAAGATGCAATGGTATTAACAAATACTCCATCGCACCCTTGGGATAACAAAAACTCAATTGCCTCATTTTCTGATTCAAGGGTATCGTGAGAGAACGCGACTACACAATGCTTTTGGTATTGTCGCAAAATATGTTCAAAAGAAAAAAGTAAGTGCGAAGAGAACAACATATTTTTGTTTGGCAATACAACACCAACCGCATGACTATATTTAGATGCCAGTGATCGGGCCTTTTGACTCGGAGTATAATGTAATTCGCTTGCGACTTGTTTTACCTTATCGGCCATTTCTGCATTCACAGATGCCTTGCCATTGAGTACGCGAGATACCGTGGATAAAGATACTCCGGCCCGAGCCGCTACCTCATAAATGGTTGTCATTTGGCTCTTTCTTTTGCTTAGATATCAATAGTATTCCTGTCAGTTAGCGCTTACTTAAAGCCAGCGCTGCTATGCTGGGCTGCACGTTACCTGCTTGAGTTAAGAACTATTCGATGTTTTGGATCTGCTCATTGAGTAGCGGCCTAGACCTTAATAAACTCAATGGTTTATCGAAAAGAAACCGTTCAAAAATGCCTGTTTGCCCACCAAACTGGCCACCACTTGCCTATGGCTTTTACTAAATTTTAGTGGTGCTCGAAGCTATGACTACGGAAAAACAGCGCCGTTTTTACGCTGATGTTAGAGTCTAAAAATAGCAGTTTTGAAAGGCTTTATCGAGTAATTTTTTCAACACTTCATTTTATAACGGATACAATAATATCCACTTTATATTTTATTTGGCTATAATGGATATAACTGTATCCACTCGGTCTTTGCGGATGAATTTTACCTTACTTGATGATACCGATGTAAGCCAAGCCTATGCGGCTTATTTACGTGAGTTACGAAAGCAGGCAAAGCTGTCACGCGCTGCGCTTGCTGAGCGAAGCTGCGTACCTGCGGCCACCATTAAGAAATTTGAGCTGACCGGGCAAATTTCATTTCGCCAATTGCTGTTGCTTTGGCAAACACTTGATTCGCTAGAGAGGCTCTATCAACTCACGCAACCTAGCAAAGAACGCGCTGCTACTCCCACGAGTATTGATGAGGTGCTAAAAGATGAGTTTTAAACCCATTCAAAAACTCGCCGTAACTCGTACGTTAAGTTCAGGTGAGCAGGTTGCTGTAGGGGTCTTGGCGCAGAATCGACAAGGTGTTTTTTTTCAGTATGCAGACCGCTATTTGCAGCAGTTTGGCAATTTATCACCTTTTACCTTGCAAGCGAACGTGCAAGTTCAAGTCGCACCTAAAGCGCCGCACCAAGGTGTACATGGCGTATTTGGCGATTGTTTACCCGACGGCTGGGGCATGCTGTTGCAAGATCGTATTTTCCGGCAACAGGGCATTTTGCCTAATCAATTAACAGCGATGGACCGGCTGGCTTTTGTTGGTGATAAAGGCATGGGAGCGCTGTCTTTTTCTCCGGTGTCTGAGTTTTCAACCACGACGAACACGGATATTTATCTAGCGACGTTAGGCTTAGAAGCACAAACGCTGTTCGATGCTTCGATGTCAGATTATATGGATGATAATTACGATGAGTTAGATGGGCATACGCAACAGGTGTTGGCCGCATTAGTCGCTGGAGGTAGTTCGGGTGGGGCAAGGCCCAAGGCACAGATTTATATGCCTGCTGGGGAAACTCAGCATTGTCGAACCTTCGCTCAGCCTAGAGATGAAGCATGGCTGGTTAAGTTTACTTCTAAAAATCTTGCGCTCGGCCATGAAGAAGGTTTGTGTGAGGCGGTTTATTTGCAAATGGCTGAGCAAGCGAAGTGCCAACCACCAGTTTGGCAACTCATTGAAGCACCAACTAAAAGCGGTGCGTCTGCCTGGTTAGCGCTTAAGCGTTTTGATTATGTCACGGAGCAGACCAATTTAAGCTGCAATCGCAGTTCAGGTCGATTGCATATGCACAGCGCTTGCGGGCTGCTGGATGCAGACTTTCGAACGCCAAGTTTAGATTATATTGACTTGATTAAAGCCAGCCGTCAGTTGTGTAAATCACCAGCCGCCGGGCAGCTGCAATTTCGCCGAGCCATTTTTAACCTGCTGTCGTCTAATCAAGACGACCACAGTAAAAACTGGGCGTTTTTGCAAGCGGATGACGGTCAATGGGATCCTGCCCCTTTTTACGATGTTACCTACAGCCCACATCCATTCAACGAACACGCCACTGCATTTGGCGGTTATGGTAAAGCCCCACCGATTAAGGTGATGCAAAAACTAGCGACCAGCGCTGGCTTTTCGAATTGGAATGATGCAAGGCAAGTCATTGAAGAAGTCGCAGAAGCCATCAGCCAATTTACGTATCTGGCACAGCAGCAAGGGATCAGTAAAACAACAGTGTCTGCGATTGCTAAGACATTGGATCAGCGCAAACAGGAAAATGCAGCGCTTTTTCAATGACAGTAAAACAAACTTTTCAATTCACAATAAATACATAGCAAGGTCATCGTAAGCGAATATCAATACTATAAATTTGAGCGTCTGGATGGGTATTTAGATGCTAAAGCACGTCAAGCACTGAGAGCCATTTCAAGCCGTGCCGTGATCAGCGCTACGTCCTTTCAGGTGTATTACACCTACAGTGATCTAAAGGCAGAGCCTTTCGAGCTGATGTTAAAATACTTTGATATCGGTTTTTACTATGCCGATTGGGGCTCAATCGATGCCTACATTAAGCTACCAGCAGGAACGCTCCCTGAAGCTTTACTTGGCTTTTCAAGTGATGGGCTTCATGTTCACGAAAACGATGAGTGGCAGTTGCTGATTTTTTCCCTTGAGGAGTATGACAAATATTTTGACGATGAGCATGCCGACGAATTTTTCCAGCATTTAGCTGGGTTACGCAGCGGGTTAATGCAAGGGGATTGGCGCCTTGTGTACTTCATGTGGCTCAAAGCGTTTGATTTTAATGATGACGTTGAGCGAGTGCCGTTAATCCAATTCGATTTTGAGCACCTCAGTGAAGAGGATCAGGCGTTTGCAGCGCTGTATGATATTCCTTTAGCCTTGGTTAAGGCGCTCGCCATGGTGCTGAACGCACAACCCAGTCACCAAGCCAAACAAACCCAATTTCAGTTTGATACGTGGCTCCATAATCTCTCGCAAGCAGAGAAAGACACGCTTTTACTCACGCTGTTTGAGCAAGGCCAGTTAACCCGACACCAAGCCTTAGCGCTGACGCGAAAAGAACCTGCCAACACAGATAAAATCTATCAGTATTGGTTAACCCCCGACCTGATTTCCCCTTTTATCGAGCAAGCGCAAAGCCAATTACAGCAAGAGCAAGCCGCAGCGCTCTTACGGAAAATGGCCCTCGAAAAAGCGGAAAAAGAAAAAGCGTTGACGGATATCTACAATCAGCGTGAGCACTACTGGCAGCAATCACAAGAGCAAGCGGATCGCACTTGCGCCAGTGGTTAAGATGCGGCATCACACTATTTGCATCAGCTGTGTGAGGCCTATCAGTTCAAAGCGGATGAAGCGGCGTTTGAACAACGCTTTAAGCGTTTTGTTGTGGCGAATAATAGCCGGAAAGCGCGGTTTTGCTGTTTGGGGTGCAAGGTAGCGCGCTTTCCTGTTTTAGACAAAGGCGTGATGCACCAAAAGATACAGGCGTTGGCCGGTGTGTTTGCTTGCAATGTTCTGGTTTGTATTGTGCCGTTCATATATACCTGTAAAAAATGTGCCGGTAACAAAACCAACCCGCCTTGCGCGTGGCCATCAACCTCAGGTAAAGGTAGCCAATACAGGTTTGGCCATTGCTCGGGGCTTTGCCATTTTTCTACGATCACTTGTGCGCCAATGCTATTTAGCCATTGGTGAATCGGGCAGCCTGGGTGTGCTTGTTTAACGCGTGGTAACTGAAAGGTCAGCAGGCGGGTTAAGCGTTCAGCGGCATTCTCGCACTGGCTTAATGCTGGGTAGAGGGTAAACGCGCCATGCCCAACCAGTAAAGCGATTCCCCTTCCTAGGTGCAGCCGCAGCGTTGTTGGCTACGCTCTTTCGCCCCAATCACATAGTCTTCTATGCTCATGGGGCTCATTCGCTTGCCGCCTAGCTGCAACTCCACCTAGCTTGGGGAAAGATTAAGTATCTATTCTCTATCCCAATCGTTGTCATTTGCCCTTAACACGTCACTTATCACCTTGTTGGTTTTTCATGCCGTCTATTTTCAGTGGTCGGGTACAGACTCGGTGGTGAAATAGATGAAAGAAATGGCCATCAAATTAACCAGTCAAATCAGTTTTTTGTTATGACCTGTGCGCGGCAACTGATTGAAATATATCGTCCAATGCGGCTCTGTTTGGCGGCATTTGGCTAGTGCAAAAAAATCGAGACGCCAAACGATCGTTTTTATTCTGGGTTAAAAAAACAAACGGTTTGTACTTTGGATTCGAGGTTGGTTTAGGGGGCAAAAAGTGCCAAACCTTGCTTTGATCCAGTAATGGCAAGGCCTACCAGCGTTGGATTTCAATCGAGTCGCCAAACAGTAAATGGGCTAATTTCCCTGTTTGGCGTTTCGATCCAAAAGCCAAACGGATAGTGGTTTTGGCGTATGGGTATAAAGGCATGGGGAAGTGTGTTTGCGAACACGCGAATGATTGCTCTGCAAAACCAATCGACAAGAACGCCAACTTGGTTTATATTTTTTAAATAATTTTAGTTTTTATAAACCAGAGGTCTGTATGATAGGAGAGCGTATAAAACGAGCCCGTGCAGCCGCTGGCCTGTCGATGCAGGCCTTGGGTGAGCAAGTTGGTATTAGTGCCAACATGGTTAAGAAATACGAGCACGACCAGAGTATGCCTTCGTCGGGAGTTTTACTTAAATTGGCGACGGCTTTGTCGGTTCGTACTGAATACTTCTTTCGCCCAGCACAGGTGACTTTGGGGGAGGTGGAGTATCGTAAAAAAGCCTCAGCTTCAGCTAAGTTGCTAAAGAAGATTGAGTCTGATGTGGTTGACCAAGCCGAACGCTGGTTATCACTTAAAAATGTATGGCCAAACTTCCCGATAGCGAGTTTTAACTACCACCCCGACGTTCCTGTTGTAAGCACTTTAGACGCAGTAGAGCAGGTTGCCGCCAAAGTTCGTACAGATTGGCAGTTAGGTATGAATCCACTACCAGACTTAATCGACTTGCTTGAGTCTAAAGGTATTCTGGTGATTGTCAGTAACGTACCCCAAGCCGATAAATTTGATGGGTTACAAGCCAAAATATCAGGGCAGCCAATTGTTGTTGTGTCTTCTCATTGGCCTGGTTGCCGCCAGCGGTTCACATTGGCGCATGAACTTGGCCACCTTGTTTTAGATGGCTTACTCGATGAATCCCTTGACGAAGAGATGGCCTGCAACCGCTTTGCTTCTGCGTTTTTACTGCCTGAAGTAGGCCTTTTTCAGCATCTAGGAGAGCGACGTTCGAACATAGACCCCAAAGAGCTGTATTTCCTGAAACATGAATATGGCCTAAGCATGGCGGCTTGTTTGTATCGCAGTGCCGACCTTGGTGTGATCACCGAAGAGAAAAAACGCCAAATATTTATACAGTTCTCAAAAAACGGTTGGCGTAAGCAGGAGCCAGGGAATCCTTATCCACAAGAACAGACATTATTGTTTGAGCAGTTGGTTTATCGTGCATTGGCAGAGGGAATTGTTAGTGAATCGAAAGCCGCCGAGCTGTTACAGATGTCAGTGATGGCATTGCATAAGCAGCGCCAAATGTTAGATTTTATGGAGTGTTAAATGGCCGATGTTAAACCTTGGATATCAATGGAAAAGCAGCTTTCACTGCTAAAGTCACGCGGCCTGCTTATTGATAATGAGCATGCCGCAATGGATTACCTTTCACGCATAGGTTACTACCGCTTGAGTGGCTACTGGTATCCACTTAGAGAAATAGACGTAATGTCTTCAGCCGAACAAAAGTGTCCAATTAGATTTGATCACTTTTACCAAGATAGTCATTTTGAGGATGTTGTTAACTTGTATGTCTTTGATAAAAAATTGAGGTTGCTTGCTCTTGATGCATTAGAGCGGATTGAAATGGCTGTCAGAGTTGATGTAGCTCATTTACTTGGTGAGAAAGAACCTTGTGCGCATGAGAATCCGGAGTGTTTACACGGGAATTTCACGAAAAAGCTAATTAAAAAAGGGCCTAACAAAGGTAAAACTGAGCACCAAGTTTGGCTTGAAAAGTATAACTCGATGTTACGTCGATCTCGCCGTGAACCATTCATTACTCACTATAAAAGCAAATATGATGGTCGGCTACCTGTTTGGGTTGCTATTGAAGTCTGGGATTTTGGATTGTTATCACGATTATTTGATGGCTTGCAATTCAAAGATAAAAACCATATTGCAAAAAAGTATGGGCTTGCTGACGGCGATACAATGGCAAAATGGCTTCGCAGCCTAAACTTTATTCGCAACGTATCTGCTCACCATAGTCGCTTATGGAATATCAACGTCTTGGAACCTTCCCCATGCCCTGATCATTGGCCAGATATTAAAAATACAAAGCCATTTTTGTACTTTGCTATCATGGCTCAACTCATGGGAGTCATTTGCCCTAACTCAACTTGGTTACCTAGACTTGTCGAGTTACTTAAAGCTTGTCCAGCATCGAGAAACGACATTTTAACGTTAGATGATTTTGGAGTAATCAGTGATTGGGAGGAATGGTTACTTCGGGGGTAGAAATGAGAACCGACGCGTACAAAAATGCAGTGGCGCCGGTCATATTGTTAGTAAGTTTAGGTTCGATCAGATTATTTGTCAATTACATTTAGCCTGTTTCAATGTTGGCATTAGAACTAATCAAAGCGATTTGATTGAAATATCAGCATAAAAAACGAAGGGTAAAATCGCATCCCCGATTGCCCCATCCCTTGGGGCGGCTCAAATTCCTCTTATTAACCCTCTAAAGCTCGGCATATCAAGTGTTGCCCCATTGTCCCAACTGCCCACGGTAATTGAGCGCACATGTTACGATCTATCTATAATTGAATATCAAAAAGCACAAGATGATACATAATAGCTAATCATTCTTGTGTTTGTGGGATTACGGTGATATGTTTTTGTATATAATTATTCCTAATTGATGCATTAAGGCGTATCGAAATGAGCTATGTAACAGAGCAGATACTAGAAAGTCTTCGAGAAGCTCGGGTACGCAAGGGGTTTAGCCAAAGAGAGTTAAGCGCGCGTTCGGGGGTGCCGCAAAGTCATATTTCGAAAATCGAGTCTGGCGGTGTTGATTTAAGAATATCCAGTTTAATTGCACTTGCCCGTGTACTCGACCTAGAGCTATTGGTTGCGCCTAAAAAGTCAGTTCCTGCCATCAAGTCGATCATTCGAAGCAGCCAAGGTATTAACGGTATCAGCGATGAAGCTGAGCAGATGTCACCGGCATATCAGTTAGGGGAAGACGACGATGACTAATCATGTTTCTACGCTCAACGTGTTGCTCTATGGCGAACCCATAGCAACGATCACCAACGTGGGCAATGACAGAACGCTTTTTGCCTTTATGGATTCGTACATTCATGATGAATCACGGCCCGTGTTAGGGCTGGGTTTTAAAGATGCACTGGGTGGCTTACTGACTAATTTTAAACCGACCCAAACCAAGTTAACGCCGTTTTTCTCTAACCTTTTGCCAGAAGAAACTCTGCGTCATTACCTGGCAGAGCGTGCCGGAGTTAACCCCGCACGAGAATTTTTTCTATTGTGGGTGTTAGGACAAGATTTAGCAGGTGCGATCACGGTTGAACCTGCTGATGGCGAAGCGCTGCCGCCTAATGTGCATCAAGACATTGACGATGAAACGAAAATAGATGTTCCAATGCGTTTTTCATTAGCGGGTGTACAGTTGAAGTTTTCAGCCGTACAACAGGCAAACGGTGGTTTGACTATTCCAGCAACCGGTCAAGGTGGCTCTTGGATTGTGAAATTGCCATCGTCTCGCTTTGACGCTGTGCCAGAAAATGAATATTCGATGATGGAACTGGCTCGAATGTTGGGGATGGATGTGCCAGAAACGCAGCTACTCCCGATTAACCAGATTGCTAATATCCCAGATGGTATTGGTAAATTTGGCGATGCTTTTAAAAGTGATCAGGCGTTTGTGATCAAGCGCTTTGATCGTGCAGGTGATCGAGCCGTACATATTGAAGATTTTGCGCAAGTGTTTGGCGTCTATCCTCAAGATAAATACAAAAAAGCCAGTATGCGCAATATTGCTCAGGTTATCGGCATCGAAGGCCAAGACAAGGACATTGCAGAATTTACGCGTCGATTGGTGTTCAATACCCTAATTGGCAATGCAGATATGCATTTGAAGAATTGGTCTGTGATTTACAAAGACAAGCGCACCGCATCGATTGCGCCTGCTTATGATTTTGTCTCGACTATTCCTTATATCCCCGATGATAGTGCGTCGCTGAAGGTGAGCCGTAGCAAGAAATTCAGTGATTTCACGCTGGATGAGCTGTCACACTTGGCGGCTAAAGCCATGCTGCCAGAAAAATTGGTATTAGATACTGCCAAGCAAACCGTGGCAGGCTTTCATGAAATCTGGGCGAAAGAAAAAGCGCATTTACCACTTACCAAGTCGATGATTGAAGCAATCGAAACACATTTGCGAAGCATACCGCTACGCTAAAATGAGAACCGACGCGTACAGAAATGCAGAGGCGTCGGTCATATTGGCTTGAAAGCTTTGTTTGAAAGGTATGTCTAGTGGCTTGTTTTGTCAATTAAAGCCCTTATTGCCCCAATCCTTAAATAGAATGGTAACAGACATCTGCAAACCGATTTGGACGGGAAAAATAAAAAAGCCCTGTATTTTTAATGATCTTCACAAGGCGATATAGGGATTTTAAGACATCCTTGACGGGTAACTTTCTGCCCAGGAACCTATTCGATGTTTTGTATCTGCTCGCGCATTTGTTCAATCAGCACTTTTAGTTCTACGGCCGACTGTGTAATGTCGGTGCTGATAGATTTTGAGCCTAAAGTGTTTGATTCGCGATTAAACTCTTGCATCATAAAGTCCAAACGACGACCTATAGCCCCCCCCTTTTTCATGATGTTTCGCGTTTCGTTAACATGCGTATTTAAACGGTCAAGTTCTTCAGCTACATCTACTTTTTGGGCCAACATGATCATTTCTTGTTCGAAGCGTCCTGCGTCTAGTTCTACTTTTGCTTCTTCGAAGCGTGCTTGCACTTTTTCTCGTTGCCACACCATAATTTCAGGCATGCGGGCGGCCACTTTTTTTACTTCAGCTTCAATGGCGTCTAAACGGTGTGTAATCATATCTTTTAGCGCCTCGCCTTCTGAAGCGCGTGCATCAATAAAATCCTTTAGGCCCTGATCGAAAGCTGCCATAACATCCGCATGAATGGTATCCATGTCGGCTTCTTCTGCCGCTATTACCCCAGGCCAACGTAATACATCTAATGGATTTACACCCGATGACTGACCGTGAGATTGAACCCAGTCGGCTGCCTGCATGACTTGCTTTGCTAAATCTTCGTTTAAACTAAGCGTTGTAATTGCTGCATCGTTTGCAGTAAAACGCAATGCACATTCTACTTTGCCGCGGGCCAACTTTTTACGAAAACGTTCGCGCAGCATGGGCTCAAGTGAGCGAAATTGTTCCGGCAAGCGAAAGTAGGTCTCTAAAAAACGCTGATTAACAGAGCGTATTTCCCATACTGCAGAGCCCCACTCTTTTTTCGTTTCTACGCGAGCGAATGCTGTCATGCTATAAATCATAATTTTCCTTGGAATTTTACTGAAAGTCTGCAAAAACAACGCGACCAACGTGTTGTATTAATAAATAGACGGGCAGTCTTTCTCGTTAGCTGTGTATTATACCAGTCTGCATAGATAATTGCCCACTCAGAAGGCGCAGGCAAGTTTTCTAGCAAAGCGTGGGAATGCAGGAATGGCTATCCCCTTTCAAATTCCCAGAATGAAGCTAGGAAACTTGCCAGACCTTCCCGAAGGGCGAGTTTACAATGTCCGTACTCTTTGTTGTGTCACCTTGATGTAGAACCACTGCACCTTCGGTAACACGCCGCGATTACGAACATTTTAAGTCTCGCTGAGTGGGTAATTATCTATGCGAACTGGTATTAGCGCACATTTAGCTATTTCTATAAGTAATACGAGCAAAGTTCGTTTTCATAGGATGGGCCCATTGCGCTATACTTAGGCTCATTCAGATTTCCGGTGAATGTGGTTATAGCGCTTAATCGCGCTTGTCTTTACAAGCATCACATGGAAATGACATTTAAGCACTTACGTTGTGGAGAACTCTATGCGTCCAAGCGGCAGAACCGCCAGTCAAATACGTCCTGTTACTATTACTCGTCAATACACCTGCCATGCTGAGGGCTCGGTATTGGTTGAGTTCGGCAATACAAAGGTGCTGTGTAACGCAACGGTAGAGGAAGGCGTGCCTCGCTTTATGAAAGGGCAAGGAAAAGGATGGATAACTGCTGAATACAGCATGTTGCCGCGCGCAACGCATACCCGAAGTGGCCGAGAAGCGGCTCGCGGAAAGCAAGGCGGTCGCACGCTAGAAATTCAACGCTTAATTGCTCGTTCTCTTCGCGCTGCAGTAGATTTGAAACTTCTTGGTGAAAACACGATTACTCTAGATTGCGATGTTATTCAAGCCGATGGCGGAACGCGCACAGCATCGATAACTGGCGCCTGTGTAGCACTTGTAGACGCATTAACCTATATGCGTGCTAAAGGTATCTTAAAGACAAACCCACTTAAGCACATGATTGCTGCGCTGTCGGTTGGTATTTTTGAAGGCACACCAATTGCTGACCTTGAATACACAGAAGATTCGGAAGCTGAAACTGACATGAACATTGTTATGACAGAAACAGGCAATCTGATTGAAGTACAGGGCACGGCAGAGGGCGAACCTTTCTCGTTTGAAGAATTAGAAGAAATGCTGAAGATAGCGAAACACGGTCTTCGTGAATTGTTTGATATTCAAAAAGCGGCACTAGCGTAAGAGGTTTACATGAAAGCGTTTCAGCGTGATTTTATAGAGTTCGCCATTGCGCGCGGCGTACTCAAATTTGGTGAATTTACGTTAAAGTCGGGCCGCATAAGCCCTTACTTTTTTAATGCTGGTTTGTTTAATCGTGGCGGTGACCTTGCAAAACTAGGTCGCTTTTATGCTGATGCATTAGTTGATGCAGGCGTAGAGTTTGACGTATTATTCGGGCCTGCCTACAAAGGTATTCCTATTGCTACCACCACTGCGGTAGCGTTAGCCGATAGCCATCAACGTGACGTGCCTTACTGCTTTAATCGCAAAGAGGCTAAAACTCACGGTGAAGGTGGAAACTTGGTAGGGAGTCCTCTAGAAGGACGGGTGATGCTGGTGGACGATGTGATCACCGCTGGAACGGCTATTCGTGAATCTATGGCGCTTATTGAGCAACAGCAGGCTAGTTTGTCAGGTGTTCTCATTGCCCTAGACAGACAAGAGCGAGGCAAAGGTGAATTATCAGCGATTCAGGAAGTAGAGCGCGATTTTAATACTACTGTAATCTCTATCGTTGCTCTTGCTGATGTGGTTGCCTATCTGCAAGAAAAAGGCGGGCATAGCGCCGATATTGATGCCATAAACACGTACCGGGAGAATTATGGCATCTGATTTTGAAACTGCTTTTAATGAGGCAAACACCCATTTAGACGCGTTGGGGCTTCGCTGCCCTGAGCCGGTTATGATGGTGCGTTTACACATTCGAAAATTAGCGGATGGGGAAACCTTGTCAGTGACGGCAGATGACCCTTCAACAGCAAGAGATATTCCTAGTTTTTGCCGATTTATGGGGCATACGCTGATAGCATCTCAAGCTGATACAATGCCATATCAATTTGTCATACAAAAAGGGTGCTTGTGAAGCGCCCTTTTCATTCACCTTCGCTAAGTGCTTGCAAAAGCAGCTTTTGAACAGCCAATTTACTTTTTTTATTTGAGCAGTGAATGTCGCTCAAATGTAGGTTCTCTCCGCTCAACATTCTTTTAAGTACCCGAGCTCTGACACTTAATGAGATATAGCCCTCATTGGCTGTACGCTGTTTGGCGCTCATCGTGTTTTCCTCATTAAATAAATCAGTGGACGAGAGAAAGCGGGGTATTGGCATAGTGGATACTGTTGCCAACTGAATAGCCGCTATCTGAATTGCCATTAACTGCATCGTTGTTAGCTAACTTGTTGTTAATTAAAAGCAGACTACTTTGTTCAAAAGCATGCATCGCAGTTTTGATTAACGTTAAAATAGTATGATTGGTGGCATGAAGAGGCAGTACTGCAATAATCTGCTGTTGGCACTGCTGTAATACGTTGTGGGCTTCTTGCGTTTTACGACTATTGTGCAAAAGAGAGGATAGGTACATGCCAGCGGCCGAGTATGCGATGATATCCTCTCTCACGCTATTATCTTTGTGGTAAGAAACATTTTGTAATGCGGTGATGACAAGCTTTGCAGCTTCCAGCGTCTGATATGCCAGTGCGCACGCTTTATCAAGTTGACCCTTAAGGCGAGCTTTCTGCGTGCTATCTTGCAAGAAATGCCGATGCTTGCGCGCATCAATTGGATTTAATTGAAGCCACTTTGTATAAACGGGGCATAAATGTTGTGTATTCATTGGTGCACCTCCTAGATAGAACTCGTTATTACACTAATGTAAATAGGAATCATTATCAATAAAGAAGTTCAACAAGAATGGCAAAAGGTTTTATAAATATTTTCTGCGCAGCGGTAAAATATCAAAAAGCCTTTTTATAAGAGTGTGTTAGCGCCCCACCACAGCAGAAGCACGATAAGTGTTGCGCCAATAATCGCCTTCATTTTGTAGCGCCTAATTATTTGCTCTGCCTTGTCGCCAGCATAATACACGGCTGCCGCAAGGCCGAAATAGCGAAGTGAGCGCGCTATAATCGTGGCCAGTAAAAACAAGGGGAGCGAATATTTTGTGGCACCTGCTGCAAGCATAGCCACCTGAAAAGGAATGGGGGCAATGCCCAAGGTCATAACAAACCAAAATCCCTGTTGCTGCATTTGATCTTTTACATTTTCAAATTGATCCTGACTGAAGAAAGTGGAAATTACCCACTCTCCAATCAAATCAAAAAGATAATACCCCATAGCATAGCCGAAAATAGCCCCTATCACACAGCCAAGGGTTGCCATTGCAGCGATGCGCCATAGCGATTCTCTTCTCGCCTGCATTAATGGCAACATCACGGCTTCCAAAGGAATAGGCACTATGGTCGATTCTAAAAACGAAGAAAGTGTAATTCCTTTCAACATATGTTTCGAATCGACCAATTGCTTGGTCTTTTGCGCCATCTTTTTACTGAGCTTTTTACCAGGTGCCATGAAATCCTTTCTTAAAGTGCTATTTTTTTACTGTTTGTGAACAACGCCGTCTTTCATTACAAACGACACATTTTCCATTATGGTAATGTCGTCAAACGGGTTACCTTTTACCGCAACAATATCTGCTAATTTACTCGGCTCTAACGTACCTAGTATGTCGCTTACACCGAGTAAATCTGCGGCATTTACCGTTGCGCTTTTGAGCGCGTCTGCGGGAGTCATTCCCGCTTCAACCATTAGGGCAAACTCTTGTGCATTATCGCCATGGGCCGATACGCCACTGTCCGTTCCAAAAGCAATTTTCACGCCCGCTTTATGAGCGGTAGCAAAAGTTTGCTGAATGAGAGGGCCAATTGCCGCTGCTTTTGGGCGAACAAGCTCTGGAAAAAAGCCATCGATCTTTGCTTTCTCTGCCACAAACTTACCGGCAAGAATGGTGGGAACATAATACGTACCGTTTGCTTTCATCAACTCATGAATTTCATCATCCATGTAGGTGCCGTGTTCTATTGAGTCTACACCTGCTGTAATGGCTCGCTTCATGCCTTCTTTTCCGTGAGCATGAACGGCTACAGTCATTTCGTAATCCTTTGCTGTATCGACTATCGCTTCTAATTCATCAGTCATAAACTGTGGGTTCTGACCATTTTTTGCGACACTTAATACGCCGCCGGTGGCAGTAATTTTTATCAGGTTAGCGCCGTCTTGATAGCGCGTTCTTACTGCTTCTCGTGCTTGCGCTTCACCATTGACAACTCCCTGCTCCGGGCCTACATCTGGGCGAAGCAAATGAGACATACCATTGGATGGGTCAGCATGGCCGCCTGTGGTAGCGATAGATTTTCCTACGGTGTAAATACGCGGGCCAACAGCATAGCCCTTATCGATAGCGGCTCTAAGGGCAATGGTTTCATTGTGCGAGTCACCGAGGTTTCTTACTGTTGTAAAGCCTGCGTCAAGGGTGATCTTTGCGTAGTTAGCTGCTCGCAGCGCATAGTCTGCTTCATTAAGTGTGAATCGCTCTAGGTAGCTCTTCGGCCCGCCTTGTTGAGACGATAAGTGTACATGCATATCCATCAAGCCCGGCATTACCGTGCTATCTTTTAAATCAATAACCGTATCGCCCTCCTCAGCGCTTACAAATCCTGATTTCACGCTTTCAATTTTGTTATCTTCAATAACGATAGTCACCTTGTTGCGTAATTCGCTAGAGGTACCGGTAAAGGCTTTGCCAGCATAAATGAGCGTGGCTGCTTGGGCGCTAAACGTAAGCGGTAAAAGCGTGCAAGATACAGCTAATGCGGTCAGTGTTTTTTTCATAATATAGTTCTTCTTTTGATGGATAATTACACAGTAATTTAATGTAAAGCACTCATTAAAGTAACGCAAAGTATTACGCTATTAGTGGCGGGTTTTACGGGTTTATATGAGGTATTAAGGAAGCGTTATTTTAAAGTGTACGAATTTTGGGCTAATTAAACGGGGTGTATTGAAAGAAAGCGAAAGAGTAGAAAAGCAAGGAGCGGACGAGGATAATGGACAACGGCTGATTAAAAGGTAAGCGGAGATTAACCTACCCTTCCAATAACAAAGTCGATGTTGGCTGAGTGAACAACGAAGTGAGTTTCATTACCGCCATTTATTTCTCTAGATTTTTCAAGTAGCTGGTAATACACATTTTGATGCAGGCGAGCCCACAAATTCCTGCGAACACACACATAGGGTATTGCGGTAGCCTCTTTATCTCGAATTGCTTTTGGTGGAACGCGTAGTTCCATTTGATCAACGCTATCTAAAACAACTTCATCGCCAGTCTGTGTAATCAGCACAAGTGCAGTGTTTTTGCCGCCGTTAGTGGTATTACCGCCGTTAGCGTCTGCTTCAATCTCTTTCCATTGAGTGATTAAAAAAGGCGTGTCTTCAACGGTAATCCCCACTTTTTCTACCGGCGTAACAAGAAAGTACTTATCGTCTTCTCGTTTAAGTACCGAAGAGAACAATTTTACCAAGCTAGCGCGACCTATTGGGGTGCCTTCATAGAACCAGCGACCGTCTAGCGTCACGGTCATATTAATATTGCCGCAAAAATCAGGGTTCCATTTTTCTACAGGCGGAAGAGGGCGCGTTTTATCAGACGAGCCCTCTATTTGCTTTTGAAACTTAGTTAAGTCCATTTTGCTCAATCAACGCTTTGATTTCGCGAAGCTTCGCTTTAATACGGCGCATGTTGTCAGGCCCCGTTCTTAACAGTTGTTTTTGCGGCCCATCAAGGTTTTCTAAGCGTTCGTCTGTATATTTGTACATCACAGAATCTGAATAGACTTCTACCGGCACCGGTACCTCCGGCGTATCAAGCAATTCGTCTATTGCGCTGAGCAACACACTATTAAAATCTTTGTCCGGATCGCCAATTTCAGCGTATTTAGCTTGAATATCGTCTTTGTAAGACTGATAAACCGTTAACAGCGCTTCATTATCAAATGACTCTAAAACATTCACATATGGCGTGTAGCGCTTATAGCTAGCTGCATCAATCCACTGCTTATCAGCTTGAGAATACACTCTGAAATTCTGTTCTGGCGGAGTGAGCAGTTGATGATTGGGCGCCATTTTGTTGCCCGCCAAATTTGTCACAGAAACCACAAAGCGTTGAAGTAAGCCTTCGTTTACCAGTAGTCTATTCACCGTGTTTTCATCGGCGGTTGCACTATCTACTAGCGCTTCTTTTACTGCTGTATCGCTTACATCAAGTGGTTCGGGCTCACTTTCCTCAACTTCAGGGAGTGGTTCCACTTCGTCTTTCTCTTCAAGCTCAACAGGTGGTGGTGCAGGTTTTGTTTCAAATACTTCCGGTTCATCAGGCTCGGTAAGTACGGGTTCATTAATTTCGGGCTTATGTGCCTCTACTGGCTCAGGCGTTTCATCGCTTGGCCAAAAAACTATCGCAAGGATGACGACAAGGATTATTCCCGCTATCAGAAAGTGTAGGCCTAACGACTGTTTCTCTGTTGTTTCGCTCATAATGACTCCGCTGCTGAGATTTCCTTTAGGTAATACTACCAGACATAACACTCAATGTTAGAAAATCAAACAAGAGAAATGTTTCTTTTCTGCTTAAATTTTCAATCGTGGTAGCTTTTTAACGTTGAAAACACCGATTTCGATTGGTCTTACCCACAACAAAATAAATGCTCTCTCCCAATGGTGCATGGGTTAACCAGTCTGTGTCGTTGTAAATAAGTGTCAACACCGCGCTTTGATTACATGGATAGCGCGAGCATGCAACGAATAGGCTACAACACCGAGCAAAACCGCACTTTGCTAGAAATATACACTGCTACAAATATCCATTATTATTACTACCCATGATTAAAAGTACACATTGTTACAAATACACTTGTCATTATTTGCGTCAACCATTGTAAATAACTTGGGTTATTTTAAACATTTGTTTAACATATAAAGACTGTTATCTTAGTTGCTCATTATGACCGTTATATTATTTGCTATTCCTTTGTTTTTCCTACTTATTGGTATTGAGCTTTATGCCGACCGCAAAAGGAAAACGGGGTACTATCGAACTAATGACGCTATCACAAGCTTAAGTACGGGTGTGCTTTCTCGCATTGTGGCAATTGGTCATCAACTTATCCCCTTTACTATTTATGTGCTTTTCTTTGATGCGGTGGCTATGTTTGAGCTTCCGCAAATGTGGTGGGTGTGGGTTATTGCATTTGTAGCCTATGACTTCTTTTATTACTGGAATCACCGGCTTGGACATGAAATGAGCATACTCTGGGCCGCCCATGTAGTGCATCATTCCAGCGAAGATTACAACCTGACTACAGCATTGAGGCAAACCAGTGGTGCTGTGTTTAGCTGGATATTTTATCTGCCGTTGGCATTGGTTGGCTTTACGCCACAGATGATAATTACGGTGGGAGCACTCAATTTGGTGTATCAGTTTTGGGTTCACACCCAACACATCACCACGTTGGGGTGGATGGAGACGGTGTTTGTCACCCCTTCTAACCACCGAGTTCATCACGCCCAAAATCGAATTTATATCGATAAAAACTATGGCGGCGTTTTTATTCTTTGGGATCGGTTGTTTTCAACTTACATGCCCGAGAAAAAAGAAGAGCCCGTAGTTTTCGGTATTCGCCGTGCGCTTAAAAGCTTTAATCCACTTTGGGCTAACTTACAAATTTACAGTCAACTGGTTAAGGATAGCTATTACACCCGTTCATGGACTGACAAATTTCGCGTATGGTTTGGTCGCACGGGGTGGCGACCCGCCGACGTATCAGAGCGCTTTCCTAAGGAAAAACTACCTTTGAGTAATTTTAGAAAATATCATCCACATATCCATAAGTCAGTCACGCGCTATAGTCTGTTACAGCACGTAATTATGCTTGGCGCTGCGCTGTATTTTTTGCTCAATTTAGACACGCTCTCAGGTATGCAACAAATGGCTATTGTCCTCACCGTTGTGGTGATGAGTATTCAAAATGGCTTTATTCTGTCTCAATCTAAGTTGGCGCTTGCGTTAGAGGGGCCGCGGTTACTCATGTTTCCACTACTGTGGATTGCCTCAGGTATTGGCATTGCGGCGTGGTGTTTCGCACTGTCTTCTGTTGTTGGCCTCGTTATGCTGTTGTTTGCAGTGCGCTACAGTAATTATCGCCGCCCTATCGAAGAAGTCAGGTTATCAACTGAACCTGAAAACTTAGCGTAACGTAATAAAAATGTTTTGTTAGCGTCGGCGTTGTGTATAGCGTCAGCTGCTACCTGTATTAGGGCGTTTTTTGAGGTAGGTATGCATAAGTTTCTTTTTAGCGATTTAGAAGATACACCAACAGTAATAGACTATTTAGAAGTGCAGTCATATGAGATGAATGTGTATCTCGTTTATTTAATGGTTGGTGATAAAAGCGGGATGGTTTACGACAAAAAAGGTAAGCCAATGCGATTTTTTAGCACGGGTCATATTCGCGAATCATTTGCTCACTGCAGCGTCGAAAAGTCGGTGATGAAGCACGACACGCCTTATGACGAAATGATAGGTAACCCACCTAAAAGTGCAGAGCAAATGGCGCTGCCTTTCAGTATGGATTTGCCTTACTAAACACATTTCAGCTTGATAATCTTGCGTTAGGTGCTCGGCGTTCGGCGCACGCAAGCTAGGTGGTTTCTAGCCAAGGGGCCGCCAACGCTCGCATATTAACTTGCGCACCTAATCGCCTGGCCAATAAAAACAGTCCCCCTAGCTTTCTGTGAATAAATAACGCATCAGCCGGTGGCGTATGCCAGAAATCATGTTCCGTCGTGAGCGTCATGCCCTTATCGTGCAGCCGCTGAAAAAGGTCGCTAGTGCCAAAATCATAGGGCTCGTTATGGTTAAGCGACTCGCACGCTTCCATGCCAATACCAATGACTGCATCAACCTGTTCGGAAGTGTGTGATTTATCTATTAGTCCGATATCAAGGGCTGCCTCTGCCATTAACTGCTTATCTTGCAAAGCGGCACTATTAAGCAGTGCTTTGTAGCCTATTGAAATACCCTCTGGGATCTCACGGGTTGCGCCAAAATCAAGAAGTACTATCTGCTTTGTCTCTGTATTAAACTTGTAATTGGCAAGGTTCGGATCGCTTTGTAGCAGCTTAAAGTTAAATACCTCACTGAAAAATAGCCCCATCAAGTCAGTCATCACAGCATTGCGTACTTCCTGCGATTCATCAAGCAGCGCATCTAGGCTCGAAGCCTCAATAAAGTCCATCGCGAGTACCGTTTCACTGGTAAGGGGCTCGTAAGTTTGAGGAATGATAAAACGTTCTATCTCTGTAAGCTGCTGGCCATAACGGGTTAGCATAGCCGCTTCGCGGTTGTAGTCAGCCTCTTGATGAAGCTGTGTTTTTGCTTCACTAAGAAGAGGATTAATATCTAAAGATTTCGGTATCAGCCCCGTGAGCTTTATCAAGGTCGCGACATTATCCACATCGCTATCGATACTTTTTCTCACCCCAGGGTATTGCACCTTTATCGCGAGCATTTTCCCATCCATGGTGATGGCCTTATGCACCTGACCAATAGATGCCGCTGCCACTGGTGCGAAAGAAAAATACAGCAAGCTGTCCTGCCACTTCTCGCCCCACGCCTTATTCAAGGTATCGATAAGCTGCGCTTTAGGCATTGGATCTGCGTCTTCTCTTAAACGAGATAAGATAGTAGCAAGCTCAGGAGGTAAAAAGTCTCCTGCATCCATAGAGATAAGCTGACCAAGTTTCATGGCTGCGCCACGCATGCTTGCTAGCTGGTTAGCTACATTCGTCATATTCTTTGGTGTTAATAGTAATGAGGCAAGGGCAGGTCTCTCGCCCTTCAACAGTTGCCCTGCGCCCTGAGTAACCACATTTCCGGCAATTTTACCCGCCAGTGCGCCTAGGCGACTCACCCGGGATAATCGAGAGGAGGGAATGGCTTTTGATTTTCTTTTAGGGGAGTCTTCGGACATGTCACCTACTCTATTTCGCTACGTTGGAAACGTAGCAGGTTCACCTCAAAAAGAGGTTATTGAATATTATAGGTATATACGAGATAGAGGGCGGTTTTGATTACCGTATACGTTTAAAAGCAACTTATTTAAACGCAATTCGTTCGCCTATGCTCACTGGTATTAGATAATTTGTGACACCACCTGCAAAACAAAGCCAACTACGCTGCCAAAAGCAAAGCCTGTCCAGCCGTTTGCATTGCGATAACGCCAAAGGGCCGCACCAAAGAAGCCACACCATAACATAGAAGAATAGGTGGCAATCATTCCATCACCCATACCGGTATTGGGCAAAAACAGCATAATGATAAAGGTCATGGCCATTCCACCACTTAACAGCACCCACATGATGTTCTTTTTATCGGCGAAGGCATTGTTTGTGCTCGAGCCTTTTGGTTCATTCGCGTCTTCCCCATGCTCTAACGGGGCGCTGTGGTCAAGGTTGCTGGTGTTGGCTCTCTCTTTTTTCTTTCTGTCTTTTCGAGCGTTGTGCGCAAAAGCACTAGAAGCGCTGTTACTCATGATAATACCTTCATAGAATGACGTTCTCACGCAAACGTTAATGTATTGTTAAAAGAAACGCTATAAGACTTCGGTGGTAGATGTGCTCAGGTAAAGCCTTTAAAAAGACAAAAAAGCCCGCGGATTTAATGCTAAAAGACGCACCCGCGGGCTTAGTATTGCAAACACTTGGTTTAGTGATGGTCGCTGTTAAAGCCCACCTCAAGCAGCGTTACATTTTCAGTAAAAGTAAGGGTTTTAAGTGGCCCGTTACCTTCAACATTAATGGTATTGACTTGGCTAGGCCATAAATCTCGAAGTGCATCGTGACGTATTTTCAAGCCTTCTAATGCGGGTGGCTGAGCGGTTTCTTGGTAAACCCAAAAGTGCTTACCTTCTACTTCAAAACCTACCTGTTCAAGCGCTAGTGAGGTATCTTCACTGTTTAATAGCGCAAAATGGTGAGCAACGTAATCAGCAAATGCTTGCTGCGTCTTTTCGTCATCCATAATGTCTGCGTTTTTATCAAACAAGACCTTTACCGCATGCTCAGCATCGTGCAAATTAAAGCGGTGCATAACTTCAATATTTTCGGTTCTTTGGTTGAACAATACTGTAGTAATGGCGGCTTTAATTTGATGAGCTTTAGCCGCACTGCTGTATGCAAAGCTACCTGTTGCTAATAACAATGCAAGCAGGGCAAGCGTGCCCTGCTTGATAAAAGATAACTTGTTAGTCATCTTTTTCTTCTTCGTCATCGCCGTCATCAGTCTTTAACTCAGTTTTTGAGTCTTGCATCAGGTCGCGATACTCATAAGAGCTACGAGATTTGCCTTTATATGCCTCGATACGTGAAGGAATGATACGACGTGGGTAGTGATTGTTTTCTACATCTACATCGGCCGTTTCCCAATGTGGGTCAACGGTAACACTCACTAACTCTTTGTCTTTTTCCGTAACGATGAGCTTGCTAACGGCTTTAGGCGTTCTGCGCCAAATCTCAGCAGGTATACGCATCTCTTCCTTTGTGCCATCTTCATAAGCAAGCTCTAGAATGATAGGCATTACTAATCCACCAAGGTTACTAAAGTTAAGTACGTAATAGTTTTTGTCTTCTTTTACTGCACGTTCGAATGCAGTGCGCTCCCACGGCTCTAAACCTTTCAAGAATTTTTGATAGCTATTGCGTTCTTTATTCGTCACGGTGTAGCGATCGTTCTCGTCATAAAAGTCACTGATGTCATCGAAGCGATCAACCCATAGCTCTTTACCTTCTTCTTTGTTGCGAATAACGGTAAGTGACTGTGGCTTTTCCATCTCTGCTTGGCGTTCGCGGCCAAAGTCGATGTCTGGGTCTTCCGTATTTAACCGAAGCTTGTACACGCTGTCTAAACTAATGTCTACGTGATCGGTTGAGTAAAACCAGCCACGCCAAAACCAATCTAAGTCAACACCTGACGCTTCTTCCATAGTGCGGAAAAAGTCAGACGGCGTTGGGCGTTTAAACATCCAGCGCTGAGCGTATTCTTTAAACGCAAAGTCGAAAAGCTCGCGGCCAAGAATGGTTTCACGCAAAATGTTTAGCGCTGCCGCAGGCTTAGTATAAGCATTAGGACCTAAGCGAAGTACCGAGTCTGACTGGGTCATAATAGGCACCTGAGTTTGAGATTTCATGTAGCCTGTAATGTCACGTGGCTCAACGCCCCATGGAATTGTAGGGTCCCATTCACGACCTGCTACGCCATCAAGAAAGCTGTTCAAGCCCTCGTCCATCCATGTCCACTGGCGCTCGTCAGAGTTAACCGTCATCGGGAAGTAGATGTGCCCCACTTCGTGAATAACAACGCCGATAAGAAAGCGTTTTTCAGCGAGTGAATACGTGCGAGAGCCGTCGTCTTGCAACTCAGTACGCGGGCCGTTGAACGTAATCATTGGATATTCCATACCACCCACAGGACCGTTAACCGACTGAGCTACGGGATACGGATAGTCGAAACTAAAGCGGCTATACACATCCATAGTATGAATGATGGATTCAGTTGAGTACTTCTGCCATAGCTCGCCACCTTCTTTAGGATAAAACGACATCGCCATTACAAGAGGCTGAGTGTCGCCACCTTGTTGATAACCGCGCGCATCCCAGGCAAACTTGCGTGATGAAGCCCAAGCAAAATCACGTACATTCTGTGCTTTAAACGTCCACGTTTTAAGTTTTGATGTACCTTCTTTCTCGTTTTCGATAGCTTCTTCAGGCGTAACAATGAAAACAATGCGATCTGCGTTCTCTGCCTTTTTCAACCGGTCGCGCTGAGTTTTCGTCAGTACGTCTTTTGGATTCTGAAGCTCACCTGTTGATGAAACAATGTGGTCGGCAGGAACGGTAATGTCTACTTCGTAGTTACCAAACTCTAGTGTGAATTCGCCGCGTCCGATGAACTCTTTGTTAGTCCATGCTTCATAGTCTGTGTATGCGGCTAAACGAGGAAACCACTGTGCAAGCAAGAAGATGTCGTTGCCGCCCTCGCGTTCATCATCAGGGAAGTGCTCGTAACCCGCGCGAGCAGATACAGCATCTTCTTCTACAATGTTGAATGCAAAATCGATATCGAAAGTAACTTTCTTACCCGGCTTCAATGGCGTAGCCAAATCCACACGCATTAGTGTACCAACAGTAGTGTGGCGAAGGTCGTTACCCGACTTATCTTCAACGCGAGAGATGGTGTAGCCTAGCTCATTGTCATCAACAAATTGCTGGCGACGAAGTGCATCCATGCTTAGTTTTGCAGGATTGCTATCACTGGCTGCTTCTGTAGCTGGCCCACGATTTCCAATGCCACCAAATGTAGTAGTAAGCGCTGACATAGAATCATCGCGAAATTTGTTTTGGTCTAATTGAATCCATAGATACTTCAGCGTATCTGGTGAATTATTGTGATAGGTAATTGTCTCTTTAGCTTCAATACGGCGTTCGTTTTCAAGTAGCTTTACGTCGATATCGTAGTCAACTTGTTGCTGCCAATATAGATGTCCCGGTTCGCCAGCGGCATTTCTATAGACATTCGGAGTGGGTAAAACTTCGTCTAGCTGACGGAATTTATCTTCAAAGTCGCCCTTAGTTTGCTTTATTGAGGCGTTTGCACTGGGAAGAGAAATCAGCATAGACAATACTGGCGCTAACCAGAAAATATGTCGTTTCGCGGTGCTCATGGTGTTTCCTTGCAACGTGTTAAGTTGGAATTATTATATGTTATCACTTTAAGTATATAAGTCTGGCTCTGTAAATCCTAGTTCCCGACCGTAAACTACCTTCGGTTTAACGCAAAGTTTATGTAACAGAACGTTTTGTTATACGTCTTTAACTGTCGTATTCTTATTTCCTTGTTCTTTTTTTCATTTTCTTCCTCTATGAATAGTTTTTCTTGGCAGCGAGCTGTCGTTAAAGTGGGTAGTGCCTTAATTGCACCTGATGGCAGAGAGTGCAGTGGTCGTTACTTATTAGCATTGGCGCGTTTTATTACTGCGAGCCGCGACCAGGGTAAAGACGTCATTTTAGTGTCTTCAGGCAGCGTAGCCGCTGGGAGAAGTAAAGTATCCACTGGCCTTAATGCCGTTAAATTGCGCAACTCCCCCTCAATTGCTGAGAAACAGGCCATGGCGGCCATTGGACAGAATTTAATGATGGCAAACTGGCAGCGTTTTTTCGATTTTCCTTGTGCTCAAGTTCTGCTTACCGCTGACGACCTTCGCGATCGCACTCGCTATGTCAATATAAAAAACACGCTGCGAGAAATCCTCAACCATCATGCCTTACCCATCATTAATGAAAATGACACGGTGGCTGTGAATGAGCTGAAAGTGGGTGATAATGATAATCTCGGCGCTTATACCGCGCTGGTTGCGCAAGCAGACACCCTCATTATTTGCTCTGATATTGATGGGCTTTACACTGCTGATCCACGCAAAGATAAGTCTGCCACGTTAATTCCTTTGGTCGAGAATATTAATAGCAGTATTTACGAATTAGCAGGCGGAGCTGGCACTTCTGTGGGAACAGGAGGAATGCGCACAAAAATAGAAGCGGCAGATAAGTGCGTTAATAGCGGTATTCAAACATTGATTGTGAACGGACGTAAAGGGGAGACTTTTGACGCCCTGCTCGCCGGTAAAGTACCTGGTACTCTTTTTAAACCAACACGCACACCGTCAAATGCGCGGCGGCTTTGGTTAACCCACACCCTCAAAACGGCGGGGCGCATTATTATTGATAGCGGTGCGCGGCACGCCCTCGTTGAAAACGGGGCATCGTTGTTGCCATCAGGTATTGTTGATATTGAAGGGGTTTTTGCTCAGGGGGAGGCGGTGGAGGTTATTTGCGATGGTCACGTCATTGCGAAAGGCTTATGTGTGTATAACGCAAAAGACTTATTACTCATAAAAGGGAAAAAGTCGAAAGATATTGCCAGTGTGCTAGGTTATGAAACAACAGATGTTGCCGTGCATAGAGACGATATGGTGCTGCTGTAGCGGCACCGTTTTACTAATGCCGTTATATTAGCTTCGTAATACTAATATCATTTAAAAAGCCCCGTTATATTAGCCCTGTTTTATCAATGCTTATAACGCTAAATGCATTGTTCGGCGCAGCTAGCAGTGCTAATGATCAATGAGAATAGCTGACTTAACAGCAACAAAGAGGATGCCCATGACAGAAATAACACCAACGCTCTCGGACTATCCCTTTTCAGTCACTATTGCCACTCGGTGGCAAGACAATGATGCATACGGGCACATCAACAATGTGATGTACTACAGTTTTTTTGATACAGCGGTTAATCGTTATTTGATTGAACGTGGTGGGTTAGATATTCACAACGGTAAAACCGTAGCATACGTGGTAAGCAGCCAATGTCAGTATATAGCACCAGCGGCTTATCCGGAGGATATTTACGTTGGTTTGTGCGTGAATAAAGTGGGCAGAAGTTCAGTTACCTATGGTTTGTCTGTGTTTGCTGGGGAAAGTAAACGCCGAGTTGCTCACGGTCAGTTTGTGCATGTCTTTGTAGATAGAGTGTCAGATAAATCTATTCCGATTCCTGTGAATATCAAAAAAGCATTAGAGGCTATTTGTGAGCCATCATGATTAATGTAAACGCGCGGTCACTAATGAGCCATATCTGCTTACTCATTAACGCTGTCTGGGGTGGAGTGAACAACTAATGGCCTACTTTCGATGAACAACGCCACCTTATTTTCACTTTGCTGCTTAATATGGGGTTCTACGTGGATTGCTATAACCTATCAGGTGGGGCACACCTCAGAAACCTTCGCCGTAGCATTACGTTATCTACTCGCCTCTGCATGTTTGGGCTTATATTGTTTGTATCGAGGTTTGCCGTTTAAGCTGCCCCTACATATTCATGTGAAAATGGCCGCCGTGGGATTCTTCCTGTACAGTCTTAACTACACGCTGCTTTACATGGCCCAGGCGCATATTATTAGCGCACTTCTGGCGCTAATGAGCTCGTGTATTATCTACATTAACGTGGTACTGCGTCGCTGGTGGTTAAAAGAGCCCATTAGAAAAGAGGTTGTGATTGGTGCAACGTTCGGGCTTACAGGCATTGTGTGCTTATTTGTGCCTGAATTTTCAAAAGTGTCACTGGATTTTGCGTTGGCTACAGGCCTTAGTATTGCATTTGTTAGCTTTCTTTGCGCGTCTATCGGCAATGTTATTTCAGAGCGTATACTCACCTCTGGCACTCCCGTCATTCAAATGAACTTCTACGCCATGAGTTATGCCATGGTATTGCTGTTTACCACTTCATTACTATTGCCTGAAAAACTTGTTATCCCCACGAGTAGCGAGTTCTATTTCTCGCTGTTATATCTGGCCATTTTTGGTTCGGTGTTCGCATTTGGTGCCTATATGAAATTGCTGCAACAGATGGGCGCTGATAAAGCCGCTTACGTGGTGTTGGTTTACCCTATGGTGGCACTCGTTATATCCACCTTTTTTGAGGGGTATACGTGGAGCGCCCTATCCGTACTCGGCGTGTTTATCGTGTTGACGGGCAACGCAATAGCCATGGGCAAGGTGCCGCAATTTATGCGCAGGCCGTCCACGCCAACGTAGTCGCTTTTTAAAAAGTCTGGTTGCCAAAGCCCTTTGGTTTAATTTGCAACCTTTGGCCACAGTATCTGCCGCTACTTGCTACTGTAGCGCATTAATTTTTTTATTTAGCTCGTAAGCAGGCTCTGTGACAATAGCTTCCAGTGTTTCAATACGCCGTTCGAGCATTTCAATGTGCTCATCTTTTTTCTGTATAGCCCTTTTGTGATGCTCTGCGTTGTTGGCGACAAATGGATTGCTGCATTTACCGTTCATCCAATCGTTTAAACGCCACTGAAACCTTGCGTCTAAATAGCAAGCGCCCAAAGCAATCGTAGTGATACCGCTAAGTAGTAATAAAATGCTTAATGTTGACATCGTGTTGTCCTCACAATAATTAGTGATGGTTTACGAGGCAAATTAGGTAGCGCATCGCACGCTTTTGCCATCGACTTATCTGTGTAGTCTGTGAGTTGGCAAATAAATTACACATTATTTTTTAAAAAACGGTGTAATAAAAAAATAGTGATGCAGACTATATGAATAACAGCATGGGCTAACAAAACCGTATTTGTTGACAAAGCGGCATGCGCTAATAAAACGGTTGGACGTTTTTGATGGTTGAGGAATAGAAACGTTGGGACAAGGATTTGAAGACGTCTTTGCGCAATACGGCGCATTACTTTCTCGTGTAGCGAATAGCTACGAGGCAAATGATGCGTTGCAGCAAGAGCTGTTGCAAGACATTGCTATTGCAGTGTGGCAAGGGCTTGCTCGCTTTAAAGGCGATAGCAGTGTGAAAACGTACATTCTTAAAATTGCCCATAATCGCGCAGTAACCCACGTGGCAAGCCAAGTAAAACGCATTGATACTCATCAATACGACCAAGACGATGGTGGCTCAGATGGCTATGTTAGTCACGCACCCTCACCAGAAGTAGCTACCAGCCAGCACCAATCGCTAACCCGACTATTAAAAGCAGTAAGAGCCTTGCCGGTACAATCTCGACAAGTGCTTACATTGTCACTCGAGGGGTTGAGCTATGACGAAATAGCCGAAGTGTGCGGTCTTACTAAAAACCACGTTGGCGTTGTATTAAAACGGGCCAAACAAAGTATTACGCAGGAGGAATCTCGTGCATAACTATCAAGATAAAGAACGCAATGAAAATAAAGATGACAAAGCCAGCGACCTATCGACTGTGTGGCAAGCGCAACCGGTAAATGATATTGATATGTCGGCAATGAAAAAAAATCTATCAAGTGAGCGTAAAAAGCAGCGCTTATTTATTATTATCGATTCTCTTGCCTTCTTTCCTGCTATTTTCATGCTTTATTATTTTTGGGGAGAGCTTACGGTGGCGGCGAAGATAATTCATGTGGCGATGTTTGTAACTGCGGTGCCACTACTGATTTATCAACTTTGGCTAAGGCGTATTGCGGCATTTTCTCGCGACAGTGACACCGCTGATCATCTACAAAAATTCACTAAGCAGGTGAAAAACAATATACGTATCGCGTTTATAACCAAGCACTCCGCGTGGATGGCTACTGTTATTTTGTTGGCGTTTATCGCAGAGCGGCTGTTATTTGGCGAGCTTTCACCAGAAAGGGTGACTCGGCTTTACGTCATTTTAGGGCCAACCTGTATTGGTATGACCGTGTGGTATATTTGGGCTAACAAACGTCAAAAGCGATTTGAAAAGCAGTTTGCTGCCCTTAAGAAAATGGCGAGAGACGCGTAATTTTGCGCGCCGTAGTGCCAATTAGAGTCAGTTTATTCATTGTCTGAGTTATCTATCACTAGTGTTTTCACCACCGCTTTCCTCAGCAGTGTTATTGCTAACAGGCGCCTCTTCATCAGAACTGTCAGAGTCATCAGAGTCTGACTGAGCATCTCGTTGGCGATTTTCACCTAAGAAGAACTCATAGTAGAGGTCGAGAGCAAACTCTGACTGATCCTCTAACGTAGTTTGAATGGCCTCTAAATAGAGATTAGGTAAAAGCTGGTATTTTAACGCAAGATCCGGGGGAATCTGTCTGCGGCGGAGCGTACTGTTTACGTCGTTATTTCCAAGACCAACATCGACATTGTACTCAACCGATAGCCTATCGTTTATCTGTCCTGTGAGGGAAAGCTTGTCTTCATTGGTGCTCAAACTGAAGTCATCGATGCCAAGGGCACTTCCAACCTGACCGGTCAGCGATTCTGTATTAGATAACCCAAAACCAAGCAGTAGGGCTGCATAGTTAGGGTCGGATGAGCCTGAATTAGGCCCTGAACCGGTAAGCAAATAGGATAAAACGCCCTGCTGGTCCATTGCCGGCTCTGAAAATAGATTAATACTTGGGGAGTCTGCTGACCCGTCTATTCTAATGCCCGCAATCACATCATCATCGGTCTTCGCTGGGTTTCGAATGGCTTCTACTAATAATGAAGGCTGGCCTATCGGGCCATTAAACTGTATTTCGCCAGTTTTGATAATAAGGTTTTGACCGTACGCATTGTATCGACCATTTAGAACCTGCAAGTCTCCGTAACCCACAAGCGCTGGCTGTGTATTGATGCGTATGCCACCATAAAGACTTGCCGTTAGGCCAAAAGCTTCAATTTTCACTTCTTCTTTTTTGGCTTGGTCGATATTCACCATGATATTGGCATGCACAATATCTAGCGGGTCTTCACTACGAGGCTCTCCGCGCAAATGCACATCTTTTGACGGTGATACAGCGTTATCGGGTAACGATGCAATTTCGATTCTGGCCCAAGGGATATTCACATCACCAGCGACATCAATTTTTTCTTTTGTCGCAGCGATATCAATGTTTGGTGAAACCTTAAGCCGCGTATTGGGCTGCCTAATTTCAAAAGAATCTCCCTGCAGTGTAAAATTAGCACTGGGGGTAGACGACCAGTTTATATCGCCTTTTAGCGAGCCTTTGCCACCGCCCAATATAAACGAGCCATCAAGATTAGCCTGTTGACCATCAAGCACAATTGACTGATTCCAATCAGACAGTGATACGGGGGTGTCTTGTATATCAATTGCCCCATTTTCAATGGTGAGTTCGCCGTTTAAAGCGGGGTCGTCAATATAGCCACCTAACGTGATTTTGCCGTTCAGTAAACCTGTCAGCGTGCGAATGGCCGGAGACAAGGGTTTAAGTGGCGACACATCTAGCCCTTCCATCAAAAGCGTGCCTTCAAGTGGCTTTTTATCGTCTAAGGGCCGAGTATTAAGCGTAAGTGTTGCATTACCAATATCTTCACTTGAAATTAACGAGGTAGAGGTTAATTTTCCTTGCTTAATTTTACCTGACGTCTCCATGGAGTTTATGGTCAACTCAATGGGCCTAGATTCTCCTAGCTGCCATTTGGCAGGACTTAATGAGGCTGTAAAGGTTGCGTCAATGGGATCTGCGGCAGAGTAACTGCCCTGTGATTTCACTGTTAATGCTGCGTCTGAGGCTTCTGAAACAGTTAAAGGTGCGAGCTCGTGAGCCCACAAGCCAACGGGTAACGACGAGGCGGTTATATCCCAACTGGCCTTATTTTCTTGGTAGTTAACATTTTCAATGCACAGTTCTCCTTCACCTCTTGAGGACCAACAGTGGCTACTTATTTTTGCTGTGATGGGTGAAGTCTGAGTGGGCATGCCAATATCGAGGTTAAACGGTGATGTTAATAGCCAACGCATATTAGCAATTTCTAGCTTAGAGTCTGATATGGTGCCTTTCCAATGCTGCGCTTTCCATGCACCAGACATAGCAAGGTTCACCGCATTATTAGGCAGCCTCAATGCGATGTCGGCATTGTGGTTTTCATAAGTGCCGGATATAGACACGTCGCCATTTAACAGTCCTTGCTGTGCAGCCTGAGCACTCAAACTCGGCGAAACGCTAACATCAGATAAGGTAATATTGCTGGTTGTTGATGGGTTCTGCCAAGGGCCACTAGCTTTAATCGCGCCTTTTACTGAGCCAGACACATCGCCATACAGCATGCTAATTTGTGCTAAATCCACATCAATATCAGCGTTTATATGGCGTTTATTGAGCACCTGAGCCACGGCTTTTATACGGTTTTGGTCTTGCTCAATATTGAGGTTTGCCACTAATAAATCGCTAGGGCCGGCGTATACCGCTTCGCCTACTACTTGTATAGGTGAGCCACGCAGCACGCCAGTAATATCCATATCGCGTAAACTCACATGTAAACCACCGGCCTCGGAGTACTGCAATATGCTGTCGATATTGCCTTGCAGCTTCGCTGGGGCAAATTCACTAAACTGTTGAGCCGACACATTCGTCAGCGTTGTTTTGCCTTGCCATGCAATGGTGTCGTTGAGGTATAAGGTGCCCGTATTCTTAATACTTCCCTCTAAAGCGGATATATCAGCTTCATTCACGTATATATTGTTCTTTTTCAGTACGACATCTAACGCAACTGGAACGTCACCCATATTAGGTATATTCGCCGAGCCAGTGCCTTTAAGTTTGTAGTCGCCCATAGTGCCACTAATGGTTAGTTGGCCTGCATCTAAGCTTGCGTTTTCAACGGTAGGAATAGGCTGAGCCTGCCAATTAGCGTCGAAATTTATTGGCAGGGACTCAGATAGAAAATTGGCAGACAAGGTGGTGTTGGCAGTCACCATTCCAGTGGCCGCAATCGTCACATTAATATCATCCAGTGCCCCTGAAGCATTCAAAGTAATGTTTTGTTGCTGTCCATCTACTGTTGCAAAGCCATCTAACTCAATATCAAGGGGGTAATTATCTTTAAGGTTAGCTTCTATAAACCCCACTAAGTGACCTTGCTCATGCTTAATATTCACCTTCTCTATGCGAATTGCGGAGCGTTGAAATGACATATCGTTTACAGAGAGCAGAGACAATCGCTGGGTGCCTTCATTTTGAGAAGAGCCACCACCTTGAGAAGAACTAGCATCTTGGGAAGAGTCTGCACCTTGAGTGAAGCGAATATTCTCTATATTAAGCGCGCTAAATTTAATGGGAATGGGAGTGGCTATTACCGGGAGTGACGGCACGTCGTAACTGAGCGAGTATGAAGTGGGTAACGAGGAACCGGTTTTTTGATCAGAGCCTTGGCCTGATGACTTGCTTGCCGATGTAGCTGCGTTGTTTATACTTTTACTGCTATTTTGGCCTGTGCTATTACTATTAAGAGCAATAGCTAAGCCGCTTGCCTCTACATTTTCAAACTCAATCTGGTTGGACCCAGAGAAGTCCTCTAGTAGTAAAGAGTCAATTGCGATATGTGCATTGAGTAAGGCCACCGATACATTCTTTAGCGTGAGTTGAGCCACATCTACAGGCAAAGGGAGGGCTAAGGTATCGCTCTCTTCACTCGCTGTATCGTTTTCTGGTGCAGCGGATACTTGTTCAACCGTCGCGTTTTCCACCTCAAGATTGTTTATACAAACGCGAGGCTCAAAGACGCAGCGCCAGGTTATATCTGCATTTACTCGGCCTACGTCAACCCGCCACTGTGGATTGCTATATGTTAATTTATGTATTGTTAATGGCCCAGCAAATCCACCTTCAATGTTCTCAATATCTAAGTTATCAACAAAGGTATTGGCTAGTATCTTTACCGTGGGCCCGCCAAGAGGGCTAATGAGCAAAGCATATACTGCAACAACAATAAATACTGGGGATAGTAATAGAGCGGAAATAGTTCGCTTTTTCATATTTCAGGCCCTATTAATAAGTGAAAATTCCATGTGGCTTCGTCTGGAGCAAAACCTCGCGCAATATAAATTCTCACAGGGCCTATTGGAGAAAGCCAATGTAGTCCTGGACCTACACTATAAGTTAGTTTGGCATCGGTAGTATCTGACGCGGTTCCTGCATCAACGAAAGCTGCTACCCGCCAATTATCTGCTATTTGATATGCATATTCTACACTACTTGTCAGTAAGTACTTACCACCAATGGACTCTATGTCAAAGTCGCCTGTACCAGGATTAAAGAGCTCAGCCTTTGGTGAAATGTCTCTAAAGTCGAAACCTCTAACGCTTTGATCGCCGCCGGCATAAAAACGTAGCGAGGTGGGCACGTCGGAAAAGCGACTTGCCTTGATAGCGCCTAACTCACCGCGAAAGGTCAATCGGTGTACATTGTTAAAAGTGGTAATAAACATACCCTCAACAACCGCTTTGGCAAAGTCGATATCTGATCCCGCGTCTTCTCGGCCTACTTGACCAAGAACTTGAAAGTAAATCCCGTTGTTAAAGTCTAACTCTCCATCTTTGTTGCGATAAGTAATGGAGTACCCTGGCAGAACTAGCGAAGTAGTATTGGTATCCAATGCACCTTGGTCGTAGGTTTCCCGCAAGTAGGTAATAGAGCCGTCTTGTTGCCACGGAGAACTGTCTTCTTGCCAGTAGCGATGTGCAGATAATGATAGCGTCTCACTTTCAAAAGAGGTATTGCTGTATTCAATAAATTGATACCCCGTTTCAAAGCTTATGTAATCGCGAGTGATATTTTTCATGGGGATTCGATAATCAGCTGAAATAGACTGTTCTGGTTGGGAAATAAAAATATCTGCGTTTATTGAATGCCCTCGACCGTTCACCCATGGGCGTTCCCAGCCAAGACTAACACGAGGGCCTGTATCGGTAGCGGCACCAAGAGCAATATTAAAAGAATCCGAAGGGCGATGCAGCAGCGATACTTCAATAGGAACTTGGAGTCCTTCAGCATCACTAACGACCGGACGCGCAATAACACGGCTAAAATAGCCGGCCTGATTTAAACTGCGGTTAAAATTATTGAGGACAGAAGACGAGTACGGGTCGCCAGGTTTAAAGGGTTTGAGGCGAGAAATAATCGCTCTTGCTTTATCGTCACCAACAATTTTTAGTTCGCCAAAATGATATTGAGGACCGCTTTGCGCAATCAACAAAATGTTGGCCTGCTTCTCTTCTCTTACTAAGTCTAAGCGCGTTGCCTGCCAATAGAAATCAAAATAGCCATGAGAAAGCGCATAATTGAACATTGAAGATTTAAAGCTTTCGTAAACCGGTTGGTTTAATACGTCGCCCTGCTTCAACTTGAAGGCGTTGAAGCGCTTGCGAAATTCGTCGTCTGCTCGACCCGCTCCAATGATTTCACGTGTCACTTTATTTACGGTTAACGGTGCGTTCAGAGTCACAGATACCTTTACCGTATTCTCATCATTCACCGCTATGGTGGTTTCGCTATTGTAGTAACCAAAAGGTTGGACAGCTGTAGCGACCGTTTCAGACACTTCGTCTTGCCAATAAGGGTCGCTCAGTAAAGACTTTTCAACATCCAAATTGTTCAAGTGAATTCGGATATTTTCTTTTAGTTTACTGTTTTCGACTCCGGAGATTGAATAGGATATGTCGCTTTCGGCGCTCACTGAAAAAGGTGAGATAACCAAAATCAGAGCCAAAAATGAAACAGCGACAAAAAATACACGCACTAAAGCCTCGCTGCGACGCAAATTCATGGTGCACCACGCTATAAAAGTGTGTTTAATAAGCAGTAGAAGTTTATTTTCTACGGGTATTGAGGGCATGTAAATGCAGGATCCTTTAAGCATTGATTCGGTGCACGAGTTCACTCGCTACAGTGTATTTACGGCTGAAACGAGTCACGAACACTCGTCGTAATATTATAACGTTTGGCGCTTGTGATTTCCTTGTGTTTCTGTTGCTGTGCCGGAATATACTGCCGCACCAGAAGAAGTGACCAGCATACCACATCCACACTTTCACACTGAAAAGCGCGATGAGAGAGAAGAATTCTGCGTTAACTACCCAGAAGTAGTGAGCCGTGCATTTATTTCTTTCTTATTTCGTGGCATCTTACTATTTCTTTATTACGCACACACTATGCAAATAGAGCGATCAGGGTATACGACCTGATGCGTGAAAAATGATTGCTACAGATATAAAAAAATAAAACAAAGGAATGTTATGCTCCGCAGCCCATCCAACTTGCTTACTCGGCTACTTATACTTTGCTCGACCGCGCTATCACTGAATGTTGCCGCTCAACAAGAGCAATCTCCTAGCTATCTCGATTTTAGCGCACTGCCTGCCTATGGAACGCCTGCCTTAGCACCTGATGGCACCAAAGTAGCGTTTGTGCAAAACGTGACAAGCCCTAATGAACTTACCATGTTGGCGACCTATGACTTCAAAGAGGGAAAGAAATATTACCTCTTACAAACAGACAACGAAGAAGTACACGTAAATTGGTACAAATGGGTGAACAACGAGCGTTTAATTGTCAGTGCGTTGTATCAGTCGAGGCGAGGTAAAACTAAAGTTAAAGACACTCGCCTACTAAGCGTCCGCTTTGATGGGGGTGGTAAGGGCACGTTCAACCTTATTCACTGGCAACGTTTAAAAAGCAGAGCGGGAAATCCTACTCACACCCCTCAGTTTCAAGATGAAGTGATTGACTGGATGCCTGATGACCCAGAGCATATTTTAGTCTCTATAGATGCTGAGGTGCTGGGTCTGCCCTCCGTGTATAAAGTAAACGTGAACACAGGAAGCCTAAGTCGTGTAATACGCGGTAAAAAAGGCATAAGAGATTGGATAACTGACAGACAGCACAACGTGCGTATCGGTGTTTCATTGGACTACAATACCGGTGAGCGCGAAGTGCTGCTTAAACAAGGAGATAGTTGGGAAACACTGTTTGCTTATAACGCAATGACTGATAAAGGTGAGTACCCTATGGGGTTTGCACTTGATCCCAACATTCTGTATTACCGAGGCTATAAGGGCGACTTCAAAGCGGTATATAAGCTGAATATCAAAACAAAAGAGCGCACTGAGGTGTACTCAGATGACGGTTATGACGTTAACGGCAGTTTGATCTATTCTCCTCTCACCAACGATGCCATTGGTGTTAGACACGACGGCCGTTTTTATTGGGATACACGTTATGTTGCTCTGCAAAATGGCTTAGATCAGAGCCTGCCAGATTACAATAATACCTTGGTCAGTTTTAGTGATGACGAGCAAACGTATCTTGTGTATTCCGAGTCGGATACGTTGCCAGGTGTATTTTTATTGGGTGATAGAAAAGAAGGTCGGTTAGACGCTCTTTTCCATCAGTATCCACAAATAGACGCTTCAACGTTATCCAAACACAAGCTCATTTCTTATGAAGCGCGAGACGGAGTGTCGGTAGAAGCGTATCTCACTTTGCCTGAGGGTGAAGGGCCCTTTCCAACCATTATTCACCCTCACGGCGGGCCTGGTGCTCGTGACTTTAGTGGCTTTGATTATTGGACTGCGTACTTCACCAGTAAGGGCTATGCTGTACTTAGGCCTAACTTTAGAGGTTCACAAGGTTATGGCTTTAGCTTTGCTCAAAGTCAAATGAAAGGTTGGGGCCTGGCCATGCAAGACGACATTACCGACGCAGCGCATTGGATGGTGGAGCAAGGTTATGCTGAAAAAGACAATATGTGCATAGTAGGCGCGAGTTACGGTGGCTATGCAGCCCTAATGGCAACAGTAAAAACACCTAACTTATTCAAATGTGCTGTTAGTTTTGCTGGGGTGAGTTCCTTGAAGCACTTGGTGCTTAGCGCTCGCAACTTTCTGAACAATGAATTTGTGAAAAATCAGATAGGTGACGACTTTGATGACTTAGAAGCCCGCTCCCCTTATTACAATGCCGAGGGAATAAAAACGCCAATTTTGCTTGTTCACGGTGAGGAAGACCGCGTAGTACGAGTGCGACAAAGCCGTTACATGGCAGATGAACTAGACGACTTAGACAAGACCTACAACTTTGTTGAGCTAGAAAACGGAGACCATTATTTATCGATACAGCGCAATCGGCATCGTTTCTTTCAAGAGATGGATACATTTTTAGATAGGTATCTCACAAAGTAAGACATGGTAAAGAGTACTGAGCAGCTTTCACGATTTACCTCACTAACCGACTAAGCCGCCAGTAATTGCGATAGGCGCTATTACTGCTGGCGGCTTTTTAATCAGCTTTGCGGTATAATTCTCCTTTGGCGTTTCTTGAAGCGCCCTTTTCACACCTCACTACTTTCATATAAGAGAAATTATGCCCCAAGATGCTCATGGCGCTTCGCAAGATGCAGCCGTTGTTCGAAAGCCTGTTCTAGGCATTGTTGAGTTTGTCGCATTAATGGCCACAATGACGTCCTTAGTTGCCCTAAGTATTGACGCAATGCTGCCAGCTTTGCTGCAAATTGGCGAATCGTTGAATGTCGAGCAGGCCCATCATACCCACCTTATTGTTACGGTTTTCTTTGTGGGCATGGCTTTTGGGCAGATGTTTTTTGGCCCTTTTTCGGATAGCCGAGGACGCAGGCTAACTATTCTTGTGGGCCTTTTCATTTTCGCGCTTGGTACCTTTGTGTGCATGGCGGCCACCACACTGGAAACTATGCTGGTGGGAAGAGTCATTCAAGCGTTCGGGGTATCAGGGCCACGCATTGCTTCAATGGCAATTATCCGCGACCTATACGTGGGAGACGCGATGGCGCGGGTGATGTCTTTCATCATGATGGTGTTTATTCTTGTGCCCATGTTAGCGCCTATTATTGGCCAAACAGTGATGGATATATTTTCTTGGTTCCATATTTTTACGCTATTTCTTGTTGTCGCTACGATGGCCGGTATTTGGTTTTTCTCAAGGCAAGGTGAAACCTTGCCAAGACATCGCCGGAAAGCGTTTTCTTGGAAGCAATTCTTTGTATCTTCAAAATTAATTCTTACTAATCCATCGGTGATGGGATACACCTTTGCGATGGGCTGTATCTTTGGTTCTTTTCTCGCCTATTTAAGTGCTTCGCAAACTATTTTTCAGGTGTATTACAACGTGGGTGATATGTTCCCCTACATATTCGCTACCCTTGCCTTTTCTATTGGTTTAGCAAGCTATTTTAACGGCAAAATGGTGATGCGGTTTGGCATGAGAAAGCTGTGTCGATTTGCGCTAAAAGGCGCGAATGGTTTTGCCGTCGTGTATCTAGCGTTGTTGATAGCCTACGATGGCCTGCCGCCTTTAGCACTCACTGTGTTGGTTATGTTTATTGGCTTTTTCTTTGTGGGTATTTTGTTTGGCAATTTAAATGCTATGGCCATGCAGCCATTAGGCGATGTGGCAGGATTAGGCGCTGCGATTATTGGTTCGTTCTCCAGTCTCTTCTCGGTGCCAGTCGCCCTGTTTGTTGATAGCTTTTTAGACGGAACACTGATGCCAATTGGCATCGGCTTTTTCGTGTTTTTTGCCTTGTCTTATGTGGCAGTGCGGTTTGCTGAACGAGTAAGAGAGTGCGGCGCGTAGGCATAAAAAAGCCCGACCAAATTGGTCGGGCAAGAGGGCTTATTAAAAGCACCTAACGACAGAAACTGTCCTAACCACTGTCCTACACGACTATGGCTTTCATGTCAGTCATGTACCCACGCAGGGTTGTTCCTACTGATTCCACACCGTGTGAGCGGATGGCATCGTTAACTTCAACAAGGCGTTTGTTCTCTACTTGATTAGAAGTAGCGGGCAAACCTTTACCTATCACTGAAGTATCGATAGTAGGCATAAAGCGTTCACGCAAAATTGGAATGGCTGCGTTTGCAAACAAGTAGTTTCCATATTCTGCAGTATCTGAGATAACCACGTTCATTTCATACAAACGCTTACGTGCGATGGTATTTGAAATAAGTGGCGTTTCATGCAGTGATTCGTAATAAGCCGACTCAGGCAAAATGCCTGCTTCGACCATGACGTCGAAGGCAACTTCAACACCGCATTTGATCATGGCTACAAGCAAAATGCCGTGGTCGAAAAACTCTTGTTCACTAATTTTACCTTCGTAAGCTGGCGCGTTCTCAAAAGCCGTTTCACCGGTTTCTTCGCGCCACTTAAGTAGATTTGCATCACCGTTTGCCCAATCCTCCATCATCGTGCGAGAGAATTCGCCGCTAATGATGTCGTCTTGGTGCTTTTCAAACAAAGGACGCAGTAATTCGGTTAGTTGGTCTGAAAGCTCTGCGGCTTTCAACTTCGCTGGGTTCGACAGACGGTCCATCATGTTAGTAACGCCGCCAATCTTCAGTGCTTCAGTAATGGCTTCTAGCCCATACTGAATAAGTGCACCTGCGTAGCCTGCATCAATACCGTCATCAACCATTTTCTCAAAAGCGAGTATTGCTGCAACTTGCTGCATACCGCACAAAATGGTTTGCTCACCCATAAGGTCAGACTTAACTTCAGCCACAAACGATGACTCTAATACACCTGCTCTATCGCCGCCGGTCGCACTAGCCAGTGCCTTTGCAGTATCCCAACCTTTACCTTGCGGATCGTTTTCAGGGTGAACCGCAATGAGTGTTGGAACACCAAAGCCACGCTTATATTCTTCGCGTACTTCAGAGCCCGGGCTTTTCGGAGCGCACATCACAACAGTGATATCGTCACGAATTTGCTGGCCTTCTTCAACGATATTAAAACCGTGAGAATAGCTTAGTGTGGCGCCTTCTTTCATTAACGGCATGACCGCTTCTACAACGCTAGCATGCTGCTTATCAGGTGTTAGGTTGTAGACTAAGTCGGCATCAGGAATTAAGTCTTGGTAAGTACCAACGGTAAAATCGTTACCCGATGCGCGTTTGTAAGAGTCACGCTGCTCATCGATGGCTGCTTGACGCAGTGCATAAGACACGTCTAAGCCTGAATCACGCATGTTTAAGCCTTGGTTAAGACCTTGCGCACCGCAACCCACGATCACAATTTTCTTGCCTTTAAGGAACTGACAACCGTCAGCAAATTCATCGCGTGCCATGAAGCGACAGCGGCCAAGCTGATCTAACTGCTGGCGAAGTGATAGGGTATTGAAATAATTAGCCATAAAAATTTCCGAACAACATTCATTTTTGTCAATATCAAACACCACATTGGTGCTGACAGACCTCGTCTATGACGACTTGGTATGAAGACTAAAAGATTTCTTTTGTTTTGGAAAATGATATATTTGCAAGATAATATTGCAAATAGTGAAACGTTATGGATTTTCGCAGCTTACAACTCTTTAATCATTTAGCTACCAGCTTACATTTTGGTGATACGGCTGAGGCCATGTATGTCTCTCCTTCTACGCTGAGTCGCGTTATTCAAAGGCTGGAAGACGACTTAGGCTGCACCTTGTTTAAGCGCGATAACAGAAAAGTAGCCCTAACCCATAGTGGCCACAAGTTGCTGTCATTTTCAAAACAAGCCTTAAAAGAATGGCAGCAGCTGAAGATTGATTTAAAGGCAGATAACGACGCACTGCAGGGTGAGATAAGTGTTTTTTGCTCGGTAACCGCCAGTCAAAGTCACTTGCCAAGCATGTTACGACAGTTTAGAGAACAGCACCCAGGCGTTGATATTCGACTTATTACGGGCGACCCTGCCTTGGCAATTGAGAAGGTGAAAAGCAAGCAGTGTGACCTGTCTATCGCTATTTATACGCCTGACATGCCCACTGACCTTCACTTTTCAGCCCTTGACGATGTTCCCCTAGTGCTCATTGCACCTCGTGAATGGCGATTAACCCAATTGAGCCAGTTGGATTGGACAAAGCATAAGGTGATCATGCCTGAAACCGGGCCTACCCGACGAACCGCGTATCACTGGTTTGCAGAGCATGGCATTCGCCCTAATGTGTACGCCTATGTAGGCGGTAACGAAGCCATTGTAAGTATGGTGGCATTGGAATGCGGAGTAGGCTTTGTGCCTAAAGTTGTGCTAAATCATTCAAGTATGGCAAGCGCGGTAACGCAAATTCAGGTAGATGATATAGAGCCTTACGCCCTTGGATTATGCTGCCTTCAAAATAAGCAGCATGAGCCACTAGTCGACGCATTTTTAAAGCTAGATATGCGCAGTTAGTGCTTTAGCGAGTACCTATTTATCGCCTACCGACGTGAAACTTACAGCTGTTAAGTGACTAGCTGTTTAGCAGCCAGTAAGTTGTTTTATTAAGTTATCGAGGGCACGATACCCTAAAGCTTCACTAATATGAGTTCGGCTCACTGCGTCTTCTCGATGCAAATCAGCAATGGTTCTTGCTACTTTTAGCGTGCGATGAAACACCCGCATTGATAAGTTAAGTTGTTTTGCAGCCGCTTTTAAAAAGCGCAGATCGCTGTCGTTTACCTTACACATTGTCGCCAGTTCTCCAGCACCTAGCGACGCGTTTGGTTTTCCTTGCCTCATTAGCTGAATATGGCGGGTATCGGCCACTTCTTTTCTCACCGTATGTATTGAATCGTCAGCGTTGGGCTTTGCAATAGGTAAATCGTAATCGGGCAGTCTGGGTACCTCAACCTGAATGTCTATTCTATCGAGTAAGGGGCCAGACAACCTGTTTAAGTAATTAAGCTGCTGTTGAGGAGACAGGCGATTGTCGTCGATATCCCCTGTTGGGCTGGGGTTCATTGCGGCAATTAGCTGGAAGTTTGCGGGATAAGTGGCACTGCCCGAAGCCCGGGAAATGTGTACGTCGCCTGTCTCCATTGGTTCTCGTAATACGTCTAATGCTTTTCTGCCAAACTCGGGCAATTCATCCAAAAACAATATGCCGTTATGAGCCAGCGATATTTCCCCGGGTACTGGGTTTGAACCGCCCCCAGTAAGCGCAATGGCAGAGCTCGTGTGATGGGGAGAGCGCAAATGGCGATGCATGAACTTTTCCGCATTAAGCGTTTCGCCTTTTACCGAATAGACAGAGGCCACTTCTAAGGCTTCTTCTTCAGTGAGCGGAGGCAGCAGGGCAAGCATACGGCTAGCCAGTAAGCTCTTTCCTGTGCCGGGAGGTCCTATCATCAACAAGTTATGTGCACCACTTGCTGCAATTATAAGGGCGCGTTTTGCCTGTTCTTGACCAATAATATCGTCCCACCCTACGTCACTGTTACAAGTAGAAATAGGCGTGAATGGTTGGCCAGATGAGAGCTTTTTATGGCCACTTAGGTGCTCAAAAACAGAGAGTAAATCAAAGGCAGGCAGTCGGGCAGCGTGGGAGACCAGCGCCGCTTCAATGTCATTATCACCGGGGTAAATAAGCGGTATATCTTCGTTTGCAGCGGCTATTACCACGGGTATCAGGCCGCCAACAGGTTTTATGTCGCCATTAAGCGCAAGTTCGCCTACAAAGGCAATATTAAGTAAGCTTGTGTCAGATAAGTAGCCGGCGGCAACTAATATGCCTATTGCAATAGGTAAGTCGAACCTCCCTCCAAACTTGGGAATGTCGGCGGGCGCTAAATTAACGGTAATTCGTTTTGCAGGAAAATCGAAGCCACTGTTGATGAGCGCGCTTCTTACTCGCTCTCGTGCCTCTTTTACGCTAGTTTCTGCCATGCCCACTAGCTGAAAGGCAGGAAGGCCGTTAGCCAAGTGAACTTCAACGGAAATCTCAGGTGCAGAAAGCCCCTGCCCTGCGAAGGTTTTAACAACCGCCATGCTCATATATTTACTTTTCCCCAGTACTGACTTACTTCCTTTTGGTGGGTAAACAATCTAAATGAAGGAGTAGTTTTGCGAAACTGTACGAGGGGCGTGTTGATCTAACTCTGTTCGCTGTAAAACACGGGTAACTGCCAATGCCAGCGCATGGCGCCTAGTCTAAACATTACGGTGGTCGCAAGTGCAGCAATGCCGCACCACTGCGTTGCAAGGTCGAAATACAGCCCTGCACCATAGGCAAAGCCACCAGCAATACATGTCATCGCGTACAGTTCCCCGTTTAACACTAGCGGTACTTCTCGGCAGATAACATCTCGCAGTAAGCCGCCGAAAACGCCGGTTATCGTTCCCATGGCAACGGCAACCGCAATGCCAGTATCATTTGCCAACGCTTTTTCAATACCCACTACGTTAAACAGCGCCAAACCGAAAGCATCGGCAATTAACAGATAGTGAAAGGGAAACCGAGGGCTTATGCGCAGCCACAAAATGGGAATAAAAGCAGCAACAAGGGTGGTATATAAGTAATCTGTATCAGCAATCCAAAACACTGGCACGTCTAACATCACATCACGCAGTGTGCCGCCGCCTATGGCTGTTGCGCTGGCTAGTACGATAACGCCAAATCCGTCCATGCGCTTTTGATAGGCCATTAAGGTACCAGAAATCGCACATACCGCTACACCAGCAAGGTTTAGCCAATGAAACCAATCAAACATCTATACCCGCCCTGTTTCTGAAAGCTACTATTTGTGAAAATGACTATTAATAGCCGTTTAAACCGCAAAATACTTGATTCAATATTGGGTTTTATGATATTTCTTTGCGCACACTGTACGTACATAAATTCAGAGAGACAAATCTCGACCTGCAGCGGCCACTGCGAATGTATTTATAAAGCACGTTATAGTGTAGGACAAGGGTCGCCATAACCCTAACCGAACAACTTTTCATTTTGTGCGCGTGTCATGCAGACGCATTTACTTAGAAAAAGCACCTGCAGTTAGATACACAGCATGTCAATTATACCATTAAAAACAACGCCACAATGGTAAGTTTTGAACAGCCTTTTCTGTCGCAACGGTGAAGAATAATACGCTATATTCATAGTGTTTCAGCACGTGATGTTTTAGCGCCATTGTATTCTTTCGCTAACTAATTTCTGATGTTGTTGGTATTGACGCATGGGTTGACTATGGTCGACTAGGTGCCCTTCAAAATGGGTGCCTTGGCCTAGACGCGGGATCAGCAACAGCAATAAAACACATTTAGCAGGTCATAGTATCTGCTGATCATTATTTATTCGTTTGACTATATCAACGGGAGGGATTTATGCCCAAGTTACGTTCTGCAACCACCACGCAAGGCAGAAATATGGCTGGAGCTCGCGCGCTCTGGCGTGCCACAGGTATGAAAGACTCTGACTTTGGAAAGCCTATTGTTGCTATCGCCAACTCATTTACCCAGTTTGTACCAGGGCATGTGCACCTTAAAGATATGGGGCAGCTGGTTGCTCGCAGTGTTGAGGCTGCAGGCGGTGTCGCCAAAGAATTTAACACCATCGCAGTAGACGATGGTATTGCCATGGGCCATAGTGGAATGCTTTACAGCCTTCCTTCGCGAGAAATTATCGCCGACGGTGTGGAATACATGGTTAACGCACACTGTGCAGACGCTATCGTTTGTATCTCAAACTGCGACAAAATTACGCCGGGAATGCTAATGGCGTCAATGCGCCTAAACGTACCTGTTGTGTTTGTATCGGGCGGGCCTATGGAAGCCGGCAAAACCAAACTGTCTGACCAACTTATTAAACTTGATTTGGTCGATGCCATGGTAGCAGCCGCTGACGACAAAATCAGCGATGCCGACTCAGATGAAATAGAGCGCTCAGCGTGTCCTACCTGCGGCTCGTGCTCGGGTATGTTTACGGCAAACTCAATGAACTGCCTAACGGAAGCGCTAGGGCTGTCGTTGCCAGGTAACGGCTCTATGTTGGCAACTCATGCCGACCGCGAAGGGTTATTCAAAAAAGCAGGCGAGCAAATAGTGGAGTTGTGCAAGCGTTACTACGGCGATAACGATGAGAGCGTATTGCCGCGAAATATTGCTAATTTTAGCGCCTTTGAAAATGCCATGAGCCTCGATATTGCCATGGGCGGTTCAACGAACACCATATTGCACCTTCTTGCGGCTGCAATGGAAGGCGAAGTGCCATTTACGATGGATGATATAGACAGGCTGTCTCGTAAAGTACCTCACTTATGCAAGGTTGCGCCTGCTACCCCGCAGTACCATATGGAAGACGTGCATCGCGCTGGTGGTGTTATCGGCATTCTCAACGAATTAAATAAAGCGGGCCTACTGAATAAAGACACTTATCACGTTCTGGGTAAGCCGCTTACCGATGTTATTAGCGACTGGGACATCACTAATCCTGAAAACAAAAAAGCCATCGAGTTTTTCCGTGCCGGCCCGGCAGGTATTCGCACCACTAAAGCATTTAGTCAAAGCTGTCGCTGGGATGAAGCGGATGCGGATCGGGAAAATGGCTGCATTCGCTCAATTGAAAACGCGTTTAGTCAAGAGGGAGGCCTTGCGGTGCTTTACGGAAACGTGGCCGAAAACGGCTGTATTGTCAAAACCGCTGGTGTGGATGAATCTATACTCACCTTTGACGGCACTGCGCGTATTTACGAAAGCCAAGATGATGCAGTGGCGGGCATTTTGGGCGATGAAGTCAAAGCGGGCGATGTGGTATTCATTCGTTATGAGGGTCCTCGTGGCGGGCCGGGTATGCAGGAGATGTTGTATCCAACGTCTTACCTCAAGTCTAAAGGGCTTGGCAAGCAGTGCGCACTGGTGACCGACGGTCGATTCAGTGGCGGTACCAGCGGCTTGTCTATTGGTCACTGTTCACCCGAAGCCGCTAGCGGTGGTGGTATTGCTTTGGTTGAACACGGCGATAAAATTAAAATTGATATTCCTAATCGCACCATCAACATTGAGATAAGCGATGAAGCTTTGGCTGAGCGCCGAAGGAAAATGGAAGCAAGCGATAAACCGTGGCGTCCAAAAGACCGCGTTCGCGAAGTGTCCACATCACTTAAAACATTTGCGGCCCTTGCTACAAGCGCAGACAAAGGTGCTGTTCGAGACGTGACGAAATTGGAAGGGTTATGAGTGTAAGCGATCACGAGTATCTAAAGAAAATTCTGCTGGCGCCGGTGTACGATGTTGCCGTTGCCAGCGAGTTGTCTTATATGTCTTTGCTATCGGCCGAGTTGGGCAACAACATCTTTTTAAAGCGTGAAGATCAGCAGCCGGTAAAAAGCTTCAAGCTTCGCGGTGCGTACAACCGAATTCACTCCCTTTCTCAAGCGCAGCTTGAGGCGGGCGTAATAGGTGCATCGGCGGGTAACCATGCCCAAGGACTTGCATACAGCGCTAAAATGAAAGGTATTAAGGCCACTATTGTCATGCCCGAAACCACGCCTGACATTAAAATAGACGCTGTACGTCGCTTTGGTGGCGAGAATGTAGAAGTGGTGCTGCATGGCACGAGCTTTGACCAAGCAAGTGGTCATGCAAAGTCTTTATGTGAGGAATTTGGCTATACGTTTGTTCCTCCTTTTGACGATCCTGATGTAATCGCAGGTCAAGGCACGGTAGCCCGTGAGTTGTTAGAGCAAAACCCGAACCTTGATATTCTATTTGTCGCCGTTGGCGGCGGAGGGTTAGCCGCGGGTATTTCTGTTTATCTTAAGCAGCTTAAACCCAGTATTAAAATTATTGCCGTAGAGTCAGAAGAGTCAGCCTGTTTTATCAAAGCCAAAGCGGCGGGTAAGCCAACCGAACTGGATAGCGTAGGCATTTTTGCTGATGGTGTGGCGGTAAAAGTGATGGGACAAGAGACCTTCAGACTGTGTAATCGCCTAATCGATGAAACCATTACGGTGACGAACGACGAAATATGCGGCGCTATTAAAGATATTTTTGACGATACCCGCGTTATTGCTGAGCCAGCGGGTGCGTTATCGGTTGCAGCTATTCGAAAATATGCCAAAGCGCACAACCTGCAAGGAAAGTCCCTAGGCGGCATTTTGTGCGGCGCTAACATCAATTTTCACACGTTGCGCTATGTGTCTGAACGCTGTGAGTTAGGCGAGCAAAAAGAAGCTGTGTTTGCGGTAAAAATTCCAGAGACCAAAGGTGCGTTTAAGCAGTTCTGTGAGTGCGTTGGCGCCAAAGCAATAACCGAATTCAACTATCGTTATGCCAGTGAAAATGAAGCGCATATTTTTGTAGGCGTCAAACTTAAGGGAGGACAGCAAGAATTTGCTGCGCTTCAATCAGACTTAGAAAATAGAGGGTACGACTGCTTTAACTTAACGGATAACGAGTTAGCTAAGCTGCATGTTCGTCATATGGTAGGGGGAAGGCCGCCTAGCATACTGAACGAGCAGGTATTCAGTTTTGAATTTCCAGAACGTCCTGGTGCCTTGCTTAATTTCCTAAACACATTAGGCGAGCAGTGGAACATCACCCTGTTTCACTATCGCAACCACGGTGCTGCTGAAGGACTTGTGTTAGTTGGTTTTGATATAGAGCCTGAAAGTCGCGAAGCATTTAATCAACATGTGGAAGAGCTCGGTTATAAATTTGAAGAAGTCACGGATAATCCGGCATACCGCTTCTTTTTATCTCAACCGACGCAATAAAAATACTCGCGGCACCAATGCGAACTTATTGATGTTCAGTGACGCGAATGGCCGCAACGAAATTGCATCTCTAGGGGCGCTAAACAATTTATCCTTATACTGCTTCAGGTTAAGCAAGTGCTTACCCTGAAGCAGTATAAGGGCCCTATTCTCTTTCAAGGCTTTTACTAAAGCCGGTCTATGTGAAAGTATACGCCCTAGTCTTTGTCTGAGTTTAGTGCAACATTTTCAAGGTGTTGCATCATTTCAGGCCAAATAAGCGCCATCACGTCTTCGCGAAGCGCTTCGCACTCTTCAGAGTACTTCAAGCTACCGTCTTTTTCTGAGTCTAGCCAGTGGTTATCTTTTAAGGCACTGATAAAGCTCGACAATACATTCTTATCGTAGAACTCTGGCGAGCTCAAGCCATAGAGCACAGAAAGGCGTTCCGCTACTTTCTTACTTTCTCTCTCAAGTGCACCGCGGCTTATGGACTTTTCTTTATCCAAAATAGTCAGCACAACAGCGTAGCGCTGAAGTGTTTCTTGCATACACCGGCTCAACAGCCATGCAGAGTGGAATTGCTTACCGTGCGCGTCAGGTGGCAGTAATTCGCCATCAACTTCGCGCAATAGCCCGCTGCTAACTAATGTTGTGATAAGCGCGTCGGTATGTGCGAGGGCTTCATCTTGAGAAAGGTGAAGGAAAAGCTCTTTTTGCAGCAGTGGATAAAGTGACGCAATGAGCTCAAATACCTTGTTCTTGCTGACCCCTTTTTTAGCAAAAATCGATGCCATTATTAGCCCAGGAATGGCGAACAAATGCAAAATATTGTTGCGGTAGTAAGTTAAGTACACAGCCGATTTTGGTTGCGGGCTTATTAGTCTGCCGTAATCGTCATCTTGTATATCAAACCGGCCAAGTTTCAGCGTGTCTTTTAGCAATTCGTCGGCAGACGTCTCGGGAATGGTGGCATCACTACTGAATGGCGCGCGTTTAAATAAGTCGATAAAATCACTCATGGCCTGTTTAAGCTCGACTTCACTCATGGTTTGCGTTTTTGAAGACAATAAGCACAGCGAAATAAGCGCCATACCGTTAAGCGCTGCCGCTCTGTTGATGCGGGTCATTACATCGTTAGCCAGTACGTTTACAGCAGGTGTTAACCACGCTGGCTTTTTCTCTGGCTCGGCGTTTCGGCATTCTCGCCAGTTTGGAACGTGAGTCTCTAAAAACTGGTTAAGTTGAATCGGCTCGCCAAAGTTTACATAGCCATGACCATAGTTTTTGAGCTTTTTAATCGCGGTAAAAACTTGTAGATTCGATTCCTTTTTCTTTTTAGAACCTTTCAGCTCATTGAGATAGCTTTTCACCTCCATCACGTTTTCGTAGCCAATGTAAACGGGTACAAGGCTAACCGGGCGATTTACTCCTTTCAGCATGGCCTGAATGGTCATTGCTAACATGCCCGTTTTGGGTGGGATAAGCCTACCAGTGCGGCTTCGGCCGCCTTCGGGGTAATACTTCACTGAGTACCCTTTGTTAAACAACAGCTCTAGGTATTCTCTGAATACCGCGGTGTAAAGTTTATTACCGGCAAAACTGCGCCTTAAGAAAAACGCACCACTGCGTCTAAATATCTTACCTACCGGCCAAAAATTTAAGTTAATGCCTGCAGCAATATGCGGTGTAACCATGCCTTCGTGATAAATCACATACGTCAATAATAAGTAGTCCATGTGGCTTCGATGACAGGGCACATAGATAATTTCGTGTCCATTAGCTGCAAGTTCGCGAATGCGCTCGGCGTGACCTACGCTGATGCCGTTATAAATCTTGTTCCAAATTCGGGTCAATAGTCTGTCACCAAAGCGAATTAAGCCTTCACGATAATCAGCAGCGACTTCAGTGATATAAGATTGCGCTCGTTCTTTGGTTTTTTCATGCGATATTTTCTTCGCTCGAGACTCTTCTGCCATTGCGCGGCGCACGGCATCAGAGCCCAATACGCTGTTGTTAAGCTCTTGTCGCTCTAGCAATGTAGGGCCTGTCATGCTTTGGCGTTTGCGATGAAAGTGAGTGCTCGCTACTCTAACGAGTTTTTGCGCAATACTCTGATCACTACCGTGTTGATTTGCCATAGTGCGAGCAGAGACCGCTTTTGAGTAGTTGATAAAGTTATCGCGGCCTAAAAACAAGACAATGAATAACTTTCGAAGCCAGCTTGGTGCCGCTTTGTAGGTAATTAAGTCTCCTAACCCTGGCTTGCCTTTACCCGGCGTTCTCCCCCAAGTGATAAATACGGGAACCACCTGAAGGTCTAGATTTTCGTGGTCGCGATGTAAATGGAATAAATCGGTAAATACATCTTCGATGCCGGTGTTGTCGCCGGCTGTGCGAAACAGAGGCTGAGTTTTTCTCAAGAATAGTGTGGAAGGATACTCTCTGCCCGCGAGCGAAAGCGTATCGGTAGGACTGGGAAGCCCCAACGCCTTGGTTGACATTCTTAGCGCCAATTGGTCTGTGACTGAGTTAGTTGGCAGCAAGTATACAATGGGCTTTTCTTTATCGATTCCAAGCTCGGAGTCGACGTTCACTGGAATACTGTGTGCTTTCACAAGCAACTTAACAGGATAATGAAATACCGATAAAAAGGCTTTTCGCATCCACGACATGAATTGTGTCATCCTATGAAATAAAAAACGAAATTAGTCTATCACAAATCCCGTAGAGTCACCCTAATGCTGCATTAATGAAAGGGAACCAGTACAACAAGCGAGCGAAAGTTCACGCCAAAAAATGTGAATGAGAATGCAGCATGTCACACTGCATGTTAGCGCGTATAACGCATGGCAACATTGCAGCGCTCGTAAGCACTTCCGTACTTGTCCATTGTTTCTTTGCAGTGCTCAAATCCATTTTTTAGATAAAGATGAATGGCCGCCTCGCAGCGCTTATTGGTGAGTAAAAATAGGGTATTGTGAGCGATAGAAGGCGCTACGGTTAATACATATTGTAATAGCTGCTCGCCTACTTTTAGGCCTCGAACGTGTGAAACTACGCCCATTTTTGTCAGTTCAAAAACGCCTTCTGACTTTTTTGCCAAAGCGCAGGCTCCAACTACACCTAGAGTTGGGTGTTTAGCAAACCAGATATGGCCCCCTTTATTAATAATAAACTCTTTAGGCCGAGAAATAACATCTTCATCAACGGGTTCAAGAACAAACATAGACGCTATCCATTCTCTATTTATCGAATCAAAATAAGGCGATAACTCATCGCTAAAAGGCAAAAATTCAAGAGGTAAAGATTGTTCCATCGGTAAAAATTAACTTAATTATGAATAACGCTATGCTAGATAAAAAACCGCAGAATGGATAGCATTGTTAGCATCTTTATCACTAGGGCAATTTTTCATTATGTCATTTTATGGTTAGGGCTTTGTCATTAGGAGACTGGGACCTTTACAGTACCGTCAAAAAGATAGGATTTGAAAAATAAGACTTTTGGCTAATAATTGCTTTGTGATCATCTTTAAGTTGGCGTTTCATGCATAACTTACTATTTTTATATTAGATTATATTTACGAGCAAAGAGCCTTGGACAATAAGCTCTCAACAACCATCGACGCATCGATGCTCAATAGCGAACTTCCGCTTGATTTAGACGACTTAATGACATTATTGGCAGAAGCTTATGATGTGCCCATTGCATTAATTGGCATTGTTGGTAAGCAAGATGAAGTGATAAAAGCGAGCCATGGCACTGATATCGAGTATATTCCTCGTGAGAATGCGTTTTGTAGTTATGTTGTGGAATCTGGCGAGCCCCTTCTTATTTACGATGTTAAAAAAGATGAGCGTTTCCATAATTCACAAAATGTAATCGGCGACATAGATGTCGTATTTTACGCCGGAACGCCTATTCATATTGAAGAGGAACCAGTGGGTGCCGTATGCCTCATCGACTCACAGCCAAGGAATATTGGCGAACATCACCTTACATTATTAAAGCGAATAGGCTTATTAGTGAGCAAGCATATTGGTCTTTCACGAGAGCATGAGATGCTCAAACGTGAGCACGGCCTAATAGAGAAGTCACCAATCGTGCTTGCTACGTGGAATTTCGATAATTCCCTTAAGTTAGCCTACATATCTAAAAACGCACAGGTGGTAATTGGTGCTGAAGCATCAGATTTACTTTCCGGTAGGATAGAATTTACCGACCTGATGTGCGATGAGTCCGGTGCTGATTTCACCTTTGCGATGCAAGCACACATGGAAGGTGTTGAATCTTATGTTTGTAGGCTAAAAATGTCTGTGCCTACTCGCACTATTTGGGTAAGCATGATTTCTACCGCCAGTTTTAACGACAATGGAAGCCTTTTTTCGGTGCAGGCATTCTTATTTGATACCAGCGATCAAAAATACGTGGAGGATAAGCTCAACGAAACTAATCAACGAATGCGTCTGCTCTTAGAAGCCTCAGAGTTAGGAACATGGGATTGGAATTTAAAAGCTGATGTTAATCAAGTAAATAGGCGATGGTGTGAAATTGTGGGAATTGATTATGAGTACTACGATACAAGTTATCGATATTCAAGACAGTTAATTCACCCCGCTGATCTTGTTTCAGTTGAACAGCATTTTGATGAACATTTACGTGGAAAAACAAGCGTGTTTAATACCACGTTTCGAATGAAGCATGCTAATGGCAGCTGGGTGTGGGTGGAGTCCTACGGTAAAATCGTCGAAAATGATTCTACGGGTAAGCCACTAAGAGTGGCGGGTATTCACCGAGATATTACGGGAAGAATGGAGAGCGAAATTCATGAAAGGAAAAAAACTCAGCTTCTGCAGTTTATTAATAAGACTCGCGCGTCTTATCTAGAAAGCAACGACCTTACATTGGCCTGTCAAACCGTACTTTCTGAGTTAATTGAGCTGTCTGACAGTCAGTTTGCTTTTATTGCACAAATGCAGAATAAAAACAGCGAGCCAAAACTCTTTATTCATGCTATTTCAGATATCGTATGGGACAGTTCTAGCTTTACGCAATACGCAGAGTATAAAAAGCGAAACCTGTACTTCACAAGTTTTGATAATTTGTTTGGCAAAGTTATTACAAGCGGTGATGTGATTATTAGCAACACCCCCAAAACTCATGCCGCCTCAAGAGGCACCCCTAAAGGCCACCCTCGTATTAACCGCTTCCTTGGGCTTCCTATTAAGATAAAAGATGAAGTTGTGGGTATGATTGGCTTAGCTAACAAGTTTGAATTTTACAAAGCGTCAGATGCAGCGTTTTTCCAGCCGTTTTTAGATGCATTAGCCGGTTTATTTTATGCGGTTGATTTGGAAACCGCACGGGCTGAAGCTGAAGAAAAACTGCGTATGCTTGCGATGACCGACCCCCTTACCGGCCTGTTAAACAGACGAGCTTTCTTAGACGAATGTAATCTCATCTCCCAAACTCACCAGCAAGTCGCCATAGCCATTATCGACATAGATTACTTTAAGAGTGTCAACGACACCTACGGGCACGATGCCGGCGACTATGCATTAAAAGAGGTTGCAACAATAACCAGTTCCATGTGCAGTGAGCATGGATTTGTGGCTAGGTTAGGAGGTGAAGAATTCGCCATTGTGCTAGTAAACAAATTGCCCAGCGAAGTGAATAGCCTTTTTGAACGTCTTCGTGAGGCTGTAAATTCTACGCAACTTGCTTACAAAAACGACCGAATTAATATCACTATCAGTACTGGTGTTAGCTACACATCAGACTGCTTCGAGATCGATTTTAGTACCTACTTGTCGGTGGCCGATCAGGCGCTGTACGAGGCTAAGTCAAGTGGTAGAAACCGCACCTGCTGGCAGCCTGGTATACTTTAACTTCATATTTGATAGCGACAGACGCTTTTTTTGTTTGTGACAGCGTGTCTGCGCTTGTCATTTATGTTTAGGTGTATATACTTACAGGAACTGTATAGACAGACAGGTCTTTTATGCGCCCACTCACAGCTCGACAAACTGAAGTTTTAGAACTTATAAAATCAAACATGCAAGAAACGGGAATGCCGCCTACGCGTGCAGAAATAGCCCGTCACCTAGGTTTTAGGTCTGCTAATGCTGCTGAAGAACATCTTAAGGCACTTGCGCGTAAAGGCGTTATTGAAATTTTGCCAGGAACGTCTCGCGGTATCAAACTGACTGTTCCTATTGAAGAAGAAGTGGTTGAAGAGGAAGGATTACCGTTAATTGGTAGAGTCGCCGCTGGTGAACCTATTCTTGCTCAAGAGCACGTAGAGTCGCACTATAAAGTAGATCCTGCCCTATTCCAGCCTCATGCAGACTTTTTGCTTCGCGTAAACGGCATGAGCATGAAAGACATTGGTATACTCGATGGCGACTTGCTAGCAGTACATCGCACTACCGACGTTCACAACGGCCAAGTTGTAGTAGCAAGAGTTGACGAAGATGTGACGGTGAAGCGCTTGGAAAGACGCGGCAGAGAAGTATTACTTCATGCTGAAAACGATGAGTTTTCGCCTATTAAAGTCGACTTGGCAAACGAGCCGTTTGCCATTGAGGGTATTGCCGTTGGTGTTATTCGAAACGCCGACTGGATGTAGCCTTTTATGACGTTATTATGAAAGCGGCTCAATAGCCGCTTTTTTTAGCACTTAAGTTTGTTGATGTGCATAATAAAACCGCTATTAGCTAGGACTTTTAGAGGTTATAAATACCATTGATATATTGCTATATCTTATAAAAATCATATTTCCATTTTTATTAATATTAGTAAAGCCTTACGTACAATGTTGCCTTATTTTTGTGTGAATTTTGTTCAAATTTTTGAGGTTAACGGTTGATATTTAGAAATTAAATGCTCTTTATAGTGACAAGAGAATCAGTGTGGTTTTCACTGTAAAAATCCAAACCATCCCCTTGTTTATCCCGCTTCCCACTACATCATCAAACTCACTGCTAAAACAGCGTTAGATTAAATTTTAAGCATCTCATTAAATTTTTAACAGAAAAGACTAGACGGAACGCCGTTATTGAGCAATTCTTATACAAGCTTTAACAAAAAAATAACAATGACTTTGAATTCAATTTACAAGATGATGTGTTGAGTTAATCGTTCAAAAACCACTTGGTAGAGACTGCGCAAAACAACATTTGGCGTTAATGGGTCTACCATTACGGAGGTGCTGAGTGAAATCACTAAAGACTGCGGCTGCAAAATGGTGCTCCTGTTTACCATTTTTGTTTTTTTCTCAATTCCTTTTTGCGCAAGAGGCTAAAGAAGAGCTGTCCTCGCTAAACCTTAGGCGGGGGGCCACCGATATAAGTGGCCAGGTATACGACCTGCATATGCTTATGTTTTTTATTTGCGTCGCCATCGCCGTTGTTGTGTTTGGCGTCATGTTTGCCTCCATGTACCTGCACAGAAAATCTCGCGGCGCAAAGCCTGCGAATTTCCACGAAAATGTGAAAGTTGAAATCGCGTGGACTGTGGTTCCGTTTCTTATCCTAATATTCATGGCTGTACCTGCGGCGAATACGCTTATCGCCATGGAAGATACTTCTGAAGCTGACATGACCGTCTTGGTTACGGGGTCGCAATGGAAATGGCACTACAAGTATATGGACAGTGACGTTGAGTACTACTCCTTACTCGCCACTCAGCGCGAACAAATTCAGAACAAGTTCACTAAAACCGATAATTACTTGCTAGAAGTTGATCGCCCTCTCGTTATTCCTACAGGTCAGAAAGTACGCTTCTTGATCACATCAGATGACGTTATTCACTCCTGGTGGGTACCTGACTTTGCGGTCAAAAAAGATGCGAACCCTGGTTTCATTAATGAAGCATGGGCAAAGGTGAATGAGCCTGGCGTATACCGAGGCCAATGTGCAGAACTGTGTGGAAAAGATCACGGGTATATGCCGGTGGTGGTTATTGCGAAAGAGCCAGCGGAATTTGATGCATGGATGGGCGAGCAAGAAGAGCGCGTTCGCCAAGCAAAAGAGGAAGAACAACGCCTACTGTCCATGAATATGTCGATGGATGAATTGATGACAGAAGGGGAGCGAGTATATAACGCAACATGCGCGGCCTGCCATATGCCAAATGGAGAAGGTTTACCCGGCGTTTTCCCTGCGCTTAAAGGCAGCAAGATGGCATTGGAAGATCAGCAAGGGCACATTGAAATAGTGCTTCACGGTAAGGCCGGAACGGCGATGCAGTCGTTCAGCAAAATGCTAAGCCTAAAAGAAATTGCAGCGGTTGTTACTTATGAGCGAAATGCATGGGGTAATAACACCGGCGACATGGTTCAGGCTAAAGATGTCAACGCCGCAGCATCAGGAAACTAGGAGCGAGTTATGAGTAAAGCAACTGAAGTAATTTCGCCAGATACCTCTGTGCATCACGATGAGCATGAGCACCACGACCATATACCTAAGGGCATTACGCGGTGGCTGTTTACAACGAATCACAAAGATATAGGTACATTGTACCTATGGTTTGCCTTCATCATGTTTTTGGTGGGCGGCGCCATGGCAATGGTTATCCGTGCGGAGCTTTTCCAACCGGGATTGCAAATAGTTGAGCCAAACTTCTTTAATCAGATGACGACAGTTCACGGGCTTATCATGGTTTTTGGTGCCGTAATGCCTGCATTCACTGGTTTGGCGAACTGGTTGATTCCAATGATGATAGGTGCGCCAGACATGGCGCTCCCCAGAATGAACAACTGGAGCTTTTGGATTTTGCCAGGGGCGTTCTTAATTCTCCTTAGTTCACTGTTTATGGAAGGTGGCGGTCCGGCATTTGGCTGGACTTTCTACGCTCCGCTATCAACAACCTACAGTGGTGATTCTACAGCGCTGTTTGTGTTCTCTGTTCATATCATGGGTATCTCTTCAATAATGGGAGCGATAAACGTTATCGTAACCATATTCAACATGCGTGCCCCTGGTATGACGTGGATGAAAATGCCTTTGTTCGTGTGGACGTGGTTAATTACTGCGTTCTTGCTTATCGCGGTTATGCCTGTTCTAGCCGGTGCAGTGACAATGGTACTGACTGACAAGTTTTTTGGTACAAGCTTCTTCGATGCCGCTGGTGGCGGAGATCCGGTCATGTTCCAGCATATTTTCTGGTTCTTCGGTCATCCGGAAGTGTACATAATGATATTGCCTGCATTTGGTATTATTTCTCAAATTGTGCCAACGTTTTCCCGAAAACCGCTGTTTGGCTACGCCTCTATGGTTTACGCAACGGCCTCTATTGCGCTGCTGTCTTTCGTAGTATGGGCTCACCATATGTTCACCACGGGTATGCCGGTGTACATGGAGATGTTCTTTATGTTTGCTACCATGCTCATCTCCGTGCCCACAGGGGTGAAAGTATTCAACTGGGTAGCCACGATGTGGCGAGGCTCGCTGACATTTGAAATGCCAATGATGTTTGCGATTGCGTTTATCGTGTTATTTACTATTGGCGGTTTGTCAGGGCTCATGCTGGCGATAACACCAGTTGATTTCCAATATCATGACACCTACTTTGTGGTTGCGCATTTCCATTATGTTTTGGTTACTGGCGCGGTCTTTTCCATTATGGCGGCGGTGTATTACTGGCTGCCGAAGTGGACGGGTAAGATGTACAACACTACGTTGGCGAAGTGGCATTTCTGGTGCTCGTTAGTATCGGTAAATGTGCTGTTTTTCCCCATGCACTTTGTTGGATTGGCAGGTATGCCACGCCGAATTCCAGACTATGCACTTCAGTTTGCCGACTTTAATAAGTGGATCAGTCTAGGTGGTTTTGCCTTCGGTTTATCGCAACTTATTTTCTTAGCGTTATTAATCAAAGCGTGCAAAAAACAGGGTGAGCCCGTATCTGCTCAAGTGTGGGATGGTGCGGAAGGACTCGAGTGGGAAATACCTTCTCCGGCCCCTTACCACACTTTCGAGACACCCCCATTAGTAAAGTAAATGTGAAGTAAGTATTGGGCTTAGTGGTGCAAGGGGACGACATGTTTTACTCCCCTTGCCCACCAAGTGATTCAGGTCTCAAGCGGAGGCAGAGTGTATGACGCAAGCAAGTGCAAACAATAAAATGGTCGTGAAATTGATCGCCATTGTTATTGGTATGTTTGGATTCGGCTTTGCTCTAGTACCACTTTACGATGTGTTTTGTGATATTGCAGGCATCAACGGGAAAACAGAGGGAACCGCGGCGGTTTATCAATCGGTAGAGATTGATGAAAGCAGAGAAGTTACCGTTGAATTTATCACTCGCACCAACACAGGAATGCCGTGGGAGTTTCGAGCAGAAACTAAGCGAATTAAAGTACACCCAGGCGAATTGAACACGGTGTCCTTTTACGTTCGCAATCCAGCGTCAAGCAATATTATTGCTCAGGCAATACCGTCGGTATCGCCTGGCACTGCCGCCATTTACCTTAACAAAACAGAATGCTTTTGTTTTAACCAGCAGCCTTTGCAGGCTGGAGCAGAAGCTTATATGCCTATGCAGTTTTATGTGGATCCACAGCTTCCAGAAGAAATAACGTTTTTTACATTGCAGTACACACTCTATGACGTCACAGCGAGAGCAAGTGACCTAACAACTAAACCGAATCCTTTCATGGAATCGTCCGCACTACGCGGCGAGTAGCCCGCAAAGGATAAGGAGATAATGATGCAGCAAGAATATCAAAAATATTATGTACCCGCACAAAGCCCGTGGCCTATTGTAGGTGCGATTGCCTTGTTTTTAATTGCAGTCGGGGCCGGTAACTTTGTGGTTGAAGCAACGAAGGGCGAAAGCGGTTACGGCAGCTATATACTGCTTGCCGGTATTGTGGTTTTACTTGTCATGCTGGTGGGGTGGTTTAAGAACCAAATTGACGAGTCTATGGCGGGCCTTTACAGCGACCAATTGGGTCGTTCATATCGACAGGGAATGAGCTGGTTTATCTTCTCTGAAGTGATGTTTTTTGGCGCATTTTTTGGTGCGTTGTACTATGCCAGATTTATCGCAGTGCCTTGGCTTGGCGGCGATTCAAACAACGCGATGACCAATGAAGTGCTGTGGCCTGGGTTTGAAGCTATGTGGCCATTAGTAGTGACGCCTGGCGGTATATCTACCCAAGAAATGAGCCCAGGGGGCCTTCCCACCATTAATACTATTATTCTACTTATCTCATCAGTAACGCTGCACTTCGCACACGTTGGGTTAGAGCAGAACAAGCGCAAGCAACTTACCCTTATGCTGGGTATTACCATTTTGCTTGGCTGCGCTTTCTTGTTCTTGCAGGTTGAAGAATATATTCATGCCTACCGCGATTTAGGGTTAACCCTGCAATCAGGTATTTATGGTAACACCTTCTTTATGCTCACGGGGTTTCACGGCATGCACGTTACCCTTGGCACTATTATTCTTATTGTGATGTTTTTTAGAGTATTAAAAGGTCATTTTACGCCTAAAGAGCATTTTGCCTTCCAAGCAGGAAGTTGGTATTGGCACTTTGTTGATGTGGTGTGGGTAATGTTGTTTATTTTCGTTTACGTGCTGTAGCTTAGCATTGAGAGATGACGCCAAGCCTCAGTAAGGTCGGGGGTTTGGCGATATAACTCCAGTACTAATGGCAATGAGTATTAACACAACAATAATGACAGAGGTGAAAACACGTCGACCAATATATTTGCTCATAGGCCCGTCTTTCGGATCGTTTTTCATCATCACGCGCATGGCCATGAAAAGATTAACAATCATAAACAGTACCAGAGCGACAAGAATTATCTTTATTAACATAACCATCTCTTCTTTTATTATTTGTTTTGGTTGGAGCTGTTAAACATGTCACAACGTTCACAGTTTTTATTTCCTTGGCTACTTACCGCGCTTAGTGTTGCGGCGATGTGCGGCCTTGGATTTTGGCAATTGGAACGCATGGCCGAAAAACAGCAACGTCTTGATAGCATAGCGCAAAAGCAAAGCAATGAAAGCCTCTCGTTAATTGATGCTCTATCACAAGAAGACCCTAGAGATATCTCCGTTAGCTTCGTAGGAACGCCAGACAGTAATCGTACGCTATTACTCGATAATCAAATTCACGAACAGCAAGTTGGCTTTGATGTTTTTTCCCTTGTATCGACGAATGCGGGTTGGATTTTGGTGAATTATGGTTGGATTGCCGCTCCTGATCTTCAGCGAACTATTCCTGAAGTCAGCGTACCTAGTGGCATTAATGAATTTGAAGGGGTGATAACCGTACCTGGCAGTAACCCCCTTATCACAGAAACGAATGTTAATTTTTCTCAGTTTCCCGCACTTATTCAACAGGTAGCGTTTACATCGCTAAGTCAGAGTTTAAATATCAAACTTCTTCCTTATGTTGTTGAGCTTACCTCTCAAGATTCGGCTTTTATTCGTGATTATAAGCCGGTAGTTATGCCTCCAGAAAAACACTTAGGGTACGCGGTGCAATGGTTTGGTTTAGCCATTGCTGCAGCGGCTATAGGTGGGTTTGCAATCAGTAAAAAAGGACGTATTCATGAGTAATACTACATCCAAAAAAACACTAATAATTATGGTCGCTGTATTTGTTCTGCCAGTGGTGTTAGCAAAACTCGCCCTAGAAAACGATTGGTTTAACAAAGCCTCAACAAATAAGGGCGCACTGCTTGAACCTACTATCAACTTAACGACGTTGCTAGAAGACAGTTCACCCTCGTGGCGTCTTTTATACGTCATGCCCGCGCAGTGCGATTCGCGCTGTGAAAATGCACTTTTCAGTATTAATCAAGTGTGGCTAGCGCTGGGCAAAGAGTCTGACCGTGCCCAAGCATTAGTATTGGCTACACCAGCGAGTGACGCTAATGCAATGGCTTCGCTTGTAGATTATCCCAACGTTGCCACGCTGTCGGTAGATGATACTGCGCAACTCGCTTCTCAAAGTGTGTATGTGGTAGATACGCTTAATAATGCCATGCTTTTTTATCAAATTAGCGACGATAAAGAAGAAGCGGTGATGGAAAGTCGCAATATGTTAGCCGATATCAAAAAACTGCTTAAACTGTCTCGCATAGGGTGATAACTATGAAAAAACTCACGTTATTCAGTCTATTTTTAGCCGCCGTTGTTATTATTCTTGGCGCATACACTCGCCTTACCGACGCCGGTTTGGGCTGTCCAGATTGGCCCGGTTGCTATGGCAACCTAACGGTGCCCCTTGGTGATGAAAAAGTGAATGCGGCAAATGCCGCTTACCCAGAAAGGCCGGTAGAGGCATTCAAGGCGTGGAACGAAATGATACATCGTTATTTTGCTGGCACTTTAGGTTTGTGCATTGCCGCTATTGCGTTTATCGCTTTCAGGCAGCGCAAGCAAGGCACCCCTTTTAAACTGCCTTTACTGCTACTTGGGCTTGTTACCTTTCAAGCTGCACTCGGTATGTGGACAGTCACTCTTAATTTGCTGCCCGTGGTTGTTATGGGCCACTTATTAGGCGGTTTTAGCGTGCTTTCCTGTTTGTTCATTTTGTACTTACGACTGCGGGAAGCCGACACTAGCGCCAGCTCAGTTTCACAAAGCTCAGTTTCAAAAAGCTCGGTCTCACAGGGGCCAGTTTCTATAGACTCAGTTGAGCCAGTCGCATCGCCCTCAGTGGCCGGCCTTTCACGTGTGAAAACTCTCGCATTATTTGGTGTGGGTGTGCTTGTGATTCAAATTGCACTTGGAGGTTGGACATCGGCTAACTATGCCGCTTTGGCGTGCACTGATATGCCTATTTGTGAAGAAGGCTGGCAAAGTAGACTTGATTTTGCAGGCGCATTCAGTGTTCCAGAAGCAGAGAACTATGAGTTTGGCGCACATGATTATGGCGAGCGAGCAACCATGCATATTGTTCATCGGGCAGGCGCGCTGATCACCTTTTCGTATTTACTGTCCCTAGGGCTTACGATTTTGTTCAAAACTCACACTTCTATGCAGCTAAAGCGCGTTAGCGCGGTAATGATAGGCTGCCTGTTTGCGCAAGTTGCTTTAGGGGTTAGCAATGTGGTGTTTGCTTTGCCATTAGCCGTGGCGGTATTACACAATGCGTTTGCCGCTATATTGCTTTTGTCCCTACTGTGGATAGTGTTTTCACTGATTAAACACACATCAGCTGCACCTACTTATGATTCTTCAGTGAATGCAGCTCGTCATACAATGTTATCGTCTCACGCTTTACCACAAGCCCTATCTAAGGCCACAGGAGGTCTTCATGGCTAAATCAGCCTCTCTTCAATCTCGAGTCACCCGTTCACACAATGCTGTATCGTGGAAAGATTATTATGAAATGACAAAACCGAATGTGGTGATGTTACTGCTACTTACTGCGCTAGTGGGAATGTGCTTAGCAACGCCTACGTGGGTAGATGCGCTCACCCTAGTAAGTGGTTTAGCCGGCATTGGAATGCTGTCTGCTTCGGCAGCGGTAATTAACCATGTCGTCGACCACAAAATAGATAGCGTAATGGCGCGCACCTTTAATCGACCTGTGGCAAAGGGAAAGGTGAGTATCAACAGTGCCCTGTGGTTTGCCGGTACGTTAGGCGCGGTAGGCTTTGTGGTATTGGCGGTTTTTGTCAATATGCTGACGGCGTGGCTAACCCTCGCCAGTTTAGTGGGTTATGCCTTCGTGTATACCATGTACTTAAAGCGGGCAACGCCGCAAAATATTGTTATTGGTGGGCTGGCTGGAGCTGCACCTCCACTTCTTGGCTGGACCGCAGTAACGGGTGAAATTCATGCACACGCACTGCTCTTAGTGCTTATAATATTCACATGGACACCGCCGCATTTTTGGGCGCTGGCTATTCATCGAGAGAAGGACTATGCCAAAGCAAAAGTGCCTATGCTACCCGTCACCCACGGTATAGATTTCACAAAAACGTCAGTGTTGCTGTATACCGTTTTACTGGGGTTAGTGTGCCTATTGCCCTATCTAACTGGCATGAGCCATATGATTTATCTTGTTGGTTCTAGTGCATTGAATATAGGCTTTTTGCTCTACGCTATTAAGTTAAAGTTTGCAGCTGATGATCAAACTGCGATGAAAACTTTTAGGTTTTCAATTATTCATCTCATGGTATTGTTTGTGGTATTGCTACTTGACCATTACATACCAGTGAGTTTATGAATCAAAAGTTTATCGTCGGTGCCGTTGCATTTGTTGCTCTTATAGGTGGTGTTATTGGTGCGCTTTATATAGCACCGCCTAGTACTGACAATGGTGAAACACCTTCTTTTTTCCAGGCATATCCACAACCCCGAGCGGTTGCACCTTTTACGCTTTTGCATCACACCGGCGAGGCGTTCACTGAGCAATCATTAAAAGAGCAGTGGAGCCTAGTTTTTGTGGGCTATACCTTTTGCCCCGATATTTGCCCTACGACTATGGCGGAGCTAAACGGCATTTACCCGCAGCTGCAGCAGATAGAAAGCACCTATCCCGTGCGTGTTGTTTTTGTCTCAATTGATCCAAAAAGAGATTCCTTGGATAGACTTTCTGAGTATGTAGGCTACTTTAATAATGAGTTCATTGCGGTTACCGGTGAGCATAAGTCGTTATTTCCGTTAGTCAGAAACCTTGGCATGATGTACGCCATTTCTGAAAGTACAGATAACCCTAATTACCTCGTAGACCACAGTGCTTCAATTGTTCTTATCGATCCTAAAGGGCGTGCTATAGGAAGATTTAAACCCACAAGAGAGCCGGGCAAACTATCGATAAGCGATCCTCAGCAGATACTGGCTGATATGCCAATAATTATTGCGAAGTAGTCATATGGAAGTCAACATAAGGCAGGGCGTGGCATCTGACGCCCCATTTGCGACACCGTTAATTTTAAGTGCCGCTGAATCACTGTTAAACGCTATTTTTAGTCATTCGAAAGACAAAACGGCGTTGGGTTATTTATCCCATGCCTGGCAGCACGGTAGCGGGCAGTACGGATTCGAAAATCATTGGGTGGCAGAAAAAGGCAATCACATTTTAGGCGTAGTCACGGCGTGGCACAGCAAACTTGGCAGCGCATTTGATAGAGCCACCTTAGATAGTATAACGTCGTACTTTACCCTAGATGAAGCTATTACCGTTGTGATGCGCAATCAAACAGTGGCTGTTAATCTAACCCCTCCTAGCAATACCGAATTAATGATTGGTCACTTGGCCGTATCAGAAGGTGGCAAACGTCAAGGTATTGGCCGTTCATTGGTAAACGCTATGCAGGCAAAAGCAACTGAACTACAAAAGCGTCACATTGTGTTAGACGTAGAGGTATCGAATATTGCCGCCATCCGTTTTTATCAATCTTTAGGCTTTAGTGAAGAAGCTATAAACAAAGGGTTCATTCGGTTTTATCGAAGCGTATAACACGCGCGTTTTTAAGCGAGATATTAATCACACTAGTTGATGCAAAGAGAGCCTTTTTAAAGGCTCTCACTGTTTTAAGCTATTGCAGATCAATGCGTTTGTTAATCAATGCGTTTGTTAATCAGTGCACTTGTTAATCAGGGTAGCGGCCATTATCATTTGCCAAGAAAAACGGCATAGAATACCAATAGAAACGACCTGCCATGGTTTTCGACGGTGCGGTGCAGTTTACTCTTGAGCGGCCAACGGGCAGCGTGCTCTCTATGGCAAAGCTTACCTTTTCTCCATCCACATGAGTTTTTATATTGTTACCAGAGTAGAAGCAGTTCACTTGGTTTAGGCTAACATCTTCTTCATCTATGGTGAGTGTTATCGTGTCAGATAGGGTATTACTGCGCACTCGAGGCTCAGGATGCGTTGTATGCACCACTGGCATGGCAAGACTGTTTAATTTGGTTTTCAATGTTTTGAGGTTTGCGTAAGGGCCCGCAGCTGGGAAGCGAGGTAATGCAAGAAGGTTACTGGTTTCACCCACTGCACCAGAGTGTTGACCAAAGCCCACATAGCCATTTTCTTCAAGTTTTGCTGCCAGCGCTAAATTATACTCTCCAAACGGGTAAGCAAGGTATTTAAGGCTGACACCCAGTTCACTGTCTATTTTCTTTTCTGCAGCTTCAACATTCTCAAACACACGCTCAAGCCAGTTCTCATCGGTAAATTCATCATTAAGCATGTGCAGGTGATCTAGGGTGTGATTCGCAAAAATAACGCCTTCACCCTGCATCCTCTTCACTTCTTCCCAAGTAAGCTGTTGCGGTGCTACGCCAATTTCATTTGGATTAATAAATACCGTATACGAGAAGTTCAATTTCATCAGAATTGGGTGGGCGTTTTCTAAAATATTGGCATAACCATCGTCAAAAGTAATAGCCACGGCATCTTTTGGCAGCGGTTTACTCTCTACAATAGCATTGACAATGTCGGTAAGGGGCAACACTGTGTGATTGTTGGCTATGTATTCCATGTGCGACTTGAAAGTGTCCGGTGTCACACTGGTGCTCGACGGCGTTTGTGTGGAAACGTGATGATAAAGCAATATTGCCGCATTGGTCATTTGAGTTGATGAAGGTACTTTCTCAGACGCCCTGTCTTTTGATGAGCTTTCTTTTATAGCATTGTCTTTTATGGAGCTAGTGCTTTGGCCTGACTTAGTTTCAAATGCTATAGATTCAGTGGGTAAGTACACAGATGCTGAGAAACAGTGAAATGACAGCAGCGTGAAAAGCGCGATGCAAACACGCAGGCCACTTAGTGCTGCGAATGGGAATTTACGACCTCTGTTCAGCGTTACTAGCATGGTACACTTCTCCTTATTGAGCCAACTTTAGTCTATATTCGAGAGCCTTGATGTCAACTGCCACCGGACAGCCAACACCATTGTGGTTTGATCATACACGTTTGCTTGCACTCGCACTGCCCATGATCTTAGCCAATATTACCACACCGCTTTTGGGTTTAGTCGACACCGCGGTATTAGGCCATATGCAAGTGCCGGCAATGTTAGCCGGTGCCTCAATCGGAGCACTTATTCTTACTCAAATTTACTGGGTTTGCGGCTTTTTGCGTATGTCTTCCACAGGGTTGAGTGCGCAGGCAAAAGGAAGCGGCAATCCCAAAGTAGAGTCTGCCAAAGTACTTTGGCAAACCACTGCCTTTTCTTGCATCCTCGGTCTTATTATTTTGCTACTACAGCAGCCCATACTGCATGCTGGCTTAGCGTTAACTCAGCCAAATGACAGCGTGGCTAACTACCTAAATGCGTATTTTAGTACTCGGGTTTGGGGCGCTCCAGCAGCCATGCTTAATTTAGTGTTAATAGGCTGGCTGGTGGGGCAGCAAAAAACCAAGCAGGTAATGATTATTCAAATAATGGGTAATTTGCTAAATGCTGGATTAGATATCGCTTTTGTTTACGGGCTTGGCTTTTCTGTGGCCGGTGTTGCTCTTGCCAGCGTCATTGCTGAGTACAGCATGATGGCGATGGCACTTTATCTTGCCCTCAATCAAGTGAAGGGGGTGCATATTGCCCGAGCCTGGTTTAACCGCGCGGCGCGCAGAGTGTTAATGAAGCTCAACGGGGATATGTTAATTCGCAATTTGGCACTGCAAGGTTGCCTAGCCTTTCTGACCATTCAAGGGGCGCGATATGGCGAAACATCCGCCGCCGTTAACGCCATTTTAATGCAGTTTTTCGTACTGATTGCGCTGGGGCTAGATGGCATCGCCTACGGTGTTGAAGCGCTTGTGGGCGAGGCAAAAGGGGCGAAAGACGCTGATGAAATTAAGCGAAGAACCTATCAAGGGCTATTTTGGTCTTCCTTGTTTGCCATTGCCTATAGCCTGGTTTTCTATGCGTTTGGCGACGGGATTATCCGTTTGCTTACTGAACATGGCGACATCGTTGACGCTGCGCTACCTTATCTTCCACTCATGGTGTTGCTGCCGGTATTGGCGCATTGGTGTTTTTTGTTTGATGGTGTATTTGTTGGGTTAACGAGGGCGTCATCTATGCGCAACACCATGGTTATTAGTGCACTTTGTGTGTATTTTCCAATATGGTTTTTTACCCAGCAAGCGGGGAATGCAAGCTTGTGGTACGCATTGATAGCTTTTCTGTTTGCTAGAGGTATAACGTTAGGTGCAAGCTTTAATCGATTAGCAGCTAACGACCAACTGTGTAAAAGTGATTCATAGCCTAGCATCGAATAGGGTTTGCGCAGTAAGGATAAGCGCAGTAAGAGCATGCTCACTGCGCCTAAGTCGTTAGCGCGCTACTTTTTAATGATATGGGTGGCGCAAAGCTTGTTACCCGTTGGGTCACGTAAGTAAGCAAGGTATAGCTGGCGGTCGTCATTACCACGAATGCCCGGTGGGTCTTCACACACCACGCCACCGTTTTCACTACCTACCTTAAACCATTCATCAACTAATTCTGGCGAGCTCGCGGCTAAGCCTATTGTAGAGCCGTTGCCGTGAGTGGCTTCTTCGCCATTAATGGGCTTTGTCAGTGCTAATATCCCTTTTGGCGTGAAATAGAATAAGCGACCGTGCTCATCATAAACGCCGGCGTCATAACCAAACACGGCTAACGTGGCATCATAAAACTTTTTAGATGCGTCTAGATCGTTTGCACCTATCATTAAATGGCTAAACATCTTGTGTCCTCTTTTATTATTTATAAAAAATCAGACTATTAGGAGCGAAGTGCCCTCAATAACAGAATGATTAATTTATTATTCTGTGGCGCGTTTATACCTCCACTGCAAAATCGACGGCAGCAGTAGCGTGTATAGCGGTTGTATCGTAAAGGCGGATTGCGGTATGGCTTTGTTGTACTAGCAATGCAATTTCAGTGCAGCCAAGAATTACGCCCTCTGCACCTTCAGATGCAAGTCCGTCGATAATGTTAATATACGCTTTACGAGACTCAGTGCAAATCACGCCCTTGCATAATTGTTCATAAATGACGTTGTGAATAATGTCCCGCTCATGTTGCGGTGGAATAACCACATCAATATCAAAATTCGACATTAAGCGTTCGGTATAAAAAGTCTGTTCCATGGTGAATTTTGTGCCAAGCAAACCTACCTTTTTCACGCTATCGTTAACGAGCACTTCGCCAGTTGCGTCTGCAATATGTAATAAAGGAATGGATAGGTTGCTTGCCACCTGATCAGCGACTTTGTGCATTGTATTGGTACAAATCACAATAGCGTCTGCGCCGGCCATAGCTAGAGCCTTGGCTTCACGGCGCAGTAATTCTGACATTTCAGACCACGCTTCAGCGCGTTGCAAACGCTCTATCTCAGCAAAGTCTACGCTGCTAAGCAGAATTTTAGCACTGTGAAAGCCGCCAAGTTTTTCGTTTACAGCGCGATTTATCATCTGATAATAACTCACTGTTGATTCCCAGCTCATGCCGCCAATTAGGCCTAACTTTTTCATCAAATATTATCTAATGGTGAATGGGGTGTTATTAAGAACATTGCAACGTACTACAGGTTAATGCAAGTGCCAAAATGCAAGTGTCAAAATGCAAGCGTGAAGCCCACAAGATGAGGGAAATGAAAGAAAGGACAATGCAAATTCAAAAAAGGTGGTGTAGCCAGACTCTGTTGACACGTTATATGTCATCGCTGAGTGTTAAATGACTACGCCGTGGCATTGCGTTTGGAGGCTTTAGATCATCAAACGTTGAGATCTGCAGAGCTTTAACCCTCAGGTGGCCGTTTGGCATTTTTCAACGAAGCAAAGCGTTGCAAAAAAATACCCAGATAGCCCCACATAGAATAAGCAAAGCCACATAGCAATACCGCTAGAGAGACATAGTGAAGGGCAATATGGATATCACTGATGGAAAAAAGTAGCACAGCGCCAGCAACGAAAATAGTGAGGCCTATTTTAAATCGCTGCCAGCTTGTGTGAATATCTGGTGTGGGTATCAAGTGTTACACCTGCGCCAGATTTAGTAGTAAGAGTGCTCGCCAGCTTCGTGCTCTGTAGCATCCCGTACGCCGTTTAATTCACCAGCGAATTGCTCAAGCATTTGCTTTTCAATGCCGTCTTTCAAGGTAACATCTACCATTGAGCAACCGTTGCAACCGCCGCCAAATTGGAGGATAGCGAAGCCATCATCAGTAATTTCCGTCAGTACAACCTGGCCACCATGATTAGCCAACTGAGGATTGATTTCTGATTCAATCATATAATTTATGCGCTCTACAAGAGGCGCATCATCGGCTACTTTTCTTGCCTTGGCGTTAGGTGCTTTCAACGTAAGCTGGGAGCCCATTTGATCGGTTACATAATCAATTTCAGCTTCTTCGAGATACGGCGCGCTCTCTTCGTCAACAACGGCATCAAAACCGTTAAACTCTAGTTTAGTGTCAGTGTCCTCGACGGCATCTGGCGGACAATAAGACACACCACATTCAGCCGACGAGGTGCCTGGGTTTACGACGAATACACGAATATTCGTGCCAGACTCTTGTTTACTCAGCAGTTTTGCGAAGTGAGACTGGGCTTCTTCTGATATAGTTATCATCGGCAAGTCCTATAGTATTCAAAAAGTGTTCAAAATTTGGTGCATTGTACCAAATTTACCTGACTAAAACAGTCAAGTATTAATTAAAAATTTAGAACATGTTGATAGTTAAAACCTTACTTTCAACATGCCATTATGAAACAACAAGACGGGGAAGCGCTATGCTAGCGAATTTGTATAACACCGCCAAAAAAACACACCTTCGACGGATGACCGCGATATTGATAAGCTCACTTGTGTGTATGTCTGCAAGCGCATCAACAATTACCATTGAGCCTGATAAAGGCGGAATGCCTGTACAGGCCTATTTACCTAAAACGGTAACCTACGACCCTGCTATTCCTACACCCGAGTCGGTTTTAGGGGCTCATCTTGGCGAATGGCATGTACGTCATGATCAGTTAGTTAATTACATGTACACGTTAGCGCAAAAATCTGACCGTATCACCATTGAGGAAACCGGACGTACCCACGAAAACCGTCCCTTGTTGCTACTCACCATTACCGCACCGTCAAACCGTGACAATCTCGATGCCATGCGAGATGCACACATCAAGATTTTAGATAAAGGAAATGTTCCTTCAAGCGATGCTCCTCTAATTTTCTACATGGGTTACAGCATTCATGGAAACGAGCCCTCAGGTGCGAATGCGTCCCTTGCCCTCGCCTATTATCTTGCAGCGGGTCAAGGTGAAGAAATCGACGAGTTGTTAAATAAGAATATTGTGCTGCTCGACCCGTCTTTCAACCCCGACGGACTGTCTCGTTTTGCTCAGTGGGCAAATATGCATAAGGGTAAACAGCTAGTTGCCGACAGTAATCATAGAGAGCACGACGAAGGCTGGCCTTCAGGCAGAACAAATCACTATTGGTTCGACTTAAACCGCGATTGGCTGCTTTTGGCGCATCCGGAATCTCAAGCGCGAATTAAGCAATTTCACAAGTGGCGTCCCCACGTATTAACCGACTTCCACGAAATGGGGACCGACAGCACCTATTTCTTCCAACCCGGTGTACGCTCGCGCAAAAATCCGCTTACCCCAGATGAAAACGTGACGCTTACTGAAGCCATTGCTGATCACCATGCGGCGGCATTTGATGCCAAAGGCCAGCTTTATTTTACCGAAGAAGCATTTGATGATTTTTATGCGGGGAAAGGCTCTACGTACCCAGACTTACATGGCAGCATTGGGATCCTTTTTGAGCAAGCGAGCTCGCGCGGTCACCTGCAGTCTTCTATTAATGGCGACTTGGCCTTCAGCGATACTATCGAAAATCAAATTACCACGTCGCTCAGTACGTTTAGAGGCGCAATCGCTAATAAAGCGGCCATACTTGATTACCAAGCGGGCTTTGTAAATAGCACAAAGGCGTTGGCAAAAGATGATGAAACCTTCGGTTTTGTGGTTAGTGCATCAAACGACAGTGCACGCTTTTTGGCGTTTACTCACTTACTAGACCAGCACGGTATCACCTATGATGTGATGACCAAAAACGCCACTATTAACGATGTTAGTTATAAGGCCAACAACGCTATTTTCGTACCGACGGCGCAGCCTCAATACCGCTTAGTAAAATCGATTTTTTCAACACAAACATCCTTTGAGAACAATACGTTTTACGATGTGTCTACGTGGAACTTAGCGCTTGCGTTTAACCTTGATTATTCCCCTGTAGAAAAGAGCGATATGCGCGGGACAAAGCGCACAACTGCTGCACAATACGACGGAAGCTTAGCGGCATTAGCGCTCCCTGAGATAAACGGCGACGCCTACGCATACGCATTCTCATGGCAGCCGTATTTTTCCCCTGCGTTACTACAATCGCTTTTAGAAGCAGGCGTTCAGGTGAGAAGTTCAGAGAAGCCTTTTGCAGCCGTGAAGTTTGACAACAGCGTGGTAGAGTTCCCAGCGGGCAGTATTGTTGTACCTACAGGTCTTGAGCAGCCTGCCAACATTGCAGCGATTATCGAGGGAGTATCGCAGAAAATGCAGGTGCCGGTGCATAGCTTAAAAAGTGGTTTAACACCTACAGGTAGTGACTTAGGCAGCCGCAGTATGGCGCCCATTAAAGAGCCGCGGGTTATTATTGTGGGCGGTGAAGGCACTCGTGAATACGATGTGGGTGAAATTTGGCATTATTTCGACACCAAAATTGGACTGTCAGCGAGTATTGTAGAGCAACAAAACTTGCTAAACGCATTGCGCGATAACAGCGTTACCTATACGCACATTATCTTCCCTAACGGTCGCTACGACTTTTCTGAAACACAGGGCCTAGCACTGAAGCGTTGGGTTGAGGCCGGTGGTGTTGCCATAGGTCAAAAGTCAGCGTTACGTTATTTTGCTGATAACAACTGGTTAGACATTGACGTTGTAAACCGCGATGTTGTGGATAATGCCTATGATGAAAGTAGTCTTGCATACGGTGATGGTTCGGCGCTTTATGCTAAAAAGCTAGTTGCGGGCGCAATTTACGAGGCCAATATTGACATCACGCATCCACTGTTTTACGGCTACACCAACAACACGCTGCCGCTGTTTAAAACGAGCAACATGATTGTGAAAAATGAGTATTCGCCCTTTACCACTCCGGCGCGTTATACAAAAGGCCCACTAATGGCAGGATTCAGTGATACAGCCATGGTTGCGCTATTAGCCGAAACGCCAGCGGTTATTGCAGAGAAGCTAGGGCGCGGTGTTGTTATAGGCTTTACGGATAACACTCAGTTTAGAGGCTATTGGTATGGCACTAACAAGATGTTAGCGAATGCTATTTATCAGTCTCACTTCATCCGCTAATAGCGTTTAAGTGAGTGGTTAAATAAGTCGTTAAAATAAGCGGCTAAAAGAGCAATTTAAGACGTGGCGAGGTTAGCGTTTGTTAGCGCCGTCATGTCTTTATTAATAATGGTATAAGGTGCTTTTAGGCGGTGGGGTAAATGTCATCGCCCACACTTGTATTTTGACTTTTGGGAAGCGATGTAGCAATAATCTGCTAAGCACGTTTACTGTCACGCCGGTTGTAACTACGTCATCTACAATAGCCACAACAAACTCATCACTTTTTTCCGTGACAACTTTACTCATAGCACGTGATGTCAATGCGAATGCATGCTCAGCGTTTTTTTTCCTTTGTGATTTTGATAGCTGGTGCTGAGTGCTTGAACCTGTTCTTATGGCCCACTGATGCAGGCACGGAATACCTAAGCCCTTACCAATAAATTCGGCCATAACGCTGGCTTGATTGTAATGCCGTTTGGCAAGTCGCCATGCACTAATGGGTACGGGAAGAAGCAAATCAGGCACTGGAAGTGTGCAGTGTTGCTTTTTATCGACGAACCACTGGCTTAACATCTTGCCTGCAGCGAGAGAATGCATAAACTTAAACTGATGAATTAAAGATGACATTGGCCACGTGTGGAGTCCCAGAACGGACAATGAGTGATAGTGCCTATGAGTGACGTGGCGTCCCACTGGGCCAAATTCCAGAAGGTTGTTTCCGTGTATGTCATCGTTGAAAAAAAAGAGGTCGGACTCACACCATTGACACACTGGCGCAGGACTTGCCTGATAACATAGTAGGCATGAAAGGTTCATCGAAGACTCCACCAGTTTTTAAACGTATTTTGTTCAATGTGCTTTTTACTAAAGCGCTATTTATTAAAGTGCTATTCACCGTAAAAGATTGGCCTTTTTCTACATTGTCTTTTTTCGCTCACGACACGACTCACGAACAAGAGGTGTAAAATGGAAAGTTTGCAGACAAACGACGCGCTTGTCACCCGTACTCATGGTACTGATCTCAACGATTCGAGAGCGGACCTAGTACTTCTTCACGGCTGGGGAATGAACAGCGGTGCTTTTTCTTCCTTTATTCCTTATTTGCAAGATCACTTTCGTGTTACCACCATCGACTTGCCTGGATTTGGTGAAAATGCACATCACCTTCCTGTTCCCTATACCGTAGAGTCATTGGCAAACATGATTAGCACACATTTACCCGAGCATTGTGTATTGGCAGGTTGGTCATTAGGTGGTTTGGTTGCGCAAAAAATAGCCATTGAAGCGCCGCAACAATTAACAGGTCTTATTACAATTGCTTCAACGCCTCGCTTCAGCGCTGGACCTTGTTGGCCCGGTATTGCAAAAGATTTACTCACTATGTTTGAAGCCCAGCTGGAAAAGAACTACAGCAAAACCTTAGAGCGTTTTCTTGCTATTCAAGCGATGGGAAGTGCGACGGCGAAAAATGATATCAAGACAATAAGAGAACATGTTACACAGTATCCTGAGCCAGCAGAAGAAGCGTTAAAGCGCGGGCTTGGTATTCTTGCAAATGAAGATTTAAGGCAAGTTGTTGGTCGTATATCGGTCCCAACGCTTCGATTATATGGGCGATTAGATAGTCTTGTTCCCACTGCGGGAATAGACCGGATTTGTGAGCTTCACCCGCAGGCCGATGCAGTGGTTTTGCCCCATGCCTCTCATGCTCCGTTTATCTCACATCCACAGCAAACTGCTGACATAGTAACGAGTTTCGTGGCCAATCTACAGCAGCAGAGGGCGTCGTAGTCGTCATCGTGTTCGCCCTTAAGCCGCTTTAGGTAAAAGCGGCCGTACAAAAATTCACTACAGGTACAGGGACTTAGTGCTAAAGCCCCCGTGAGTACTTTATCTTTTCCTCTTATTGGTTAATAATTGCACATAAGAGGGTAGGAGAAGTATATGTCTGATGTAAGTGGCGTCACACTCAATTCTGCGTTTTCTGCAGGACAATTCGGTTTGCAGCGTGCCAGCGATGGTATGACGCAGGCTGCGTCCAATATCGCCCAACAGACTGCAGGTCGCCAGCAAGAGTTAGGCGGTACATACAGAGCGGCTCTTTACCGAATTCATCACAAAAAGCGCCCGCTAATATTACTTCCGACCTTATCTCGCTCAACGTCAACAGTCTCAATGCACAGGCATCGGCAAAAGTACTTGATGTGGCAAACGATACGCTTGGCACCATTATCGACACACTAGCGTAGGAACACACCAGTGAATTTTGTAGCGCCTATTCTTACCGCTATAGCGTATCCCACTGCGAATACGAACACTGAGTCTGCCCGTCGAGATAACGTTCAGCGCGAAACTATTCCAAAAACCGGCGATGCAGAGCAAGGCGAGTCGCAAAAAGGCCTGGGTTCAGAGGCTGATAAGGCACGTAGCCCAGGTTTACCTCAACCTCCTGTCACCTACGACCGTCCACAAATTCAGACAGACCTTCAAGCTGCGTTTCAAAATGTTTTTGGCCAAGAAAAGGACAACGGGCAAGATGAAAGTGCGGGCAAAGAAGGCGCTGAGCAAGAACAAAGAAACCAGCAGCAATCTGCACAGCCAGTACTAACGGAAGAAGATAAACAGGAAATTGAGGATCTCAAAGCCAGAGACCAAGAAGTGCGTACCCACGAGCAAGCGCATGCTGCTACTGGCGGACAATACGCTGGTTCTCCACAATACGAATACACAACAGGCCCAGATAATAAGCGTTATGTTACCGGCGGAGAGGTATCAATAGATATCTCAGAGGAGCCATCTGCCGAACAAACGTTGCGTAAAATGCAGCAAGTAAGAGCAGCAGCATTAGCGCCGGCACAGCCATCTTCTCAAGATTTGAAAGTCGCGGCAGAAGCTGCGCAAAAAGCGTTTGATGCTCGCAACGACATAGCAAAAGAAAACCGAGACACGTTACAGTCTAGTGACGACGCTAGCACTGTAGAAGGTGTTAATTCTGTCAAAGGTGTTAGTGCCAATGGCGCTGTAAGTGAATCAGAGCCTAGCGGTCAAGGTCCTAGCGCTCAAGGTCCTAGCTCTCAAGGTATAGGCGCTCAGGGTGTTGGCGCGTTAAACCCTAGCGAAATTACTCTTCCCGCTATAGATGTGGCTCCACCGAGTATTGATGAAATTACTGATAGCGCAGGGGTGGACACCCCTACCAGACGTTTAGATGAAGCTAACTTCACGTCTCAAGCACAGGCGTCAGAAGTTAAGTCGTTAGAGTCACAAGAGAGCAGCGCCATGCAGGCGCGCATAGGTCGCATTCAAAATCTCTACACTCAAGCTTACACACCATCCCGTGAAGGTCTTTCACTACAAGCTTAACGGCTAACATAAAAAAAGGGGCTTTGCGTTTCCGCTAAGCCCCTTTTTTACGTTACAGAAAGTCCTTACTTACTTTTTAGCTTTCGCAAGTGCATCAGCAAAGGCGTTGCCCATTGCACTATTTTGTTGAGGCTTTGCATTGCGATGTTGTCCGCCTCGCTGATCGCCCTTATGCACATTGTGATTTGAACGTGGCCCTTTATCCTGCTTTAAGCGACTGTCTCTGGCGTTGTTAGCATCGCCGCCAGACGGCATGGGCGTATCTTCAAGGCGCATGGTAAATGAAATGCGTTTACGCGCCACATCCACTTCCATCACTTTTACTTTGACAATGTCACCTGCTTTGACCACTTCGCGAGGGTCTGAGATAAACTTGTTGGTCAGTGCTGAAATATGCACTAGGCCATCTTGGTGAACACCTACATCTACAAAAGCGCCAAAGTTGGCTACATTACTTACCACGCCTTCAAGGATCATTCCCGGCGTTAAGTCGGTAATTTTTTCTACGCCTTCTTTAAATGAGGCCGTTTTAAATTCTGGACGAGGGTCGCGACCTGGTTTTTCAAGCTCTTTAAATATGTCTCTAACCGTAGGAATACCGAAGTCATCATTAGTAAACGTCTCGGGAGACAAGCTCTTCAGAAGTTCTGTATTCCCAATAAGGTCATTTACCGCCACTGCTGCCGTATCCACAATGTTGTCTACCACAGGATAAGCTTCAGGGTGAACCGAAGAGGCATCTAGTGGGTTACTTCCGTTTACAATGCGTAAAAAACCAGCTGCTTGTTCATAAGCTTTAGGGCCTAAACGTTCAACGCTTAACAAATCTTTACGGTTTGAAAACGCGCCCTTGCTGTTTCTGAATTTTACAATATTGTGCGCTAATGTCTTATTTAGTCCTGAAACATAACTCAGCAAAGCAGGTGATGCTGTATTTAAATCAACACCGACTGCGTTCACACAATCTTCAATAACGCGGTCTAGTGACTTCCCAAGCTGACTTTGGCTTACATCATGCTGATATTGGCCTACGCCAATCGCCTTAGGCTCAATTTTTACCAACTCCGCCAGTGGGTCTTGTAAACGACGTGCAATAGAAACCGCGCCACGTAGAGAAACATCGAGGGATGGCAGCTCTTTTGATGCCAGTTCTGATGCCGAATACACTGAAGCACCTGCTTCGCTCACCATGATTTTTTGTGCGCCAAGATCGGGATTACTCTTCAAAACTTCGCCAACGAGCTTATCAGTTTCCCGAGAGCCAGTGCCATTACCAATACTAATAAGATCGACTTTATATTGTTTGCATAATGTGGCAAGTGTGCGACTTGATTTGTCCCATTGGTTTTGCGGTGCATGAGGGAATATTGTGTTGGTCGCTAATACTTTTCCGGTGCTATCTACAATGGCTACCTTTACCCCAGTACGCAAGCCAGGATCGAGTCCCATTGTTGTTTTAGCACCAGCCGGCGCGGCCATTAACAAGTCGTTTAGGTTTTTGGCAAATACATCAATGGCCTCTTTTTCAGCACGCTCTCGTAAGGCACTGAAAAGCTCGGTTTCCATATGAAGCCCAATTTTAATTTTCCACGTCCACTGTACAACTTGCGCTAAAAAATCGTCGGCGGAACGTCCGCGATGAGTAATCGCGTAATGCGAGGCAATAATATGCTCGCAATGAGATGGCCCTTTTTCTTCTTGCTGAGGGTCTGCATCTATCTGAATATGCAGTAATCCTTCGTTACGGCCTCTAAACATAGCGAGTGCCCGGTGTGAAGGCACCCCTTTGTATTTTTCGCTATGAGAAAAATAGTCTTTGTATTTTGCCGCCTCTTGCTCTTTTCCGGCGGCAACCACGCTTTTCAGGTGCGCGTTTTCAGTTAGGTACTGACGTATTTTTCCTAGCAGCGCTGCGTCTTCAGCAAAGCGTTCCATCAAGATAAAGCGAGCGCCTTCCAAAGCCGCTTTTGTATCGGCTACCCCTTTCTCTGCGTCTATAAATCGGTTTGCTGCTTCTTCGATGTTGGTGTCGGGGTTGTTAAATAACACATCAGCCAATGGCGATAAGCCTGCTTCAATCGCAATCTGCCCTTTGGTGCGACGACGAGGTTTAAACGGCAGATATAAGTCTTCAAGCGTAGTTTTGCTATCGGCATTGCCAATATTGGCTTTTAACTCGTCGGTAAGTTTACCTTGCTCGTCAATAGAGCGAAGGATAACGTCGCGGCGTTCTTCAAGTTCACGCAAATAGGTGAGCCGTTGCTCTAAATTTCTCAATTGCGTATCGTCGAGCCCTTCAGTGGCCTCTTTTCGGTAACGAGCAATAAAAGGGACAGTCGCCCCTCCATCGAGAAGTCTTACTGCTGCGTTGACTTGCGACGCTTGTACTGAAAGTTCTTCAGCAATTTTATTGATAATCATATATAGCCCAAAATACTATTGATGCGCTTTTGATAAAAGCGAGAAACCTGCAAGAACTTAACGCTCGTAATGCAGTGTTTGTATTGGAAATAATAACGGCGAGTATAGCATCGTCACGTTGCAAAAGTCGTCTTATCATCCGTTAGCTAACGGTTCGTGTTAGGCATGGCGCTAAATTTTATCGGTGGGGTCGTACCAAATTCTGTTTATCCACCATTCCTTTATGTCGGTCTCAGTTTTCACTACGAACTCGTCCTCTTCTTCTTTTCCTAAAAGCGCTCTTGCCATTGGTGAGTCGATAGAAATATAGTCTTTACGACCAAAAATTTCGTCGTAACCAGCCAGTCTGAGCTTTAATACCTTGCCCGCTTCGTTTTCTATTTCTACCCAAGCGCCGAAAAATACCTTACCTTCTTGTTGAGGATCGTAATCCACCACTTTCAGGTTTTCTAAGCATTTTCTTAAGTAACGAACACGACGATCTATCTCACGCAGCTTCTTTTTATTGTACTGATAGTCAGCATTTTCACTGCGATCGCCAAGGCTGGCTGCCCATGTGACTTTGCGGGTTATTTCTGGCCTTTCCTTACGCCACAACACATCTAGTTCGTTCCTGAGTTGAGTGTAGCCTTTTCGAGTGATAAGTGGAGTCTTCACAATATCCCGTCAATGAATAGTCGATGTTTTTCTACTGTATGTGGGTAATAACAAAAAACGCAATCCCCTATTATTGCAAAAAGCCCTTCACAAAAGGGTGATAGCGGAAGACATGAAATCAACATTCCCTCAGCAATGCTCAGAATAGTGAGCAAATTATAAAAACGAAAAGTTTCGGTGAATCAATGAACATAAACTTTTACTCACTTGTCAAAGTATAAATAGCGAACAATGTAAGGATGGTGTTATGCAAAACAAATTATCCGTGTTTTATCGTCAAAAACCCCACAATGATTCGCTCAATGTGAGCGGTACCATACTCGGGTTTATGGTGCTTCTAACCGGTGGGCTATTCCTATTTTACGCTTTTTTAGATATGATCGTACGTTTAGAAAGTATTCAGACTGTTCTCTACATATTTGCAGGCATAGCAATGTATAAAACAGGACAGTCACTGCTTAAGCACTTCGCCAGCTTTAAGTCGCACACCGAGCGCCGCCGCAGCCCCGGGCGCTAGAGCGCCCTGAGAGGAGCAGCCAGCCAAGGACGGAGTAGACAGTACTGAGCTGGGTTGAGTTTTGAGCTTTAAATCAAAACAGTCTAACCACCGCAGTTTAAGTCGAAAAAGTTACAAAAAAAGCCCGCTTCAAAGGTGATAATTCAAATCCTTGTACTATAGTTAAAGGGTGATTCGAGGCACCTAGCACATTGAAATATCCACTTTACTAATTGGATACAGACGTGGTTGAACACCACTCGCTCATAGGGAAAGGTAGGCATGGAACTAGCTGACTCACTAAAACAACAAAGCCGACGTAAATTAGCGTCGGCTTTCTCTTTTCAACAGGCTCTAGTTTTAAGACGAAGTTAACTTCCCCTTAACCAGCAAATTTTTACTCAGTTGGTGCTTCTGTTGCTGGTGCTTTTACTTCAAGCAGCTCAACATCAAAAATAAGTGTTGAGTTTGGCGTAATCGCTCCAGTAGCACGCTCACCGTAGGCAAGTTCTGACGGGATATGGAAGCGGTATTTAGCACCTTCCTTCATTAATTGAACACCCTCAGTCCAGCCAGGAATAACACGATTTAGTGGAAATTCAGCTGGCTCGCCTCTGTCATATGATGAGTCGAAAACAGTGCCATCTAGCAAGGTGCCACGGTAATGTACTTTAACCATGTCAGTAGCAGCAGGGCTGTTGCCTTCACCTTCTTCAAGCACTTCGTATTGTAAGCCTGATTCGGTAGTGGTTACGCCATCGCGCTCTGCATTTTCTGCAAGGTACGCAACACCGGCTTCAATATTCTTTTCTGCCGCTTGTGCCGCCATTTCTTGTTGCTTAGTACGCAACATTTCTTCGCCTTGTTGAGCAATTTGTTGGATCTGCTCTGGCGTAAACTTAAGCGTGTCGTTTAAACCGTCAGTAAAGCCTTGCTTAAGTGCGTCTTGATCTAGCGCTAAACCAAGTTGTTCTTGCTGCTCAGCTCGATTAGTCACAAATAAGCCCATGCTTGCACCCATTGCGTATGCTTGCTTTTGCGTATCTGTCATTTCTTCTGCTGCAACAGAAGATGCGTTGGCATTGTCTGCGCTGGCAGTTTTAGCCTCATCTGAAGTATTAGGCTGGCAAGCGAATAGTCCAAGCGCAGCTAGTGTTGATAAGGCAACGAGCGACTTCTGCATAAAACGTCTCCAATAATTTTTATCATCATGCTTCAATGTCTATACTGCTGCATCTAAGGCAGTGCGCACGATAGTTAAAGATGCGATATCCGTGCTATGTTAAACGTAGCGTTTACAAAGCGAAACCCATTTGATTATGTTTAGGTCCAAAATGTTCCTGAGATTATTATTACTCATCACAGCTATTTGCGGATCCGTAGGGTGTACGGTTCCTGATACTACGCCATTAAAGCAGTGGCGTCATGTTGAAGAAGGTGCATTTGCGGCAGACATTTCCGCAGACGGGACCATTGCCGTTGTCTCTGGAGTAGATAACGGTATTAACGTGTGGCGTATTGGTGATAGCGAACCTCTGTATCGTTGGGGGCATCAAAGCGAAGGTAATAATCTTGTAGTGTCGGTGCATATCAGCGCAGACAAGCGATTTGTTGTTACCGCAGACAGAGTTGCGTTTGCTTTGTGGGATATGGAAACTGGCGAGCCGGTTGGGTTTTGGCGAATAGATGAATCGAACATAAGAGATGTAGCCGTTACCAATAATGGCAGAGGAATACTCGTTGCCCGCTCAAGCGGCAAAGTCATGTTTTTTGAGCCCAGTACCCAGCGGCGTCTTGAGTTTTTGGGACATCAGGAAAAAGTGAACTCGATTGATATCTCGCCAAATGGCAAGTATGCGCTTACTGGTGGTAACGACTATCTTGCGTACTTATGGAGCACAGAGACTGGACAAATTTTACACACGTTTACTCACCCTACTCGGGTTACAAAGGTTGCGTTGGATGATGAAGGTCGATTTGCGTTTACTGCCGATAGTCAAAGTAAGTCGCAAATCTGGAATGTGCAAACCGGGCAACCCGTGAGCAGCCTAAATTACATTGCGCGGCAAAAAATATTTACCGATGTGGAGTTTTCAAAAGACGGTAAGTATTTACTTACCGGTTCGCCATCACGAAAAGCGTATCTGTGGGATATTGAAACGGGCGATCAAATTCAGTCTATTCAAGTAGCGGTGCGTGAAACAATATCGCCACCTACCTCAGTTGTGTATGGCGTTGGGTTCTTGCCAAATGGTAACATAGTCACAGAAAGTAGCAGTGGCTTAGCCGAAGTGTGGCAGCGAGAGCGATAGCCAGTAGTAGCAACATCATTTGCAGCAACGCGTTATAAAACGTGTGCTAAGCAGCAAAAAACCATAGAGAGCGCGATGACAAACACCCATAAAGATGAAGACAAGCGACTGGCAAAACTACAGGCGCAGTTGGACAGCGCCCATGAAAGTATTGAAGAACTGCAAACCAAAGTAGCTTTTCAAGAGTACACCATTGACTCATTAAACGACGCTTTGTCCTCTCAGCAAAAGCAGTTAGATGACTTGTTGTTTAAAGTTCGTCATGTTGTGGATAGAGTTAAGTCTATCGAGCCATCAAATATGGCGAAAGAGTCTGAGGAAACACCGCCGCCTCACTTTTAATTTATCGATTGAATATCGAGAAAATTCAGTGGTTTTTAGCCGCTGCGTAGTTCACAAGGAGCAAGTCCAGCACAGCTTGTTCAGCAATAGAGAGTTTAAGAAATGAGCGATTTTAATATGGATGCATTTGACATAGATGCACTTGATAATATTGACTTTGATTCAGTGGAAAGGTCGATGGCTGAAAACCAGGCCAAAAAAGATGAAAAAGACAACCAAGCTATTGAGGGCATGCGAGATGGAGCCAACGATTGCGGTGACAGCTGCACCATATAGCGTAAAAATCATCTGTAAATAGCGGTTCTCAGTTAGAAGCCACGTAATACTTCACATCATATATTTATCTGCTTTGCATCATTTTAGTTCTAATGGTCAGGTTTAACGGAAGAGTTTTTATGTCACTCTCTTGAGGTAGCAATAAAGCTACCTTAGTTTTCTATGGAGAGAAAAATGCAAACTTTAAACAATACAGATTTAATGGCAGTTAGTGGGGGATGTGCGGAATTTTGTTGGGGGGACTTTGAGGTCGGTGATCTTGCAGCGCAGACTATAGGGGGAGGAATAGCTGGGCTTGCAGGTGGTCCAATGGGGGCTGTTGGCGGAGCCGCAGGCGCTGCTTTAGCGTACTTTTTCAGTGTTGCTTGGACTGACTAAAGTGTTAACAACATTTTATTCATTACTAGGTGCTGTAGGTATAGGTATCGCTATCTCACCTGTTACAAATATTGTGACTGGGTTGGATAGCGCAATTCCCCAGCTGTTTATTCATTTTATAATAGGTGTTAGCTCAGGCCTTACCTTTGTGAAATTGTATAACTTTTTCGAATTGCGTTCGCAGCGATAGGTAAAGTTTTTAGCTCACTTGTCCGGCCCAAGCGTCCGGCTTAAATGCTAAGCGCTAGCCCAAAGGTAAATCCGCAGTAATACACAGGCATAGAGCATGCAGCCAGCATGTGAAAACGTTATCTTAAGCTCAGAGCACCAAGCTAGTTTTACTAGTGAGGCTTAAAGATGCCGATAACGTTTTCACTTTCTCTTGTTACCGCGCTTACCTTTTCGTCGGTTTGTGCTTCATTGTAACCACACGCTACACACTCTAACTTTTCCACATTATTTTCATAATATAGAGAAATCGTATCTAACTCTTTGCACTTTGGGCACGTTGCGCCAGCGACGAAGCGGCGTCTTACTGATTTTGACATATCTATACCTTTTGATGCGATGCCCTTATTATACCGCTAAACACGTTGCGTTGATCAGCTTTTACTTTAAGTTTTTGCTATTATGCGCGCCCGAAGTTGTCCCAGCGTAGGTAAGTCATGATAAAGCTCTCAAATGTATCGCTATTACGCGGCAGAAAAATGCTGCTAGAAGGCGCATCTGCTCAGGTATTTCCTGGTCATAAAGTGGCGTTGATAGGCAGCAACGGGTGTGGAAAATCGACTTTATTTGCCCTGTTGCGCAGCGAGCTAGCGGTTGATGCTGGTGATTGCAGCGTACCTGGCGACTGGCGAATAGTTAGCGTGGCTCAGGAAACGCCGGCAACAGACAGGCGAGCCATTGATTATGTGGTGGACGGCGATAAACACTTGCGCACGCTTCAGGCGCAGCTTGCGTTAGCCGAACAGAAAGAAGACGGCGTACAGATTGGCCAAATTCACGGACAGTTAGAACAGGCAGGTGCTTATGATGTTGAGTCTCGTGCGGCCACTATTCTCTCAGGTTTAGGCTTTACCAACTCACAGCTTACTGCCCCCGTTACCGACTTTTCTGGTGGATGGCGTATGCGTTTAAACTTGGCGCAGGCCTTGTTGTGCCCTTCAGACTTACTATTACTTGATGAGCCAACCAACCACTTAGATTTAGATGCGGTTATTTGGCTTGAAAAATGGCTACAGCGATTCGCTGGTACCTTGCTACTTATTTCTCATGATAAGGCATTTATCGATAATACGGTTGCTCAAATTATCAGTGTAGAGCAACAAAAACTAGTGACTTATACGGGGAACTATTCTGCTTTTGAAACGCAGCGTGCTGAACGTATTCGCTTGCAAAATCTTGAGTATGATAAGCAGCAGCAAAAAGTCGCTCATCTGAATTCATTTATTACACGCTTTAAGGCTAAAGCGAGTAAAGCAAAGCAAGCACAAAGCCGTATCAAACAGCTTGAGAAGATGGAAACTCTTCTACCTGCGCACATGGCTAGCCCTTTTAGCTTTTCATTTGCGCCTCCATCAGCGTTGCCAAACCCGCTAGTGCAAATGGAAAAAGTGCAGTTAGGCTATGGCGAACATACCGTGCTAGAGCAGGTGAAACTTAACTTGGTGCCAGGTAGCCGAATTGGCCTGCTTGGTCGAAACGGCCAAGGTAAGTCAACGCTGATAAAGTTGCTGGCAGGCGTGCATGCGCCTAAGCAAGGCATATTCAATACAGCGAAAGGGCTTAAAATTGGGTATTTCGCTCAGCATCAGCTAGAAACCTTAGATCCCAATGCCACCCCCATACTTCACTTACAGCGACTAGATGCAAAAGCCACCGAGCAGCAGTTGCGAGATTATTTGGGCGGATTTGGCTTTAATGGCGACGAAGCACTCGCGCCTGTTGCCCCCATGTCTGGTGGTGAAAAAGCGCGCTTGGTGCTCGCGTTAATTGTGTATCAAAAGCCAAATTTACTGCTTTTAGATGAACCGACGAACCACCTTGATTTAGAAATGCGTCATGCCCTTAATATTGCCCTGCAAGGCTTTGAAGGCGCTATGGTGCTGGTATCGCACGATAGGTTTCTACTGAGCTCGGTGTGCGAAGACTTCTATCTTGTGGACAGTGGTCATGTGGCCTCTTTCACCGGCGACTTAGATGATTATCGAGATTGGATCTTAAAACAGCAGGCTGCTGAAAAGGCAAAAGCGAATCAAGATGCAAAAGACGAAGCGCAAGGAGAGCAAATCAGTAAGCCTGAGCGAAAACTCGATCGCAAAGAAGAAAAGCGCAAAGCAGCTGAGTTTAGAAAACAGATCGCTCCTTTGAAGCGCGCCGTAGAAAAGCATGAAAAGAATATGGAAGCCCATTCAGCTTCCCTATCAGATGTAGAGGAGTCATTGGCAGATACCAGTCTTTACGGAGAGGATAAGAAATCTGAGCTTATGGCGTTACTCGATAAGCAGGCTTCACTGAAGCAGCGTATTGAAGAAGAGGAAATGGCATGGCTGGATGCCCAAGAGCAAATAGAACAACATCGGGAAGCTTATGACATCGCAAATGGTTAGCATTGATGGTGAGACGTTTTGGCAATATAGCGTTAGCCGCTATGCAACCAGTGATATAGCCCCTTTAGCGCTGCTGCTTCAAGACCAGCATGGGGTAAACGTGAATGTACTTTTACTGGTGTGCTGGTGTTTAGAAAACAATATCATTGTTAATTTGCCCCAGTTGAAAACCGTTATTGAAGCAGCGGCAAAAAGTGAAAGTGCATTAAAATTGCATAGAGACAAACGCAAGTTGGCCAAACCGGAGCATCCGTCAACGGTGCAAAATTCGACTAACGCTAATGATGAAAGTAGTGCAAGCAGTGAAAGAAACGCTGAGACTTACGAGCTGCTAAAAACGCAAGAGCTAGCGCTTGAGAAGCAGCAGCAAGAAGCCATTATCGAAGCTTTTAATCAATTAGACGTACACCTTATGCATGCCAAGCCTTCGGGAGATGGTATACGCATTTTAAATGCGTCTATTGCAGCGTTTATCAATGTTTATTCGCTTAGGGAAAACAGCGAGGCGCGAAGTCTAGTTAGTCAGCTTGTTAGCCAGCTCCCTTGAGCTGCTTTTGTTGTGAAGAAATGATTAAGACGGCAATTGAAATAAGAAGCACTAAAAAAAGAAGCATTAAAATAAGAAGCCAAAATGAGTAAGTCAGCGAGAGCACACGGAAAAATAATAAAAAGTAGCTTCACCGTTCCTGGATGGGCTAAAAATCGTCACGTGCAGACAATATGGCCACGGTTTATTCAAAAACGGTTGCCATTGGCCTATCAAATGGAGCGATTAACCCTTCCTGATGATGACTTTGTTGACGTAGCATGGGGCCCGAAACCACAGGAAACAGCAGGCATTGTTGTTCTTTTTCACGGGTTAGAGGGCAGTATTAAGTCTCACTATGCCAACGATATGATGGCACAGCTGTCGGTAAACGGCTGGCAGGTGGTGATGATGCACTACCGCGGCTGCAGTGGCGTGCCAAATTTAAACGCCCGGGCCTACCATAGCGGTGAAACCGGCGATCCTTGTTTTTTCTTAGAGTGGCTTAGCGATAAGTTTCCACGTATTCCAAAAGTAGCTATTGGCTTTTCTCTAGGGGGTAACATGCTACTTAAGCTGTTAGGAGAAAACCCAGCACAGAAGTGGCTCCAAGCCGCTGTTGCCATTTCATCACCGCTAAAACTAGCGGAGTGTGCAAAATCGATAAATCAGGGCTTTTCTCGGGTTTATCAAAGGTACTTGTTAAACAGCATGAAAAGCACGCTGCGCCAAAAAATGGAATATATCGACTATCGAAAGCTTATCCAGCTTACCAAAGAAGACGTTGACGATATTACCAGTTTTATGCAGTTTGATGAGAAAATAACGGCGCCACTTCATGGTTTTGAAGATGCGCAAGATTATTATGAGAAGTGCAGTGCTTATCACTTTTTGAGCGCTATACACTGTCGCACGCTGGTACTGCATAGCATTGACGATCCTTTCATGAATCACCTCATTGTGCCGAAAGAAGAAGAACTAGCCAGGAGCGTCACCGTTGAACTAAGCGAACGAGGTGGGCATGTAGGTTTTATGCAAGGCTCTGTATGTAATCCTAGAGTATGGCTTCACGATAGAGTGAGACAGTTTGTCAGTGAAGTGTTGCCAATAGACACAGCGTGTCGCTATTCAAACCGTAGCTAGTAGGGCTTTTTGTCCGCGCTAATGCTATGAAGAAGAGAAATTGAAGTAACGTATTTGGAGCAAATATGATAATCCCAATCGATGCATTAGAAGCCGATACGGTTTATAGCTTGGCCGAGTCGTTTGTGCTGCGAGAAGGTACAGATTACGGTGAGCAAGAAACTGATTTTAACACTAAGGTTCAGCAGGTACTCGATGGTCTAAGGTCGGGTGAAGCGGTTTTAGTGTATTCAGAATTACACGAAAGTGTAGATATAAAACGTAAAGACGATTTGCTACCGGAAGACAAAGTTGCTGAATAAAAATTCGTGAAAAAAAAGCCGGGTCGAGCAACCCGGCTAACCTTCCTGAGGAGAGGGAGGTTTAAAACGCGTAACGAGCTGTTACTTGCATAACGTCTAGCTCATTAATTAATTCATAGCTAGCACCAACAGCCCACTGAGGGGTAATGTAGTAATTTGCGCCAACTTTAATGGTTGCTTCACCACCATCTACATCGTAATAGCCAACTTCACCAGCCAATTCTATTTGCTCTGTTACCATAGAGCGAAGCCCAGCGTTCACACTGTAACCATTGTCATCATCTATGTCGCCGTCGACACGCTCAAGGTTCGCGCCGAAGTAGGCATCTGTGGTGGAATTCACTGGAAGCCGATAGCCAGCACCAACGGTTAACATATCAAAATCGAAATTACCTTCTTCAAAAAAACTGTATTCACCGTTTAAGTACCAATTGCTGTTAAGCAGATATTTGCCGCTGGCTGCGAATCCATCCGGCTCGAAGGATTCATTATTGTCAAAATCTAGCTTGGTATAGCCACCTTCAACGTAGCGCCAATCTGGCTTATCAGCTAAAGCCGAAGTAGAGGTAACAGCGGCGGAAATTGCGAAAAGTGTAGCGAAGAGCGAGGTTGCTTTGCTCATTTAATAACTCCTTAGTATGTTCAGTACCTATTTTGTAAAACAAGCATATTTAAGGTCGATTTATTCCTAAAGCTGCATCAGCTAAAAAGGTTTAATGCGCCTGTTCGTTAAGCTAAATAGTGGACTGAATAAAAAGTGACGATGACATGCAAACCTGAAGATTTTTGTTTGCCGTGTCATCTTCGTCCTATTTTCAATCTACCTTATTACTCACTGTCCAATTGCAGTTGCAATGCCTTTGCCAACTCGCTTTTAACGCGCAAGCCAACACGCTTTTAAATATTTAAAGTATTGAAAATAATAGAAAAGATATTGTTGTGTGAAGTGGTTAATAGACATGGGGTAAGAGAAAAGAGGTGCGACGTAAACAGTAAATGTGAAAACTGTCTCTAAAAAACAACAGTTTTCATTCGGGTTGTTGTATGGACATGGCTTTTCAATTGGTAAATATCAGTAAACCCAACGTGATGAAATTTTTTCTCTTTCTAAAGTATTGAAAGTATTAATTATTAATTTATTTAGTTGCCTTTTTGAACTCATTGGAGCGTTTCTTGCTGAGTCTCAGCAAGTGTTATTGCATTTGAGCGTATACGCAGAGCTTTGGTTTCTCCCACTGCGTTAATTCAAAGGAAAGGAATAGAGCACCTTTCTGCTGCTAAAAAAGATAAAGCAGATGTAATAGCCCACTTACTCAAAGGAGAGGAAAAATGGCAATGCCACGTTTATCAATTATCATGCGAAATTTAGTTAGGCAACACGTAGCTATGAGTTGTGCGATGCCTCGTGCGTTGGTTTACGTTTTTAGTATTCTAGCGTTTCTTGTTATACCAACCGCAATGGCAACACCGGTTAACGATAATAATCAACCGCAGAAAACGTCGCCGGTTTTACAATCGGTCATTAATGCAGCTAAGACTTCTGCAAATGGAAGTTATACTCGGGATGATCACAATTTAAGCAGCAAACTAAAAGAAATTGACTACCAAACGTATCGTTCTATTCGTTTTCAACCGGAGCAAAGCCTTTGGCATAAAGAAAATGATTACGAACTGCAGTTCTTCCACCCCGGTTTTCTTTACGAGTACCCCGTTACCATTCATACCATTGGCAGCAGCAATACGCCAGAGCGGCTAGCATTTGATAGCAAGATGTTCAGCTACGACGGACAATCATCAGCGCTCAAGGGGTTAACTGACGAAAAATCTGGGTTTGCAGGTTTCCGCGTTCATTACCCTATAAAAAGTGACGAGTATAAAGATGAATTTGCCGTTTTCTTAGGCGCTTCTTATTTTCGCTTAGTGGGTAAAAACCAAGTATACGGTATTTCTGCAAGAGGTTTGGCTATTGATACTGCGTTGAACGAGGGAGAAGAGTTTCCTCATTTTACCGAGTTTTGGATTATCGAGCCTAAAAAAAGCGATTCAAAGACAGATGAGCCGATCACTATTTATGCCCGCTTGGAGAGCCCCTCTGTGGCTGGCGCCTACAAATTTGTTATTGAGCCAGGTAAAGATACATCAGTTGATGTGGAAAGCTGGCTTTTTGCTCGAAAAGATATAAAGAAGTTAGGTGTTGCTCCTTTTACTAGTATGTTTTTATACGGCGAAAATACACAACAGCGTCATGATGATTACCGACCTGAAGTACATGATAGCGATGGTGTGTTAATGGTCACTCATGCTGATGAAGAGATCTGGAGGCCACTCACTAATCCGTCTCGCTTACAAATTACCTCATTAAGTGATAATGAGCCAAAAGGCTTTGGTATGTTGCAGCGAGATGGCCAGTGGGATAGCTACTTAGATGCTGAGGCGAATTATCACATTCGACCCGGCCTTTGGGTTACGCCAAAGGAAGGGTTTCACAAAGGACGTTTAGAAGTGGTTGAAATTCCGACTACCTCTGAAATTCACGACAATATTGTCGCGTTTTGGACACCAGAAGAGCCGTTTAATAGAGGTGATTCCATGTACTTCTCCTATGAGCTTAAGACGGTAGAGCAGCATCCATTTAAGAGCACATTAGCGACTGTACAGCGCACAAGGCAAGGCAGTGCAGTATTACCTGGTGATGAGTTTGAAGATGCGTCATTGGCAACGACACGTCAGTTTACGGTTGATTTTCTAGCGCCAGAAAAAAAAGATTTTGAGGATAAGACGACAAAGCTTGTGGTGCAAAGTACTAATGGGAGCCTATCTCAACAGCGTTTATACCCAGTGGCGGACGGCGCAGAGTGGCGGGCCACTTTCTTTTTAAAGCCAGATGAAAAGAAAACTGTCGATATGCGCGTTTATATCGAACAGGACGGACAACGAGTAAGCGAGGTGTGGAACTATGTCTACCAACCTAAATAAATCAAACGTCGGCGAAAACGGCCTACTTCTCTCGAGTCCTAACGAGTGTTGCGAGACAACGGATTGTCCAGATCAGTCAGCACCGTCACCACATAACCAGTTCATCAAAGGAGCACATATGCGTTTATTTATAATGGCAATGCTCGTTATTCCGAGCACGGCGCTGGCCGGTTGGAGTTTGTATGAAATATTTTTACCAAATGGGTTAACAAACTTAGAGATTGCACAGCTAGGCCTTGGGTTAACTCTCTTCGCCTGGCTATGTATGGCATTTTGGACAGGCATCATTGGATTCGTTTTACAGCTTTTTAATATCGACCCGCTGAGTTTGAAAAAGAAATTGGCGGCACCCGAAGCAAACATTGCTTTAACGCAGCGCCACGCCGTCGTTATGCCAGTTTATAACGAAGATACCAAGCGCATTATGGTTGGTTTCGAGACGTGTATCCGCGAGCTTATGGACGGCGACAGCAAAGAAAACTTCGACTTTTTCATGCTTAGCGACACACGAGACAGCGATAAAGCCAATGCAGAACTGCGGGCATTTGCGCGTCTTCAGAAACGGTTAGGTACCTATGCCGAGCACGTTTTTTATCGCCGCCGTGAAAACAATACTCACAGAAAAGTGGGTAACTTGAAAGAATTTTGCGAGCGCTGGGGTGGTCATTATGAATCCATGATTGTGCTCGATGCTGATAGTGTGATGACTGGCGAACGCATGGAAGATTTGGCAAAACGTATCGAACAAGCACCTGATACTGCGTTGATTCAAACTATCCCAATGCCAGTTCGTCAAGATACGTTTTTCGGACGCTTCGTGCAGTTTGCTGCACACCTATACAGCCCTATGCTGGCAACAGGCTTATCTTTTTGGCAAACCGACAGTGCGAATTACTGGGGGCATAATGCCATTATACGTATAGCGCCATTTATGCAGCATTGTGGTCTTCCCACTCTTGAAGGACGAGCGCCGTTTGGTGGCGAAGTGTTGAGTCACGATTTCGTTGAAGCGGCATTATTAGCAAGAGCTGGTTGGCAGGCGTATCTGCTGACCGATACAACGGGCAGTTATGAAGAGGTGCCTAGTAATATTGTTGATTATGCTATTCGCGATCGTCGTTGGGTACAGGGCAACATCCAACACCTTGGTTTACTTAATGTAAAAGGTCTTAAAACGGCTAATAGGCTACACTTTTTATTTGGTGCTTTTGCGTATATTTCATCGCTCATTCTATTTTGTATGCTCGCATTAGGAACCGCCGATGCGCTAATTCGAGCAACGACAGTACATAATTTCTTTATGTCCGAATATCAGTTATTTCCAAGCTGGCAAGTGGCTAGACAAGATATGATGATGGTGACGATGTGGGGCACGGCAGCATTACTGTTTTTGCCAAAGTTACTGGGGATTACACTTGCGTTAATAAAGCGTAGAAGTGAGTTTGGTGGTGCATGGTCGTTGCTTAAAGGTGCTTCGCTTGAACTTGCTATGGCTGTGCTGATAGCACCGCTTATGATGTTTTACCATAGCTATTTTGTGATCAGTGTGTTCGTAGGATTTTCAGTAAAATGGGAGGCTCAGGAGCGTGAAGGACGCAAAGTACCATGGTCTGTGGCGATTAAGCACACGCAAATTATGAGTTCGCTAGCCATAGCCTGGGGTGTAACGACGTTTTATTTCACACCATCGCTGTTTATGTGGTTGCTTCCCGTATTGGTAGGCATGGTACTGGCGGCACCAGTTATTCGCTTCTCAAGCAGTGACGTGCTGGGAAAAACAATGCGTAAGTGGGGAGTGTTTGTTATCAGTGAAGAGGTCAACGAATGTAAGGCGCTTAAACGTCTTGATGTAGCAATGAAGCATTTTACTATTTCTCACTTCGCTGTTTCTAACCATCAGGTTACCGTGCCTGCGTTACCTGAGAGCTTATGGCTTACCATGCCTGAGCAAGCGTTAAATCAACAGCCTGCTCCTAAAGAGCCAATGCTTGTGCCAGAGGGCGAGGTGATGCAATAGCATGGCATTGTTTAGGGGCGCATCTGAATGCAATGGAGTGACAGAGTGATGCTTCAAATAAAGCAGAGTCCCACAATAAAAGCCGCTTCAAAAGCGGCTTTTTGTTGTTGGTTTTTACGGTATGTTAAAGCGTAAAGCGTAGTTGCAGTTAGCGGGTTAATGTCACCGAAAACGTAACCGGTACGGTGGTGGTTATACTCTTCAACCCTGCAATTTTTTGAAGTGCCGCAACGCCTTGGGCAAGTCCAAACGACTCAGCTTTAATGAGCGTAGGTGCGCTAGTTGAAACAGTCAGCGTATCAGCATCAACTTGACTAACAGTCACTGCAAATGCAGTGGGTACTGCCTTACCGTGCAGCGTCAGTATACCATCAACTTTACCGTTCATTACTTCCCCCGCTTTTAGCTGCATCATGGAGTCGGTTAACGTTGCTTCAAAGTTTGCCGTTGCGAACTCACTCACGTTAAACAGCATTTCTTGCATGCGTTTATTGCGAATGTCTATGGCCGTATTAACCGATGTCAAATCTACTTCAACGTTGAGCTTGCCGTCGTCTGATAGATTGCCTTTGAAGCTATCGAATTGATGTACTTCAGTGACTTGCGCGTTTTTAGTGGATATGAAATGTAGTGCGCTGGTATCTGTGTCAATTGTCCAGTCGGCAGACGCATTAAATGAAAGTCCACATGCCAGTAAGGCTGTTGATAATGTGCGAACGTACTTTGCCATTGTTTGATTACTCCTGTTGATGCATCCATTTCGTTTGGCATTGTGTATATGAAAAAGCCAAAGAAATCTATTGGGTAGCAATACGGCTAACGTACACGGCCTACTGTGGGTAAACCGTGAGGGTTTTTATGCAATATTCAAAAACGTATACGTCTTATTTTGTGTATGGGTTTTCAAAGTCATCATACTTCACAATGTCCTGCCATGGCACGCGCTGATCGCCCATTACCACAAAATCTGGGTTCTCTAGCGAATGTCGCTTGTTATACGTCAGCGGTTCAAAGTTTGCCGTGGTGATACTGCCTCCCGCTTCAGATACAATGCACTGAGAAGCGCCGGTATCCCACTCGCCCGTAATGCCAATGCGCATGAACACATCTGCTTTACCTTCTGCGATAAAACACGCTTTCAGCGAGCAGCTTCCCAGAGGCAACATGTTGTAGATGCGTTTAGCGCACATACGGTTGAGCACTTTTTCACGGGACTGGCGACGACTAATGGCAATCATAACAACGCTACTGTTAGGGTCGTTCAATTTGCGTACCGAAATCGACTTATCGCCCTCTGGCGTAGACTTAAATGCCCCTTTACCCTTTTGCGCGTAATAAATTGATTGCCCTGGGGGCCAAAAAATAACGCCAATAGTGGGTTCGTTGTTTTCTATTAATGCGATGTTCACTGCAAAATCGCCGCTGCGAGCTATAAACTCTTGTGTACCATCGATAGGATCAATAAGCCAATATCGAGTCCAGTGTTTTCGCTCGTCTAAACTCGCATGCTTATTTTCTTCTGAAAGAATAGGAATGTCTGGGGTCGCTTCTGACAATCGTTTATTAATGATGTCGTTTGCAAGGTAATCGGCACTGGTTACCGGTGAGTCATCGTCTTTCTGATACGCGTCAAAGTCGCGATTTTCATAAACTTCTAAGACTGCTTTGCCGGCTTCTATTGCAACTTCTTTTGCCAATTCTAGTAGGTCGGGGTGGGCATCGTCGGGCATAGTTTATTGTTCCTTTAACCACTTCTGAGCTAAAAATAGAGCAGCAATACAACGGGCTTCAATAAAATCTTCTCGTGCAAGTAAAGCATCTGCCTCAGCAATCGGCCAGTTTATGACCTCTAAAGGTTCAGGCTCGTCACCTTCAAGCGTTTTGGGATACAGATCTCGTGCCATCACAATGGTCATGCTGGCATTAAAAAAGGTTGGCGCCATACTGACTTGATGCAGCTCGGTAAGTTCTCTGGCCGCAAAACCTGCTTCTTCTTGAAGTTCTCTGTTCGCCGCTTCAATAGCGGTTTCGCCAGGATCGATAAGACCTTTTGGAAAACCGAGTTGATAGGAATGTGTGCCGGCTGCATACTCTCTAATTAGTACCATGGTATCGGCATCTAACATAGGCACAATCATTACGGCACCGCGATTTCCGCCAGCCATGCGCTCAAATTGACGGGTTGCACCGTTAGAAAATTCTAAATCTAAACTTTCTACCCTGAAGAGATTACTTTGTGCCACGATTTTTCGAGAATGAATTTGTGGTAATGCTTTATTTGGGTCAATTTTTCGCATGTCTCTCGCTACAACTTTGTTATCATGTTCATTGAATTGCTCATAATCTAGCTTACTTCATTATAAGGAAAATCGCTTGCCCTTTCTGCCCTGGAATGAAATAGATACTGTACTGCTTGATATGGACGGTACACTACTGGATTTACATTACGATAATCAGTTCTGGTTGTACCACCTTCCCAAACGATTAGCTGAAATTCGCGGTATTTCAGAAGCGCAAAGCCAAGCAGAAATGAAAAAGCGCTATGACAGCGTCTTTGGTCAAATTCAATGGTATTGCCTTGATTACTGGGCCGAGTCTTTATCCCTAGATTTAGATTCTGAGTTTATGCCGCTAAAACGCGAGTTGTCTCACTTGCTTTCTATTCGCGAAGACACGGTCCCATTTTTAAATGCGTTGCACACTTCTGGTCGCCAAGTGGTGCTTGTGACCAATGCCCACCCAAACAGCTTGGCCTTAAAGTTAGAGCATACTCAATTAGATGAACATATAGATAATCTTATCTCCACTCATGAGTTTGGCGTAACGAAAGAATCTCAATTGCTGTGGCAACGTTTACAACAGAGGGTTCAGTTTTCAAATGAGCGAACGCTGTTTGTAGATGATTCCTTGCCCATACTCAACGCGGCTAAGACGTTTGGAATTAAGCATTTACTGGCGGTAGACAATCCTGACAGAACTTTGCCAGACAGAAATATAACTGAGTTTCCCGCGGTGCGTGACTATCGTTTGATGGTTGATGACATTGTCAATAACCCGGTTACAAGGAGCTAGGCATGATACCTGACACCATTTACGTAGGGTCTAAAAACCCGGTAAAGATAAATGCTGCGCTGAATACCCTATCTGACACGTTAGAGCATGACTTTGATGCACAGGGTATATTGGTAGAAAGTGGCGTAGCTGAACAGCCTATGTCTGAAGCAGAAACCCGTGAGGGGGCCATTAACCGAGTGAAAGCCATGCTGAGTTTACATGAAGGTGGCTTTTCAGATTCATGGTATGTCGCCATAGAGGGCGGAGTGGATGTGTTTGAAGATGGCCCCGCAACCTTTGCGTATGTGGCTATTTACCACGAAGGGCATTGGTCGGTTACGCGAAGTGCGAGTTTGCCTCTTCCCGTAGCGGTGTTTCAAGCACTACAGCGCGGGGAAGAGCTCGGCCCTGTAATGGATGCCTTGTTTGATACTGTAAATGTAAAACAAAAAGGTGGTGCCATTGGTCTGCTTACGCTGAATCACGCTACCCGCCAAAGCGTTTATGAAGTGGCACTGACCCTAGCGATGGCAAAATTTCACTTTCCCGACCTTTACACTGATTAGTCATTCAATCGTACCTTTTGTCTTGGCGTTCACAAACAATCTATGCTCAGGCGCGGAGCAAAGGTTCACACGGTTAAGTAACCGCGGGTTACTCTCACCTTTGTTGCGTGTGATCGTAAAAGTGCCTACATCAATTTCCTGAAATCTTTACCATTACTCGTAATCTTTTCCCAATATCTGCTTTTATCTCTTTATAAATTGCTGCGCCGGTGTTGATGGTAAATTATTGATTTTAAATGCTTATTTGAATTCCGTGCTTGTTGGCGTTGTAGTTGCACTATCCATTGCATCAACAGAACAAGGAGTTTGACAATGAGCGAGACAATTAAGACGTATAACCCGACTACTGGTGAGCAACTTGATCATTATCAATTGATATCGGCGGAAGATGCCGAGCAAGCAGTAACTCGCTCTCATGAAGCGTACTTAAATTGGAAAAAAACATCCTTTGGGGCAAGGGCCGAAATTTTTAATAACTTAGCGGATTTGATGGAAGAGCGCATTGATGATCTTGCTAACTTAATGACCCTTGAAATGGGTAAAGTGACAGAACAAGGCAAGCAGGAAGTACAGCTTTGTGCCGAAATATGTCGATATACCGCTGAGCATGGCGCCTCATTTTTAGAAGATGAAGCGCGTGTATATGAGGGCGGCAAAGCCATTATTACGTATCAGCCCACGGGCGTTATCTTGGGTATTCAGCCTTGGAACTTCCCGCTATATCAAGTGATTCGTTATAGCGCATCGAACATTATGGCCGGTAACACAACCGTGCTTAAACATGCGCAAAACGTGTTTGGTATGGCACAAGCTATTCAGCAACTTTACGAAGATGCAGGCTTTCCAAAAAATGTGTATCAATCGCTAATGATCGACGGCAGCACAGCAAGTGGACTGATAAAGCATAAGCACGTTCGTGGTGTCACCTTCACCGGAAGTGACAGCGTAGGTAAGCTGGTGGCGAAAGAAGCGGCCGGTGAATCGAAAAAGACAGTTATGGAGTTAGGCAGTAACGACGCCTTCATCGTATTGGCTGATGCCGATATCGATAATGCAGTGGAAATGTGCATTAAAGGCCGGGTGATTAATAACGGTGAAACCTGCGTAGCAGCAAAACGTTTTGTCATTTCAGATAGCGTATACGATGAATTTAGAGATAAATTTGTTGCGCAATGTAAAAAGTTAACGGTCGGTGACCCTTCAAAGGAAGGAACGGACTTGGGGCCCATGGCTCGTGAAGATTTACGTGACGAACTGCATGGCCAAGTAAAGGAGTCTTTAGATGCGGGTGCAACCCTATCTTTAGGTGGCGAAGTGCCTGATGCAGCTGGCTACTTTTATCCTGTGACCGTATTAGAAAACGTATCGCCTGGTATGCCAGCCTATGATGACGAGTTGTTTGGCCCCGTAGCCTCACTAATTCGTGCTCGTGACGATAAGCAGGCCATGGAAATTGCGAATGATTCACGCTATGGACTTGGCGGCGGCATTTTCAGTGCAGATTCGGAGAATGCCATTGCACTTGCTAAAAATGAATTCGATACCGGTATGGTAAATATCAACGGTTATTCACTGGCCCAGCCTAATTTGCCCTTCGGTGGTGTAAAAGACAGTGGCTATGGCCGCGAGCACGGTGGCTTTGGTATTCGGGAATTTGTAAATATTAAGACTATTATGGTGGCAAGCAGCTAGGCGTCATAAATTGTGTGATTGCCTTTTCACTGACTTTTATAACAGTGGGATTTAGTAAAAAGCAGAGCTTGAACTCTGCTTTTTTTTTGAGTTAAATGCGTGTGAGCATATGCATTGGTTTCTCAGTGTAGTCGTGCTATACCTATGATATCCCTATAAGTCGTACCCAGCGATCCCCCTTACTGACTGTAAATGCTGCATGTTGAAAAGTACACTGCAAATGACATTCACTAGATTTGCGCTCTTTTGCTCGCTCATTGTCGCGTTGTTAGTTGCAGCTCAGCAAATATCAAATTACTTATATATTGAATTTTCGACGCTAGAGCGTGAAGTTAAAGATAATTTTGGCGATGATAGAGCGTTTGTTGTCGATGCGTTAGCAGAAACACTGATATTGCTAAAAAATAAAAGCGACAAAGAAAAACTAATCGGCGTAAATACATTTTTTGATAAACATATTGACTATGCGCTTGACGCTGAAGTATTCAACGAACACGACTACTGGGCTACTCTTGGCGAGCTTATCGGTCATTCAAAGGGAGACTGTGAAGATTTCGCAATTGCAAAATACGTTGCTCTGCTACACTTGGGCATAGACAGAAACAAACTAAGGCTTATATACGTCAAAGCCAAAATTGGCAGGAGTCGAATTACTCAGGCTCATATGGTACTGGGCTATTACGATATGCCATCTTCGGACCCGTTGGTGTTAGATAGCCTTGTATCAAGTGTCTTGCCTGGTTCTCAACGAACAGACCTTGTTCCTGTTTTTAGTTTTAATGATTCAGGCATCTGGCAACCTGGGCAGGTAGGTCAGGTGTCAACCTCAACCAGTCGTCTATCAAAATGGCGCGATGTTATTGAGCGAATGAAGCAAGAAGGTATTAATAGAAGGTCATAAAGCCTATGTCGATTATCAAAGAGTTATGGCTCGCTATCATCGCAATTTTTTTCATAACCATTGTTGGCAGCATAAGTATTTACGGCGCTACAACAAAGCAGTATGTAGAAGAGCAGCTTTATGCGAAGAACATCGATAACGCCACTATGCTTGCTCTGACACTAAGCCGACTAGAGAAGGACCCTACTTCTCTCGATTTATTTGTTATGTCGCAGTTTGATCTTGGACATTACGCAAGCATTACTCTTAAAGACGCCAATGGCAACACAATATCTGATTACCACCAATCGATTCAGTCTACCTCAGGTACGCCGGGTTGGTTTGCGAGCTTTTTCTCACCCAATGTTGCCCCTGGCGTTGCACAAGTCAGTGAAGGATGGGGGCAATATGGAACTGTCTTTGTTGAATCGGACACTAGCTTTACCCTTGTGTCGATGTGGAGAGCGACGTACCGCTTAGTCATAGGGCTTCTATTTATAGCAGTGCTGGCTGGGATGGTAGGAGGCTGGTTTTTACGCATGATTTTACGCCCCCTTGATGATGTTGTGCATCAAGCAGAGGCGTTTCAAGATATGCGATTCATTAAATCAACGGTTCCTAGAACTCTTGAACTCAAACGTGTTGTAAACGCTATGAACTTTTTGGCTCAAAAGTCTAAAAAGGTAATGGAAGAGGAAAATGGCCGGCTAGACTTAATGCGTTACAAAACTCAGTTTGACGATGAAAGTGGTCTGGCGAATAGAGACTATTTCATCCTAATGCTCAAAGGGCAATTAGCGTTTAGAGACACTCAAGGCATAAATTGTATTTTTCTTATCCGTTTTACAGTGGAGCAGGGGTTTTTGCGTACACCTGCTACAGAGAGGGAGATACGACTGAGGAAATTGGCGAGTGCAATTGATGGCGTTCTTCAGGACAACCACCATAGTTATACTGATAGCCGTGTTGCAAGGCTGCAAAAAAATGAGTTTGTAGTGTTATTAACCGAAACTCATGATGCGAGTATTATTGCTTATGCTTTTCATAATGTTTGCACAGAAATATTTTGTAAGCCAGATGACCCAGAAATATTTCAATCTGTGGTAAAGCTTCGGGCTGACGATAGTTTTTCAAGCGTATTAATGCGGGCTGACACTATGCTAAACGAAGCGCAATCTTCAGAATTAGCATATCCTTCTATCGAAAGTGAACTTATACATAACGAACCAGTTGAAGAGGAAAAAGCATGGGCAGGAGAGCTTACTTCGGCAATAACTCATTCAAAGGTTGATACATTTAATTACCCAGTTTTAAATGCCAAAAGACAGGTCATTCACTACCAAGCTTGGGCCGGAGTCAATATAAATGGGCAGTTGCGCCAGAGTGGCTACTACACTCATTGGGCTCGTTACCTTGGCTTACTGCCGCAGCTTGAGTTAACCACGATTACTTTTTTGATCACGTTAATAAACGCTAACAAAATCCAATCAAAATTCGCTTTTTTGTGCTCAGAACAGCTCTTATTAGACAATAAGGTATTAGTGCAACTTTATAATCAATTGAATAGCAACCAATATGCAGCTAAACAGCTGTGCCTTGAGGTAAGGGAGTCTACTGCTACTCGTTTTCCCGACGCGTTCAAACAGTTTTGTAGTACTTTAAAAGCAAAAAAATGTGAGGTGGGATTGAAGCGAGTTGGTGAATCTTTTTCTCAGCTTATTAACATTCAAGAATTGGGACTAGATTATGTAAAAATTGATTCTGGCTTTATGGCTGACATAGACAATAACCGTTCTAATCATGCGTTTTTAAGAGGCTTCTGTTCATTGGCCCATACGTTTGGTATCAAGGTGTATGCAGATGGAGTGAACCGTTCGGACCATCAAGGGTTGTTCACAGAGCTTGGCATTGATGGGATTGTATCTCACATAGAAGTTATAGAGCGCCTTTTAGATGACTGAACTCACCTAAGCGAAGCAATAAGTGAATTCTGTCTTTGGCACCAAATTTGTTGAGAATTGATCCAACATGCTCTTTTACGGTTCGCTCGGTAATTCCATATTCTTTCGCTATTTCTTTGTTACCAAGGCCATCTAGAATTCCGCTCAAAACATCTTTTTCCCTTTTGGTAATTCCATTTAACGTTGGAAAGGTATGTTTTGACTTTGTGCTGGTGGCAACGTCAAATGTAAGAGCTAATAACAATTCACTTGGCAGCCAAATCCCACCAGCGTCGACCACTCGTACTACTGAAGAAAGAAGCTGCTGTGTACCAAGAATATGACAATAAGCTCTAGCACCGAGCATTAGCGCTGTTTGCATTTCTGCACGATCGTATTTGTAAGTGAGCAATATCACTGATGCTACTTTTTGTTTGGCTTCCACTAGTCTCTGGGGCCAGTTTTCATCTGCCGTTAAAACCCACATAAAGTCGTTTTCGGTGAATTCAAGCTGTGAAATATCATGAAAGCCTTGCCACGGAAACTGTGTGAGCGTGCCCTGTAAGTGTTTTTCAGCAATAAAGTGCTTCATTTAACGCTCTCGCAGAGCCGATGATGTAACGTTAAACAGGGGAGACAATATGTAATTGAGAACGGTCTTTTTACCCGTCAGTATATCTACTTGAACTATCATTCCGGGCAAAATTGTCCAAGACTCATCAGCGACACTCTTTTTTGTTTCTAGTCTAATCAGATAATAGGTTTCGTCTTTGTCATTAGTAATTGCATCTGCGCTAATATGCTTGACTTCAGCCGACATTCCACCGTAAATGGAAAAGTCATATGCGCTGAATTTTAAGATTGCAGGCAGGCCCTCTCTAATAAATGCAATATCTTTGGGTGATATTTTTGCCTCAACAATTAACTTATCGTTTTGCGGTACAAGCTCAACGACCTCACTACCTGGGGTGATAACACCGCCAACGGTATTAATGAGCAATCGTTGTACCGTTCCGTTTATCGGAGATTTAATCTCTGCCTGCGACACCACATCTTCCAAACCGGTTTGCGACTGTTGCAACATAGCCATCTCAGCCGTTGCATCGGTCAATTCCTGGTTCCAGCGATTGATAAGTTTTAAACGACTTTCTTCTTTCGCAATTACGAACTCTTTTATAGCGTTGAGGCCGCGCTCAATGGCTACTTTAGATTTGGCAATATTGCCCTCTAGTTCAACGATTTGGCGCTCTAGGCGAAGTATTTCTATTTCCGACACTGCACCTGATGCAAGCAATGGTTTTGTGACGGTAATTTCTTTCTTAGATAATACAAGCATGTTTTGATATTGAGATAGACTGGCACGCTGCTCTTCAACGTCTTGTCGCCGCTGTGTTATTCGCGAATCTGAACCTGCTGCGACTTCATGAAGTTCAGCGAGATTGGAGTGGTATAGTTTGCGCTCGTTTTCAGTAATTTGTGGCGCTTTTTCTATTAGCCCTGTATTGAAGTGCAGAGCGCTCCCTTGGGTAAGGGCCAATAGTCGTTGTACTTTTGCAGCTAGCGCCCCAAATTGCGTGGTATTCTCTTCAAGACTAGATAGGAATCGCGTAGGGTCAATTTTCAACAGAACTTGACCTACTTTTACTGCTTCCCCTTCTTTTACTAAAATGTTTTGAACGATTCCGCCATCGTATGACTGTAATACTTGCAGTTGTTGAGACGGTATCACTTTGCCATCTCCTTTAGCTACCTCATCAATTTCTGCAAAGTAAGCCCAAACAATCAGTAGAAGAAGTGTGATAGATACAAGGTGAAGTAGCCCTCGCGCCTTTACTGGCGTTTGCATGATGCGTGACCACTCTGCTTCCAATACCCAATCTTGACCTGGGGGCGGCGCAAGCCATCCCCGCATTAGTCTTTGTAGCCAGTCTTTTTTATCGCCATCATTTTTCAAGATCATGGCCCTTCTTAAGCGAGTGGGTTGGCTTTTTAAATTGCACAAGTACGTCTTCTTTCTTGCCATCGGCAATGATTCTGCCATTTTCAACAACAATGACACGCTCGACTAAATCAAGTAAGGTTGTACGATGAGTATTGATGATCAGTGTTTTACCCTCGGTCGCAGCTTTGATGGTTTCCTTCATTTGCGCTTCGTTAGCAGAGTCCATGGCTGATGTAGGTTCATCCATAATGTATATAGATGGATTACGCACAAGCGCTCTGGCTAACGCAACAGCTTGGCGCTGGCCTCCTGAAAGTAAGCAGCCACGTTCGCCAACGATTTGCTCAACCCCATTAGCACTGCTGTTGACTAAACTTGCTAAGCCACACTGGGTCAATATGTCCCAGAAATCCCCATCTTCTATGTGCAAATTTTCTGGCATTATGTTGTCTTTTAATGTTCCATAAAAAAGACTCACCTCTTGAGGAACATAGCCAATTTGCTTGCGAAGCAGCATTGGATGGTATTGTTGTAAATCAATACCATCCATTAGTATCTGACCAGATTCTGGTCGATAAAACCCCATAATAAGCTTATTCAGCGTGGATTTTCCGCAGCCATTTTTTCCCAAAATAGCGACATGCTCTCCTTGCTTAAGCGAAAAGTTAACGTCTTTGAGTGCAAGTACACCTTCGTGTGGATATTTAAAGCAAAGTTGGTTTGCCTCTATATTGCCTTTTAGAACCACATTACTTTTTAGCTGTTTATTGCTGCTTGACTCGCTTGGCATAGCCATTATTTCATCCAACGCATTTTTGGCAGTTTCAGCGTGGTGAAACTGAGCTAATAAAGCTGCAGCTTGCGACACTGGGCCCATGGCGCGACTTGATAGAAGGTAAGCTGCAATTAATCCACCTTGGGTGATGACACCTTCAATAATAAGATAAACACCAGTTAAAATAATGCTGACGCCCACAGACTGTTGGATCCAAAGCGCAGCGTTATTTACCGACATAGAAACTAAGCGAAGTTTTGCGTTCACTTTGGCAAGAAAGATGGTTTGCTTCTCCCAAGCACTCTGGTAGCGACTCTGATATCCAAACGCTTTTATATCTTCTAAAGAGGTCACGCTTTCGGTGACCAAAGCGCTTTTTCGTGAATTTATTTCCATCGACTCCTCAGTGAGAGAGCGCATCACTCGCTGTGCCTTTATCGCATATAGGAACAAGACGGTGGCGCCAATAAGTATTGGAATAATCAGATAGAAATCTATCATTGCAATAATGACGACGAAGAGCAGACCGAATGGTAAATCTACCAACGCAACCAGTGTCACTGAGCCAAAAAACTGCCTAATACTTTCAAAAGACTGAAGGCTGTTAATGAAAGCACCGCTTTTAGCGGGTTTGTTAGCTAGGTTTATCGATAGTACTTTTTCCATAATTTTTGCTGAGAGTGTCACATCTAAGCGACTTGCTGCTAGCTCTACGAAATACTGACGAAGCACCCGCAGTAGGAAATCGGCAGCTAAAACAATAAACACGCCCACTGCTAGAGCCCACAGTGTTTCAAGGGCAGCGTTCGGTACAACTCTGTCGTACACATTCATAACAAATAAAGGTAGAGCAATAGAAAGTAGGCTTATAAAAACAGAGGCTAGAAGCACATCTCGATATAGGCTTTTTGCTGTTGTTATGGAAGACCATAACCAGTGCCCTACCGATGACTTGTCTATTTGAGCATTGGTGTTTTGCGCCTGCATCTCTGGTCGAACGAAGATAATGTAGCCAGTATACCTTTCATTCAATTTTTCTTTAGGCACCTCAACAACCACACTATCAAGTTCAGGATAAGACACCCTTGCATGGGTTTGACTTAACCCATGTAAAACGCAGGCTTGTTTTTCATCGAGTACTAAGACGGCAGGGAGTATCGCTGTATTAATTTGGTCCAGGTTTCGTTTAACGGTTCTACTAGCAAGGCCTGCTCGTTTTGCGGCCCGCTCAAAGCCGGTAGGAGAAAGTTCTCCTTGCTCTAACGGAAGCCCACAAAGCAGGCTGACACGTGATACATCCAAATGGTGAGCGTGGCAGATTGTCATTAAACAATTCATCAAGGCGCCGCCCTGGTGCTCTCCAAAAGCAACATCATCTACGCCTTTTTTATCCTCCATATGAGTCTGTGGCCTAACTATTCGATATAAGGAAGCTGGATAATAGCCGCCTCAATTCTGCGGTTGCGCGCATTGGCAGCTTTAGATTCCTCATCAACAAGCGGGCGGCTTTCTCCGTATCCAACAGAAGTAATTCGCCGCGCTTCAATGTTGGCTTTTGACATAAGAAGAGATGCGACGGCATTGGCTCTGCGTTCCGACAGTCTTTGATTGTAGGCGTGGTCGCCATCAAGTGAGGCATGACCATGAATGATAACTCCTGTATTGGGCTTGCTATTTAAGGCATCGATGACCTGCTGAAAAGCACCTTCATACTTGGGCAATACCTCAGTCGAATTAGTGGCAAACTCAATGTTTATTTTGAATGAATCTACAATTGCCGCATTGTCTAGGGTAAAATCTGCAGCGTTAGGCTCAGACGCCTTCACTTTACATCCCAAGTTATCCACCGCCTCGCCTGGCGCAGAGTTCACACAGTCATCCCATAAGTCGACAACACCATCGTTATCGGTGTCGCGCTTCAGAATATTAAACTCATCTGCAAAGTTGGTGCGCACCGCTGGGCAAACAAAGTTAGGATCGTAACTCATTTTTTCTTCTGCCCGACTTAGCATATCTGGTACTCGTTCTTTCGTTATACCTAGGGTTTTCGCCAAACTACCTGAAGCAGCAAGCAGTCTTACACGCGCTTTTTCAAGAGTGTATTGCGCCTCTAGATATGCTCTGCTCGACTCGTAATATTCATTTTCGGAGTCAAGCAGGTCAAGCAGAGAGCGCTCGCCTATGGTGAATTGATCCATATACGCTGTTTTTACTCTGTCTGACGAAATACGGTGAGCATTCAGTGACGGTAGTTGCTCAGCGATATTGATAATATCATTGTAGGCTATTTGTACAGTTTGTCTCATATCAATACAGGCTTTGTCGCGCAAATCCTTAGCTAAGTCCACTTGGGATAGTGCTTGACGAATAGCGGCTCTATCGGAACCACCATTGTATAAATTGTACGACAAGTTTATGCCTACCCTTGCTTCGGTAATCGTGTTGTTCAATGCCGCTAAGTCTCGAGTTTGCGCACCATAACTCGCGGTTAAATCAACCTGTGGATGATAGAGGCTTTTTGCACTGTCTACGGCATAACGTTGAGCGTCAATGTTGTAAATTGCAGCGTTAAACTGTGGATTAGTGCCATAGGCACTGGTAAGTAATGTGTTTATGTCTGTGACACTTGCGTCGACATAAGCGGTGTTTAGAGTGACTCGATTTAAATTCTCTGCTGGCTTTTCTCCAACTAGTCTTAAAAATCGTGCGGTAACATCGTGTAAATTAGATAGCTCTGTTAAAACATTAGACTCAGCCAAGGAAAGTCGACCGCTTATCTGTTCTAAGTCAGCACGACGTCCGACACCAGCTTCAACACTTTCCTCAATTTGCTTAAAGACCGATACGTGAGTAATAAGGTTGTCTTCAGCCAACGTGAGAAGTTCTCTAAATAGCTGTACGTCCATGTAAGCGAGGGCGGTGTCTAACGACTTTTGTTCGATTTCACTCAACAGTTCGAAAAAGCGTACTACCTGCGTTTGTTTAAAGCGTTTTACTTCGCTGCTCGTAAGAAATCCGTCGTAAAGCATTTGAGTGAGTGTTATCTCGCCAGTGTGCCCCATAAATTCACGGTCTAAGCCATAGTTTCTATCGTTGTAGGCACTTGTTGCTAAAACATCGATGCGCGGACGAAACCCTCCTCGTGCGATATCCACATCTGACATGGCTATCTGAAGCTGTCGCCAGCTTGCTTGCACTTCAGGGTTTTCATTGACAACTTTATGAACGTAATTTTCTAAACCAGTCGCCGAGTTCTCGGTGTCGTTGTTCTGAGCCATTACTCCGTCGGGTAGACAGACACTGAGAAGACCGAAGATAACAGTTAGTTTTAGATGGCTTTGTAATTTCATGAGAATCTGCTTTCTGCTTTTGGCGACATTAGTGTCATTTGTTACTTTTAACCTTAGTTTGTAATCATTTTACCGCAAGCTTGTTTTGCAATAATTAGCCTAATTGCTAATGAATTAGGGCAGGCTCATTGCGCCTTGTATTGATTTCTTATACCAATGTATAGGTGTTACCCGTACTACAGTCCAGTATCGAGGTAGAAAAGCTCAGCTATGCTTTTTTAACAGCGTAGAGATTGTTGTAAAGAGAGGCGTATGGCTAAAGTGATCATTGCAAAGCTGAGTGGTAAAGCAGTATTAGTTGACGGTAAAACAGGTGAGGGATTAAATGCATCACAGGGGGCAATAATCGCTGAAGGCGATACATTAACCATATCGCCCGGTACTTCAGTGGCTGTAAGTATTGACGGTGAACTACGTACGCTTCCTGCAGGCCAAAGTGTTACCTTCCCTCTTAAACTCGATTTCAGCGACGACAATTCGGACGACGAATTTGCGGTTTACGAAGAGAGTATAGATACGCTGTCTGCGTTGCTAGATAGTGTCACGGGCGTTGATGATAGATCGCGAGTTGATACCGAATTTTTGGAATTACTTGCCGGTGAAGGCGATATTTTAGAGTCGTTAGAGGCTACAGCAGCAGGATTTGAAGGGGGGGCAGGTGGAGGTAGCAACTTTGTGCGCGTAGAGCGCATTAGTGAAGACGTCGATCTCATAGGCTTTCAATTTGATCAGAATACGAACAGTAATAATGGAGCTATTCCCACCGAGTTTTCAGGAATAGGCGAACAAGCTCAAGATGTATCCCTTTCATTAGACCCAATTGGATTAACCAGCGACACCACACCCACTATTTCCGGAGTTACTTCAGCCATTCCTGGCAGCACAGTGATAATTATTGTTACTGATAGCGCCGGAAACATTCAAACACTTACCGCAGTTGTGCAACGTGACGGTACTTTTAGCGTTGAAGTGACCGACGCTCTAGCTGACGGTGGCTTTATCGTGAATGCAACGGTACTTGAGCCAACTGGCAATACGGCAACTGCGGATACTACCGGCCAAATTGATACCACAGCGCCGTCGATCATTATCAATGCGCCAGCTTTAGACAATGACACTACGCCGACCCTTTCAGGTACCACTGACGCCACGCCTGGCAGTGCAGTAACGCTCACCATTACCGATAGCGCGGGCAACACGCAAACCGTGACTGCCCTTGTGCAGGCTGACGGTACTTACAGCGTAGATGTACCGGTTGAATTAGCCGAAGGTGAATTCACCATTAACGCCAGCGTAACCGACGAAGCGGGTAATACAGCAACCACAGACACCACGGGCGTGATTGATACCACGGCACCGTCGATCACTATTAATGCGCCAGCTTTGGATAACGACACCACGCCAACCCTTTCAGGTACCACTGATGCCACACCGGGCAGTACAGTAACGCTCACCATTACCGATAGCGCAGGCAACACGCAAACCGTGACCGCCATTGTGCAGGCCGATGGAACTTATAGTGTAGATTTGCCCGAAGAACTGGCCGAAGGCGAGTTCATCGTTAACGCCAGTGTGACCGATGAAGCAGGCAATACGGCAACCGCTGATACAACAGGCGAAATTGATACCACTGCCCCGTCGATCACTATCGACACCATAGCGACTGATAACGACACCACGCCTACCCTTTCCGGTACCACCGATGCCACACCGGGCAGCACAGTAACATTAACCATTACCGATAGTGCGGGCAATACGCAAACCGTGACCGCCCTTGTGCAGGCTGACGGAACCTATAGTGTAGATGTGCCCGAAGAACTGGCCGAAGGTGAATTCACCATTAACGCCAGCGTAACCGACGAGGCGGGCAATACCGCAACCGCTGACACTATCGGCGTGATTGATACCACTGCCCCGTCGATCACTATCGACACCATAGCGACAGGTAACGACACCACACCAACCCTTTCAGGTACCACTGATGCCACACCGGGTAGCACAGTAACATTAACCATTACGGATAGCGCGGGCAATACTCAAACCGTGATTACCATTGTGCAAGCAGACGGCACCTATAGCGTTGACGTACCTGCTGAATTAGCTGAAGGTGAATTTACCGTTAACGCTAGCGTGACGGATGAAGCAGGCAATACAGCAACCACAGACACCACGGGCGTGATTGATACCACTGCCCCGTCGATCACTATCGACACCATAGCGACAGGTAACGACACCACGCCAACCCTTTCAGGTACCACTGATGCCACACCGGGAAACACAGTTACGTTAACCATTACCGATAGCACAGGTAACACGCAAACCGTGACTGCCATTGTGCAAGCAGACGGCACGTATAGCGTTGACGTACCAGCCGAATTAGCCGAAGGTGAATTTACCGTTAACGCCAGCATCACCGACGAAGCAGGCAATACAGCAACCACAGACACCACGGGCGTGATTGATACCACTGCCCCGTCGATCACTATCGATACCATAGCGACAGATAACGACACCACGCCTACCCTTTCAGGTACCACCGATGCCACACCGGGCAGCACAGTAACGTTAACCATTACCGATAGCGCGGGCACCACACAAACGGTTACCGCCATTGTGCAGGCCGATGGAACCTATAGTGTAGATGTTCCCGAAGAACTGGCCGAGGGCGAGTTTACCGTTACCGCCAGTGTGACTGATGAGGCTGGCAATACAGCAACCGCTGACACTATCGGCGTGATTGATACTACTGCGCCGTCGATCACTATCAACGCGCCAGCTTTGGATAACGACACCACGCCTACCCTTTCAGGTACAACAGATGCCGCGCCTGGCAGCACAGTTACGCTAACCATTACCGATAGCGCGGGCACCACGCAAACGGTTACCGCCATTGTGCAGGCCGATGGAGCCTATAGTGTAGATGTGCCCGAAGAACTGGCCGAAGGGGAGTTTACCGTTACCGCCAGTGTGACTGATGAGGCTGGCAATACAGCAACCGCTGACACTATCGGCGTGATTGATACTACTGCGCCGTCGATCACTATCAATGCGCCAGCTTTGGATAACGACACCACGCCAACCCTTTCAGGTACCACTGATGCCACACCGGGCAGTACAGTAACGCTCACCATTACCGATAGTGCGGGCAACACGCAAACGGTTACCGCCATTGTGCAGGCCGACGGAACCTATAGTGTAGATGTGCCCGAAGAACTAGCCGAAGGCGAGTTCACTGTTAATGCCAGTGTGACCGATGAGGCAGGCAATACCGCAATCGCTGACACTATCGGCGTGATTGATATTACTGCGCCGTCGATCACTATCAATGCGCCAGCTTTGGATAACGACACCACGCCAACCCTTTCAGGTACCACCGATGCCACACCGGGCAGCACAGTAACGTTAACCATTACCGATAGCGCGGGCACCACACAAACGGTTACCGCCATTGTGCAGGCCGATGGAACCTATAGTGTAGATGTTCCCGAAGAACTGGCCGAGGGCGAGTTTACCGTTACCGCCAGTGTGACTGATGAGGCGGGCAATACAGCAACCACAGACACCACGGGCGTGATTGATACCACTGCCCCGTCGATCACTATCGACACCATAGCGACTGGTAACGACACCACACCAACCCTTTCAGGTACAACAGATGCCGCGCCTGGCAGCACAGTAACGTTAACCATTACCGATAGCGCGGGCACCACGCAAACGGTTACCGCCATTGTGCAGACCGACGGTACTTATAGTGTGGCTGTGCCCGAAGAACTGGCCGAAGGCGAGTTCACCGTTAATGCCAGCGTGACCGACGAGGCGGGCAATACGGCCAGTGCCGAAGCACAGGGTGCTATTGACGTGACGGCGCCAACCATCGCATTAAACGATCCAGGTATAAATGGCGATGCTACACCCACAATTTCTGGTTTAACGGATGCCGTGCCCGGAAGCACGATAACCCTTACCGTTACCGATAGTGCTGGCGTTACTCAAACCTTTACCACCAATGTGCTTGCCGATGGTACCTTTACCGTTGAAGTTCCAAATGCCGTGGCTGAGGGGACATACAGCGTGGCTGCAGAGGTGACCGATGATGCGGGTAACACGGCGCAAGCAACTACAAATGGCGATTACGATTCCACGAGTCCTTCGACGACCTTAAATCAACCTGCGCTAACGAACGATACTACGCCAAACGTTTCTGGTGAAACCGATGCCCCTCCTGGCAGTGAAGTCGTCATTGTTGTTACAGATAGCGAGGGTAACGAACAAACAATCGTTACTACAGTGGGCGCTGACGGCACATTCAACGAAGATGTGCCAGCGGAGCTTAGCGAAGGTGAGTACACAGTAGATGTTACTGTAACTACACCGGCAGGTAATAGCTCTACCACCACAGCTACAGGAGAAATAGACACTACCGCACCAGCGCTTTCTTTAGACCCGCAAACTGACGGTAGCGACACCACGCCAACGATTTCAGGTTCTACCGATTTACCACCTGGTTCAACAGTAACCATTGTGGTTACAGACAGCGCTGGCAACACGCAAACTATTGAAGCAATCGTTGATGAAAACGGTGCTTTTAGCGTCGATGTGCAAACGCCGCTTACTGAGGGTGAATATACCGTAGAGGCCAGTGCTACAGACGAGGCAGGCAATACAACGACTGTTACTGAAAATGGCGGCGTTGTAGATACCACCGCGCCTACGCTTACCCTTGAAAATCCTGGCAGCACGGGCGACACCACACCCACACTTTCAGGTACCACTGACCTTCCTGAGGGAAGCACGGTTACGCTTGTCGTAACAGATAGCGCTGGCAACACGCAAACTATTGAAGCCTTGGTCGATGCAAATGGTAGCTTCAGTGTAGATGTGCCAAACGCACTAGCTGACGGCGACTTTACTGTGACTGCCACTGCAACCGACAGTGCAGGCAATACCGCGAATGCCAATACAACAGGTAATGTAGATAGCGAAGCGCCTCTGTTAACCCTTGATACACAAGGCGCTACCAGTGATGTTACTCCAACTATCACAGGTACTACCGATGTAGCACCTGGCACACTGGTTACCATTACTGTGGTAGATGCCAACGATAACTCGCAAAGTTTCCAAGCTGTAGTGCAAGGAGACGGAACATTCAGTGCCGATGTGCCTAACGCATTGGCCGAGGGAGACTTTACCGTTTCGGCAACAGTAAGCGATGCGCAAGGCAACATCGCGACGGCGAACGAAACAAATGGAAGTATTGATACACAAGCGCCAATTGTTACCGTTAATCCGTTAGATTCAGGTAATGACACTACGCCGGTTATTTCGGGTAATACAGATTTACCTGAAGGCGCTGTTGTTGTGATCACCGTGACTGACAGCAATGGCGACACGCAAACCATTAACGCATTGGTTGATGCAGATGGCAACTTTGCTACAGAAGTATTATCTCCACTGCCTGAAGGCGACTACAGCGTCGAAGTTACTGCAACAGATGATGCAGGTAATTCAACAACCGTAACTGAAGACGGTGGCAATATTGACACCACCGCCCCTGTACTTACGTTAAATCCGCAAGGTACAGGCAACGATGAAACACCTAACATATCGGGCAGCACTGATTTAGCGCCGGGAAGCACAGTAACGTTAACCGTGACAGATAGCGCTGGCAACACGCAAACCTTTGACGCCATTGTGGACGCGAATGGTGACTTCAGCGCGGATGTGCCAAATGCTATGCCAGATGGTAGCTACACGGTAATAGCAAGTGCCTCAGACGATGCAGGTAATACAACCACCACCTCTGATACCGGTACGCTAGATACCAGCGCCCCTGCGTTGACATTAGATGCGCAAGTTACGGTTAGCGATACTACACCAACCATTTCGGGTACGACTGACCTACCCGCGGGTTCAACCGTGACGCTTTTTGTCACTGACAGTGCAGGCAACACACAAACCTTTACTGCACTTGTTGATGCAAGCGGTAACTTTAGTGCTGATGTCCCAGCGCCTCTTGCCGAAGGTGATTACTCAGTAACCGCTACCGCTACAGACAGCAACGGAAATAGTGCCTCTGTCACCGACAATAACGGGATCGTCGATACCGTCGCCCCCGTTATTTCACTCGATGCGCTGGGTTCAAATAACGATACTACGCCCACCATTTCGGGCACTACCGACCTGGCAGCAGGCGAAACCGTAACACTGTCGATTACTGACAACGCTGGCAATACCCAATCTGTTACCGCAACGGTTGATGCAAACGGCAACTTTACTGTGGATGTGCCAGCTGCACTGGCTGAAGGTGACTATACGGTTACTGCAACGGCCACCGACGATGCTGGCAACAGTGCGTCAGTCAATGCAACAGGCACCATTGACACCACAGCACCTACCCTAACCTTAGACCCTCAAGGTTTAGGCAACGACACAACGCCAACCATTTCGGGAAGTACAGATCTAGCGGATGGTAGCGTGGTTTCCTTAGTTATCACAGATAGTGCAGGCAACATTCAAACGGTTACAGCAACAGTTGATGCTGCAGGAAACTTTACGGTTGATGTACCCGGGGCACTTGCTGAAGGCTCTTACAGTGTTGAAGCTACTGCCACTGATGAAGCAGGCAACAGCACGTCGGTTCTTGATAATTCAGGTAATATCGACATCACGCCACCTGAGCTAAACCTTGACGAATTAACGCCAGAGAATAACGCTACGCCAACTATTTCTGGCACCACAAACCTTCCAGCTGGCGCCATTGTTACACTAACGGTGGTCGACAGTGCGGGGAACACGCAAACCTTTGCGGCAACGGTACAAACCGACGGCAGTTTTGCAGCCAATGTACCTTCACCACTAGCTGAAGGAGACTATACGGTTACCGCAACGGCGCAAGACGCGGCAGGCAATCAAGGTTCTGATTCAGAAACGGGTGGTAGCGTCGATACCACAGCGCCCGTTATCACCCTAGATCCGCTTGGTACAGGTAACGATAACACGCCTACCATTTCGGGCACTACCGAACTAGCCGCAGGAAGCACAGTAACGATTACAGTGACTGATAGCGCTGGCACGGTGCAGTCGTTTACTGCAACCGTAGATGCTAATGGCGACTTCAGTGCAGATGTGCCTAACCCTATGGCTGACGGAAACTTTGACCTTACTGCAACGGCGACTGATGCTGCAGGCAATACTGCTACAGATACAGTGAGTGGCGACATAAATTCTGCCGCGCCTACCCTATCCCTAGACCCCCTAGTGTCGGGCAACGACACAACGCCGACTATTTCAGGTGAAACCGACTTAGCGCCAGGTAGCACTGTCACGCTAACCGTGACTGACAGTGCTGGAAACACACAAACATTCACCGCCACAGTACAAGGCGATGGAAGCTTTACGGCTGATGTTCCTGCAAGCTTACCTGAAGGTGACTATTCTGTTACTGCGACCGCCACAGACGGCGCTGGCAACAGTGCATCGGTAACCGAAAATGGCGGTAACATCGATACTACAGCCCCATCGATAACCATCGATACACAAGGGCTTGGCAATGATGCAACGCCGTCTATCTCTGGCACCACAGACCTCAATGCTGGCGATACGGTAAGCATAAGCGTGACAGACAACGCTGGAAATACCCAAACATTTACAGCAACCGTTCAAAACGATGGCACTTACAGTGTTGATGTTCCTGCCGATTTAGCTGAAGGCAGTTTCAGTGTGACCGTCACTGCGACTGACGATGCGGGTAATTCAGCAACCGCAATAGATAATAACGGTGTTATAGATACAGCAGCCCCCACCGTAACGTTAGACGCGCAAGGCCTAAGTAACGACGCTACACCGACTATTTCGGGAACCACCAACTTGGCTGCGGGCAACACTGTAAGCATAAGCGTGACTGACAGCCAGGGCGATACGCAAACCTTCACTGCTACCGTTCAAGCGAACGGTAGCTTTAGCGCTGATGTGCCCCTTGACCTTGCTGAAGGCGATTACACAGTAGAAGTGACGGCGACTGATGATGCAGGTAATCAAAACACAGCGGTTGATAACAACGGTACAGTTGACACCACTCCACCTGTTATCAACTTAGATCCAGTGGCCAGCGGCAATGACGCAACGCCAGTATTAAGCGGTACTACCGACTTGCCAGAGGGAGCAACCATTACACTGGTTGTCACCGATGCAGGCGGTAATGTACAGAACCTTACAGCAACGGTAAACGCGGATGGCACTTTCTCAGTTGAAGTACCCAGCGCGCTGGTTGATGGCGATTACGATGTAACAGCCAGTGCGAGCGATGCTGCGGGCAATAGCACGACAGTGACGGATAGCGGCAATATTAATGCAAGCGCCCCGGACATTACGCTAGATACCCTTGGCCAGACAAACGACGCTACGCCTCTTATTTCAGGTACAACTAACGCGCCAGTTGGTGCCACCGTGACTTTAACAGTGACAGATAGTGCTGGTGCAGTTCAAACCTTTACTGCAACAGTACAAGGTGATGGCTCTTTTAGCGTAGACGTTCCGACCACTTTGGCTGAGGGTAACTACACCGTTCAAGCTACCGTCGTTGATGAAGCTGGCAATACAGCGTTCGACGCTGAAACCGGCGTAATCGACACCATTTCACCTGTTATTACGCTGGACGAGCCAGGCACAGTTAGCGACTCAACCCCAACCATAAGCGGTACTGTAGATTTACCGCAAGGTTCTACAGTGCAAATAACTATTGTTGATAGTGCGGGTAATACCCAGGTGTTCTCTGCATTGGTTGCCGCGGGTAGCGTATTCTCTGCCGACGTACCAGCGGCGATGGCTGAAGGAAACTTCACTGTTTCAGCAACCGCCACTGATACAGCAGGCAACAGTACAACCGATAACGAGGTAGGCGTAGTTGATACACTTGCACCTACATTGACTATAGATGTTGCCGATAACACTAACGACGCGACGCCACTCATTACCGGTACAACCGATGAACCTGCAGGCGCTGTGGTCACTATTTTGGTAACCGATAGTGCTGGTGCGACCCAGACCTTAAGCGCAGTGGTACAGGCCGATGGTTCTTTCTCTATCTCTCCAGGTACGGATTTAGCTGAAGGCGACTTCACGGTAAGCGCTACCATCAGTGATGAGGCAGGTAATACAGCAACAGCCAGTGATGCTGGAAACATAGACACTACAGCACCATCACTAACATTAACGCCACTTGAGGAAGGCAATGACACAACGCCTACCCTATCTGGTAGCACAAACCTTGCGCAGGGTAGTGAAGTTACGCTTGTGGTAACTGACAGCGCAGGAAATGTTCAAACCATCACAGCGATTGTTGATGTAAATGGAAACTTTACAGTGGATGTGCCTACGCCTCTGGCACAAGGTGCATACAGTGTTGAAGCCACGGCAAGTGATGAAGCGGGTAATAGCACTACCGTCGTAGACAGCACAGGCATTATTGATACAACAGCCCCTACTCTATCGTTAGATACACTTGCCCCAGACAATGACACTACACCGACTATATCAGGGAATACTGACCTACCTGCCGGTGCTACGGTAACGATTACGGTTACGGATAACGCAGGTGTAAGCCAAACCTTCGATGCAACCGTTCAGGGAGATGGCAGTTTCTCGGCCGATGTGCCAAGCCCGATGGCAGAAGGAAGTTATACTGTCACCGCCGTTGCCCAAGACCCAGCAGGTAATGAGACTACTGCCACTGAAACAAACGGTAGCGTAGACACTACCGCGCCGACAATCAATTTAGATGCACAAGGCACAGGTAACGATACCACGCCAACGATCACCGGCAGCACCGATTTAAGCCCAGGTAGTTCAGTGACCATAACCGTCACCGACAGCGCGGGAGCAGAACAGACATTTACGGCTTTTGTCGATAGCGTTGGTAATTTCAGCGCCGACGTGCCCAATGCAATGGCAGACGGAAACTTCAATGTTACTGCTACCGCCACTGATGCTGCTGGAAACTCTGGGTCTGATACTACCAGCGGAAATATCAATACAGCCGTGCCAAACCTAACCTTGGATCCGCTTGGTACAGGAAACGACACAACACCAACCATTTCTGGTACTACAGATATTGCGCCAGGCAGCACCGTATCCATCAGCGTTACCGATAGTGCAGGAAACACCCAAACATTTGGCGCCATTGTTCAAGCTAATGGCACCTTCTCTGTAGATGTGCCAGCAGCCTTATCTGAAGGTAATTATTCAGTCACCGCAAGTGCAACAGATGGCGCGGGCAATACGGCAACCGCAAACGAAAATGGCGGCATTGTCGATACTACTGCGCCTGCTGCGCCTACTGTTGATGCAGGCAATGGTACCGAAATTACCGGTACAGCCGAAGCAGGAGCCATCGTAAACGTAGACGTTGACGGTGATGGCACGCCAGATTTCACTGTCATAGCAGATGGCGACGGTAATTGGAGCATTACGCCTGACGCACCGCTGGCCGATGGCGTAGTTGTCACAGCAACAGCAACCGATGAAGCTGGTAATATCAGTGCACCAGCGTCAGATACTGTAGATGCTGTTGCGCCAGTCGTTGCCTTTAACGACCTGACGACTAACGACACCACGCCTGCGCTTACCGGTTCGGTAGACGACCCAACAGCCACGGTGGTTGTCTCCATCAATGGTGCCGACTACACCGCCACCAATAATGGTGATGGAAGTTGGACGCTGGCTGACGATGCAGTGGCTGCACTTGCAGATGGTAGCTATACCGCTACGGTTACTGCCACTGATGCCGATGGTAATGCAGGAACTAACTCTGGTACTGTGGTGATTGATACTACAGCACCAGCGGCACCTACTGTGGATGCGGGCAATGGCACCGAAATTACCGGCACTGCTGAAGCAGGCGCAACCGTGAATGTGGACGTGGATGGCGACGGCACGCCAGATTTCACTGTCATAGCAGATGGCGACGGTAATTGGAGCATTACGCCTGACGCACCGCTGGCCGATGGCGTAGTTGTCACAGCAACAGCAACCGATGAAGCTGGTAATATCAGTGCACCAGCGTCAGATACTGTAGATGCTGTTGCGCCAGTCGTTGCCTTTAACGACCTCACGACTAACGACACCACGCCTGCGCTTACCGGTTCGGTAGACGACCCAACAGCCACGGTGGTTGTCTCCATCAATGGTGCCGACTACACCGCCACCAATAACGGTGATGGCACGTGGACGCTTGCTGACGATATCGTTGCCGCGCTGGCTGAAGGTAGCTATACCGCTACGGTTACTGCTACTGATGCCGATGGTAACGTGGGTTCAAATTCAGGAACGGTAGTGATTGATACTACACCACCTGCGATACCTACTGTGGATGCGGGCAACGGCACCGAAATTACCGGCACTACTGAAGCAGGCGCAACCGTAAATGTAGATGTAAACGGCGACGGCACCCCAGACTTCACCGTCATCGCTGATGGCGATGGAAATTGGAGCATTACGCCTGATACACCGCTTGCCGATGGCGTAATTGTGACCGTAACGGCAACTGACGCAGCGGGTAACATTAGCAACCCAGCCTCAGACACGGTTGACGCGGCTGCACCATTAGTTGCCTTCAACGATTTAACAACGAACGATACAACGCCGGCACTTACTGGTTCGGTTGACGACCCAACAGCCACGGTGGTTGTTACCATCAATGGAGCCGACTATACCGCCACCAATAACGGTGATGGCACGTGGACACTGACTGACGATGCGGTGGCGGCACTTGCTGAAGGTAGCTATACCGCAACGGTTACTGCAACCGACCCAGAAGGTAATGTGGGTACGAATACTGGTACAGTGGTTATTGATACCACAGCACCAGCAGCGCCTACCGTTGAAGCGGGCAACGGCACTGAAGTTACCGGCACAGCCGAAGCAGGCGCAACGGTAAATGTGGATGTTGATGGCGACGGTACAACTGATTTCACCGTTGTCGCTGATGGCGACGGCAGTTGGAGCGTGACGCCAGGTACACCATTGGCAGATGGGGTTATAGTAACGGCAACGGCTACTGATGAAGCGGGTAACACCAGTGGACCTGCATCTGACACGGTAGATGCCGTGGCACCTGTAGTAACCATCAATGATGTAACCACCAACGACACCACGCCTGAGCTTACCGGTACGGTAAACGACCCCAATGCGGTTGTGGTGGTAACGATTGACGGCAATGACTACACCGCTACCAACAATGGTGATGGCACGTGGACGCTGGCCGATGACGTAGTCGCTACACTCGCTGAAGGTAGTTACCCAACATCTGTTACTGCAACTGACGATGCGGGTAATACCGATACCGACACTGGTACTGTAATAATTGATACCACCGCGCCTGCGGTTGCAATAAACGATCTAACCACCAACGACACCACTCCAGAGTTAACTGGTACAGTGAACGACCCGAATGCGGTTGTGGTGGTGACGATTGACGGAAATGATTACACCGCTACCAACAACGGCGACGGCACATGGACGCTGGCCGATGATGTAGTTGCCACGCTCGCTGAAGGCAGCTATCCAACGTCAGTGACGGCAACAGACGCCGCGGGTAACACGGTCACCAACACAGGTACGGTCGTCATCGATACCACTGCACCTACCGTTGCGATAAACGATTTAACCACCAACGACACCACACCAGAACTTACCGGTACGGTGAACGATCCGAATGCGGTTGTGGTGGTAACGATTGACGGCAATGATTATACCGCTACCAACAACGGTGACGGCACTTGGACGCTGGCCGATGATGTAGTTGCCACGCTTGCTGAAGGTAGCTATCCAACGTCAGTGACTGCTACAGACGCCGCGGGTAACACAGTCACCAACACAGGTACGGTCGTCATCGATACCACTGCACCTACGGTTGCAATAAACGATCTGACCACCAACGACACCACGCCTGAACTTACCGGTACGGTGAACGATCCGAATGCGATTGTGGTAGTCACTATTGACGGTAATGACTACACCGCTACCAACAACGGTGATGGCACATGGACGCTAGCCGATGATGTAGTCGCCACGCTCGCTGAAGGCAGCTATCCAACGTCAGTGACGGCTACAGACGCTGCGGGTAACACTGTCACAAATACTGGTACGGTCGTCATCGATACCACTGCACCTACCGTTGCGATAAACGATTTAACCACCAACGACACCACACCAGAACTTACCGGTACGGTGAACGATCCGAATGCGGTTGTGGTGGTAACGATTGACGGCAATGATTACACCGCTACCAACAACGGTGACGGCACTTGGACGCTGGCCGATGATGTAGTTGCGACCCTTGCAGAAGGCAGTTACTCAGTCTCGGTGACGGCAACAGACGCTGCAGGTAACACGGTAACCAACACGGGCACAGTAGTAATTGATACCACCGCGCCTACGGTAGCCATTAACGATCTAACCACCAACGACACCACACCAGAACTTACCGGAACGGTAAACGATCCTAACGCGGTTGTGGTGGTAACTATTGACGGCAACGACTATACCGCCACCAACAATGGTGACGGCACTTGGACATTGGCGGATGATGTAGTCGCCACGCTCGCTGAAGGCAGCTATCCAACGTCGGTGACGGCAACAGACGCCGCGGGTAATACGGTCACAAATACTGGTACAGTGGTGATTGATACCACAGCACCTACGGTAGCCATTAACGATCTAACCACCAACGACACCACGCCAGAGTTAACCGGTACGGTGAACGATCCGAACGCAGTTGTGGTAGTCACTATTGACGGTAATGATTACACCGCTACGAACAACGGTGATGGCACGTGGACACTGGCTGACGATGCAGTTACGACCCTTGCAGAAGGCAGCTATCCAACGTCAGTGACGGCAACAGACGCCGCAGGCAACACTGTCACAAATACTGGTACAGTGGTGATTGATACCACCGCACCTACGGTTGCAATAAATGACCTAACCACCAACGATACCACACCGGAGCTTACCGGTACGGTAAACGACCCCAATGCGGTTGTTGTGGTCACTATCGGCGGCAACGACTATACCGCCACCAACAATGGTGACGGTACCTGGACATTAGCTGACAATATTGTCGCCCTGCTTGCTGAAGGTAATTATACGGCAACGGTTACCGCTACAGATGCTGTGGGTAATTCTGACTCAGCTTCAGGTTCAGTTGTTATCGATACCAGTATTGATGAAAACAATAATGGTCAAACGGTAACGTTCGACAGTATCTCAAATGACTCTGGGGTGGTTGGAGACTTTGTAACTAGCGATAGCACGCTTATCTTTAATGGAACGGTTGATCTTGGTGACAACACTACCCTAACCGTTACCGTTGATGGAACATCCTATACCTTTGGCACGGACCCTGAGCTTTCTATTGATGGCAGCGGTAACTGGAGTCTGGATTTAACCGGCATACCGCTGCCAGCGGGTACCTACGCGGTGGTGGCAACAGTCACCGACGAAGCCGGTAACTCTGCGAGCACGGCAATCCAAAACGTCGTAGTGCAAGCGCTCGATGCCATTAACGACGGCAACGCCGTTGATATGGGTGAGCCTGTGGTAACGGTGAACCCGCCAGAGACCACCAGCAACGTAGATGTTATCGGCTTGGCTGAGTCTACAGGCGGTGTCGATGCAAGCGCATCTTTTACCGTTTCTCCTAACCATGTGGGTGAAGTGTTAGTAGAAGTTGATCAAATAGCACTGGTTGCTGTTGCCGATGCCTACATTGTTGAGGTATATGATGAAAATGGACAGCTAGTCTATCGAGGTGTTAGTGCAAATTCGCAACTCGCCGACGTCGGTGGACTAGACATTTTCAACGTTACTGGCGATGAGAGGATTTCATTCTTGTTAGCAGGCCTTGATACCGGCAACTATAGCGTGGTAGTCCGCAACGACGAAAACTTACTCGAAGACTTGTTAGATAATGACAACAGTAACGATGTTGATCTTGATGAACTCGGAACTGCAGGGGTTGTACTCGGGCCCGACAACCAAACAGAAGTGCTGGATTTTGTTGAAACTACATTAAACGGCGGAATTCTTAACGTTATATTGCCCGGCACAGTTGGCACACAAGTCAGAGGCATCCTAGAAACACTTCTTGATACGACAACTGAAATTGGTGCAGGTCAACTTGTTGGCTTATTAACTGCGCCAATTAATGCACTTGGTATTACGGGTCTTCTCGACGCTGTAGCAAATGTTCTTGCCGATGCATTGCTCAGTAATACCCTAACCCTATTGCAAGACACTGACATCACAACCACGTTAACAGAATACACCTACACGGGTGATTTAGTGGCCCAAGGCAACCTAATCGACGGTGATATCAGTGGTGTAGGCGCAGACACTATTTTAGATGGTGCTCAAGTTACTGTTGTTACTAATTCGGCCGGTGATAGCGTCAATGTGCCTGCAACAGGTACTATAACCATCCAAGGTCAATATGGTGTATTAGAAATAGCTGCAGACGGTACGTACACCTATACCGCCGACGGCGACCGCAGCGCCATTGGGCAAAATGAAGTGTTTAACTACACCTTATCAGATGGCGAAACCTCTGATATTGCGGCGCTAACCATAACCCTATCTGGCGGCGACTTCCCACCAGTAGTAGCCCAAACCGATAACAATGATATGGAGCTAGGCGCACAAACCGCCATTGTGAACGCCCCAGTTACCGATAGTGACTTCCAAGTCATTGGCTTAGCCGAAGGCTCACCAGCAGCAGGTTCGCCAGAGGCTAGCACAACGCTTACCGTTGACGCTGGTTTCTTTGGCGAAGTGGTAGTCGAGGTCAGTCAAACAGCGTTAGTCGCAGTCGCTGATGCGTATCGTGTTGATATTATTGATGCAGATGGCAACGTGGTCGCCACAGCGATGACGCCAGATAACCCGTTAATAGGTGATGTAGCTGGCGTAAATCTCATTGGAGTGACAGGCGACGATACACTGGTTGCGACATTCTCAGGGCTACCTGCCGGTGATTACACCGTGGTCGTGCGCAATGACGAAAGTGCTCTTGAAACCTTATTCGATCAAGACAACGATGGCTCAATTACATTAACGGAACTAGGTAACGGCGGCGTCGTTCTTGGCGAGGAGAACCAAGACGTTGTTTTGACTACTGTAGAAGATGCATTAAACGGCACTAACGCAAGTGTACTCAGCGGGCTTGGTTTGGGTACGGTTGTACGTAACTTCATTCTCGAACCCGCTTTAGGCGCAGCTGATACCATAGGCGCGGGCGATTTGGTCAGCACTATAACAAATGGTCTGAACGCTCTTGGGTTGGGTCTTCTAGCAGATAGTGTGTTAGATGCGGTTGCAGCTGCACTGCTAAGCAATACACTTACATTACTACAGTCTACCGATATAACTTCAACGCTAACTGAATATCAGTTTGAAGGTAGCACAACAGCATCGGGTAATGTTATTGATGCCGCTAATTCAGGCGACGTAGCTGATAGCATTGCTGAGGGCGGCGTAGTGACGCAAGTTACTCACACCAATGGAGGGTCGGTGACCGTATTGGGCACTGGCACATCGGGCATTACTATTGAAGGTGACTTTGGCGACCTAACTATCTTTGAAGACGGCAGCTACATCTATGTAGCGAACGGCGTGCGCGACGGCTTGGGCAATACGGATAGCTTCAGCTACACCATTTCAGATGGCATTAATACCTCTACCGCAAACTTAAACTTTAATCTTTCAGGGCAAGGAGTATCTGCTGACTCAGCGCGGGCAGAGCTGACCTATGATTTTGTTAGTAGCGCAGGTTACGCTGAAGCCGAAGCCCTTGAATACACTTGGCTGATTGGCGCTCTTGGTATTGTTGTTCCTACCTCAGTAGATACCCAAAGCAACGCGTTTACTGTAGCAACTGATACTACGATGGATCTTACCTTAACCGTGGATGGCGGCGATCTATTATCTTTGGGCTCAGGACTGGACCTATTCATAGAGCGAAACAATAACGGCACGTGGGAAGTTGTTGAAACCTTCTCCAGTGACCAGTTGATAGGCCTGCTTGGTCTTGACGGAAATGGTAGTTTTACTTCATTTGGCCTTACAGCAGGTGAATACCGAGTTACCATGGACGTGGATACAGGCTTAGCCAGTACGCTTGGCGGCGTCAGTGTCGATTTGAGTTCTACTGTTCACTTCCTAGATCAATTTGTGGTTGACGAAGTACAAACCGCCACTGGCAATCTTTTCGAAAACGATGTGCTGTTTGGCCCAACATACCACGTAACTGCATCTGCTGATGGAACAAACTTCCAAGATGCTACTGGCGGCATTACGTTAGTGGGTGATTACGGCACGCTGCAGATTGACGAAACTGGTGTGTACATCTATACCCCGGACAACACGCAAGCCGTATTTGCTGGAACCTTAACGGATACCTTTACTTACCGCATTGAATATCCAGACGGCACTGTCGAGCAAGCAGAATTTAATGTATTTGTGACGGCATCCGGAGAAGGCGTGTCAACAGTACACGCTATTAATACATCCGAGACTGTAAGTACTTCGGGAACTATGGGGGCTACGTTGGTGGAGGCTGCGTCGGTGGAAAACACAGTGATTACCGAGCCTTTCCCTATCAACGATATGCTTTTCATTGCAACAACCCCTGAAATGCTTATACCGGAAGATACAATTACGCTTCCGGAGGAAGAGCATCTAACAGCAGCGAGATCTGTTATAGAAGTTGAAAGCGACATGGTAACCATTGATTTGCCGCAGGATGACTTAATATTACCTTCAACGTTGTCTCAATCAGAAGAAATTAACAGCGATAGTGAATCGACCGTCATATCAGGTGAACCTGTTCATATTATGCCTAATGAAGGTATTAGCGATATTGGAGTCGCTTCTCAAGTAGAGTCTGAAATATTAAGAATGGCAGTGGATAAACTTCCGCCTACCGATATTTAGGGGAGAGGTCATAAAAAAGCGATTACTCACAACCAGTAGTATTGCTCTCAATATGTTCAAGCACTGACGCTAAAACCTGTTGAGGGCTTTCTATTTGTGGGTAATGACCAATGTTTTCTAATTCAACAATACTGGGGGTCGGCATTAGCTCCCTATATCGAGCGGCCATATGGGCACCTGAAATAGGATCTGCTGCACCAATCGTTAAACGAATAGGAACGATGGCATTTTGAAGTGCCGCCACCCAACGCGCTCTGTGCTTTTTGCGCTGATTCATGTAATCCAGCAGCAGGTGCATATATTTATGACCGTTGTTGGTGCTGATCAACGTCCAAAAATCATCAATGTCTTGTTCTGTTGGCGGTGTATTTTCGCCAAAAATACCCCGCATACTTTTTCTCACCGCGTTTTTATTTAAGAGGTGAATTAGCACGCCACCTAAAGGTGACAGAAGCAACTTTTGAATAGGCAGTGCTCGATGCGTTTCGGGAAAGAGGCCACCATTTAAAAGGTGTAGGGTGTCAATGTAAAATGACAGCGAACCGTCTTCCTGCTGGGCCATAAGTTCTTGGGCAACTGTGTCGCCATAGTCGTGTGAAACCACATGGGCATTGGATACGTTTAGGTGTTTCAGTAGTGCGCAAATAGCACTTACTTGTTCAGTGATTTGATATTTAGTGGGCGCTTTACTACTGAATCCGAACCCCAACATGTCCAAGGTGATACAGCGAAAGTGTTGAATTAGCGCAGGCCATAGCTTAACCCAGTCGTAACTTGCTGTTGGGTAACCGTGGATAAGCAGCAAAACAGGGCCTTCGCCATCAGTTCGGTAAAATAGCGCTTGTTGGTGATAAGTAAAATACTCACCGCCGCTCTGCCATTTTGTTAACTGCATGTTCGAATGCCCTGCTTAGTGAGTGGTTTGCTGCCCTGTTACTTTATTACTTTGCTCCTTTGCTACTGAGCAAATGGTAACGGAATTTCGGCGCCGTTAAGGTTAGCCTTGCCGTCTTTTAATTCAAATTCTGCGTCGTAGCCATTTTCAGTTTGCTTGATAAAGCCTTGTTCTACAAAGGTGTTCAGCACCATGGGAACCTGTTGCGCCGCAAGGCTTTGCAGCTCTTCTGCTGTCATGCCTTGAGTTTGCGGGTTAGCAGCAAGTTCAGCAACCATATACCCTGAAGCCATGCTTTCAACGAATGCTTTGTCGGCTTTAATTTGCGCATTAGCGAGTAAGTGGGACACCCAGTAGCTTGGATCTTCAAGGGTGTCTGGAAGGGCAGTAACACCTACTAGCTTTGAATTAGCCTTACCGGTAAAACTGCCTTCAGGTAAGGTCATGGCCAGCTTGGTAATGTTAATTTCAGGCTCAGCTTGCAGCTGTTGCAATAAATTATTTTTGATAAACGCCTGAAGCTGTTCTGGTAATTCGTCGGCAGGCGTTGATAGCGTAGAATTGCTAAAATCTTGATAGGCTTTGATGAAGTCTACATCAAGGTTGTTGATGGCAATGCCGAGCACCATGTCAGAAGCATCTTGTGCAGCACCTTCAATTTTGTCAACGGCATACTCGACATACACACTGGCCGTATTAGTGTCTTCATCAATATCCGTGTTGGTAATAATACGTAGTGCTTCAACGAGAATGTTTGTTCCCGTTTCATCTGAAAATACCATTTCTTCAATGGCGATAGCCGCATCACCCTCAAACAATTCACCGTTCATAGCCGCAAGCATATCAACGTCATCGCTGTAAGTAATATCAGCAGTGGTGTTCAACATTTCAAATGAGAAAGCACCATCGCTCATAGTAAGCGACTCAGCTAGTCCTTGATAACGAATGCCATTACCTTCATGCTTCGCTTCACCATTAAAGCCTGAAAAGTTTAGGGTTAGCTCGTCGTCTACACCTTGTAGTGCTGGAATCGCGTCGGAGTAATGTAAACCATTGAAAAGGCCTAACGTACCTTCGTTAACATACAGCGGCACGTCGTCGGGCCAGGCTACGTACTTGCGAAGCGCTTCACCTTGAACGGCGATGTTGTATTTTACTTTTGCAACACCCACACCGTCACCAAAATAGATGGGGCCGTGATAGGCGTTTACGTTAGCGATTATCGTGGGGTTCTCCATGCTAGCGTCTTCATTGCTAACTTCTTGAGTGTTGCCCACTTGCTGCGCGGCTAGTATACCGTTGATATCTAGCGCAATTTCTATTTGTGCGCTGCTGCTAAACCAACCTTTGTCGTAAGACACTATTGATGCAGAATATAGCGGCTGTTCGTTTAACGCAGCAAGGGCGCTGCGTGTTTTTGTTTCAATGCTGTTGCCGATAAAAGTGGGTGCAATTAACAGCGCAGCAAGAGTAACGCCGCCGCCTAAAATGAATGCTTTATTCAAAATACAGTCCTTTGTTTGTGTAATTAAAAATCAAAATTTAACGCTTACCATTTAAAGCTTAATTTGCGTGTAGCCATTGGCGTCAGGCGTGCCGAAAAGCCGTGCCGCTTGGTGCACCTCATCTGGCAAACTGTCGTCGGGCTTAAATTTTCCAGCGACTTGGAATTGTTGCATGTTTGCTTGAACGGTTGCATCAATTGATAACCCCAACATGTTTGGCTCGTTTACGGTAATGCCAATATCGTCACCTTCGCAGCGAAGCTTAGCCGAATAGGTACCAAAATCGATAGGGCCTTTGGTTCCAGCCACTGTGGCGTTTAGCCAGTCTCCAGTGCCAGAGAGTGCGCGGCATGTCGGCCCATAGTGCAACTCGTCTAACGTGACTTTGAAGCGGCCGCCTGCGTTAACTGGCAGCGGTAGCTGAACTTGCGCTAGTACCCTATCAACAGGCAAATACAGTGTAAATGCTTCTGTTTTTACCGATGTTTGACTAAATAGCCCTGTGGAAATTGGGCCTTCAAAGGCAATGTCGTTTTTATCGCGAATATTGCCTGCTTTTACATCAAGGTTAATGCTGCCAAGAAGCATGTGTAGTGGGTTTAACTCCCATTTTACATTGTTAATGGGAAGGCCGTTTAGTACCACAGTTTGTGCTTTCCCGCTAAACAGCGTTCCAGTTACGCCTTGAAAGGAGACATTTTGCGGCAGCGTTATGCGGCCAATAACGTGCACCGCGGGCATGTAAGCAATGGCAAATAATAAAAATGCGATTATTCCGCCTACAATCCAGCTTATTTTTGACTTCATGCTTTACCTAATCGTAATCGACGAATTTTGATAAACCCTTCGGCATCGGCCGATGTTATATCTGCTTGTAAAATCACCACGCCCATACTTTCCATGGTTTTAAGCCACTCTAGGACATTGTTGAACGGAGCCTGATCAATCCAAATTTCCAGTTCATCATTTTGTGGCTGCATGCGCGAGATAGCGATGTCGTGCTTTGCGACCGTGCGATTGACTGCCTGCGGCAGCGAACCGGAAAAGCCTTTGCTAGTGCCAGCGACACGGCGCAGTTGTTTTGCCCTTGCGGCACTGTCTTTTACCCATACCAGCAGTGACTGCTGGTTATCGAGTAATTTTTGCTGCTGCGAAAGCGCATGGTTAAGGGGAGACCAAATGGCAAAATAAAATAGTGCGATCACAACGACTACGCCAGATATCAGCACAAGCTTCTGCTCGCGCTCAGTCAGTGCTTTATATTTTTCTAATAGCGCGTTCATGACGTACTCCTAATAGACACTGTGCCAACAACACCGCTATCGCGATTATTAATCGCACCTTGTTCAACTAAAAAGCCAGCCTGCTCGGCGGTTTTCTTAAATTGCTCAAGTGCTTCGAAGCTTTTACCTTCGGCCTGAATGCGTATTTCAGTGCGACTGGCGTCAAAGCGAAGAGTTTGCGGTTTAACGTCGGTGGCTGCAAATGCGGGAGAAAGCTGGTCTAACATAATCAACATGGACGCATTGCCGCCACCTTGTTCTAATTTGGCCATTTCACTTTGCAGTTTGCGTCGCACATCTCGGTAGGTGCCAATATTGGGAAAGCCACTTTTGACGGTATCGCTTATTTGACTACTCAGTGCGTCGTTTTGCGATTTTAATTGATACAGGGTGGCCGTCTTGTCAATTAAGCTTGTGCACAGTACAAGCACCGCAAGTACAGCAGCTACTCGCCATTGCGACAGCGCACTGCTGCGTTTGCGCTTAACTTTGTATTCGCCTTGGCATAAGTTAAAACTTGTTCCCGTTGCCTCTTTAGCAAGCACCTGCATGGGAAGTTCTAAAGGCGTTTCGGTTTCTTCTATATTGGGCAAACCAGAGAGGTCGATTCCGGCATAGTTAGTCACGCTTACGGGGGTTGTATGCTGTGAAGTAAAGTGAGCAAGTGTTGGCAGTAGCCACTGCTGTTCCCCTTGAATTCCTTTGAAATTATCTTGGCGAACTAATAGCTGCTCACCGATAGTCAAAATAGACCAACCGTCTGCTGTGTGAGGTACTGCGAGCACATCTGGGATAATAGTGTCACACGCCAAATTAGCGTCTTGCAGCCATCGTTGCCATTGCTGCATTTTTTCATGACTCACAATAGCGACCGCTTGCTCGTTACCCACTTTGGGGCCTAACGCAAAAAACTGCTTGCTAATATCTGTAGCAAGCTCTTCTTCAAGCATATAGGGCAATGCGGCAATCACTTTTCTGCCAGCTCGCGGCGGTAGCGTTACCCACTTGAGTAAAATATCGCTGCTCGGTGCTAATGCAATAACGCTTCGTTGACCAGTGCGCTCTGTAAGCGTTGCTAACGCGTCGGCATTCTCTAATTCGCCCGATGCCATTATTTCATCATCGGCAGTTGAGTAAACCAACCAGCTGACGGTGTCGCTTTTATTCGCGCCCAGCCTTACCAGTAGTTGTTCCATTATTGTGTTCCTCCGAACTCGCGCCTCAGTATGTTCACGCCATTGTCTGTGCTTACTTGAAACACGGTGGAAAGCTTAAACGTTGCTTTATTATATTTAGTTTTTGTATGCAAAATAAAATACTCGGTTTTAACCGTGAACCAGTCTCTGCGCGAATTTGATAGGTTAAGCGTCTGTATGGTGTTTTCATTTAAAAAGTCGCTCACTTCGTTCCAACCTTCTGGCGGTCTATTGGCTAAAAGGCTGGTGGCTTGCTGCAAATCTAATCCGGTGAGCCCAGCTAACAGCGGCGCAGCTTCTTCGTCTAATGTGTTCACGTTTATCTTTAATTCGTCGTTATCTGGAATAACGCACACTAATGGCAGAACCTTGCCCAGCCACTGTGGTGATGCGCCATTTATAATACGCAATTCACTGGTAGATGCCAGCGGGCCATTGGCCGCTAAATAGGGAAACTCTCGAGATTCATATTCACTGTCTTCAGCGCCCAAGGAGCGTTGGTTATCGTCCTCATCCACCCAATCGGCTAAACCGTCTCGAAACGTATCTGCGGTGTAGCTATCAAGGCCGTCTATCCCAAGTGCCAACAGCATATTGCTAAACGCGTCCATGGCTTCGGTGGTATTTCTTGAGCTGTTAGGGTTTGTGGCAGCTGTACCAGAGTTGATGGCATTAAGATTAAAGCAGGCTCGCAAGTCCTTTAAGTTGGCGGTAAGCCCTCCGCCTTCTAGGGGGTAAGCAAATTCTTGTGCCCACGGTTGATCAAGGGATATCTTGTTTGGCGTCTCTTCAATCAGTGTTTTAATCGACTTCCTTGCAAAAGCTTCAGCGCCTAGGGCGTACCAATACGCCTGATTATTGTCTTTTAAGTTCATAGTGCGCTGCACTTGAAGCTGCAGCCGAGTGCCCATTTCAGTGGCTAAAACCGCCACTAGGGCAACGATCATAAGCACTATCATCAGTGCCACACCTTGCTGCTTTGCTGGCGACTGAAGGCGAGGCGCTTTTCTTTGAGAGGACTTTGCTCGAGACGATATGATACTAGCCGATTTTGCACGAGCCGACTTTATATACGTCAATTTTTCAATACTCGTTTTTAAATAAGAGCTATGCTTCATTACGAGTCACCACTCACAAGGGTGAATTCGCGGCGAAGCATACCAAAGTCTTTGCTAACGAACTCAACAGCAACGGCACGCGGAAGCACTGTACCTTGGTATTTTTCACTCCACTTAACATCGTCATCGTCTTTTATCGTCGACGAGGCATTGTTGCCAGCCAAAAACTCAACCTTAAAGCTTTCAACATTTTCAAGCAGCACACGAACCTTGGGCTCGTAGCCAATCACGTTATCGACGTAATTGCTGTATAGGCGCTCTAATTTATTATCCCGTAATCGATAGGCCACGTATTGCAGAGTACTTCTGGGCAGCATGAGCTGAGGGTTATGCCAACCGCCGCGAACAAAACCAATGCCGTCGTCATCACTGCCGTCTACTTCACCGCCGGCCATCACAATTTCTTGTTTTTCTCCCTCTACACGAACTGGCCTTGAAACCGCCTGCTGGATATCTCGCTCAATGGTCACCATGGCCCGCTGTAAAAGCTGAAGATTTTCAAAACGCTCTTGTGACAATTTATTGCTGTCTATCACCGTAGTGAGCAGGCCCGTAGACGCTAAGCCAATAAGCGTGAAAATGGCCATGGCCACTAAAATTTCAATGAGTGTAAAACCGCGCTGCATCAATCTAGCTCTTTGTTGGCTTGGCGACAAACGTAGTCACTGAGGTCACAGTACTCACGTAATTTTTATCTTCACCCACAGAAATGGTGACCGAGCGCAAATCTGCGTCGTTAGTTTTGGTGACTGTTTGTTGCCAAAACCACGTTCTGTCTGCCATTTCCATGCTGCCCTTTAAGTTGTTTTTTGGCGGCCATGTGGTTTCAAGCTGAAGCTGGTTTAATCGATTACTCGCCACCCAGTTAGCAAAGGTCACGGATTCAATTTGCCCAACGCTGGATAAGTGATCGCCAGCGGCTTTTAAAATAGCGGTACCTGTTAATGCAAAAATGAGCAGCGCCACCATCACTTCAAGTAGCGTTAGCCCTTTTTGTTTATTTTTGTGAGAGCCTGCGTGCTGATGCATACTCATAGCGGACGCTCCAACGGTCCTTCAAGCGCAAGGGGGGGAAGGTCTTTATTTTGCAGGCTGAAGTAAACGGGTTCGTCGCCCTCATCGCCCTCATAATTAAACGATAAGGTAAACGGGGTAACATCGCCGCTCGACATTATGAGTATTTGGGGTGGAGGCAGTTTTTTATCTTCATCGTTGCCTATTTCTACACCGTCTTCTGACACGCTAAGGTTCTCATCGAACAACTCTCGGTCGAAAAGCTGATCTTCAACCACCCAAGGTAGGTCATCTAAATTTAGGGTAAGCGTGAAAGGCGCGGGCAGGGTGTGCACTGCGTATACGTCCTCACCCTCAATACGCTGCCACTCGTCGTCATCATCGAGATAAACAAAGTAGTACTCGTTGTCTTTTTGCTCAACGCGCACGCCAAGCTGCTGCTGATTCAGAACGGCAAAATCACTCGCCATATCCACAATAACCTGCAGCCGCTGGGCTTGGTTTTTAAGCAGGTCTGCTTTGCTGGCACCAAAGGCATTAAACATGACATAGCCAGCAGCTAAACCCATAAGCAGCAGCACTAACATGACTTCTAATAAGGTAAAGCCGTTTGATGTTGTTGGACTACTGCCACGCTTATACATAGTGTGCTTGAGTTACGTTTAGTTGAGATATTCGTTAATATTCCAGTTGCCGATATCGTCATCGGTACCGGGTTCGCGGTCTGGACCATTAGAGAAAATATCAACTACGCCTAGCTCTCCTGGGCTGATAAGGGCGTAAGGATTTCCCCATGGATCTTCTGGAAGGCGCTTAATAAAACCGCCTTCTGGGTAGTTGCGCGGAATAGGGTCTAAGGTTGGCGCTGTCACCAAGGCATCAAGACCTTGCTCGGTAGTAGGAAAGCGGTTGTTGCGCAACTTATACATCTCAAGGGCACTTTCCAGCTGCTGTATATCCACCGCCGCTTTTTTGAGCTGTGCTTCTTCTTGGTTTCCCAAAATTTGAGGTGCCACCATTGACGCCATAATGCCGATGATTAACAGCACCACCATTACTTCAATCAAACTAAATCCAGAACTACGTTTTAAAGATTTCATTACATATTCACCATGTTATTCAATGCTAAAATTGGCTGCAGAATTGCCATTACGATAAACAATACAATCCCTGCCATTGTGACTATCAATAAAGGTTCAAACACTTTTAGTGAGACACCAATAAGCGACTCGAATTCCCTATCTTGATTATCTGCGGCCCGGGCGAGCATTTGTTGCAATTCACCCGACTTCTCACCCGATGCAATCATATGCATCATCATAGGTGGAAATATTTTCGTATTATCCAATGCTGCTCTCAGGCTGCTACCTTCTTTAACGTTAATAGCGGCATCGGCAACTTGGTTTTTAATATGCTGATTTTCAAGTACATCACCCGAAATGCGCATTGCCTCTAGCAAAGGAACTGCACTGGCACTTAGGATACTGAGAGTGCGGGCAAATCGCGCCGTATTGAGGCCACGGGTTACCTTCCCAATGAGCGGTACTTTTAATAGCGCTTTGTGATAGCGCAGCTTCATTAGCTTTTGTTGCAACACACGCTGCATGATCACAACGAGTACCGCGATAGCTATCAATAAAAACAGGCCGTAGTTCTGTAGCCATGTACTTAATGAAATAAGAAATTGGGTAATGCCGGGAAGGTCCTGACCCATGTGGTCGAATTGCCCCACAATTTTGGGCACCACTACGGTAAGCAATAGCAACACAATGCCCATTGCAAAAAACAGCATGAGTGAAGGATATACTAGCGCTTGAGTTATTTGACTGCGGGTTTGCTGGCGTCGTTCGGTATAATCCGCCAACCGATTCAATACGGTGTCTAAGTGCCCCGACTTTTCACCTGCCGCCACCATAGAGCGATAAAGATCGTCAAAAACGCTGGGGAATTCACCTAGTGCGTCGGCAAGACCATGACCTTCAACTACCTTACTGCGCACCGCCATCATCATATTTTTCTGGCGTGGTTTTTCACACTGCTCGGCAACGGCTAATAGCGCCTCTTCAACGGGTAATGCAGATTCTACTAGGGTGGCCATTTGACGAGTAAGCAGCGCTAGGTCAGAGGCCGATATACGCGGTTTAAACAGGGAAAAGCTAAATCCCGAGCTGTTGTTTTGCGCACGCTCAGCCACTTGCTCTACATCGAGTGGAATCAAGCCTTTCTCACGAAGCTGTTGGCGCACTTGCCGAGCATTATCGCCCTCAAGTACACCACTTTCATTTTTACCGCGGGCATTGACCGCTTTATAAGCGAACGCTGCCATATTAGTCTTCTCTCGTTACTCGTAATACTTCTTCAAGTGAGGTTACCCCAGACAGCACTTTTCGACAGCCATCTTCTCGTATGCTTGGCGTAGTGGCTCTTATGTAACGCTCGATTGCCTGTTCGCCAACGCCCTCATGCATCATTTCTCTCACGCGCTCATCAACAAGCAGCAGTTCATGAATACCAGTTCTACCGCGATAGCCAGTTTGATTGCATGCAGCGCATCCACGAGGGGTGTAAATAATGGTGCTAGCATCAGCATCAGAGCCTAATACCTCACGTTGTGAAGCATCGGGCGTATGAGGTTGTTTGCACTCTTTGCACAAGGTTCTCACCAAACGCTGAGACAGCACAGCCAATAAACTAGACGATAACAAGAACGGCTCAATGCCCATATCTTCTAATCGCGTTATTGCGCCAGCAGCTGTGTTGGTATGCAGCGTAGAGAGTACCAAGTGACCGGTCAAACTGGCTTGCACAGCAATTTGGGCGGTTTCAATGTCTCGAATTTCACCCACCATTACCACGTCTGGATCTTGACGTAATATGGCTCGTAAGCCTCTTGCAAAGGTCATGTCCACTCGAGGGTTAACTTGAGTTTGTCCAATGCCGGGTAAATCAAATTCAATAGGATCTTCAACGGTGAGAATATTTCTATCGCGAGAGTTAATCTCACTTAGGCCTGCATACAAGGTGGTACTTTTCCCTGAGCCGGTAGGGCCTGTAACCAAAATGATGCCGTGAGGCTTTCTGATAAGCGTAGAGAAATAGTCTCTATTTCCCTTAGTCATGCCTAAATCTTCAAGATTAAGGCGTGCATTATTTTTATCAAGTAAACGCAGCACCACTCGCTCGCCGTGACTTGAAGGCATGGTAGATACACGAACATCCACTGCTCTGCCGGCTATGCGCAAGGTAATGCGACCGTCTTGAGGCACTCGTTTTTCGGCAATGTCGAGTTTTGCCATTACTTTGATTCGCGACACTAACATAGAGGATAGCTTGCGATTGGGGCGCAAAATTTCACGCAATACGCCGTCGACACGAAAGCGTACAACCAGCTGGTTCTCGAAGGTCTCGATATGAATATCTGATGCCCCTTCTTTAATTGCTTCGCCAAGCATGGCATTGATCAACTTGATGATAGGCGCATCATCTTCACTGTCTAGCAAATCTTCTGTATCGGGTAAATCTTCAGCGAGTGCAAACAAGTCGCTTTCATTGCCTAGATCTTCCATCAACTGTTTAGCGGCCGAACTATCCCGTTGGAAAGCGGTCGTCAAAAAGCCTTCAAATTCATCTGCCGGAATGGATTTAGGCACAAAAGGCTCACCATAAAAACGACGTACTTCGGCGAATACATCGAAAGGCGTGTTTTCGGTAAAATACAACACAGCCGGTGTTTCATTCACTTCTAACAGCACTTGATTGCGCTTCGCGAAACTAAACGAGAGCTGTTTGGGCCCACCTTCTTGTTCAGGAAGACCCTCTTCGGCCATGGCTTCAAGCACTTCTTCTTGTGCTTCAAGTGCCTGAGTAAGTTGTTCGTTTTGCCCTGACATACTAGTCATTACCTTTTTTACTTTCTTTGTCCATTAAGTACTCTTCAAAAGAGGGAGGCAAGGAAAGTTTGTCATCCCAATTGGGCATAGTTGGAGTGTCTGAGTTAGGCATTAACGACACGCCGTTTTGCTGGCGTTTCAGCTGCAGCGCACGGATATAGTTGTACTTTCTATGGCTGATGGAGTTCATTGTAGCGCCATCGCGAACAATCGTAGGTTTCAAAAATACCATTAGGTTGCGCTTGCGCTTGCTGGTAGAGGTAGATTTAAACAAGTTACCAAGAATAGGAATGTCGCCCAATAGAGGTACTTTTGACACACTCTCTTGAATGTCTTCATCAATCAACCCGCCAAGCACAATAGTGCCGCCATCATCTACAATAACGGTAGTTTTAATTTCACGCTTGTTTATAGATATATCTACTGATGTTGCGCCGCTTACACTCGATACTTCTTGCTCAATAAGTAGCTGTACCGCATCACCTTCGTTAATTTGAGGGGTCACCTTCAGCTTTATACCCACTTCTTGGCGCTGAACCGTTGTGAACGGGTTTGAATTGTTTGCACCCGTTGTTGTGCCTGTAATAACGGGGACCTCCTGACCGACGATGAAAAACGCTTCTTCGTTGTCCATAGTTGTAAGGTGCGGAGTAGCAAGAATATTGGAGTTGGTGTCGGTACTTACCGCCTGCACGACTGCACCCCAGCCATCTTCGATAATACCCGCAATCATGCCGTTGGCGCTGCCAAGTAGCGTTGCAAGAGGTTGGAAGTTACCTTCTATAGTATCTGTTGTTTCGGTAACTACACCATTCGCTGAGGTTTGAGAGCGGGGGACTTGGCGGTCTTCAGCTTGACGTAACGCCACACCTAATGCGCCGACGGGAACAACGCCGTTGTTAAACTGTGTACCGCCGCCCTGCTCTGACACCCACTGTACGCCAAGCGTCGTGCCGTCACCTTCAAATACTTCAACAATGATGGCTTCAACCTGTACTTGAGCGCGGCGAATATCGAGCTGACGAACCACTTCTTCAAGTGAGCGCATCATGTCGGGTTCTGCGGTAATCACAATGGCGTTGGAATCTTCATGGGCGTCTATGCTGATATCGCGATTCGACGAAGAGCGACGACTAGAATTAGCCGCGCCGCCTTGTGTATCTGACTGAATGCTGGCAGAAACACCCTGCAGTACTTTTACCATGTCCTCTGCTTTTGCATAATTGAGAAAAAGTACTCTCGTGTTGCCATTGGATTCAAGCTCTTGGTCCATGCGCTGGATAAGCGTGATGAGTCGCTGGCGTGCTTTAACGTCGCCGCTCACAATGACTGAATTCGTTCTGTCGTCTGCGACTACGCGCGGATCAGACTTAGCGCCTGTATTTGCGTTGCCCTGAGATTTGTTAATGCTTTCAATGATGCGCACCATTTCCGACGCTGACGCATAGCGTAACTTTACAATTTCTACTTCTTCGTCACCGGCGCGGTCGACACGTTCGATAATCTCTACTAAACGGTTAACCACCGCTGCTCTGCCGGTTAGCATCATTACATTTGAGGGGTCGTGGCTGACTACATTCCCGCCGCCGGCTTGATCGTTTAGCTGGCGAAGAATAGGCGCTAACTCGCGAACAGGGACGTTGTAAACAGGTACAACACGGGTAATAAACTCATCTCCGTCTTGCTTTGCGCCTTCAACCACCGGAATATTTGATGTTTTTGCATCTTTAGAACGCACGACTTTTAAAATGCCACTTGGCATTTCAACTACAGCAAAGTCGTACACTTGCAGTACGTTTAAGAAAAATTGATAGTACTGATCTTCGCTGAGCATATCGTAACTGCGCACGCTAATTTTTCCGCGAACGTTAGGGTCGACGATAATGGTTCGCTCTAAGTTTTTACCCACAATATTAATGAATTCGTTAATGTCGGTATCTTTAAAATTAGGCATGTACTCGGCAGCGGTCACAGAGAAACACAGCAGCGCTGTACACACAGTGGTGGCTAAGCGAGATAACAATTTGTGGCTTGTGCGCCTTTTCATTCTAACTTCCTTTATTTCTTAATCTGTAAACGGTCGTTTAAGCTATATGTCTTGCCTAACTGAAACTTTCCCTAGCGGGAAAGAATGCCAGTTTTTTGTTAGCGTTTTATGACTCAGGCAAGTCGAGGTACAGCGTGGTGAAACTACCATCACGAATAATTGTTAATTCTATCGATTGCGCAGAACGAAGCTCTGATAATGCCTCTTGCGACTGCTGTAGGTCGGTTAAATCCAACCCATTAATTTGTGATATCACATCACCGGCTTTAAGACCTGCAGAAGCGAAAAGAGCAGGTTCACGGCCTGGGCTTACTTGATATCCGATTAGCTGACCGCCGTCAGTTTTTGGTGATATTGAAATAAAATCGGTAAAGTTTGCAGGACGCTCACGCAATGCTGCCGTGGCCTCAAGGGCTTCTTCGCTGAGCTCTTGTGCTTGAGTTTCATTGTTACGTGCTGGCGAGGGGCCCATTCGCTCCTGCTGTTCTCGTCTGCGATTCGCCTCTTCATAATTGATACCATCGAGCATAAGCGTTTCTTTACGGATCCCATTTTTAATTATCACGCGATCGTTATACACCGTTTGCAGCGTAGCGTTTGTCCCTTCAATTTTTTCACCCAAACCATACACGGCTTGGTTATTATTGTTTTCTATAATCGCAGTGCCTGATTTTTGCTCCGAGCTCGCTACCACGCCGGTGAGCGTTAAATTTAAACGGGTTTCGGGTGCATCGGTGACTTCCTCAGTTTGCGTTGACTGGGGCACGGCTGTGGCGTCTCCGAAGAGGTTTAGCTGTTGTATTTTGCCAAGATTGACCCCACTCTTACCACTAGGCGTACTGATGGGAGCAATGCGTGATGCTGTTGGTGTCGCAGACAGCGATGGTTCAGGTATAATCTGCCACACAAGTTTGGCTGTGAATGCAATTAAATACAGACTTAGCAGAACCACTACGAGGGTGTGTAGTTGTTTTTGATGCTGGTTCACAAAAACAACCAGATGTTGTGGATTGGGTTTATTGAATGTCATGCTGCCACTGATGGTACTGCTTTAAAATAAAGTGAATTTTTGGTTAACCGCGCTTTAGCGAATCCATAATAGCCTAGTAAAGGTTAGGGTCACAACACTAAAGCAACACCGTTACGAAATTATTATATGAACCAATCGAATAGCAACAATACAACACAAAATGTCAGGCTGGACAAGTGGCTGTGGGCTGCAAGATTTTTCAAAACCCGTGCAATAGCCCGAGATATGGTTCAGTCAGGCAAAGTTCACTACAACGGCCAGCGAGCCAAACCAAGCAGGAACGTAGAGCTTGGCGCTAGGGTAAAAGTTCCCTCAGGCTTCGATTCTCGTGACATTGAAGTGCTCGGGCTTAGTGACAAACGATTAAGCGCATCTCTGGCACAGGAGCTTTACGCGGAAACGGCTGAAAGTGTAACAAAACGTGAAGAAAACCAAGCTGCGCGTAAATTAAACGCTTTTCATAGTCCTAAGCCTGATAACAGACCAGACAAAAAGCAGCGACGACAGATTATTAAATTTAAACAGCAGTAATTGCTGTAAACAGGATTAGTTATGAGCGACTTCGACAATTTACACCGCTTTTTATTTACCCAAGCCAATGTGCGCGGTGAGCTAGTGCGTTTAAACGACAGCTTAAAAAACATTGTGCATAGCTACGAGTACCCCGTTCAAATTCAGCAGTTATTGTGCGAAATGGCAGCAGCGACTTCGCTACTTACCGCAACGCTTAAGTTTGAAGGCGAAATAGGACTGCAGGTACAAAGCAAAGGTCCAGTGAGTTACGCGGTTATCAACGCCACGCACAACCAAACCCTTCGAGGTGTTGCCCGTTGGGATGAAAGCCTAACCACGTTACCGGAGAGCTTTTCCGAGCTACTCACCGACGCTGTGCTGGTTATTACCATTACCCCTGATGAGGGTGAGCGTTACCAAGGCGTGGTTGCACTAGATAAGCCAAGTCTTGCCGAATGCATCGAGGGATATTTTCAACAGTCTGAACAGCTGGCCACCAAGGTTCAGTTAATGACTGACTTACAAGATGCAGAAAGTGCTAAGGCCGCTGGTGTACTACTTCAAGTGCTGCCTGCCCAAGCAAGCGCGACGGATGTGGCTTCAGCAAATGATTTTGAACACATTACTAAGCTGACGGAGACATTAAAGCAAGAAGAGATGTTTTCGCTGTCGGTAGAAGAAATACTGTATCGCTTGTATCATCAAGAAGAAGTAGAGGTGTTTCCGCCTAAGACAGTATCGTTTGCCTGCACCTGTTCAAAAGAGCGCAGTGCTGAAGCGCTTCGCCATGTAGAGAAAGCAGAGCTTAATTCTATTATTGAAGAAGAAGGTGCAGTAAAAATGAATTGCCAGTACTGTCACGTGGAATATCGCTTTGACAGTATCGACGTGGAAGCGATTCATAACGGCAACTATGGCGGACCGGCTACAAACCAATAGTTAAGGCTCATACGCAGTAGGCAAGGGCAACACGCTCTAGCCCTTTAAACGCTATTCACTACGCCCGTCGAGAAATGACCGCAAGTCAGGTGGGCGCAATTTACTATTGATTAAAAAACAAACACTGGTCAATGTGTTGATCTTACCCACTTCTTGCCCACCTATTCCCCTTAGTTGTAAATATCAATTTTTGCATGTTTTTTCAGCATCGTTTATTGGCGAAAATGAATATAAACAACGAATGCACGACGCATATTTGCCCTTTTTCAAGAGGGGAAACGCTTTCATGTAATAAAATTACATTATTTTTGAAAGTTTAGCCTGTTTTAGTCTTATCTCTATTTATAATTGCTCTCTATATACTTGTTTGCTTGCCGTTCTTTATGGTGTTACTTTTTTGAAAGGCAATTTGTAATATTACATAAAAGGTAACAACTATGACTGCTGCTGAATCAATTCAGACGGATTTGAAAGTAACACCGTTCACCAATCTCACCTCTGCCGAGCTTATTCAGCGTGCCCTTGAGCGCGGTGAAGGCATCTTAGATAAAAATGGCGCGCTTGTTGTTGAAACAGGTAAAAGAACAGGGCGCTCTCCTAACGATAGATTTATCGTAAAAGAACCATCAAGTGAGAATGACATCGACTGGGGTAAAGTGAATAAACCTTTCGATTCAGAGAAGTTTGATGCCTTATGGGAACGCGTTGATGCGTACTTATCGACTCAAGAGCACTTTTTGTCACACCTTCAAGTGGGTTCAGATCCCGAACATGCACTGCCTTTAGAAGTGCGTACCCAAACTGCATGGCAGCATGTGTTTGCGCGTAACCTGTTTATTAGACCTGAGCAGTGGAACACGAAAGATGAGCAGCCTTGGCAGATACTTAATGTACCTGGGTTTGAATGTGTTCCAGAGCGCGATGGCACTAACAGCGACGGCACGGTCATTATTAATTTCGCTAAAAAACGCGTACTTATAGCGGGTATGCGTTATGCCGGAGAAATGAAAAAGGCCATGTTTTCAGTACAAAACTTCTTGTTGCCTGCTAAAGATGTGCTGCCAATGCACTGCTCTGCAAACGTGGGTGAAGAAGGCGATGTGACCCTTTTCTTTGGCCTGTCAGGCACGGGAAAAACAACATTGTCTGCTGATCCAAAGCGCTTTTTAATTGGCGATGACGAACACGGCTGGGCACCGGGTAGCGTATTTAATATTGAAGGCGGTTGCTATGCAAAATGTATCGACCTATCTCAAAAGAATGAGCCTGTGATTTGGAACGCGATTAAGTTCGGCACCATTTTAGAAAATGTGGTGCTTGATGATACGCGTACACCTGATTACAAAGACACGTCGCTGACTCAAAACTCTCGTGCCGCTTATCCCCTTGAGCATATTGAAAAGCGCGTAGCAGAAAACAGAGGCGGTGAGCCCCGCTCGGTGGTGTTTTTAACCTGTGATGTAAGTGGTGTGTTACCGCCAGTGTCGGTGTTAAGCGAAGAGGCCGCGGCGTATCATTTTTTAAGTGGTTACACAGCAAAAGTGGGCTCTACAGAAATTGGCTCAACCAGCGATATAGAATCAACGTTTTCTACTTGCTTTGGTGCGCCGTTTTTCCCTCGTCCCGCAGGCGTTTACGCAGAGCTTTTAATTAAACGGGTAAAAGCCTTTGGCGCAAAAGTGTATTTAGTGAATACGGGGTGGACAGGTGGACCTTACGGCACCGGCAGTCGCTTTGATATTCCAACGACTCGCGCGGTGATCGACGCCATTGTTTCAGGTGAATTGGCCAACGTGGAAACCCAGCACATTGAAGGGTTAAACCTTGATGTACCTGTGGCGGTTCCGGGCGTAGACAGCAACCTATTGGTACCTAAAAACACTTGGGCAGATAAGGCTAGCTATGAAGCATTTGCGGCTAATCTTGTTAGCGATTTCCAGCAGAACTTTGAAAAGTATGACGTTAACGACGCTATCGTAAAAGCAGGCCCAGGAAACTAAATACGGACTTGCTTTATCAATAGCTTTTGTAAACTACCTTTGAAAGCCCATACTCTGTTGTGGGCTTTTTTTTAGCATTATGAATACGTATGTTTATTTTGTTCCCGCATTGGGCTGGGTATTATGATCACTATGAATTTACTGTGGCTATAACGCTACCTTTCGTACTCGCTTTGTAATTACATTAGCAGACGTTGTCGAGAGGCGAGTGCGTGTAGTCTATAAGGAAATGCGCTTATGTTACCTCGCTTGTCGACCCTATTTGTCCCTGCTCTTGTTACCGTTTCAACCTTTGCTAGCGTGCCTGCTTTTGCCCACGTTGAAGGTGTTACGTTAAAAGACAGCACCTTGATAGTTGACACCAATACCTATGATTTTTCGGTGTCTGCGGTGGCAGATAACAGCTTTGCTGTCACTCTACTCACGAACGAGAATGGCGAGGCATACGACAACCTACCCAGCATGGCCCTTGCCAATCAGGGCGCATTCTCACCTATCCTTGAAGAAACCAGCACTCAGGTGTCGTTAAGTATTGGTAAGAGCTCGGTGGTCATCGACAAAGACAGTCACGCCTTATCCTATTTCTATGATGGCGAGCTTCGAGTATCTGAGCGAAACGGTTTAACCGCCAGTGCTGAGAATGTGTCACTATCCTTTGTTCTTGACGACAACGAAATGCTGTATGGCGGCGGACAGCGGGTGCTGGGTATGGACCGTCGAGGACATACTATGCCGCTTTATAACAAAGCGCACTACGGGTATACCACGTCATCCAATCAAATGTATTTCGGCTTATCTGCGGTGATGTCATCGAAGCATTACAGCATATTGTTTGACAACTCAGCGTCGGGCGAGCTCGATATGGGAAATACCAATCCTGACGAGCTGCGCTTTTCTGCAAAGGGCGGTCGGGCAAGCTACATTGTGGTGCTCGGTGACAGTTTAAAAGATACAGCCACTTCAACCGTAGCCGTTACTGGCAAGCAGCCCCTTGTGCCCCGTTGGTTGTTTGGTAATTTCGCATCGCGCTTTGGCTACAAATCACAGCAAGAGGTGGCCGACGTTGTATCAGCATTTAACGACCAAGATATTCCTCTAGACGCAGTGGTGCTAGATCTCTACTGGTTTGGTAAAGATATTAAAGGTCACATGGGTAATTTGAACTGGGATAAAGAGGCCTTTCCACACCCTGAAAAGATGATTTCATCCCTAAAGCAGCAAGACATTAAAACGGTCTTGATCACCGAGCCTTTTATACTCACCTCCTCTTCACAGTGGGAAAGCGCGGTCGCTAACAACGCGCTAGCGCAACAAGATGATGGCAGCCCTTACACCTTCGACTTTTACTTTGGTAATACCGGGCTTGTCGATGTATTTAGCGAAGAGGGACAGCAGTGGTTTTGGCAGTATTATAAAAAATTAGCTGCGCAGGGTGTTGCTGGTTGGTGGGGGGATTTAGGCGAGCCAGAAGTGCATCCCGATGACGCTATTCATTTGTGGCATTCTAAACAAATAAAAGGACAGGAAAAGATAAAAGGACAGGTACTTCACAACGGATACGGACATCAATGGGCTAAAATGGTGTATAGCAACCTGCGTGAATTGCAGCCTGATACTCGCCCTTTTGTACTTATGCGCTCAGGCTTCTTGGGAAGTCAGCGTTTTGGAATGGTGCCCTGGACTGGAGATGTAAGCAGAAGTTGGGGAGGCCTTAAGCCCCAAGTGGAACTCGCCCTTCAAATGAGCGTATTTGGCTTGGCGTATACCCACTCTGATTTAGGTGGATTTGCCGGAGGCGAAGCGTTTGACCCTGAACTTTACACCCGTTGGCTGCAGTTTGGCGCGTTTTCACCTGTATTTCGCCCTCACGCCCAAGATGCTATTGCGCCTGAGCCCGTATTTCACGATGACCCCGTTAAATCCATAGCCCGTGAATTTATAAAATTGCGCTACGCCATGCTTCCCTATAACTATTCGTTGGCCTTCGAAAATGCCTTACACGGCACGCCCTTGATGCGCCCACTTGCCTTTGATTACAACCAGAAAACGTGGTTTGAGAATGCCCAAAGTTACCTGTGGGGCGATGCATTGTTAGTGTCTGTTGTTACTGAGCCTAACCAATCTAGCTGGGATGTTGCGCTACCTGAAGGTGTGTGGTTTGACTTCTTTTCCGATACCCGTTTTGAAGGTGGCAACGTTGTGCAATATCCGTTGCAAGACAACACTTTTCCGGTATGGGTGAAGGCAGGTAGTTTTATGCCCATGTCAGATGAGCTAGCGCGCACCGAAGACTACAACCCTGCTGTGCTTACCGTGCATTACTGGGCCGACAACTCGGTTTCTCACGCTTCCTACACCCTATATGAAGATGACGGAGTAAGCCCAGATTCCGTAAAAGCCGGTTTGTATACAGCAATGACATTTACGGCCGAGCATGCTGAGCAGCTTAGCTTACATATCGATAGTGCTGGAAGCTATGTGGGGATGCCTCAGCGACGTAAGCTTACTATGGTGGTGCACGGTCAATATACTCGTCCTAAGCAAGTACAGGTAGACGGCACGTCGAGTGATTTCACATGGGATGCAAAAGGGAAAACGCTTTCACTTGCAATTTCCTGCGATTATCAGCAGTCTGTAGAGATTAAAATCATGTAATCTAGCGTGCCGTTTTCACGCTTTTACGCATACACGTTTACGTGAGCACGGCTCTACACTTGTATACATACATTTGGTCTTCATACATTGGCTTTCATACACTAGCCTCACATTATGAAGGCCAAATAATGCGTTCTTGAGCCGTTCCACATACATTGGAGCACGAATGAGCCGCGCACCTGCCACCATCATTATTTTTTCTGGCTTCTTTTTAATTGGTAAATTGTTTCTGCTTTGGGGAATTTTGCTTCCGAACATTGCCGAAAACCTAAACATGACTGAATTAGTGAGCGGCGCGTTATTTTCGCTGTTCTCCGTTGGTATGATGTTTGGAGCTATGTTAGGCGGAAAGTATGCCAGTAGGTTTGAATACATGCCCTTATTGGCTAGTCTGTTCAGTATGAATACTCTGCTGCTTGTTTTGGTCTCCCTGTTATCCTCGTGGCAGTGGTTTCTTGTGTTGGCAATACTTATTGGTGTAGTGAGCTCTAGTATTTTGACCATCGGACATACGCTTATTGCCAGAATGTACGCTGAAAAGCGCTTTACCATGATGGGGCTTATGGACTTTATGTTTAGCCTTGGTACGTTAGCTGCGTCCTTTTTTGTTACCCTGTTGTACCTTGTGGATCACAACTGGCGTTTGCCCATTCAAGTGCTGGCAGGGGTAATGGCTATCCTGTCATGCTACATCTATATCACTGCCCGCTCACAAGCAAAAATAAGCGCTAATGCAGAAAAAACCGTGAAGAAAACCCTGACTTTCGGCATCATTATTAAGCAACCCGTGTTTATGTTTATGGCGCTTTTGGCCTTCGGATACGGTGCTGTCGAGTTTGGCAATGCAAATTGGTTTGTAAGCTATGCGCAAAAAGGCATCGGTTTTACCGGCGAACAGTCGCGAAATCTATTGGCTTGCTTTACCGCAGGAATGGTAATAAGCCGCCTCTTGTTTCCATTTTTACTGCGCTTCGTGTCAGTGCACCGACTCATAATAATGATGGCCACAGCCTCGCTCGTTGGTGTACTCGTACTAAAAATAATGCCGTCATTTTATGGGATAGGTGCAGGTAATTTATTACTTGGTTTAGGGCTAGGCGGATTATTTCCGTTAATGCTGTCTGCTGCAATGAATATTGATAGCGACAATGGCCCGGTTGTCTCTGGTATTGCTTTAATTGCAAATGCTATTGGTGTGCAGGTGGCATCATTCTCTGCCGGTCTATGGGCCAATTTTGCACCATTAACCACGGCGTTCTGGGTTATTCCAATAGCAGGTGGCGTGCTGTGGGTAGCATCCTATGGGTACAGCAGAATGTTAAAGCAGCGGAAGTAGCAACGCTTTGCCGTGGGTTTAACTTTTTACTGAAGAGTAAGGCAGCGAGAATTCAGCCACTAAGCCTTGCTGTGGGTGATTACGCAAACTCACTTCGCCATTATGCGCTTCGACAATACGACGAATTATAGCAAGTCCTAGGCCGGAACCAGAGGAGTTTCGTGCCTTATCACCTTGAGCAAACGCCATAAACACATTGTCTAGTTCGCTTTGAGGAATGCCAGGGCCGAAATCACGCACTTTGCAGTACACACGTTTGTCGTGTCGATTATAAAAGCTGCTTATAGCAATATCATCAGAGCCATATTTAAACGCGTTTTCAATGAGGTTATCTATCACCCGCTTCATGGCAATACGCCGAAGAGGAAGTGCTGGAATGGGATTGAGCTTTAACTCTATATGGTGCTTATCGTCTAAATGCCTAGCCTGCACTAAGTCTGCGATAATGGAATTTAAGTCGGTTTCTTGCGTAACCTCTTCTGCGTCGTAGCGGGCGTAGTCGATAAACTGGTCGATAATGGCATTCATATCCTCTATATCATTCACTATCCCGTCTTTTATCCAGTCTTGATCTTCTGGCAGCATTTCTGAGGCCAAGCGAATGCGGGTTAATGGCGTTCGTAAGTCGTGAGATATACCGGCTGTCATTACGTTTCGGTCGGTTTCGAGCTGCTTTATGCCTTGATTCATGCGGTTAAATGCCCGCGTTACCTGGATCATTTCAGTGCTGCCCTGCTCGCGAAGCGGAACGGGGTGCTCCCCTTTGCCTACCGCAATCGCTGCTTTTTGTAATGCTGATAATGGCCTAGTCATGCGTCTTACAAACAGCCAGCCTCCAGCGACGCTGAGAATGCCAATTACCATGAGATACATAGTGAGCGGTGAGATATTCGCTTCGTTGAGCCCAGAAATTGGAATGGATATCCATGTGTCGGGGTAGCGATTGAGTGAGATCCATACGGTATAAGGCGCATTCTCATCATAAACTTGGGATTCGGTACTAATGCGAACATCGGCAAGCTGATTAATGTTTTCGCTGACTTGAGAGGACATGAAGCCGTAATACACCGCCGTTTCCAATCCGTTTTGTCGCGCCACACTTTCATCAAGTATGCGAACCTGTGTTTCATTGAAATAGGCCGTTCGACTTTCCTGATTACTTACGAGTAAGTCGTTGGCCAATACTGATTTTACCTGCGTGGCGAGCAAGCTGTTGATTTGTTGATAACTAGGCTGAATAAAATAGTAAGTAACGGAAATATACGACACAATTTGGTTGATAAGCAGCAATACGCCTATCAGCATAACGGTTTGTCCGAAGGCACTTTTAGGGGTTAGGCGCACGTGAGATTCATCTGCGCAGATAGTTGCTGCTGAGGCGCCATGGCTTATACTTGTTCGCCATCGGGCACAAAGACATAACCGAGACCCCATACAGTTTGAATATATCTCGGGTTTGCTGGGTCTTCTTCTAACATTCTGCGTAAGCGAGACACCTGTACATCAATGCTGCGCTCTAATGCGCTGTAGTCGCGACCGCGGGCTAGGTTCATAAGTTTGTCACGAGACAGCGGCTCTCTTGGGTGAGTCACTAACGATTTAAGTACTGCGAATTCGCCGCTGGTCAGGGTTAGCGGCGTATTACCTGCTGTCATTTCTCGTGTGGCTAAATTAAGCGTGTAATTACCAAATTCAATTATTTGAACTTCTTTTGAAGGTGCACCCGGTGCTTCACTACTGCGCCTGCGTAAAACCGCTTTAGCTCGCGCCAGCAACTCTCTAGGATTAAACGGCTTTGGAAGATAGTCATCAGCACCCATTTCAAGGCCTATAATGCGATCTACTTCGTCACCTTTCGCGGTTAACATAATAATAGGCATGTCATTTCCGGTTTGGCGTAAGCGGCGACAAATTGAAAGTCCGTCTTCGCCAGGCAACATCAAATCTAGCACCATAAGGTGAAAATTTTCCCGTTCTAATAGTCTGTCCATCTGCTCTGCATTAGCGGCGCTTCTAACCTGATACCCTTGCTCTAACAAATAGCGCTCAAGCAGACTGCGAAGACGCATGTCATCATCAACAACGAGAATTTTTGAGGTTTCCTGACCCATAACCATACCCTTGAAAATACGTGTTATTCACTATAACCACATGGCGAGAAATACAAAAGCGAGAAAATGTAAAATGAAGGGGAGGTTTGTTACAAATAGTGTCTATGAGGGGCGTGCTGATCGCTGTTGTGCAAAATTCAGTCGGTATGCCTTAGCAAATAAGGCTCTATGTCAGACATCTAATAATGTAGCAAAAAAAGCAGCAAACGACAGGTTGCTGCCTTAAAGGTAGATATCTAGCAAAGAACTTACGCTATTTAAACGAGACTACGTTCAACGCTTTAGTATCGGCGTTGCCGCTAAGTGTCTCTTTATAAAGCGCAATAATGTCATCTGTTCCTTTATGGCTCTGCTCAAAAAAGGTGTTGTCCACTTTGCTGGCAAAGCCTTGCCATGCTGTAGCATATTTTTTCAAAAAGACGTCGTGTCCCCACTCTTTTTGGCGCAGTTTTACACGCGAGGGAGCAAAAAATATCTCAGCATCTAGTAGTTTTGGATTAGGCTTTTCTTGGGCTTCCCAGTCGGTAGCGCCAATAAGCGATACCTTACTCAACTTATCGCCTATAGCCTGAGTAATATTGTTAATCAAGGTGCCGTTGGCAGCAAAATCTAGCAACCAGAAGGTGTCATTTTTATCCAGCTTATCTAGCTCGCTGTAGCTTATAACATCGTCATAGCAGCCGGTGGCTTTCACCATGTTTACATTCGCTGGTGAAGTAAGCCCTATCACTTTGTAGCTTGCACCTCTTTGTGTTTTTTGGTCTTTTAATAGCTGTGCGGTACCCAGTGCTGTTTTGCTTGATGCACTTGAAAGTAATAACGACTCGCCCTTTGAAAGCTCTGCCACGTAATCGTCCAATACAAAAGAGGTCATATACAGAGGGCGAAAGTTAAGCTGCCACGCTTCACGATTAGCATCGTAACCAGGGTCGGCGCTACAGCGAAGGTATTGGTCGTAAACCGGGCTAATACTTTTGCGGTTCTCATGAAGATCAGAGAAGCCATGAGCTGCTACTTTGCCTGCTTTAATTACCCAGTGACTGGCCATTGGCAAATAGCCAAATACCTTTTCACCCTTTTGAATATCTGGGTGGCGAGACACTTTTACCGTAGCAAAACCCCACACGGGAACGATGCCGTAACCTTCTTCAGCGGGAAAGAACCCCCAGTAGCCCATTTTAAACCCCAGCGCAGCGTAGGTGATGTTATTCGCCGAAAAGCCAAAGCTGTCGGTTTCTAGAATGAGCTCGCCTTCGCTGAGATGCTCGCTATCAAGCTGCACATCCACCACTTTGGTTTCATTAAGGTTATTTTGGTTTAACCATATTTGGGTTGAAGTAACGGGGGAACTTGATTCTTGTGCAAATGACGACGTAGACAGGGCCATGGTGATATCCTTAATAAAATCTTATACCACCACCATGGCGTAAATGAGTGAGTATTGCGACTAGTTGTTGTTAATATATTGTTATAGGAAATGGATATAGACGGGGCTTTTTACTCTTCGTCTGAATTCAACCAATCCATTTGGTGCCCTGCGCGGCGCTTTTTATTTAAAATGTCCTCAAGCAGCGGAGATAAAATAAGCTCCATGGCTAATCCCATTTTTCCGCCAGGTACCACCAGAGTGTTGATACGGGACATAAACGCGCCGTCAATCATCTTAAGAAGGTAAGGATAATCCACATTTTTCATTTCACGGCGAAACCGCACCACGACAAAACTTTCGTCTTGGGTGGGTATTTCACGGGCGCTAAATGGGTTTGATGTATCTACCGTAGGCACTCGCTGGAAATTAACATGGGTACGGGAAAATTGAGGGGTAATATAGTGAAAGTAATCGTCTAACCCACGCACAATGCTGCTCATTACCGCTTCTCGAGAATGGCCTCTGTCTGTGGTGTCGCGAACGATTTTTTGGATCCACTCTAAATTTACAATAGGCACCATGCCTACGAGTAAATCCACGTGCTTTGCTACATCGTTTTCATCGGTTTTTACACCGCCGTGAAGCCCTTCGTAAAACAGCAAATCGGTATTTTTCGGTAAGTCTTGCCAGGGGGTAAAGGTGCCGGGCATTTGATTAAACGGAACCGCTTCATCAAAGGTGTGCAGGTATTGTCTGAATTGTCCGGTGCCCGAACTGCCATATTCTCTGAACACAGATTCCAACAGTTCAAAGTCATTCGCTTTGGGGCCAAAGTAGCTAATGTGCCGACCTTGTTCCTGTGCCTTGCGAATTTCTACTTCCATTTCAGGCCGTGTGAAGCGATGAAAGCTGTCACCACCCACCACGGCCGCATTCACATTGAGGTTTCTAAAAATGTGACGTATGGCGTTCGTGGTTGTGGTTGTACCCGCACCTGATGAACCTGTTATAGCAATAATAGGGTGTTTGACAGACATAGGACTTCTTGTTGGAAATGACAGTGCCTAGTTATAAGCTGATGTGGATGAAGAATCAAGGGTACTACGGGATAGCACTTTGACATTTTAACGCGATTAACGCAACTAAGCACACTGTCGATTTACGACACATTACTGCTGTTAGGTGCGGTAGTGCTTACCGTTGTGATGGTGTTGCAGTAAGCGAATGATAAGGTGGGCTTCTTCTTCGTCTGAATCAAATAAACATCGTACGCGTTCAATGTGATGTATGTCATCTTCACTGATAATCATAATGTGCGATGTTCAGGATCATATTGATTCACAGGCATGCCTACTCTCTCATTGAAAGATTTATAAAAACCAATTGGCAGCTTTGTTGCGAATTTGCCTTAAATACTTTGTATTTTATCTTCCTCATTAATCGCACGATTTAATTATATTGCACATTCTGTGCGATAGGCTACAATGTTATTTCACTGCCAAACTTGGAGGTTAACCATGCACACATTAACAGCAAATGATGCCAAACGTAATTTCGGTGAGCTGCTGCTGAACGCTCAACGTGAGCCGGTCAAAATTAGTAAAAACAACAAAGATGCCGTTGTTGTGATGTCGATTAGAGACTATGAAGAACTTGAAGCTATGAAAGCCGATTACATCAAACATTGCTTTGAATCCGCAAAAGCAGACTTAGCCCAAGGCAATGTGGTTGACGGTGAAAACTTCCTAAACGCGTTGTAAATAAAGTATGCACAGCAGTAAATATCAACTCAGCCAAATAGCACAGACTCATTTACACAAAATCAAACATTATACCGTTACAAACTTTTCCGAGAGGCAGTGGAACGCATACAAAGACACGCTTCTCACTGGATTTCAGATGCTCGCTGACAACCCTTCAGTAGGCAGAAGCTGCAACGATTTATATGAAAATGGATTTTATTTCCCGATTGGTAAGCACACCGCTTACTTTATCAAGGAAGGCGGCTTTATTCTGGTCGTTGCAATCCTTGGACAATCGCAATTACCACAAAATCATCTACGATAATTTTCACACCCTAGTATTTAGAGTTAGGATGGCAGTATTGGCACTCCCTATTTTCCGCCATTATCACATCCAAGAAGACGTCCCACACGCCAGTAACGATGGGCAAAAATTTGAAACTCACCTTGAGACTGTTAAAACTCGCTATTCCTCGAAATATTTCGGCACCATCGTAATGGCTGGTACTCAGAAAACTACACAATGGGCCTTGCGACCGCTTTAGAATTTATGCGGCGGCTGTGAACGCAGAGCAGCCTGTCAAAGCCCAATTCACAACCATCTGCAATTCGTTCATAGCGGTCATCAATCAGATTTAGCCGTTAAAAATTGCGATAAATCCGCCGCTAACGCTGCAATTGATTTTCTAAGACCACGTATACTTTTGCTCGTATTTTTTACTGAATCTCGCTGTGTCATTGACATTGCCTCTATTGAAGAAGTCGAATCAATGATGTCTTTTGTTGCGGCTTTTTGCTGCAAAGTGGCACTGGATACTTCGTTAATGTTATCTGCCAAATCCAGTATGGCTTGATTGATTTCATTGATTAGCTTAGTTGATTCTTCTGTGCGCTTATTTGACCTGCTTGCTTTGCGGATACATGAGCTCATTCTCTCTACCGCACTGTTGGATACCGATATCAGCTTATTCGACAGTGCCGTGATGGAATCCGCATTTGCGGCTGTCTTCTGTGACAGGTTTCTCACTTCGTCTGCAACGACAGAAAAGCCACGACCGTGCTCGCCTGCCCGTGCTGATTCGATAGCCGCATTGAGGGCCAAGAGATTAGTTTGATCAGCAATTGCCTTTATTGCATTCATAACGGATTCGATCTCGCCGCATTTTTCAGCCAGCATGGTTAAGTCACCGCTTAGCTCATCAAGCACATCTGCTAAATCGTCGACTTCTTCACTGCTATCGTTTATGCGCTCTACTGCCTCCGACAATTTGATGGTGACATGCCCAGCTCTGCTGTTTGAGGCCTCAACTTGTTCGCTTAAGCTGTCTGTAGAATTCTTGAATTGGCTGAGCGTTGTCTTAATCTGTTTTATTTCATCGAGGTTAGTATCAACGCTGTCATCTAGGGTTTCTGCTTCCTCATTCGTTTTTGACGAAAGCCTATCGAGTACAATGCTAGCGTCTTTTGCCTTTTCAATTGATCGCGTTAAGGCGCCCATTAACTCCACAAATGCAGATATCTTGGTATTGTTGTTGTGTGGAACATCTACAGTCAAATCAATAATTCGTTCGTCCTTCAGGACCCTTTCTATCGCATCTTCAATGACAAACGCTGATACTGCCTCGTCATGCGCGGATCGCGACAGAGCGATGAGAACAACTCCTTCAGCTACTGCAAATGCAGCATGTATCAACAGTATATAGAAGCTTAACTTTCCGTCTTCGTAGGCGTAGAAGGGCATATCCTGTGATTGCAAAATGAAGAAGCCAATATGGTGTACGGCGACTACACCAACCGACAATGCGATAGTCACCCAGTCCCGATAAAATGATAAAAAGGCGAGAACAACGAATATCTCAAAGTGAAGCTCTGTCATTCCGAAAGACAACTGAATGTGCAAGATGGTCAATAACTGGACGCCAATACCCATTGCATAGCGGGTAATTTTGCCACTCGGATCTTTCAAGCTTGTTATGATTGGGAAGCTGGCGATGAGCAAAGTAATGATAGTGCTGAGTATTAGTTGGTCGGTAAAGAAACCAATTGCAAGTGAAATGATGCTTTGTACCGCTATGATATAGCGAAATACATTAGTGGCGTTGGCCTGCCATGGGTATGCGATATCTTTCAAAGCTATATCTCATCATTGACAAATTATCTTATACAATAGGATGTTTGGGCGTTTAAGATCACTTTTATTTTCCTTACCTGCTTTATGAACGCCTAAGTTTATAACTTGGCAATTTAAATAAGGTTTTCTCAAGTATTTACTCTTTGAGATCTTTAGTGAATAGTTCATATGTGGAAAGTACGAAGACAATAAAGGGACACATCATCGCTGCACTTCATACATCAATACACAAAAAGGCAACCAACATAAAAGAGTCACTCTCCAGCCTGCTCAGAAAGGTGATAAGCAACAGATATACTCTCCTCACGCCTCTCTTTTTCTATATTTATGGGATGTTCATAGACCCTCTGATAGTTAGGTGTGACTGGGTGTATCTACAAAGTGTTTGGGACAGGTGGCAAAGTTTTAACGTTGGTGTTTTAGCGTTAATATCAAGTGTATTGGTTTCCAAGGCTACTAAGTACCATTCTGAGCAAGTTCGAGAGCGTCAGTTAAAGCTGCTAGAGCCATGCTACCTGACGCACTTTCAGAACTCGCAGCGTACTTGAAATCAGCATCGCAGTCCTTAGACAAATTATGGGGCGACTATGAATAAGCTTCGCTGCCTAGTGACAGCGACTTTGAAATTCCATACCCTCGGTTACCAGTTAAAGCCTGTGAGACACTCAAAGAATGTATTAGTAATGCCAATCAGGACGCCTGCGATTACCTAGCTAGAATATTATCCAACCTTCAAGTATTTGACGCACGTTTATCGGGTATGTGTGAGGACTGTAAAGGTCAGTACCGTGTATCTCCATCAGCTAACAACGTAAGAGCTGCAATGATATTAGCGGCTAAAATTCATGCTTTATTGGGAACATTTTCGAGTTTTCGAAGGGAAGAAAAGAGTTTAGTGCCTTAGAGTTGGAGTTACATCACTATATTACTGCCTATGCACTACTCAATTTAGAGGTTGGGATGGGGTTGGACAAATATACAGATTTAACTTCGATGACGGTGAATAGCATAAACTTGACAGAAGGTGTATTCAGTTTGTAGAGCAGCCCTATATAAAGGGACTGGACGCGCTTACACGTGCCGCTGCTTGTGTCCGTTCCTTGTCATTTAGGGCCTGTGATTATGTGGGGGCCGGGTCATACGTAAAACAGACTCATTACCTTCCCTATGAAAAGGTAGAATATGGCTTTTCTGCGGGAACGAGTGCTACTATGAAATTATTCGTAAGAAGCTGATAGACATCTTTAGAAGCGAGAAAATTTATCAAGTTAGCAATTGAACCAAGCACTCTTTACCAAGTTAATTCAGAGATAAAAAGTTATGAACAAGGTTATTTTGAAATATCAGAAAATGCCTAACAAAACGCTGCTAGCAATCCTTTCGGTCGCTGGACGCAATCGTGAGGCTGCAAGGGCCAGCTAATAGCTTGTTCGGTTCCGCTTGGTTGCACATTTTAGCAAGCTATTACCACTACCAGAGAGTTGATAGAGCACATATTTCCAGCAGCAGTTGTTGATGATATGTCTGAAACGAGCAACAAGAAGAAATGATAAAAAGACTCTTCACTCGCTTAACACATATTATGATACACTCGTACATCATTAATGATGCTTGATAGGTATTGGTATGAGAACAACAATTAGTATTGAAGATGAACTCTTTGAACAGGCCGCTGAGTTTTGCCCGCCGAATAGCGACAAAGCAAGTGTCATCAGAGAAGCGATGCAAACTTTTGTGAGGTTGCAGGCGGCAAAGCGGCTAGCGACCTTGGGAGGGGCAACTCGAGATATGAAAGATATACCCAGAAGAAGGGACTGAATCGTGGTGTTGGTTGATAGCTCAGTGTGGGTAGCTCATTTTAAAAATTCCAATGAAGCATTAGTAGGCTTATTGAAAACAGATGAGGTGTGCTGTCATCCTTTGATAATAGCTGAACTAGCCTGTGGAACGCCTCCACAACCAAGAGATAAAACGTTAAAAGATTTATCGCTTTTAAAAACAACTACAATTGCAACCATGAGCGAAATATTAACCTTTATTGAAAAGCGAAAGCTCTATGGTAAAGGTTGCGGATATGTTGATATTGCCTTGCTGACGTCAACTTTGTTATCAAAAGAAACCCAACTCTGGACATTTGATAAACGTCTCTTTGCACTTGCCTCACAACTCGATGTTGACTACCGACACACAAAAATTTGACAGGCCGCTTCTTGTCTCAAGATGCCTTTCAGGTGGTACCTAAACCAACCAATGAAAGTGTCAAATCAGATATGAGCCACTGCGTCTAAAGCCATTTATTGCTGTCTAATGAATGAGTCAATCAATTAGTTAATAGCTCAGTGCCTTTCATTCGTCTCTCGCTTTACCGTTGTGATGGTGTTGCAGTAAGCGAATGATTAGGTGGGCTTCTTCTTCGTCTAAATCAAGTAAACTTCGTACCCGTTCAATATGATGAGCGTCATGTTCACTGAGCACACCGTCATCTAGTGCGGTGCGAACGGTATCCTTAAATCGGTCTCGTTTAAGCTGCATTTTTCCTGTGTAGCTTGAAGATAAAATTCCCGCCGGTAATGCATAAAAGCAAATTCCCATTATGGTAATAAAGCCGCCAAAGAGTTTACCGAGTGACGTGATGGGTACCGCATCTCCATAGCCCACTGTGGTTAAAGTCACTACTGCCCACCACAGCGAGGCAGGAATGCTGCTAAACACCTCGGGCTGGGCATGGTGTTCGATGTAATAAATACAGGTGGCGGCAATCACCGTAAACAGCATTAATACACTCAGTGCGGCGAAAAGAGAATGGGCCTCGCTGCGCACCACATCGACGAGGGTTTGGATAGAGCGAGAGTAGCGCCCTATTTTTAAAATTCGTAGCACTCTGAAAATACGTAAAATACGCAAATCGAACACCAAGAACATACTCAGGAAAAACGGCAGTATGGCCATTAAGTCTATAATAGCCATAGGGCTTTTAATATAATGCCAGCGCTTTTGCCAAGGGGATATAGCTTTAGAAGAGACTGCCGTTGCAGAATCCTTGCTACTTATGTTTGGGTCAGATGCACTGCTGTAAACACGCAATACGTACTCTATGGCGAATAAAACCACCGAAATAAGTTCAATAGTGTGAAGTTTAACTAACCAGGCTTGGGATACATCAGGAACTGTTTCGAGCATCATTGCAGCAATGTTAACTGTAATGATAATAACTAAGCAGACATCAAAAAAACGGCTCGCCCTTTTAAAATGAGTGACTTCAGAGGCGGGCGCAAGTATGTGATAGCAGGCTTGTTGCAATGTCATTATCAGTTAACTTAGTGAATGCTACATCATTAATGTAGCAACTTAATACCCGTTCGCATAGATAATTACCCCTCAGCGAGACTTAAAATATTCGTAATCGCGGCGTGTTACCGCAGGACACCAGATGATTGAAACTCATAAAGAAAAAGCGAATTAGTCAGCACTAATTCGCTTTTGTTTACTGAATATAGAGTTTAAGAAAGTTTTGCTTCATTAAACGCCCTAAACTCGACGTTAAAGCTAGGCTTTCGCCTCTCTCGCTATGGCTCGGTGAGCAATATCGGTGCGGTAGTAAACGCCTTTAAATTGTATAGTATTAAGTAGGTCGTATGCCTTTTGTTGTGCTTCAGTTACGCTATTTCCAAGCGCTGTGGCACACAGTACACGTCCGCCAGCGGTAACGACTTTGCCGTCGCTAAGCGCCGTACCAGCATGAAACACCTTACCTTCTAATTTAGCTGCTTCTTCAAAACCGGTTATTTCATCGCCCTTGTCATAGCTACCAGGGTAGCCGCCAGCTGCCAGCACAACACCTACTGATGCACGAGAGTCGAAGTCGATGGTTTGTCCATCAAGTTCGCCCTTGCAGGCTGCAATACACAGTGGAACAAGGTCAGACTGTAAACGAAGCATAATAGGCTGAGTTTCTGGATCGCCAAAGCGACAGTTGTACTCGATAACCTTAGGCGTACCGTCAGCCATGATCATAAGGCCAGCATAAAGGAAACCCACATAGTCGTTACCTTCTGCAGCCATGCCTTCAACCGTAGGCATGATCACTTCTTTCATAACACGGTCGTGAATAGCTTGGGTAACTACCGGCGCTGGAGAGTATGCACCCATTCCGCCTGTATTTGGCCCTTTATCGCCATCAGCCGCTCGCTTGTGGTCTTGGCTAGTGGCAAACGGCAGTACGTTTTTGCCATCTACCATGACAATAAACGACGCTTCTTCGCCATCTAAAAATTCTTCAATGACCACTCTGCTGCCTGCGTCGCCAAATGCATTACCCGCTAACATATCGCGAATAGCGGCTTCTGCCTCATCCAAGGTCATCGCAACAATCACGCCTTTACCTGCCGCTAGGCCATCGGCTTTAACAACAATGGGAGCGCCTTTTTCGCGAACGTAGTCGATAGCAGGCTCAATATCAGTAAAGTTCTGATATTCGGCAGTGGGAATGTGGTGGCGCGCTAAAAAGTCTTTAGTAAATGCCTTAGACCCTTCAAGTTGCGCGGCCGCCTTTGTAGGACCAAAAATCATTAGCCCTTCGTTAGTAAATGTATCAACAACACCTGCAACGAGCGGCGCTTCTGGGCCAACAATGGTAAGTTCAATATCATTACCCTTCGCAAAAGAGACTAAACCTGCGATGTCATTCACATCAATAGGTACATTCTCAAGCTTAGGCTCTGTTGCTGTGCCTGCGTTACCAGGGGCGACAAACACTGTTGAAACTTCAGAAGACTGAGCTGCTTTAAAAGCGAGCGCATGTTCGCGACCACCGCCGCCAATTACGAGTACGTTCATTCACTATTCCGTTTTAACTTCAGGTTTTATTAATTAGGCTTTTTAAATTTAAGTGTCATGCGATTACTCTCACCGATGGCAAGGTATTTATCGCTATCTTGATCTTTTAGCGCCAAACTTGGAGGCAGCGTCCATACCCCTTTAGGGTGATCGGCATTATCCAAAGCGTTAGCATTAATTTCGCTACTTGCTTCAAGCATGAACCCCGCTTTTTCAGCGGCCGCCACAACATATGAGCGCTTCATATAGCCACTAGACGTCATCACTGAATCGTCAGCGCTTTCTGGTAATTCATGTTCTACCACACCAAGTACTCCGCCGGGCTTCAGTGCTTTAAAGAAGGCACCAAATGCATTGTCGATACCCGTATCACCTTCTCGCATGTACCAGTTGTGTACGTTACGGAAGGTAAGCACCATGTCAGCACTTCCAGCTTCAATAATATCAAGGGCTTTAGTTGGATGGAATGCTGTAACCGCAGCACCCTCATACTTTCCACCGGCTTGGGTTTTTTCTTTAAAAGCGGCTAGGGCTTTTTTGTAATAATCGCTGGTCGATTCATCAACGTAGAAATGTGCAGCAACATATTTACCGCTGTCTTTTACAACGGGATACAAAATGTCAGTATACCAACCGCCACCTGGAGAAATTTCGACTACCGTCGTTTCCGGTTTCAGGCCAAAAAAGCGAAGAGTTTGTTGCGGTTTGCGGTATTCATCTCTGGCTTTAGCTTCTGAGGTACGAAGCTCACTTTTTACGGCGTCTGAAATGGCATCTGCAGAGACATAACAGGCGGACATGCCAAGCGTGGTGGCTAACACTAGTTGGGCTAACTTTTTCATTTTTGTTTCCTTTTCTGTCGAGGGTATTTTTGTCAAAGCACTCTAGGTCAATACGCCCTAGAAAATGGTGCTCTTTGTAACACTATTCTTGATAACAACAGTATTAGTATTAACACTATTACTACAAGGTACCACAAGTCAGATCAAGACTATCAGCTAAGTGTGACACGCATCCGACACCCAACAGAATAATTCGCAACTCTATCGCTTTCACTTTCGACCACCAGCCCATGCCGCTGGCACATGTTACTGCCGTAAATAGGATTACTAACAAAGTGATAAACCGGCTGATAAACAAGGCGTAACACAAGGTCGTTAACCCGTATACTTATTCATTGATGAATAGACTGGCGGTGAGCAAGTCACAGTGTGGCTCCACTGCAACAAGGGTGCTGCAGTGGAGCTCAACTGGGGTCTATATCTATTCATGCGCAAAAAGCGCACGTGTTTTAGTAAGTGCGAGCCTTTCAATAAACGCCCACCTTTAAAAAGGCCTAGTGGCGGAAGTGGCGCATGCCTGTGAACACCATCGCAATTCCGTGTTCGTTAGCGGCGTCAATCACTTCTTGGTCGCGCATCGAGCCGCCGGGTTGGATTACGGCTTTAATACCGGCTTCTGCTGCAGCGTCTATACCATCTCTAAATGGAAAGAAGGCGTCTGAAGCCATTACTGAACCGGCTACTTCAAGGTTTTCATCAGCCGCTTTAATGCCCGCAATTTTTGCAGAGTATACGCGGCTCATTTGTCCTGCGCCCACCCCAATAGTCATACCATCTTTGCAATACACAATGGCATTGGACTTCACGTATTTGGCTACTTTCCAGCAGAACATAAGGTCGCGAAGCTGCTCTTCAGATGGCTTGATTTTAGTCACAACTTCTAAGTCTTCTTTATCGACCATGCCGAAGTCGCGTTCTTGAACTAGCAGGCCGCCATTCACGCGTTTAAAGTCGTAACCTTCGGTTAACTGGCCAGCCCACTCGCCACACACTAGAAGGCGTACATTCTTCTTCGCACTGACTACTGCTTTCGCTTCGTCGCTCACCGTGGGTGCAATAATCACTTCAACGAATTGACGGTCGACAATAGCTTGTGCCGTTTTTGCATCGAGTTCGCGGTTAAACGCGATAATGCCGCCAAATGCTGATGTCGGGTCGGTTTTAAACGCGCGATCATAAGCACTTAGAATGTCTTCGCCGATAGCGACGCCACACGGGTTGGCGTGCTTGACAATAACGCACGCTGGTTCGTCGAATTCTTTAACGCACTCTAGCGCAGAATCGGTATCGGCAATGTTGTTAAACGATAGCTCTTTACCCTGAAGCTGTTCAGCGGTGGCAACAGAGGCTTCTTGGATCGTATTTTCAACGTAAAAGGCGGCATTTTGATGACTGTTTTCACCATAGCGCAGGTCTTGCTTTTTGCTCATTTGAACGTTGAAAGTGCGTGGGAATTCACTGTGCTGGTGGTCGCAGTCTTCTTCGCACTCTGTACTATCTAAGCGAGCACCAAAGTAGTTAGCAATCATGCCATCGTACTCAGCAGTGTGTTCAAATGCTTTAATGGCTAAGTCAAAACGGGTTTTGTAATTCAACGAGCCGCTGTTGGCGTTCATTTCTGCTAGTACACTGCCGTAATCTGCTGCATTGACCACAATAGTCACGTCTTTGTGGTTTTTCGCTGCTGCACGCACCATTGTCGGTCCACCGATATCGATATTTTCGATAGCGTCTTCTAATGTGCAATCATCGTTGGCAACAGTAGCCGCAAACGGATATAAGTTTACGACCACCAAATCGATAGGTGCAATATTGTTTTCTTGCATAACCGCTTCATCAATACCGCGACGGGCTAATATGCCGCCATGGATTTTAGGGTGAAGGGTTTTAACACGGCCAGCCATAATTTCAGGGTGACCTGTATGATCAGACACTTCCGTTACAGGCAGGCCTGCATCAGCGATAAGTTTCGCAGTTCCGCCTGTTGATAAAAGCTCAACGCCCGCATTGTGCAGCGCTGTCGCGAAATCGACGATACCTGTTTTGTCAGAGACACTTAAAAGAGCACGTTTGATTGGTTTTGGTGTTTGCATAAATGTAGTAGCTTCAAAGTTGTAGTGTTGAAACAAAAAGAGCACCGATTGGTGCTCTTTGCTGGGCAGCGCCCTTAGAATGTTAGTTCATGCCGTATTGCTTTAACTTTTTGCGAAGTGTACCGCGGTTGATGCCCATCATAATTGCTGCGCGGGTTTGGTTGCCGCGCGTGTAGGTCATAACTTCTTCTAGAAGTGGTGCTTCCACTTCAGCCAGTACCATTTCGTACAAGTTATCGATGTTTGCGTTATCTAGTTGCTTTAGGTACTTGTTAACCGCTTGCTTAACAGAGTCGCGCAAAGGCTTTTGAGCCTGCGTTTGTGAAGGCGTAGTTACGGTAGTAGTAAAAGGTGAAGTCACGTTTTGATCGAACATAATACTGTGTTGCTCTTTAGTTAGTCATCACTATGCTGCGGGAGAAATCTGTCGGTTTTCTCTAGTCTGCAGCGCTTGAAAATATGCATTTAGTGCATCGAGTTGCTCAGTCGCATCATCGATAGCGTTAAACGTTTTACGAAACTGACGATCCGTATCATGCTCCGAGAGATACCAGCCCACGTGCTTTCGGGCTATTCTTACACCGGCTGTCTCACCGTAAAAGCCTTGTACGTTCATTACATGCTCGTGCAAGATCTCAAATTGTTGTGACAACGGCGGTGGAGCCAAGGTGTCGCCCGTTTCAAGATAATGTTGAATTTGTTTGAAAATCCAAGGTTTACCTTGCGCGCCGCGACCTACCATAACGCCATCTGCACCAGTGTAACTCAGTACCTCTTGTGCCTTTTGTGGAGAAGTAATATCACCATTGGCAATAACAGGTATCGATATTGCCGCCTTTATCCGGCGTATGGTGTCGTATTCTGCTTCTCCCTTATACATACAAGCTTTTGTTCTACCGTGAACAGCAAGCGACTGTATGCCGTTTTGCTCTGCAATGCGGGCAATATCTACCCCATTGCGATTTTCTGGATTCCAACCGGTACGTATTTTCAGTGTCACGGGAACATCCACAGCATTTACCACTGCTTTGATGATACTTTCCACTGTGTCTGGGTACTGAAGCAGTGCTGAGCCTGCAAGCTTCTTATTCACCTTCTTAGCAGGACAACCCATATTGATGTCGATGATTTGCGCACCATTCTCAACATTAAACTGCGCTGCTTGCGCCATAAGCTCAGGATCGGCACCCGCTATCTGTACAGAGCGAATTCCTTCTTCGCCCTCATGGTTCATGCGCGCCTGCGACTTTGCGGTATTCCATACTTTCGGATTACTCGATAGCATCTCAGACACTACAAGACCTGCGCCTAAGCGCTTGCATAATTGACGAAACGGTCGGTCAGTTACGCCAGCCATGGGAGCTAACATCAAATTGTTATCTAACTTATATGGTCCAATTTGCAAACGTTGTTGCAAAGGCTTTTGCATAGTTGGTTGCATAGGTTGTTGCATAAGTTAACGCGACGCTCACCATTTATAATTGCACAGAAATTATACACCCGGCTAAAACGGGGCGCTAAGTGTACGTGTTTTCGCAATGCTTGAAAAGGCTAAAAATCACACAAAATTTCACTTATCGGTATTGACAGCGAAAAAAATCTGTCTCGTTAGTAATCTAACGCATAAATGCTGGTGAAATTTTGTGCTTAAGACGTCAAAGCCACGAGTTAAAAGGGGTGTAATGTGAAAAAATTTAACAATTATATCCTGCTTTTAATCGATTTACCGTATTGGTCAACACTGAGTGGCTGAAAAAACATGCGGGTTCAGCAAACAAAAAATATCACAGGTGATGCCTTATTGAGCGTGCAGCGCTAATGCTTGCGCCCTGATACTCTCGCCCATTCACCGTCAATGGCACTGGACTCAAGTGAGATATCGTTCGCATAGGCCTGTTCAATAGTGGGAACCTGTTCAGCTAAAATACCCGACAGCACAAGCAGTCCATCGGATTTACAATATCCCGTAATCACTTCTCGCAGCTCAATAAGGGGGCCTGAGAGTATATTCGCAACAACTACGTCGGCCTCTAGCACTGGCTGGTTTTCCGGCAAGAACACGTCTAAGCGGTCTTCTACCCCATTTCGGCGGGCATTTTCTTTTGTGGCTTGCAACGCTTGTGGGTCGATATCGATACCGATTACCCGTTTGGCGCCTAGTTTTAAGGCAGCTAATGCCAAAATACCGGAGCCACAGCCGAAGTCCACCACAGTTTTGTCCGTCATGTCGATACCGTCCAACCAACGCAAGCATAATGCGGTAGTGGGGTGGGTGCCCGTGCCAAAGGCTAGGCCGGGGTCGAGCATCACATTAACGGCATTAGGGTCGGGAACGTCTCGCCAGCTCGGGCATATCCACAGTCGTTCACCGAACTGCATGGGGTGGAAGTTGTCCATCCATTCACGTTCCCAGTCTTTGTCTTCTAGTGGTTCAAGCTTGTATGTGAAGTCTGGGCCCAATATTTTTGCTTTGGCTAATTGTCCTAAAATACGTTTCATATCGGCGTCGGCTTCAAATAAGCCAACTACCTGTGTGTCGGGCCAAAGCAGCACCTCACCTGGTTTTGGTTCATACATTGGGGTATCTTTCGCATCCACATAAGTGACTGCTTGAGAGCCATTAGCACTTAGCATATCGCCAATTGCATCTGCATGTTCCGAGGTGGAATTAATTCGTAGTTGTAGCCAAGCCATAGTCGTGTGCCGTTAACGTATTTGGCCGTATTGTACCTTTCACCTGATATAAACGAAATCCGGCGGCTAATAAAAATGGTGTTCATGGGGAATGCACCCTTTTTTTTACTCTTTTTTGTAATGTCTTTTCGACAAACAAGCTTTTCGAAAACCTGTTCTTTAGTGAAAGTTAACCTTTTGTCGACTACCAACTTATCTCCAAGCTTGTAGTATTAACTTTTACCAATACCTAAATGAGAATCACTTACATATGCGTTTACTGCCTCTGTCTTTTTTTATGCTGCTAGCTATTTTTAGCGTGGAGTCTCGCGAGATAGAAGTCGCTGTGGGATTGGACAAGCCGCCATACGTCAATTCTGCCAATGACAGTGGGTTTGAAGTTGATTTAGTACGCGCAATAATCATCGATATGGGACATAGCGCAAAAATGCTTTATTTGCCCTACGGCAGAACGACGAAAGTAATCCATCAAGATGCCGTCGATATTGCCCTTACGCTGACGTCTTCTCACGCAGTATCGTCAGATATTCTTTCTAATCCCTATATCGCCTATCAAAACGTTGCAATAACACGTTCAGACAGAAAACTTCACATTGATAGTATTGAAGCGCTAAAGACAATGAGTGTGGTGGCTTTTCAAACAGCCACATCAGTACTTGGCAAAACGTTTGAAGAGACGCTTGCTTCGCAACCCACGTATCTAGAAATGGCAAAACAGGGTCGTCAAGTTGACATGTTAATGCTAGGCAGTGTTGATGTGGCCGTTATGGACAGGAATATTTTTTCCTACTTCAAATTAAACGACGACAGGTATAAAAATGATGATGTAGTGTTTCATGAACTCTTCCCTATTTCTACCTATCGAGCGGCAATACCTGATGAAGGCCTGCGTGAAGCATTTAATCACAGTTTGTCTGTAATTATTGAAAGCGGTCGCTATCAAGCACTATTAGAAAAGTATGGGCTTGAATTACGTGTACCAGAAAGTTTCTTTTCTAGTTAAGTCCCAATTATAAAGCCTATCCGCCAATGTTATTTTCGTTACATATGAACCATTTTTGCTGCATAGTAGAAAAAGTAGATGACGCGTAAAGTGCGCGTTAAAAAACATTACACCGCTATTTGTGCTGAGGGCAGGCTGCCTAAAAGGTATGTGGTAGTTGTGTAGCAAAAAAAGGAAAAATAATGATAAAGAAATGGTGTCTACTCATTTTTGCGGCGCTGTGCGGGGCATGCACAACAACAAGCAAACAGCAAAACAATGCATTAGAATGGCTAGATAAACCGGCCTATGCTCAAGCTAATGCTATAAAGTCTGGCGAACTATCGTCATATGATTTGGTATCAGGCTATTTAGCTCGCATTGAGCGCCTAGACACTGATACCAACAGTGTAATAGCGATTAACAGCCAAGCTCTTGAACACGCTAAGCGCATTGATGACAAAATTAAGAATGGCGAAAGCGTTGGCGCATTAGCCGGAATCCCTGTTTTATTAAAAGATAATATTGAAACAAGCGAGATGGCAACCACCGCGGGTTCTATGGCACTGCTTAATAATCGGACGGTTCGTGACGCGCCGATTGTGGCCAAGCTAAAAGCATCTGATGCCATTGTATTAGGTAAAACGAACTTATCAGAGTGGGCAAACTTTCGCTCGGAGTCGTCAATTAGTGGGTGGAGTGCAGTGGGCGGGTTAACCCGTAATCCACACGTATTATCGAGAAGCGCCTGTGGTTCTTCATCAGGTTCTGGCGCCGCTATGGCACTTCGCCTAGCCTCTCTTGCCGTAGGTACAGAGACAAATGGCTCTATCATTTGTCCTTCTTCAATGAACGGTGTGGTTGGCTTTAAACCAACAGTGGGTATGCTTTCTCGCACCCATATTGTCCCTATTTCATTTAGCCAAGATACCGCTGGACCAATGACAAATAACGTACAAGATGCATGGTTAATGGCGTCTATCATGGCCGGCGAAGATGCAAAAGACAGCGCCACAGCAGACGCGGGTAAGCACCTTATTCAACAGCCTAATTCATCGCTTATTGGTACTGATTTAAAAGGCGTAAGAATTGGTGTGGTACGTTTCAGACAAGGCGATAATCCTCATATACTCGCAGCCTACGAAAATGCGTTAAGCAGCCTAGAAAATGCAGGTGCAACCCTAATTGATATTGACGACTTTGACCAGCCAGATAGTTTTTGGGCCGACTCGTACAACGTTTTGCTAAGTGAGTTCCATTACTCGATCAACGAGTATTTAGCTGACTCGCCTGCAGATATTCCTGCGAGAGATTTGCAGGCGCTTATTGCTTTTAACAAGACAGATAAACGAGAGCTAGCGCTGTTCAATCAAGACATTTTTGAAAAGTCGCTAGAAGCTGCAGCCATTGATAGTGAGGAATATAAGTCGGCACTTTCACTTATTCAGAAAACCGCAGGAACCAACGGCATTGATGCCCTTATGCAGCAGCACAATGTTGATGTTTTGGTTTCTCCTTCGAACAGTCCGTCATTCTTAATTGACGGGGTGTATGGCGATCACTCGCCAGGCGGGTTTATTGGCGTTGGCTATTTAGCTGCGGTAGCAGGGTACCCACATTTAACCGTACCTGTTGATGAGATTAAAAACCTTCCGGTTGGGCTTAGCTTTATTGCGGGTAAATGGATGGACGAAAAGGTATTGCGAATTGGTAGCGTTTTTGAAGCCAAACATGGCTTTTCTATCACTCCAGGTCTTTTACCTTCACGATTTGACGCGCCTGAGCTTGAATCTATTACTGAAAACGTGACGTCCAACTAAGGCTTGGTTCCTCTATGAGGAGCTAACAACGTCTCATAACTGAAACACAAAAAAAGAGCCTCAACACCATGTGTTGAGGCTCTTTTCTATTATTGGTTTACACAACAATTGTGTAATGAGTACTTACCGCTTGTTCTTCATTGTTCACTCTGCTTCGCTGGTTGCCACTAATCTTCAATGAAGTTCAGTGAACATGAAACAACGGCTACATTAGCACTGTTATTAACCAAACGTTTGAGGCAGCGTTGACAAGTCAACAGTGAAAGACACGCTACCTAGCCAGGCTTTTTAACCCAAGCACTACACCAGCCGTTCGCATTAACCAGCTTGCCTGGGAAGATATTGCATGGGCGGTATGCTTCGCCATCGGCGCCCTGTACGTACATGCAGTTACTGCATTTTGCGCCTTCCACAGTAGAGGCTGGTGTGTACTTAAGTGCTTTCGCAGTGGCATCATCTGCGCTCAACTGTTCTTGAGCTTGTGCACGCAATGCAACGCCGCCTAGCGTTAACCCTATTAGCGTTGAGCCCGTGAATTTCATAAAGTCGCGGCGATTAACAGATTTCATAACATTCTCCCAATGAGATAGAAACGATAATGATTCTTTTTTATTCAGTGCCTTAAACGCAAAAAACCTGCCCAGAAAGGGCAGGTTTTTTGATACATACTTTATACTAACGCTTTTTCAATAAAGATCGACAAAAATTGCGTAAAACTCAGTTTTAATCGATTAATAACATTTTAGCTATTGCCATTCATGCACAAAACGACAGCGTCTGTGCTTAAAAGTTTACTTTGTTTCAAGGGGTACATTTGGCTTAGCGTACGCATATCTCGCTAACCGTTTGCTTGAATGATAGCTATCTAGCCCGCTGATTGACGCAGTATTTAAAGCTTCAATATCAAGGTACCCATCTTTATCAAGGGCATCTTTAGCAAAAAAGACTTCTTGGATTTCACCAATCACCATTTCGGTATTATTGAGCAAGCTAAAATGCTGAGCTACTTTAAGACCAATGTTAACTTCGCTTTCTTTAACATAAGGCGCACTAAACGAATCGCTGAAAAAAGGCGTTAGCCCCACGGCATCGAATTCGCTTTCATCTTGTTCGTAACGGGCAGAGGTTTGGTGTGCTTTATCAGCCCATTGTGTATTCACGTGATTTAAGGTGTAGAAGCCCTGCTGCTTAATATTATCCAATGAGTCTCGCTGCACAGTGTGCGGACGCATTATCATACCGAGTAGCGGCGGGTTAGCACCTATGTGAACCACTGAACTAATAATGGCTAAGTTGTTAGTTTTCCCATCTGTGGTTCCAAGCAGCACCGCCGATTTAAAGCCAGACAAACTATTAATTAAATTTGCGCGGTAACGCTGCTCTAAGTTGTCTAAATCATCGCGAGTCATACGGTCAGTCATTTTCTCGTTCTGCCTCTATAGAAAGTTCTTCACCTTGCTGAAACACGCTTAATTCGATGGGCTGACAGCAAACTTGGCAGTCTAATACCTGAACTTGACCAACGTCGTTTATTTCATCAATTTCAACGTCATTAGGGGCCATACAGTACGGGCAGGAAAAGCCCATTGCGCGGGTCAAACTCATATCTTCATTCCATGTTTTTTCAATTTACTATAAATACGCTTATTACCAATGGGTGGATTGTTTTTAACTTCTTATGCATTGCTTGTTGAATGATTTATTGGATGACTTATTAAAAACCTTGGGGAACAGATTAGTGATCAGGTGCCCGTATTCTCGGTATTAATGAATAGCCTAAATGCTTAGGTTATCCATTTGGTATTTAAACAATAGTGAGGTGGTTGGTGTGGCAAACACTGTTGGGATATGTCCTTGCTGCAAACGTAAGACGCGACTGACATATCATCATCTTATTCCGAAAAAAATGCACAGACGTCAATATTTTAAGAAGCATTACACAAAAGCCGAGCGCCAAGAAGGGGTGCATGTTTGCAGGCAGTGTCATAGCGGTATTCACCGCTTTTACGATGAAATGACCCTTGCCAAAAGCCTCTGCACATTGCCGCTATTACTAGCCGATGAACAGTTAGCATCGTTTTTTAGCTGGGTAAGTAAACAGCGGGTAAAGGTTGATTAATGGTGCTGTATAAATATACACTATAATAAGTGTATTGTTATGATTCGGGTCGCTATGATTTTAGAAGGCATGGCTTGAGCAGCTATGCTTTAAGAAGGCATGGCTTGAGTGGCTATAACTATTAGCTGCACCTAAATATCGTTAACTGACTATTTTTAATTGACTGGGCTGCTGGCCAAATGCGAAAAGTGCGAAAAGATCTCCCTCCCCGCTATTACCTCACTCATTTTCATGAGTTTCTCAGCTTTTTTGGGGGGGCAAGCGCGACACTGCTCTCTGATGAGGCCGCATCGTTTATCGAGCGTTTTAACGCGCTAGACGATGACAAGCAGTGCATTATCGTACGTGCGGCTAATCGTAAATATGCGATTATTGACCGAACACAATTTAATTACGCAGAAATTAACACGCCTCAAGCTCAAATAAACAGCTTGATAGAAAGCGGTTGGTTTGGTGACCTCACTAACGCTTCGTTTAATGACATAGCCGGTGTGCTTACCAAAGAGGCTATTTTAACGCTGCTGGCAGATTACGGCAGTACGCAAGGGCTGTCTTCACAGACTAAGCCAAAACTAGTGACGCTACTTGGCAATGAAATTCGTGCTAATGGATGGCCTAGCCGCTTTTCTATCGATAACTATTTAGTGTGTTTGTTCAACGATGCCCTGCGCTTTCTATTATTTTTATATTTTGGAAATACGAAGAGCCGCTTAAATCAATTCTCCATGAGAGATTTAGGCGTTATGCGCACTCGTTCAGATTCGGTAACCGATGTTGCCCGATTTGAGAGTAAGTCAGATACAGAAGCTGCGTGGTTTTACGCAAACCACTACACGCAACTTCCGTTTTATCACACCGAGACCTTGCTTAACCTCGCTGATAGCGACTTTCCTAGCACCGAAGGTGTGTCTGCAGGGTTTTATAAAGACCAATTGCTATACGCCTTAGGGCTAAAGCTATTAGATGAAGACAAGCAAAAAGGCCTTAATATTCTGCGCTTAGCTAACAGTGATAAAGGGAAAGAAAAATGGATAAGAGAAAGCTATAAACTCGGCTCTGTTGACGAAGTGAAAAGTGAACTTGAGTACATTATTGATAACCCGCAATCGGATACGCTATTGGCATTTGCTGAAGACTTCTATGCGCGCAAGTACAACAAAAAGCGCACCAGCACGGTTACCGATATGCTGCGTAATGCCAGTAGAGAACTATCGATTGATGTAAGCCAAAATCAGCAGGTTGAGCGGGGTGTACTGGCCCATTATGCCAGGCACGGTATTGAAGGATGGCGCACAGAAAACCGATTGTGGCGAAGTCTATTTGGATTGACGTTTTGGAAGCAGCTTTATGAAGAGGATACGCTGGTAACAGAATTTGACCGACGTCCACTTTCGCTTAAGCAGAATAACTTTTACGTCAAGTTTGAAACCAGTATTGAAGCGTTGCTGTCGTCTTTAGATACGCCGGAAAAATTGCTATTTCATATTCAAAAAATGGCGACACAGCATTACGGTAAAGTAAACAGCTTGTTCATGTGGTCTAGTCGGCTTTTAGCGCCCATAGAGGCATTGTTGCGATACGGAAAGCTTCAGTCTATTCACAGCGTATTGCGAATGATGTGCAAAGATTTTGAAAGTCTGAGAGATGGCTTTCCCGATATAATGGTGTACGACAACGGGTTGCGATTTGAAGAGATTAAAGCGCCGGGGGATCAGTTACGACGCAATCAGCTAGTGTCTATTCAGCGTTTGCAGCAGGCTGGGTTTGAAGTAGCAGTCACTACCGTAAACTGGGTACGCGACCCAGAGCAGCCCTACGTTGTGGTTGATATTGAGACAACTGGCGGGAACAACAGCTATAACCGCATCACTGAAATAGGCATGGTGAAACTTGTTGCTGGCGAAGAGGTGGCTCGTTACCAAACCTTACTGAATCCTCAGCGCCGTATTCCTGCGAATATTACTCGGCTAACAGGCATTTCAGATGACATGGTAAAGGACGCGCCGCTTTTTTCTGAGGTGGCCGAAGATATTGCTGAGTTTACAGAGGATGCGGTTTTTGTGGCTCACAATGTCAACTTCGACTACGGCTTTATTAAACAAGAATTTGCCCGCCTTGAGCAGTCATTCCGCCGTCCAAAAATGTGCACGGTGAGAGAAATGCGTCGCACGCACCCTGGTTTGCCTTCTTATTCATTGGCCAATTTAACCAAGCACTTTTATATTTCCATGGAGCGTCATCACCGAGCGCTTTCCGATGCAAAGGCAGCTGCTGAACTGCTAAAACTGGCATTTGAAAAAGATGACGACGTTAATGGCTTGGCTAGCGATTAGCCCAACGAGTAGGCCAGTGAGTAGGTCAGTAGCGTGGTTAATGGCTAGATTAGCGACTAGCGCAGTACCTTCTAATAAAAATTGAACGAAGACGATATTTTTTCGTATGTACTGATATTGCAGTGTTTTACGTAAATAAAGCGTTATACAAGCGTTACCTTATGCAAAGCAAGCCCTGAAAAAATGGTAAGAAGACAACGTTAAAAAAGCGTTTAATAAGAGAACGCTTCAATTTGATAATCGTTTTTACCTTAGACCGAGCAAAACCGTTTATGAGTACAACTATGTTAGACGAAGAACAACAGTCACGAGTAATAGAAATGGCGTGGGAAGACAGAACGCCGTTTGAAGCCATTGAAAAGCTTTTTGGATTACCTGAAAAAGAGGTGATAAAGCTGATGCGTAAAAATCTTAAACACAAAACATTTAAGAATTGGCGAGCCCGTGTGTCTGGCCGCAAAACTAAGCACGCAAGCTTACGACCAGAGGGGGTAGACCGAGGTTATTGCCCGTCTCAGTACAAGGTAAAAAGTGCCAATAAATAGCGACGGTTTGACGTTATTTCGAAGGGGAACTTGTAGCGTTACTTTACCGTACTTACTGGCAACAAAAAGGCCATGAGCTGCTGTCGAAACGGACTGGGAAATACGAGCGTGTTGCCTGATTCATTAATGGTTTTAGCTTGGGATACTAGCGGTAGGTAAGTAGCGTAAGCGGTGTTGTTTTGCTCAATCTCCTCAACACGCCGCATAATGTTTTCAATGAACTCAGTAGCAGATAACGCCTCATCCTTTTTTAAATCTACAGCTAATGCTTTTAACACGTAAGTTTCCCATTCTTTTCGATAGCTGTCTTGAAGTCTTTCAGGGTAAAGGGTTAAGTCGTTGATATCTTGCTTTAAATCGACAATATCGAGAGGGGCGTCATACAAAACGCGTAGGGCGAGAAGCACATCGTCAGATAACCTCGAAATCGGGAGTTTCTCTTTAAGCTGTTTGTAACGACTTTGCATAGTACTACCTTAAACGTCATAAAGTGTCCCTAAGGCTATAATTTTCTTCCTTGTAACCCTCACAGAGTCTAATGAACTAACAACGTAGTTTAAAGGCGTTGAAGTTAAAAATAAGTAATCTTTTATATATGAACTTGTGCAAATTTTGCAGCGTATCTATCTACGCACTGTTAAAGTGTGTACGCGTTCTTGCTGTTTGGCCCACCGTTTGGTGGGCCTTTTTTTTACCTGTTTTTCACAAAGTGACCAAGATGTGTTGAGCAACAAAATTCAACATGTTGCGCAGCAGGCATAAAAAAGCCGGTGCAAGACACCGGCTGTAGTGGAGACGTGCTCCATAAGGTAAAACACACAAAAGAAAAAACAGTCATTACGGGAGACGTTTAAACTTGCAGTGAGTATAGGCGTGTCGTTCAAACAATAAAAACAGCAAAAATTGATTGTTGTAATCGTTAAATTAGAATCAATAGGGAACGGAAAAGGGAAAGAATGATAAGGGCCAAAAAGCTGGGCTGCACTACAGATATCAGTGCAACCCAAGCGGGATTAGGCTAGGCCTAGTTTCTTTTCAAGATAGTGAATATTGGTGCCACCGGCAAAGAAGTTTTCATCTGCCATGATGGATCGTTGAAGCGGAATATTCGTCTTTATTCCCTCTATTACGATTTCTTCCAATGCGTGGCGCATTCGAGCAATGGCCTCATCACGACTTTCGCCATAAGTAATAAGTTTACCAATCATGGAATCGTAATAAGGGGGAACTGTGTAGCCCGCATAAATATGCGATTCCCAACGAATACCCAAACCACCAGGCGCATGGAACATGTTGATCAAACCAGGGCTTGGAATAAAAGTTTGAGGGTCTTCGGCGTTGATACGACACTCAATAGCATGACCGCGAATTTGAACTTGCGATTGCTCAATAGACAGTGGCTGTCCCGCTGCAATGCGCAATTGCTCTTTGATCAAATCAACGCCGGTGATCATTTCAGACACCGGATGCTCTACTTGAATACGTGTATTCATTTCAATAAAGTAGAATTCACCATTCTCATACAAAAACTCGAACGTCCCCGCACCGCGATAATTGAGCTCAACACAGGCTCTGCGACAGCGATCGCCAATTTTGGCGCGCATCTGCTCAGAAATACCTGGTGCTGGCGCTTCTTCTACCACTTTTTGATGGCGACGTTGCATAGAGCAGTCTCGTTCACCTAAGTGAATTGCATTGCCTTGACCGTCAGCCAATACTTGGATTTCAACGTGGCGAGGGTTCTCTAAGAACTTTTCCATGTAAACAGTAGGGTTGCCAAAGGCAGCGCCCGCTTCCGCTTGAGTAGTCTGAATGGCTTTTACGAGCTCGCTTTCGCTGCGGACAACACGCATGCCGCGACCACCGCCGCCACCAGCAGCTTTCACGATAATCGGGTATCCAATGCGTTTCGCTATGGCTTTATTGCGCTCTGTATCGTCAGTTAACGGACCATCTGAACCAGGAACGCAAGGAACTCCAGCTTTCTTCATGGCATTAATGGCAGACACTTTATCACCCATTAGGTTGATTGTTTCTGCCGTTGGGCCAATAAAAATAAATCCGCTCTTTTCGACAGCTTCTGCAAAGTCGGCGTTTTCTGCTAAGAAACCGTAGCCTGGGTGAATAGCAATGGAATTGGTTACTTCTGCTGCTGCAATAATACGAGGAATATTCAGGTAACTCTCGGTTGCAGACGCTTTACCAATGCAAATAGACTCATCGGCAAGTAACACGTGCTTTAAATTTCTATCCGCAGTGGAATGCACGGCTACGGTCTTGATGCCTAATTCTTTACAGGCTCTCAGTATACGTAGGGCAATTTCACCACGGTTGGCAATAAGTACTTTATCTAGCATTGTGCGTTGCTCACTTATTCAATGATGAACATGGGCTGGTCAAACTCAACCGGGTCTTGGTTTTCAACTAGGATTGCTTTGACAACACCGGCTTTATCAGACTCGATTTGGTTCATCATTTTCATAGCTTCAACAATACATAAAGTATCGCCTACTTTAACCTGCTGTCCCACTTCAGCAAATGCTTTAGAAGTAGGTGATGAAGCACGATAGAAAGTACCAACCATAGGCGATTTAACTACATGGCCTTCAGGTGCTGCTGGCTCAGAAGGCGCAGCGACTTCAGGCGCCGCAGGCGCTTGGGCCGGAGCTTGCTGTGGTGCAGCGGGAGCCGCAAAGCTATAGTTTACCGGGGCTTGAACACCAGTTGGACCACGGTGAATTCGTACCGACTCTTCACCTTCAGTAATTTCTAGCTCAGCTACACCAGATTCTTCAACTAGCTCGATGAGTTTCTTTATCTTTCTAATATCCATGTTCTTTCTCTGCGTTATTTTTGCGATTTCGGTAAATTGATTGCTGCAGTTAGTGCGAGCGAATAACCCATAGGGCCAAGGCCAACAATGACACCAGCTGCAACATCAGAAAAATACGAATGATGACGAAACGATTCACGAGCGTGAACGTTCGACAAATGAACTTCAATAAACGGAATGTTCACGCTTAACAGCGCGTCCCGAATGGCAATACTAGTATGTGTAAATGCGGCAGGATTAATGATGATAGCATCTGTTTTGCCCATAGCGCCGTGTATACGCTCAATAAGTGCATGTTCAGCGTTAGACTGAAAGTGCGCAAGCGTTACGTCGCTTGAGACCGCCTGAGCCTGCAAATCATCCACGATGTCTTGCAAAGTTTGGGTGCCATACTTATCGGGTTCTCTCTGGCCCAACATATTTAGGTTAGGTCCATTTAATAACAAAATATTCATCTAGTTTGCTGCCATCTTCGGGTAAGTGCTGCGGTATTTGTCATTTCAACAAAATTATGCAGCAGTTGCACGAATAAAAGCCAATTTGCCTTTCTGTTTTTTACTTTATACCGTGATTATAGTGATAGAGAAAGATTTAGCAGCAAAATACTGGTCTAATCAGGTGTTTTCGCGGCAAAGTTTTCGCTACGCTAAAAGGGTTGTGTGTTGCAATTGTTAATTGAACGTTACTTTTTTTAAGCGGTGTATCACCTGCTATACTTGGCTTTCAGCGATTTTATACTGTGTTGCTAGCTAGGGATTATGAGTATTAAGCGTAAACGGCACGCTTTGATAGCGGCCGTGAAATTTTGCTATGTATACACCAAAATGCAAGTGGGGTAGAGATGAAAAGCCGGTATTTCCGGTGTACCCAATAAGTTGACCTTGGGCAACTCGCTGCTCTCGACTTACGGTTACACCGTTATATTTAAGGTGGTAATACTCACCGGTAGTGCCGTCGTCATGCAAAATAGCAACATAATTCGCATATTTCGCAAAATCTGCTGTTGGTCCGCCTTTCTTACCAGTGCTTTTGGTATCGATAACCACACCCCCTCGCGCCGCTAGTACAGGAGTCCCCTCTTTTGCACCAAAATCTAGTGCGTATCTAGACGCGCCAGAATGACTGAAACTGCCATTAACACCCTGCACAATGGGGTAGTTCTGGTGAGGTTGTAGTGGAGATAAATAGCGAAAGTCATTGTCATGAGAGGCATCAATATCTCCTACCGTCCATTTAACGCGCATGTTAGACCAAAAAAGCAATGGAGACGTTGTCTCACCTAAAACGATAGGGTTATTGGTGGCTAAAAACGCATTGGCATGGGCTTGATGTCCTAGATCTTCCGAATACAGTGTTAACGCCAAGGGTAAATCGATATAACGTTGAACGCTTATTATGTAGCTACCGCTGGCGTCGTTCTTCTCACTTAACAAAAAGCAAAAGCGGCGCTCATCAAAGCACCCTTCGTGTTGTGCATTTGTAGACAGGCTTTCTGCGCGTAGGTTTGTCATAAGAGCGGTTTGGTATGATGAGGGCAGCGAGGGAAGGTGACGAATGTCTGAAGCCTGAAGCGGCAAAACCCGAATCAATAACGTCCAGATTAACAAAGGCCATGAAAGCGAAAGAAGAAATGATGTGCTGATTGTTAGCAAGTTCATCAAAGTAAGATGCAAAGGCCTTGCAACTCTTGAATGCCCTAAAGCAGCCTTTATTCGCTGCACTTTAGACTGACTGCCATGTTGGCCTTTATGCCGCTCGTGCCGCAAAGTGATGTTGTTAATCCTAGCGGGCATTATCGACAGAGGCATCGTCGGTAAGCGCATTGTTAACGTGCGCGGCGAATGCGTCAGCTTTCATAAACCCAGTTACCCGAGACTGTCTTAACTCTTCACCTTTTGTGTCAAAAAATAATATGGTAGGTAAACCAAGTACTTCAAACTTATCAAACACTTCCTGACGCTGGGGCGTGTTGTCGGTCAGGTCCATTTGCATCCACACCGTATTACTCAGCGCATTGACAACGTTTTGAGCTGGAAACGTGTATTTTTCGAATTCTTTACATGCTACGCACCAGTCGGCGTAAAGGTCTACCATAACAGTTTGGCCGTTGGCATTGGCGTTTGCAATTTTCTGCTGTAAGTCGGCAAGATCTCTTGCCTTTATAAATTCAGGGTGACTGATTTTTTCACCCCAAAGCCCAACATTCAGTCCGGTTTGATAAGTAATGCCTGCGCTTCCCATTATACCCGCAGCAACTAACATGGCTCGTAGCAGTTTCATTTTACTGTTAGCCGTAGCGCGATTTAAGCGCCAATAATAGCCAAATAAACCGAAGCCTAACGCTGCCCACAGGAAGTCTGAATATAAGCTGTTCCACAACCGCTCTACAAACACTATGGCTACTGCGAGCATCATGAATCCGAAAGTTACTTTAACCACATTCATCCAGTTGCCAGCTTTCGGCAGCAGCTTTCCGCCAGTAACCCCAAATATGATCAGCGGAATGCCCATACCAATGCTAAGCAAATACAGAGAAATAAATCCAAGGGTCATATCCCCTGTTTGTGCAATAAACAACAATATTCCAGTAAGCGGAGCTGTGGTGCACGGGGAGGCGATAAGTCCCGACAGCACGCCCATAATAAATACGCCCGCAAAGCTACCAGGGGTTTGGTTGTTACTTGCTAAGGTGAGCTTTTCCTGCCACTTTGAAGGAAGTTGTATTTCAAAGCCGCCAAAAAGTGCCACTGCTAAGGTGGCAAACAAACCGATAAAAACACCTAATACAACAGGGTGTTGAAGAGCCGCTTGAAATTGCGCTCCCGCTACTGCCACAACCAGCCCAAGCAGAGAATAGGTAATTGCCATCCCTTGTACATAAACGAAGGTAAGCCAAAAAGAATGAGAAAGGCTTTTTGTGTTGCCTTGACCAATGACAATGCCTGATACAATGGGATACATAGGGAACACACAAGGGGTAAACGCAAGGCCAATACCCAAGATGAAAAACAACAACAGAGTAAGAGGAAGGTTTTCTTTGTTAATCAATTGATTAGCTAGCGTAAATTGTTCGCTTTGTGGTGTTGAAGCGCCACTTTGAACAGACGCTGGTCCATTACTAACACTTTCATTGAGATAAACCACCTTTATAGTGGGTGGGTAACACAGCCCTGCATCAGCGCAGCCTTGATAACGTACTTTCACCACACCATCGGAAGACGCTTCTTCAAGGGGCAGTTTTATTGTTACGCTGTCATAAAATACTTCCGACTTGCCGTAAAACTCATCTTCAATCATTACTCCTTTAGGATAGGTTGCTTCGCCTATTTCGGCGTCTTTGGCGACGTACTTAAACTGTTTTTTATACAGGTAATAACCATCTGCAATAGCAAATGTGAGTGTTAGCGTGCTGTCTTTCTGGTTGAAGTCGAAGACAAACGCTTGCTCCACGTCTAAAAACTTGGGTTCTTGTGAGAATGCGTTGTCTACGCTGGCAGGAAATTGCGACTGTGCTGCAGCGGTGACAGATAGTGTAGTCACTAGAAGAAGAGAAACTGAAAATACCATTGCAGCAAAAGCAAACGTTCGACGGGGCAAAAAAAATGTCGACACTCGGTTTAATAGGGCACTAATCATATTGATAACTTCAACTTCTATTGTGAATTCTAAATGGTTTGTTTTAAGCCACTGCCAGTAAAGTCAGTAAAATTGTTAACTGACTCAGCACATTTATGAGTATTTATACACGTTTGCCTTACAAAAGGTGCGCAATTATACCAAAATAGAGTATAGAGTTTGACATAGTTCACCTTAAATAAGGGTAAGACTATCTACGTAAACGCTATACGCTTTTTCCAGCGGCGCTGCCCACTGACGGTGAGTTATTCATAATAAAACTGACGCAGTGTAAAGCTGATATGACATGGGGCTTTCAAAGAGCAAGTCCCTTGGTTTATCAATATTGTTTCACGCACGGTAAGAAAGCACGAGATTTTCGATAGCAGTGGCTATCGGTCGTATTGAGCAGGTATTTAAGCGAAAGCGTGCGAACCTTTGTTTGCATTTAGGCTCAACACCCACATACACCTAATATACTGTTTAAAGAGGACTCATTTTGCGGGTTTTATTCATTTTATTTGCCGTACTTCCTATTTTAGAAATCGCCCTTCTGGTGAATGTTGGCAGCATTATTGGCGGTTGGAACACAATAGGTATTGTTATTCTCACTGCCTTTATTGGCTCTTATTTTGTAAAACGTGAAGGGATCAGTACGCTTCAAACTGCACAGGCAAAAATGCAGCGCAACGAAATGCCTGGAAAAGAGCTTGTTGAAGGGTTAATGCTCGTGGTGGCAGGTGTCTTGTTAGTGACGCCAGGATTTATCACCGACATATTAGGTTTTATGTTTGTATTGCCCGGAACGCGACATTTACTTGCTGCACAGGTGAGTAAGCACATGAAAATGCGCGTTGTTATACCTAGTGGAGGGCCCAGTGGAGCTAATGCGGGCGGTTTCAATGCACATGGGCAACAAAACCCCTTTGGCAGCAACGGTTCACCATTCGATACATCAGCTAAAAACAAAGAAGATGTGATTGAAGGTGAATATACTGACAATACACAGAATGAAGAAGATAAGCGGCTGAAGTAAGCTCACTTAGCACCTTTTCATAGTAGATTCTCACGTGATGCTACGCTTTCTTCTTTTCAAGCTCATCCTCAAAACGCAGGTATTTCGCAAAAAAATCAATTTTTTTACATTTTTTTGTATAAAAACACTTGAACTTGTTTGGGTACTACCCCATTTAACCGTGCAGATAAGATTTTAACTGCTCAGCAATGAGCGTTCCAGGCACTCAACATTCAAAAAGTTGAATGTTGATAATTATTTAACTTTGAATAGTGGAATTTTCAGGAGACTTGAAAATGGCAATTCGTCCTTTACACGACCGCGTAATTATTAAACGCGCAGAGCAAGAAAGCAAATCTGCAGGCGGTATCGTTCTGACTGGTTCTGCAGCAGAAAAATCAACTCGCGGTGAAGTTATCGCTGTGGGTAATGGTCGCATACTTGAGAATGGCGATATTAAAGCGCTTGACGTAAAAGTTGGCGACACCGTAATTTTCAATGACGGTTATGGCGTTAAAACAGAAAAGCTGGATGGTGAAGAAGTTCTAATCCTTAGCGAAAGCGACATCCTAGCGATTGTTGAGTAATAACGACTAACGTTTAATCGAATTAGAGAGGAATTGAATCATGGCAGCTAAAGAAGTACGTTTTGGTGACGACGCTCGCACAAAAATGCTTAAAGGTGTAAACACGCTAGCAAACGCAGTAAAAGTAACCCTTGGTCCTAAAGGCCGTAACGTTGTCTTAGACAAGTCTTTCGGCGCTCCGACTATTACTAAAGACGGTGTGTCTGTAGCGAAAGAAATCGAACTTGAAGACAAGTTTGAGAACATGGGCGCTCAGATGGTGAAAGAAGTAGCCTCTAAAGCGAATGACGAAGCGGGTGACGGTACAACTACTGCTACTGTACTTGCGCAATCTATCGTAACTGAAGGCCTTAAGTCTGTTGCTGCGGGCATGAACCCAATGGACCTTAAGCGCGGTATCGACAAAGCAGTTATCGCTGCCGTTGCCGAGCTTAAAGCGCTATCTACAGATTGTGCAGACAGCAAGTCTATTGCACAAGTGGGCACTATCTCTGCAAACTCTGACTCAGAAGTTGGCGACATCATTGCACAGGCAATGGAAAAAGTAGGTAAAGAAGGTGTTATCACTGTAGAAGAAGGACAAGCACTTCAAAACGAACTAGACGTTGTTGAAGGTATGCAGTTCGACCGTGGTTACCTATCTCCTTACTTCATCAACAACCAAGAAAACGGCACTGTTGAATTAGATAGCCCATTCATCTTGTTAGTTGATAAGAAAATTTCTAACATCCGTGAATTGCTTCCAACACTTGAAGGTGTTGCAAAAGCTGGCAAGCCACTACTCATTATGGCTGAAGATGTTGAAGGCGAAGCGCTAGCAACACTAGTGGTAAACAACATGCGCGGTATCGTGAAAGTTGCTGCGGTTAAAGCACCTGGTTTCGGCGACCGCCGTAAAGCAATGCTTCAAGACATCGCGGTACTTACAGGCGGTACAGTCATCTCTGAAGAGATTGGTCTAGACCTTGAAAAAGTGCAGCTTGAAGACCTAGGTACAGCGAAGCGTGTAGTGATTAACAAAGACAACACGACTATTGTTGACGGTAACGGCGACGAAGAAGCTATTCAAGGCCGTTGCGCGCAAATCAAAGGTCAAATTGAAGATTCTTCTTCTGACTATGACAAAGAAAAGCTTCAAGAGCGTTTAGCTAAGCTTTCTGGCGGTGTTGCTGTGATTAAAGTGGGTGCAGCCACTGAAGTAGAAATGAAAGAGAAGAAAGACCGCGTAGAAGATGCACTACACGCAACTCGCGCAGCGGTAGAGGAAGGTGTAGTACCTGGTGGCGGTGTTGCGTTGGTTCGTGCGGCCTCTAAGCTTGAAGCACTTACTGGCGACAACGAAGACCAAACAGTAGGTATTAAGCTTGCACTACGTGCAATGGAAGCGCCTCTTCGTCAAATCGCCGCTAACGCAGGTGCTGAAGCCTCTGTTGTTATTAACGCAGTGAAAGGCGGCGATGGTAACTTCGGTTACAACGCGGCTAACGACACCTACGGCGACATGCTAGAGATGGGTATTCTTGACCCGACTAAAGTAACTCGCAGTGCGCTTCAGTTTGCATCGTCTATCGCTTCATTAATGATTACCACCGAAGCTATGGTAGCTGAACTACCAAAAGACGATTCTGGCTCTGGAATGCCTGATATGGGCGGCATGGGCGGAATGGGCGGCATGATGTAATCATCCCCCCGCTTAACGCTTAAAGAAAAGGCGCTAACTTTTGAAGTTAGCGCCTTTTTTATATCCAGTGACCAAATCGGCTCACACTGTAAGGTCAGCGATGACCACTATAAAATTTCAACCGGGCCGTGATTATCACAATGGCCATTGTGTTGGTGATGTAGGTGTCCATCAACAATATAGTCAATGTGGTCGCCGTGTGGGACCGCCTCATGACCACAATCTGGACCATGAACATGCCCATCGTCATGACCAGCGCATTGATGTCCTTCTGTGCATTTATCTGGGTTGGTGCCGTTCACCTCTAACTTGTGCTCATCGACATGATCATTGTGCACATGATGCAAATGCCCATCGTGTAAATAGTCAATGTGATCACCGTGCTTTACTGCTGTATGGCCACAATCTGGCCCATGTTGGTGAGGATGATTTTGGTGTACTTTACATTCGCTCATTGGCTTGCCTCTTTTACTAGAACATTTCATTAATTGTTGAAATGTATTATTGTTTATAATTTATTCTTTAGCAAGGTTTGATCTTCTTTTTGAGATAAAAAAACAGCGTTGAGTTACCATACTTCTTTAAATGATGAATTGTTGAAGGTAAAGCAACTATGACGGTGTCTGAACAGGATAGTGATTATCACGCACATGAAACACAGCGTTATGCGCCGCAAGAAGACCAGGTCATCTTCGAGCGCACTGCACAGTTATTTAAGGCAATCGCTGATGCAGAAAGACTAAAATTACTCACTATTTTGTATAGAGGCGAAGCGTGCGTATCTGAATTAGCCACTCAATCTCAAATGTCGACGGTATCGCAGCGGTTAAAAATTCTTAAAAACGAAAACTTGGTGAAAACTCGACGGGAAGGCAAGCACATCATTTATAGCTTGTATGATGACCATGTTTTTGAACTCATAGACAATGCACTGCAGCATGTAAAAGAAAAGCACTAGGATTCCACTCTCACCACATGTTAAATACCTGTGCTGTTAACGCCCAATTTGTCGGTGTGTTGCTATTAGCTGGCAATGCTGCAAATGGTAAGTGTGATTGGTAAGTGCTATTGATGAGCGCTATCGATACGCCCGGTGACAAGTGATGTCGCTGTGCCCCGGGCGTATCCCCTACTTATATCTTATCGGTTACTGCGCCGGTGGAGGCCGAGCTTACCGTTTTTGCGTATTTTGCTAGCAAACCGCGAGTATAGCGTGGCTCAGGTGGTGTCCAATTTTCGCGCCTGCGGGCAAGAGTGGCTTCGTCAACGTCAAGGTTAATTTCGCGAGTTTGCGCGTCAATAGTGATTGTGTCGCCATCTTCCACCAAGCCAATTATCCCGCCTTCAATCGCTTCAGGTGTAACATGACCCACCACAAACCCTCGGCTTCCTCCTGAGAATCGGCCGTCGGTAATTAGGGCAACATCACTGCCAAGCCCTTTGCCCATAATAGCCGAGGTTGGACTTAACATTTCACGCATGCCAGGACCGCCTTTAGGCCCTTCATAGCGGATCACTACCACGTCGTTCGCCACTACTTTACCACTCATAATAGCTTCAAAAGCTTCTTCCTCGGAATCAAAGGCTTTTGCGGTACCCGTAAACCTTAATCCTTCTTTACCTGTTATTTTTGATACGGCACCTTCTGCGGCTAAATTGCCAGACAATACTACTAAATGACTATCGGGTTTAATGGGTGAGGATAAAGGCAGAATGATATCTTGCCCCTCTGGGTAATCAGCCACATTGGCTAAGTTCTCCGCTACCGTCTTTCCGGTCACCGTCATGCAGTCGCCGTGTAACATACCGGCGTCAAGCAGGCGCTTCATGAGTGGCTGAATACCGCCAATCTCAATCAGCTCTGACATTAAGTACTGACCGCTAGGTCGCAAATCTGCAATAACGGGGGTTTTATCGCCTATGCGTGTAAAGTCCTCTAGGGTAATTTCAACACCAATGGCGTCGGCCATCGCAATTAAATGCAGCACGGCATTAGTTGAACCGCCAAGCGTAATGATAACGGTGATGGCATTTTCAAAGGCTTGTTTGGTCATGATATCTGAGGGTTTAATATCATGCTCAAGGAGGTAAGCAATGGCTCTACCTGCATTGATACAGTCTTGCTTTTTACTGTCAGACACGGCATTTTGCGCTGAGCTATTAGGTAAGCTCATGCCCATTGCTTCAATGGCTGACGCCATGGTGTTTGCGGTATACATACCGCCGCAGGAGCCCGGGCCCGGAATCGCTGTCTTTTCTATTTCTTCAAGCTGAGTAATGGGAATATCTCCGCTCGCATGGCCGCCCACCGCTTCAAAAACTGACACGATATCGGTATGGTTTTTACCGGGTAATATTGTGCCGCCATAAACAAAAATAGACGGTCGATTCAAACGAGCAAGCCCCATAATACAACCGGGCATATTTTTGTCACACCCACCTATGGCAATAATGCCGTCATGTCCCATACACGCCGATACAGCCTCGATGGAGTCGCAAATAATTTCGCGCGACACCAATGAATACTTCATTCCTTCGGTGCCCATCGAGATGCCGTCAGAAATTGTGATGGTATTATAAATAACGCTTTTCGCACCGGCGCTATCGACACCTTTACCCACCTCTTCTGCAAGGGTGTTTATGTGCATATTGCACGGCGTTACCATGCTCCATGTAGACGCAATCCCAACTTGTGGCTTTTTAAAATCATCATCACCAAAGCCTACTGCACGCAGCATTGAGCGACTCGGGGCCTTTGCAATACCATCTACAATTTTACTTGAATGTTGTCGTTTGCTGTCTTTGCTCATGTTTTGTCCATTATTAATCGTTCAGGTAATGTGCCCGATACAGTTATAGCAGTGGTTGTGCATCGAGTTGGTCCAAGGGTTATTTTCTGCTTTCTACGCTTGCTTCTCTTCAATGTAAGCGTCAATGAGTTCCTCGAGGATCGCCAGAGGTACTGCACCATTTTTAAGCACCACATCATGAAAGTCTCGTAGGTCAAATTTATCGCCCAGGGCAGTTTTCGCTTTCTCTCGCAGTTCCAAAATCTTAAGCATGCCAACCTTGTACGAAGTTGCCTGCCCTGGCATCACAATATAACGCTCTATCTCTGAAGTAACGTCACTAAGCGCCATACCCGTGTTATTTGCCATGTAGTCGATGGCCTCTTCTCGGGTCCAGCGTTTTTGGTGAATACCTGTGTCTACCACCAAGCGCACAGCTCTAAACAATTCCGCTTGAAGTCGACCAAGGTTGTCCAGTGGATTGTCTTGAAAACCCATCTCCCACGCTAAATATTCCGAATAAAGCGCCCACCCCTCTGTATAAGCAGTGAATGGCGACATTTTTCGAATAAACGGCATGCCTTCAATTTCCATCGCTAGCGCTATTTGGAAATGATGCCCTGGAATGCCTTCATGGTAGGCCAGCGTTCGCATGCTGTATTTAGGGGTAGCCTTGATATCGTAAAGATTAGCGAAGAAGCGGCCCGGTCTTGAACCGTCTATGGCTGGCTGCTGATAATACGCACCAGGTGCCGTCTTTTCCTTAAACTCAGGAATGCGCACTACTTCCATGCCGGCCTCGGGACGAATACGGAAAACCTCGCTCATGCCTTCTTCAATTTCATCAAGAATGGTTTGATAGTCTTTGAGTATTTGTTCACGGCCAGCATCACTGTCTTCATAATAGTGAGAGGGGTCTGCTGCAAGGGCATCCATTGCTTCTGTAAACCCTAACGTTACGTCGTAGCCTTCGCCTTCAAGAATTGTCAGCATTTCGCCTTGAATTCGAGCCACTTCTTGTAAGCCGATATTGTGAATTTCGTCTGCGTTCATATCGGTGGTAGTGAAAAAACGAAGGGCGTTGGCATATACCTTATCGCCATCGGGTAAGTGCCAGTAACCGTGATCGTTACCTGCCTTTGCCTGTAGTGTTGTGAAGTAGTCGATAAATAGCTGATAAGCGCGGTTTACATCATCATTAATGCGCGCTTCGGCTTTAGCCAAAAACTCATCCTGCTGTTCTTGCGATAGTGTTTCTACATAAGCCATTTTCTCCTTTAACGAGCTATATAAAATGTTCTCGTTAAGCGGCGAAGAAACAAAGCTGTTCATTTCATCGAGCACGCGAGTGATAACAAATTGGGGAGGAATAATGCCTTTTTCTTCACGCAGTTTTAGCCCTTCAAGTACTTGAGCAAACTTTTCATCTACCGCGCCTAAGCGACTGAGATAATTCTCAACATCGGTTGCATCATTAATTTGATGTTGACCCTGCATGAAGCTTGGAAAGCCGTTTTGCACACCAAACAATTGGTTTACAGGATAGGTGTGATATTGAAATGGCTCGTTGCCAATTAAATAATCCAGCAAATAAAGAGTAATTTTTTTAGAAAGTAGCTCGTCTTTACTTAGGTCTTCATTATTGTAATCGACGATAACTTGCCTAATGTCCCGCGCCTTATCAAAAAGGGCTTCGCCTTTTTCTGGGCTGGCATCGTCTAGCTTAGCGTTGTGTCCCTTAATGCCTACCGACTCTAAAAAACCCAACGAGGTTAGAGTTTCCGGGCTATCAAACGCTACCTTCACCATCTCTCTGTTTAAAAAATTATTAAAGTAAAAGGGTTTATCTGCATACCATTCGTGAGCAGCGAAGCCGCCGCCGAATAGCACTACAACAAGTAAACCGGAACCAATCCACTTAAAAAATCGTTTCATTATTCTTATTGTCCACATTTTAATCTCAACCTACGTTAGCGGAATTTGCGCTAAAAAGTAAACCTATTCAGCAAAATTGAAATACTGCCTAGCGGTTATTCGTATGCTTACGCTCAGCGTTGCTCTGGGTTATACTCTGAGGCGTAAATATTCAACGCTAATGGGCATTGTCATGGCAACAGCAGCCGCTGTACATATTCTGGTAAAAACCGAAAAAGAGGCGTTTTCTATTTTAGAGCAGCTTAAAAAAGGTAAAAATTTCGGCACGCTAGCAAAAAAGCATTCAACGTGCCCGTCGGGTAAGCGAGGCGGCGATTTAGGTGAATTTCGTCGCGGCCAAATGGTAAAAGCATTTGACGATGTGGTGTTTAAAAAAGAAGTGCTAAAAGTACACGGGCCAGTAAAAACCCGCTTTGGGTTTCATATTATTAAAACCCTGTATCGGAACAACTAAATTCCCAACTTTCATTCTAAATTCCCGACTCCCACTTTTCGCCGCATACGTGAGTTGTTGTATACGCGTTAAAGGGGCTGTTGTATTGATGAATGTTCTTTCGCATCAAAGCATTATGATCAACACTAATGAATGGGGTAGCGCTGGCGTTCCCAGCCTTATCTAAACGATAGTAGCTAGTTGAGTAGTCGGAAAGCAGCATGCGATTAGCGGCTTCGCTTTCTGTTAAACGTACTCGAGTTACGGCTTTAAACCTAGCGCTTTCATCACCTAGTGCCAAAATAGTGCGATAGTAATACCCTTTCTCTGTTTGCTGCTGAGAAAAACGATTCAGTGTTGAGATGAGGTCTTTGAGGTTTATCGCTTCACGCTGCAACATAAAATCATGATGAATAATACTGCTGCCGTCGCTATTGTCACTACCGGCGGTATACGCTTGCTCTTGTTCTAGGCCAGTTAAGTATTCTTGCCCTTCTTCGGTGTAATACACAAGCGCTTCGGTGTTCATGTGCACGAAATAATCACTGATGCCAGCAGGCACAACTTCAAACAGCAAGAGATCGGGAGTAACTGCGCCGCGTTCTTCAGGCGCTTGTGGGCCTCGTGGTTCGCATTGTTCAGAAATGAAATAGTAGTATTGGCCTGCCTCAATGGCTTGGGCGCTGTTATACAACACGGAAGATGTGATAACGATGCCGTATAGCATCGTTGTAAAGAAACGGAGTACCATAATACCAACGCCCTTATTTAAACTAACTCTTAAGGCGTTAGTTTACGGGTATAAGCACTACAATGCGATATGAAGTCTTGAATTGAAACAATATTGTTAGAAGCGAAAAACTACTGCTGTTTTTCTACTTCCTCTATTTTCTTCCACAGTTCTTCAGATTCTGCGGTCAGCATAGAATACGTTTTAATATCGCCCTTTCTTTGCGCAAGCATGGCTCGCTCTAAAAGCTGGTCGTATTCTTTCCGCATTTTCTTTGACGGATTCGATTTAAAAAGCCCAAACACTATTTTTCTCCCCACGCCGCACGGTGCATTCTGTGAAAGCTTGTGAAAGCATTCTTAAAAAAAGCACTCTTGCTGCCTACTCTGATGATGGTGTATTCGTTGTGATATTTTTAGTTAACAAAACGCTCGGTTGCATATGAAACCTAACGCGTAATGAATAAACGTTTTATATCTATTAACTGATCACATGATGGGAAAAAAGAAACGGCAAAAAGAAATGGTAATAAAGAATGACTCGCCTTTTTATCGAATAATCGAGTTGTAATTTACGGTGTACCGCTAAAGCCTGTTCGTTTTTTGTACCTTTACGGCTGTACAAAAAACAACCTCCATACTTTAAATTTCCTCTTGGTAGCTACAATCCTGACTAAAAAAACAAATATAAGTGAATTTCATATAAATTATAGTTATGTATTTAAACTTAAAAATTTTTGTAAAAAATGTTCCCTAGGCGTATGTTTACCAAGGCGTAGAGTGAAAATTAAACAGCTTGTTTGTGTTCTTTTAGCCTGCAAATATTTAAACGAGCGTTGGATTTAGCCGAAAAATAATCAGCATAAATGAATAAAATGGTTTCAATGAGAATAAAGGGTGTCATTCTCGAAGCGCCTAAGAATAAGGAGAAGCGTATGAAAATTATTGTTTTAAACGAATCTAAAACGCCAGACTCGTTAAATAAAGTGGAAAAGCGCTGTGCTGTAACGCCATCTAGCGCGCAGCGGCTAATTAAGAAAGGGGCTTCTATTATCCTTGAGGCCGGAGCAGGTCTACTTGCTGGCTACTCTGATAAAGAATATGAAGGTGTGGGTGTTTCTGTCATTAGTGATGTGAATGAGTCAGTATCATCAGCGGATATGGTGGTGGCCGTAAACAAGCCTAGCGAAGCGCAGTTGGCGTTGATGAAAAAAGGGGCCATTGTGGTTGGCCATCTTGACCCTTTCTTTCAACAACCGCTTATTGAGTCGATTGCTGACAAGCAGCTTACGGCTATTTCAGTTGAAATGATCCCGCGTTCTTCCCGTGCTCAAAAAATGGATGCCTTAAGCTCTCAAGCGAGCCTAGCGGGCTATGTAATGGTGATGCAGGCAGCAAGTTTACTTCCTTCTATTTTACCCATGATGATGACGCCATCGGGCACTATTAAACCCGCCAAAGTATTTATCATTGGCGCTGGTGTGGCAGGCCTGCAGGCTATTGCCACAGCAAAACGCCTTGGCGCTAATGTGCTTGCCTACGACACTCGCGAAGTGGTTGCAGAGCAGGTTGAGTCTCTTGGTGGAAAATTCCTTAAAATCGATATTGGTGAAACGGGCCAAACGAAAGACGGATACGCCAAAGAGCTTACCGAAGAACAAAAAGCCAAGCAGCAAGACGCTCAGCGCGACGCTATTGCCGATTCAGATATTGTGATTACCACAGCGCAACTGTTTGGCCGAAAGCCCCCTGTGCTTATTTCAAAAGACACCTTAGCGCTAATGAAGCCAGGCAGTGTTGTAGTGGATATGGCGGCCACCTCTGGCGGTAATGTTGAAGGCTCAGTCGCTGGAGAAACCGTTGAGGTGAATGGCGTTAATGTTATTGGCGATGGCTACTGGAGTCAGTTTGTCGCGCGAGCTGCCACCGACATGTACGCCAATAATATTTATAACCTTGTGGACGAGTTCTTCGACACAGAAACCAATACGTTTAACCTTAATTTGGACGACGATATTCTTGCTGGCTGCGTTATTGCGCATCAGGGAAGCGTTACCAACGACATGCTGCTTAATGCATACAAAGGAGCTTAATTGTGGACATCATATACTTACTTTTTATCGTGTTATTGGCAGGGTTTCTTGGTTTTGAACTCATCCGAAAAGTCCCTGCTACGCTTCATACGCCACTCATGTCAGGCTCGAATGCTATTTCAGGTATTACCTTAGTTGGCGCCTTAGTGGCATCGGGTAGTGACAACAGCGTGTTAACTACCGTGTTGGGTACCATCGCGGTGGCACTGGCCAGTATTAATGTGGTGGGGGGCTATTTGGTCACCGACCGCATGCTAAATATGTTTAAAAAGAAAACGAAGTAAGGAGTACGCAGGTGAATAATATTGTAACCACGATTAACCTTGCGTACGTAGTTGCTGCGGCACTATTTATTCTTGGTCTTAAGTTGTTAAGTCACCCAGATACGGCGAAAAAAGGTAATTTTATCTCTGCTATTGGTATGCTCATAGCGGTAGTTGTTACTCTGCTCGATCAGCAAATCATCAGCTATCACTATATATTGCTAGGATTTGTTATTGGTGGCGCCTATGGTGCCTGGAAGGCAAAAACCGTTGAAATGACATCAATGCCAGAGATGGTGTCGTTGTTTAATGGTTTTGGTGGCGCAGCATCACTGTTACTCGGCTGGGCGACGTTATCGAGCATGGGCATGGCGGCGCTACAAACTGCTGGCGCGTTTACCTTTGCAACCCTATTTTTCACCATACTGGTTGGTGGCGTTACTTTTTCAGGCTCGGTAGTAGCGTGGGGGAAACTGTCAGGAAAGATGAGCTCAAAAGCGGTTGTCTTTACCGGGCTTCGAGAGCTAAGCATTCTTCATCTTATTGGCATGGTAGTGGTGGGATATATGTTCACAACCGAACCGTCAAACCCCGTATGGCTGTATTGCGCTATCGCACTAGCACTTAGTTTTGGTTTGTGGGCCACTATTTCTATTGGCGGCGCTGATATGCCAGTAGTCATTGCTTTGCTCAACAGCTACTCAGGAGTGGCTGCCTCTGCAGCAGGTTTGGCCACCGGCAATACCATTCTTATTGTTACTGGCCTGTTAGTTGGCGCGTCAGGGCTTATCTTGACGAATATTATGTGTAAGGCCATGAACCGCTCACTAATGAACGTACTGCTATCTGGATTTTCTACACCTGTTGAGGCAGGCGAGAAAATTGAAGGCGAGATTAAGGTACTGGCCGCACAAGATGCATTTTACGTGTTAGAAGCAGCCCAAGCGGTATTGGTGGTGCCAGGGTATGGCATGGCCGTAGCGCAAGCGCAACATGCAGTGCGTGAGTTGCAGTCTTTACTAGAAGAAAACGGCTGTACGGTAGATTACGGTATTCATGCAGTGGCAGGGCGTATGCCTGGGCACATGAACGTACTGTTAGCCGAAGCCGACGTTCCTTATGATCAGTTGTTCGAAATGGATGACGTTAACCCTCGTATGGAAAACTATGACGTGGTAATTGTTATTGGAGCCAATGATGTAGTTAATCCAGCGGCAAAAGAAATGAAAGGCAGTCCTATTTACGGCATGCCGGTTATTGAGGCCTACCGTGCCAAAACAGTATTTGTATTAAAGCGGTCTGCCAATGCGGGTTTTGCTGGGGTGGATAACCCACTTTTCTTCAAAGAAAATACCCGAATGGTGCTAGGTGATGCGAAAGAAACCATCAACAGTATTATCCGTGAATTTGGTGACGACTAAATACGGTTATTAAGTCTTAAATGGGCCCGGCAATAACTCAATTCGCTGGGCCCAACATATAAAAAATTCAATACCGTCACCTAAGCATATACGCATGCTCACAGCTTAAAACGTTATCTTCCATTCATACTCACGAAGCACTTTGAACAGTATCGCCAAAAACCACAGAATATGTAATGAGTGCAAGGTTGTTTAATCTTTCGATACGTTCTAACATCGTTTCACAGCTTTCTTTGAGCACTGAGTGTTAACCCTGCAATGAGTGGCAACCCGTTTCGTCGTTCGTTTGATATAGAGATTTTTCAAAACTGTATTCTTGTAACCCTCCGCGGGCACTGGGATATGGGGACTAATGTTAACTATTTGGGTGAATTGTCAGCGGTACTGCAAAGCAGAAGAGGCAGGGCCTTCCATTTATTCGTTGATATTCGGTCATGGTCTAGCACAAAGACAGATACCGTTATACGTATAAAAGACTCAATTCATCTAGATCGCAGAAATCAATTGAGTGAATTGTGGCTGGAAGATGAAACGACTGACGCCAACCATATTGCGCAACGATATTTTGAAAATCAGCACTTTACTTTCAAGCGTACGAACGATGTGAGCACTTTTTTGGATGAGGTTTGTGAGAGAGTTGAACCAAGCGTGATGGCATACGTAAAATCGTGGATAGATACAGCAACGCCGCGATAAATTAAATTATTCGAAACAATAGATATTTTACGTCGCAACATTTATGTCTTTGTCTATAATACGCGACTTATTTTTGCACTCATAAGCTAGATTAACGCTAGCGCACTTTTTAAAAGGTGATCATATTGTCTAATTGGAGTATCGAGGAAGCAGAGCGCGTCTATGGCGTCTCTCAATGGGGTGGCGGTTATTTTCAGGTTGGTGAAAATGGCAACGTCCACATTACGCCCGTACCCGAAAATCCGAGTATACGCATAGATTTCAATTCAGTGATTGAAGATATACGTAAAGAAGGTGTTCAGTTCCCAGTTGTTGTTCGTTTCCACGATATCTTGCGCTCGCAAGTAGCGGGTTTAAATACTGCATTTCGTAAATCGATTGCTGAAGCTGAGTACAAAGGCGAGTATCAAGGCGTATACCCAGTAAAAGTCAATCAGATGCGTGAAGTGGTTGAGGAGATTGTTGATGCCGGCAAACCCTTTAATTACGGGCTAGAAGCTGGGTCTAAAGCCGAGCTTCTCACTGTGCTAGCAATGAACACAAATGAAGAGTCGCTCACTATTCTAAATGGTTACAAGGACGATGAAGTTATGCGACTAGCGCTGCTTGGGCGCAAGCTTGGCCGCCGTGTAGTCGTCGTTGTTGAGAAATACACAGAACTGTTACTGCTGGTAAAAGTATCAAAAGAATTAGATATCGATCCTATTATTGGCGTGCGCTCGAAAATGACGGTAAAAGGCCGTGGAAAGTGGGAAAGCTCAGGCGGCGAAAGAGCAAAATTCGGTCTTACTATTACCGAGATAATTAATGCAGCTCGCTATTTAGAAGAGCAGGGCATGGCCCACTGTCTCAAACTTTTGCATTTTCATATTGGCAGCCAGCTTACCGATATCAGAGCGGTAAAAGAAGCCGTGACTGAAGGCGCCCGTATTTATGCCGACCTTCATAAAATGGGTTTTGAGTTAGACTATGTTGATGTAGGCGGTGGCTTAGGGATTGATTACGACGGAAGTAACTCTACCAATGAATCGTCGCGTAACTACAGCATGCAAGAATATGTTGCTGACGTGGTGTACGGCATGAAAGAGATGTGCGACTTAGAAGGCGTACCTCATCCTCATTTAGTCAGTGAAAGTGGACGTGCAATTACAGCGCATCATAGCTGTGTTATCACTGAAATTGTGGGTGAAATTAAATCTAATGCCGCAACCATGGATACGTCTGTCAAGGAAGGCGAGCACTTTTTCTTAAAGAATATTAGAGAGTTGGCAGACACCTTTGATGAGCAAGAGAACATGCATGAGGTATATAACGATGCCTCGCAGTACAAAGAGCAGGCTCTTGATGCTTTTAAGCTGCGCGTAATTCCTCTGGAAGAGCTTGCCAAGATTGAAACGCTGTATTGGCAAATTATGGGTAGGTTGCAAACCTGGTATCGAAAAGAAGAATACGTACCGGAAGAGCTGCAAGAGCTCGATTACAGCTTGTCGTCGCAGTACCTGTGCAACTTCTCTGTGTTCCAGTCGGCTGCCGACACATGGGCAATCGACCAATTGTTGCCAGTAGTGCCATTAACGCGCATGAACGAGGAGCCAACGGTAAATTGCTCTCTTGTTGATATTACCTGCGACAGCGACGGCAAGATTGATCAGTTCACCATTGGCAGAGAAATCACCGATGTATTGCCTATGCACCCGTTAAAACAGGGTGAACCTTACTATGTAGGGTTGTTTTTAACAGGTGCTTATCAAGACGTAATGGGTGATATGCACAACTTATTTGGTCGCTTGAACGAAGTACATATTTACAGCTATGACGACGATCCAGAAGATTTCTATATCGAGGAAGTTGTTAAAGGCTCATCGGTAGAAGATGTACTTAACGTTATGCAATATAATCCTCGTGCCATGGCATCTGACGTTAAACGCTTAATCGATAAACATGTATGGGATGGTAAACTTAAGCCGAGAGAAGGCGTACGCTGGACAGATTTTTACGAAAAATGTCTAAACGGTTATACCTATCTTAAACAGTAAGTATGGAAGCGCTGTACGTTGCTTCATGCTTTGGTAGAGTTATTGAAGCTGTTTAATAAGCAGCGCAGAAAGTTCAAGCCGGCGAGCTAGTCGTCGGCTTGTTTTAAAAAGCGTTTCCACAGCTCAGCGGTGGCGCTATTAATCATGTTCGACTCTGCATTCATCAACATGACATATCCCGCTTTTTTCTCAGGCATAAAGGCCACGTCTGCACGATAACCTTTTACCCATCCGCCGTGATAATTCAGTTGTTTACCATCAAGGTCGTAAATACGCCAGCCTAAGCCATAGTGGGCGTCGCTAATCATGCCGCGCCATCCTCTGCGATAGGTTTCGCGCTTAGTTCGAACCCGCTCTCTGGTCACATATTCCACCATTTCTTCAGAGATAACAGTGGGAAATTCCCCAAGTAATGCCTGCAAATAGATGGTCATATCATAAATACTAGCGTTAACGCCAGCGGCAGGCGAAAAACGGTAGTAATTGCTTTCTACCTCGCCTTCGAGCCATTTATTACGGGCTATTGCGATGTGTGGCCGAGCCCATGATTCTGAGGCAAGCAGTCCGCCTTTACCAACACTGGAAGATGTCATGCCTAACGGAGTGAACAAGTAAGACTGCATTTGGCTCGAATAAGACGTATTTTGCTTACTGAAGTAGTACTCCAATGCGCCGAATAACGCATTTTGATACGTGTAGCAGTCGCCCGGTTTACACAATGGCTCAAGCTCCCCTAGCGACGTTAATACCCGTTCTAGTGAGTAGTCGGCTTCAATTAAATTATCGTAAGCATTTGGCATAAAGCCACTCGATTGACCGACAATGTGCTGAAGTTTTAGGGCTTCCATTCCCTTGCCGTTAAACGGAATGTCTGGAAGTAGCGTTTTAATGGGTGTTTCCCACGAGAGCTGGTTACGCTCTACCAATTTTGCGCTTAGCAGTGCGGTAAAGGTTTTTGACACAGACGCAAGGCGAAACACGGTGTCTTTTGTAACCTTTTCACCACCTCGTTTGCGCGTTTTGCCGTAAACATAAACCCGAGGCGTTTTTCCCTGCTCATAAAAAACAAATGCATAGCCAGGTACATTATATTTATCAGCCTCTTTATTTACATAGCTGGCATAGTTATCGAGCCAGTCAGCAGACAATGTGTGCGAATAAAGCACGAGTAGTGGTAATGCACACATTAGAAAAAAGCGCGACATCGAAATGCGCAAAATAGTTGGCATACAGTTAGCTCATTAGGCCAGTTTCTCTGCAACATGAGAGATAGGCAGTGGTTATCAAGGTGGCAATATTATGCGGATAGGTTGGTCATTTATCAAATGTGTGTAAAAACGGCACTTTTTTAAAAAGTGCTAGCAAGTATCGAGAAATGGAAGGAAGAGCAACGCAGCAAGCAGAGCAAAAAAAGTATGACAAAATAGTGAGTTCTGATTTTGTCGCCTTAATTTAGGTTTTTAAGCATAAACTAGAGAAGGGCCTTTCAGAAAAGCCCACAAGCAAAAACAGATGGTCACAGTAAATATAGCTAACTCAAGCTTATCGCGACTAACATGTTTGAGAGATTCCAATGTCGGCAATAAAAAATGCACACCAACAGGCTTATGCATCAGCCAGATGCAGCAGAGATGCGCGATTTGATGGTCGCTTTTTTGTTGCGGTGAAAACAACAGGGATCTTCTGCCGGCCTATTTGCCCTGCAAAACTGCCGAAAGAAGAAAACGTGGCTTATTATAGTCTTGCGGCTCAAGCCATGTCTGATGGATTCAGGCCATGTTTGCGGTGTCGGCCTGACAGTGCGCCTCAATCTCCCGCTTGGGAAGGGAAAGACACTACGGTGCAGCGGGCACTGTCGCTATTGTCTGAAATACCAGCTCAGCCAATTAGCCATATTGCATCTCGCCTTGGCATAAGCGAGCGCTATGCCAACAAATTACTTACCAACGCTATTGGTTTGTCGCCAAAACAATTTCAAACGATGCAGCAGGCACTATTTGCTAAGCAGCTTATACAGCAAACCACCTTGCCTCTGCTTGATGTAGCGATAAGCTGTGGCTTTTCATCTCAGCGTCAGCTACAAAGAGTCGTTCAGCAGTACTGTAAAACATCGCCATCAGGGCTTAGGCGCGCTAGTAAAGGGTTTAATAAGTCCACTGAAAAAGTAGCTGGCCAGCCAGTTGGCAGCAAGAATGATAAAGAGGCTAGCCAAGCGCCAGTTCAAGAATTATGTCAAAAGTCAGGTCAACATATCAGTTTGTTTCTTTCCTATCGCCCTCCTTATAATTGGCCCTATGTGAGAGATTTTTTAGCTCGGCGTGCGGTTGCTGCAATGGAAGAGGTGACCGACAGCAGCTATCAGCGTTGCTTTGAATTTGAGGGCGTGAAAGGGCAGTTTTGCGCCATACACAATGCTCGTAAAGACGGATTTGACGTGACAGTGACATTGAGCGATTTAAGGCCGCTTTACCGGGTCATTGAAAATATAAAGGCCATGTTAGACTTAAAGGCTGATCCCATGCTTATTGAGCGCGGCTTATTATCTGCAGGATTAACTAAGGCGCAGCTTGTAGAAGGGTTAAGACTGCCAAGTGCATGGAGCATGTTTGAGGCCGGTTGCCGAGCTATTGTGGGTCAGCAAGTTAGCGTAAAAGCGGCTATTGGCCAGTTGACTTTGCTAGTGCATCATTTAGGCAAAAACCATGTCTGCGACAACGAGTTTGGTTATAGTTTTCCTTCTCCATCGGCGGTAGCAAGTAGCGACTTATCCTTTTTGCGAATGCCCCAGATTAGGAAAAATGCGATTAAACGCTTTGCACAGTTGTTTTCTAGCAGTCAGTCTTCTAGCGCTTCGCCGAGTTGTTCAGAGGGCTGTTCAGAGAGTCATTTTCCAAGCCGTTACCCAAGTCACTTTCAAAACCGTTCTCAAAGTCGCTCCCCTAGCCATGAAGATATGCTGGCGGTAAAAGGTGTTGGGCCGTGGACAGTAGATTATATTAAGATGCGCGGCGAACGAGACCCCGATGTTTATCTTGAAGGCGATCTTATTGTGAAGAAAATGGCAAAGCGCCACCCCGTTTGCGCAGGTGATGCAGCGCCGTGGAGAAGCTATCTTACGCTGCAACTCTGGCAGCTTTCCCAGCTTCCCCAAGCAGACGGCGCGCCTGAGCCGGATAAAAATAGTGCACTGAAACCAGACAGAAAACAAAGCGCCAACATAGTCAAAAAGGATCCACGTCAGTGAATACAGACACCGCATCAGAGTTTTTTTCTCAATCGATACCCACAGAACAAGGCGTGGTAACGGTGACAGCAAGCAATACTGGCGTTACCCGCATTGCTTTTACTGATCCTGAGGATAGCCTTAGAAATAGCGGTAAAAGGGGAGTATCGAATGGCATTACCGAAGAAGCTTGTTCACAGCTATCGGCCTATTTTGCAAAAACGCGTCACGAATTCGATTTGCCTATAGATGTCAAAGGCACAGAGTTTCAAACGTCGGTATGGAAAGCGTTGCAAAGTATACCTTACGGACAAACCGTAAGTTACTTAGACATTGCAAAACACATTGGTAATCCTAAAGCGGTAAGAGCGGTAGGGCTTGCGAATAGTAAAAACCCCATTGCCATTGTAGTACCGTGTCATCGAGTTATTGGCAGCAATAAAACGCTAACAGGGTATGCGGGTGGTTTAGCGCGAAAGCAGTTTTTGCTTAATTTAGAGGGAGCCCAAGGCGGACTATGGGACTAAGAGATATTATTGCACTGGTGGTGTTAGCCGGTATTTGGGGCGGCTCGTTTATCTTCATGCGAGTGGCGGCTCCCGAATTTGGTATTTATGTGCTGGTGGCGGTTCGAACGCTACTCGCTACCGCGGTGTTATTGCCGCTACTGGTACTAAAGGGTGGGTTATCGCAAATTAAGCATCATTGGTTTGCCATCGCCTTAGTTGGCTTAGTGAATACCGCTATTCCATTTGTTCTTTTTAATTACAGCAGCCTACACTTAGAGGCTGGGGTGAATGCCATATTAAATGCAACTGCGCCCATGTTCGGCGCCATTGTGGCTTGGTCATGGCTCGGAGATAGATTAACCAAAAGTGCCATTGTAGGTCTGCTGGTAGGGTTTGTTGGCGTGGCTGTTATTAGTCAGCAAAAGTTGGGTGAGGGTGAGGTGAGCTTCTTTCCCATTCTTACCGCACTGCTTGCTACTACTTGCTACGGAATAGCTGCCAGCATGATGAAAAAGTGGCTGCAGGGTGTTAAGCCTCTCGCCGTTGCGACTGGCAGCCAGGCTTTTGCGAGCATTATGTTAGCGCCCTTCGCCCTTGCTACGCTGCCGGCTACCATGCCAAGTAATAATGCGTGGATTAATGCGGTGGCATTGGCTATTGGCGGAACAGGTATTGCGTACATCCTATACTTTAAACTGATTGCTGATGTGGGGCCGGCAAAAGCGATTACCGTTGCCTATCTGGTACCGTTATTTGGCATTATTTGGGGCATATTATTGCTGCAAGAACACCTTTCTGCGCAAACCATCGTTGGCGGTATCATGATATTGCTAGGCGTGGCACTCACTACGGGTGTGTTAACTAGGCGAAGCAAAAAGTCGAAGCTTGAATCGGCCTGATTTAGCGAAGTCTAGCCTGATCTGGCCGAGGTTTGATTAATTCAATGCGCAGTCGAAAAGACTGGCGATAACTCAAAAGAAACGCCAAAAAAACAGTGTGTTTTATTGCGCTGTTTCTGTGTACCAAAAGGGTAAACCGGACTAGTCGATTAATTGCATACGCACTAGGTTGCCACCATCTCGCTTAGCCTGGTAAAGCGCGTCTCCTGCATGAGCAGTAATTTCTTGCAATGGCCTCGATGACGCGGTGTAAGAAATACCAAATGAAGCAGTAATCTGAATGTTTGGGTATTCAATAAGTGGTGGCAGTGTTGCTACACCATGACGCAGGTTTTGGGCCATCTCAAAGGCTTCATGGGGTCCTTTTTGTGGTAAAAAGATAATAAACTCGTCGCTGCTCCAGCGCCCTAACACGTCTTGGTCTTTCAGCTTTTCTGATAAGTAAATTGCTACCTTATCTAAAATATCATCACCCGTGTTGCGACCGTGTGCATCAACAATGGTTGTCATCTTATCTACGTTTACTAGTATAACGCTTAGGGAACTGTGCTCTGCCAATAGGCTTTTGTAAATAAGCTGCACGCTGTCCTTTTCAGGAAGGCGGTTTGTTTGGCGAACTATCAGGTCTGGCTGCATATCTTTTCTAAAGTAATACAGTAAGTTGTATATTAATAAGAATAGAGAAAACACAACTACAAGCAGTGTCACTACGCTAAATATAAAAGCTTGTGAAATCTCAGCCTGTCTGTCCTCCAGCGGGCTCAATAAAAACACCGTCCAGCCAAACTGATTCAGCTTTACCTCTGCAATTAAAAAGTCTTTTTCATTGATAGTGACTAGTTTGTTGTTAAGGGCTTGCTCATTTTGAATCGAAAGGGGCAGGCTAGCATACCAAGGCAGCTCAGACAGGTTAGTAAAGTCTGAATAGGTGGCAACTAACGTCGGATCAGATGACAGCATAATGTCGCCTTTGTCATCGACAAATAAAAAGTCGTAGCCGTATTCTTGTTTGTAAGAGTCGAATATTTCTATGAAGCTACGTAAGCTTTTTCCAACGCCGAAAAAGCCGAGAAATTCACCTTCCTTACTGTGAATTTTAATGTCGATGTAAAGGTGAGAGTCTTCCCACTTACCAATGTCGGCAACTGCATCTGCGGGGTAATCACGATACTTAAAATACCAGCTTACTTCACCTTCAACCAAGTCAATGATGGTGCCGTCGGAGTTGTATTGTTTTCTGTCTTTCTCGCTGGCGATAAAAAACGACAGACCAAATTCTTCTTCCAACCTTTGTAAAGTGTTGAATGCAGCCTTGCTGTCTACTGAATCTCGGTCAAGTAAATCTACAAGCTCTGTTGAGTGACCAAGGGCGTAAGATATATGCAGGGGTTTGAGAAGCTGCTCTACAATAAGCGAAATGGCAGGTGAAAGTGACTGTTGCTGGGCGCGGCTTTGCTCTGCTACTATTTTTGAAATGCTAAAGTGCACTAACGTTACAATCGCTATCACAACGACTGCAAAAAGCATCAATATGCTTCTGTGTAAGGTTCTAAAGGTGTTCACAGACTGCGCATGCTCCCTTGCCTAGCTGAACTGAAATTTTGCCACGCAAAGTATACCTGTTGCAAATATGAACTACTAGCACGTTCACCTCAAGTTTAGCCTAAAAGACTAACTAGAAAACAAACAGGAAGGTAGTTGGAGTATTTAAACCGCGGCAGACCGCATTCATCCGCTGACATCTCATCAATGCTTAGTTACACTATGTGTAGATAAAAACTATGTTTACACAATAAAGGGATTGTATGGCTTTTTCAGTGGTTGTTTTAGCAGCGGGTAAAGGTACTCGCATGAAATCTTCGCTTCCAAAGGTACTTCATAAAGTAGGTGGCGTTCCAATGGTTCAGCGTATTATCAATACGGTGAAGTCGTTAGGTGCTGACAACATCCACCTTGTTTACGGCCACGGCGGTGACTTGCTGCAACAGACCATTGTAGAAGACAACCTAAACTGGTGCCTTCAGTCTGAGCAGCTAGGAACCGGCCATGCAGTTCAACAAGCCGCGCCTCATATAAAAGACAATGAAGATGTTTTGGTACTGGTAGGCGACGCCCCGCTTATTAGAGAAGAAACCTTAGATGCCTTAAAAGCGGTAAAAGCCAGCTGTGATTTAGCCTTACTTACCGTTGAACTAGACGACCCCACAGGCATGGGCCGAATTGTGAGAGAAAACGACAACATCACTCAAATTGTTGAACATAAAGATGCCTCTGACGAGCAGCGCGCCATCAAAGAGATTAACACCGGCATGATGATGATGTCTGGGGCTGATCTTAAGCGTTGGTTACACAACTTAAGTAACGACAATGCCCAAGGCGAGTATTACCTTACCGATGTTATTGCTATGGCGGCCTCAGAAGGAAAGCGTATTCAGTCTGCTCAGCCTGCGTCGGCGGTAGAAGTTGAAGGGGTAAACAACCGCATTCAACTGTCTAACCTTGAGCGCGCCTTGCAGGCTCGTCAGGCGCAGCAGTTAATGACTGATGGCGTTACCTTATTAGACCCAGCACGCTTTGATATGCGCGGTACGTTAGAAGCTGGAAACGACGTTATTATCGACGTAAATGTGATTGTGGAAGGCAACGTAACCCTAGGTAACAACGTTACTATTGGCGCAAATTGCATATTGCGCGACTGCCACATTGCAGATAACGCTGTTATTGAAGCCAACTCTATCATTGAACAGGCAAATGTAGGCGAAGCCTGTGTGGTAGGGCCTTATGCGCGCTTACGCCCTGGTGCGGTTATGCACAAAAACGCCAAGGTTGGCAACTTTGTGGAAATGAAAAAGACAGTATTAGGCGAAGGTGCAAAAGCAAACCATCTTACTTACCTTGGCGATGCCGAGGTTGGTGCTAATGCAAATATTGGTGCAGGCACCATTACCTGTAACTATGACGGTGTAAATAAATCGAAAACCATTATTGGTGAAAACGCATTTATTGGCTCTAACTCATCCCTTGTAGCGCCAGTAAACGTAGGCGATAACGCAACCGTAGGAGCAGGCTCGGTTATCACATCGGCAGTTGACGACAGTGCTCTCGCCGTTGCACGTGGCAAGCAGCGCAACATAGCAAACTGGCCACGTCCCACCAAAAAATAAAATAAAAGGGGGTCAGAACCGAATAAAATGCTAGCCACGTTGTTGGCTTATTTTATTCGGTTCTGACCCCCTTTATTGCTTTAGGAGTTGCTATGATCACCACGCTATTAGTTGGGTTTGGTTTTTCGGCTAACACGTTTCATCTGCCCTTTCTTCAACACCTTTCTGACTTTGCTATTGAGGGCGTTGTGTCCTCAAAGCCGGATGAGGTAAAAACTGCGTTGCCTGATGCAGTGGTACACTCCTCGTTAGAGGAAGCGCTAAACAGCAGGCAATTTGATTTGGTGGTAATAACAACGCCTAATCATTTACATGCGTCGCAATCTTTACTCGCACTTGAGCACAACAGTCATGTGTTAGTAGAGAAACCTTTTACCCTTAGCGCAGCCGATGCAAAGCACTTAGTTGATGTGGCGCATGAGAAAAAGAAACAATTATGCGTGTTTCACAATCGGCGTTTTGATGGCGACTTTCTCACCTTAAAGCAGCTTATTGAGCAAGGTAAGCTTGGTGATATTAAGCGCTTTGAAAGTCGCTTCGACCGCTTTAGGCCTACTCCTCGCAATCGATGGCGTGAAAACAAAGGCCCTGGCAGCGGGATATTTTGGGATTTAGGGCCACACCTAATTGACCAAGCACTTCAGCTTTTCGGCAAGCCTACAGCGGTATCGGCCAGCGTACTAACACTGCGAGATGGCGGGCAGTCAGACGATACCTTTGACCTTACCCTTCATTATGCCGACAAGATTGTGAACCTTGGCAGTTCAGCATTTCAAGGCGGTGCAACGCTTCGCTTTGATTTACAGGGAACAAAAGCAAGCTTTCGAAAGTTTCACCTAGACCCGCAAGAAAATCAGTTACGGGCGAATATGAGCCTGAAAAGTGAAAGCTGGGCAGTTACGCCTAAAAGCGAACACGGCGTACTTTCAAATGAAGATACGACAGAGGTAGTTGAAACCCGTCGTGGAGAATACTTAGCCTTTTTTGAACAGCTAGCGCGTGCTATTAAAGGTGATGCCGACTCACCTGCCGATGCAGCGAGCGTTGTTGATGTGATCAACATTATTGAAACAGCTCTGAAAGCGAGCCAAGAAGAAAGAAAGTTGCTGTTAAATTAAGCAAAGTACTTGAACACGCTTTCATAATACCTTACGATTCTTTCAAATTGTAATTTATAACTTTCGTTTTGAAAGTGACAAGCGTTTTTCATGTTTACATTGGGTTTGTTTTTTAGGTATGGCAAATACACTATGCCCCAACAAAGCCGCATACGAATGTGAAAGCTGAAACGGCGTAGCTAAAGAAGTAGTTCAAGATGAAGAGCAGTCATTCGGTTGAGGAGCGTCGCAAGCGCATAGTGGAATGGGTTAATGATAATGGCCATACACGTGTAGAAACGCTAGCCAGCCAATTTAACGCGTCTGAAGTGACTATAAGAAAAGATTTAACTGCATTGGCAGCACAAGGTGCGCTAATTAGGCAGTTTGGCGGCGCTGTGCCTGCTGCTTCATCACGTAGTGCTAATAGTAACTCCGCAATAACGTCTTCTGGTGCTTCTACTAACCCTGTGTCCTCGTCTTCATCTATTAAAACAGAAGCATTCTCACTGGCCGGCAGCGAGCTGTCGAACGCCATCGGACTATGCGCGGCCAATTTAGTCACGCCAGGCAGCAAGCTGGTGATTGATTGCGGTTCTACTACTTCCGCCATTTTACCTTTTCTATCCACTGTAGATGACCTAGTGGTAATGACCAATACGCTATCAACAGCCAACTATTTAACCCAGTGCGACACTGAGCCAACGGTATTAATGGCTGGTGGTACATGGGATGCTCTGTCTCAGTCATTTCAGGGCGCTATGGCTGAGCAGCTAGTTAGTGCCTATAGTTTTGATATTGCGTTCATTGGTGCCGCTGGTATAGACGTGGACAGAGGCACGACCACCTTTAATGAATTAACGGGAGTAACCCGCGCAATGGCCAATGCCGCTTCAAAAGTGGTGGTAATGGCTAGTGCAAAAAAACTATTGCATAAAATGCCTAACCTCGAGTTGGGTTGGAACAAAATTTCTGTGTTAATCACCGATGACAGCATTAGTGATTCTGATAAAACGAATATTGAAAATAAGGGCGTGACGGTAATCGTCGCCACGCTTAATGGAGAATAAGCATGTGTGGAATTGTTGGCGCTGTTGCCGAACGTAATGTAGTTGAAATTCTGTTGGAAGGGCTAAAACGCCTTGAGTATCGCGGGTATGATTCGGCAGGCGTTGCATTACTGCAAAGCGATGGAAACCTAACGCGCATTCGCCGCACCGGTAAAGTTCAAGAATTAGCTGACGCGGTAGCTAATAGTGAAGCACTTGGCAGCACGGGTATTGCGCATACACGCTGGGCTACTCATGGTGGTGTGACAGAAGCGAACGCTCACCCTCACTTCTCCAACGAACGGGTTGCCGTTGTGCATAACGGCATTATCGAAAATTACGTGAGCCTTCGCAATCAGTTAACGGAAAAGGGCTACCGCTTTACCAGTGACACCGACACAGAAACAATCGCACATACAGTTCACCAAGAGCTTAAATCTGGCAAGAACTTGCTAAGCGCTGTACAAAGCGCGGTAACAACTTTTCACGGTGCTTACGGCACAGTGATCATGGATAAAGAAGATCCTAGCCGCGTAGTAGTAGCGCGCTCGGGAAGCCCACTTGTTATTGGGCTAGGGCTTGGTGAAAACTTTATCGCCTCTGATCAAATGGCTTTATTACCTGTTACTCGCCGCTTCATTTTCTTAGAAGAAGGCGATGTTGCTGAAATTACTCGCCGCACGGTAGATATTTTTGATAAGCACGGCGTGCCGGTTGAGCGTGAAGTTGTAGAGTCTAATATAGAGCACGATGCGGGTGATAAGGGCGGTTACCGTCACTATATGCTTAAAGAAATTCACGAGCAGCCCACCGTAGTGCGCAACGCGCTTCAGCAGCGCATTACCGAAACAGGGTTAGCGCCTAACGTATTTGGCGAGGGCGCTGATGCTATATTCAAGCAAGTAAAACACGTTCAAATTATTGCCTGTGGTACAAGTTATCATGCTGGCATGACCGCGCGCTATTGGCTAGAACAATACGCTAACGTATCGTGTAACGTAGAAATTGCGTCAGAGTTTCGCTATCGCAAGTCTGTAGTACACCCAAATAGTTTACTTATTACCATTTCTCAATCGGGCGAAACTGCCGATACCCTTGCAGCGCTGCGTTTAGCGAAAGAGTCGGGATATATGTCGAGCCTGACTATTTGTAATGTTCCTGGGTCGTCGCTGGTGCGTGAGTCTGACTTAGCCTTTATGACCCGCGCAGGTGCAGAAATAGGCGTGGCATCCACTAAAGCTTTCACCACACAGCTAACGGCATTTTTAATGTTAACGCTAGCGCTAGGTAAAGAAAATGGTATGCTAGAAAGTGATGAGAGCGGTATTGTTGCAGCCCTTCACAGCTTGCCAGCCAAGCTAGAAGAAACGCTGGCTATGACTAACGGCATCGAAGATTTAGCAGAAGAATTTGCAGATAAAAACCACAGCCTATTCTTAGGCCGTGGCGACCAATACCCTATAGCAATGGAAGGCGCGTTAAAGCTTAAAGAAATTTCGTATATTCACGCCGAGGCCTATGCATCGGGCGAGTTAAAACACGGCCCACTTGCGCTTATTGATGACGAAATGCCTGTGATCGTGGTTGCGCCAAACAATGAGCTGTTAGAAAAGCTTAAATCGAACGTAGAAGAAGTGCGTGCTCGCGGCGGCATTATGTATGTATTTGCCGATAAAGATGCTGCATTTGAGGGGGATGAGTCGATGCGCGTAATCAATGTACCGCACTGCGACGGCCCCATAGCCCCGATCATCTACACGTTGCCTTTACAGTTGCTTTCTTATTATGTTGCGTTAATAAAAGGCACAGATGTGGATCAGCCACGTAATTTGGCGAAATCGGTAACGGTAGAATAGTCTCATAAGTAAAATAACAATAATTAGAAGCGACTGAGGAAAACCATGTGTTGTACCACATCTTAGGTACTGTAAGCGCAGTCGCTTTTTTGCTGACCTGGTACGGGTTGGCGAAACAAATTATCAATATAGAGAAGCTGCGCGAAAGCAATCAGTCTTCTACCCAAAGCTTGTCGACGAACCAGTTCGCTTCAAGCTTTTTTGCGTTTTATGCCAACTTTATTTTTGGTATCGCCATAGAGCCTTTTAGCCATTACCTGGTGTGGACTCGCTTTGGTGCGCTCCTTCTCATCTTAGTTATTCTGTTTCAGCTCTGGCATGACCGGCGCTCTATACCCACAGGGCTTGTTTTAGGCCTATGCGTCACTGCAATGGTTATAGGGTTATGTTCAATGGGTTTTCGACCATATCCGAGTGTGGCAAAGCTAGGGGCCAATAGCTTAATGCTGATAGTGACCGCGCTGCTGATACAAGGCACGCTGCATCAAATAATAGTGGTAAGGCGGAGCAAAGTAATAGGTGCACTATCGCCCGCGCTATTTCGCAGTATTTTAATTAAAGATGTGACGACATTAGCGTTCGCGCTAACTATGCCACTGGCAGTGGCATGGCCTCTCATTGTGCTTAATGGGGCTAGTGTAATAACTCGGGGTGGTTTGTTGGTTCAAATGAAAATGGTGGGGGAAAAGAGTGGTGAGAAGAACAGCAACAAAGAAGCATCGTAGTGCGTCATAAAAATAGGCAGCTCTGCTTACTCAAGGGTGTAAATGGGTGAACTAACCCTATGAAAATCAATTTAGAAACTTTATGATTACCTTTATTGAGACCTAAAATTCACAGGTTTATTAAGATGATAAGGGTACTTCACCTTTTATTTGTTTTTGTGCCCATCGTCACCTTTTCTGCTTGGGCAAAAGAAAAAGTAGATGTAGCAATAATAGAGACCCTTCCTGTAACCATTGTTACCGAATCACGCATTGCGTTTGAAGCCGAACTGCAGCGTTTGATGCCTGATAAAGATATCCACTTTCGTGTGTACAACGCTGAAGGTTCGGTAGAGCAAGCCGAATCGTTGTTATCTGACATGTTAGCCGAATCTACCCCCGACCTCGTGGTGTCACTCGCGACGCTTGCTACACGCGCCGTGGTAAATAAAGACGAACTATTGTCTATTCCAAAATTATTTATGGTGGTGTCTGAGCCGGTTACCGAAGGAATTGTTTCGGCTTTTGGTGCTACGAGCAAACGCAACATTACCGGTGATTCCCATGTTGTGAACGCCACAGTAAAACTCGATATATTGAACGGTGTTTTACAAGCATCTGAGCCCGTAAGAACGCGAAAAATTGCGTTGCTTCATTCTTCATACCCGTCCTCGTTTAATGCCGCAAATGCGCTCTTAGCGCGACAAGCCGCTTACCAAAATATTCAGTTTATCCCTATTAAAACGCCTTATATTGCCAAAGAAGCTGGTCTAGAAATAATGAAGGAAGACGTCATTCGCCTTTTGAAATCAGAAAAAAACGCGATTGACGGGTATTGGTTGTCTGCAGGCCCGTTAATAGAAACACCTAATTTAATAGCCGATATAAAAAAGCAGACTGGATTGCTGCCTTTGTTTGCAGAGAGTGTGTCGGCAGTTCAAGAGGGCGCACTTATTGGCATTGTATCTCAACCTCAAGATGTTGGCGCATCTGCCGCTAAAAAGGCTAAGCGCATTTTGGCGCTAGGTTCCTCGGAAACTATTCCCGTAGAACAAATTGAAAACTTTACCGTAGCAGTGAATGTAACCACTGCTATTAAATTGCAGCTTCCCATACCTTCAATTTACCTGAAACTCTCTGAACAGCATGTTTATCAATAAGGTATGGATAAGAGTTAATATGCGAATAAAATCAAAATTATTAGCGATTTATATACCAATATTGTTTGTTGGTATGGCGCTAACTGGCTACTGGGCCTATCTAATTGCTTACGAGTCTGTGCGAGAACGCGAATATCAACTACTCACTCAAATGCTGGCCTTTAACGTGATGGAAATTGTAGAGGATCGCAGAGCGCTTTTAATAGATTCCGGGCTCGAAAATGTCCCCGTGTTTAGAACGGCTTATCAAAAAGAAGTGTTCGAGGAACTTGAAGGTTTGTATACCCGAACTGGACGACATTTCTTGATCAGCGATGAAAGTACGCGGCAAATTCTTTACACCACGTTAAGCCAGCAAGGTATTCCTGATACTAGTAGTGCATCGGTGATTACCGTGAGCGATTTCACATTGGCGTTTGGTGAGTCGCAGTTCGATGGTCAAGATGTCTTATTTGCATGCACCAAATTTTCCCCTTGGAATTGGAAGTTAACCGTTATTCAGCCAGCCGATGAGCTGCAGGCCTCACTGTCGAAAATTGCATGGCTGACCATATTGGTAACCGTGTTTGCAGTCGTGCTAGTGGCTCTTTTGATGGGAAAAGTGACTCAATACTTCGTTATTTCTCCCGTGGAAAAAATAAGAAATGCAGCAAGTAGGATAGCTATTGAGCACAAGCAGGTAAACATCAACGTTCAGCAAGACGATGAGCTAGGTAGCTTAGCAAGAGATGTGGAAGTGATGTCTGTGGAGATTGCTGATTATGTCAATCAAGCACAGCAAGCTAACCGCGCAAAGACCGATTTTCTCGCGGTAATGAGCCATGAAATAAGAACACCATTAAACGGTATACAGGGTCTTGCGACGTTATTGCTCGATACACCGCTTGACGACAAACAGCGAAAGTACTCTGCCGACTTAAAAGCGTCAGCGTCTATTTTGGCCAACGTAATAAATGATGTATTAGACCTTTCAAAAATTGAGTCTGGAATGTCAGAACTAGATATGGCGGAGTTCAATCTTGAGGAGATGCTGAGCGATCTCATTACCTTGCTCGGAACTAATGCAAGTGCAAATGGTGCACGATTGATTTACTCCAGTAAAAATCTCGATGATGTTGTGGTAACCAGCGACGTTACTAAGCTGCGCCAAATAGTCATTAATCTAGTGAGTAATGCGATTAAGTTTACCCGCGAGGGCACGGTAACGATATCTGCAAAGCTACAAAAGCCCTCCGATAGAAACACTCAAGAAAACAAGCTCTCTATATCGGTAAAAGACACTGGAATTGGCATAGAGCAAGACCGGCTAGCGCACATATTTGACAAATTTACTCAGTCAGATTCGTCTATTACTCGCCAGTATGGTGGCACAGGGTTAGGACTGTCAATCGCCAAACAGCTTGCTGAATTATTAGGTGGTGATATTAAAGTAATGAGTAAAGTGGGTGAGGGGTCAAACTTCTTAGTCACTGCCATGGTGAAAAGCCGTCTGAAGGTGGACATCACTGAAAGCGGCTCAAATGCAAATGGACAAGGCGCAGCCCAACTTCGCAAAGGGATTAACGTACTTTTAGCAGAGGATAACGCCATCAACGCTGTTGTGGCAAAAGCGTTGCTAGAGCAGCTTAGCTGCAACGTTAATCATGTGGAAAACGGCATGTTTGCCATTGAAAGGGTGGAAGAAGGCGGCATTGACATGGTGTTTATGGACGTTCACATGCCAGTGATGGATGGCATAGAAGCCACTCGTCGCATTAGAAAGCTGCCAGCGGGCCTCGGTGAAATACCCATTGTGGGCTTAACTGCCGAGGCGTTTCAGGAACGACATGTAGCATTTAAAGAAGCGGGAATGAACCATATTGTTACGAAGCCCATTACCATTGATGCATTAAGAAATAGCCTATTGAAACTTAACCTGTGATGATTTTAAGGATGAATGGGCTTTTTGGCTTTAGAATTAGAGGGTTACATGTAAAACATGGAGGCATTTTCCGTGCAATTTAATACAGCAAAAGAGAGAGTTCGCCTCCGAATAGCCCTAATCATTGGCGCACTCATTGTAGCGTGCTTTATGGTTGCAGATTTTTTATTGTTGCCAAGCGCGATGCATCAAATTTATCTCTATGATCGCCTCTTTTTTCAAATCCCGATTATTTTTATCGCTATGGTGCTGTCATTTTGGCGGCACTTTTCTCGTTACCGAGCCTTTATTTTTACTACCCTCTTAGTGGCGCTGACTTACTCTAACTACTGGGTAATTTGGATCTGCTGGCAGGAGTACCAATTTGCTTTTCCCTATGAGGGAACCATTTTATATGCGTTTTACTGTGTATTTGCCTTAGGCATTCCTTTTCGCTTTGCGATTACCAGTGCAGTAATTAATGTAATTGGCTTTATGGTGGTGATGTGGCTAGCACCGGCCTATGGCGATCGTATGCCTATTTCGGTGGGCTTTGTCGCCGCCTCTTTGTTTACGTGCTCGTACGCAAAATATCGGTTAGACAGAAGTCTTTTGTTACTGAAAAAAACCAACGATCGCCTGGCCAAGCTCAGTAAGTTCGACCCCTTATCAGATTTACTCAACAGGCGCGCTCTGCGCAATCAAAGCGAAAACCTATTGGCCTACGCAAAGCGCCACAATGTGTCATTGGCCGTCATCATGTTAGATTTGGACGATTTTAAAGAATACAACGACCACTATGGGCACCAGCAGGGTGATGAAGCAATACGTCAACAATCCTCTATATTGCGGGGCATATTTAAGCGTCAAACGGATATCATAGGCCGCTATGGAGGAGAGGAGTTTGTGGTTGTGCTTAGTGACGTTAATGAAGAGCAACTTAAGCAAAGCTGCCAAAAAATCTTACAGGGCTGGGAGAAAACGAACTTGGCTCACGCTCCTAATGCGGCACATCCATTTATCAGTTGCTCTATCGGCGCTGTCATTACCAACACACCCGGGGATACATCAATAGATAGTCTTATTGGTGTTGCAGATAAAGCGCTTTATAGAGCGAAAGACAAGGGTAAGGCCTGCTACGAACTTGCCCCGTTTTAATTGGTGAATGGTAATTGGCAAATCGCCATCTGCGAGTCTAAATAGTCGAATATGGAACGGCAAAGCTCAACCGATTAAACAGTGTCAAACACACCACGATTTATGCCGTGTCAAAGGCCTTAAACCATGGTATGTAATGTTATTACAAAACGTTGACCGTATATCGGCCTACAGTTTTACAATCATCTTGCCTGTATTTTTGCCTTCAAACAGCATGTTCAAACCTTTCTGGGCGTTTTCTAGTCCATCAATAGCGTGGGCGCGATACTTTATTTTGCCTTGCTGCACGTAAGGCGTGAGTTTTTCAAGCAGTTGTGGTAGTTCGCCCCAGTGATCGGGCATAGCAAAACCGCGAATGGTAATACGCTTTTTGATAAGTGGGATCCAATTTGGACCTGCTGAAGGTTCGTCAGCCTGGTAGTCGGCAATCATGCCACACACCACTATTCGACCATGTGCATTCATTCTATTGAAAACGTGGTGCTGAATAGGTCCACCTGTATTTTCAAAATAAACATCAACCTTATTAGGCGTTAGTTCAGCCAGTTTGGCTTCTAGATCGTCTGTTTTGTAGTTTATTGCACCGTCAAAACCTAATTCGTTGACGATCCAATCCGCTTTTTCATCGCTGCCAACTACGCCAATTACACGTAAGCCATCCGCTTTTGCTAATTGACCTACCATAGACCCTACCGAGCCCGCAGCACCGGTGACTACGATGGTTTCACCTTCTTTTGGGTGGCCAAAGTTATACAAGCCTGTGGTTGCAGTAAGCCCTGGCAGTGCAAACACACACAGCGCCATCTCTTCCGTTACACCGGGTTGTAATTTATTAAATCCTGAGCCGTCGCTTACTACGTATTCTCGCCAGCCAGTCATGCCCATTACTTTGTCGCCTACGGCGAATTTGGCGTTTTTAGACTTAACAACTTCACCTACGCCGCTTGAGCGCATTACTTCACCAAGCTCTACAGGCGGAATATAACTTTCTCTGTCTTCACTCATCCAGCCAAGCATTGCTGGGTCTAAAGACATGTGGGTCTGCTTTATCAGTACCTGTCCGTCTTTTACCTCTGGAATGTCTAGTTCTTTGGTTTCAAAAAGGTGAGGACCTATTTTTTTGTCATCAGGACGCTGAACAAGGGATATCGATTTGTAGGTAGCCATGGTTACCTCCTTATAGTGTTAACCATCAGTTCTCTTCAAAAAGAAAGAGACTGTAGTTAGGTTTAGGCTCTTAAGATGAGTGGGGGCTGTTTATTTAAACACAAGTAGTGCGCACATATGCAGTACATACAAGTGCAGGAGTGATTTGTATCTGAGTAAAATAGTTCGGAGAGAAGTGTGTAGAGCGCTTATTTATATTTCACTGTTAACATAAAGGGCATGTGTTGTTTACGTGCGGTTTTCATGTTAGGTCATAAATTCGGCGAACGTGTCGTTAAAATTGTAAAAATAGTGATAAAAGTGCGTGAATAGTAATTGGTATTGTTGAACAAATGTGCTCCTGTCCGTAGAATGCGCGCTGCAATTTTTTCTTCAAATGAGTATTTTATGAAGCAACAGCTTTCTCTTCGTGCCTCGGTATGCCTAGCGTTAACAACATTCGCTTCTTCTTCAGCTTTATCAGCTGGTTTTCAGGTTAACGAGCACAGTGCTAATGGCTTAGGTCGCGCAATGGCAGGCCAAGCCGCAACCCCCGAAAACGCCTCTATTCTAGCCACTAATCCAGCGGCTATTGGCGTGTTTACACAGTCGCAATTTAGTAGCTCAATGAGCGTTATTGCACCAAGCGTAGATGTTAGCGGTGATGTTAGCTATGCCGCCGGCGGGCAAACCATTGGCGCTGCCGATGCCTCGAACCGCGATATAGCGGATACTGCCATTGTTCCAAGTATTTTTTATACAACGCCCCTCAACGACAAATGGGCTGCTGGCGTAGGTTTATTCACTACCTATGGGTTGCGCTCAGATTATGACGATAACTTTGATGCACTGCATTTTGCCGATACCGCAGAGGTACGCTCAATTACGCTTAACCCCGCAGTTTCCTATAAAGTGAATGAACAGTTAATGCTAGGCGTGGGGATTAACGCTACGTTTGCAGATGCAGAAATAAGTTCAGCAATCTCCAATAGCCTATCGCCAATACTGAGCAATGCACTGCAAACGCAAGTGCCTGCAACAACCTCTATTTTTAAGTTGGAAGGGGAAGATTGGGGCTTCGGATGGAATGTGGGTGCTTTTTGGCAGCCAACAGATATGACGAGCATCGCGTTGTCTTATCGCGCTGAAACTGAGCTAACGTTAAGTGGTGAGGTAAGTTCACAAATTACGCCTTCGTTAAATCAACCTGGTAGCCTAGATTTGAATTTAGCAGCTATCACGGAGTTGGCAGTAAACCAAAAGCTAGACAGTCAGTGGTCGGTACAGGCCAGTTTAACGTTCACCGACTGGAGCACCTTTGAAAAGCTAGAAGCTAATTTAAGGGATGGTTCGGACTTTTTGATCAAACAAGAAAACTTTGATGATTCGCTGCGCGCGTCCGTTGGTGTTACGTATTTATTCAGCGATGAGCTAACTCTACGTGCAGGTTATGCCTACGACGATGGTGTAGTTACGGTAGAAAACCGTTCACTCAGTATTCCAGATACCGATCGCCATTGGGTTTCAGGTGGCTTTACGTATTCGTTTAGTGACAATACCTCTGTTGATGGCGCCTATGTTTACATCAACGGCCGAGAAGCGGATATCAACAAAATGCGAGCGCTTAACGAGCAAGGTACATTAACGTCTACGTTTGTGGGTACTCAATCTGCCACTGCGCATATTCTTAGCGTACAGGTTAACCACCGCTTTTAAGTGCCATTTTGTTTTTATAGGTTAAGGGCTCAAATTTACCTGAGCCCAGTACTTCAAACAGATCTAGCAAATAAGACCCAGTTCGCTAAGTCGGGTACACACATTTTCAGCAGACTAATTTCAGCAAAGAAGTCGCAGCGAAAGCTGCGGTTTGTGCGCTGTTTGTTTATGTGCCGTTTGCTTATGTGGATTGAAAATGATTTAAATCGACTAATTGGAGGTTTTTTTAGCCAAATAAAATGATAGGTTAAAGTATCTCAATCACTGATATCGACATAACGCGTTCATGAAAAAACACATTTTCGTATTGCTTTTCACCTTTAGTTCGTTGTGGCTATCCGGCTGCACATCAACCATTGATATTGATAGTTCAAGCACGGCTGAATATGGGCCTAAAGTGTTTGAGTCGCCGTCATTCACCGCTATTACTGTGGCTTATGCCCCTGAAATGCAGGGGATTTTGAATCGTATTGAGCAAGATCCAAATGCAAATATTCACACCACAACGAATATCAAAGGGATAACGTATCGTTTAGGCACGTATCACAACCAGCCTATCCTTGTGTTTGCCACGGGTATGAGTATTGCCAATGCGGCGTTATCTATGCAAATGGCGCTAGACTATTTCCCCATAAAACAGGTGGTATTTATGGGTATTGCAGGCGCGGTGAATCCAAAGTGGCAACCAGGAGATGTCATTGTGCCCGCACGTTGGTATTACCACGATGAGAGTGTGTACACCAATGAAGACCCCAGAGCACCGGGCGAGTATATTCTTCCCGAGTATTATGAGGCATTTGTGAAAAAACAAGATGCTCGTCGCATTAGCGATCCACATTTACCTAATTACAAACCGTTTCAGTTTATTCACCCCGATGAAGTGCTTATTGTAAAAGAAGGCATGGATGAACCGGTGGATACGGCCTATTTCAGTGCAACGCAACGCCTTCTAGATGCTGCGCAGACAGCCATGTCCACCATGCCATCACAGCGAGTGCTAGATGATCGTGATGCTACTCTTTTCGTGGGTGGTAACGGTGTTACGGGCTCGGTATTTTTAGATAATCGAGAGTACAGGAAGTGGACGCGGGACGTGTTTAGTGCAGAAGTGACCGAAATGGAGTCGGCGGCTATTGGCCAAGTGTGCACCATCAATGAGGTAGACTGGGTGATTATTCGCGCCATTAGCGATTTAGCAGGTGGGCAAGAAGGCCTTAATGTAGAAAGTAAATACGATACAGAAGTATCGAGAATTGGGGCGAATGTACTTTTTTCTGTGCTAGACGAGCTATCGAAAGGCCAATAACATTTCACTGCTAGTGCGCCTAGACTGCTAGTGCGCTCAAACGATTAGAGCGCCTAGACTGCTAGTGCGGGTAAACTGCTAGAGCGCGCAGAGAAAAAGCGCGCTGTTAGCAGATTCAATATGGGACTAGCAATGATGCGCCATCAGCGAATGGTTCGCACCATATTGATAGTCGTGGTGGCCAATTTAACTTCGACTAAAAACACGATTAGCGCACTTATCAAGAAGATCATGGCAAGAATAAAAAGCACTATCACGGGTGTTTTTAAATCGACTATCCACAGCGAACCTGCAAATAAAGCCATGATGACAGTGCACACGAGAAGGCCTGAGGTAACGCAAAGGCCAATAGCCCAATTAATCACCTTTACTCTTCTCCACAGCACTTTAATTTCGCGCTTAGACCTGTCCACAATGTGCGGGTCGGATAGCGTATGAATTTGTCTTTCCGCAACACGCACCCTGTCTGAAATTCGCCCTAGCCGCGAAGACATTACGTTTAAAAAGCCTGCAATCCCCGTGAGTAAAAATACGGGCGCGACAGCGAATTCTATGAGTTGTGAGAGACTTGGGATCAGTGTGTTCAATGCGTTCTTCCTAGATAGCTATGTCTAATTACATTGTGTAAATACATGTTTATTGTACTTAAAAGTGGGTGAAAGCCCGATCTGTCTTACTTTTATGAACGTTTAACGTAATGCTTTTTTTGTAATGGTAACAATACCGTATAGTAACGGTATCACGCGGTTTACATTTTTATATATGCATATCTGATTTTGAATCGTTGTATCAGTGCGCACAGGTTTATCAAAATTAGCTGAATAGGCTTACGAGACGTAGTCGCTTATCAGAAAGATAGCAGAGATGAACATGCTACTGCATCTGAACATTTTCATCTGAAAAAAAAGCTAGTGCAAATAAAAACGGATACAAAAAAGTCACCGCAAACTAATTATTCAAAGGATTATTAATGACGTTTAAGCCGTTATTTCCATTGTCGTTTATCATACTTTCCCTTACCACACTGTCGCTAACCGCTGGTCTATCAACTGTGTCAGCTGCAGAAAATAGCGACAATATTGAGCGTATTGAAACCACTTCGTCCCGCATTGTGGGTAACAAAAATAATGTTGGTTATATCGTTTCCTCTGTCACTGAAGACACTCTTGACTTGTTATCGTTTCAACACATCCAAGAATCGCTGAATTATATCGCGGGAGCGGGCGTACAACGAGGCAATGGACAAGAGTATTTACCGGCACTGCGCTCTCCCGTGCTTTCCGGCGCAGGAGCCTGTGGCGGTATTTTAGCTGCAGAAGACGGCATTCCGTTGCGAGCGGCTGGCTTTTGTAATATTAACGAGCTGTTTGAGGCTCATGGCGAAATGGCCCAGCGTATTGATGTGATAAAAGGGCCGGCGTCTGCGCTTTATGGTTCCAATGCCATTCACGGCGTTATTAACGTAGTAACGCCTGACACCACCAGAGGGGGCGGCGTGTTAGGCGTCGACTACGGCTCTTACGGATTTCATCGCGTTAAATTAAGGCAAGGTAAAGACTTTGGTGATAGTGGAGTGGGCATTAATGCGAGCATCACCAGAGACACGGGTTATCGAAACGATGAGGGCGTTGACCAGGAAAAAGTGAATATTCGCCATAGAGCTGACTTCAATAATGTGTCGATAACAAGCGGTGTAACGTACACCAATCTCGATCAGGAAACGGCAGGCTATATAACCGGTTTTGAAAGTTACAAAGATAAGCAGGTGGCGCAGAGTAATCCAAATCCAGAGGCGTTTAGAAAGGCGAAAAGCTTACGCATTTGGAGCAAAGTAGATTGGCTATTTGATAACAACAGTGCCTTGTCTATTACCCCATATGTGCGCGATCAGTCTATGGACTTTAGAATGCATTTTCTGCCGGGTAAACCACTTGAGCAAAACGCGCAAGAAGGCGTAGGTGTGCTAACTCAATACAATTACATTATGAGCCCTTCGTTGAATATTGATGTTGGTCTAGATGCTGAATATACCCAAGGTGAACTCATTCAATCGCAAGACAGTGAAACGGTAGGCTCGGCGTTTCTCGTTGAAACTGTGCCCCAAGGGAAGCATTACGATTACAACGTAGACGCAACGCTGTTAGCGCCGTTTTTTGCCGTTAATGTGCAGCAGGGCGCATGGGACATTTCCATTGGCGGTCGATTCGAGAGTATGCGATACGACTACACCAATAATATGAATGCGGGGAGACTGACAGAGGACGGTGCTGAATGCGGATTTGGCGGGTGCAGATATAGCCGCCCTGAAAGCGGCAAAAATAGTTTTGATAACTTCAGCCCAAAACTATCGATGCAATATGAACTGTCTGAGACTACCCATTTTTATGGAGGTGTAGCCAAAGGCTATCGAGCCCCTCAAGCCACAGAGCTTTACCGCTTACAACGAGCGCAACAAGTGACTGACTTAGACGCGGTAGACGCAACTAACATAGAAGTTGGTATACGGGGCGAACTGGCTGACGGCAGCTATGTACTGTCTCTGTATAGCTTAGAGAAAGATAACGTCATTTATCGCGATAGCGATTTCTTTAACGTTAGCAACGGAGAAACCTGGCACAGAGGCGTTGAGCTTACCTTTAATTATGCTATCAACTCCCGCTTGAACATCGATTTTGCGGGCTCCTATTCTGCCCATACCTATGAACACGACCAGCTATCTGGAGAGGTCAATATTAAAGGCAACGATATGGATACGGCGCCTGACTGGCTTACAAACACTCGATTGCAATATTCGCTAACCGACGCCATAGATACACAGCTAGAGTGGCAACACGTTGCGAGCTATTTTACTGACCCAGAAAATGCCAACGAATATGAGGGGCACAACCTTTTTCATGCCCGTGCAAGTTATGCGGTGTCTGACAATATGACCTTATACGCCCGCATTAATAACCTGCTTGATGAAACCTATGCTGAACGAGCTGATTTTACCTCGTTCACTGGCCCACGTTACTTTCCGGGGCGACCACGTAACTTTATGTTAAGCGCCACATTTACGATGTAAGTTTAGTATTTACCGTTGCTAAATACAGCTGCTAAATATAGTTGCCAATCACAGTTGCCAATCACAGTTGCTAACCACAGTTGCCAAGTACGCCTGCTGTGTAACAGTGTTATGCGAGGTGCTCAGAGAGGGTGACTAGACTGGGTTACTAGAGAGAGTTACCCAAGAAAGACTACCAAAAAGAGCTGGTAGGAAGCGTACTTGTTTCTATTAAGGAAGTGCACCTTGTTGTAATAACTGCGCACTCAAAGGGCTATCTAACATCACTTGTAGGTACAACATGATAGGCGTAATCTGTAGATGTGCTGCTAGCGCTGCATGGGTTGCACTTAATCATTCACGCCAGATTAGCCGCATCAGATTAACCACGTTAGAAAGTCACGCCACCTATAAAGTATTGCATCAGTGTTTATAGGTGGAATGATTTTTATAGGTAAACACACATGCAAAAAATAGTCATAGTGGGAGGCGGCGCAGGTGGACTTGAATTAGCCAGCCGTTTAAGTCGCAAGCTTGGCAGTAAAAAGAAAGCTGATATTACGCTGGTAGATCGAAGCCGAACCCATGTTTGGAAGCCGCTGTTACATGAAGTGGCTGCTGGTGTTATTGATAAGCATTCTGACGGGGTAGATTACGCCATTCACGCGGCATCACATCATTATCGCTTCCAGTTAGGAGAAATGTGCTCAATAGATGCCGCAGCAAAAACACTCACACTCTCACCGCTTATAGATGAAGAGGGGCATGAGGTGCTTCCCAAGCGCCAGGTTGAATACGACCAGCTTGTTATGGCAATCGGGAGCGTAAGCAATGATTTTGGTACGCCAGGTGTAGCAAAACACTGCTACCTGCTTGATTCATTGGCACAGGCCGAGCGCTTTCATCGCGCCCTGTTAAATCAACTAATTCGTGTAAACCAACAAGAAGGCCCTAATTCAGATAAAAACGCGCATATTAACGTTGCCATTGTGGGTGCTGGTGCTACAGGCACAGAGCTAGCGGCGCAGCTTCACCATGTGGCCAATCTGTCAAAGGCCTACGGCATGCCGGACATGTCCGCTTCGAGACTTAAGATTACTATTATTGAGGCTGGAGAACGCATACTTCCCGCATTGCCGACGCGCATTGCCAATACGGCTCGTAAGGCATTAAACGACTTAGGCGTTGTTATTAAAGAACAAACAACGGTAGCAGAGGCAGATTGCGATGGGCTTATCACCAAAGACGGTTCCCGTATCGACGCTGACTTAATGGTGTGGGCGGCAGGGGTTAAAGCGCCAGATTTTGTTACCAGCATGGGGCTGTTTGAAACCAATAAAGCGAATCAAATTCTTGTTGATGAGCAGCTTCGAAGCACCACAGAAAAAACGATTTGGGTACTGGGCGACTGCTGTGGTTTTCAGCAGGATAATGGAAAGTGGGTACCGCCTCGGGCGCAGTCCGCTCACCAGATGGCAGACATTGTAGCTCATAATATTTGTGCCCTAGTTAATGGCAAAACAACAAAGCCTTTTGTTTATCAGGATTACGGTTCGTTAGTACATTTGAGTAAATACAGCACGGTAGGCAGTTTGATGGGTTCGTTGTCGAACGGCAGTATGTTTATTGAGGGCCGACTGGCCAAGCTAGTGTATGTGTCGCTGTATAACATGCACCAGTTTGCCGTTCACGGAAAGGTGAAAGGGGTGCTCAAGCTGCTGGTTAAAAAATTGAGCCACGCCATGAGCCCAAAACTTAAGCTTCATTAGGCGTTGCCTTTTTGCTAATAAAGGAGAGCGCGTTAATAACAGAAAGCTCGCTGATAAAAGAAGCCCGCATACCGGCTGTTGCTAAAGCATCGAACCGGTACGCGGGCTGTTTATTCTGCTTGTTTTCACTTGTGGCGAACTTACTTATCACAAGCTTATTTGTGCTTATTGCTTAACGCCTTCCACGTGCAGCTCTAGTTCTACCGTTTGCGATGCCGGACCTAGGTCGTAATCAATGCCGAAGTCTTTCAGTGCAATAACCGTCGTTCCCATGAACCCAGCGCGGTAACCGCCCCATGGATCTTTACCTTCGCCAATTTTTTTCGCGTTGATGGTAATAGGCTTGGTGACACCATGAAACGTAAAGTCGCCCATTACGTCCATCATACCGTCGCCTTTTTCAACAATTTTAGTGCTTACGAACTTTGCGGACGGATACTCTTCAACGTCTAGAAAGTCGTCGCTTTTTAAATGCTTATCGCGTTCAGCGTGATTAGAATCGATGCTGTCGGTGGTAATATTTACCATTATATTTGCATCGCTCGGCTTTTCGTCGTCATAGCTAAATGTGCCTTCAAAATCATTGAAGCGACCGGTAAGCCAAGAATAACCCAAATGCTGAATTTTAAAGTTGATTGACGCGTGTGCGCCTTTACTATCGATTACGTAATCTGCTGCTTGAACAGAGCTCATCGATAATGCGGCTGCTAGTGCCAGTGTTAACTTCTTCATGGTATCTCCTTTCATTGAATTTTAGCGAAGCCGTAACATCTGCTTCAGCGTGTCGTCTTTATTGAAAAAATGATGTTTTAGCGCTGCTACTGCGTGTAGTGAGGCAGTAACAATAAGCGTCCATGCCAAATAGAAATGAACGTCGCCCGCGATATCCTCTTGATTCTCAATGAGCTCTCCAATAGCAGGTACTGCAAACCAGTTAAAAACGTCAATCGCTCTACCGTCGGCGGTTGAAATTAGGTAACCAGAGGTGAACATACTCAACAGCAGCGCATATAAGAGAAGATGTCCGACTTGACTTGCGCGCTTTTCAAGCTGGTTTCCATGGGCAATTGGCCGAGTGCTAATCAAGCGAAATACTATGCGTGCCAGCGTTAAGGCTAAAAGAATGAGGCCTGCGCTTTTGTGCCAGTGGGGCGCGGTTTTGTACCAGTCGCTGTAGTAAGTGAGATCGACCATCCACAGCCCAGATGCAAACATACTAGCTACTGCCAGTGCGGTAGTCCAATGGATAAGTAAAATAATTCGCGGCCATCTCGTGTTCATAGTGCATCCATCTCTGATGATAACTTCAGCTTATAGCCTAACCTTAAGAATGAAAATTTCTAAAAATTCGATAATTCATTCTTTTTTTTAGAATCTAATCTGAAAGACACTCGTAAGTCGTGACTTAATCAATCATATCTCTGCTAGGCTAAAATGCGGTCCTGAAAATGAAGCGCTAAGACATACGACTCTTTAAACGTAAGTCGTGCTACAAAAGTTTAATAGCGGCTACGTGTTTATTTACGAAATTTGGCTCGATTTTGGCTGCACTACTGGGGAATAACGAAAATTAGAACACGGTTAGGACAATAATGTCGTTTAGAAATGAGGTAAGAACATGAGCAAAACGCCGCTCCCCACTAATGTGGTGACAAAAGCGTTCACGTGGGCAACTCAAGAATTAGGCCTAAATGTTACGCAGGTTTCTGAAATACTAGGAATTTCTACGCAAACCCTAGCAAAGAATACCTTAAATGGATTCGAAAACAGCGCACCAGCTTACAGAAAGCAGCTGTCATTTATCCGTATGTATTATTTACTCAGTGCCATGTCAAAAGGAAACACTGAACGAATACACTCATGGTTTTATAGTTATAATATAGCGTTTGGATCAACTCCGTCGGATACATGTTCGCAGTATGACGGGCTAGAGCGTATATCCGACTACCTTCGTTCGTTAAAGCAAAGCGATGCGGAAGAGCAATTTTCGCCCATTTTATCAAAACATAAACAGGGTGATGGCTCGGCGCTGCAAAAGACTACGATGCACTAATATTTAGCGCATGCTTGTCGTTAATAGTAAAAATAAAGTCAGCGCAACGCTGAGGCTGCGTTACGGGGATCATATGACCCGCCTCTCCAATAATTTCTGATACAGAACCCGCGATAAGACTTTTTACAGGACGTATATGCATATCAGGCGCTAAAATAGCGTCTTGTTCACCATATAATACGCCAACGGGGCAGGTTATACGGTTATAGGATGTGTGTTGGCGACCTAAGCTAGCTTGCGCTGCCACAGTATCACGACTTCCCTCGTAAAAAGACTTTGAATGCAGAGCTAGCGCCCCACCTTCATGTTTTGCGAAACTTTTTGGGACTGCTTCAGGGTGAAAAATCTGCGATATGTGTTTGCTGCCAAATTTTACTCTAAACGGGCTAGCGATAGTTTTAGATATGCTCTTACGTAGAAAGTTGTTAGGTATGTAAAGAATGGAAAGCGGACCTGCGCCTTTCAACAGCTGGGTGGTGAGTGGACACAGCAGCGAAACAGCATTAATGCGCTCGGGGGCATCAAGCGCCATGCGCAGTGCAATTCCGCCACCCATGGAGTGGCCAACAAGGTAAGCACTTTTGATACCGACCTTGTCCATCCATTCACGTATCATGCTGCTTTGTTTTTCAAATGATGCTGATGTAGACGTTTTGCGGATAGAAAACCCATTTCCTGGTCTATCAATACTGTAAACGGTGTAGCGAGTTGCTAGTATTGATGCAAGCTTCGAGAAATTAGCACTATTGCCTAACAGACCATGAATAAGCACCAGTGCGGGACCACTTCCCTGCTTTTGCCAGTGAATTGTGCCACCCTCTACGGGAGTCAGCTTGCCTGGTGCAAAGAAGTTTTGTTCAATCTTTTTATCAATCTTAGTGGTGAACCAAACAAGTAAGGCAAGGATAAAAACAATGATAAGCAATGCAATGAGCATAAGTGTTCCGATACAGAATAGATTAACAAACGTATAGGTTTCTTGAAACAGCGTCAATAACGTAATCGCATGTTCGTGTGAAAGGACATAGCGTTTGAGAAATGTATGGTTTGAGAAATGCGTATTGATGAAAAAAAGAAAGCGGCGAAACGCTCATTACAAAAGTCATCAAGAAGCCCGTTAAGTAGGTTATAGGAAGGTTAATGGAACGGAAAATAACGTCGTCAATATCAATTGATGAAAGCGAAATAGAGATGCAGGCTATTCGCGCACAGGGCGCGGGTGGTCAAAATGTGAATAAAGTAAGTAGCGCCATTCATTTGCGCTTTGATATACGGGCATCATCGCTGCCGAATTCCCTCAAAGAGTGTTTGCTTTCTGCAAAAGACAAGCGAATCACTACCGACGGCGTTCTTGTATTAAAGGCGCAAAATTACAGAACGCAGGAACAAAACAGAGAAGATGCGATTACTCGACTGATAGGGTGGATTAAAGCAGCGACGATTAAGCAAAAACCAAGAAAACCCACGCGAGTGAGTCGCGCTGCGAAAGCGCGAAGAGTCGACGCAAAAAAATTACGAGGTGCGAAAAAATCTTTGCGTGGAAAAGTGGAAGTTTAGGAGTAAATAAACTAAAGTATAAGCCTCAACATTTGTCATTCCGCAAGACAACGGAAAATTCTAATAAATATAACTAGATGTGTCTTGTGTGCTGGGGTGTAGTGCCTAACAGCGCATCTAATCGATGTGTGCTCACTCTCAATATCGGAAATTAGGAAAGCAGAAAAAGTGACTCGTTCAGAAGTTATCCCAATGGTGCTGTTTGCAGCTATTGTTTTTTGTCTTGGTATGAATACTCCCCAAGCAGCAAACGAAATCATTGCGCGATTATTTAATCAATCAATCACAAATAGTGAATTACAGCCTTCTGAGGCAGACGTAGAACGTTTCCAATCTATGCTAACGGATAAGTCTGAAAAAGAAGTACGTCACTTACTTGCCCAGCGTGCACTAGGTAGTAAGATTACTGAATCGGTGTTAGCTGACTTTGCGCGCAAAAATGAGATTACTCCTGAAGACAGTGAAATTCAGTCAGCCTATTCGGTAATCAAGCTTTGGACCGTCGATTTGAATAATATGGGTGAATACCCTGAAGAAGAGCTTGAGCGTTATCGCATGGCCTTAGCGCAAAGCATGGCTAAAAGCTGGAAAGTGTCTAAAGCACTTTATGAGTCTTATGGAGGTGATGTGGTTTTTCAGCAAGACAATCCACTTACCCCCGTTGGCGCATATCAACAGCTTTTCGAGCAATACCGCGAGAAGGGTGAATTCGTTATCTACGACCCAATATTTAAAGCGGCATTTTGGAGTTCGGTTCGCATGAAATACGCGAAGACTCAAGAGCCAGACAATATCGACTTTTCTTTTCCGTGGTGGGAAAGAAGCATGAGTGCCTCTGAAGGCGGTGAAAGCAACTAAAAGACCCACCTTTTCATCATATGCTATGTAAAATACACTGTGTGAAAAGGTGGATGTGTAGATTAATTTTCAAATTACTCATTAATTAATCTACATAGCCATCTCACTCAGATGACTATTTAGCTCAGGTAGCTATTCAGTTTAAGTAGCTATCGACTTCACGCTCTGCTTCATCGCGATTTTTGCCGTATGCTTGCTGTACTTTGCCAATTAATTCTTCTCTGCGACCATCAATTTTGTCTAGGTCGTTGTCGGTAAGTTTGCCCCATTTCTGTTGCACTTTACCTTTCATTTCTTTCCAATTACCTTCGATACGATCACTGTTCATAACGTTTTCTCCTTGTCATAATGAATAAAAGCATTTGTTGGTTTTTGAAGTTGACCAAAGTTGCTTACTCAATAGTAAGGGTGCAATTCACAGTCCAATATATAAGGCATTGAAATTTAGAGTTATTAATAATCTTGGATTGCATGGTGTATTATCATTTGTGCAGTAATTACAAGCGTCTGAAAATTCTGCATGAACAGCGAGTGTTCGCTTACCCTGCTTTTAAACTATTTACAAACGCTTCGCTATCTTGTTGCTTTTCTATCTTGTGCTGATCTTCACTACGACCTTTTTTCCAGTAACTACTGATATAAAGCTGCTCGTGAGGCAGTTTTTTCTCGTCCTTTAGCCAACGTCTTATATTTCGCATATCGCTGAATTCACAGGCTATCCATACGGCAGGTAAGCCTTTGTGCCACGAAAGTGAAGCCAGAACTTCAGGCAAAGGTAATTTTGTTTCCCATACAATCTCAACGTCATCCGGTTTATGTATGTTGACGATATCACCCTCACTTTCAACGGCAATAACTGCATAGCCTTTTGTATTTGTAGGCAGCGCAGCAAGGTGATTCTTTATACTTGGCAAGGCCGTCATATCTCCTGCAAGTAAAACCCACTGGTAGGTTTCGCTTAATCCTTTACTGGTTCCTGGGCCTGCCAGCAGTATGGTATCGCCAAGTTTGGCAGAGCTTGCCCATGCTGATGCCGGACCCGTTGCACCATTACTGGCGTGTAGCACCATATCAATGGTCATTTCAGGTATCGATGGGTTGAAGCTATTTACCGTGTAAGTGCGCATTGCAACTTGGCTTCTATCGACCACAGCCGTAAGCGGCTGCCCTTCAAGGTCAAACATCAACTTAACGTAAGCTCCTGGAGTTGTTGACGGAAAAGTACGAAGTGCTTCGCCGCCTAGATGAATTCGTTGCACAGAAGGGGAAATACGGCTTGTTTTGATCACTTCAGCAAGACGCGGACTTGGGCTTGGCATCATGGTATCCTCAATTTGACATTGATCATCTTAATTGTTAATGATTATTATTAATATGTGCAAATTGCGGACAATAAACTTGATTCAATTCGACTTTTTAGAAAGCACTAAAAAAGAAAACAAATAGAAAAAAAGAGAAAGTAAAAACAGGAAAGGAAGAAAAGAAAAAGGGGCATAATGCCCCCTTAAAAACACAATATCACTTGGAAAACACATACACACTACATAAAACCGAACACTCAACGACTTCATGTATAAGTAAGAGGGCAAAGTTTAGAAAAGGTTCCACATTTTTTTAACTTTATTTCCCAAAACACATCATTAGGTCAATATTTGTTGTTGGTACGCCAAAAAGAAACGTGTTTAGTGGACTGCTGATTGTCTTATTCTATGGAGCGTTAGCAAAACGATCCATGAAATAAGTGCCATTAATATACTGGCTGCTGCAAATGGCAGTGCAATGTTAATTTGATAGAGTGTTGCAGCAAGGGGCGGGCCTACAATATATCCCATTGCTGTTGTTGCGGTAATTAAACCGGTAATTGATGACTGTTGTGACGGTGAGCAATAGGTTGTCGCGGCCGCCGCAAGAGACGGGTAGGCCATGCCCATGCCAATTCCCATAATTGCCATACCCAGATAAGAGACGGTAAAACTTTGCTGTAAATACAGTACGAGGTAGGCCAATGAAAGAAGTGGTAAGGCTATCGACATCATACTTTCTTTGCTTATGCGAGCTTTTTGCACCACAGTAAACTGCACGGTGAGTGAGGTTACTGCGCTCATCATCATCGAAAAACCCACTAATTGCGCGGCTTCAACAGGGCTTTTGGCATAAAAATCGATAAAGAAAAAACCCATGGTTTGCTGCATCATTGCCATTGCTGCAAACACGCACACGCAGCTAGCAACAAAAACATAGGGTAAACGTGTTGGATTATCTTGTGCTATTTTTTGCGATTCAGTATTTATTTCTGAAGATTGCGGCGGTAATACAGGTAGCTTAAAAACGACTAAAATCAGTGCTAACATTGTTAGAATGACGATGCTGTAAAGCGGGGCGAGAAGTCCAAAACCCACAAGCAGCCCCGCATAGGCAGGCCCTATAATTTGACCGACATTACTGGCCGAGGTGACTTTGCTGATGGCGCTTACACGGCCTGTAGGTGAGCTAATTGCCACTGCATAGCCAACGGCAGATGGAGGCGTCGCTGACATAATAGTAGATTGTAGGCTACGGCTAATAAGTAGCGCTAAAAAGAGATTAGTTCCGCTGATAATACCGGAAAAGCCTGCCATCCACGCACTAGCAAAAGCGAAGGTTCCTGCACTGTATCCTGCAAGCCCAACAATGAGGATGCGCTTGAACCCAGCTCGCCTCGCTATTTTGCTCCACACATTGGTGCCAATAGCAAAGATCAGCGCCGAGCTAGACATTATTGTAGCGATATGAAATTCAGACAGATTAGCCTCTCGCCCCATCGACGGCAATGTGGCAAGCATGACGCTTTGCCCCACTGACGTAGCAAGGAGCGCACAAAACAGAACTCTGAATACGACTGCAGATGAGGGCTGTGACGATGATGGCGACGGCAAAAGAGAGGGTACCTAATAAGAGTATATACCCTGCCATGGTATCACGAAGTCATAGCGTTACTTTATCAAGGGCAAAAAAATACCCGCCAAAGGCGGGCAAAAATCAGAGTTGTTTAAAGACCGGGATGGGTCTTGGTGGGGAGAGGGTAGCCGTCATGTGACAACTCATTGATAGTGCACGGGTACATACCAACGTCCTCGCTATGGTTTCGATGACGTAACAAATTCTTCAACGAAACCAAATAAGTTACAATCCTTTGCTAGATAAGACATCAATGTCGATACTTTCGATAAGGGTACCGAGAAAGTTTAATTAACATCCTTATTAAATAATCTTTTTGCATCCTGCTCAGTTTTTCTGAGTTATTCCCAACTCAACCGCATATCGATAAGTAGCATAACAGACAGTCAGTGTCCTAAAGCGTGGCTCAGTTCAATCCCTTTATCCTTAGTAGATAAAATCCTTTAATCGTGACAGTTGTCTACCCACTCAACCTGCTTTAACGCAATATGGACTCTCCGTTTCAAAAGCCATCCTAGCTTCACATTACGTTATCACCTTATCCGTTAGTATAGTTTATGCTTTAACTGTGCCATCTTTGATTATCTTTTTAAGAATCCTATCTCTCTGTTTTGTAGGCTTTTTTTATTTTTTGCGCGCTCTTTGTCAATTTCCAAATAAAAAGCGGAAGCGGCGAGTGTAAATTTTTCTTAATGTGTGAAGTTTTTTACATACTAAGGTGTATATTGAACCACTCTATTTCGACCCCCTTCTTTAGCAAGGTAAAGCGCTTGATCTGCTTTTTCAAAAATTGAGGTTGCGGTTGATGCCTCTGATACTTGCAAAACGCCAGCCGAAAAAGTGAGATTAAATTGATGGCCAAACTCGGCGGTAGCTCGGGCTGCCAGTGTTTGCTGCAGACGTACTAAATGTTTAATCACATCAGTGACCGAAAGTGTGTTAAAAATCAATAAAAACTCCTCACCGCCTATACGGCCAATGTGGCATAAGTGGCCTACTGATTTTTCCACCTCATCTGAAAATAAAATTAATGTTTCATCGCCGCGTTGATGACCATAGTTATCATTAATTGATTTGAAATGGTCGATATCAACCATGACGACAACAAGGTTTAGTGCTTTGTTATTTATGTTTATCCTATGTTCGAGTATCTCGATAATCTTTCTTCTGTTGAAAAGCCGGGTAAGGCTATCGGTACTTGCAAGCTTTTCGAGAGTGTATTGATACCTTACTTTTTTTCTGTAGAAGAGTAATAAGGTTAACGCTAACAAAACGAGCAGTGCACTACTTATACCCAAAAGAAGATTGCGCTGCTGACTAGTGGATAGTGCTTTTGCTTGAGAAGCTGTGACGGCCTTAAGCTCGGAGTTCTCTTTCTCTGCTTTGTCTAATTCAAATAGCGTTTTTATGATGTCTGAGCGTGTCGAGTTTTGTTGCAGTATATAGTTTGCTTTCAACTCGACAAGCCGGCTCAATGTATTAAAAGCGCTCTTATAGTTTCCTTGGGCTTTATACAGGCTCGCTTCAAGTGTAAAAAAGCGTATGCGCTGCTCCAATTGAGCGCTTTCAAGCCCGTTATTTTGCAGTTCAGCAAGTAGGTCGATGCCTTCTTGATAATGTCTTTGTTTATACTTAGCGTTTGCCATCCCCAAATAAGCTTCAAAAAAAAGCGCGCCTGTAAACCCCTCAGGTAAATGCACAAGTGCCTGTGAAAAAAGTTGGAGTGCTTCAACGAGCGACTTGTCTGTACCAAGACCCACTAATACCCTTGCGTTTAAAACAAGTGAATTAGCGATTAGACTCTGATCGTCAATTATATTGCCAATGCGGTAGGCATTATCGATTGCGGCCAAAGCGTCGTCCATATTGTTCAATTTAAATTGGGAGTAAGCTACATCATAAGATAAATGTCCTTGGTTAATGATATTTTGCTTTTTGCTGGCAAATGCCAAAGACTCTTCTAAGTAACGCAGCGCAGATAGGTGGTCTTCTTGTTGCTGATACATCCCGCCAATCAGCCCAGCGATGTGTGCCGCAGGCACTTGTGTTTTTTCGGTGCTCGCCAAGTTGTAAGCTTCAAAGTAACTGTCCAGCGATAATTCAATCTGGGACATTGATTTTAAGACTGTGCCCATAGTCATTAATGTACCAATTTTCAATTGAGTTATGCCGTTGTTCTGCGACCATTTCAATACGTCTCTCAGTATTGCAAGAGCAGAGCGTTCGTCACCTTTTGATGAGAGCAGCTTTGCTTTTAATAATTTCGCTCTGTTTTCCAGTAATGGGCCGGTGTGAGGACTAGTTAAACAACGTTGAAGAAACGTTTCGGCTTTATCTAAACGGCCTATTTTTTCGTGCCCTAATGCGCTGACATAGAGCCATTCCGGCATTTTGCTACTCATGGGCTTAGATCTTATTAGTATATCTAGCCTTGCTAGCTCTTTTTCAGGCGCTTGGTGGAGCGCTTTTATACTTTTAATGACATCGTCATTAGGCGCACTTAAATAGTTTTGGTCTTTATTCTCTTCCTCTGCGAAAGAGGCAAAGCTTACGAATACGGCGATGACTATCAAAGCCGTTGTGAGATAAGTCCATAATTGCATAAAACCTGTCTTTACTATCCATAATAAGAATTCTAAGTATAGCTGATACTGAAGCAGTTCAAGGAGGGTTGCAATTTACCTAAAATATAAGAAGTATCTTATTAATGTAAAGTGACGAACTCATGATATTCAAGTATGTAGAAAAGAGAGCGGCAAATGAGCCGCCCTTTTAAAAATTAATTTGCTAAGGTTGGTATGCCTTAGCCCAAGTCTTTATAAGCTAGCCGTCAATATTGATAGCTTATGGATACTTGCCATTCGCGCCCTGGATTAGGTACCTTGTCACCAATGGCAACTTCAGATTGCATAACACGATTTACCCCTGCCGTATGTGGCGCATAAAACTTGTCAAACAGGTTGTTTATCTGAGCCGTTAGCTGAACATTTCGGTGAAGCTGCCACTGAGTGGATAAGTGCAGCAAGCCATAGCCTGGTGTGCTGTCCTCGTTTTGTAATGACGAGGTGTGGCTCTGTCTTCCTACTAGCTCAGAGATAACACTCATCGTCATTGGTGTTGTCAACACCAAGGTCTGCCAATCTATGGTGGTTAAAAGGCGTTCAGGGGCTATACGAAATAGGGCATCATCGATATCGTCGCGATTACCGTGTTGTATACTCAATACCGAATTAAGCGAAACCGTATCCGAAAGCTTTCCGCTAATGGTAAGGTCGGCCCCCGTTATCACCGCATCAGTGTTGCTCCACATGAAAGGTGCACGACCAGACATCATGTTGGAAAACATGTTTGCGGCCATGTTCGAAGAGGGTGAGCCTGCAATGTAATTCTCTATGTCTTGATAAAACAGACGGGGTGAGATTTGCCATGATGCCATGGTGTAATCGATGCCTATCTCAAGTTGCCGTGCAGTTTCGTGTTCTAACTCAAGACTGCCAATGTAGTTAAATCCATCCGCAAGCCCGCCAGTAATGCCAAGTGGAAGCCAGGTAAAACGCTCAAAAAACGTGGGTGCTCTATTTTTTTGCGACGCCCCTAGCACAATGTCGGTATTATTGTTTAGATGGTAAAAAACAGATGCCGCAGCATCAATCATATTATAGGTTTTATTTCGCGGCCCACTGTTGAAGTTCTGCGCTAACGAAGCAACGGCCTCATTCATCATAGTCAGGCTCGAGGCAGCGGCATCTGAATCCAAGTTAACCCTGCTGTAACGCAGACCAAGTAGCGTAGAGACAGTACTTGATGAGTAATCCCATTCTGCGAATGCACTGGCGGTGTTGCGGGAACTGCTACTAAAATTATCAATAAAAAACATAGGGTTGTTGGGATTAGAAATAACAGAGTTATTACGGCCCTTATGAAGGTTTACTCCCAGCCGCAGCTCACCGTTTTTCCATGGCGTAACAAAAGTAGTATCGAGCCCTTGTGCCACTGCGTCGGTTGTATTTAAGCGAGCCATGTTGGCCATCATAATCGGACGCTGCGAAAAATTGTCCATAATGTGCTGATTACTGTTTCCAAATACATTGACGGTGAGGTAAGTGTTGGTATCTGCGTTGTAGCGGTAACCTAGGCGATACCATGCAGCATCGATAAATGTAATGTCCATAGCCAGCGCGGGTGTGCCGCTTTCATTCGTATTCAGCCACTGGTAGCTTGCATCAAACTGATGTTGCCCAATTTGGTGCCCTATGCGCAACTTACCGCCATTGCGAAGGTAGTTGCTGTTGGGTATTGCCTCATCGTTTCCAGACTCACGCTCTGTCCGCTGCTGATGCATAAAGGTGCCGCTGAAAAAGCTGTCTTGAGTGGCATAAAATGCATTTCCTTGATACTGCTGAGCAGAGCCAGGTCCCATTGCGCTTGCGCTGATATTGCCTTGAAATCCATCGTCGATTGAAAACAACGCATCAGATGGCGATGCTATGTTGACTTGGCCGCCAAGTGTTTGTACTCCTGCACTTACCGGCACAATGCCGCGGTATAAGGTAGCAACTAACCCTGGCTCAGGCAGCACGTGGGAAAGAGGTGAGTCCATTGCATTGGGGCCTGCTCCAACAATATTGACGCCATCAATCGATATTCCCACCCTGTCGCCAAACAAGCCTCGATACTGAATGAGTGCGGTAACGGGGCCGTTGCGGGCTATCGATAAACCCGGAAGCGTGCTGAGTTGGTCGCCAAAATCTGCATCCACATTAGTTTGCGGTGTAATTGACTCACTTTTCTGAGAGCGTAATGGCGAGCCGATGACGGTAATAATTTCGGTGGATGCTGATGATGATACCGGTGCTATTACCGACTTCGATGCCATTGCCGATGCGGGATCGCTCTTTTCTTGAGAAAGCGCACTGTTTTTATCAAGACTGCGGTGGAGGTTGTTGTTGGCTGCGTAGCTTGAGTACGACAAGCCGATGCTCGCCACAGCAAGCGCAATTGCGGATATTTTCATAATACGTCCAAATAGTAAATAGAGATGATGCTGCTTGGAATCTACAGACTCTGCGTCAGCAATTTTTTAATGAAATGGTGTTATGAAATGGGTGGTGCGCGGCTTAGTGCAGCCGAGTAGGCAAAGGCAGTGTAAGGCTGCTGTTTAAGACGAGTTTCAAGCGCCTTGTAGCGAACAAAAAGAGTGTTGACAGCATCGTATGATACAAAGCTATCACTTGATGGAAGGTCTGCCAGTGTTCCGTTTGTACAATCGATATGTTGCGAGTGATCAAGGGTGTCGGGGGAATTAAGGGTATCTGAAAGTGCTGGAAAGTCGGGAGAATCAAGACTGACATAAACAAATTCGCCTTTCAGTTGAGTTTGGCTCACCGAAATGTAGCGCATGTTCTTGCCGGTACAAATTAGCTCTATGTCTTCGCTTGCAAGTAGTTGCGCCTGTTGCATTGAAAATGCAGCAAGACCCAGTGCCAATGCATTTTGCATTAGCAATGATAAGCACAACAGCGTTGTCAGCGTAAAACGAATAATGTTGTCGTCTCCCCATATGTTTCGGGTATCCTAGCGCTTTTTACAGGAAGCCGTCTACAGGCAAATGATAAAATTGAGCAATCGATAGCTTAGGCCGCAGCCTAAAAAAACAATTTGATGGAGTACAGCAAAAAAGAGCAACTTGAACGTTAGTTTACAAGAGTGCCCCTTTTATTTTTATATTGGCTTTTTGAAGTTTCCGATAAAGTGTTCTCACGCTTACGTCTAAGGCTTCCGCGAGTTCTTCTACACTGCCAGTATAACTACGACAGACCTGCTCCAGATAATGTGCCTCAGCGTGCTCAAGAGTCATGATCTCCTCTTTTGCAAGTGTGCCTGAATTTGCAACGCCGAATGCAGAAGGCCCGTGATGATGGCTAGCGTTAACAGATGTGCTACCAAATGCATTTTTAACGCTATTATCGACAGTATTCACTACGTTATTATTTGGCGTGTTATCCAAAGTAGCGTCAAATATAGACTCGGGAAGATCCTGCTCACGAATTGTTGTTTCGTCAGCAAGCAGCGCCGCCTGCTCAATAATATTTTTTAACTCTCTAATATTGCCGGGAAAGGAATAAGTGGAAAGGCGGCTCAATACCGCTTTGTGAAGGCGTTTCTTCTCTGCTAGCGCCGATAAAATATGCGTAGCTAACATTGGAATGTCGCTAGGGCGCTCTCGTAAGGCCGGCAGTTGAATGGGAAACCCTGCTATCCGGTAGTACAGATCTTGTCTAAACTCGCCACGCTGAACCATTGCTTTTATATTTTTGTGAGACGCGCAAATAAGCCGAAAGTTCGCTTTTTTGACGGTGGTGCTGCCCACTGGGCGGTAGGTTTGAGTTTCGAATAAGCGCAGTAATTTCACCTGCATGGCTAATGGTACGTCACCAATTTCATCAAAAAACAAGGTGCCGCCCTCAGCGGCCTCAACCAACCCTTTTTTACTTGAAGACGCACCAGTGAAGGCGCCTTTTTCGTAGCCAAAGAGTTCACTTTCAAATAACGCATCAGACAATCCCGTACATTCGATGACAACAAAAGGTTTATCAACACGTTGACTTGCAGAATGCAAAGCCTGTGATACGAGCTCTTTTCCCGTCCCAGTTTCACCCTGTAAGAGCACGGCAATGTCAGATTTAGCTGCACGATTAATTTTATTCAGCATGGCTTTAAAGGCGTCAGACTCGCCAATCATTTTACCAGGCGACGGGCTATTCGAGGCAAATGTCAGCTTATCCAGTACTTCTAGGTAGCCTAATAGTTCCCCCGCGCTATCGAATATCGGCCGCATGAGGATGTCGCAATAACTTTGGCCTTCATTGGTGGCGTGAATGTGCACCACACTCGCAGCCCTACCTGTTTTTTTACTTTCCTGCATTGGACAGGCTTCACCGCATTCATTACATGGTTTATTGTTTCGATGAGACACGTGATAGCAGGTGCTGAAACCTAATTTAATATCAACAGGGTAGGTGTCTCGATACGGTTTATTGACGGCTTCAATAACGTAGTTAGGGCTAATAAAAATAGCGGGCTTATCGATGGCGTTAATCATGGCTTGAATAATAGAGATATTCATATCGCACTCACAAAGTACATTAGCTAATCCTAATTTATTATTCCAAATACTATCACGTTGGCACGTTGCTTGTTTATCAAACGCAGTACCTTTGCTGTTAAGGCAGCCTTTTCACCGCTTAATTGCGTTGAAATAGTGCGAAAACACCGAGGAATTAGACAAACAATAGACACTTAAGGTTGGCAAGATGAATCCCTTCTCATTTGACAATATCGCCACAAATCATAGTACTAGCAAAAAAACGTCTCTACGCAAAGCGCTTGTAATCATCAGTGCCTTCGCTTGCACTATAGCCATACTGGCCTCAGGGACGGCAAATGCAACACAGAAACCGGCTTCACCAGACCGTTTAGAAGACATTCGCATGGAAGCCAGAGGTCATGCAAAAGCCCTCGGAGGCGCGCTGAAAGCAAGGCTGCAGCAAGCGATTAAACGCGGTGGGTTAGAGGCCGGCGTAGCAGAGTGTAAACTGGTGGCAGAGCCCATAGCACAGTCGTTAAGTAACGAGGGTTGGACAGTAGGTAGAACCGCATTAAAAGTACGAAACCCCAACAATACCCCAGACGACTGGGAACAAACCCAACTAGCTCACTTTGCTGAGCAGCTATCACAAAAACTGCCAGGCCCTTTAGAAGCAATGCACGTGGATGAGCAGACAGGAGAAGTGCGATATATGAAGGCTATTCAAACTGGCCAAGTATGCACAGCGTGCCATGGCAATAATATCGCGCCCGAGGTTTACCGGACCATCAAAGACGCATACCCCAACGACGAGGCCACCGGATTTGATGTTGGAAGTTTAAGAGGTGCCTTTTCTCTTACCTATTTACCACCCAAGCCACAGGCAGAATAGCTACCCGCATTTATACTCAAAGTGTGTCAAATATGGCATTTAAATGCCATATTTGACATTTTTTATCTTGTCAGTCATTTGCGTTAGATCAAAACCCTTCTTTTTCCTCCATGCAATAATTTTTATCACGGTAAATCAGTTTGCTCGTTGCTTTTACAGCAGGTGAGCTTTGCTGCTAGCTGTTAAATGCATTAAGCCAATTACTTTAACCAACGCCAGATGCGAACTGCGCATCTAAGATACAAGGGAGATGACCCATGAGCGATACGTTAATAGAACTATCGCGGTGGCAATTTGCGTTGACCGCAATGTTCCACTTTATATTTGTACCCCTAACCTTGGGGCTTAGCTTTTTGCTTGCCATTATGGAGTCGGTCTATGTCATGACCGGTAAAGAAATATACAAACAAATGACTCAGTTTTGGGGCAAGTTGTTTGGTATCAATTTCGCTATTGGCGTGGCGACAGGCCTTACCATGGAATTTCAGTTTGGAATGAACTGGTCATATTACTCTCACTACGTGGGTGATATTTTTGGTGCCCCCCTTGCCATCGAAGGATTAATGGCGTTTTTTCTAGAGTCGACCTTTGTGGGTCTCTTTTTCTTTGGTTGGGACAAAATGTCAAAGGTGAAACACCTTATGGCAACGTGGCTGGTAGCCATTGGCTCAAATTTCTCTGCACTGTGGATCCTCATTGCAAACGGCTGGATGCAGTACCCAGTAGGCGCAGAATTTAACTTTGAAGCCATGCGCATGGAAATGACGAGCTTCGCTGAGGTTATTTTCAATCCTGTGGCGCAAGTTAAGTTTGTGCATACGGTTTCAGCAGGATACGTCACCGGCGCTATCTTTGTATTGGCCATTTCTAGTTACTATCTACTCAATCACAAGCATATTGCGTTTGCCCGTCGCTCGTTTGCTATTGCGGCAAGCTTTGGCTTAGCCGCAACCCTATCGGTTATCGTATTAGGTGACGAAAGCGGGTATGAACTTGGCGATGTGCAAAAAGTAAAACTTGCGGCGGTTGAAGCTGAGTATGAAACGCACCCAGCGCCAGCTCCCTTTACTGTATTTGGGTTGCCTAACGACGAAAAGCAAGAGACTGAATATGCCATTCAAATCCCGTGGGCGATGGGCATTATTGCCACTCGCTCTCTCACCGAAGAAGTCACAGGGATAAAAGATCTCAAAGAACAGAATCGAGCGCGTATTTTAGAGGGCATCAAAGCGTATGAATTGCTTGATAGCGTGCGAAGCGGCACGGCAACGGAGCAAGAACTTGCCACGTTTGAAGCGCACAAAGACAGTTTAGGTTACGCCATGCTGCTAGAGCCTTACGCTAACGATGTGACCAACCCGTCTGACTTAGCGTTGCAACAAGCGGTGGACTACAGTATTCCGCCTGTCGCTCCGCTGTTCTGGAGTTTCCGGTTAATGGTGGCGTCTGGTTTTATCATGTTGGCGCTGTTTATCTGTGCCTTTTACTACAGCACAAAACACCGGATTACTCAGCCTCGTTGGCTGTTGAAAGCGTCTTTGTTTAGCTTGCCCCTACCTTGGGTAGCCAGTGAAGCAGGGTGGTTTGTGGCCGAATATGGGCGCCAGCCGTGGTCAATTGCAGAAATATTGCCCGTGCATGCCTCTGTATCTAACCTTGCCGTTAGCGACGTAGTGACCACGATGGTTGCCTACACTGCCTTTTACACGGTGATGTTTATTATCGCTTTTTACCTAATGAAAAAGTTTGCCAAAAAAGGGCCGGTACCACCTGAAGAAACGCAGGGTGAATCTGAACTCGAGTTAATTGATATCGACAATGAAGGAGCAAAAGCATGATTGATTACGAGATGCTTCGCGTCATCTGGTGGTGTTTGGTGGGTGTGCTGCTTATTGGTTTTGCGGTTACCGACGGTTTTGACCTCGGAGTAGGTGCACTGCTAACGCTGATTGGTAAAAATGATAAAGAGCGCCGTGTGATGATTAACACCATAGGCCCTCATTGGGATGGCAATCAGGTGTGGTTTATCACAGCCGGTGGTGCCATTTTCGCTGCATGGCCTATGATTTACGCAACGGCCTTTTCAGGCTTTTACCTAGCCCTCGCGCTTACACTGATTGCACTGTGGATGCGTCCTATTGGATTTGATTACCGCAGTAAGCTACCTAACCCTCAATGGCGTAAGGCCTGGGATTGGGCGTTGTTTGCCGGTGGCATCATTCCATCGCTAATCTTCGGTGTGGCGTTTGGTAACTTGTTATTAGGTGTGCCTTTTGAGATGGACAACACCTTGCGTTCAACCTACACCGGATCTTTCTTTGGCTTGCTTACGCCTTTTGCACTTGTGGCTGGCTTATTGTCAGTAGCCATACTGCTGAATCACGGCGCTACGTGGCTGCAAATGAAAACCGATGGGTTTATTGCAGTTCGTGCGCGCGCCGTATCTATTGTGTTGAGTTTAGTTGGGGTTTTGCTGTTTGTTCTTGCGGGTATTTGGGTGGCCTTCTTAGACGGCTTCGTTATTACCTCGGCAGTGGATACGATAGCCACGTCAAACCCGCTTAAAAAAGAAGTGGCAGTGGAAGCTGGAGCCTGGTTAAACAACTACCGTGATTATCCGCTCACCATTATTGCGCCAGTGTTAGGTGTTGTTGCTGGACTTGCTTGTGCGTTTTTCTCTAAAAGAGGCAACGCAGGGATGGCATTCGTATCGAGTGCGCTGTTTATTGCAGGGGTTATTTTAACCGCGGGAATGTCCATGTTTCCATTTCTAATGCCTAGTATCACCATGCCGAATGCAAGCCTGACCGTATGGGATGCTACCTCAAGTCATCTTACATTAAACGTGATGTTCATTGTTGCATGCATCTTCGTACCCATTGTGCTGAGTTACACGGCGTATAGCTTTTATGTCATGCGTGGTCGCATTAAAAACGACGACTTAGACCAATCTCATACTATTTATTAAGGAGACGATTATGTGGTATTTCGCTTGGATATTGGGTGTTTTGCTAGCGTGTTCGTTTGGCATTATTAATGCCATGTGGTTGGAGTCGACAGAGAATATGGACCGGCCTGAAGACGCAGACTAACTCTGTTTTAGACTGCAGAAATGTAGACCGCATCAATCCAACTAGTTCGGATAAAACAGGCGCAGCCACTTACACAACGATAATGGTGGCTGCACTTATTTTTGAATTGGCTTTTACACGTGCTTTTAGGTAACGCTAAACACACAATACTATTAAACGAGCAAACAGTGACTAAAGAAAAGGTTCCCAACCGACAAACACTGACTTCCTGGTGTAGGCAGCTTGATGAGGCGCATAAGCTTGGTGTGCGTACATCACAAACACGTCTGGTCGTCATTAAGTGTTTGTCGCTTTTTTCTTTGATCATTGGGTTTTATTTTTTCTCTCATATCGCCCATAGCTGGGTAGTTAACAAGGCTTATGGAGCACATTCTCATATTATCGGTCTTGGCCTTGCTTTACTGTTTGCTTGGTTACTGCAAGGGGGGTTTAACCACAAGTCTATAGACACTAAAACCAATATATTAGTAAAACTAGAGAATGCCCTAACGGCGGTTTTTGCCAATCGTCAGCACGCATTGATTCGACAACAAACGGCGTTTTACTGGCAGTCGTTATGGCAAAAGCAATTGCACGACGTAACCGACTGGGCAGTAGAATATAGCGTGCAGCAAACCATCGCAGTAATAGTGCCGCTATTAGCGTTGGCGGTACTATTTTTTGTGAACCCGGTTGTCGGCGTAGGGCTACTGGTTACATTACCGGTGGTGCCTTTGTTTATGATCATTGTAGGCAAAGGGGCAGCTGCACTTCATCAGAAGCACTTTATAGCACTATCCCGTCTTGGCAGTATGTTTACAGATAGGTTGGCGGCACTGCCTATGTTGTCCACCTTTCAAGCTCACGAAAAGCAAACCGAGTTACTCAAAGAGGCAAGTGAAACCCTAAACTTACGCACCATGAAAGTAGTTAGTGTGGCTTTTTTATCTAACAGCGTACTGGATTTTTTCGCCACACTATCTGTGGCGTTAGTGGCTGTTTTCATCGGCTTTACACTACTTAACGAGATAAGTGTTGGCCCTGAAATGACCTTGCAACAGGGGGTGTGGATTTTACTTGTTGTTCCTTTACTGCTAAGTGAAATGAAAAGGTTAGGACAAATCTATCATCAAAAAGCACAGGCCGAATCTGCTATGGAAGCACTTAAACCAATTTGGGCGAGCTCCTTTTGTGATACCGAAACGAAAGACGATGCAGTGGACGCAACGCAAACTACTTCAGTGCATAGTGAAAATGCCAATCGATTTTTTGCAGAAAAATTTGCGGTATTTGATGAACTGGCAGACGCAGAGCAAGTCAATAACGCTATAGTCAGTGCGCAAACCCTGACGCTTAATAAAGGCGACTGCATTTTACTTAGCGGTCGTTCAGGAAGCGGAAAAACCGTACTTTTAGAGGCATTGGCAGGTCAGCGCCGTGCAACACATCAGTGTAAGTGGTCGTCAGTTTGGTTAACTCAGCGCCCTGTTATTTTGCCTAGCAGCGTAAGAGATAACTTGTGTTTATATGACCGATACACAGATAAGCAGTTAATAGCGATGCTAGACAAAGTCGAGCTGTCCCATTGGCTTAAGCAGCTACCCTTTGGTTTAGATACCCTGATGACCGAATATCCGCTACTTTCAGGTGGCGAGGCGCAGCGCTTAAGCATAGCGAGAGCCCTATTGCGCGATAGTCCACTTTGGCTACTCGATGAGCCCACCGCGCACCTTCCCGATAAGCAGCACCATCGAATAGCGCAACTTATCCACCGACTCACTCAGGATAAAACAGTGATATGGGCTTCACATAAAGCGCTGCCAGCCAATTGGTTTTCTGGTTTCTGGCACGTCGAGCATCAACAGGTAATGGATAAAACGCCGTTGAATCATGCTGAAAAGAAAGAGCAGTTAATATGAGTAACGAAAACAGGTCTGCTTACATCACCCTAGCACTCGCTGTGATACACGCTGCCGCGGGGCTCAGTATTTTGGTGATATCCTCATGGTTTATCGCCATCAGTGCCATTGCGCCAGTGGGGTTTAACTACGTTATTCCCGCCGTGGTCATTCGTGGTTTGGCGCTGCTTCGTATCGCATCAGGATATGCCAGTATGTGGGTTGGGCATAAGGATCTGCTAGGTCGAATTGCAGCCGTTAGAATGGATGTTTTCTCACAACTACATAACTGCCAATTAGACGATAAAGCATCGTCAACGGAAGCCTTAGCGCAGCACACCGAAGTGCTTGCTAGCAAATGGATAGCGTGGATTTCCCCCTTATCTAGCGTTCTATTTATTTTTACTGTGACGTGTATAGCTGCGTTATGGACGAGCCTTCCCGGTGCTATCTATCTCGTTATCCTGTACTGCGCATGGATTATTCTGCTTACCCTTCAATGGCTAAGTGCAGTAGCGATAGCGTGTGAAAACACAGAAGCAACAAGCGCATTTAGACGTGCTTCCTCACACTTTTTGGAGGCAAGTCCTATTTGGCATTTGAATAGTAAAAAGAATGTTGAAAATGCCCCAAGCGCAGCGCCTGTGTGGCAGCAGCAGCTCCAGCAGAAGAGAAAGACAATACATACAGTGTGGGTGTTCCAAGGCGTCGCCTTTGTGCTTACGTTGTTGTTGATGGCCGGTATATTGCCGTTTGCAGAGGTCGCCGTTTTTGCTCCTATCGCGCTTATTGTGCCCATGGTGCTATTAGCCGCGCCAGATTGGGCGTCGGCTAGCTTTAATGCGGTAGCAAATGCAGCGCAACATCAACAGAGCAATAATGCGTTAGATAGCTTGAACACATTGCCTTTAAGGCAATTGGCAGAAAAGCCCGTATTAACGTCTTTACAGCTTACGCATTTTGCGGCGAAAGGTCGCAGTACCGTGCCGGTAACCGTCAGTTTACCTGCAAAAGGTGTGGTAGCGATAAGCGGTGCATCTGGCTGCGGGAAGTCATCTCTTTTGCAGGCTATAGCAGGCTTATTACCCGCTACGGCTAACGGTGAACGAAAAGTGGATGGTCACGCCTTACCTAAAGGGCTGGTAAAGCGTTGGCTATATGTAGAGCAAGAACCCATTATCTTATCTGGCAGCCTTAAAATGAATTTAGACCCTGCAGGGTGCGATATTCCGCAAAAAAGCATGTATGAATTATTATCAGCATTAGGCTTGGACACGCTTTTGCCGTTAACAAAGTGGGTTGGAAAATCGGGCAGACAACTATCTGGCGGAGAGCGAAAACGGCTTGCGTTAGCGCGAGCCGTGTTAGCTGATCCAATCGTGTTAATGGTTGATGAACCGTTTGAAGGCCTTGATATTAACACCCAGGAACAGGTGTGCGCTTTACTTGAAAAAGAGGCCCAGCGTAGATTAGTAATCGTAGCCTCTCATGTGTTGCCCACTGCGCTGTCTATTGATAAGCATGTGGTGTTAGAAGAAGCGAATGTAGAAAACATAGGGTTGTATAAGCGCCAGTTGGCGTAAACTGTTTTGCTTTTTTTACGGCCACGTAATGAGAGTTTAATCTTATCTAACCTCAAACGACTCGGTAATTTCCTCTAAGGTTTTCCCCTTAGTTTCAGGGAAGTATTTAACGACCAATATTAAGCTTACTAGGGCAAAAATGCCGTAGGAGAAAAAGGTCGCTGCTGCGCCTAAATTCATTAACTCCCAAGGAAAAACAAGCTGTACTAAAAAGCTGGTGAGTGAATTAATCACGCCCACAAAAGATATGGCGATAGCCCGGGTTTGATTAGGGAATATTTCCGCTAGCATGGCCCACATTACTGGGCCAAGGGATACCGCAAAAGAGGCCACGAAAGCAATGATGCCAAAGAGCACTAAGGGCGCGTTCATAGTAATACTACTGTTAAGAATATGTTGTTGATGGGTGTCATATTCTGCTGTTGTAAGGGTATTTTGCAGACTCTGTTTAAAGGTCACATCTGAGTAGTACACCACATTTTCTATTGAAGTCAGCTTTGTAGCAAGCTGCTGGTCTGTTTGTTGTACTGTTGCAATATCGCTGCTGTCAATTTGATAAGTGGCTTGTTTAAAACCGTAGGCACATACCGTCATACTAATGGCGACACCGCAAAGACCAATAATCAAAAGCGGCTTTCGCCCCCATTTATCTATCGTTAACATTGCCACCACGGTAAAGGCTACGTTAACTAAACCAATCCAGACGGCTTGCATAAAGGCGGCATCGGTACCTACACCACTTTGTTCAAAAATAGTGGGGGCGTAAAAGAAGATGACGTTGATACCGGTAATTTGTTGGGCAATGGCCAGAGTAACGCCAATAAACAATGGGTAGCGCATCGATTTAACGGCGAGAGAGCCTAGACGTTCTCTTAACGACCAGCTCTTTTCTGACAGCGATGAGTAAATGTCATCAAGCTGCATTTTTGCTTCACGAGGGTCGAAAAGCGTTGATATTGACTGCTTGGCTTCGTCGGTTTTTCCTTTCAGCATTAGCCAACGAGGACTTTTGGGTACTAAGAAAAGCAGGGTAAACCAGAGTGCTGCGGGTATAGTTTCTAATCCAAGCATGTAGCGCCATGTGTGGGAGTCTATACCAAGCTCTTTCACCCAAGATAGGTCGCTATTGCTTAGCTGTAAGAAATAGTAATTGCTGAAATATGAGAGGGCAAATCCGAGCACAATGTTAAGTTGGTTCACCGACACCATTTTGCCTCGGTGCTTGGCGGAGCTAATTTCTGAAATATATACTGGTGCAATAATTAACGAGCAAAACGCTATACCGCCAATAAAGCGAGCACTCACCAAAAGCGCATAGTTCGGCGCAAGAGCTGAGCAAATAGCCGAAATAAAATACAGCAGTGCAACAATAATAAGTGACTTACGTCTGCCTATAGCGTCGCTTATTGCACCTGCAAACAGCATGGCAAACAACGCACCAAGAGTGGGAGAACTTACCACAAAGCCCTGCTGCCAGTCGCTTAAGCCAAATTCAACGTCTATGAAACCAATCGCGCCTGAAATTACACTTGCGTCAAAACCAAATATAAAGCCTCCAAGAGAGACTATAAGGGTGTAATACAGCGAGATAGGCACGTTTCTTATCATATTAACGTTTGCTCAGTGAGTGTCTTTCAACGACTTCAGGAACAAACAGATGTTCAATAGTTTGGTTTATTTTGGTGTTGTAGACATTTTTAAGCACCCAGCGTGCGGCCATTTCGCTAAGTGATTGAATGGGGTTATTAATGGTAGTGAGTTTAGGGTATAGATACCGCGAAAAAAGCACGTTATCGAACCCTACGATAGAAAGGTGTTGTGGAATATCTAACCCTGCCTCTCGTGCTGCTGTCATTGCACCAGAAGCCATTTCGTCATTGGCGCAAATAAGGGCGGTAATATCAGGAAAGTGCTGCTTTAAATAATGCAAACCCTCTTGGCCCGAGGACTCGTGAAAATCACCTTCAAAAATATGGTCGTCTTTTACTTCAATGCCTGCTTCAACAAGTGCACGTTTATGCCCAGCTAAGCGATCGCTCGCATCTTTTTTGAATTTGGGGCCGCTGATGTAACCTATTTCTTTGTGCCCCTGCTTTATGGCTGCTTGGGCGGCTAAATACCCCCCTTTTTCGTTATCAACAACAAAGCAATTATCGTCCAGTCCGTCTACTTTTCGGTTAATAACCACAACGGGAAGGTCGGTTTTGCACAGGGTAGTTAAGTATTCATCGGATACCGCCTCAGCATGCAGTATAAGGGCGTCGCATCGACGACTTTTCAAAAACTCTATGGCGTCATGCTCACGCTTTTCGTCCACATGACCGGCAGTAATAATGACGTGCTTGCCATACTGCTTTAACACCTGCTCTACCGCGCTCATTAAATCACCGAAGTAAGAACCGTGAAGTTCAGAAACTAAAAGCCCCACACTATTGGTTCGATTAGATGCTAACGACTGCGCAATGGCATTTGGCTGATAACCTAATTCAGCCATTGCGGTCTCGACTTTTTTACGGGTGCGGTCGCTTACTTTTGTGTTTCCATTCATAACGCGGGAAACGGTAGCCAGTGAAACGCCTGCTGCTTCTGAAACTTCGTATATCGTTGCCATGGTGTAGAGTGCTTATCCTTTCAGTCTATCCCGCTAATGTAACATTAACTCTGCTGTTGACCAGTTTTTGATAGGCGATACCACTGTGTTTTAAGATTCTTTTTTGAGTGTTGTAGTCGACATACACAATACCAAATCGTTTTGTATACCCAAGTGCCCACTCAAAATTATCCATCAGACTCCACGCAAAATACCCTTTAATATCTACACCTGCGTTAATGGCATTGTGCACGGCGTTAAGATGGGAGTTAAAATAGTCAACCCGGTCGCTGTCTGCAATTTCACCCTCTACCATTTCATCATCCATGGCGGCGCCATTTTCGGTGATATAAATAGGGGGGAGAGAATAACGCCCATTCAAATCAACTAAAATTTCAGTAAACGCATCGGGAGTAATTTCCCAACCCATGGCAGTAAGAGGAACCCCTTCAGGCTCTACAACATCAAACCAACCATTTTCTGTGGATTTATATACGGTGCGCGTATAAAAATTAATGCCTAAAAAGTCGATGGGCTGGGAGATAATGTCCATATCTCCTTCGCAGATATCAGGTTGTTGTTCTTTTGGCAGTTGCTCACAAATATCAGGGTAGGTACCTTCAATAATAGGCTGTAAATACCAACGATTATGGTATTCATCGGCAAGCTTTGCGGCTAACTGATCGGCTTGTGATTCTGTGGCACTGTGGCAAGTAGAAAAGTTAAGCACAATACCGTTTAGGCTGTTAGGGCATTTCTCGCGAAGTATCTTCATCCCTAAACCATGGGCTAACAGCAAATGGTGAGCAGACTTTCTGCCGTTGGCTACACCGGTTTTGCCCGGCGCGTGAATACCGAGTTCGTAGCCTAGATACGCCGAGCAAAATGGTTCGTTTAAGGTAGCGTAAGAATACACTTTATCACCTAACGCACTAGCTACAATGTCAGTATAATGCGCAAAGGCTGTGGCCGTTTCTCTATTTAACCAGCCGCCTTTTTCTTCTAGATACTGAGGAAGATCCCAATGGTATAAGGTGACAAATACCTTTATGTTGCGTCTTACTAACTCGTCGACCAAGTTAACGTAAAACTGCATGCCGATATGGTTGATAGTTCCATCGCGGTTAACTACCCTAGGCCACGAGACAGAAAGTCGATATGCATCTACGCCTAATCCTGCGATGAGCGCTACATCTTCCTGCCATTTTTCCACATGCTGGCATGCAATATCACCATTAGAATTGTCTTCTATGGTGTGATGTTGTGAACAAAATGTATCCCAAATTGAGTCTAGTCGCCCGCTTCTATCACCTTCTATTTGAAAGCTTGAGGTGGCCACGCCGTATAAAAAGTCCTTTGATAACAATAAAGAGTCGGCAGGCAGCGTAATGTTTCGCATTTTCTCATGTCCTAGGCTTAACAAACTGTAGAGTACAGTCTGTTATTCATAAATCAAAAATAACATGATTTTTACATTGAATTCAGCAACGCTTCATGTAATTATTCACTGAAATGTAAGCGCTTACACATAGTGATATTCTATTTGTAAGCGCTTTCAAATGTTAATTTATCATTAATTACAAAAATAGCAATAGAGGTTATCAGTGGACATACCATCGCAAGCTGAATCGCAACCAATATACAGTGCGGCGCCAAACGGTAATTATCGTTTTGCACTCATTTCATTAACAACGTTATTTTTCATGTGGGGGTTTATCACCTGCTTGAATGATATTCTTATTCCTTACTTAAAAGGTGCGTTTAACCTCACTTTTACACAAGCAATGCTTATTCAGTTTTGCTTTTTCAGCGCCTATTTTATTGTCTCATTACCCGCTGGCGCAATCGTCTCAAGAATTGGATATCAAAAAGGCATTGTATTGGGGCTTGGTATCGCCTGCGTAGGATGCGCATTGTTTTACCCCGCTGCCGACAGCCAAATATACGGTGTATTCCTTTTAGCGCTATTTGTATTGGCATCAGGTATTACTATTTTGCAAGTATCAGCAAATCCGTATGTCACCGCATTAGGAGACCCTAAAACCGCCTCTTCCCGCCTTACTATGACACAAGCCTTTAATTCCCTTGGCACCACGGTTGCGCCTTTCTTTGGGTCATATTTAATGTACGGTGCAACGGGTGAGCACAATGCTGCAACAGCATCTGCTTCTGATGTTCAGATTCCCTACCTCATACTCGCAGCTTCTCTGTTGTTATTAGCTCTCGTATTTTTATATTTAAAGTTGCCTAAGCTCAATCACACCAGTAGCAACACCGGTATTTTCAAAGGTGGCGCGTGGCAGCACAAGCATCTTGTGCTGGGTGCAGTCGGTATTTTTATGTACGTAGGCGCTGAAGTCGCTATTGGCAGTATGCTAGTTAACTACCTTGCCAGCCCCTCGGTTGCCGGTTTAACCGAAGCTAAAGCGTCTAAGTTACTGGCGTATTATTGGGGCGGCGCTATGATCGGACGCTTCATTGGTGCACTAGTAATGCAAAAAGTGTCTGGCGGTATAGTATTGGCGTTTAATTCAGCCATGGCTATCTTTCTTATTGTGCTATCAATATCGACTACGGGGCCGCTTGCGTTGTGGACCGTGCTTGGTGTGGGTCTGTTCAATTCAATTATGTTTCCTACCATCTTCAGTCTGGCACTTCAGCAGCTTGGTAAGGATACGCCACAGGGCTCTGGCATTTTATGTTTGGCCATTGTGGGCGGCGCTATTATCCCTCTATTCCAAGGTATGTTGGCAGATAGCATCGGAGTGACCATGTCATTCTTGCTACCGGCGTCTTGCTACCTGTACATCGCCTATTACGGTTTGATAGGCAGCCGCGTAACTCAACTGATAAAAGATTAAGGGATCACCATGCGAAATACATTACTCGCTTCAGTCATTGCTGGTGCTTTGCTAAGTGGCTGCGCTGAATCTGAAAAAGAAATATCCGTAAATAACGTTGATAATGGCAAACAGAGCAGTTCGCAGAAAACTAACTCAGCTGACTCTGCCGTAAGCGGTGCGGCAGCAATATGGCCTAAACTCGATATAGAAGTAGAACAAGACCCTGCTGTAGAGAAGCAAGTGTCAGACCTTCTATCGCACATGACGCTTGAGCAAAAAATAGCGCAGATGATCCAACCGGAAATTCGCAATATCACGGTTGAAGAAATGCGTCAGTATGGTTTCGGTTCGTATTTAAATGGGGGGGGTGCCTTTCCAAACAATGATAAGCACGCTTCGCCTGATGATTGGGTTGCGCTAGCTGAGAAGCTATATCAAGCGTCTATTGATGACAGTTTAGACGGTTCGACTATTCCAACCATGTGGGGAACAGATGCAGTTCACGGTCACAACAATGTGATTGGCGCGACCTTATTTCCTCATAATATCGGTTTAGGGGCTGCAAAAAATCCAGAGTTGGTAGAAAAGATAGCCCACATTACAGCAAAAGAAGTCATGGCAACGGGGATCGATTGGGTGTTTGCGCCTACCGTGGCGGTAGTGAGAGATGATCGCTGGGGACGAACGTATGAAAGCTACTCAGAAGACCCTGCCATTGTGCGCGATTATGCAGCCTCGGTGGTTAAAGGGCTGCAAGGCGCGGCTGACAAAGACTTTCTCAGTGACCAGCGGGTTATCAGTACGGTAAAACACTTCGTGGGTGATGGCGGAACCGTTGGCGGCGACGATCAAGGCAACAACGATGCCAGTGAACAAGATTTATTCGATATCCATGCCCAAGGCTACGTTGGCGGACTTACCGCTGGCGCGCAGTCTGTTATGGCTTCGTTTAACAGTTGGAATGGTGAAAAACTTCACGGTCACAAGTATTTGCTGACTGACGTATTAAAAGAGCAAATGGGGTTTGACGGTTTTGTGGTTGGAGATTGGAATGGTCATGGTCAGGTTAAAGGCTGCAGCAACGTTGACTGTGCACAAGCCGTTAACGCTGGATTAGACATTTTCATGGTGCCTAGCGACTGGAAAGGGGTTTATGAGTCTACCTTAGACCACGTCAAAAACGGCGTAATTCCAATGTCGCGCATTGATGATGCGGTTCGTCGCATTTTGCGAGTAAAAGTGCGAGCTGGCTTGTTTGATAAACCGAGTCCTGCCAACCGTCCGTTATCTGGCGATCGTTCCCTTATCGGAAACGCGGCGCATCGTGAGGTAGCACGTCAAGCTGTGCGTGAATCTCTTGTTCTGCTTAAAAATAAGCAGGGTATTCTTCCTCTATCGGGTGCTAAACGCATAGTGGTGGCTGGCGATGCGGCAGACAATATTGGCAAGCAATCCGGTGGCTGGAGTATTACCTGGCAGGGAACGAACAATACCAACGCAGACTTTCCTGGCGGCACATCCATATACGAGGGCATTAAACGCCATGTAGACGCTGCGGGTGGCGATGTTGTGCTGTCTGTTGATGGTGAAATTGCACAAGACGGTAAAGCGCCAGATGTGGCAATTGTAGTCTTTGGCGAAGAGCCTTACGCAGAAGGGCACGGTGATAGAGAGACACTAATTTATCAATACGGTACAAAAGAAGACCTAGCGCTTCTTGAGCGCTTCAAGTCTCAGGGTATTCCCGTAGTGTCAGTCTTTATTAGCGGTCGTCCGATGTGGGTGAATGCAGAGCTTAACGCATCTGATGCGTTCGTTGCGGCATGGCTGCCCGGCTCAGAGGGGGCGGCGGTTGCCGACGTATTATTCGGTAAACAAGATTTTAAGGGCAAGCTTCCTTTCTCATGGCCAGCACAGCCACAGCAAATTGTGAATATTGGCGACGACACCTACGAGCCACTGTTGCCATATGGGTTTGGCCTCACTTATGCCGACGACAACGTGCTAGCGGATAACTTAAACACCGAGGTCAGCATAAGCAGTGATAACAGTCAGTCACTTGAGATATTAAACGGTGCCGTGCAGTCCCCTTGGATGCTTTGGCTTCATTCTGGTGATGAATCGCTAACGATCAATGCAAGCACGCACACATTGGGCGCAATTAACTATCGCACTGTGGATAAAGTCGTTCAGGAAGATGCCCGTAAAGTTACGTTTGATGGCAGTGAGTTTGCCGCAATGCGTTTTGCGAGCAAGAGCTTTTTCCGCGAAGATTTAAGTGCCCAGTTGCTTAATAATGCTGCGCTTACGTTCAACATTAATCCGCACAGTGCCGTTGAAGGAGCTCTAACGGTTGGCATGAACTGTGAAGGTGAGGGTGATAAGCCAGGTAGTTGCTCTGCGCGGCTTAATATCAGTGAGCAAGTGAACGCGCTTGAGCAAAACACATGGTCTTCGCTGAGTATCGACTTGCAGTGTTTTGTGGATGCAGGTATCGACTTTACTGGCCTTGTGGTGCCCTTTGAGCTTGGAAGCTCAGGTAAAGCAAGTGTTAGCGTTGCTGATATTCAATTTACGCCTAATACTGCTGCAAACGCAGACATCACATGTAAATAAAACCATACGCAAACCATGTTAAAAAACCGCTCTAACACAATTAGAGCGGTTTTTTTTAGCCTGTTTCAAGTGCAAGAGGTTATCGCTTTGCTACTCCAAGATAGGGGGAGAACTGCCAATTCTCTGGTATTGCTTACTATTGCCATCACACACACTCATATCAATCATGTCAAAACTATTAAGCATTATTAAAAACATCACTGCTTTACTCGCAAACACGACTCATTTCTATTATCATAAATATAAATAGTAATAATTCCTATTAACATCACAAGGCGCACTCAAGACGCCACTCAAATAGAAAAGTTAAAAAAGGGAAACCCTGATTACTTACCAAAAACACACATCAAACTTGTAGAACACATGGAGAAGTAAAGTGAAATTTAAGCTTACGACTATTGCTACAGCCGTAATGTTAAGCCCTGCTGCCCTAGGGGTTGCAATGGAAGATATTGAAAGGCTTACTGTTGAGGGAAAATATCTCTCGGTAAACCAATCTAACTCTATAAAAAGCCCAACACCTATTATTGATGTACCACAAAGTTTATCTATCATGACGGCAGAAGAAATTACTGCTCGTGGTATTACTAGCGTAGGTCAAATTATCGATTACACTCCTGGGGTCAATACTTCTCAGGGCGAAGGACATCGTGATTCTGTTGTGTTTCGTGGTGTACGTTCAACAGCCGATTTTTACATAGACGGCAATCGTGACGACGTTCAGTATTACCGTGCGTTGTATAATGTTGAGCAAGTAGAAATTCTTCGCGGCCCGAATGCACTATTGTTTGGTCGTGGCGGTACGGGCGGTATTTTAAATCGAGTTTCCAAGAAAGCGACTATTGAGCAGCAGTTTATAAACTACAACGTATCTGCTAATACTTTTGGCGCGTATAACTTGCAGCTTGATACTAACATCGATACGGGTGAAGACTCTGCGGTAAGAATTAATGCCATGTACGAAAGCCTAGATAACCATCGTGATTTCTTCTATGGCGATCGTTACGGGTTTAACCCCACAGCGCGCTTTCAATTGAGCGACGACACTACTATTGATTTATCTTATGAGTATATCGATCACGAGCGTTTTATCGACCGTGGTATTCCAACAGGTGCAAACGGTGAGCCGGTGGAAGCGTTTGAGAACATTGTTTTTGGTGACCCTGAAAACAACTATCAAACGCTAGAAGCTGACGTGTTTCGCGCTAATATACAGCACAATTTTTCAGATAACCTAAAAGGTAACTTTAATGCCTTTTATGGTGATTACGATAAAGTGTATGCCAACTTCTACGCCGAAGACTTTGAACCAGAAACTAACGTAGTGACACTTGACGGTTACATTGATGGCACAGAGCGTGAAAATCTTATTCTGTCGGCAAATTTAGTTGGTGAGTTTGCAACGGGTAGTATTGAGCACACGGTTATTTTTGGTGGAGAGTTTATCAACACTGAATCTGATCAAAATCGTTTAAACCCTGTTTTTGATTCACGAGTAGGCGAGGATAGTGCCGATAGAGAAGACTTCTTGGTAAATCGTCCCTTAGACTTCAGAGGTCTAACAGGGACTAACGCTGCTGGTACCACAGTAACAACTGCATTTTCAGCGCTAAATGATGATACTCGTGTAGATTTAGACGTATATTCATTTTACATACAAGACGAAATTGCCCTATCTGAAAACTTCGACCTGGTATTAGGAGCGCGTTTCGACAGCTTCGACATTGAAGTATTTGACGCACGCCCTGAGGTATTAGAAACCCGTAACCGCACTGATGAGGAAGTGTCTCCTCGTGCTGGTTTGGTGTATAAGCCTCAAGAAAACATTTCAATTTATGCCAGCTACAGTGAGTCGTTTTTACCACGCAGTGGTGAACAGTATGCCAATATTAACGGCGATGCAGATGCCCTAGACCCTGATACGTTTACTAATCAAGAAATTGGTCTGAAGTGGGATTTTGCGGACAGCATGAGCTTTACAGCGGCTATTTTTGAGAACGAGCAGACCTCATTGGATAACGATCCTAACGACCCTGAAGGCTTTGTAGAAGTTGATTCTGATGTATCAGGTTTTGAGCTTCAATTGCAAGGCTACATCACTGACAAGTGGTTTGTTACTGCCAACTACAGCAATTTAGACGGTGAAAGTGCGAGTGGCGTTGAGCTTCGTGAGCTTCCAGAAAATACCATGTCGGTATGGACAACGTACCAGGTAAGCGATGTGTTAGGCTTTGGTATTGGCGCAACCTATCAAGATGAGAGTTTTGTGGTGACCGATACCGATTCTCCAGTATTACCAAGCTATACTCGTGTAGATGCGTCAGCATACTACGAGCTACACAACGGCATGCGTTTACAGCTTAATGTGGAAAACTTAACTGACACATTATACTTCCCGAACGCGCACTCTAGACATCAAGCAACCGTTGGTGCGCCAATTAATGCAAGACTGTCTGTTATTGGGTCGTTCTAGCAACTACCGAATAACGCTTACAAAAAAGGCCGCTTCATGTAAATGAATCGGCCTTTTTGATGGGGTTTGTCTCAAAAGACGTCCCCCGTGCTAAACATACTTAGAACGTATAGCGAGCACCTAAGGTGTAACGAGGGCCGTATTGACGAGCAAACAAGAACTGCTCTTCAAAACGCCCAAATCCGCGTTCGGTTTCATCGTTAATGTTAATTCCTTCAAGGAATACCGTTAGATGTTCATCAACGTCATAGTTAATGCTCGCATCAACCTGTGCGTAGGTATCGAACTGGGTGGCTGGGTTATCCGATGAGCCCTGAGCTTGGCCAATGCCTACTACAAAATCTGAACGCCATGCATACGTGACTTTCACTGACAACCCATTTTTCTCATAGAACACCTGGAAGTTAGCAGAGTCACTAATCCCTACTAATGGGTCTTGCTCTTCAAGGTTATATGGGTCGTATTCAACGTCACCGTCGACTAGCGTGGCGTTTGCACCAAAGCCAAAGCCGGTTTCACCGAAAGTATGTTGAACAGCAAGCTCGATGCCCTCTACGGTTTTCGCATCACTAGAATTACCAGGCTGCGTTGTACGCCATGTAATTAAGGGGTCGTCTGCATTAGGTGTGACAACACCGTTTTCATCAGCATAGCCATTGTTGACAAAATAATCATAAATGGCGCTGTCAGTAGCTTGCGTGCCAGCCGCTTCAAGTGCATTTACCGCTTCATTCCAACGTGGGCCCAGATAGATATCGTTAAGACCTTCAAACTGACGGTCTCGACCTGTAGTAATAATGTAATTGTCTACTGACTTTCTGAATAGACCGACTGACGCATAGCTTGCCTCGTCGTAGTACCATTCAAACGATAAGTCTAAGTTTGAAGATTCAAATGGCAGCAAGCTGGTGTTACCCGCCGATGCCGTGCGCGAACCAATTTTGGGACTACCGCTAAACGCTAGGCCGCCTTGCAGTGAACCGATAGGCGCGCGAGTAATCGACTTACCCCAAGAGAAACGCGCAACTATGTCATCAGTCACGTCAACCTTCACGTCGAACATAGGCAGCAGAACATCGTACTCACCCGTGAAGTCCTGTATTTGCAACTCACTTTCAAAGTTCGTTATCCACTCAGATGCAGCAACCCAGTTAACCTGCGTTGGAATGCGCACCTCTGCAGAACTGGGTACTTCAGTTTCCTCATAGCGCACACCTGCATTTATTTGCACGTAGTAGTCGCCAACTTCAAAGTCCCATTCGGTCTGTACGTAAATAGAGTTGGTCGTTTCTTCCACATTATTCACGGCAGGTGCACCCATGTAATAAGGGTCGATAGAGTAGGCATTTGCTTCGCCCACTACATCTGATGTGATAAACGCTAATTGTCGAGCAATCGCTTCGTCAAAGTCATAGGTGTAGTAATAGCCAGGGTTCATATTAGCACCGCCGCTACTAAAGGCATCTAAGAAGCCGCTGGTGTCGTTGCGTACGAACATGCTATCTGGGAATATTTGTGTAAACGAAGGGTTAAAGCCCGGACCGCCACGCAAACCGCTCCAAGCCTCAAATCCAGTAAGAGCCTGCTCTGTTCGAGCCACGCCAAAATCTACCTTAATCAAGGGAATATCAAAAGCAGAGTTATACCACGTGCCATCAAGTTGGAATTGTTTAATATCAGAACGGCCAGGTGAGTAGATAAACTGGCTAAAGTTAGAATCTATTGCACCTGGCGATATTTCGTTAGTGCCGTTATTCCAATTCACGAATACCTGAGGAATATCGCCCTCGCGATAGTCGTACACTTTAGAGCGAAGTTGATTCGAGCCAAGAATGATTTGCCCAGCGCTACCTAGCCCTTCATCGTATCCATTATCGGTTTCGTTATACGAGTCGTGATAATCGAGAGCAAAATGCCAATCGTCGTTTACCATCCAATCAAGGTTGATACCGATTGATCGCGCATCTACTCGGGTGGTATTTCTGCTAGCAGTAAACGAACCGTCATCGCCACTAATATCGGCATACACCGCAGTACCGTTTGCATCGAGTTCGTAAGCGTTGATGTTGGCACCAAAGTTATTCCAAATACCCCATCCCACAGTGTTAGTGCCTGTCGTAGCGCGAGACGCCGTGTAGTCTACCGTTGCTGTAAAATCGTCGATTGGACGGAACTGGAACGTAACCTGTGCGTTTTGACGTTCGCGCTGCACATCACTGATGCCGTAGTTCATATCTTTTGGGAAGAAAGCAGCATTAGTAATGTTAGTGCGGTTATCAACGACGTTCTCCGCATCTAGGTCAGGTAATGCACCGTTTTCCTGCAGCTGCCAGCCTTGAATATTGGCCGCTTGCTGCTGAAAATCACGCTCTTGGTGAGAAAAAGATACACCAAAGCCAAACATATCGTCAGCAAAGGTATTGCTGTAAACACCTGCGATTTCTGGCGTTACATCATCTCCCTCTTCATTTGAAGTATCGTAAATACCTTTCACTGAAAATGACGCTTGTTGACCCGACTGAGCAAGCGGCTTCATCGTAATGATGTTAACCGTTGCACCTAGACCACCACTGGGGTTCTCTGCGCGAGCGGTTTTTTGTAGCTCTAGCGTGTTTACACCCTCAGAAGAAAGGTTAGACAAGTTAAATGAACGGGTGAAACCTGTGCCCGGCATTTGACGGCCATTAAGGGTGACTAAGTTAAATTCTGGGCCAAAACCACGTACCGTAATTTCGTTACCTTCACCGTTGTTACGACTAATAGTTACACCCGTTATGCGCTGAAGGGCTTCGGCTAAGTTAGTATCGGGAAACTTACCGAGTTCTTCTGCCGATATTGCATCTACAACACCGCTAGAACTGCGCTTCAAGTCCATCGAGCGGATCATGCTGCCGCGAATACCGCTTACTTGAATCACTTCTACTTCACCCTCTTCAGGCGAAGCTGTCTCTGCTTCTTGCGCGTAGCTTGGCATGGCCAAAGTAGAGCCCAATAACAAAGCCATTGACGTGGCAAGCTGGGTCTTTTTAAAAGTTGTGTTTTTCATAATTGCCTACTAATTCTTATCAATTTGATATGCCGCCAAGCTTCTGGCGGCAAATTGCTTTATTACTGAGCTGCTATTTCTACATTATCGATGCGGTATACAGCGCCATTACCTGTATCCCAAGTAGGGAACATCATAAGAACGTTGATTGCACTGATATCTAGGCCTGCATCGTAAAGTGTTTGCAGCGGGAACGTGTATGTCTGCCACTCGCCTTCAGCAGGCTCTACACCTTCAAGGCTTGATGACATTGGCAGCTCTACCGCAGAAGATGCGCCGATAGACTCAATTTTGAATAACCACTGACCAGATGTATCAATAGGCATTGCGCTTACTTTCATTTCGAAGCGAACTACGCCTGTTGAAAGCAGTGCCGATGCGTCGTAAGACACCTCTTCATCAGCAAGGAAGCCCATTACCGTTGGTGTTTCACCAATTCTGAATTCAGCAACCGTACCGTGCTCAGCATCGTCAACTTCTTCCGTTGGCGTAGAACCACCACAGCAATCCCAGATAGACCATTGCTCTGCTGCGGTGTCAGCAAAAATGCTCAAGCCACCAGCCGGTGTTTCGTTGCCGCTGTCGGGGTGGAAAAATTTCGCGTTATCAATACGGTATACCGCGCCTTCACCTGTACTCCACGCTGGGAATATCATGATGACGTCAATACCGCTTACATCTAAACCACGGGCTTGAAGATCGGCAATAGAGAAGGTGTAAGTTTGCCACTCACCTTCAACTGGTGCTTGGCCTTCTACACTGTCGGCAAGTGGAAGCTCAACGGCAGTGGCAGCATCATTGGATTCAATTTTGAATACCCAAGTAGAGTCTGGGTTAGTTGGCGCGCTTACCACTCTCATTTCGAACTGCAGTAAACCACCATCAGTAAGTGCAGTGGCGTCAAATGGAGTAGCACCACCGCCATCAATTGAACGAGTGGTAAAGCCCATGACTGTTGGCTCTGCGCCTATGCGGAATTCAGCAGTAAGGCCGTGCTCTTCATCATCCATTTCTTCAGTTGGTGTTGAACCGCCACAGCAATCCCACATCGGCCAATTTGGATTTTGTCCATCTTCGAAGATAGTAAGCTCAGGGTATGACGCACCGCCTTCTTGTGAAATTTCAACGTTGGCCATGCGATATACCGCACCGCTGCCCGTATCCCATAATGGGAATACCATGATTACGTCGATGGCACTGGTATCTAGGCCTGCCTCTGCTAATACACTCAGTGGGAATTCGTACGACTCCCATGCGCCTTGCTCAGGTGTAGCTCCTGCCACATCGGCTGGTCCTACATAGCCATCCATCAAAGGCAGTTCAGCGAAAGTAGAGCCTTCAGAGCTCTCAACTTTAAACAACCAAGACGTTGTTGCATTGTTTGGTAAGGCAACCGCTTTAAGATCGAATTTAATACTGCCTGTTTCTTCCATTGGTGAAGCATCAAACGGTGAAGCTTGACCGTCGGGGTCGGTGATAAACGCTGAACGGCTAATGAAACCCATTACCGTTGGCTCATCGCCAATACTGAATTCAAATACCTGACCTTCATCTGCATCTTCAACGAGGGCTGGTGTAGAGCCACCACAGCAGTCCCATGCAGGCCAGTTTGGATTTGGTGTGCCGTCAAAAATGGTGAGATTTTGAGCTATTCCGGTAGAAGGTGGCGATGGAATTGGCGCTGCGCCCTCAACTAATGCATCTTCTAGTGAATCGTAGCCTGGGCGAACGGTTTCGCAGCCTTTGCCTGTCATTGGGTCTGATGCACACTCGTATACGCGAACATAGTCAACTTCAAGACTTTGTCCTTCTGCAAATGCGTCGGCATCGATACCGGTTTCATTCACAGACTCAGGCCATGCTCCACCAACCGCAAGGTTTAAAATAAGGTAAAACTCTTGATCAAAAGGGGCGTTATCCCAAAATGTAGTAAGCTCGCCTGTACCCTGTTCAAAGTATTCTGCATACCAACCTCGGTGCGAGAGGCCAGTTGCTTCGCCCTTACTGTTTTTACGTACTTCAGAGCGGCGCTGGGTGGCGTACAGGTAACCATCCATGTACCAGCGGATTTCGCCTTCTTGCCACTCAATAGCATAGGTATGGAAGTCATCGGCAGGATTGGCACCACTTGGTAGTGAATAAGCTTGGCCCGAACTGTCGTTGTTCGGCCATTCTTGTCCGTAATGAAGTGTGCCGTAGATATGGTTTTCAGGGTTGCCGTCAATGTCCGCTGCTTTTAAATTCACCGCTTCCATGATATCGATTTCACCCGAACGAGGCCATCCACCGTACACTTCGTCTGTTGGCATCATCCAAAATGCAGGCCAAGAACCCTGGCCTTCAGGCATTTTTGCTCGCATTTCGATGCGACCGTATTTGAAATCACCTTTGTAACGGGTATTTAGTCGCGCAGAGGTATAGGGTTTTGGTGCCCCTTCTTCTGCTGGAAGCGCGACAATGTTTAACGTGCCGTTTTCAACAAAGGAGTTGCTTTCGCTTTCTGTGTAGCATTGAGCTTCATTGTTGCCACCGCCGGCGCAATTTACTTCGTGTGTCCATTTGTTTTCATCAATTCTTGAACCGTCAAACTCGTCGCTCCATACCAACTGCCAATCTGACACTGGGGCAGAGGCATCCACCGCGTCTATATCAGTAGATGTGGTGGCACCACCACCGCAACCAAATAGGGTTGTGACTGACAACGCAGCGGTTATCCGCGTAATTTTCGATGCATGTTTAGTCATTGCTTTCAGCCTTGCTATAAATGTGTTGTTAAGTGTGTCGTTGAGTGTGAATTAACGACGGCCGCGATGGCTTTTGTGTTTTTGAAAGCGCTTACAAAATTAAATTGAATATTTTTTTGGAAGCGCTTACATTTTGCTAACATTAAGCGAGAGCAACGAAAAGATCAATCATCTTTTCAACTTTTTAACATTAAAGCCGTTAATGAATGACCATGTCGATAACATCTATGGTTACTAAGATAACTGTATTCTATAACCTTTGTTGCGTTTAGTTATTGATGCTTTTCTTTTATGTATATGAATTACTTTAAATAAAATTGTATTCATCAACGCATTGTGAAAAGTCCCCGAGCTCAAAATTAATGCCGAGCCCCGGTTAAGGGATTGTGTCATCGGGTTTTGTGAAAATAATGTTTCGTATCCGCATTGTGAATAAAATAAAGTGTTAATAACCAGTCTGCTTATTGCGCTAATTCATCGTGCTGTGGGAAGCTATGTCTCAAATAATAACATCGCTGTGAAAATGCTTTCATTAGCTTTCCCCTGAATGGATAGATTTGTATGCACCACCATCATGGACATTCCCACGCTTCCCATTCCCACGCAGGCAGTGAAAGTGAAGATAGTCAGCGAATAGGCTGGGCATTTTGGTTAAATTTCATCTTTACCATAATAGAATTTATAGGAGGGTGGCTAACAAACAGTGTCGCAATAATGGCTGACGCTGTGCACGATCTAGGTGATTCTTTATCCATCGGGCTAGCGTGGTACTTAAGTAAGTTAGGTCACAAAGCCGCCACCGAAAAGTATTCCTACGGATTCAAAAGGCTGAGCCTGCTGGGCGCTATGATCAATGGGCTCATTTTAATCGTTGGTTCTGTATGGATACTCATTGAAGCAATTCCCCGGTTATTCGAACCTGAAATGCCTGTTACTGAGGGCATGATAGCATTGGCAATATTGGGCATTGCAGTAAATGGGTTCGCCGCTTACAAACTGAGTGGCGGCCACAGCATGAACGAAAAAGTGCTCAACTGGCATTTGATTGAAGATGCACTGGGTTGGGTGGCGGTACTTTGTGTGGCTATTTTACTGCAGTTTGTGCATTGGCCCATTTTAGATCCTATCCTCTCCATTGTTTTCACTCTTTTTATTTCGGTCAACGTTGTCCGCTATGTTGTACAAACAATGAAGCTGTTCTTACAGGGTGTGCCCGATTATGAGAGTCGCTCAGAAATTCGCAACACGCTGTTAGCGATTTCTCATGTTGAAGAAATTCACCATCTGCACTTTTGGTCTCTTGATGGCGATCAGCATGTATTAACCGCACATTTGGTAATTGAATGTAGCGTTGATACGCAGACTCTACTCAAGTTGAAATATGAAGTGGCAAAAAGTCTGGAGCCCTTTCATTTGGCCCACACCACCATAGAGTTTGAATTGCCTAGTGAACCATGCAGAGACGAAACAGACCACCTTCACAGGCACTCCCATGATAATGCTCACGTAGAAATTGATAATTAATGGTTACATCGAGTAGAAAAATGAATATCGTTTTACAGCGTAAGGTTTTGAACGATAAGCAAGCTGCCGCTTAGCGTTAGCATAAGTAAGGCCAGTAATTTTATGTGTTTTGCAGAGACTTTTGCTGCCAGTAAACGGCCAATACGGGTAAAGAGTAAAACGATGGGAATGGCAAAAAGAGTCGAAAGGACAATGTCGTAGGGGGGCAGCGTACCAAAGGGCAACACAATTAAGCGCATCAGCGACGTTAAGCAGAAAAAAGCAAGCAAGGTAATGCGTATCTCTGTAATTGACCATTGCTGTCGATAGCATTGAAATACCACAGGGGGACCAAACGTAGAAAAAAGCCCGCCTAGTAGACCGCTCACTGCCCCAGCAACACCAAAACCTATTGAGGGTTCAGAGCGCTCGGCAGCGCTGCGTTTAATAACGAGCAGCCCACAACACAGTAAAATAACACTCCCTAACATAATATTGAGCCAGTGGGACATAGACTGAGAAAGGTATTCCAGCAATACGTATCCCGCAGCCATGAATGGAATTGCAGTGACAAGCAGTATGTTGAAGGCGCGTTTGTTCACATGATGAGTGTTTTTAAAAACCAGGCTAACAGAGTTAAATAAACTCAAAAAGCTCACTAGAAACGTTGTCGCAGTTAACGGCATTATATCAAGCAGAGTGAAGCTTGATACAACGATTAAACCAAAGCCGAAACCACTCAAGGTTTGTAACAATGTGGCTACGCCAAGAAGCGCAAACATTAAGAGAAGTGTCTCAATAACCATGTAAAAGGCTCACCAGTAAATGTAGTAAACGCGATAAAAATGAGCATCCTGACAGAGGCATCGACCTATACTGGTATGGTAACTCGTTTCTGTGGAGGATAGGCGTTACTTATAAGTCTTTGTATGCCATTCGCCGTAAAGGGTTTCACCTGAGCACCTTTTATTAAAGGGGGAGTTGAAACGGCCGATACTCATGCATGACAGTTTTATAGTCGTCTTCTACTTCAGGTTAATAGTCATTGCCATTTATTTTCTGTTACTCTGGAAAAAAACGAATAACAATAATTTTCGGAAAAAGATATGTTTGTTTCGCGCGGTAAGTATGATGAAAAAGAGGCGTTGGCTAAGCAGCTAGAAACGCGCCTACAAGAAACCCTTGATAGAGTCGCGGTATTAGAAGCTGAAAATACGTCGCTGGCTAACGAAGTAGAGCATTTACATAAAGCTGCTGCACAGATGAAAGATTCTGTTTTACTTAAATGCATTATTGATGCGCTTCAGCAAGTTGATGGAATTAGAGAATCAGTGCTTGCTGCATTCCACAGCATTGACTCAGAAAATCAATCTATTGCAGATATTGACAGCCTGTTTACACATTCAGCATCAACGCTCAGTAATATCGTCAATGATATGAGTGGTTTGAATGTGCAGATGGGCAGTATGAGTGAACGTATTTCTGGGTTATCTACAACCGCTGACAATATTAATAAATTCGTTACTACTATTACTAGCATTTCAGATCAGACGAATTTGCTTGCTCTTAATGCCGCTATTGAAGCAGCGCGAGCAGGCGATGCTGGAAGAGGATTTAGTGTTGTTGCTGACGAGGTGAGAGCTCTTGCTACCGAAACTAATAAGTCGGCTACCGAAGTATCTGAATTAGTTAATGGTATTATTCAAAGTACCGCTAAAGCGGTATCTGGCGTTAACGAGCTGCGAGGCAATAATGAGAATTTAGAGGCTGGCATTGATGAATTAAACGGTAGTTACGAGGGCATGGTCGCTCACTGCAACAGCATGAAAGCGACGATTACCAAAGGCTCTTTTAGTACGTTTATTCAAACCGTTAAGCTAGATCACGTGGTTTGGAAAGCAGATGTTTATGCCGTGCTGTGTGGTTATAGTGACAAATCTGTCGCGGAATTGTCTGACCATTCGAGCTGCCGTCTTGGTCGGTGGTACAGAGAAAATGCTAGTAGCAGCATAGGTAAGACAGCGGCGTTTAGAGAGCTCGACACCCCTCATGCAGCAGTTCATCAAAGTGGCAAAGCGGCAATAGAAGCGAAATTAGCAGGCGATCAAACTAAATCCGATGCCAAGCTCATGGAAATGGAGCAAGCAAGTGGGCGAGTAATGCAAATTCTTGACACGCTAGCCGGTTACTAGCGTTAAAAATGGCTATGTGGGGGGCATGTAAAGCCGCCCATTTGGGGAAAAGGTAGCTGACGCGTGAGTAATGAGAACGACACCTTTGCAAACCAAAAGATAAGCGAACTTGAGGCGCGTGTTAACTCATTAGAACGTCAGCTTAAACGCCAAAAACTAGCCAGAAAAAGTGCAGAAGCATTTTTAGAAACGTACTCTCAAGATGCTTACTTAGCCAATCAGGCACTCAGAAAATCCCTTCAGGCCTCCAAACAAAGAGAGCGAGAGTTACTTTACTTAAGTCGTTCGGCTTCTCAACTTGGTGCAAACAGCAGCGCCGCTTCTTTCATCTTCTCTGCATTAGAATCTGCTGTCGAGTTTTGCCAAGCAAGCTGTGGCAAAGCGATTATCGTTAGAAACGGCAAAATAACAGTGGGCAATGATGACAAGGTGCTAACTTCAGAAAAAGGTTGGGTAGAGGCACCGGAACTCTCCACTCTTATTGTGAGTGAATTACCGCTATCGCTCAAAGAGAGTTACGCACATTGGTGCGTCAATGTGGTTGAGCGTTTAGATGTTGGGCGTGAAGCCCGTGTTGTCCATTTTATGCATCAGCTTTCAGACAAAGAATTCGCGTGGATAGCCCTTTTAACCGCTGATGACACGTTAGCGGAGGAAACGCTTTATATTCTAGACACAACCAAGCACTACTTAAACTTTGGTCTTCGCGATAAAGATAAATCTCACAAGCTGAGTAATCAAGAGGCGGCTATTTCCACCATGGAAAAAGACAAAAAGCATTTAGAGGAAAGGTTGGTTAGCGCTGATAAAATGGCCATGTTAGGCCAGCTTGCAGCAGGTATTGCCCACGAAATAAATAACCCCATAGGTTATGTTCGAAGTAATACCGCAGTAGCGAAAGATATATTCAATGATTATCAAAGTGCAATAGATCAAATTGGTGACCTGTGTCGCGAAGCAGGTGGTCACATAGCAGAAACCTTTCAAAAATTAGAAAAGGATTTTTCTTTAGAAGATAGTGCAAAAGATATTGCAGAAATGTTCGAGGAATCTTCTGAAGGTATTGAACGGATAATAGACATAGTAAAAGCATTGCGAAGCTTTTCTTACCCCAATTCAGGAAGTGCTGGGGATATTAGTGCTACAGATGCAATGCAAACTGCCATTAAGCTGACGAATAATCTGCACAAATATAAAAACACAGTCAATTTTAACGCGCCTGAGCACGATGTCACCTTTAAAGGTAATGCAGGACAAATTCAGCAGGTGTTGGTGAATTTTTTAACCAACGCAATTTACGCCACTGCAGAAGGTAAGGTTATTACATTGAGCATTGAGGTAGACGAACCTAAAGTACGCCTTATTGTAGAAGATGAGGGAGAGGGCATGCCCCCTGAAGTGCTCAATAAGGTTTTTACCCCTTTTTACACTACAAAGCCTCCTGGCGATGGCACTGGGCTGGGTATGTCAATTTCACTCACGATTGTCGAAGAGCACAATGGAACAGTAGATATTTACAGTACTGAGGGTGTGGGCACTAGGGTGGTCGTTACTCTCCCTCTTGCCGACGCCACCTAATTTTTCGTTGGCGAACTGCTACGATTACAGGTTTTATCAAACTAAAGTTTCAGTAAAACTAGACGTTAACTAATATTGATCTAGTCTTAAGTACTATAAAGCAGTGATATACCAGCACCACTGATGAGTTCTAACGGAGCCAGTGTTAAATGAGAAATAATCAGCCAGTTACTCAGAAAGAGTACAAATTCCCTCCCCACTACAGACTGATTTCGTCAACAGATAGACGGGGTGTTATTCAGCATTGCAATGACGAATTTGTAGAAGCAAGTGGATTTGAGCGAGATGAGTTAATTGGTAAAAACCACAACTTAATTCGCCATCCCGATATGCCACCTTCTGTGTTCAAAGAAATGTGGGCAACCCTTGAGTCGGGACAATGCTGGCTCGGATTAGTCAAAAATAGACGCAAAGATGGTGATCACTATTGGGTGTCTGCATTTGTTACGCCGGTTTATGAAAAATCAACTATTGTGGGTTACGAGTCAGTGAGAGTTCCTGCTCTTGCAGAGGAAGTGCAGCGTGCAACAGACATGTACGAGCGAATTCGCGCCGGCAAATCTGCAACATCAGTTTCTCATCAAATTGCACAGCGCATTGGTCACGTTTGGCCCTCGATATTTATTGGGCTTGTCGGGGTGGCAGCGGTTTGGTTTACATCTAATGCAATAGCTGCGGCTATTGCATTCATCGCGTTGTTGTTACTTATTGGCGTACAGGCAACGAAAACACGAAACGAATGGAAAGCGTTTTTATCACTTAGTCCTAATAGCTATAGCAATGATATTGTAGCTCAGACGTACTTTGCAGACGCCCCTCATATTGCGCAGGCAAAGCTGGTTCTTGGCTGTGAACTTGCTCGAACACGAACTGCACTTACTCGAATAAAAGATGCATCCGCGGGGCTTGAAACCGTGTCGCGAACTACTCACACGCAAGCTGAAAATACTAGTGCAGCTGTGGTACAGCAAAACCAGGCTACTCAGCAAATAGCATCTGCGGTAACGCAAATGAGCCAAGCCATTCAGGAGGTTGCCGAGCGCGTAGAAAGCAATGCTAAGAGTGCTAGAACCGCAGCAATGAATGTGGATAGGGGGAATCAGAAGGCCGAAGAAGCGATGCAGGCTATTGTGTCATTGCGAGGCGCCGTCGAATCAATTTCAGAAACCGTGACCGAGCTAGCTCAGTCAACGAGCGATATTGGCGAAGCCGCCAATATTATTTCCGCTATAGCAGAACAAACAAACTTGCTAGCGCTTAACGCGGCAATAGAAGCGGCTAGAGCTGGCGAACAAGGCAGAGGATTCGCGGTGGTAGCCGATGAAGTAAGAACGCTTGCGTCTAGAACTCGAGACTCTACTGATAGAATTCATAATATTATCACTGAACTTGCTGAGCGTTCAGATAGAGCGGTGCGAGTATCTAACGATGGCTTGGCGTCGGCAGAGAAGGGTAGTTTGATAGTAGAAGAAACACGCGGCGCATTATTTGAAATTAATAATGCAGTAAGCGGTATTGCAGACGCTACTGTGGAAATGTCATCGGCAGTTGAAGAGCAAAGCACTGTTGCAGAGCATATCAATCAACAGCTTGTCGACGTTGCAGATGGGGCCGAGGAAACACAGCGCTCTTCAGAAGCATCACTGGCAGCGAGTGATGATTTACGTGAGACAGTTAACCGTGTTCACGAGCTTATTCTGCGCTTTAGCACCGACAAGCGTGTAGGAGAATAACAATATTCAGTGTGTTATTGACTGTTTAATCCAGCATTTAGGCCGCGTTTATACGCGGCATAGGCTGGGAAAAATGACACAATGACAGTACTTACCAACACAAGCATTATTATTGCTATGCTGTTTGACGACACGAGCTTATCACTTAAAAATAGTCCAAACTCAGCGCTTAACCATGGCTTGAGTACAGTGAGTAGGCTTGTTACTACGATTATACTGATACCGCAGCCTATTAAAGCTATAAAAGCCGCTTCTAGCTGTATTAACATGAGAAGGCCAGCTGGACTTGCGCCAATGGTGCGCAGTACCGCTATTTCTTGATTACGCTCTCGCATTGTCGCCAGTAGCATGGTGGCTAAGCCAATAAGAGCTGAAATGACGATAAGTGAAGATAATAACAAAAGCAGCGCCTCTACATTTCCCATAATTTGCCATAGCTCAGCGAGCGCCATTCCCGGTAAGATAGCGAGCACAGGTTCAGTACTACGCTGGTTGAGTTGATATTGCAATTGCAAAGCGGTTACGCGATTGTTAAGCCCCAGCATTACCGCAGACACTGATGAGACATGATTGTTTTCAACGTCCATCTCGCCAAAGCGCTGGTGCTCAGGTTCTTCTTCGTGGGAATGGGGGTTATTATCGCCCTCATCCCCCACTTCTTCATGCCCAGCTTCTCCATGACTGATCCCTTTATGCTCACCGTTACCGTGAACAGCAGCTGCAACGCCGGTATGAGCGTGTGCCTGAGCGGGTAAGTTTGACGGGCGCTGGATAGATTGGGATGGCTTAATTATGCCAGACGGGCCAGCATGTTCATGGGCTTTTTCAAGGCCAGCAAGCGTGACATACACTGCTTTATCAACGGGGGTACCTGTTTTTTCTAACACGCCGGTCACTGAAAAAGGAAAGCCGTCGTGCTGACGAAAGGACACATTTCCTAAGCCGTGAGATATAACAATACTATCGTCAACTTGGTAACCTAAAGACGCTGCAACGTCAGCACCAATAACTGCTGCGCCCACGTGGGCGAATGGGCCCCCTTCAGCAAACACCAAGGGCTGTTTATCGCCGTATTTAAAATGCTCAAAGTAAGCATTAGTGGTACCGATGACGCGATACCCGCTGTGTGTATCGCCAAGCGATAAAGGAATGAGCCACGATACACGGGGGTCGCTGTTAAGCGAGCTAACGCTGTCCCAACTAATCCCTCTCGGCGGTGTGGTTAAGTTAAAGACAGAGGACAGTAATAAATTTAGTTGGCCGCTGGGCGCTCCCACAATCACGTCTACGCCTGATACCGTCCGCGTGAAACTGCTTTTAAGCTGAGTACGAATAATGTCAACGCTAAGCAGTAAACTCACACTGATCACAATGCTAACTAGCGTGAGAAGTACAGTGCTTTTGCGTCGTTTTAAGCTTTCTATCGCGATAGTGGTTAACACGCTGATACGCTCCTAGAGACAGCTGACGCATCACTGAATCCGTGATGATAAGGGGTAAATTGCTGCATATCGATATGCGTTGAGAAATACTTTTTTAAGTAAGGATCGTGACTAACAAAAACCAAAGCGCTATCTTTGGCTAATCTTTTTAGTACACCCATAAAGCTATCTCTTGCTTTTGCATCAAGAGCTGATGTGGGCTCATCGACAATTAAAATATCAGGCGTGTTGATGATCGCGCGGGCAATGGCAACGCGCTGCTGTTGACCCACGCTTAGGGTGTCTGCTTTTGCATTTAACAGTTGGTTTGAAAGCTGTAAGTCTTCGAGTAGTGCCAATATACGCTCATCAAGGGCCTTGTCCTTTATATTGGTACCAGCAAAATAGAGAGCAGCCTTAATATTCTGTTTAACCGACAGGTATGGAATGAGATTAAACTGCTGGAATACAACGCCAATATTGTTAGCGCGAAATCGATCCCGTTGCCTATTGGAAAGTGTAGAAAAAGGCTGCTCTAAAAGCGATATTGTACCGCTGTCAGGTGTGAGTGTGCCGCTTAGCAAGTTTAAAAAAGTGCTTTTACCACTTCCCGATGGACCGGATAGAAACACATGCTCCCCCCGATATAGATGCCACTGCTCTATTTCAATAAAAGGGCGGGCTCTTTCACTATTAGGAGCGTTATGAGAAAAGCTAACGTTATTTACAGCAACGGCAACGTTACGAGTACCGTCTGTCTTTGCGCTTTCTGTTGCGCCAACGCATGCTTTCACGCTAACTCCTTACTATTTTCTCAATTTTCGTCCTTCTATGATATCGAATAACGAAGTGACTTACATGTCTTAGATAGCCAGTCCGTGATGCTAATCAAAATGATTGAGAGAGAAAGTAATCAAAAGCGAGCCCTAGGTTTAGGGCCCTTAATATAAAGGCAGGAGAAAGCACCGTATAAAACACGGGAGCTAACGGCTGCTTGCTAGCCGTTAGCTTTCAGTTTTACCACTTCTGCGCTTTCGTCTTCCAATACGCTTTCTGCAGAGGAGCCTTTAAATATTTTACTGATTTTATCTTTGTTTTTAGACAGCAAGATTGAGAGTTCTTCTAACGCGCTGTCGTCAAGACTAATGCCCTTCGCTTGGATATATTGCGCTAAGTTATCTGCCGCATCGAGCATCTTGTCGTACTGATCAGCTTCTTTTTTGTCGGTAGTTACCAATTTTTCTACCCCTTTGTGCGTAACAACATACTGTGTGGTAATGGCCATGGTAGGTCCCCTTCTTTTTAAATTCTGGAAAACTGTACAGCATTTAACTGTACAAATAAACAGTTAAGAGGTTAATTTTTCTTCGATACATACTTTTTTATATTCGTCTTTTGAAACGTACTCTTTGTAGAGCGGTCGGGACGTATCAATTGCTTTATAATTATAAATAACACCTTTTATTTAGTAGAGCTCGGTGTCACCATGTAACTAGGTACAATATTAATTCAATAGCGATGCTGCTTTTTCTTTAATGGCCTCTTAAGAAACAGATTGAAATTAAAAAAAGATTGAGAAACGGAATACTCAAAAATGGAGAGTGCTGCCAGTGAGCATAAAAGTCCCAAAGGATATTAGCGTAATACACACTATTGATGTTATTCCGCACATTATGGAAATGCTTGCGGATTTAACAGGCCTGCGATTTATTTGTGTTGCTCGGGTAACAAAACACGAGTGGACTGTGTGCTCTGTGCTCGATCGCATCGAGTTTAATCTTAATCCGGGCGATAAACTCGATATTCAAACCACCTTCTGTCATTCGGTTCGAACTTCTCAACAGCCCATTGTTATTGAACATGCATCCGAAGACCCCGAATTTAAGCATAGCCCTATCCCAGAGATGTATGGGTTTGAAAGCTACTTTTCATTCCCTATATACGATACGGATGGCAATTTTTTTGGCACCATTTGTGGTTTAGACCCCCGCCCTGCGATATTGAAAACAGAGCTTATTACCAATCAAATTTCTTCTTTCGCAGCACTTATTTCTCGTCAAATTATAATAAGCGAGGCGCTTGAGGATACCAAAGCTGCCCTTTTTGATGAGCAGTCAGCAGCGAAGTTACGAGAGCAATTCATCGCTATTCTAGGGCATGATATTAGAACGCCCTTATCCTCATTAAAAATGGGGATCGACTTTTTATATGGCATCACAGAGGATGACACTGCTAAAAACGTGTTAGCGCACATGGATAACAGTGCAAAAAGAATGTCAAGGCTAATATCAGACGTTATGGACTTTACCCATGGCAAGATGGGGAGTGGTATTCCGCTTAATTTGCAGTATGTGGACAACCTTAATAATGTTTTATTACACACAGTGTCTGAGTTAAAGCTGTTGCACGAAGAGTGCAGTATTCATTGCAACATCAACATAGTGGGGCCGGTGCATTGCGACCCTGAACGGATTAGCCAAGTACTGTCTAACCTTTTAATCAATGCCATTGTTCATGGTGATATTACTCGGCCAATTCAGGTGAATGGATATATTGTCGATACTATTTTGGTTATCCGCATTTCTAACCATGGAGATACAATGTCACCCGACGCAATGTCGCGACTTTTCCAACCGTTTTGGCGACAGCAAAATCAACGAGATACCGGTGGTTTAGGCTTGGGGCTTTTTATCGCATCGCAAATTTCCAGCGCCCACAATGGAACGTTGTCAGTAGAATCGGATGATTCGATTACTGAATTCTCCCTCAAAATTCCTATCGAATAGTCCATAAATTGCGCACTCTCTTCACTGCTGTTTGCTATGTCTGTGATTAATGCTTGTGCAATTTTTACGGTATGCGTATAATGCGCGCCCTTACAGCCACCCCAATTCGTTCCTTGTCTCCATACAGTTGGCTGTACTGTCGAGGCTACAACCGTAAGGAGCTATAATGCGTCATTACGAAATCGTATTTATGGTTCACCCTGATCAGAGTGAACAAGTACCTGGTATGATCGAGCGTTATACTACTATTCTTAAGCAAGACGGTGGTCAGATTCATCGTTTAGAAGATTGGGGCCGTCGTCAGTTGGCTTACCCAATCGAAAAGCTGCACAAAGCACACTACGTACTCATCAATGCTGAAGCCTCAGCAGAGGCCGTTGATGAATTGGAAAATGCTTTCCGTTTCAATGACGTGATCTTGCGTAACATGGTAATGCGCACTAAAAACGCTGTTACAGAGCCTTCTCCAATGACCAAAGAAGAGCCTCGCCGTGAGCGTCGTGAAGATTCTGCACCTCGCTCAGAGCGCGCAGAAAAGCAAACTGAAACCACTGAAGACAACGCTTAAGGAGATCACCCATGGCTCGTTTTTTCAGACGTCGTAAGTTCTGCCGTTTTACAGCAGAAGGTGTGACCGAAATAGATTACAAAGATATCGCTACTCTTAAAAACTACATTACTGAGAGCGGTAAAATTGTCCCTAGTCGTATTACTGGTACTAGCGCAAAATATCAGCGTCAGCTGTCATCTGCGATTAAGCGCGCACGTTTTCTTGCGTTGCTTCCGTACACTGATTCACACAAGTAATTTGGCGAACTTAAGGGGTAGCTTAGATGAACATCATCCTACTAGATAAAATCGCCAATCTTGGCGGCTTGGGCGACCAAGTGACTGTAAAGTCTGGTTATGCTCGTAACTTCCTTTTCCCACAGGGTAAAGCGGTTCCTGCAACTAAAGACAACGTTGAAAAGTTTGAAGCACGTCGTGCCGATCTTGAAGCGAAAATTGCTGATCAGCTAGCTGCTGCAAACGCAAACGCTGAAAAAATCAATGAGTTGGCTGAAGTTACAATTGCTGCACCTGCTGGTGACGAAGGCAAGTTGTTTGGCTCTGTTGGTACACGTGATATCGCTGATGCAATTACTGCAGCTGGCGTTCAAGTACAAAAAGCACAGGTTAAACTACCTACCGGTACACTTCGTGAAACTGGTGAGTACGACATCGACGTACAAATTCACTCTGATGTAACCACTTCAATTAAAGTGATCATTATTGCTGAAGCGTAAGCGTTTATGTAATCAGGAAAACCGTTCATAATGAGCGGTTTTTTTATGCATGAAAATCACAAAATAAATACTTACTTACGTTTTTCTGCTTGTTCCAGATAGTGCATCAATACCATACTATCAGCGTATTTATTCTCTCTGAGGTCGCTATGCAACTTGTCGTAAAGTTCGCAAGGAAGTTCGTCATTTTAGCTCTCGTAATGCTTTTTTTCGGATGCGCTGCGAACAACCATGTTGAGACTAGTGTTTCTTCACAGTCAGTGATCAAGCGAGATAGAACTGATGGGTCTGAAGAGCGATTTAGCAACCTTTACGCTAACTTTCCAAGCTACCCAATGACGTGCACTACAAACTGCTATGCGCCTACGGACAAAATAGCGTGTAAAGGCGATATGGAAGACTGTGTCTATCACGGTGACAACCCATCACTGACTATCGATAGCGGTTTTACCGTTCGCTGGTTAGGACATGCTAGTTTTGTGGTGACAACCGAAGAGGGACAACAGTTTCTGTTTGACCCCGTATTTGAACAATTTGACTGGCCGGTAAATTGGGCATTTAAATTAGCAGATGGCTTTTTCCGCAACCCTGCCTCAGCGCTATCATCACAAGAAATAGAGCAAACTGACGCCGTCATGTATTCCCACATTCACTACGATCACTTCAATAAATCGGATATCGAGCGCATTGGAAATATGCCTTCCTATTTAGTGCCACTAGGGTTTGGTGAGCATTTCCCTACCGGCGGATATCACATCACTGAAATGGCTTGGTATGCAAAAAAAGCACTCGGCGATACCACCATACACTTTGTTCCGGCCCATCATTTCAGCAGTCGCATAATGGTGCCCTTCTTGTACGAAGACAATGACAAAGCGCTATGGGGTGGTTGGGTGCTTGAGCGCAACGGTAAAACCTTGTTCTTTGCCGGCGACACTGGGTACTCAGCACACTTTAAAGATATCGGCAACCGATTTGGCAGCATAGACGTTTGCCTTCTTCCTATCGCCTCATATTTCAGTGAGTCGTCTCCTAAATGGTATCGCAATGTGCACACCACGCCAGAGGATACGCTGCTAGCTGCAAAGGAATTGAACTGTGGCGTGGTTGTTCCGTGGGGCTATGGAAATGCGAGTTGGAAAATGGGCGATAAAACCTCCCACTCAGCACTGTTTAGACTAATAGAAATGGACAGGCAGTTAGACAACACCATCCCGCTGTATATTCTCAATGAGGGAGAACAGGTGACCTTTTAAGGCCACCTACTTCTTAGAGTTGATTCGCAGTTAAAGCGCTTTCGTTTGGCCAGAAATTCGTCCAGTAAAGATGGTCACACTCCAGTGTTCACTATTTTTTCACACTTTAAGCGCCATTCATCATCAAGAACCGTGAGTGAAGACAGTGCTGCTGCCAGCGCTTTATTTGTTTTTGTATGTGTACACTGCATGAGTTCATGTACACTAACGGTGTTGTCCTGGCGTTCAATCAAGCGCACCTCATCACCGGGATAAATAACGCCGGTTTTCAACACTCGGTAATACCAACCTGTTATGCCTCTTTTACCCACAAATCTGTCTAAATTTGATATACCAAATCGCTGAGATATTTTGCTGCAGGGTGCTCTTGGCGCGCTCACCTGTAATTGAACTTCACCAAATTGCCAAATGTCGCCAATGAAAACCGTCGCGTCGTCCATACCCTCAACACTCAAATTTTCACCTATGCTGCCAGGCACAAACTCTCCCTCAGGAAAGTGTTTGCGAAGGGTAAGGTAGTTAGTGGGGTTATATTGATGCAGTACTTTCTCAGGACCACCGTGAAGCCGCCTGTTTGCCTGTAAATCTTCATCGGTTTTATCGGTACGCACAGTGAGTTGAGACACCGACTCTTTCACAATACTGCTGGGTGCTCCCCGCGGTCCCAATGGGCTTGGTTGACCTGCAAACAGTGCATTTACTTTACATTCTGACATACCGACTCCGCATTTTTGACAAAACTTATTTTTTTCTTTAAACCTTTCTACTATAGGTTACGACTAAGGTTATAACACTAACAAGCGCCACACTGACATTTTCTATCACAGTGTACACAAAAAAGAGAGCGTCATGGAGCAAGGCCACCAACGCATTTGTTGCGACAGAGCGGTTTTTACCGCTAAATCACAAAGCGAGGTAATCGCTGACGTAAAAGCGGGCAGCAAATACGCTTTTAAGACGCTATACGAGCAGCATATAGGCCGCGTCTATGCACTGTGTTACCGCTTAACTGGCGACAAAAGCTTGGCCGAAGATGCGTCGCAAGAGGTGTTTATTCAGCTATGGCGAAAAATGGCCAGCTATGATGGCAATAGTCAATTTTCTACTTGGCTACACAGCGTGACGGTGAATGTGACTATCTCCTATATGCGTAAGCAGCGCAGTTGGTTTCAGCGCATGCTAAATATAGAAACCACCGGCATTACTGAGCCGGCAGTGCCCCAAGAAACAAATGACAACGATTTAGACAGGCATATTCGCGCGTTGCCAGAACGAGCCCGACTCGTGTTCGTACTCTATGCGGTAGAAGGTTATCGACATGAAGAGATAGCCAGCATGCTTAATATGGCGGTGGGTTCTAGCAAAGCACAGCTGCATCGAGCCAGAGGGCTTTTAAAACAGGCAATGGGGTGTGATGATGAGTAATGCAGATAAACAGTTGTTACAGCGCCTAAACGAGTTGAAAAAAGAACGGCAGCCTGAACGCGATCTTTGGCGTGGTATCGAACTGGGATTAGCTCGTCATGATGAGCAGGTAATGGGGAGCGACGTGTTAAATGAAAGTGGCGACAAGCAAGCAGTGTTCGCCTCAAAAGGCGTGTGGGCAGTGGCTGCAGCGTTTGCTGTCGTGTGCTGCATGCTGTGGTTTTTAACGCCTATTGGCAATCCATCAGCGCTGCAACCAGTTGATACTGATGGCTTAGTCAATATCCACGCGCCAATAAGCGAGCAGGTCCAGATTAACAACTATGCACTAGTTGAAGCGCAAAGCGCACAACAGCGCCAGTACATTGCGGGGTTAATCGCAAGTTATGACACTACGCCAGCGCTGACAAAAGACTGGCAGCAGCAATTAAATGAATTAGATACGGCAGCAGATGCCATCAAAGCAGCATTAAAAGAGGATCCTGATAATTCAGCGTTAATCAAAATGCTACACCATGTTTATCAACAACAAATTGCCTTAGTTGAGCGAGTGCACGCGCCAAAATGGCAGCAAATTTAATAAGAGGTCATCTAATGAACGCAAGACTGAAAAATGTATTAACAGCTAAGGCGATAGCAGCAATTAGCACCGTGATAGCACTCTCGCTTTCATCTACCGTGCTTGCAGGTGAAAAAGTTGATAAAACCATTGAGACTTCATCATCACCCAAACTTGATATTGAACACGTAAACGGCAGTGCCGATATTAAAGTATGGGACAAGTCACAAGTTCGGGTGGTTGGGGAGCTTGGCGATCGAACAGAAGAGTTTATCTTTGAAAAACGCGGAGATGTGGTTGTTGTTCATGTTGAGGTAGAGCGCAAGTCGAAGCAGCGGTACGGCAATAATAACGATGGCGATGAGCTTACCATTTATGTACCTGTTGGCAGTGACCTTCATTATTCTGCTGTAAACGCTGATGTAACTGCAACGGGCATTCAAAATGCTGTGGACATTGAAGTCGTCAATGGAGACGTAACCATTGAGAATTCAGGGTCACATATTGAAGTAGAGTCGGTAAACGGTGGTATTGAGTTATTAAATGTAGTGGGCGACCTCGATGTGGAAACCGTCAATGGCGGTGTAAAGGTAACGCATACAGGCAGCAATGCAATTTCATTTACGTCGGTTAATGGAGACCTAAACGTTAATACAACAAGTCCAGAGGTTGCTGTTGAAACGGTTAATGGTCGTATTGCGCTTACATTAGCCGCAATAGATAGATTAGAAATCGATACGGTTAATGGGAAGACGACGGCTAGTATGTCGTTAAATGACAATGGGCAGGTAAAAGCAAACTCCGTTGGTGGTGCTATGTCTCTTGCGTTCCAGCAAAATGTATCAGCGCAGTTTGACATTGAGGCCCATGCTGGCGGCAACATAAAAAACAACATTAGTGAAGATGAAGTGGAGAAACCGAAATATGGGCCAAGTCGCTGGCTTCGCTTCATTCAAAACGGTGGCTCTGCAAACGTTGACATTGCCACAGTGCACGGGCGAATTGAAATAGACGAAAAGTGAATAAGCTAGTGCATTTCCAATTCGTTTACTAGGTTGAATAATCATATTTAGTCCGCATTTATTAATCATGGTGTGGTTCGTTAAAAATCGATAGATAAAAAGCTGCTCATACAAAGGCGGCTTTTTTTGATACAAATTAACAGATAAAACGTAACAAATTTCCTCTTTGCTCCCCCAGCTTTCCTTGAACTCAACGTCAAAGCGATAAGGTTGTGTCAGATCAACACGCACTAAATAGCAGCTGCTATGATGAGCACGATTGTAAAAGCGAAGGTAATAGCAGTGATAGGTTGCAGGAAGCCACAATAGATTGAGAAATAATGGAGATAGCAGTGAAGATTATTGGACATGTTAGACGCTTTTGGAAATTTCATAGCCTTATCCTAGGCGCGTTTGGCATTTGCGCGTTAACACTTGGATGCGCCATCGGCAAACCATCTCTTTATGAGGGAACGTGGGTGATAACGGATACGTACCAAGATGAAATGAGCAACCTAAACACAAAAAAAAGCAGTGTGCTTGGAAGTTCTTTCACCTACTCGGCCACTTCCGCTCGGTTAGCTCAATTCGCCTGTGAAGCACCTGAATACGATACTGAAAGGTTAAATTCAGATGACTTTTACGCACAGTACAAAGTAGACCCGCAGCACATTGGATTTTCTCGTGATGAGATAACAAAGATTAAACTCACGTGTGCGTCTGATGTTTCGTTACTAGGTAGTACGTTGCTTATTCAGAAAGATAACAGTGCAGTTATACCCTCCAATGGTTCGTTTTTTCGTTTGGAAAAAGCGACGATTTAAAAAGCGTTGTCTCACGCTCTTTGACCTTTGCTGTAAATTGTTGCGGCAACAATAACACTGTCCCTCGAGCATCAGAGTGCCCTAACGTTAGCTCCCTTATTTCTCAATAACTGGTGAGCAAACAACATAGCCATTAACAGGTAACGTGTATGAGACTGCTATGCATTAGCGAGCCCGTGAGCATTAAAACGCTGTGCGTTTTTAAACGCGTTGTGCTGTTTAATGCTTCAAGAATTAGCTTAATATTATCTGATTTAATATTGCCCTGTTACAGAGAATGCGGCGTAAGTTTATTGAGACACGCGTGGTAAAAGCGCATAATAGTGTACTGTTTTTGTTTTATCACAATAGGTCTGATACGTGGCATCTCCCCCCCAAGGCGATAAGAATATAGAAAAATTGAAGGTTCCCCCTCACAGTATAGAGGCGGAGCAGTCTGTTTTAGGCAGTATGCTTATCGATCCAGAGAGTTGGGATAAAGTAGCGGAACTTGTCACTGAGACAGATTTTTACAATCGTTCGCATCAAATTATATTTAAAGCGATTACCCGTCTTTTAAATATTAGCAACCCCATCGATCTGATTACCGTATCTGAAGAGCTAGAAAAGCATGATCAGCTTGAGGATGCCGGTGGTTTTGCTTACCTCGGCGAGTTGGCGAAAAACACACCCAGCTCAGCTAATGTAGTCTCATACGCTAAAATTATCAGCGAGCGTGCGATCACCAGAGAGCTTATAGGTGTTGCCCATGAGATTGCCGAGATTGGCTATAATCCAGAGGGGCGAGACAGTGCTGATATCCTCGATTTAGCAGAAAGCCGTGTGTTTGAAATTGCTGAACGTAGAACCGGTGAAAATGAAGGTCCTCGCAATGTTGAGTCTGTACTAGGCAAAACCATTGACCGTCTTGAAGAGTTGGTTAAGACAAATAAAGAAGTAACTGGCGTAACAACAGGGTTTACTGATTTAGACAAAAAAACCAGTGGTTTGCAGCCTTCAGATTTAATTATTGTTGCTGCGAGACCATCAATGGGTAAAACTACATTTGCGATGAATTTGGTCGAAAATGCCATGATGGCAGAAGAGAAACCGGTTTTAGTATTCAGTCTTGAGATGCCTTCCGAGCAAATCATGATGCGTATGCTCGCATCTTTAAGTCGTGTGGACCAAACAAAGATTAGAACCGCCCAGTTAGATGATGAAGATTGGGCTAGAATTTCAAATACGATGGCAATGCTAAAAGATAAAGATCGCCTTTTTGTTGATGATTCGTCAGGCCTAACACCCATGGACGTTCGTAGTAGAGCAAGAAAGCTTGCCAGAGAGCGTGGCGGTATCAGTCTTATCATGATTGATTATCTTCAACTCATGCGCGTTCCTTCATTAAGCGAAAACCGTACTCTTGAGATTGCGGAGATATCACGTTCATTGAAAGCGCTAGCAAAAGAGTTGGAAGTGCCGGTAGTGGCTCTATCTCAGCTTAACCGTACCCTGGAGCAGCGAGCTGACAAGCGACCGGTTAACTCTGACTTACGTGAATCAGGCTCTATCGAGCAGGATGCCGACTTAATCATGTTTATTTACCGTGATGAGGTGTATCACGAAAACAGTGAAGATAAAGGCATCGCAGAAATTATAATAGGTAAGCAGCGTAACGGGCCTATTGGTACATCTCGACTTACCTTCCAAGGCCAGTTCTCGCGCTTCGATAATTATGCAGGGCCCGCCATGGCAGAGGATTATTAGTATCGACGCGGGTTAACCGCTTTAATAGCACCAGTAAAAAAAGATACAAAAAAGGCGCACTCAGGCGCCTTTTTTCGTTATCTAGCTAAGATTTACTTTTCTTCCGCTACTTTAACTGTGTCTTTAACTGTCACTGATATGCGACGGTTTACACGGTGAGCTTCGGCATTACTTGCTGAATCTAACAACTGTGTTTCACCGTAACCTACTGTGTCTAGACGAGAAGAATCGATACCATACATATCAACCATAACGTCTTTAAAGTTAGCAGCACGACGCTCAGATAAGTCCATGTTGTATGACTCAGTACCCGGCGCAGAAGTATGACCTTCGATCACCGCTGTGGTAGAAGGATACTGCTTCATAAACTCTGCAAATTCAGAGATTTCTGGATCTTTTGGCATTTTAACAACGGCACTTTCACTGTCGAAAAGAACACGTAATGTAATTTCTACCGTTTCTTCACCAAACACCGTACAGCCTTTGGCATCAACTTTTACACCAGCTTCTGTATCTGGGCACATATCTTTGCTATCAACAACACCGTCGTTGTCTGAATCTTTTATTGCACAACCCATTGCATCTACCTGGGTACCTGCTGGGGTATTTGGACACTGATCAACGCTGTTCATTACACCATCGTTATCATTATCGACAGAGCAACCGGTTGCGTCAACGCGAACGCCAGCAGGTGTCATAGGGCACTGGTCTTTACCATCTACAATGCCGTCGTTGTCACTATCTACTGGCGCTGCAGGCGTGCTTTTACCAAAAGGTACTGCAATACCTACTTTTACGCTGTAGTCGTTATAATCTTCGCCGAAATCGTGATAAGCGGCAATTTCTGTGATCAGTCTTACAGACTCATGAACATTCCAGTGTTTACCAATACCGATGTTACCTTGAGTAGTAGATACACCGACTGATTGGCGCTTAACACCAGCAAATAGGAAATAAGCGTCATCAGGCATAAAGTACATAGCATCAACGCCAACCATCTCACCATCTGCGTCATTTGCAGCAATACCAGATGTGCTGTCTAAATCTAGATCGGTAAATTCGACACGAGCAGCCCAGCTTTGTGTAAAGCGAAACCCGTATTCCAGAGACAGGCCTTTGCCGTCATCATAAGGGCTGCCCTCGGTAAGAGACAAAGGACGAGATTCGTCGGCATTGTAGTACATGCCTGAAAGGCCAATCCAGTGCTTGTAGTCTGGTTCTGAAGATTCCTGTGCAAACGCATTCGTTGAAGCCATTACAGCAAGAGAAAGCGCTGCTATTTTAAAGTTGTGTTTCATAGTCACATCCTGTTTAACGTTGAGTGATTATCAAGTTGATAATTATTTTGTGCTTGCGAGCTTAGTTTTATACTCGTTTAAAGGAGTAATGCACAAAGCATGCCAATTATTATGCGGGCTAAGCTGCTTTCCCTTGTAGTGTGGCAATAATAGTGCGTCTTCCACCGCTGACGCGGTGCTCGCCGAGCATGATACCTTGCCACGTGCCAAGTGCAAGTTTTCCTTGCTGTACGGGCACAGTTATTTCGCACCCCAAGAGGCTAGATTTAATATGGGCTGGCATATCGTCGCTACCCTCAAAGGTATGCTTAAAATAAGGCGTGTCTTCCCTTACACTGTGGTTAAGGTAAGCTTCCATATCTTGACGGACCGTAGGGTCGGCATTCTCATTTACCGTGAGGCTTGCGCTTGTGTGCTGTAGCCACAAATGCAGTATACCAACCTCAACAATCTGCAGCGAAGGTAGGGCTTCGACAATTTTATCTGTGATGAGGTGAAAGCCTCGGTGGAAAGAAGGCAGTGTAATTTTTTCAGACTGCCAGACATTATTTGTCAAAGCAGATTTCCAAATGAGCTAGTCCTTCATCACACATAAATGGAAGAATAATTTTAGCGCCATCTACTTGATGACTAATGGTGTGCTGATGACCAGACACCACAATGGGTGTTGCCATACCAAACTCATATCCACGTTCGGCTAGATCCCGTTTGGCATTTCCGCATATCATGTTGGTGACTTCACCGACCATATCGGCTACTTCGGCATCAAGCTTATCAGGTCGCTCTCCCACCATGCGCTCCATAATGGTAAGGGCTAGGGCTTCATCGAAAGTAATCGACATAGACCCTCTTACGTTAGGACCTACCATCCCGATTAATCCAGACACATCGCCTTTAGCCACGTCGCTTTGCTTTTTCTTTGGTTTGCCTGGTGTAAGTTTGGTTTGCGCCATCGTTTCCATTACGTTGAGTAAACCGCCGATAAACGGATTTACAAAATCAGCATTCATGTACTTGCTCCTTAAGTGAGGAATCTTCCGTTTTCTGACATTCTGCGCAAAGTCCATGTGCTTCAATGGTTTGTTTAGAAACGCGAAAGCCGTGTGCTTCAGCTTGACTGTCTAGCGTGTCCTTTAGACCTTCAGATTGAATTTCTGCCACATCGCCGCAACTGTCGCATATTAAAAACTGTACTGGGTGATTGCACCCGAAATGATAACAGGCTACAAACGCGTTAGTAGATTCTAAACGATGAATAAAACCGAAATCGAGTAAAAAATCTAATGCCCGATAAACGGTGGCTGGCTTGGCGCTAGATTCTGTTTCTTTGAGCGAATCGAGTAGTTCATAGGCACCCATAGGCCCGTGTTTAGCGAGCAGTATTTCATACACTTTCTCTCGCAATGGCGTAAACCTAGCTCCGCGCTGTTCGCAGTAGGCACGCGCTTTGTGAATTAGTGTCATATTATTCATGTATCGCTACCGTTAGCTCGGCCTTAAAAATTACCTTGGCCATTAGTTAAGCTACTAAAAGTTTTTGTTTTAACAGCATCATAAGTTACTTATAAATTTCAAAGCAGCCGTCGTTAGCGTCATTGTTAGTCGTTAGCGTCATTGTTAAGTGAAACAGGTACAACTTCTACGAAGCCTAATAGTCAGGGATCGCACAGCGCGAAAATAAATTTCTCATACCTGCGATTTTATGTTGTTTTACTCTTAACTATCTTCTTTAAAGGCTTCACTTTAATGCTAGACTTCAGATACTGCGTCAAATTCGATTTTGTCATGACAAGCTGTTCAGAGTATAACACCGTGCTTTTACTACACAAATGCCAACGCTATTTTATCTGCAAATATTCAACACAAAACGCATTGTTGAATCGAACAGCAATCACACTTTCATTTATGCTGTCTGACGACGTTCAGCATTTTTCACAGAAATCAGTATTATAGGCCTAACGCCTTGTTTTCGATGACGAGAAAAAGCGACGGAACAATAAGAGGGTACTCAACCTATGATGATTAATTTATCGGTTACTGAACTCAGTAAGCGCAGAGCAATATGGGTAATCTTCAGCCGTGGGAAAATCGTAGTGCGTGAAAATGAGCCTACATTGCCTGAAGCGCATTTTGATGAGCTCTCGTTTTTAGCATCTTATCACGAAGACGTGCATGAATTGCCACCTCTAAACGATACTGCGGAGACTGAATCGCCCATATACGTGGTTGACGTTGGCTCTGAACACATCGAAAGCCCTGGCTGGGAACGAGTTTCATTGCGCCAGCTTTTATTTACACAACAAAATATAGCGTTTTCTGTGTTGGGTCGTGCTTGGCAATATATCCATTTTTTACGAACCCACAAGTTTTGCGGGCAGTGTGGCGCTGAAATGGAGCGAGTAAGCTGGGAGATGGCAATGCAATGCCATCGCTGTAAGCATCGCACGTATCCTAGGGTATCTCCGTGTGTGATTGTTGCTATTCACAATGGCGAAAAGCTTCTTTTGGCCAAAGGCGTCAGACACAAAGAGGCAAATATGTACTCTACGCTGGCTGGGTTTGTGGAAAGCGGCGAGAGTCTTGAAGAAGCCGTGCACAGAGAAATTTTTGAAGAAGTTGGGGTGAAAGTAAAAAATCTACGCTACTTCAACAGTCAGCCGTGGCCATTCCCTCACTCATTAATGGTGGGGTTTATCGTCGAATTCGATGGTGGCGATATCGTGTGCCAAGAAAATGAAATAGACGATGCTCAATGGTTTGACGTTGATGCGCTACCTAACATACCGCCTAAGGTTTCAATTGCTGGACAGCTTATTGCGGAAACCTTGTCGTTGATAGGCGAAAAATAACCCCTCTGTCGTTAATAAGCGACAAATAAAAAACCCTGCCGGAGCAGGGTTCTAGGTTTTTTTAGCACGGTCCTCTTAGAGGCTTTTTTTTGTTAGCGTGTATAGTAATAGCAAAGGTGTTTTAAAAGCGCAAGTAAATTTATCCCATTAACTTTGTTGCATTGAGGTTGTCGCTATTTACACACACTACTCGTCGCTCTGCGGGGCACATACATCGAAAGCATGTGTTTGAATTAAGGTTTTTTACGCACACAGAGATAATTACTGGTATAATTTTGGCGCTAAATTTTAATCTCAAATCAGGTGAGTTATATGTCGCAAAATATTCCTAATGTCGATAAGCCAGCGTTAAAGAACGACCGTTACTTGCGGGCGTTGGAAAAAAAGCCGGTTGATGTAACACCCGTATGGATGATGCGACAAGCAGGTCGATACTTACCAGAATACAAAGCAACACGCGCTGTGGCTGGTGATTTTATGTCACTGTGCAAAAATGCGGAGCTTGCTTGCGAAGTGACGTTGCAGCCCCTGCGAAGATTCCCTCTCGATGCAGCAATTTTATTTTCAGATATCCTAACCATTCCAGATGCCATGGGGTTAGAGCTGTATTTTGAAGCAGGGGAAGGCCCGCGTTTTAAAAAGCCTATCACCTGTAAAGCCGACGTAGATAAAATTGGTATTCCCGATCCTGAAGGTGAACTGCAGTATGTGATGAACGCAGTGCGCACTATTCGCAGAGAGCTTAAGGGCGATGTTCCGTTAATTGGCTTTTCTGGCAGCCCGTGGACGCTAGCGACTTATATGATTGAAGGTGGCTCAAGTAAGGCGTTTACAAAAATTAAGAAAATGGCGTTTGCAGAGCCCGCAATACTCCATACGTTACTGGAAAAATTAGCTGATTCAGTTACCTCGTACCTTAACGCGCAAATTGCTGCCGGTGCCCAGTCCGTCATGATATTTGATACATGGGGCGGTGTGTTATCGCCTCGTGACTACAAAGCGTTCTCGCTACAATACATGGAACGCATCGTGAGTGGGTTGACGCGAGAAAACGAAGGTCGAAAAGTCCCTATTACCTTGTTTACCAAAAATGGCGGCATGTGGTTAGAGTCTATCGCAGCCACTGGCTGTGATGCAGTTGGTCTAGACTGGACTATCGATATCAAAGAAGCCCGTGCCCGCATTGGCGATAAAGTCGCACTACAGGGGAACATGGACCCATCCATGCTTTATGCGCCTGCTCAGCGAATTGAAGAAGAGGTGGGCACTATATTGAAAGGATACGGAGAAGGCTCTGGTCATGTGTTCAATTTAGGTCACGGTATTCACTTAGATGTGCCGCCTGAAAATGCAGGTGTCTTCGTTGACTCTGTGCACAAGCTAAGTAAGCAATACCATAAATAAATCAGCAGCTGGGTCAACATGCTCTAATCATTAGCAGGTGAAAAAGGATAAACAATGAAAACCTGGCTGTTAGTGCTGCTTGTCGCTTTTTCTGTTATTGCCGGTTTTAAGGTGGTCTCTTATCAACAAAAATTAGACCACTCAAAAGTAGAACATGAACGTCTAAGCGATGTCTTAGCGCGTTCTCGTTCTACGCAAACCAGCGAGTTAAAAATTGTAAAGCCTATTACGAAAGTTAAAGAAGAAAGAGAAACTGCCGATGTGTCAGCAGCTGAGAGAGATTTACGCCAGTTTTTTGATACCTCGCCATACGCACGATTATTTTCCCTTGAAAATATCGCCTGTACTCAGGTTGCTTGTGAGATCGTGGGGGTATTTATTGGTACCATTGATGAACTCAACGATGTAGTAAAAGGTTTTCCAAACCGCTCTTGGTGGACGTTTGGGGCAATGGAGTCATCATACGACGCCCTACTAAGCGAAGAGGTAAAGTTTACGGCGACTTTTATGCCTCGTGAGCAAAAGCAAGTAGATAACGTCGTTTCTTAAGAGCCCCCGATTAACAACGCGTTAACCAAAAGCGCTTGAAAGCTCGGTCAAATAGATTTGCTTTGTGAATACACTTGACTTGTGTCAGTGTGATCCGCCAGTTACCTGTAACCAATTCGCTTGTAGCCGTAGCAACCTTTGTCTAGCTAGGCGTCTCGCACAAGTCCCTTTTCGATAACTCTGATTAGCCTTTTTTGCTTGCGCTGTTCGCTGTCTTCGTAATGAGCTTTTGCAGTTTGCTGCGTTATAGCCCAATCGATATGCCTATCAACTTGCTCGCTTACCATTCCTCTTTGTGCCTTTAGCAACGTAATATTATCTTCACTAAAGTTCGCATTACCTATAGCCACAGCAATATTACGCTGCCATTTTTCGTAACCAATGCGGCGGATAGGTGAGCCGAGCGTGTTGGCTAAAAACGTTTCCTCACTCCAGGAAAATAAGGTTAAGAGGGATTGTCCGTGCAGTACTTGTCTTGGATAAAAGTCTTCTTCGGTTGTCACATCTGCGTAGCGGTTCCAAGGGCAAACAAGCTGGCAATCATCACAACCATAAATACGGTTGCCCATCAGAGGTCTAAGTTCCTCGGGAATATCTTCGCCTGACTCAATGGTAAGATAGGAAATGCATCGTCTCGCATCCACTTTGTAAGGGGCTACAATGGCATTGGTTGGGCAAATAGTCATACAGGCTGTACAGCTTCCACAGCCCTCTTCAATAGGAGAGTCGGTGGGCAACGGCAAGTTAATAAAAAGTTCGCCTAGAAAGAACCAAGAGCCGGCCTCTTTATTAAGCGTTAAGCTGTGTTTTCCGGTCCAGCCTAGTCCAGCTTTTTCAGCAATGGCATGCTCTAGCACAGGGGCAGAGTCTACAAAAGGCCGATATTCGGTATCACGATATTCGATAGCACTTAACGCAGCAGTAATTTTCTCACCCAGTTGCTTAAGTCGCTTGCGGAGCACTTTATGATAGTCTCGCCCAAGGGCGTAGCGACTGATGTAGCCAATGTCTGAGGTTTTAAGGTGTTTGGCAAAAGACGCGTCGGGTGGCAGATAATTCATTCGCACGCTGATTACTCTTAGCGTACCGGGCACCAATTCGTCTGGCCGAGCCCGTTTCATGCCATGCGCTTTCATGAAGTGCATGTCGCCGTGATAGTCGTTGTCTAGCCAATCTTGTAGATGAGTCTCGTGCTGATGTAGATCAATATCGCTGATACCAACTTGCTGAAAGCCTAGCGCAGCTCCCCAAGCCTTGATATTGTGGGTTAACTCAACGAGATCAATAGAATTAATTGCGGACATTTTCTCATGCTAGATACTCAACTCACGTCAAGTTTATCATACAAATTATTTCGAGCCGACCAAGTTCGGGAAAATGAAAAGTTAGCTGCTGCTAATTCAAACTGTGACATGTTTACATTGATGCAGCGCGCTGGAGACGCGGTTTTTAAGCAGTGCTTAGAGCTAATTCCTAATTCCGATGTTTATCTCGTTCTTGTGGGGCAGGGCAATAATGCGGGAGACGGATACATAGCCGCAATGAACGCAAAGCTAGCGGGTAAGCAGGTGTATGTGTGCGCCATTGAGCCTGAGAGAGTGTTAGAGGGCGATGCTGGACTCGCGCAAAAGCGGTGGCTTGACTCAGGTGGTACGGTAGCATGTTTCGATGCCTCAATACTTGAGCGAGCCGATGTGATCATTGATGGGTTATTAGGCACGGGAATTAATAGCTACATCAGAAACGAGTTCGCCGATGTTATCGATGCCATAAACAGCAGCGATACACCAGTGGTTAGTGTTGATGTTCCCTCTGGGTTAGACGCTAATACCGGACAAAGTTTAGGTCGCTGTGTGCAAGCTGATATTACGGTAACTTTTGTCGGCATCAAGCCCGGGTTAGTCACAGGAGCGGGTAAACAATCGTGCGGTAAATTGGTTTATGCAGATTTAGGTATTGGTAATGCGTTTCAGTCGTTGGCAAAGGCGAGCGCTACCATGTTAAACATAGACCACTTTAAAGGCATGGGACCAAGGGATGTTCACAGTCATAAAGGCACTTATGGTCGATTGCTATGTATAGGTGGTAATAAGGGGACTGCCGGAGCCATTCGTTTAGCGGGCGAAGCGGCGCTTCGAAGTGGTGCGGGAATGGTGCGGGTTTATACTCACCAATCTTCCGTTGTGCAGGTAAGCGCTGGGCGCCCTGAATTAATGGTAACCGATAGCCGGTTAGACGATGCCCTTCAATGGGCAAGTTGTGTTGTTATCGGGCCTGGCCTTGGTCAGGACGAGTGGGCTGAAGAGGCATTCTCTACCACGCTTAAACATTGCCAACAGACGAACAAACCTATCGTTATTGATGCTGATGCGCTCAATATACTGTGCAAGCAGTCTACGGCGTTCACGCTATCGCAAAGTATTCTCACGCCTCACGCGGGTGAAGCCGCTCGTTTGTTAGGCGTGTCGATAGATGACGTTGAAAGCGATCGGTTTAACTATGCTCGCCAGTGTTCGCAGCGCTATCACTCGGTGTGTGTACTAAAAGGTGCAGGTACGTTAATCGACAACGAGAAACAGACGTGGGTATGTCGACATGGCAACCCCGGCATGGCAACCGCTGGCAGTGGCGATGTACTCAGCGGTATTTTAGGCGCGTTACTCGCTCAAGGTGTAGAGACCGATATTGCGGCGAAGTATGGCGTAGTACTGCATGCAAAAGCGGGTGATGATATTGCCCAACAGTATGGACAACGTGGTATGATAGCAAGTGATTTTTTTGATGCAGTTCGTCGCTTGATAAACCACAAATAAGTGCTTTTTTGACAAAGCCTTTTTGATTTACGGTTTGTAAGATATTTACTGCACAGTTTAGTTTTAGTGGAATAACGTCGATGTCTTACCCGCAGTCCTCCTATTTTGCTAGCGATGTTGATGATACATCGCTACTAGCTCAAGACCTTGCTCAAGCAGTGTCTAGCCAGTTGCCCGCTAATGTGGTGGTTTTTCTCAATGGCGACCTCGGCGCTGGAAAAACTACATTTAGCCGTTATTTTATTCAGGCACTTGGTCATTCAGGCAGTGTTAAAAGTCCTACCTATACACTGGTTGAACCTTATGAGTTAGACAGCGTCAATATATATCACTTTGATTTATATCGCTTATCAGATCCTGAAGAATTAGAATTCATGGGCATACGCGATTATTTTGGCGGTGATGCGGTTGCCCTTGTTGAATGGGCGGAAAAGGGGGGAGAGTACTTGGCATCCCCGGACTTAGTGATTAATATAAATGCAACGCCATCGGGTAGGCAGTTTGTTTTAGAGTCAAAATCTGCACTTGGCGCAAAGCTGCTCCAGCAATGTAAACGTATATAAAAACGACAAAATTACATCTTGCGTAATTCACGTGAGAGTGAAGACGTAAAGGCAAATTATGGTGCGCAGTATAATATCGATCGTAATGTTGTGTCTTGTGACGCACGTAGTCAGTGCTGCACAAAACACGATTAATGATGTAAGAGTGTCTCCAGAAACCACAAGGACACGTATTGTCTTTGATGTAGACACTGCCCCAGACTTTACCTACTTCACACTCAAAAAACCGCTGCGAGTGGTCATAGATTTTAAAAATACTGCGAATACGTTTGCACTTTCTTCGGTTGAAAACAGTGGCAGCTTAGTTAAAAAGCTTCGTTATTCAACACCTAAACATGCAACCTCTGCGCGTGTTGTCGTAGAGCTAAATCGCAATGCTGAACCCTCACTGTTTGCAGTGGCGCCTAATACGTCCTATGGCCATAGACTAGTGCTTGATTTGGCCGATAGTGCGCCTGAAGTTACACGAGAGTCTGCTTCTTCAGCCAGTTCGTCTTCAGAGCAGCGGGTGATTATTGATGAATCTAGCAGTACTCGCGATCGCGACATCATCGTTGCCATTGATGCGGGTCATGGCGGTCAAGACCCTGGCTCAATCGGTCCCGCCGGCTCCTTTGAAAAACATATTACCCTGAGTATTGCCAAGCGGCTGCAAGCTATGGTCGATGCAGAAGATGGTATGCGGGCCATTATGACGCGAACTGGCGATTATTACTTGTCACCCAATAAACGACCAGAAATTGCACGTCAGAAAAAAGCGGATTTACTGATATCTATTCACGCGGATGCCTTCACTCAACCGCAGCCTCGCGGAGGCTCAGTATGGGTGCTATCGATGCGAAGAGCTGATACAGAATTAGGGCGTTGGATGGAAAAAACCGAGCGACACTCGGAATTACTCGGTGGGGCCGCTGAAGTCATCAGTGATAAGTCCAGTGAGCGCTATTTAGCTGAGACTATTTTAGGGCTCTCAATGGATCACTCCATGGCAACAAGCCATGATTTAGGCAGTAAAGTAATAGAAGAATTGAAAGCCGTAACGTCTTTGCATAAGCACAAACCGCAAGCGGCAAGTTTGGCAGTGTTAACCGCACCTGATATTCCTTCAATTCTGGTAGAGGTTGGGTTTATTTCAAACCCTCAAGAAGAAAAAAATCTCAATTGGTCCACATATCGAGAGCGATTAGCGAAAGCCATGTTTAATGCTGCTAAGCGCTACTTCAGACAAGTTCCTCCAGATGGCACGCTGTGGGCCGCTGAAAAAGCAAAAAATAGAACCCACCGTGTTCGCTCTGGGGAGTCGCTCTCATTATTGGCTCAGCGTTACAATGTGAGAGTGAGCAGTATCAAAGCCGCGAACAACTTGCGTAACGATGTTGTGCGCATCGGGCAAGTGTTAACTATCCCCAGCACCTGAGAAACAATACTTTTTATTAATTGGTTATTGTTGGCCATCGCTATGCTTTATTTACAAAGCAACGCCTATTTATTTTGAAGACAGAGGTTTCCTTGCCAATACAGCTTTTATCGCCACAACTTGCAAACCAAATTGCCGCTGGTGAAGTGGTAGAGCGGCCTGCGTCGGTTGTTAAAGAACTGCTCGAAAACAGTGTAGACGCTGGTGCGACTAAAATTGAAATTGATATTGAAAAAGGCGGGCATAAAAGAATTCGCATTAAAGACAATGGCAGCGGTATAGCAAAAGACGAGCTACAGCTTGCATTGAGTCGACATGCAACCAGCAAAATATCGACGCTGGACGATTTAGAGCAAATTCTTTCACTAGGCTTTCGTGGTGAAGCCCTCGCTAGTATCAGTTCGGTGGCGCGCTTAACGCTTACGTCTAAAACAGAATCGCAAAGCGAAGCATGGGAAGCCTATTGTGAAGGCAGAGATATGTCGGTGAACGTTCGCCCAGCTGCACATCCTGTGGGAACCACAATAGACGTTGCTGACCTCTTTTACAATACACCGGCTCGACGCAAATTTTTGCGAACGGAAAAGACGGAATTTCAACATATAGAAGACGTTATTAAACGTGTCGCGTTGAGTTACCCTCATGTCTCTTTTATCCTCAAGCACAACGATAAAGTCATTAAGCGGTATATTGCTGATAAAGGAGGCAATATTGAACGCCGTATCGCTGCGGTCGTTGGTCAAAAGTTTATTCAAAATGCAGTGCACATTAATACGCAGTACGATGGGTTAACGATTGATGCCTGGCTAGGCAATGAGGTGATGCTAAGAAGCAGTAACGACTGTCAGTTTAGCTTCGTCAATAGTCGGGGAATGCGCGATAAGTTAATTATGCACGCTATTCGCCAAGCCTACGAGAGCGTATGGGGTGTGGTTGAGCAGCCTAGTTTTGTTGTGTATTTAAACTTAGATCCTAAAGATGTGGACGTAAACGTTCATCCGGCTAAACACGAAGTGCGATTTCAACAAAGTCGTCTGGTACATGACTTCATATGTAAAAGTGTTTGCGATGCATTATACGCGCTGAGCAACGAGCACGGCGACTCCAATCACCAGCGGCATGGCGAGAGCCCCATTGGCAGCAAACAATCTGCCGATTATATGCATCCTGAAGTGGCACATGGCTATATTCGCCCGCTAGATAAAGCCAGTTCACACACCCACGTTTCACAAACTGACAATACATACGCTGATGATAACTTGGAATCTGTTCATCAATTAAAAACAGGTTCATCTGTGTCTTATCGAGGAGCGTCAGGCGAAGGTAAACTAAATGCGGGCGGATCCTACGCGGGTGAAGCTAACGCTGACGAAAGAGGCTCGCCGTCACCACCACGTGGACGCGTGGCGGAATTCCAACGACAAAGTAAAGGACCTTCTGCGGCTTATCAGGCAGGGTTCAACGCCTTAATGACGCCAACTAAAGACAGTTTACACAAACATAATACTGACTCGGACGAGACGACCTGCATGAGTCTTGGTGCTATGCACAGATTGTATCCGAAAGGAGATAACGTATTACTAATCTCCGCAAATAACCTCGTTGGTGTATGGTTGACTGAATTATTCTGTAAAGCTAAGCATGAACAGCCCCTGTTAATGCCCGTGGCTATTCACGCCGACGAGGTTACCCAATCTACGCTAGACGTGCTGTCACAACTGCACTTTGACATCAACAAAGTGGCGGGGAAATATCGCTTGCAACAAGTACCGGCAGGCTGCAGACATTTACCGTGGATAAAGTGGTTTGAGCATCTGCTATGCGCTTCAGTATCAACACCGCAAAGCATCGCCGACAACGTGGTTATCCCAAAAGAGGATATGGACGAACAATCGTCAGCTGAAGTGTGGTACTGGTTGGAGCAGCAAAGTCATTCTAAACAATGGGAATATATTGAGCAATTTGCTAAAGTGCGCTCGACAAACGACATACTAAAAGCATGGGGAGAATAATATGTCTATTGGCATAGAAACTGCTTCTCCTGTATTGGCAATAATGGGTCCGACGGCATCAGGCAAAACTGCTTTGGCATTAGACGTTGCCAAGCACACTGAATGCGAGATTATCAGTGTTGATTCAGCCTTGGTTTACAAAGGCATGGACATCGGTACGGCGAAACCAACCGAGCAAGAACAGTCGGTGGTTCACCATCACCTTATCGATATCATTGACCCCGCTGAAAGTTATTCGGTGTCGCAATTTGTGAACGATACAACGCGACTAATTGGTGAAATTCATGGTCGTGGCAAGCTACCCATGTTGGTAGGAGGTACAATGATGTACTTTAATGCCTTGATAAATGGAATTTCGTCACTACCTAAGTCGAACGAAAGTATTCGCGAGCAAATAAACCGTGAAGCACAAGTGTTAGGATGGACGCATTTACACAACGAACTCAAGGGTGTCGATGCGATAAGCGGGAAAAGAATTCATCCCAATGATCCTCAGCGTATCACGCGGGCACTAGAGGTTTATCGCGGTACAGGAAAAACCCTGACTCACTGGCAGCAGCAAGAGGGTACAAAGTGCCCTTATGAGATAACACAGTTTGCTATAGCGCCTGAAGATAGATCTATACTACATGAGCGGATAGCGCGCAGGTTCGACACAATGCTTGCTGAAGGCTTTGAAGATGAAGTGAAAAAGTTATACGAGCGAGGTGATCTTTCTGACGAGTTGCCTTCTATTCGTTCTGTGGGCTATAGACAGATGTGGCAGTACTTTGAAGGACAACTTAGTTACGATGATATGCGTGAACGCGGTATCATTGCGACTAGGCAGCTTGCCAAAAGACAGCTTACTTGGTTACGTGGTTGGCAGGGTGTGACGTGGTTAGACACATTTGCTAACGATAAATTGACTAAAATTGCAGCACGAGTCACACTCTAAACGATTGAGTGTGGTATACAATAGACGTGAGGCGGAGTGAAACAGCGCCCGCTAATAATAAAAATTAAGGATTACAAATGGCTAAAGGGCAATCTTTACAAGACCCATTCTTGAACGCTTTGCGCAAGGAACGTATCCCAGTATCTATTTATCTGGTAAATGGAATTAAACTTCAGGGGCAAGTTGAGTCTTTCGATCAATTTGTTATTTTACTGAAGAACACAGTGAGCCAAATGGTTTACAAACATGCAATTTCAACCGTTGTTCCAGCACGTGCTATCACGATGCCAAGCACAACAGGAGATTCCGAAAATACTAAAACTGAATAAATTAAAAGGTAACGCGCTTGTTTGACCGTTATGAAGCCGGTGAACAGGCTGTACTTGTTCATATACATTTTTCTGATGAGAACAGCAAAGAAGACTTAAGTGAGCTTGAGTTACTTGTGTCTTCAGCCGGTGTCAATGCCGTTGAGGTCATTACTACTTCGCGCAGTGCACCCCATGCAAAATTCTTTGTCGGATCAGGTAAAGCAGAGGAAATAGCTGCTGCTGTTAAGGCACACGATGCCAACGTAGTTATTTTCAATCACTCCCTCTCTCCCTCACAGGAGCGAAATCTCGAGGCTGTGTGCAAATGCAGAGTATTAGATCGCACAGGTCTAATACTCGATATCTTTGCCCAACGTGCTAGAACCCATGAGGGTAAACTTCAAGTGGAGCTGGCACAGCTGCGTCATATCTCTACTCGTTTGATACGAGGCTGGACCCACCTTGAGCGCCAGAAAGGGGGGATAGGATTACGCGGGCCAGGTGAAACGCAGTTAGAAACTGATCGTCGCTTATTACGCGGGCGTATTAAAGCCATTCTACGCCGTTTAGAAAAGGTTCAAAAACAACGTGAACAGGGAAGACGTTCGCGCAAACGAGCCGAAATACCAACGGTATCCTTAGTTGGTTATACAAATGCGGGTAAATCTACACTGTTTAATACCATTACAGATTCACACGTATACGCTGCTGACCAATTGTTTGCCACCCTTGACCCTACACTCAGGAAAATTGATTTGCAGGATGTTGGGCCGGCTATTCTTGCCGACACGGTTGGGTTTATCCGTCATCTTCCCCACGACCTTGTTGCCGCATTTAAAGCGACGCTGCAAGAGACCCAAGAGGCTGATTTGTTGCTTCACGTCGTCGATATTGCGGATGCCAAATACCGTGAGACGATGGATGAAGTGAATAACGTATTAGAAGAAATTGACGCAGGCGAGATACAACAATTACTAATCTGTAATAAGATTGATAAACTAGACGATGTCGAACCGCGTATAGAAAGAAACGAGGAAGGTATTCCAACCCGAGTGTGGCTGTCAGCCCAATCTGGTGAGGGTACAGAGCTTCTTGGTCAAGCACTCACTGAATGCCTAGCCAAAAGCATGGTAAATTATACCTTGAAGATACCTCCGGCACATAGCCGTCTTCGTGGAGTGCTTTACGAGCTTAACTGCATTTCCAACGAAGAGTATGACAACCAAGGTGATTGGGTAGTGGATGTGAGAATGCCAACTGCCGATTGGAATAGACTCGAAAAGCGTCTAGAAAACGGAATATCAGAGTATGTTGTGCGACATTAACCAATGCGAAAGCGTTGATAATGCATGCGAACTTAAAAAATAAAACTGTAATCTATGGAGTATCAGCATGGCTTGGAATGAGCCGGGTGGCAATAAAAACGACCCGTGGAAGAATCGCGGAGGCCGAGAGCAAGGTCCCCCAGATTTAGATGATGTATTCAAAAACTTATTCGGTAAGTTTGGAAAATCAGGTGGCAATGGTGGCGGTTCAGGTAAAAGCCTAGGCGGTATCGGTGCTGGTATTTTAGCTGGGTTACTCATAGCCATTTGGGTTATAAGTGGCTTTTACACTATCAGAGAAGCTGAGCAAGGCGTTGTTTTGCGCTTTGGTGAGTATCATAAACAAGTGGAGCCAGGTTTACGTTGGGCCCCTACGTTTATTGACTCTGTGATACCGGTAGACGTTCAGTCTATCAGAGACCAATCTTCATCAGGTTCAATGCTGACGGAAGACGAGAACGTGGTCAGTGTTCAAATGGAAATGCAGTTTCGCGTCGTTGACCCTGTTCGCTGGACGTTCGCAGTAGAAGATCCAGATCGTAGTTTAAGCCAGTCGTTAGACAGCGCAATTCGTTATGTTGTTGGTCATTCTAAAATGGACGATGTGTTAACAGACGGTCGTGAGCTAACTCGCCAACGTGTGTGGGAAGAGCTTCAGGGTATTATTGACCCCTACAACATGGGTGTATCCATTATTGATATGAACTTTAGGGATGCTCGTCCGCCAGAGCAAGTCAAAGACGCATTTGACGACGCGATAGCGGCGCAAGAAGATGAGCAGCGTTTCATTCGTGAAGCAGAAGCATACGCAAGAGAAATTGAACCGCGCGCACGTGGTCAGGTCAACCGTATGAATGAAGAAGCCCAAGCATACAAAGAGCGTGTAACGTTGGAAGCCCAAGGTGAAGTAGCACGCTTTGAAGAGTTGCTTCCTCAGTTTGAGCGTGCGCCTGTGGTAACCCGAGAACGTATTTACCTTGAAACCATGGAAGAAGTGCTGAGTAATTCTAGCAAAATCCTTGTGGACAGTAAGGGCGGTAATAACATGATGTATTTACCACTTGATAAGATCATGGATCGCCAACGTGAAAATGCAAAGCCAACGTCGAGAAGCACGCTAGAAGGATTACAAATGCCGGTAACGAATGAAGGCGGTCGTAACCTTAACAGTACTCCAACATCAGGCCTGCGCGGCGAATCATTCAGAGAAGGGAGATAATCGCTATGAAAAACATAATTATTGCTGTTGTCGTTCTCCTAGTTCTTTTGGCGTCGGGTTCTTTGTTTGCTGTTAAAGAGGGTGAACGAGCGATTGTCATCCAATTTGGTAAAATACAACGTGATGAAGCCACTGGCGAGACACGAGTGTTTACACCAGGCTTACACTTTAAATTACCATTTATCGACTCTGTGCGTCGTTTAGATGCGCGCATCCAAACGCTTGATGGTCAACCAGATCGCTTTGTAACCACTGAGAAGAAAGACCTTATCGTCGACTCCTATGTAAAATGGCGTATCGACGACTTTGCTCGTTACTACCTATCTACGGGTGGCAACAAGCTACAAGCCGAAGCGCTATTGAAGCAAAAGGTGAACAACGGTCTGCGTTCAGAGTTTGGTACTAGAACTATTGCGCAAATTGTGTCAGGCGAGCGTTCAGCGCTAATGAACCAAGCCATGGAGCAAGCGTCTACATCATCTGATGAATTGGGTATACAGATTGTTGATGTGCGAGTGAAGCAAATCAACTTGCCAACAGAAGTGAGTAACTCTATCTTCCAGCGTATGCGTGCTGAACGTGCAGCGGTTGCTCGTGAGCACCGTTCTGAAGGTCAAGAGCAAGCGGAAGTGATCCGCGCAAACATTGATGCGAAAGTGACGGTCATGCTTGCCGATGCCGAGCGTAATGCTAGACAACTACGCGGTGAAGGTGACGCCCTAGCAGCGCAAATATATGCTGACGTGTACTCGAAAAACTCAGATTTTTACAGCTTCCTTCGCAGTATGGATGCTTACAAGAAGAGTTTCTCTAGTAAGCAAGACGTCATGGTTATTGCGCCAGACAGTGATTTCTTCAAGTACATGAACCAATCACAAGCTAAATAAGTGAGTTTATGCATTGAAAAGCCAGCCTTCGCGCTGGCTTTTTTATGTCTGCTGTAAAGTGCTAAGTGGTTGTTTTAATATGATATCTTAGGGATTCACTCGTCTTGTCTTTGAGCGCTAAACAGCTCATTTATACCTCGCTCTGCCAAAGTCGTGTTAAATCCGATAAAATGCTGCCGAATCTACAATAAAAGTGCCGCTAACTACGCCGTGATCTTTGTTGCTTTATGCATATCACACAACGCATCTTTGCCTTCCCAGCAACGAGCATGTTAAGCAGGCACACCATAACGACAGAGGGAACGTTTTGACAACGGACAACAAACAAATAAAGTCTGCCGGTAATAACGGTGGACAAGTTGGTTTATTTTCGCGGTTTTTGGCAACGGTAGAATGGTTAGGGAACTTACTTCCACACCCGGTTACCCTGTTTGCACTGCTATCGCTATTTATCGTCTTACTCAGCGGTATTCTCGGTTATTTTGACTTAGCTGTGGCCGACCCTCGGCCAGAGGGTGCCAAAGGCCGAGAAGCTGATGGAATGATTGAAGTTATTTCGTTAATGAGCGCCGAGGGACTGCAGCGCATTGTTACCGGCTTAGTGACTAACTTCACTGGTTTTGCTCCACTTGGAACGGTGTTAGTTGCACTACTTGGTGTATCAGTAGCGGAGCACTCTGGGCTGCTTTCGGCGGCCATGCGGGCACTCGTGATGAATGCGTCTAAACGCGCAGTGACCTTTGCCGTGGTGTTTGCGGGTATTGTGTCAAATACCGCATCGGAGCTGGGCTATGTGGTTCTTATCCCGCTTGCGGCAATGATATTTCATTCTCTAGGAAGACACCCCTTAGCGGGCTTGGCGGCAGCCTTTGCTGGCGTATCGGCGGGGTATAGTGCCAATCTTCTATTAGGTACAGTAGATCCACTCCTTTCGGGTATTACTGAAGCCGCGGCGCATATGATAGATCCTGATTACGTTGTCGGTCCTGAGGTGAATTGGTATTTTATGTTTATCAGTACCTTTGTGGTAGCAACCATGGGCGCGTTAGTTACTGAAAAGGTGGTTGAGCCGCGATTAGGTGAATATGATCCCTCAGAGGCCTCTATTGATTTGGGCAATCAATCTATGGATGCGCCAACTAATGTTGAGAAAAAAGGATTACGTTGGGCGGGTATTTCATTTGCCTTAGTGTGCGCTATTTTGGCACTTACGGTGGTTCCTGAAAATGGCATTTTACGCCACCCTGAGACTGGGGAAGTTGCGGGTTCTCCCTTCCTAAAAGGCATTGTCGCCTTTATTTTTATTACCTTTGCTGTTCCAGGTTTTGTTTATGGCAAGATTACAGGCTCCATGAAAGGCGATAAAGACGTTATTGACGCTATGTCAAAGAGCATGGGCGCTATGGGCTTATATATTACGTTGGTGTTTTTTGCTGCTCAGTTTGTGGCATTTTTCAAATGGACAAACTTAGGCACTGTATTGGCCGTAAAAGGCGCGGCACTATTACAAGCCGCCGGTTTAGATGGGCCCTCTGTATTTATTCTGTTTATTTTGATGTGTGGTGTGGTCAATCTTTCACTTGGCAGTGCATCGGCACAATGGGCTGTAACCGCTCCCATTTTTGTTCCCATGCTTATGCTGATTGGCTATGCGCCTGAGGTTATTCAGGCGGCGTATAGAATTGGTGACTCAGTGACCAATGTCATTGCACCTATGATGAGTTATTTCGGGCTTATACTAGCCATGGCCGCTAGGTATAAGAAAGATTTGGGAATGGGTACACTCATTGCAATGATGTTGCCTTATTCAATGGTATTTATCGTTGGTTGGACAATTCTGTTTTATGTATGGGTGTTCTTACTAGGTATGCCGGTAGGGCCAGGTGCAGCAACTTACTACCAGCCATAGCATTTAGGGTTCGGAATTGAATCCGCAGCCTCTTATCTGAAAAGCGTATGCGTATTAATAAAAGGGCGTGGGATTTTATCTCACGCCCTTATTGTTTTAATCTTAATATGCTATCAATAGAATTGTGTATTTATAGGCTCACAAGAGATCATAAAAGCCCTTAATTCAGTATAATAGTGGCATTACGTTGTACTTTTCGGACTGCTTTTAATGAAATACAAATCGAATAAAGGTTTTACGCACGGCCAAGCGGATAAAATTGGCGTGCTAGTGACCAACTTAGGCACACCTCAAGCACCAACCAAACAAGCGCTACGCCCTTACTTAAAAGAGTTTTTATCAGATCCGAGAGTGGTGGAAGTGCCTCGTCTTATTTGGTGGTTTATTCTAAATATGGTTATTTTGAATATTCGCCCGAAGCGCTCTGCCGAAGCGTATTCAACGGTTTGGACAGATGAAGGCTCACCATTACTATCGATTACCAAGGCCCAGTCACAAGCGATAGCCCAGCGCTGTAAAGAAAAATACGGCGATGATGTTATTGTCGATTTTGCTATGCGTTACGGTCAACCAGCCATTAGCGATACGATTGATAAGATGTTAGAAAATGGAGTGAGAAAACTGGTAGTACTGCCCCTTTATCCTCAATACAGTGCATCCACTACAGGCTCTACGTTTGATGCTATTGCAAATGATTTTACGAAAAGACGTTGGTTACCTGAACTGCGTTTTATCAACCACTACAATGACAGAAGTAACTTTATCGAAGCCCTTGCCAATAAGGTGAAAGCCCACTGGGAAAAACACGGTCGTGCCGATAAGCTTATTCTCTCTTATCATGGTATTCCTAAGCGTTACTTGATGAATGGTGACCCTTATCACTGCGAGTGCCATAAGACGTCACGTTTACTGGCTGAAAAGCTCGGTTTATCTCATGATGAATACATGACGACATTCCAATCCCGTTTTGGGCGAGAAGAATGGTTAAAACCGTATACTGATGAAACCTTAAAAGGGCTGCCTGGTAAAGGTGTTAAATCAATCCAGATCATGTGCCCGGGCTTTTCCGCTGATTGTTTAGAAACGATTGAAGAGATAGGCGAAGAGAACCACGAGTACTTTATGGAAGCTGGGGGAGAGCGTTATGAATATATTGACGCGCTAAATAGCGATGAAGAACACATCGATGTGCTATTTGATATCGTTCAAGAAAACCTGCATGGTTGGACGGTAGAATCTGATAATTCGGTGCGCGCAGGATTGGCTAAAGCCTTAGGCTCCGAGGTATAGATTCTGAGGTATATCTGAGGTATATCTGAGGTATATCTGAGGTAGAGATGCCAAGGAGTAGAATCTGAAGTATAGCCTTTGAAATATATGCCCCAAATTGTAGGACATGAAATATAGACTCCGAGACATGGGGCACTAAATATAGGTTTAGTTTCAGGCCTGAGTCATTCAAATGGGGCATGTTAATGTTCATGCCCCATTGTTAATTTGCATCTGGGCAGCACGCCCTACTAGGAGTGGATATGGACGTTAAAGCACCACCGGCATTACTGAAAGCGCAGAAGCTCGCTAACCTATTAGACACTGCGATTAAACTTCCTTTTATCCCAATCAAAATTGGCTTGGACTCCATTGTCGGCTTAATCCCAGGTGCAGGTGATGCACTCATGTTGTTTGTATCTTTGCGTATTGTATGGCTTGGTAAATCACTCGGTATGCCAAGCGCCTTAGTTTCGCAGATGGTAAAAAATTCGGCCATCGATTTTGGTTTGGGTTTTATTCCCTTTGTTGGCGACATCATCGATGTGTTCTATAAGGCAAACCAGAAAAACGTGCGCGTAATGGAGCGCTGGTGGATAAACGAGAATAAAGCATCGGTAGATGCCGCCACCAAAGAGAAGCTCGAACAATGGGAAGCGGAACAGAAAAATAACGATGCTTAGAGATTCTTTGACAATGTAAAGTCATTTCGCCTAGTCTAAAATTTGTGCAGAAAAAGTCAGCATTCCTTAGGCACAAACACCACAATTCACCTATTGTTATTGCCATACCAATCGATTATTGGCTTAAGTGCGTAGCAATAGGCACTATTTGAATTTATTAACAAAGGAGTGTGCGATATATGAAAGCGTCTGACTTATTTGTAAAGGCACTCGAGGCCGAGGGCGTAGAGTACGTGTTCGGCATTCCAGGCGAAGAAAATTTAGACTTGCTAGAGTCGTTGCGTTCCTCCTCCATCAAGCTTGTGCTCACACGTCACGAGCAGGGTGCTGGCTTTATGGCGGCTACCTATGGGCGATTAACCGGTAAAGTAGGTGTTTGCCTAGCAACTCTTGGTCCAGGGGCAACTAATTTAGTTACTCCCGCTGCGTATGCGCAACTTGGCGCTATGCCCATGCTGATGATAACGGGGCAAAAACCCATTAAAACCAGCAAGCAAGGGCGTTTTCAAGTCATCGATATTGTGGACATGATGCGTCCTATCACCAAATTTACCACGCAAGTGGTAAGCGGTGACAGAATACCCTCAACAGTGAGGGAAGCGTTTCGACTGGCTCATCAAGAGCGACCTGGCGCGGTTCACATCGAACTACCAGAGGACATCGCCGCGGAACAAACTACCGCGCACCTCCTAGAGCCAAGTGTGGCAAGACGACCTATTGCGGAATATAAAGCGGTGTCTTCTGCGGTATCTATGATAGAAAACGCAACATCGCCACTGCTATTAATTGGTGCCGGTGCTAACCGAAAGCTTACCGCTAAAATGCTTCGCGAATTCGTGGATAAAACCTGTATCCCGTTTGTGACCACGCAAATGGGTAAAGGCGTACTTAACGAAAGCGATCCGAGATTTGCCGGTAATACGGCTCTATCGGATGGTGACTTTGTACACCGTGCTATCGAGCGGGCAGACCTTATTATTAATGTGGGTCACGACGTGGTAGAGAAGCCGCCCTTCTTTATGCATCACAACGATAAAAAAGTGATCCACGTTAATTTCGACCCCGCTGCAGTGGACCCTGTGTATTTCCCGCAGCTTGAAGTTGTTGGCGACATTGCTAATAGCATTTGGCAAATCAAAGAAGACATTACGCCGCAAAAAGACTGGAAGCTCGATTTTTACAAAGATGTTCACGAAGCGTATGTGCATCATCGTGCAGAGGCCGAAGACGACAATCGTTTTCCAATAATGCCAGAACGCTTTGTGAGAGATATTAGAAAGGTGATGCCCGACAACGGCATTGTGACCCTTGATAACGGTATCTATAAAATTTGGTTTGCTCGTAATTATCCCGCTTATCATCCCAATACTCTTTTACTCGACAACGCGTTAGCCAGTATGGGCGCCGGGTTACCGTCTGCAATGGCCGCAAAATTAGTGAATCCAGACGTGCCAGTGCTAAGTGTTTGCGGCGACGGCGGTTTTATGATGAATAGTCAAGAAATTGAAACTGCAGTGCGGCTTAAGCTCGACCTCGTGGTGATCATTTTGCGGGACGACGCCTATGGCATGATCAAATGGAAACAGGCTAACATGGCGTTTGACGAATTCGGGTTGGACTATGGAAACCCCAACTTTGTTAAATACGCTCAAAGCTATGGCGCGCAAGGCTGGCGAGTGGATGATACCGACGTACTTATTCCCATGGTTGAGCGTTGTTTACAGACCCCGGGCGTTCACATCATCGATTGTCCCATTGATTACAGCATGAACGATGAAACGCTTAATCATACCATTAAAGAACTCAGTGCTAAGTTGTGATATTGCGCGCTTAAGTAGCCACTGCACTCAGCAATTTAAAACAGCAAAGCAAAACAGAAGGAGCCGATATGTTAAAGGAAAGCTATCCGTACTATCTCGCCAGCGAGGCGTGTTACGCTAACACTAATCTTGACGTGACAAACAAATATACCGGTGAGGTAGCCACGCAAGTTGCCATCGCCGACGCCGATACTATCGATAAGGCCATTGCGGCGGCAGAAGCCGCCCAGCCGGCAATGACCGCGATGGCACCTTATGAGCGCCAAGCTGTGCTAGAGCATTGTGTAAAGCGATTTCAAGAGCGCGCCGATGAGCTTGCACAAGCGCTGTGCATAGAAGCGGGAAAGCCAATTAAAGATGCTAAAGGCGAGGTAAGTCGCCTTATCGACACGTTTAAAATTGCTGCTGAGGAATCGGTGCGTATTAACGGCGAAGTGGTTAATTTAGAAATTTCAGCTAAAGCTAAAGGGTATCAAGGTATGACGAAGAAGGTGCCAATAGGGCCTTGTTCGTTTATTTCACCCTTTAACTTTCCCCTTAATTTAGCGGCGCACAAGGTGGCACCCGCTATTGCTGCGGGTTGTACATTTGTGCTTAAGCCTGCATCACGCACACCCATTGGTGCACTTATTATTGGTGAAGTGCTAGCTGAAACCGCATTGCCCAAAGGTGCGTTTTCCATTTTGCCTTGCAGCAGAGATGGCGCAGACCTTTTTACAACAGACGAGCGTTTGAAGCTGCTTAGCTTCACAGGCTCTCCAGATGTAGGTTGGGCCCTCAAGGCCAAGGCAGGTAAAAAACCGGTAGTGTTAGAGCTAGGTGGTAACGCTGCGTGTATTGTTGATGAGGATGCCGACCTTGATGATGCCGTAGAGCGCATTATTATTGGTGCTTACTATCAGTCCGGCCAAAGCTGCATCAGTGTGCAAAGGCTACTGGTACACAGCGCCATTTATGATGATTTTAAAGCGCGATTCGTTGAAAAAGTAAAAGCGTTGGTCAGTGGTGATCCGTCGAGTGAAGATACCTTCATTGGGCCTATGATTTCTGAGGGCGAGGCGAAGCGACTTCACGATTGGATTATCGACGCTGAAAAAGCAGGCGGAAAAATTCTGTGTGGCGGTACCAGAGACGGTGCCATGCTTGATGCTACGGTAATGGAAGGGGTACCGAAAGACTGTGATGCTAGCGCGGAAGAAGCGTTTGGTCCGCTATCAGTGCTCTATTCTTTTGACAGTTATGAAGAGGCGCTAGATGAAGTTAATAACAGCCGTTATGGACTGCAGGCTGGCGTGTTTACCCGAGATATTTATAAAGCGCATAAGGCGTGGAACGAGCTAGATGTTGGTGGTGTTGTCATTGGTGATGTACCAAGCTGGCGCGTAGATAATATGCCTTATGGCGGAGTGAAAGATTCTGGCTTGGGCAGAGAAGGCATACGTTACGCCATCGAGGATATGTCAGAGACACGGCTGATGGTGCTGCGAACGCCGCAGTAATTGCAACCCAATAATTAAGGCGCTAATAAGCGCCTTAATTTTTTGTGCTTTAATTAGGGCGTGTTGATCTTTGCTGTACATTTTTGCAGCGGTCTGTGAGCTATTTAGACAAGGCGAATGGTTGAAGGTCTAGCAGGCTAAATCGAAACCATTCAACGCAGGATAAATAGCTCACAGGCGCTGCCCGAAGGGGGCGTTATGGAAGCATTTTACTCTTTGTCACAGCCCTTTGACTTAGCCCACTAGGCCTACAGGGCTGTTTCGCGATTAAAATGCTTCCATTTAGCCCAAAACTCGTACAGCAAAGATCAACACGCCCTAGAAACCGACAATGCCACATTTCGAGAAAGACATGTTTTTAACGTGTCAGTTTTCGATAAGCTTACGTTGCTGCATACTCTTCAAGTATCGCTAGCGGAATAACGTCTAACGCCTTTTCATGTGTAGCCTCTAGACGCACGGTAGGTGCCACGCCAGCTTCATAAGCTTGTAGCCATCGACTTGCGCATAAACACCATCTGTCGCCCGCAAGTAGGCCCGAAAATTCCATGCTCGGCCACGGCGTTATAAGGTCATTACCCTGGCGCAGGGAAAATTGTAAGAACTCATCGGTTACTACTGCACATACGCTATGATTGCCCACATCAGCCGAAGGCACATAGCAAAAGCCTTCCCTCGTAAAACCGGCGTTGCCGCAGCAAAGCTGAAGCGGTCTGCCATAAACATTTTTTGCATTCGCCAAAATCAAATACCTCGCTAATTGCGTATTCAGTAAATCTAGAGTGTATACGGTTTTGTGTAAAAAGGGATGCATCCCTTTTTACACATCATGTTGATAACCCCTTTTTGTACACTCCATTTTTCGAGATACGCTTTTTGAGATACGCTTCTCAAAATATGAGTTTCGAGACATGATTTTCGAAATACGAACTTGAGGTAACACATACATGTTGGATAAAAGCACCAAAAGCGGCAACGTCAACTTCTCTCAAGAGGAAATAGCGAGATTTGATGCACTTGCTGAAACCTGGTGGGATCCAAAAGGTAAATTTAAAACGGCGCTAGACTTTAACAAAGCGAGACTTGACGTTATTGAGTCCCAAATACGCTCACATTTTACATGCCAAGAGAGCTCGACACCCTTTTCTAACCTATCAATCATTGATATTGGCAGTGGCGGCGGCCTAATCAGTGAACCACTTGCGTCAAAAGGCGCAACTGTTACGGGTATTGATGCCAGCGCAGTAAGCGTACAGGTTGCTAAACGCCACGCTGAACAAAATAATGTGGATGTGGAATATCGCCATCAACTCTCCAGCGAAGTCGTTAAAGAAGGGCGTCAGTTTGACGTGGTGATTAATGCAGAGGTGGTTGAGCATGTGCCGGATCAAAAGCAGCTAATCAATGAGTGTGCTAGCATGGTGAAACCTGGTGGGCTGCTCATTTTAGCGACGCTAAACAGAACCCTGAAAAGTTTCGTCATTGCTATTGTTGGCGCTGAATACGTTATGCGCTACCTGCCCATCGGCACCCATGACTGGCGTAAGTTTGTCACCCCTAAAGAGCTTATTGATTGGGTCGGCGACGACTTTAAAGTCCAGCATCAAGTGGGCATGAAACTCAATCCGTTCACTTCTACGTGGCATACTACATCAAGCCTCGCGGTGAATTATATTCAGACATATGCTAACCAGCAGTAGGTCTAGTCCCCTATTGCTAGTGCTTTACTATTAGTAGCATGTGGAATGACATGTTCGATGTAAATTGCCGGTTTAGTTTCTTAAGTATATCCAGTGCTAATGGTCACTATCCATACTAAAAATAGTATGGATAGTCATACGCTTAAATTGTTCTAACTTACTGATTATTAGACACTCACCGCTGTCGCATTGCTTAAATAACTTCAAATATCCCTTTCCCGCATATTAAACATTCTTTCACCCCCTTGATCTTCACATTGCATTTACATAATTTTAACAAAGGTCTGACCACAGACCTGTTTAAAGAGTTTGCCGTTTATACAGACGGCTCAATAAAATTGAAGGTTGATACGATTCTAATTCGTTCGATAAAAGGTCGTGGAATAAAAGGTCGTCGATACGGGTAAACGTCGTAGGATAAAAGGGAAACACATGAAAATAATTAAAAGAGTGTCACTACTAATCGCGGTAGTTTGCATGGCATTTGCCAGTCATGCTTCAGCATCCACATACGCGAAAACGAAATACCCTATCGTGCTAGTACATGGCCTATTCGGGTTCGAAGATATCTTATTTGTAGATTACTTCTACAAAGTCCCGCAAAAGCTAACACGCAACGGTGCCGTTGTTTACATTGCCGAAGTATCACCGGCAAACTCAACGGAAGTGCGCGGAGAGCAGTTATTGAACTATATAGACGAAGTGCTTGCGTTATCAGGCGCTGAAAAAGTGAATTTGATTGGGCACAGCCACGGTGGCCCAACTGCACGCTATGCGGCAAGCGTTGCACCAGATAAAGTGGCCTCAGTAAGCTCGGTAGGTGGTGTGAACTGGGGCAGTAAGGTAGCAGACCAACTGCGTAATGCTATTGCTGAAGACTCTTTTCAAGAAGATGCTGCTGGGGTTGTTGTTAACGCATTTGCCAACATTATTGAGTTTGCCTCGGGGTCAGATCCTAGAGACAAACCCACCGACGCTATTGCTGCGTTAAATTCGTTGTCAACGGATGAAACCGTGAGGTTTAATCAACGCTACCCAGAGGGTATGCCATCGGCGTACTGCAGAAATGATGGCAAAATGCTGGCGGAAAATGGGGTGTATTATTATTCATGGAGTGGAGGTAACACTTTTACCAATGCACTTGACGTTGTCGATCCTTTCTTAGCCATTACTGGCACTGCATTTAACGAAGCCAATGATGGATTAGTGGCTACCTGTAGCTCTCACTTAGGCAAAGTACTGCGAGATAACTACAGAATGAACCATCTCGACGAGGTTAATCAAAGTTTTGGTATCACCCACTGGTTTGAAACCAACCCAGTAAATGTGTTCCTGCAGCAGGCTAACAGACTAAAACGTCAAGGGCTGTAGTGAAAAAGTCAATTATAGGAGGAGGGCTGATAGCCTTCCTTTTCATTGTGGTGTTAATTACCGTTGCTAAAACAGAAGTTAACACACAAGCTAATACAGATACTTCTTCAGTGTCGATGACGAGCCCACAAAATACTAATGAGGACGGCTTGTCCACAGTGGCCAAAGAGAATATAAAAAGCGCCAATGCAAGTAAGGCAGCGCCATCCACAGCTGAAAATGAAAATACTAATAAACTCATCCCATTTGTGCTTAATGAGCTGGTAAAAGATAAATTCGAGCTATTTATTGCAGAACACGCTGAACAAGCGCCGTTGGCCGTACAAATTGCCTATGTGACCCACAGCGAGTCGCTGCATACCAACGATACCCATGATTACGCGGTAGACCTATTTTCTCGGTTTGTTAATTACAAGGTGGCATTAGCGAGCGAAGATGTGGAAATAGACGCAGTTCAGTCGCCATTGAACGATGTCCAAGAGAAGCTAGCTGCCCGATACGATTTAAGACGGCAGTTTTTCAGTCACCAAGAGTATAACTATTTATTTGGTAGCGATGCGGCCTCCGACGACGATGCACTTGCACGGCTGACCATAGCCCAAGACAATACTCTCACTCGCGAGGAAAAAAAGCATACCATCATCGAGTCTTTGGCTGGCGCAAGCGATAGAGAAGCCTTTAATCCAACGGTTGATATGCACAAAATTCAACAAATAAAGCAGCAATACTCTGATAACAACTCTCGCTTTAGCGCAATAAGCGCTGAGTTTGGTCATGAAGTGGCAGCGCGTTTTAATACATTGTGGGAAAAGCAGGGCGCGTGGGAAAAAAAAGTAGCAGATTACCGCGCCCATGTTAAAAAGTTGGAAAGTGCTAATCTTTCAAAGCAAGAATACACCAAATTAAAACGTGAATATGAGACCTCAAATTTTGTAGAAAATGAAATAAAGCGTCTGAGAGTAGTGATGAACAGCAACAATCCATGATTAGGCAAAGCAAACAGGTATAACCATTCAGTGACTGAATAGACTCACCATAATTTAGAGTGATTTGATCCCAGTTTTACTAAGTTCTAATCTACTTAAAACAAACAGGGCCCTACAAGTATGAAAATTTACGAAACGAAAACCGCACCCAATCCACGCCGCGTTCGCATGTTTCTCGCCGAAAAAGGAATCGATATGGACTATGTTCAGGTTGATATCCAAAAAGGTGAAAACCTAAGTGCGGAAATGCGCGCCAAAAATCCTCTTGGCAAAATACCCATTCTTGAGCTTGACGATGGAACGTGCATTGCAGAAACAGACGCAATTTGTACCTATTTTGAAGCGCTTCACCCAGAGCCATCATTAATGGGAAGTAGTGCACTTGAAAAAGGCACTATTGCAATGTGGCAGCGCCAAGTAGAGTTGGCTCTTATGCTTCAAGTTGGCATGTGTTTTCAGCACACCACCGGTTATTTTAAAGATCGTATGGTCCCAGTCCCCGAGTATGGGAAAGAAGCGGGCATTAATGCGTCTAAGTATCTCAATATTCTGGAGCGCAGGTTAGAACTCAATACGTTTATTGCCGGGGACACGTTCTCGATTGCAGACATTACCGCCCTATGTGCCATCGATTTTGCCCGAGTTGTTGATATTAGAATTAACGAGAAGCAAACCAATCTTCTTCGTTGGTATGACAATGTGAATAGTAGAGCGAGTGCCAAAGCCTAATGATTGACCTATATACAGCATCAACACCGAATGGCTGGAAGGCCTCCGTAGCACTGGAAGAAATGGGGTTAGCATACTCTGTTGTGCCCGTGAATCTATTGAAGGGCGAACAGAAAACCGCATCGTTTCTCGCTAAAAACCCTAACGGTCGCATACCGGTAATTGTGGATAAAAGTGAAGACGATCACGTGGTCTTCGAATCTGGCGCCATCATGATTTATCTTGCTGAAAAAACCGGTATGTTTTTACCCGCCGATGTGAAAGGGCGCAGCAAAGTGTTGCAATGGTTGATGTTTCAGATGGGGGGCGTAGGGCCGATGATGGGACAAGCCAATGTCTTCTATCGATACCTAGAAGAAAAAATGCCTATTGCTATCGATAGATATCAAAATGAAGTGCGTCGACTGTTTACGGTGTTAGATGGTCATCTCGCCAACCACGAGTACTTGGTTGACGATTACAGTATTGCTGATATGGCAAACTGGTGCTGGGTAAGAACCTATGAGTGGTCGGGAGCTAGTATTGACGGGCTAGATAACCTCATTCGTTGGAAGAACAGTATTGAAGCTCGACCCGCAGCAAGGCGCGGCGTGGAAGTCCCTAGCAAGATAGACAAAGAAGCGTTGCTGAAAGGTGCAAAAAACGTGGTAACCCGTTAGAGCGGGTCGATTTCTGCAAACGGTTTTTTGAAAATTGCTTTTTTGCAAAAAATGGACAGTAAATATCAACAAACCCTGGTGGTAATATCGGTTTTAAACACACTTCTTAATGATCTGCTGGCATAACGTACCAAAAATGAAATCTCACGGTGATTTATGCCTTTTATTGAAAACAACATGGCAATGATGTAGGTTGGAGATGCACTACGAGTAAACAGAGCAAGTAAAAGGACAATGATGAGACGGATTTTAGGGGCCATATTGGTCTTTTATTCTTTATGTATTTCTGCAAACGATCAACTTCCCCTCGACTATTTTATCAAACATGGTGATTACCTTGATCTTCAGCTTTCCCCAGACGGCAAGCATTTAGCCGCACGGGTTCGCGCGGACAACAAAGTGATGCTAGGTATTTTGTCCACCGAAGATATGCAGATTGTCGGTGGGGTGCGCCCTCAAAACAACGATATTATTCACACGGTAACTTGGGTAAATAATGAGCGACTTGTGTTTGAGTATGCGGAGAAGCGGTTCTCGCTCGATAGGCCTGAGCCAACGGGAGAGCTATTTGCTATGAATCTCGATGGTAGCAGAAGGGAAATGCTCTTCGGGTATCGTGCAAGCGATGAGCAAACGGGTACGCGGATTTCAAATAAAGACGATAGTTTAGCTAGCCAAGAAGTAATCAGTCTTTTAGAAAATGATGATCGTTACATTCTAATTGCGGAGTACCCGTGGGAGAAAATTGGCAATACCTATTCCAATAACCGAGTAAAGCCAGCCATCATTAGCAAGCTCAACATCATGTCTGGCAGAAAACGAAAAGTAGATGTGTTACCGCACAAACGCAGCAGTGTCCTAGCAACTAGAAATGGGCAAGTCGTTTTTATGAAGTGGGAAGATGAGAATGGTCATTTTCATGCTGCCTATAGGGCTAATAACGACAGCGAATGGATAAATTTAGAAGACGCTTTCAGCGTTGGCCAAGACTTGATTCCACGGGGTATTAGTGAAGACGAAAAATATGTCTATATGTCGGGATTTACTGGTGAAGAAGGCATTTATACCCATTTCAAGCTGAACTTATCGACTGGTGAGCACAGTAAGATTTTCGAAGAGCACGATACCGACATCGAACAAGTGGTCCTCGACAACGGTGGCTTGCCAGCCGTTGGGATCACCTATCCAGGCAAATCGCAGTACGTGTACGCTAAAGAAGAAAGTAAAACAAGTAAAATACATAAGCTATTAGCCGATGCTTTTGAGGGACAAACTGTTGCTATCGCCAGCCACACTCGAGATTGGAAAACGTTGCTTGTACATGTGCGAAGCGACGTAAACCCCGGTGAATACTATTTGTTTGATAGTGAAACCCTTGCGGCACGATTTATCTGGGCAAATAATTCGTGGATAGATCCTAGATTATTAGCGCCGATGGAGCCTATCAATGTAACCGCATCAGATGGTGAAACGATTAAGGGCTATCTCACTCTTCCAAAGCAATCAAGTATTGAAAAGCCTCCTTTAGTGGTTATGATCCACGGCGGCCCGCATCAAAACGGTACTAGAGACTTTTGGGACTACAATAGCGAGACGCAATTGTTAGCCAGCCGTGGATATGCGGTACTACAAATGAATTTTCGTGGCAGTGATGGTTATGGGGAAAGATACAAGGAGTTAGGTTATCGCGAATGGGGCGGTAAGATGATTGATGATATCAACGACTCCGTAAAATGGGCTATCAATAAAGAGTACGTAGACGGTGACAACGTTTGTGCATACGGGGCAAGTTACGGCGGGTACGCGGCGCTTATGTCTGCAGTGAAAGAGCCTGACTTATACGAATGCACAATTGGATATGTAGGCGTTTACGACTTGCAATATATGTTTACAGAAAGTGATATTCCCAACAACTGGGGCGGTAAAGCATATTTGCAGCGTGTACTGGGTAACGATAAAGAGCAGCTAAAAGCCTACTCTCCCTTGTACCATGTAAATAAAATCAAAGCTAATGTCATGCTTATTCACGGCTCAAAAGATAGACGAGTGCCAGAGATTAACTCTGAGGCACTGTCTGAAGCACTTATCAAAGCAGGTAATCCGCCAGAGTATCTTCAATATTCTCAGGCGGGTCACGGTGTGTTCGACGAGGAAGATAGACGAGAGCTCTATCAGGGGCTGATTGACTTTCTTGATAAGAATTTAAAGAGCTAATACGCTGTTTAATAATAATTTGCCACTAAGGGAAGGTTTGCGCTTCCAATAGATTGCGCTTTTGCACCTACTTGCCCCTTCATAATGCGAGGCACTGTAATGCCTCGCATATCTCGTTTAGTAAGTTCGTCTTTTGTGCGCTCAACAAGCCGATCTTTAACGCGCTTAGGTAGCGCGCCGTCAATAATAACACCGTCAATGTCAAGTAAGCTCATGGCGCATTGTGCTGCATAAGCAAGCCCTTGGGCTGCAGAGCAAACCCAATTCTCAAGCACGCTCTCGTCGATGTTCCAATACTCAGTAGAACTGTAGATTTGCCTGCCGTTTGCGCCGGTGTTATTGAGCTTATTCTCTAATACGTACAATGAAGACTGTGTTAACAGTTGATGCTCTTTATTGCCGTTAAAAAATGGCAAAGAGCCTACTGCGCCGGCATTTCCCGATTTTCCCGTGAAAAGTGCGTCGTTAATGACCACACCACCGCCAACAAATGTGCCCACAAATAAATACAAAAAGTGAGAAAATTGTGCAGTATTACCGAAAGACATTTCTGCACTGCATGCTGCTGCCGCGTCATTGCGAACGAACACTGGCAAAGAGACAAGAGACTCTAGCGCTAATTTCGGGTTGAATTGCTTCCATTGCTCTAGCATATCTTTTGGTGCCCCAGCTTCTTCTGCCCATGTCCAAATTTCAAAGGGCATGGCCACACCTAAACCACGAATTCGGGGTAAATGGTCAGCAGCAATGTTTTTCGTCAACATGTTGATAGCGCGGTCTGTAAACGACATAAGGGTATCAACCGTTGGATAAGCTACTTTTTCTTTGACGGTGGCACGTACATTTCCGCAAAGATCAATTAGGGTCATGTCAAAGCTGCGGCGACCTACTTTCAAACCTAGGCCAAACGCGCCGTCGGCATTAAGACTGAAAGGCACTTTGGGTTGGCCTACTCTCCCCTTAATAGGTGCATTACGCAAAACCAAACCGTCGCTTTCTAACTTTTTAATAATTACTGTGGCAGATTGGGCAGAAAGTCCAGTTAATTCAGCTATTTGAGCTTTTGGTAACTCTTTATGCTTGTTAATCAGCGAGATGATGACCCGTTCATTGTCCGAACGGTTATCTGCTAAATGTGTTGCCATAGTTAACTTGCTCTCTAAAGTATTAAATCTATGTTGGCTTGTTTTTAGTTAAGTCAATTAGGTTGATTTAATCAAAAAGAAAGACAATACTATGCCCAATTGAATAATTAGTTAACGATTTTTTTACTCAAAGTGCGATATGTATGATTTGCACTATGATTGTATGTATAACGGATAGAGTGAGGCTGGTATGAAAATATTATGTTTAGGTGAAGTACTTATCGATATGTTAAGCCAAGGTGCTGCGCCTAAAGACGGTGACATACCGGCAATGAAGCCCTTTCAACCCTATGCAGGTGGTGCGCCAGCCAATGTTGCTGTGGCAGTTGCTCAGCTTGGTGGACGCAGTGCTATGGTATCGAAAGTGGGTGATGATACGTTTGGCGCTTTTTTAAAAGAAATGCTTGAGCATTATAAGGTTAATACCGATTTCGTATGGACTACCTCACAAGGCAATACCGCATTAGCGTTTGTGAATCTAGATGAAGACGGTGAACGTTCCTTCGACTTTTATGTGGATAATGCCGCGCATAAACATATTACCGAGCAAGACCTGTCCACTATCGACTGTAACAAAGATGCGGTTCTGCACTTTTGCTCAGGCTCTCTTGCCGGGCCAGAGTTAATACCGGGTACAGAGTTTATTTTAGATAAGGCACGCCAAAAGGGCATGATGGCGTGTTTAGACATCAATTACCGCCCAGCATTTTGGGACGACACGGCTAATGCACCTTCAAGAATAGATGCGGCAGCCAAACGGGTTTCCATATTAAAGGCAAGCCGTGAAGAGCTCAACGAGCTATACGGTGCAGAGAATGCAGATGCGAAAGTACAGCAATGGCTTGAGAGCGGTGTAAAAGTGGTATTGGTGACTGACGGCGGCGAGCCTATTCACTACATCACGACATCATTTAGCGGCACGTTAGCGTCGCCTAAAATGGATGTTAAAGATACAACGGCGGCAGGTGACTCCTTTATCGGTGGGTTCCTTTATTACCTATCGACCAAAGTTAACAATGCTGACGAATTTGATAGCTGGGCAGCAAGTTTTGAAAATGTAAGCGAGGCCACTGAGTTTGCGATTCGCTGTGGTGCATTTACCGTAACTCAATACGGCGCGTTCAGTGCGTTGCCTACTCAGCAAGATATCGCGAAATAGCCAATGTAACAGCGGAGCTAACGGCTAAGCCAATAGGCAAGCTAAACGTTAAATAGGCGAAGCGCTAAATGAGCTAAGCGCAGAATAGTTAAAGCGACAAGCAACGCAACAAAGAGCCTGTTATGCAGTGGCGTAACAGGCTCTTTGTTTAACGCTCTATCAGTTCTTTAAGCGCGTCTAAGGTATCTGCTTCATTCGCAGGCTTGTCCCAGCGTATCCGATGAATTCGCGGGAAGCGAAGGGCCACTCCCGATTTATGACGATTAGAAGGGTGCACTGCATCAAAAGCGACTTCGAAAACCAGCTCTTTTTTCACTTCTCTTACCGGGCCAAACCGGCCAACCGCATTGCGTCGCACCCAATTATCTAATTTTTTCAATTCTTCGTCGGTAAACCCTGAGTAAGCTTTGCCAATAGGCAATAATTGCTCGCCTTCCCATGCGCCAAAAGTAAAGTCTGAATAAAAGCTTGAACGTTTTCCGTGTCCTCGCTGCGCGTACATGATCACCGCATCTACGACTAAAGGGTCTCGCTTCCACTTATACCACTGGCCTTTAGGTCGACCGGGCACATATGTACTGTCGAGTCGTTTAATCATAAGCCCTTCAACGGATCTATTGTCGCAAACCGTGTTATGAAGGGCGCGCAAACTTTCGGGCGATGATGCACGTAAGGTGTTAGATAAAAATAGCCGAGGCGGCTTCTTTTGCTCAAACCAAGAGGCTAATTTTTTACGCCTAGCTTCCAATGTTAAGGAAGTCAGCTTCTCGCCCTCTAGTACAAGGGCATCGTAAACAATGAGCCCCACCGGATTTGACTGCATTAAGGGTTTGGTTGGCTTTTTCTTGTTAAGTCTTTGCTGCAGCGCATTAAACGTATCAACGACAGGCTCTGATGTAGACAAGCTGCTGGCCATATCTGATGCACTGGCCTTAGCCTCCTCGGTATTGTGAATAACCAATAGCTCGCCATCTAGCACCATGTTGCCGCTCATGTCGTCCAATAAATCAGGAAATGAGTGACTGATATCGTCACCTGTTCGAGAGAACAGCGCCTTTTCGCGCTCCTGTTCATCAGCGAGATTGGATGGGCGTTTTTCACTGTCTTTATCCTTGCCAGCACGCTCAGTATTCACCGCAAGCTGTACACGAATTCCGTCGTACTTATTTTCAATTTGCCAAAGGTTGGCATCAAAGGTGTCGATATCATTGTCTTCAATGGGGTGAGAAAGCATGACGGGATGAAATGTGACGGCATTTTCTATATCAGGCTTGTCGGCCTTCCCTTCTAACCACTGTAGAAGCTCGGTATAAGGTGGGTTTACCGCGTGCCATAAGGTTTCTATCTCTTTAATATCCTTGTTGCCGTAGTCAGCCAATATTTGCTTTATTGAGCGTGCTGATACGCCAATGCGCAGCCCTCTAGTGCCTAATTTCAGCAGTGCCCAGCGCTGGGACGGTGTCATCATAGTTAAGTATTCGGCCAGCGTAGCTGACACTTTCTGTTTAGAGACAGTGGCAAAAGTATCTACAATACTATGAAGAGACGGTAAGGGTGACACCGGGCTGTTGAACGGCCACAGATGCGCAACGGTTTCACTCACTTCGCCCACATAATCGTAGCTCATCGCAAATAGGGCGGGGTCGGTGTGCTCGGTAATCAGTTTTTTCACGGTATTGCGTTTAAAAAAATCAAACCGCAGAGTGCCTGCCATGGCCGCAATAGCCCAGCCTCTATCTGGGTCGGGGGTGTTTTCAATATAGTCAGCAATAAGCTGCGCTTTTGCTTTCGTTCCAGCGGTAAAGTACAGCTGCTCTAACAGGTTACTAAACGCCTCCATTAATCACCGCCTTGTTCTTCCTCGTCATAGCCCACCAATGACAGTGCTCGGGCTTTAAACCCCATCTTTTCAGCTTGATACATCAGCGCATCTTCTCTTCCGTGAGTCACCCACACCTCTTTCGGGTTGACTTCCTCAATGGTTTTCAGTAATTCAGGCCAGTCGCAGTGATCGGAAATAATCAGCGGGAGTTCGGCATTTCGCTGCTTGGCGCGGGCGCGAATTTGCATCCAGCCCGATGCCATCACAGTGCGCACATTTGGAAGACTTCGCGACCATCTATCTGCCAACGCAGAAGGCGGAGCAATCACAATTTCTCCGGCGAGCTCTTTTTTATCTTCCACCTGCGAGACAGGGATAAGTTCGCCAAGGTCAATATCAAACTGTTGGTATAAATCGCATAACTTCAATTGAGCGCCATGTAGATAAATAGGCTTGTGGTAGCCTGCCTCTCTAAGCGCAATAATCAAACGTTGGCACTTGCCTAGGGCATAGGCGCCTACTACGTGACACCGAGTGGGGAATACCCGCAGCGAGTGAAGCAATTTCTCTATTTCATTTGCAATGGGAGGGTGTTCGAACACAGGCAGTCCAAATGTGGCCTCGGTAATGAGCACATCGCAAGGCACAACTTGAAAAGGCGGGCAGGTGGGATCGTGACGTCTTTTGTAGTCGCCAGATACCACTACACGGTAGCCGCCATATTCCAACAGTATCTGCGTAGAGCCCAAAATATGACCGGCAGGATAAAAGGTTACCGTGACATCGTTAAACGTGAGCTTTTCACCTAAGGCAACAGTGTGTTGCTTAACGGCCATATCTTCGCCATAGCGAGTCTGCATAATGGCCAAGGTTTCTACACTGGCGTAAACCGTATGATGCCCTGATCGTGCATGATCTGCATGGCCGTGAGTCACTAATGCAGTATCTACTTCTGTCATGGGGTCAATGTAGAACCCACCCGGTTCGCAGTACAAGCCAGTGTTATCAGTCTTTAGCCATGTTGATGGATGCACAGGCAACGTTTCCCTCTGTATTTGCAATAAATATAAATACGAAATAAAAGACAAAGCGACCACTTGCAGAAAATGCCAATAGCATTGAGAGCTTCGTTATGGAATAAGATGTGAAGCTATGCAGCAGTGTGTCTACTGTCTTCCTGCGTTGTGCATGTTCAAAGTCAATACAAATTAGTGTTTGTCGAAGAAATCTTTATTTCGAATGTATTTATGCATGTAATGATAGGAGATGGGAGAAATCAGCCACTGAGAAATAACCCGATATAGCCGCCAGATAGGCTTAGCGTTCTCATAAACGCGCTCGTTATGTAACCAAAGCGATCGGCCAAGGTGCTTAAACAATCCTGGAATTGGAGGGAGGAACGTGACGATATCTAGGTCGCAAACCACTCTGAATGTACGTTGGTGAAGTAAGTAATGCTTAAAGAATCGCCGGTAGCTGGTAGAGGGCTGACCAAAAGTGACAACGCGACGCACACTGTTAGGAAATGCCAATTCAAGACGCTGCGCCGCTAGCACCGCCATGGCACCGCCGGAAGAATGCCCGGTAAATGTTATGCGCTTGCCCGCGCAAATAAGTGGCGCCAATTTGGCTTCGATATCTTCATATATACTTAGCGTTGCGCTGGTTTTTTTCTTGTCAGCAGGCAAGGAGATAGTGGTCTGGCTTTTTTGATTGAGCAGAAGCTGATAGCCAAAATGAACATAGCCGTTATGCTTTGATTTATCTTTAAAGTTTCCCTTTGCTTTACTTGGGAAAATACAAAAGTTGAGTAACCAATCTCGGATGGATTGGGTGCCCCTAAACAGCACGATAACTTCTTTTTTCTTTGGGCGGCAGAGAATGCGTGCCACAACGGTGCCGCGTGAATCGCACACAGCATGGTGCTGATGGGCTGAAAAGCCCAGTGATGAATAGTCAAATTCTTTCGGATATGCCAACTTACACAGTACGGCATAGCGCTCGTACTGATACCGCTTAAGTTTCTTCAATGGCTAATGTCTTTCACATGCATTCATTTGGTTGACGTACGCATTACGCCGCCTTATTTTTCGAATCAAGGTATCTAAGGTCTAGTTCAGACACCGTTTCTTGTTTGGTATACACAACCCAGTCTATTAGCTGTAAATTCCCGGCGCTGTCTTCAACTAGCGCTGAGCAATTTTCTATCCAATCGCCGTCGTTCACATAATGAATCCCATTCACCATATCCGACTCCGGGTGGTGAATGTGGCCGCATATGACGCCATCAAGCTGCAGCGCTTTTGCCCGCTTGGTAGTGGCGTTTTTGTACCGTGCTATGGCCTTATTTGCGCCTTTTACACGCTGCTTAATGTAGCCTGCTAGCGACCAATAGCTTTGCTTTCTCCAGCTTCGCAGCAGGTTAAACCAGCGATTTGCAAAAAGTAGGGCGTCATAGGCCTTATCGCCAATCCAGGCGTGAAAGCGGCCTAACGTCACATCGCCATCACATTGATCACCATGCAACACCAAGTAGCGTTTGTTCGCTGCGGTTTCGTGTACGTATTGGCGCTTTATCTCTATATCGCCAAACTGCATTCCTGAATATTTTTGTAAGGGAGCATCGTGATTGCCCGGTAGAAAAATGACTTTTGTCGATTCATGACTAAGCTGGATAACTTTATGTATCACTTCGTTATGCGCATCTGGCCAGCGAAACTGTTTGCTCATCGACCACATGTCTACAATATCGCCCACTAGGTAAAGCCTGTCGCAGGTCATATTGTTGAGAAAGTGAAGAAGAAATTCTGCTTTGCAGTCTTTGTTGCCAAGGTGTGTATCTGAGATAAAAACGCTTCTGAAGTGAGGAGCCTTAATCATTAAAATGCTCAAATAGTCATTGGGTGTGGCCATACCCTAAACAATCAACTTGACAGTTAATTGACACCTTCATGACGATATCGTTACGGTGCTGTTCTGAAATCAGTGCACTGCAACAATGGGGTACAGCAGTTCGCTATAACAGTTCGCTATAACAGTTCGTTACAAGAGTGAGGTGAAAGCTCTCTTGTTAAAGCACATTCATTTGAATGCTTGCGTTTAACTGCTTTCTTTTAACTGCTAGGACGGGTGAGTGCAAAGGGTTGAGGAAGATAACCGGTGCAAATAAACTTTGCTGGTAAACCTAACTGAGTAACTTGCGTATAACGAGTAAAAAATGGAAGTAAGTTAATTAATGACATCAGTACCTCCTGTATTTGCCAAGTGGTTTAAAAAGAAAGGGTGGCAGCTTCGCGATTATCAGCGGGATATGCTTATTGATAAAGACAAGCATGACTGCACCTTGCTTATTGCACCCACAGGAGCGGGAAAAACATTATCGGGCTTTCTACCGAGTCTAGTAGAGTTAGATGCGTTGCTGAGCACGTCAAACTTCACGGGGTTGCACACCTTATACATCTCCCCCCTAAAAGCGCTCACCCAGGATATCCATCGCAACTTGCTGCAGCCTATTGAAGAAATGGGGTTGGGAATTAGTGCAGAAACCCGAACCGGAGATACACCTTCCCACAAACGTCAGCGCCAGCGTAAAAAGCCGCCGCATATATTATTGACCACGCCTGAGTCGCTGATGTTAATGCTGAGCTATGCTGATGCAGATAAACTATTTGGCAAGCTGAAGCGGGTGATCATAGATGAAACCCACAGCTTAATGGCGAATAAACGTGGAGACTTCCTATCATTAGCGTTAGCCCGGCTATCTATGTTATCGCCGGCCATGCAGCGTATTGGTTTATCAGCCACCGTGGCCTTCCCTGAAACGCTTGGCGCCTGGCTAGCAGGCAGCGACAGTACTGCCAACATTGTTAAAGTAAAGGCAGGGGAGAAGCCCAAGGTAGAGATGCTGCATTCAAAAGCACGAATGCCCTTTGGTGGGTTTATAGCGCGCTATGCCATTGATGATATTTACCAGGCAATAGAAAAAGCGAAAACCACACTGGTGTTTGTTAATACCCGAGCGCAGTCGGAATTACTGTTTCAAATGCTGTGGGAAGCCAACAAGCTGGCGCTGCCTATTGCCCTTTACCACGGTAGTTTAAGCAAGGAGCAACGTCGCAAAACCGAAGCTATGATGGCAAGCGGTATGCTGCGCGCTGTGGTGTGTACATCTGCCCTAGAGTTGGGTATAGACTGGGGAGATGTAGACAAGGTGATACAAGTGGGGGCGCCGAAGGGGGTCAGCCGATTATTGCAGCGTATTGGCAGGGCTAATCACCGACTGGATGAACCGAGTGAAGCGCTGCTAGTTCCCGCGAATCGCTTTGAGGCGCTAGAATGTCAGGCTGCGATAGCTGCCATTAACAAAGGTGAGCTAGATGGTGATGCTCCGCACTCGGGGGCGCTGGATATTATTCCCCAGTTTATTTTGAACTGTTTGTGCAGTCAGGCTGATAAACCTGACACCTTGTACCAGCAAATGCTAAACGCCACCCCTTATCAAGGGTTAGACAGAAGTGATTTTGATAAACTATGGCAGTTCACATTAGATGGCGGCAGTGCCCTGAATGCCTACGAGCGCTATCAGCGGTTATTAGAGAACGACGACGGTACGTTTTCCCCAGCGAATCGGCGCGTGATCCAGCGGCACAGGCAGAATATCGGTACAATTGTGGAGTCTGGCCGTCTTAAAGTTAAACGAATACGCCGCGGAAATCAGGGCAAAATTATTGGTGAAGTGGAGGAGTATTTTGCGCAACAGCTTACCCCAGGTGATACCTTCTACTTTGCCGGCGAAGTACTGAAATACGAAGCCATAAGAGACATGCAGCTTCACGCGAAGCCTGCCAAGGCAAAAGAGCCTAAAATACCGAGTTACAGTGGCGGGCAAATGCCGTTGTCTACGTACTTAGCCGATGGCGTGAGAGGGATTTTAGCCGATAGCTCGAAGTGGAAAGCACTGCCTACACAAGTGCAAGAGTGGTTAACCCTGCAAGAGGCTTTCTCTCAACTGCCAAAGCCCGGTAATGTATTGGTAGAGCAATTTCCATTTCGACAAGCGTATTACACATTGTATTACACCTTTGACGGACGCAAGGCCAACCAAACCCTTGGCATGTTGTTAACCCGTCGTATGGAAAAGATGAGTATTAAGCCCCTTAGCTTTAGCGTTACTGACTACGGGCTATCAATAGCGTCGGTGAACCCAATTACACAGCATCAGCTTCAGCGTTTATTCCAGCCCGATATATTGGGCGACGAGTTAGAAGACTGGATGCTACAGGCACCTATGCTAAAACGGTCGTTTCGCCAAGTTGCTGTGGTGAGCGGGCTCACAGAGCAGCGCTATCACGCCAGTCAAAAAACCATGAAACAGGTAACGTTTTCGACAGATTTAATTTACGACACCTTGCGTGAGCACGACCCTGACCATATTTTATTAAAAGTGGCAAGAGAGGACGCAGAGCGAGAGTTGCTCGATTTGTCTAGGCTAGCAAACCTGCTTATTCGCTATGTTGATAGCGCGACCTTGGTCAATTTAGAAAAAGTGTCTCCCATGGCTATTCCTATTGTGCTAAATGTTCGCAGTGAACAAATTAAAGGCGCAGGGGCTCAAGCAATCATAGAGCAAGCAGATTTGTACGCTGAGGCTGAAAACATGCTAGAAGACGTACGGGCATTGCTTTCGCAAACACAATAATAGGTATTCATTGGCAATCAGCGACAGTTGGCTAACGTCTCAGTTAGCAAAAAGAAAACTCAGTATAACCAAATTTGCGGGGCTTCTGTGGGTGCTAGATGCCAGAGGCGTGGCGTATTTGCCGGCGCTAGACTGGCTGGTGGTGTCAGATTTGCATTTAGAAAAAGGAAGCTATTTACGAAGTTATGGCAACCCGCTGCCAAGTGTAGACTCTCAAGCCACCCTCAAGCGCCTAGCGCTTATTATTGAAGACTATCAGCCGGCAAGAGTCATCAGTTTAGGCGATAGTTTTCACGACAAGCACAGCATGGCTCGAATGACAGCTGAAGACCGAGCCTATTTGTGCAATTTAGTATCGCAAGTGGCACAGTGGAGCTGGGTAGAGGGCAATCACGATCCTGACTTGCCCGAGGGTATTCCCGGTGAAGCTTGTGAAGAGATACACCTTAACAAAGAGGGAGCATATGATGTGGTGTTTCGCCATGAGCCTACACAGTATCGGCCCAATGCTTTTGATAATTTATCTTGTCAGGCGCTCAAAGAACAACATCTTAACGAGTTGCCAGACCAGCAAACAGTCGGTGTGCCTGGCGATTCAGCATGTAAAAATCCGGCGCAAATTATTGGTCATTTTCACCCTAAAATGCGAACCGCCATCTCACGCAGGCGCTATTCGGGAAAGTGCTTTATATCAACGAGTAAGCTATTTGTTATGCCTGCGTTTGGACAATTCACCGGCGGCCTAGACATCGAAGATGAGGTGATGCTGGCACTGCTGGCAAAAAACGAAAGGAATACGTTTATGATGTACGACGGTATCATTTTTAAAACATAGCGTTTAAAGCATCGCATTTAATACTCAGCATTTTTACACCATTGGCTCGACAAAAATGGGGTCAGATTACAGTTTAGGACAAAAATGGGGTCAGATTACAATTTAGAAGCTGCTGCCGCTCAGAAAAATGCACTCTGACCCCCATTTGTTTCTGACCCCCATTTGTTTGCTTTTATTTTATTAGTCGCGCCAACGTCTTGTTAGGTCATCATAGGCATCTATGCGACGGTCACGGAAGTAAGGCCAAATGCGTTTAACCTGCTCGGTACGTTCCATATCAAGCTCAACTGATAGCGTAGTTTCACCCTCTGCATCGGCCTTTGCCAGTATTTCACCCTGAGGGCCTGCTACAAAGCTCTGCCCCCAGAACTGAATACCTGGGTCGCCTTCAACCGGTGACGCTTCAAAGCCAGTACGGTTAGCTACGATAACCGGAACTGAGTTAGCCACAGCGTGCGAGCGCTGAATGGTTTCCCACGCGCCGTGTTGACGGGTACGCTCCTCGGCCGTGTCGTTCACATCCCAGCCAATTGCAGTGGGATAAAACAACAAGTCTGCACCGGCCATTGCCATTAGGCGCGCCGCTTCTGGATACCATTGATCCCAACACACAAGTACACCCAATTTTCCAACACTTGTTTGTATGGGTTCAAAGCCTGTGTCGCCCGGTGTAAAATAAAACTTCTCGTAAAAACCTGGGTCATCAGGGATATGCATCTTGCGATATTTCCCAGCAATCTCTCTACTTCTATCAAAAACGACCGCGGTATTGTGATAAAGCCCTGAGCCACGCTTTTCAAAAAGCGAAGTTACCAAAACGATGTTGTGCTTTTCAGCGAGTTCGCCAAAAAAGTCCGTCGCCGGTCCTGGAATTGGCTCTGCTAAATCAAAGGCGTTGGTGTCTTCCTGCTGGCAAAAATATAAGGTGCTGTGCAGTTCTTGCAGTAAAATGCACTCACAACCTTGCTCAGCGAGCTTAGCCACTTGCTCAGCACTTTTGTTCCAATTTGTCGCTTTGTCATTGTCGTTAACAGCCTGCTGTACAAGGCCCACTTTTAGCTTATTTGGGGGCATGTAGTGATACTCCTTTCCTTAATGTCGCAATGATGTCGTCTTTCAGCGTGTTTTTCGGCACTTGCATAGAAATGCAGTGCAAACTGCCGTATTGCTTTACGAGTACACGACAATCAATTGGTTCAACAATGTAATTTGGAAACGCTTTTTGAATTACATTAATCGCTTCCCTGTCTTCGTCTTGCCCGTAAATAGGAAGTAAAACAGCGCCGTTGCAAATGAGATAGTTAGCATAAGAGGCGGGTAATCTATCGCCGTCCTCATTGTTGATGAGCGGTAGCGGTAAGCGGTACTGTTGATGCTCTGGAAGTTCAAGGGCGCATTCGTCGCAAAGCGCCTTCAACCCTTCAAAGTGACTGTCATTGGGGCGGTTATCACACGCTTGAATAACGAGTCCTGTATTAGGCGTAAATCGAACCAGCGTATCTACGTGACCGTCGGTGTCATCACCTTCAAGATGCCCATGTTGTAATACGGTAACCTTGCTACATCCCAATATATCGCTAAAGGCATCAGCATAGGAAGACAATGCCATATCGCCATTGCGCTTTGGGTTTAACAAGCATTGTGCAGTGGTTAGCAAATGCCCTTGTTCGTCAATTTCAAGTGCGCCGCCTTCAGCAACAACAGGGCTGCTTCTTAATACCGATTTACACAGAGCGGCCAGGTATCGCTGATTGGCAAGATTGTCGTCCTCAGCATTAAACTTATTGCCCCAGCCGTTAAAGCGAAACTCCACTGGATAGCCATTTTTTTCGCTATCTAAGCAGGTAATAAACCCATAATCGCGCATCCAAGTGTCGTTATATGTCGCCGGTACAATTAATACACGTGCATCCTGTGCAAGGCGCGCAATTAGGTCATCGATATCGGCGGGTGCACAAAGTAGTATTACCCCTGCATTATATCGGTTTATTGCAGTTATGACGTTGATATAGGTGTCTCTGGCTTCTTCAAGCCATAGTGCCCAGTCAGTCTGGGCGTGAGGCCATGCCAGCATGATAGCGTCTGCATCATGCCATTCTGGCGCCATAGTGCGTGTGCCCTGCATAGTTCATCCAAGTAAACAGTGAAAGGCTAAGTATAACTGTACCGTGCAGTCCCACCAAGGCTCCGTATAATAAATTTACGGCATTGGCTTCACGTTACAAAAAGCATCTAACACACTATTTTCCTCATTATTATGAGCCTTCACATCATCTTAAGTGCCGACCGCCATTTAAATGCAGGGTTTGCCCCGTGATGTAATCGCTGTTAAGCAAATAGTGCATAGCTTTTACTGCTTCTTGTGCGCCAGGTACCGTTTCAAGTACTGATTTCTTCAATGCCTTCTGTTTATAAGCCTCGTCATCACCTTCATTAAACATGAGAAGGGCAGGGGCAATGCTATTTACCTTTACGTGGGGAGCCAATTTTTTTGCAAAAGAGAGCGTTAAGTTGTGCAAAGCTGCTTTGCTGGCCGCATAGGCCATATGTTTTTCACTGCCCGTATCCTGCACATAGTCTGTCATGTGAATAATGTCGCTAAAACCACCTTGATTTGAAAGCGAATGGGCTAAGGCAAGATTAATACGGTAGGGTGCGAGAGCATGAACATTCATCATGCGGTTAAACAAGCTGTGCTTATCGTCATGGTCTTTTTCTTGTGCCCAATCGGAGGCGTTATGAATGATGGCGCGATAGCTTCCGCTTGCTGCCTTAATATCATCAATTGCTCGATCAATAGCCTGCTCAGTGCTAAAATCTGCATGAATAGCGGTTGCGCCCTTGTCTTTGAGTTTTTCTATTGTGGGTCGCAATGTTCTGTAGGTTACGACAACGGCATTACCCTCTTCGAGCAAGCTGTCTGCCATAGCCAGTCCCAATCGCTGACTAGCGCCTGTAATAAGTATAGGTGAGGCCAAAGTATTTTCCTAAATAGTTAATATGTAAAGGAATACGTAAATAGTGTGCCATTGGTACATAACGTGCCAACTATATTAAAAAAAAGTCATTTACTAGGCTAGTCGATCTGTAACGCATTGATGTGCGTAGAAGTTAAAAAAAGAAGTCATATACGGATAATCCAATGTTAGCAAAAGAAGCGGTAATAGTGCGTGAGGCAATCGATCCCTCTATATCTGAATCAGCGCAGCGTGTACGAAATGTATTAGAAGCGAAAGGCTTAGAAACGCCCATGGTGCCTAACGGCCTAAGCGACGAGCAAAAGCGTATGCGAATTGCGAGTGCCATGCGCGACGTAATGGAAACGCTAGGTCTAGATTTGACGGACGACAGCTTGTGCGATACGCCAACGCGCATTGCAAAAATGTATGTGAACGAAATTTTTGGTGGCTTAGACTATAGGAAATTTCCTAAAATTACTGCCATCGAAAACAAGATGCAGATTGACCAGCCTGTGCAAGTGTCTGACATTAGTTTAACAAGCACCTGCGAGCATCATTTTGTAACTATCGACGGCACTGCGACAGTGTCGTACATTCCAAAAGATACCGTCATTGGTTTGTCTAAAATAAATCGTCTTGTTAGCTTTTTTGCTCAGCGTCCGCAGGTTCAAGAAAGGTTAACTCAGCAGGTACTCGTGGCTTTACAGACGTTAGCGAGAACAGATGATGTGGCGGTGTCGATTAATGCTACGCACTACTGCGTGAAAGCGAGAGGCATCAAGGACACAAACTCGTATACTAAAACGTCGGCACTAGGCGGTCAGTTCCTTACCGATGCGGATTTGAAACGCAGCTTCTTTTCATAGCCAGCCTTTAAAGCTTGGTTTAAAGAAGGGGGTTAAAGAGAGACTTATAGGCATATTTCAGCACTAGTTTCATCAGCAACTAAAAGCAACCCAAAAAGCCGCGTCATAATCGCTCCACAAGAGCATTTATAACGCGGCTTTTTTTGAATGTGTATTGTGGATATATCGTTTGAATTTGTCTTTTGAATTTATCTGGCCCGAAAATCGGGGTCTAAGGCGTCAATGACCAAGTTTATCTTTCCGCCAACGCCGTCAGCGGGTGTTAGACTTAGGTGTTTCTTACAGCCACTACAGGAATCAAATTTTTCGGTATACATATCTTTGAGTATACCAATTTGAACTGTGTTTGTTGCCCCGCAATGCGGGCACATATATTCCAATCCGCTTTCGCCATGCATAATTTTTTCTTTCCCCATAATGATGTCCATATTTCACGCTTTGCGTGATATTTCCGTTGCGTGCTCAGTATCCCTAGGCACAAGAATTGCGTGATGTATGAATTTTCAAAAGCTTAAAAGTGAACAACTGATTTGACGGTGGCGCTTCCTAGCGCAACGTCGTAAAACTAAGGCTTTCACTAAATTAAAGTATAGTGATATTGGTAATATTTGCCTTAAAAAGTCATTAAAAAAAGATAAGTGTTTGCTATGTATAATAATAAAGGCACAGAAGCGATGACTGCTGCGCCTTTATTGTACGCCCAAATTCGGTTAATGCGGCGAATAAGGTAAAAATACGTTTAGTGTGTCATCCAAAGCTGTTGGAAAGGGCGAAGTGTGACTACCTTCTCATCACCTTTAAAGGTACTGTGAGATAATAAGTCTTTACACGATGTGCCGTTTAGCGCTCTTAGTATCTCACCATCAACTTGCTGTATGTGTTCGCTGAAGTTACTGATTACTAGTAATTTTTCGCCGTTTTCATTTTCTCTTAAAAATGCAAAACAGTGGTGATTGCTAGCTTCTAAAATGTACGTTCTCGCCTTACCAAATACAGCATGGGTTTTGCGTATTGAAAGCATGTGCTGAAGGCCTTTAAACACCTTCAAACTCGCGTCCTCTTGGGGGCTCAATGAACGCTGTATTTGCTCCATGGCCAGTGCGGTATCTTCTGGAGTAACGGCTATCCTATTTACCCAACGGTCGTCGTGTTGCTTGGTAATATCATTACGGTAGCTGTAGTCATTGAGTTTGGCAATTTCATCGCTAGAGTACAGTAGTGGTATACCACCAATACTGAATGTAATGCCGTAAAGTAACAACATGCGGTTGACGGCTTCCTCAATGCCTTTTGCATCATTGTTTTGTAGGGCACTTTCTAACCCGCACAGAGAGGCGAGCGACCCACAAACGCGACAATCGCCATTTGTTGGATTCTCTGCAAACGGCACGCCATTAGCGAAGCTGCCTTCAAAACGCCCTGTAAAAAACTGATTTAAGAAAAAGCGATGATCATTACCATTAATGCCAAGCTCGTGTGCCACATCATCGTCGAAGGTCCATCCAATATCATCATGGCAGCGAACATAATTCACCCAGGTACAATTATCAGAAATAGCAAAGCTCTTTTGCATTGAGCGAGTGAGAAGTCTGGTTTTCCTCGTTGCTAAGCTATTCCAAAGCAGTGCCATCAGAAGAGGATTATAAGATAACTTACACTCGTGTTCGCCAATGTATTTATTGACTTCGTCGGGGTGCACAATGGCTTCTGACTTAAATACCACCGCAGGCGCCGCTATTTCTAAGCAGCAATTAAACGCCTGGATCAAAACGTGGGCTTTGTCCTGATTCTCGCAGTTAGTCCCCATTTCCTTCCAAATAAATGCAAGGGCATCTAGGCGAAGGGCTGCAGAGCCTAAATTAGCCAAAAACAGCATTTCTGAAGTAATGGCGTTAAACACTTCTGGGTTACTGTAATTCAAGTCCCATTGAAAGCTGTTAAAGGTAGTCCACACCCATTTTTGCATCTGTTCGTTGAAGGTAAAGCTGCCTCGACGAACCTGAGGGAATATTTCTCTCAGCGTGGTTTCATATTGGTCGGGTATGGTTCTATCGTCATAAACGTAATAATAGTTCTGATATTGTTTTTTACCCTCAAGCGCTGCCTTTGCCCAGCGATGCTCGTCAGAGGTGTGATTAAACACAAAATCGAGTACCAGGTTGATGCCTTCTTTGAGCAGAGCGTCAGCAAGCTTTTCTAAATCTGCTGTGGTGCCTAATGTGGGGTTTACTTTGCGATAATCAGACACCGCGTAGCCACCATCGCTGTCGCCAGCAGGTGCATCGTAAAGTGGCATTAGATGCAGGTAGGTAATACCTAACGCTTTGTAATAAGGAATACGGTCGTGAAGGTCGTTGAGGGTAGGGCCCATTAGGTCAACGTAACACGCTAAACCCACTTGCTTTTCGTCACGATACCACAGCGGTGATTGAAGCCTGCTTTCGTCAAGCTTTTTAAGTGCTGGCTTTCTTTTCTTAACCCCATCTCTTAACGTTTCCACTAATTTTTGTATATGATAATAACAGTCGTATTGGTGGCCGTACACGTACGTGTATTTTTCGAAGAGTGAAGGAAAATGCGCTTCCAGACGTCGGGTAAATAACGTCGCGTCCTTCTTCGTTAGGCCTGATAGATCGGTAGATTCCAAGATGCGCTCTAGGCAAACACTAACGTCAGCAGCATAGTTCATAGGTGGCTCCAAAATGTTACGCAAATCCGCTTTTTCTGTTGCGTTAAAAGAAAGATAATAATTATCAAGTTTACAGGGATTTTAAATTCTGTTAACTTTTATCTTAAACGATTAAGTTATTTTATCAAATAAACTTACATATTTGTTCATCAAATAGTCTAGTGCGTCTAGATAGCGGCGAACGAATAACATAAATTAGCTTGGTTTTAGGCTTTAATAGCAGTATTGATGCGAGACTCACTATGTCCAATCAGGATCAAAATAGCAGAATTATAAGATGGTTAACCTACCTTATGTTTATGATGTTTGCCATGACATCAGACTCAGTAGGGGAAATTATAAAGGAAGTTAAGGTGGCCTTTTCTGTCACTAATGCACAAGCAAGTCTTATGCACTCCCTTCCCATGTTGGGTATAGCGTTGTCAGGCTTATTTTTGGGTTTCTTAGCGGATAAAATAGGTAGAAAGCCAACTATTATCATGGGGCTAGCCATTTTTGGTGTGGCGTGCTATAGCTTTTTGATCGCTGACGATTTTCTACTTATCGTAAGTTTAATGAGTTTATCTGGGGTTGCGGTAGGCGTGTTTAAAACCGGCGCGCTTGCACTTATAGGCGATATTTCCTCGTCCACTAAACAGCACACTTCCACTATGAACGGCGCAGAGGCATTCTTTGGCGTCGGTGCAATTATAGGGCCGCTAATTGTCGCCTATTTAATCCACCAAGGCGTGGCGTGGCAGTGGCTTTATGTTATTGCCGGTGGTGTATGTACTGTATTAATTGTGGGTGCACTGTTCGTCAAATACCCCAATTACACTAGAGAAAAAAGTGACAAAGTAAAACAAGTTTCGGTATTGCAAAGTTTAGCCTTGGTAAAAAACCCTTATGCTTTTGGTTTCTCTGTCGGCGCATTCTTATATGTGGCTGCGGAAAGCGCAATATACGTGTGGATGCCTAGCTATTTAGTATGTGATGCCTCTACACTTCGAGCAACTTACGACTGCTACACAGAAGGCTTCAGCCAAACCTTAGCGATTTACTCGGTAACTGCGTTTTTTATTTTGCGCGCCGCGGGTCGCTTTGTTGGTATCTGGATGATGTCGCATTTTAATTGGGCACTTGTGCTAATGTTATTCAGTGGCGGCATTGTGCTTTGCTTTGGCGCCGGACTGATGGGTGGCAAGCAGGTAGCGCTCTATTTATTCCCGTTAACAGGTATTTTCATGTCGGTTATTTACCCTACCTTTAATTCTAAAGGAATAAGCTGTTTTCCTAAGCACCAGCACGGCAGTGTTGCGGGAGTTATTCTTTTCTTCACCGCAGCAGGTGCAGCGGCTGGACCATTTATCATGGGCTTGGTGAGCGATGCAAATGGTGGCGACGCTAAGTACGGATTTATGGTCGCAACGGCTTTTGCCACTATCTTGTTTGTTGGCATGGTGTACAACTTTGTTAAAAACCCAACGCAAAAGCGTCTAGCCGAAGTTGAAGCGTCTGAATACAGCAATTAACGCCGTAAGTTAGAGCCTCAACTAAACGACAACATGAATACTATGAAACACCCCTAGTCATTGGACATTCCAATAACTGGGGGTGTTTTCATTTGGGCCGTGTCTAGTTGCGCAGACACTTCACGTCACCCACACGCTCTAGAGTCTTCATTTTATTGTATGTAGTTTCAATGTTGTTTATCCTCGGGACATCTCAATTATTGACGTATTTTTTCACCTATGGACGAACTCAAACAAGCCCAAGCACTCTACGATACCTTGGTAGAATTTGCAGTAACCTACAGTTTCCAGATGTTTGGCGCCCTGGTTATCTTTTTGGTGGGCTGGTGGTTAGCGGCAAAAATAGGTGGTGTTGTTGAGAACGTGATGATCAACCGAGATATTGATATCACGCTAAGTCGCTTCACAGGGGGCGCCAGTAAGCTGGTTGTCCTAGGCATCGTTATCATTATTGCGCTAGGCAATATCGGAATAAGCGTTACGCCGTTAATTGCAGCCATAGGTGCTGTGGGTCTTGGCGCTGGGCTAGCCATTCAAGGAATGCTTGCGAACTATGCGGCGGGCTTTACCATTATCATTACCCGTCCTTTCGTTGTTGGCGATACCATAAGAGTGCAGGGCGTCTCGGGTGTGGTAGACCAAGTAATGCTGCCTTACACCCTGCTTATCGATGAAGATAATGTCACTATTCAAATTCCTAATAAACTGATTGTGGGGGAAGTGCTGCATAACTCCGCAGACAACATGCTTATTGAGCTGTCTGTTGGCGTAGCCTATTCAAGTGACGTAGACCGCGTGCTTGCAGTAGTGACAGATGCAGTGACGTCGGTAGACGGTGTTCCTTCAGACAAGATGCACTCTATTGGTATAGATAATTTCGGCGATAGCAGTATTAATGTTGGGATACGGGTGTTAGCTCCTTCAACGCGCCATTTTGAAATTCGGTATGCGCTGAATAAAGCCGTGTTCGACGCCCTAAAACAGGCGGAGATAGAAATACCCTTTCCTCAACGTGAAGTTAAAATGCTATAGCTTGTTTGGCCCTTTCGTACGCCACCTCATAGAGTTCCAGAGGTAAACCGTCAGGGTCTTGGAAGAAGGTAAAGCGCTTGTTAGTATATTCATCTACGCGAATGGGTTCACATTCTACGTTTTTTTCCGATAGAGTTTGAATAACTGCATCGAGGTCATCTACTTTAAATGCGAGGTGCCTTAACCCTTGCGCTTCAGGTCTAGAAGGGCGAGTTGGTGCGTCAGGAAACGAGAACAATTCAATTTGACTGCCGTCGGCAAGTGCAAGGTCACATTTATAGGAATCTCGGGCCTCGCGATAGTTTTCCGCTATAACGCTGAACCCTAATATCTCTGTATAAAACTGTTTTGAACGCGGGTAGTCACTACAAATAATAGCAACGTGATGAAACCCGTTTAACATAGCAAACCCCTTTGCGCGAAGAACGCGCTACGTGTGTTATGGAATACAGCGGCGTTGACGGCAACGCCACTGCAGAAGAGCGTTATGGAACTTCCTGGCCGCGAGCGGCTTCTACAAGCGCATACCAATGCTCACGCGATAGCGTCAAGTTATCTGCTTCTTTGCATGCTGCTAGTCTTGCAAGATTGGTCGTGCCAAGTACAGGCTGTATTTTAGCGGGGTGCCTCATAAGCCAACCTAATACAATAGCTTCTGGGGTGGTCTCGTACTCACTCGCTAATCGTTTTACGAGTTCTGCGGTGTTCTTGTCAGTGTCACTATTCGTGGTGGCACCTGTATAGCGACCCTGGGCTATACTTCCCCATGCCTGCAGTTGAACATTGTTCAGCATGCAGTGTTCAACTGTACCCGATGCATAACCAACGTGGCGATTGGCAGTGCTATTGGTGGTTATGCCGTCCTCTATCCACTCTCTAAAGCCTAAACTCATTTCGAGCTGATTGGCTACGATAGGCGTTGATAGCGCAGATTGTAGGTACGCTATTTGGTGACCGTTCATATTAGACACGCCAATGTGTTTAATCTTACCTTGCTGTTGAAGTGATGCCACACATTCAGCCACCTCATCAAGCTCCATAAGTGGGTCTGGTCGGTGAAGAAGAAGCACATCAATTTGCTCGATATGTAGACGGGACAGAATTCCCTCCACCGATGTGTTTATCCATTTCGCCGAGAAGTCGTAGCGCTTAGGGCCTAAGTTATCTTCAAAACGAATAGCGCATTTTGATTGGATAATCATCTTTTCCCGTAACGTGGGCGATGTTTTTAGCACCTCACCGAAGGCTTGCTCTGCTTTTCCAAACGTATAGATGTCTGCGTGATCAAATACGTTGATGTCTAGCTCTAACGCTTTATTGATAATGGCATGTGTTTCGTTTATGTGGTCTGACGTTACTGGGTTATTGTTCCAGCCTCCGCCTAGGCCCATGCAGCCGTATACGAGTCTGCTGGCAGATGGGAAATGTGCTTGCATGCCCTTCTTCGCATGGCTTCTCAAATCGTTACTCAAAGCGTTTCCTTTCAAAAGTGCGTTCTCAAAAATATGCTTTTTAACCCCTGTCTTCAAAAAATGTGTCTTTAAAAAAAGTGTTCTTCAAAAAAGCTGTGACGTATAGACTGTGTCGCGACAGTTACAATATCGCTGTTGCAGCCCATTTAAAAGCGACGTATCAATAAATAAAGTGACGGCATTAACGCCAATGCTATGAATACGTATGAAATCAGGAAATTAGTATGCGCTTTCTACAAAAACTAACACTTGTTACCTTTCTTTGCGCGCTGTTATCGAGCTGCACAAGCGTGCCCGATGGCGTGAAGCCCATCACAGATTTTAATCTCAATAAGTACCTTGGGCAGTGGTATGAGCTTGCCCGTTATGATCATAGTTTCGAAGAAGGGCTTTCCCGTGTTACGGCTACTTACTCTATGAGAGATGATGATGGCGTCAAGGTTATCAACCGCGGGTATTCAAAAGAAGCTGGTGAATGGGAGGAGGCAGAGGGTACCGCTTATTTTGTCGATGAGCCCACCACTGCGCACCTTAAAGTGTCATTTTTTGGGCCATTTTACGCAAGCTATATTGTGATGAAGCTAGATAAGGAAAATTACCAATACGCATTAGTAACCGGCCCAGATAGAGAGTATTTATGGTTGCTAGCGAGAACGAAAACATTGCCCGATGCGACCATCGCAGAACTAATGACGTTTGCTGAAAATGCGGGCTACGACACCGATAAACTCATATGGGTAAATCAAAACACAGCACATTAGAGAATAACTTTAGACAACAACGTTAGAAAAAAACGCTAAAAGGGCATGTTGAGGTTCACCTTGAAAGGGCGTGTCGATGAGTAAAGATCAACGCCCTAGCTTGAGGGTAAGCACAAGGCATCATATTGAGCAATTTATGCTATTATTGCACACAGTTTATTTTTGAGATGTAAATTGTGCTTCAAGACGCCGTTATAACCAGAGCTGATAATGCTTGCGAACTGTGTAAATCCACCTCTGATACTGAGGTTTACATGGTACCTGAATCACCCGACGACACCGCAGGCTGCGCTATTTTAACCTGTGATACTTGCCGTGCTCAGTTAGAGGCTAAAGCAGAACTTAACCCCGTGCACTGGCGCTGCCTTAACGATGCCATGTGGTCGACAACGCTTGCAGTGCAGGTGGTTGCCTATAGATTGTTGTCTCGATTAAGTACCGAAGCGTGGGCGCAAGATGCGCTAGATATGATGTATCTCGATGACGACGCTAAGACCTGGGCCGAAGCTGGCCTTATAGAGCGGGATGCTACATTAGACAGTAATGGCACTGCGCTTGAAACCGGCGATAACGTTCATCTTGTTAAAGACCTAAACGTTAAAGGTGCTGGGTTTACTGCGAAGCGGGGTACACCGGTAAGGGGGATCAGCCTTTGTGATAACCCGTTACATATTGAAGGCAAGGTCAATGGCACACGCATCGTTATTATTGCGGCATACACGAAAAAATCATAGATAATACATTTTTACCACTGGCCTAAAGCACATTAGAGCGCTTATCGTGCTGAGCTATGAGCTATGAGCTATGAGCTATGAGCTATGAGCTATGAGCTATGAGCGCTGAGGTCTTTGTGACATGAAAACTCCAGTGCATAGAAAATTTAAGTACGCAGTAACTTGTAGTAACCCCAAAATCCTGAAAAGTAATGAGAGAATTAGGCATGCAAACGTTAACCATCACTACTCCTGACGATTGGCATCTTCACTTCCGTGACAATGAGATGCTGGCGGAAACCGTTCCTGCTACGGCACGATGTTTCCAGCGCGCTATTGTAATGCCTAATTTAGTGCCTCCAGTGGTTAATGCTAGAATGGCGATGGACTATAAAGCGCGTATTGATGCAGCGCGTCCTGCCGGCAGTAGCTTTGAACCTCTTATGACCTTATTTCTCACTAACCAAACATCACCGCAAGATATTGTCGATGCCAGAAAAGCAGGAGTAACAGCGTGTAAGCTTTACCCCGCTGGTGCCACCACTAACTCCGATGCTGCAGTGAAAGGAATTAAAGCCTTGTACCCAGTATTTGAAGCCATGCAGGAGCAGGGTTTACTGCTTCTTATTCACGGAGAAGTGACAGAAAATCACATTGATATTTTTGACCGTGAAAAGGTGTTCATCGATACCCATTTAACTCAAATTACCGCTGCTTTTCCTGAGTTAAAAGTGGTATTCGAACATATTACCACAGCAGACGCTGCAGAGTTTGTGGCGCAGTCCAATGAATTTGTGGCCGCGACTATTACGCCTCAGCATTTATTGCTTAACCGCAACGATTTATTAGTAGGCGGCGTGCGCCCGCATAATTATTGTTTACCCGTGTTAAAGCGAAACACCCACCAGAAAGCGCTAAGAGATATGGTCGCCAGCGGGAACAAGAAGTTTTTTCTAGGTACCGATTCAGCGCCTCATGCCAAACACAAAAAAGAAAATGCGTGTGGTTGTGCAGGGTGTTACAGCGCATGGTCTGCCATAGAGCTATATGCTGAGGTGTTCGAGCAGCTAGGAGCGCTAGATAAGCTTGAAGGGTTTGCTAGCCACTACGGTGCAGACTTTTATGGTTTGCCACGTAACACAACAACGATGACCTTAGTGAAAGAAAATTGGGATGTACCCGAGCAAGTGACCTTAGCCGATGGCACTGATATGGTACCGTTTTACGCGGGACAAACACTGCAGTGGAAGCTTAAATCAGCTTTCCAGTCGGCATAGCATTGAACGCAATATTTGCCCTATAGCGACAATTTCTTTTTATACTTGAACACGCGACCTTGGTAACAGTAATAGTACTACCTGTTTAAGAGACAGTGGTAGTAGCAGTTATAAAAGCGGTTTTTGAAAAAACGCTCGCGTGTTTTTAAATTATCTTGAGCCTTGCGTTTTTACCTCCTAATTGCCGCTAATGGCCTGAAAGACTGCCATTAGCGAGTAGTAAAAACGTAAAAGAAGGCTTTTGAATTTCCCCATTGGATTGAATAATGACAGTTGAAACGATAAAAGACCTTGATATAAACCCCGCAGTTGTAAAAGCGCTAGACGCTCAAGGCATTCACCAACTGTCGCCTATTCAAGCGCAGTCTTTACCTAGTGCCTTGCAGGGCAGGGATATTATTGGCCAAGCGCAAACGGGCAGTGGAAAAACCCTGTGTTTTGTTATTCCTGTATTGCAAAACATTGATGTTAATGACTTTACTACTCAAGCATTAATCTTATGCCCAACCCGAGAGTTGGCAGATCAGGTGGCTGAGCAGTTTAGGCAGGCGGCAAAGCAAATTGGTAACGTGAAAGTGACAACCCTATGTGGCGGTAAACCCATGGGACCGCAAATTCAGTCCCTTAAACACAGCCCGCACATTATCGTGGGTACGCCAGGGCGAATTATGGATCACGTAGAAAAACGTCGAATTACACTAAAAAATGTGCGTTTTCGTGTGCTTGATGAAGCTGACAGAATGTTGGACATGGGCTTTGAAGATGACCTGCGCGTTATTTTCTCTCCTATGTCATCAAAGGTACAGACACTGTTGTTTTCTGCCACCTTTACTGAACAAATTGAGCGTGTAGCAAAGCAGTATTTACGAGATCCTGTGTCGTGCAAAGTGGAGTCTCAAGACAATAAACCAGCGATTACGCAACTTGGTTACAACGTGTTAGAACACACACGGATTCAAGCCCTCAAAGCCGTGCTGACGCATTACCAACCTAAAAATGCCATTGTGTTTTGTAATCGCAAGGTTCAGGTGGCTGAGGTTGTAGAGGAGCTTATAGAAGAGGGTTTCAGTGCAGCAGGCCTAAAAGGTGATATGGAACAGCATGAACGCACCGCTGTACTTATGCAGTTCGCCAGTGATTCACTGCAGGTTTTAGTTGCTACCGATGTGGCTGCTAGAGGGCTGGATATTGATGATATAGCATGTGTCATTAACTACACCGTAAGTGAAGAGCCGGAAGTGCATATTCACAGAATTGGCCGCACTGCACGTGCAGGCGCAGAGGGAATGGCCATTACGCTCATTAGCGATGATGAAGAGAACTCGCTACGAAAAATCGAGGTGCTGCAACAAGAAGACATCCCGCTTAAAGGCGCGCAAAGTCTTCGTTTTCATAAAAACAAAATTACCCAGCCAGAATTTACGTGCCTTTCACTTAGCGCGGGCAAGAAGCAAAAGCTTCGCCCTGGCGACCTCCTTGGTGCACTAACCAAAGATGCAGGTATTCCAGGTGACGATATCGGTAAGATTGCGGTACAAAATAGCGCAAGTTTTGTCGCAGTGAAGCAGCGCAGCGTGAAGCGTGCAATGACCCAATTTCGCGAAGGCAAAATAAAGGGTAAGCGCATTAGAGCTAAAAAGCTATAGTAAGTCACAGACGCTAATTGCACTACTCAATAGACGCTTAAAGGTATTCACTATGGCAGCAGAAACAGACTTGAAGATGTTATTGAGCAACTTGTCTCCGGTGGTTAGCGCAGAAGAATTTGTCTTCGTTTCGTTAAGTGAACAAGAGTCTGAAGATGACAAAAATTATGGGTTATTGACCAAGGCAAAAGGCATATTCAAAGAAGCTGAGGGCGTAACCTTTATCTTAGCGTGCCAGCTGGCAACGCAGCATGGACTCACAGGTGAAGGGCCATTTAAGTGTATAACCTGTGAAGTGCATTCAAGTCTCGATGCTGTTGGCATGACGGCAGCGATGAGTACTGCGTTGGGCCGCGCTGGTATCAGTGCCAATGTGGTTGCCGCTTATCATCATGACCATATTTTTGTGCAGTCTGATAGAGCATCTCACGCCGTTGAAGTGCTGAAGGGGCTATCGGCTTGCCAGTCTGCAGATGGCTAATTGCTTCAGCTCGCTTTCTGTTTCACATAACTAAAGTAAGCGAAAACTAAAGGAAGTCAAAACCAAAGCCAGTTAAAACCAAAGCCAGTCAAAAAAATAGGGAAAAAAGGGGCGCCTGTGAAGACCCGCGCCCCTTTTGATTGGTAGCACAACCGAAAGCGATTAATCGCTTACCAAATTTTCACGCGATCTGCTGGTGCAAGATACAGCGCGTTTTCTTCGGTTACGTTGAACGCTTCGTAGAAGGCAGGTACATTTCTAACCGCGCCGTTAGTGCGAAACTTAGCAGGGGAATGAGTATCGGTCTGTACTTGGCTGCGCAATGCTTCGTCGCGGTACTTGCTTGCCCATACTTGGCCATACCCTAAAAACACACGCTGGTCGCCGGTAAAACCGTCTAAAACAGGTGCTTCTTTGCCCTCTAAAGACAAGTGATAGGCTTTAAGCGCAATACTTATTCCACCCAAGTCGCCAATGTTTTCGCCAAGAGTATATTCGCCATTAACATGCACATCAGGCAGCACTTCAAACTCATTATATTGTTCAATGAGATTAGCTGTGCGCGCCTCAAACTCTGAGCGGTCTTTCTCGGTCCACCAATTGCGCAGCACTCCATCGCCATCAAAGGTTGAGCCTGCATCGTCAAATCCGTGGCCAATTTCGTGGCCTATAACCGCACCAATACCACCATAGTTAACGGCGTCTTCTGCATTCATATCAAAAAAGGGTGGCTGAAGAATGGCTGCAGGAAATACAATTTCATTCAGCGGCGGATTATAATATGCATTCACGGTTTGCGGTGTCATACCCCATTCGTGAGTCCATACTGGGCCGCCCTGTTTCTTTAACATCTCTTCATAAAGCACATCAGAAGAGCGCTTTAGGTTGCCAAATAAGTCACCTGCTTTTACCGTCAGTGCTGAATAGTCCTTCCATTGATCCGGATAGCCAATTTTTACGGTAAATTTTGATAATTTATCAAGGGCTTGCTCGCGAGTTTCATCAGTCATCCACTCAAGGTTTTCAATACTACTTTTATAAGCAAGAAGTAGGTTGTTCACCATTTCCATCATGCGTTCTTTGGCGTCAGGTGGAAAGTGCTGTTTTACATATACCTTACCAATAAGCTCACCCACATGGGCATTGGATAAGTTTACTGCACGTCGCCACAGGGGCTGTTGCTCTTCGACGCCGCGAAGTGTTTTGCTGTAAAAGTTGAAGTTTGCTTCATCAAGCTCACTACTCAGTCGACTCGCCGACGCATTAAGTAGTCCCCACTGGAGGAAGGTTTTCCAATCTTCAATAGAGGTTTGTTGAATAACGCCATCGATATTTTGCATATAGTCTTTTTGCAAAATACCAAGTTGCTCTATATCGCTTATATTGGCGCTTTCTAAATAGCGAGACCAATCAAAGTTAGGCATGAGCTCGCCGAGTTCTTCGATGGTCAATTTATTATAATTGGCCGCAAAGTTTCTCGCTTGCTCTTTCTTCATGTGTAAGTTTGCAATACGAGTCTCTAGCTCAAACAGCATCTGAGCACTTTTTTGTGGAGCGTTGAAACCGGCCAGCTCGAACATAGTTTGAATATGTTTTACATAGGCTTCGCGCACGGTCTGTGAGGTTTCATCGTCTTTGAAATAGTATTCGCGCTCTGGTAGTCCAAGCCCCGACTGCCAGGTATACATAAGGTACTGTTGAGGTGATTTTAAATCGGGATATTGAGTAAGGCTAAACGGCGTGCCGTAACCATATCGAGCCGCATAGGCAAAATAGGCCGCAAGATCTGAATGATTTTCGATGTCCGCAATTTTGTCTAACTCAGGCGCAAGCGGTGCTATACCCAGTGAATTTCGAGTGTCGACGTCCATGTAGGCGCGATAGAAATCCCCCACTTTTTGTTCGTCGCTATCCGCTTTGAAGTCGCCTTCTGCCGATGACTTTATAATGTCCATCACATGGTCTTGTGCTTCATCTCGTAAAATAACGAAGGAGCCATAGCTAGATTTATCGGCAGGGATCTCGAAAGTATCGAACCATTTCCCGTTTACATATTGAAAAAAATCATCGCCAGGGCTGACACTAAGGTCCATATTTTCAGTGATGATCCCCGAAGATAGCGTCTCCTTTTGTACTACTGCAACGGTACCGGTTTCTGGCGCCGTGTTTTGCGGGCTACATGCAGCTAATGCAAGTGCAACACTTAAGCTTAATACGCTACGTAACATCTTATTATGTCCTTCTGGTTAAAATGTAGCACTGCTTTGTATTACCCGAGTCTACTTGTTGTAGGGCTACTTTTTTAAGCGCTACACAATATAGATCTATGTAATGGCGCTGCTGTGCCGTTGTGCTGTGCGGCCATTAATCCTGTTCAAATAAGGAAAACCGCTCACTTATTAGAGGTTTAAAGCATCTTTTAGCATGAAGGTACCATTAGCAAAAGTATTTATAGTGAAAATACACAGGTTGTAACAACTTGTAATGGCTAATTGGTTATAGTGGATGTTTGGTTACCATAGAGCCGACCCGCTCATCAGTATGCTTAAAAGAGGACATATCATGAAGTCATTCAACTCAGCCCTATTTGCTTCAGTCTCGCCCTGCGAATATGCCGATGCACTCTCGCGCGACCAATTTATGGGCTACGAGATAAAGCCTTTATGGGAAGGAATGGGTCGCATTGCAGGGCCTGCCTTTACGGTAAAATGTGCTCCAGGCGATCACCTTATGCTGCATGCTGCAATTTACCGCGCCCAACCTGGCGATATTATTGTGGTTCAAGCCGATGATAAATTTGCCGTGGCAGGTGGGAACGTGTGCGCTATCGCCCAAGAAAGAGGTATAGCTGGCTTTGTCATCGATGGTGTGATTAGAGATATTGCAGAGACGAGAGAAAACAAGTTTCCCGTTTTTGCGCGTGGAGTCGTGCCAAAGCCAGGCGCTAAGAAATGTATAGCGCCACTCAATGAGCCTATTGTGTGTGGCGGTGTTACCGTCAATGCTGGCGATATTATTGTGGCTGACGAAGAAGGTATCGCGGTTATTCCACGCGCTGAATCTGAAGAGTCCTTTAGCATAGCAAAAGCGCGGGCAGACAAAGATTCGTCAATGTCGTTAGCTCAGTGGCAAAAGCAACATAGGGAAAAAGTGGAAGCAACACTCACTGCCCTAGGTTATAAAGATTAAGCCCAGAGCAGTTCATATCGATAACGTTAATACAGCCATGCGTAGCTAAATTTCATAAACACTGCTTGCTCTGTTCGAAAAAGTCCTGGCGTTGCCTCATCTGCAAATGCAGAGTCGCCATAGCCAACGAATAAACGAGACAGGGGGTTAATCATGTAAGAATACACTAGCTGTGTACCCATGTTGCGTTCTCTGGCATCTACATTTACGAGGTAATTATTGGGGTTTCTTCGTATATCTGAGTAAATAAGTGCAAGGCGGAGAAATTGTTTGGCGTCAAATTGATAGCTCATTCGAAAGTCAGATAGGTTGGCGGTAAACAGCATCTCGTTGTTTACATCAATACGGTTGTATTCATGGCTTACCGATGCTTCTAAATGATCGCCAATATTCAGAGTTATTTGAGGCTCAAGCAGAATCTGATCGCCCAGACGGTTGTTGCGCAAATCAATTCTATCGCCTATTCGGGCAAAGTTTTCAAAATACAGGGTTCGGTTGGGTCGCGCTTCAAAATAGAACGAAAACTGCTCCTCGGTAAATCGCGTAGTATTGCCATCAATGGCCAGACTTGTGCCGTTTTGCCGTAATCCAACGGTGTCGCGCTTCACCCATTGAAAGTTGAAATACGATTGATAAGCAGCGTTCATTTCTATTTGCGCCTGAACTTCTCGTTCTATTAACTCGCCATTGTCATTGTGAGTGATATCCCAGTCGCCACCAAACTCTAGACGATTCCACCACGCGTTATCCTTCCACCACAACAACCCACCACCAAGTACCGATTTGTGTCTATCTACATTACTTTCAAAACCTAAATCGGCGCGAAAGTCAGACTGAGTGCTGGCTCTGTTTGCAATGACATACCATTCTCTCTCCTCATGGCGGTAATCAATCTTGTAGGTACTTCCAGAGAACGCGTCTTGTTTGTCTGTTCTCAATGTAGTTTCGTTAACATCTTCTTGGTTAACGCAACTGCCTTGACAAAACTGTGAGGCAAGGGCGTCAGGGTATCGAGTATCAGAGCGAAGTAATTGCGCCCGCAGAGTATCGCTAGGCGTAATTTGATAGCGCACGTCAACGCCGGTGACTAGATTGTGGTATTCATCAGCATGTCTACCTGTAAATATAGAACCAACAGACAGGGTGTCGGAAATATCATAACGATAGCGCGCAGCAAGGTTTGTACTGCCTTGTTTGAGCTGCGCAACGCTTGAGCCCAAATTCCCAGGAACGAGGAACGTGGTAGTTTCATCATTTGCCAGCAGCAAACCAAAGGTATGGTCGTTAATTCTTCCGGTAAGTTTGCTGCCAATATCAGGAGCGCCAATGTTACGGGTGTACACCAGGTCGTATTGAGTACTGAAAAAGTCGGCGTTCTCCACAAAAAAGGGACGCTGCTCAGGAAAGAAAAGTGCAAAAGGGTTGTTGATCCCAAGCTGTCCTGCGTCGGCTTCTACTTGTGAAAAGTCTGGGTTAATCGTGGCTTGAAGCAGCATGTCAGAGGTAATACCCCAGTTTATATCTACACCCACTTCTTGATTGTTACCGTATTCCCATTGTTCTGGGGTTGCTGGCGTTCTACTGCGTGCTGTTCCGGCAACGGCATAGGGAGTCATTGACAGGTTTTTCCCTTGTTTAGCACGACTAAAGCCTTCCATTTTTCCCATTTGGCATAAGCTGCACGCGTTATTGCGATCTACAGGACGGTTCGATATCCGCAGGTTATTATCTCTCGGGTAAAAGCGAACAAACTCCGCGCGCCATTGCTTAAGCCCATCAATATCCAGAAAATTCATAATGCGAAACGGCAGCGCTATCTCTACCGTATAGCCCTCATCGGTGATTTTTGCTTCCGCATCCCAAATAGCGTTCCAACTGGCGCTTTCGCTAAGCGTCATTTGGTTTTCGATAGAGTCGGTTTGTATGCCGTGAGGGTTGACAAAAAATTGATACGAGAGACGACTATCACCGAATGTATCCAGCTTAACGCCTACCAAGTCGTTATCCCACACGCTATCGCGGTCGCGAAACAATGCGCGTATTGCAGAAGGGTCATCGTCATACGCCGTAAAGGCGATATAAATTGTATCGCCATTTTCGAATATTCTGGCGATGGTCTTAACGGGTGGGGCTGTGTTTTCAAATGGGCGAGTCACTACATTTAGCGGTATTTCCCTAGCCCGCTGCCATGCTTCATCGTCTAAGATACCGTTTAACGTAATAGTCTCTGAAAGATAGGGTACAACGATAGTGTCAAAGGTACGGGACTCGTTAGGTGAAATAGTGCCATCAACGTCGGATGAGCCGCTATCTGAGGAGGACGGCTCAGTCGACTGAGTGGCAGATTCCTCAGTACTTTGAATAGTGGATTCAGTCGAGCGTTGAATAACAGACTCCGTAGTGCTCTGAATAACCACGGCCACCGGCTTGTTGTCTTCTTTTGTTTGTTGGCTATCTTGCTGTGATGAATTACCTTCAATAGCATTGGCGCGAAATGCTAATGGAAGCAATAAAGCGAGGCAACCAGACCGCAAGTACTCACCAATACGACGCAGAGCTGCCCCGTGTATTAAACTGTCCATTTTTTAAACGTCTTTTTTGTCGTTATCGTTTTTAGGTGCGCAGTATGAAGGATCCCGCAGAGTGTCAAAAGAATGTTAATCGCATATAACAGGAAGCTTAACGAAAGACCTACAGCAAAAATACATGCACCGAAATGACGACCAATATCTAAAGTCTGTTTTTGACGATTTCCAGCGATTTTCATCAAGGAGTTAATTAATTGAATGAACATATCGTGTAGAATTGCGTACTCACTTCATCGTAAATCTTAACGCCGAGATTCACTACGCATCTGGCGATTCAACAACAAAAAGAGTTTTTGCATGTTTTCTTTTTTTGAAAGGCTCACACAGCCTTTTCCAGATACGCCGCCCACGCAACCACCCACGGGGTTGGTCGCATTTTGTAAGTACTACACGAAAGGCATGTGGCATATCATCCTGACCGTTTCGGTGTTAAGTGCCATAGTGGCGATGTTAGAGGTGGCATTATTTGGCTTTTTAGCGCAACTTGTTGATTGGTTCTCAGAGCAAAGTCGAGACACCTTTTTAGAAGAACAGAAACTTACATTAATTGGAATGGGGCTAACTGTTCTTGTTTTTATTCCCGCATTTATTTTTTTGCGTTCATTGTTCTCTCGTCAGTCGTTAATGGGCAATTATCCTATGCGAATAAGGTGGCAGGCCCACCGATATTTACTTGGACAAAGTCTTACCTTTTTTCACAATGAGTTCGCCGGTCGCGTGGCCACAAAGGTTATGCAAACCGCGCTTTCTGTACGAGAAACGGTCACCAAAATGCTCGATTTGTTGGTGTATATCAGCGTTTATTTCATCTCTATGGTGGTGTTGGTATTTAGTACTGACTGGCGATTAGCACTTCCACTGATGGTGTGGTTCTTTGTGTATATTGGTATTTTACGGGTACTCGTACCAAAGCTAAAAGCGGTTTCACAAGCTCAAGCTGATGCTCGCTCATTAATGACCGGGCGAATAGTTGACAGCTATACCAATATCACCACGGTTAAACTTTTCTCTCACAGCCGCAGAGAAGCAGATTATGCCAAGGAGAGCATGGACGGCTTTTTGCAGACGGTGTATCCACAAATGCGCTTGGTTACCGTGCTCGAATTTTGCGTTGAGATGGCTAACGCTATTTTGATCTTCACAATAGGTGCGCTATCAGTATTTCTATGGTTGGAGCAGATTGCGACGCCAGGAGATATCGCCATTGCGATCAGTTTATGCTTGCGATTAAACGGCATGTCTCATTGGATAATGTGGGAAGTGTCTGGGTTATTTGAAAACCTTGGAACGGTGCAAGACGGCATGAATACCCTTGCTCAGCCAGTAGCCGTAAAAGATAAGCCTGATGCCGATGCGTTGAACGTAGGCGGCGGTAAAATTCATTTTGATAATGTTCACTTCTCTTACTCAGGGGCGAACAATCAGCCTATCGACGTGTTCAGGCAATTAGATTTAACGATTAAGCCCGGAGAGAAAGTAGGGTTGGTCGGTCGCTCTGGTGCAGGTAAATCCACACTCGTTAATTTATTGATGCGTTTTTACGATACGCAAAGCGGGCGCATCGTTATTGATGGTCAGGACATTACCGAGGTTGGGCAAGAAACACTGCGAGCTAAAATCAGTATGGTTACCCAAGATACCTCACTGATGCACCGCTCAGTGCGTGACAACATTCTGTATGGACGCATCGACGCAGACGAAGCAGATATGATTAAAGCGGCGAAACAAGCGGAGGCCCACGATTTCATATTAACCCTTACCGATAATCAGGGGCGTACTGGTTACGATGCACACGTTGGAGAGCGTGGTATCAAACTGTCTGGCGGACAGCGCCAGCGAATAGCGATTGCTCGCGTGATGTTAAAAGATGCCCCGGTGCTCATTTTAGATGAAGCCACATCTGCGCTAGATTCAGAAGTTGAAGCAGCCATTCAAGCCTGTTTAGACAAAGTGATGGAAGGAAAAACGGTGTTGGCCATCGCTCACAGGTTATCAACTATCGCGCAAATGGACAGATTGCTCGTGCTAGACAAAGGCCAAATAGTGGAGCAGGGCACCCATAGCGAGCTTATTGCTTATAACGGTATTTATGCCAAACTGTGGGCGCATCAAACCGGTGGATTTATTGGTGTAGAATAACTCACGGCCTGTTAGTTATATGCTGAGTTAGAGAGGAATAAACCGCTTGTATCTTGAAAGTGGTTAAGTATAATACGCCTCCCTCCCTTGCGATACCGCATTTTCCTTCGAAAAGACGCACAAATCACAAGGGCAGTGTAAGCAAATTTTAAGAGTAAAAAACGCCACAGGGGTGTAGTTCGAATTGGTAGAACAGCGGTCTCCAAAACCGATGGTTGGGGGTTCGAGTCCCTCCACCCCTGCCAAATTATCAACTTGCGCGTGTAACGCAAGAAAACGACGCTGTAGTGCTAGGATCGTGACATGAGCGAAAAGACGGAAAATCAGTCCAACGGTTTGGACATGTTTAAATGGGTAGTGGTTTTTGCACTACTTGCAGGGTTGGTTACTGCCAACACAATATACGGTGAACTTTCGGTATTGTATCGCGCTCTTGCCGCGGTAGTTGTTGCTGTAGTTGTTGGCTTTATTGCCGCATCTACAAACAAAGGCAGTGCGTTTTTAAGTTTTGCTAAAGAGTCACGTACTGAAGTACGCAAAGTAGTATGGCCTACACGCCAAGAAGCTAACCAAACCACTTTGATAGTTTTGGCCGCAACCATGGTTATGGCACTTATTTTATGGGGACTAGACGGTATCATCGTCCGTGTAGTTGGCTTTATTACGGGAATTGGAGCATAAACGTATGTCTGAAGAAGAAATTAAAAAGAGATGGTACGTAGTACAAGCATTTTCTCAGTATGAAGCTCGAGTCAAGAAAACCCTTCTTGAATACATCAAAATGCACAACATGGAAGAGCACTTCGGCCAAATATTAGTGCCAACAGAAGAAGTGGTTGAGATGCGCGCTGGTCAAAAGCGTAAATCTGAGCGCAAGTTTTATCCTGGTTACGTGCTAGTAGAAATGGCAATGAATGAAGATTCATGGCACTTAGTGAAAAGCGTTCCTCGCGTTCTTGGTTTTATTGGTGGCACTTCAGACCGTCCAATGCCAATTACTCCTAAGGAAGCCGATGCTATCCTAAACCGTCTTGAAGAGTCGGTAGATAAGCCTAAGCCGAAGACATTGTTTGAGCCGGGTGAAGTGGTACGCGTTACAGACGGTCCATTTGCCGACTTCAACGGTGTGGTAGAAGAAGTAGACTACGAAAAGAGCCGCGTGAAAGTATCGGTACTTATCTTTGGTCGTTCTACACCGGTAGACTTAGAATTTGGTCAGGTAGAGAAAGGTTAGTCATAAGACATATCATGTGAAGCCCGCTTTTCGCGGGCTTTTTTTTGCCCAATTTTTATTTGCCCAACGAGTCAAGTTCGCCTAATACTAAAGTATAATAACCGGATAAGGGGCATCGCTATCGATACTTTAGAGCAGCGCATCGAGTGTAAAGAGATTGACATCGATGCAGCATCATTTTATCAAACCATCCTGTTAGAACTTGAAACCTTAATGGAAGATGTTATTGGTACAGAGGAGTCGAAAGGTTTCGTAGGGATGGTTGCCGACCATGTTGGAGAGATGTTTTATGAGAAATATAAGACCCATCTAGGTGATGAGAAAATGCCTCCTGAAGTCATCGCGCAGGTACTCGTTGATTTAAAACGGCGAATAGGGGGCAAGTTTAGTCTTTCTGCTATTACTCCAAATACTATCGTTTTACAAAATTCGTGATGCCCTTTTGGAATAAATGTTGTGGGCAAGCAACCGCTTTGTCATATGACTGCAAACGTATTCGGCAAAATAGTCTCTTCAGAAAATGCATATGCCGCGGTAGAATTAAATAAGATAATCCCACTGACTAATTTCCTCACATCAACCATACGACCTTTCAGTTTCAAAACTTTTAAGCCGAATTAGCGATTAAGATCGTTTTTTAATCACGTTTTGGCTTGCATAGCAATTAATCAACCCTTATAATGCGCGCCCTTTTAAACGGAAACGGGAAGCCGATTGAGCAAATATTCTCTGTATTTGCGAGGCGTTAGACCCAAACAAGAGAGCATGTAAAATGGCTAAAAAAGTAAGCGGTATTATCAAGCTTCAGGTTGCGGCAGGTGCTGCTAACCCAAGTCCACCAGTTGGTCCTGCACTAGGTCAACACGGTGTGAACATCATGGAATTCTGTAAGGCTTTCAATGCAAAAACTGACAGCCTAGAGAAGGGTGCTCCAGTACCAGTAGAAATTACTGTGTACGAAGACCGTTCTTTCACATTCGAAACAAAGACTCCTCCTGCGTCATACCTTCTTAAGAAGGCAGCTGGCATCAAGAGTGGTTCTGGCCGTCCTAACACTGAAAAAGTGGGTAAAGTTACCACAGCTCAGTTAGAAGAGATTGCTAAAACTAAAGAGCCTGACTTAACAGCTGCTGATTTAGAAGCAGCGGTACGCACTATCGCGGGTTCTGCTCGCTCAATGGGCTTGAACGTAGAGGACTAATCGAATGGCTAAATTAACAAAACGCGCTCGTCTAGTACGTGACAAAGTTGACTCGACTAAAGAGTATGAAATCAACGAAGCAGTAGCTCTTTTAAAAGAGTTAGCGACAGCCAAATTCGCTGAGAGTGTTGATGTTGCGGTAAACCTTGGTATCGATGCTAAGAAATCTGACCAAAACGTTCGTGGTGCAACTGTACTACCTAACGGTACTGGTAAAGACGTACGCGTAGCGGTGTTTACTCAAGGCGCGAACGCAGAAGCCGCGAAAGAAGCGGGTGCCGACATCGTTGGTATGGAAGACTTAGCTGAGCAAGTTAAGAAAGGCGAAATGAACTTTGATGTAGTGGTTGCTAGCCCAGACGCGATGCGCGTTGTTGGCCAACTAGGTCAAATCTTAGGTCCACGCGGCCTAATGCCAAACCCTAAAACAGGTACGGTAACGCCAGACGTTGCTACGGCCGTTAAAAACGCAAAAGCTGGTCAGGTCCGCTACCGCAATGATAAAAACGGTATCATCCACGCTAGCCTTGGTAAAATTGCTTTTGAAGCTAACCAAATTCAAGAAAACCTTGAAGCGTTGCTTGACGCACTGAAGAAAGCTAAGCCTTCTTCTGCGAAAGGTGTTTATATCCAGAAGATCAGCCTGAGCACTACAATGGGTGCTGGCATAGCTCTTGATAAGGCTTCTGTAGGTTTATAATTTCGCTGAGCTTTAGCTCAACGAAATCTCTTAAAGGTTATGGGTTGGAGTTGTGTACATAGCAGTGCTAGTAGACAACTCCCGTCCAAGACCGCAGGTGCGGTGTGGTGGAAGAAGTAAGAGAGCTTTCACAGTCAACATACTGCTTAATAGAACAACCTGCGCAGACGGTGGTTTGACTCAGACTCTCTGGGATAACAAACACCGTAGAGCGGTACCAAATGTGATGTTTGGTATCAATCTGTGAACCCTGACGGCGTGCGTAGTTAAGTACAAACAAAGTCAGATACAAAGAGGTGAACTCAGTGGCACTAGGTTTAGCAGCAAAGAAAGAGATCGTAGCAGAGGTATCTGAAGTTGCGTCTCGCGCTCTATCCGTTGCCGTCGCTGAATACCGTGGGATGGAAGTTGCAGAACTGACCAACCTTCGCATAAAAGCTCGTGAGCAGGGCGTATACCTAAAAGTTATACGTAACACTCTAGCTAAACGTGCGTTGGCGGACAGCAAATTTGCAGACTTGGAAAGCGCCCTTACAGGTCCGCTTATCTATGGTTTCTCTATCGACGCACCAGGCGGTGCGGCACGTCTTTTTAAAGACTTCGGTAAGACTAACGATAAGCTTAGCGTAACAGCACTTTCAATTGGTAGTGGTCTACTTGGTCCAGAGAAATTGGACGCAGTTGCTTCACTTCCAACTCGCGACGAAGCGCTTGCAAGATTACTTGCAACCTTCAAAGCACCAGTTGGGAAATTCGTTCAAACAATCAACGAAGTTCCTGGCAAGTTTGTGCGCGTATTGGCGGCGATCAAAGACGAGAAGTAATTTTCGCTTTTGGCATATTGATTTTTTTAACATTAAAACCCCAGGAGTTTAGAGAACATGGCTCTAACTAAAGATGATATTTTAAACGCAATCGCTGAAATGCCGGTAATGGAACTGGTAGAACTAATTGAAGCGGCTGAAGAGAAATTCAACGTATCTGCTGCAGCTGTTGCTGTTGCTGGTCCTGCTGTGGCTGGTGAAGCAGCAGCGGTTGAAGAGAAAACTGAATTTGACGTTGTAATGACTTCATTCGGTGCAAACAAAGTTGCCGTTATCAAAGCTGTTCGCGGCGCGACTGGCCTAGGTCTTAAAGAAGCTAAAGAAGTAGTTGAATCTGCTCCTAAAGCTATCAAGGAAGGCGTAAGCAAAGAAGAAGCTGAAGAGCTTAAAGCGACTCTAACTGAAGCTGGCGCTGAAGTTGAAATCAAGTAATCTGATTTGATCAGATTATTTGCCTGAGACGGCAAGGCTGGTGGTTTTTTAAACCACCAGCCTTTTTGCGCTGTATAGTGTGTAGAATATAACCCTAATTTACACTACGTTTGGCGCAATTCGGACAGAACCATTAAAAAGCATAAAAATCCAACAACTTAACTAATAATTGGTTAAAAAGTGTTGTATGCTGGTTAACTGCCCGAATTAGGGTTGTGGAAGTTTGTTGCTTATTGCGCCATTTGAAACGCAGCTTTTAGCCCATAGCAAGCGTTTTAAAGTAATTAGCAGCAGGTTGGGTCATAAATCAGCAGGCTGAGGAACCCATGGTTTACTCTTATAGCGAAAAGAAACGTATCCGTAAGGATTTTGGCAAACGCCCACAGGTATTGGAAATTCCATACCTTCTTTCAATTCAGCTTGATTCTTTCAAAAAGTTTATTGAGATCGACGCCGATGCTCAATACGGCTTGGAAGCAGCATTTCGTTCCGTTTTTCCAATTAAAAGTTACTCAGGTAATTCAGAGCTTCAATATGTAAGCTATCGCCTGGGAGAGCCAGTTTTTGACGTAAAAGAATGTCAAATTCGCGGCGTAACTTTCTCTGCTCCGTTAAGAGTAAAACTACGGTTAGTATTGTTTGACAAAGACGCAGCCCCAGGTACCGTAAAAGACATAAAAGAACAAGAAGTGTACATGGGAGAAATCCCATTGATGACAGAGAACGGTACGTTCGTTATCAATGGTACAGAGCGGGTAATAGTGTCACAGCTACACCGCTCACCTGGTGTGTTTTTCGATCACGATAAAGGCAAGACTCACTCGTCTGGTAAAGTGCTTTATAATGCACGTGTTATACCATACCGTGGTTCTTGGTTAGACTTTGAGTTTGACCCTAAAGATAATTTGTTCGTGCGCATCGACCGTCGTCGTAAATTGCCTGCAACAATTATCCTACGTGCATTGGAAATGACATCGGAAGAAGTTTTAGATACTTTCTTCGAAAAAGTTACCGTTCGCATAGACAAAGATCGTTTGATGATGGAAGTTAAACCTGATCGCCTTCGCGGTGAGACGGCAGCTTTTGATATTATCGATAGTGATGGCAATGTGGTCGTTGAAACTGGTCGTCGTATCTCTGCGCGTCACACGCGCGCATTAGAGAAGTCTGGTTTAACAGAGCTAGAAGTACCTGCTGATTACCTCATCGGTCGGGTATTTGCTGCCACTTATGTAAATGAAGACACCGGTGAAGTGATTGTAAGCGCGAACGATGAGCTTGCACTTGAGAATCTGGCTGAGCTTAGCCAAGCCGGTATCAAAGAATTTGAAACACTTTACATCAACGAACTTGACCACGGCTCATATATTTCAGATACGCTACGTATAGACTCTTCAACAAACCGTTTAGAAGCGCTTGTTGAAATTTATCGTATGATGCGTCCTGGTGAGCCACCGACAAAAGACGCAGCAGAAACGTTATTTGAAAACTTGTTCTTCTCCGAAGAACGTTACGACCTCTCTTCTGTTGGTCGTATGAAGTTTAACCGTCGTCTAGGCCGTGAAGAACTGATTGGTTCTGGCACCCTAGCTAAAGAAGACATTATTGCTGTTATGAAACAGCTAATAACTATTCGTGACGGTAAAGATGAAGTAGATGATATCGACCACCTTGGCAACCGTCGTATTCGTTCTGTTGGTGAAATGGCAGAAAACCAATTCCGCGTTGGTTTAGTTCGCGTAGAGCGCGCTGTTAAAGAACGCCTAAGTCTTGGTGACTTGGACAACGTAATGCCACAAGATCTTATTAACGCTAAGCCTATCTCGGCGGCGGTTAAAGAGTTCTTCGGGTCATCTCAGTTGTCTCAGTTCATGGACCAAAACAACCCATTATCAGAAGTAACGCACAAGCGTCGTATCTCTGCATTAGGTCCGGGCGGTCTTACTCGTGAACGAGCAGGTTTTGAGGTTCGAGACGTACATCCGACTCACTATGGTCGTTTATGTCCTATCGAAACACCTGAAGGTCCGAACATCGGTCTCATTAACTCATTGGCGAGCTTCGCGCGCACCAATGATTTTGGTTTCCTTGAAACACCATTCCGTCGTATTGTTGATGGTGTGGTAGGCGAAGAGATCGACTACCTATCCGCGATTGAAGAAGGCCAATTTGCTATCGCACAGGCCAACATTGCGTTGACTGAAGCTGGCGAACTGGTGGACGACCTTATTCCATGTCGTCACCGTGGTGAAACAACCTTGATGCCCAAAGAAGACATCAAATACATGGATGTTTCTCCACAGCAAATCGTTTCAATTGCGGCAAGCATTATTCCATTCCTTGAACACGATGATGCAAACCGTGCACTTATGGGTGCCAACATGCAACGTCAGGCTGTTCCAACACTTCGCGCTGATAAGCCGTTAGTTGGTACAGGCATGGAAAAAACAATCGCTGTTGATTCTGGCGTAACGGTAGTAGCTAAACGCGGTGGTACAGTTGATTACGTAGATGCGAGTCGCATCGTAATCAAGGTAGATGAAGATGAAATGCTTCCTGGTGAAGCAGGGATTGATATCTACAACCTAACCAAATACACCCGTTCTAACCAGAACACCTGTATTAATCAGCGACCTACTTGTAGTGTTGGTGACCCAATTGTTACTGGTGACGTGCTAGCCGATGGTCCTTCGACAGACCTTGGTGATCTTGCGCTTGGTCAGAACATGCGTATCGCGTTCATGCCGTGGAATGGTTACAACTTCGAGGATTCAATCCTTATTTCTGAGCGAGTTGCTCAGGAAGACCGTTTCACTACTATTCACATTCAAGAGCTAAGCTGTATTGCTCGTGATACTAAGCTTGGGCCAGAAGAAATTTCTTCTGATATTCCAAACGTAGGTGAGTCTGCGCTAAGCAAGCTTGATGAATCAGGTGTTGTTTACATCGGTGCGGAAGTGAAAGGCGGCGACATCCTAGTAGGTAAAGTGACGCCTAAAGGTGAAACTCAGCTTACGCCGGAAGAGAAACTGTTAAGAGCTATCTTTGGTGAAAAAGCGTCTGACGTAAAAGATACGTCACTACGTGTGCCTAACTCTGTTCATGGCACGGTTATAGACGTTCAAGTCTTTACTCGTGACGGCGTAGAGAAAGACAAACGTGCGTTAGAAATCGAAGATATGCAGCTTCGTCAAGTTAAGAAAGACCTGACTGACGAATTTGAAATTCTTGCGGATGGCATTTTTGCTCGTGCTCAAACTACATTAATACGCGCTGGTATTGAGCAAGCTAAGCTTGATAGCTTACCACGTGAAAAATGGTTCGATATTGCGCTAAACAGTGAAGACGTTCAGTTAGAGCTTGACCAAATTGCGCAGCAGCATGCTGAGATAAAAGCCGACTTCGATAAGAAGTTTGAAACTAAGCGTCGCAAGATCACTCAGGGTGACGATTTGGCGCCTGGTGTACTTAAGATTGTTAAAGTTTACCTAGCGGTTAAACGCCACATCCAACCGGGTGATAAAATGGCGGGACGTCACGGTAACAAGGGTGTTATCTCTACTATTCAACCAGTAGAAGATATGCCGTACGATGAAGACGGCACGCCAGTAGACATCGTACTTAACCCTCTTGGTGTACCATCTCGAATGAACATCGGTCAGATTCTCGAGACTCACCTAGGTATGGCTGCCCATGGTCTTGGGGTTAAAATTGATCGCATGATTAAAGAGCAGCGTGAACTTGCCGAATTGCGTGATTTCTTGAAGAAGGTGTACGAGTTGGGTGAAAACCACCAAGTTGTAGACATTGATAGTTTCACCGATCACGAGGTTCGTCGCTTAGCTGAGAATTTACGTAAGGGTGTGCCTATCGCGACACCTGTATTTGATGGTGCTCGCGAATCTGAAATCAAGGAAATGTTGAAGCTTGCTGATATTCCAGAAAGCGGCCAAATCACCTTGTTTGACGGTCGTACTGGTAACGCGTTTGAGCGACCGGTTACGGTTGGGTACATGTACATGCTGAAACTGAACCACTTGGTAGACGATAAGATGCACGCTCGTTCAACCGGTTCTTACAGCCTTGTTACACAGCAACCTCTTGGTGGTAAAGCACAGTTTGGTGGCCAGCGCTTCGGTGAGATGGAAGTATGGGCACTTGAAGCATACGGTGCTGCATATACCCTTCAGGAGATGCTTACTGTTAAGTCGGATGACGTTAACGGTCGTACCAAAATGTACAAGAACATCGTCGATGGTGACCACAGAATGGAGCCTGGCATGCCAGAATCCTTCAACGTATTGCTTAAAGAAATTCGCTCGTTGGGTATCAACATCGAGCTTGAAGAAAAGTAGTACGGCAATTGCCCCGTAATGTTATGAGATGGCCCGGCGCTTGCGCCGGGTTCTAGAGACTGACTCCGCTGGGAGAGTAATGTGAAAGACTTATTAAAGTTTCTAAAGCAACAGCATAAGGCCGAAGAATTCGATAATATTCGAATCGGCCTTTCTTCACCTGATATGATCCGTTCATGGTCTTTTGGTGAAGTGAAGAAGCCTGAGACTATTAACTATCGTACGTTCAAGCCTGAGCGAGACGGTTTATTTTGTGCCCGTATCTTTGGCCCCGTTAAAGACTACGAGTGTTTGTGCGGTAAGTACAAGCGCTTAAAGCACCGTGGTGTTATTTGTGAGAAGTGTGGCGTAGAAGTGACACTGACTAAAGTTCGTCGTGAGCGTATGGGTCACATCGAGCTAGCAAGTCCTGTAGCACACATTTGGTTCCTTAAATCGCTACCGTCACGTATCGGCTTAATGCTTGATATGACGCTTCGCGATATCGAGCGCGTGCTTTACTTCGAATCATATGTTGTGACCGAACCGGGTTTAACAACACTTGAGCGTGGACAACTTCTAAACGAAGAAGATTATCTTGATTCACTCGAAGAGCACGGTGACGAATTCGAAGCGAAAATGGGTGCAGAAGCTGTATTCGACCTGCTAACTGCACTTAACGTTGACGCCGACGTTGCAGCGATGCGAGAAGAGTTGCCTTCGATCAATTCTGAAACAAAGCGTAAGAAAATCACCAAGCGCCTCAAGTTGCTTGAGTCATTCCAGCAGTCTGGTAACAAGCCGGAGTGGATGATCATGACAGTACTTCCTGTATTGCCACCTGATCTTCGCCCTCTTGTACCACTAGATGGCGGTCGATTCGCAACATCTGATTTGAACGACCTTTATCGTCGTGTAATCAACCGTAATAACCGTCTTAAGCGTCTTTTAGACCTAGCTGCTCCAGACATTATCGTGCGCAACGAAAAGCGTATGTTACAAGAGTCTGTTGATGCGCTATTAGACAACGGACGTCGCGGGCGTGCTATTACAGGCTCTAACAAGCGTCCACTTAAGTCACTTGCTGACATGATTAAAGGTAAACAGGGTCGTTTCCGTCAAAACCTTCTTGGTAAGCGCGTTGACTATTCTGGTCGTTCAGTTATTACCGTTGGTCCTACGTTGCGTCTTCATCAGTGTGGTCTTCCTAAGAAGATGGCACTTGAGTTATTTAAGCCGTTTATCTACGGTAAACTTGAAGCACGCGGTCTTGCGACAACAATTAAAGCAGCTAAGAAGTTAGTAGAGCGCGAAGCACCAGAGGTGTGGGACGTACTTGATGACGTTATTCGCGAACACCCTGTGTTGCTTAACCGCGCACCTACACTTCACCGTTTGGGTATACAAGCATTCGAACCAACACTCATCGAGGGTAAAGCCATTCAGCTTCACCCACTAGTGTGTGCGGCGTACAACGCCGACTTCGATGGCGACCAAATGGCAGTACACGTACCGTTGACAATAGAAGCACAGCTCGAAGCGCGTGCGCTAATGATGTCGACGAACAACATCTTGTCACCAGCAAACGGTGAGCCGATTATCGTTCCTTCACAGGACGTTGTATTAGGTCTTTACTATCTGACTCGTGACAAAGTGAACGGCTTAGGCGAAGGCATGGTATTCACCAGCCCTAACGAAGCTGAAAAGGCATACCGTACAGGTAATGCTGAGCTTCATTCTCGCGTTAAAGTACGTATTACTGAATACGATATTGATGAAAACGGCAACAAGACAGAGAGAGTAACACTGACTCAAACTACAGTTGGTCGTGCCATTTTCTCATTGATCCTACCTAAGGGTCTTCCGTTTGAAATCATCAACCAAGCGATGGGCAAGAAGCAAATTTCAAAACTATTGAATGCTTGTTACCGTACCCTTGGTTTAAAAGATACGGTTATTGCAGCTGACCAAATTATGTATACCGGTTTCCACTACGCGATGATCGCGGGTGCGTCTGTTGGTATTGATGATATGGTAATCCCTGAAGCTAAGAAAGACATCGTTGACGCTGCCGAAGCAGAAGTGATCGAGATTCAGGAACAGTTCCAAAATGGTCTCGTAACAGCCGGTGAGCGTTACAACAAAGTTATTGATATTTGGTCAAATGCCAACGAAAAAGTGGCCAAGGCCATGATGGATAATCTTAAGACTGACATCGTAATTAACCGCGATGGCGAAGAAGAAGAGCAAACCTCATTTAACTCTGTTTACATGATGGCCGACTCGGGCGCTCGTGGTAGTGCCGCTCAGATTCGTCAGTTAGCGGGTATGCGTGGTCTGATGGCTAAACCAGATGGTTCAATCATCGAGACCCCCATCACGGCAAACTTCCGTGAAGGTCTTAACGTTCTTCAGTACTTCATCTCAACGCACGGTGCGCGTAAAGGTCTTGCCGATACAGCACTTAAGACTGCGAACTCGGGTTACCTAACTCGTCGTCTTGTTGACGTTGCACAAGATTTGGTTATCACTAATGACGACTGTGGTACGTTCGGTGGTGTAACCATGACACCGCTAATCGAAGGTGGCGACGTAGTTGAGCCGCTTCGCGAACGGGTACTAGGTCGAGTAGTTGCAGAAGACGTAGTTAAGCCAGGTACTAGTGAAGTATTGGTTGAACGTAATGTACTATTAGACGAAGCGCTAGTGGACATGCTTGAAGCCAACTCTGTTGACCAAATTCAAGTACGCTCGGTTATCACCTGTGATAACGACTTTGGTGTGTGTGCTAACTGTTATGGTCGTGACCTTGCTCGCGGACATATGGTTGGCAGTGGTGAGTCAGTTGGTGTTATTGCAGCACAATCAATCGGTGAACCCGGTACACAGCTTACCATGCGTACATTCCACATCGGTGGAGCGGCATCACGAGCGTCAGCTGAGAATAGTGTTCAGGTGAAAACGGCGGGTAGTCTTAAGCTACACAACGAAAAATCTGTTCGTAACTCTGACGGCAAAGTGGTTATTGTTTCTCGTTCAACAGAACTGACTGTTATCGATGAGCAAGGTCGTGAGAAAGAGCGTTATAAAGTGCCTTACGGTGCAGTGCTTAGTGTTGACGATGGTGCGAAGATTGCAGCTGGCGACGTTGTTGCTAACTGGGATCCGCATAGTCACCCAATTGTTACTGAACGTGCAGCTAAAATTAGCTTCGCTGACATCGACGACTCTAACACAGAAATGCAGCAGGATGAGCTTACTGGCCTAACGCGTATTGTTGTTAAAGATTTAACAAAGGCAAACGCAAAAGAGCCTAAGCTTATCCTTGAAAGTGATGAGTTCGGTCTTCAAGAGATTCGTCTTCCAAGCTTCACCACAATCGAAGCGAAAGAAGGCAAAGTGGCTAACGAAGGTGACGTGCTAGCGCGTATACCTCAAGAAAGCTCGAAGACTCGTGACATCACGGGTGGTCTACCACGCGTTGCAGACTTGTTCGAAGCACGTAAGCCTAAAGAGCCGGCTATTTTAGCTGAAATCTCAGGTACTATCGGTTTCGGCAAGGAGACGAAAGGTAAGAAGCGCTTAGTGATCACACCTGCTGAAGGTGAAGCATACGAAGAGATGATTCCGAAATGGCGTCAGCTTAATGTGTTCGAAGGTGAGAAAGTGGAAAAAGGCGAAGTTATTGCCGATGGTCCAGAGTCTCCACACGACATATTGCGCCTTCGTGGTATTTCCCATGTAGCAAACTACATCGTAAACGAAGTTCAGGAAGTGTACCGTCTACAGGGCGTTAAGATTAACGATAAGCACATCGAAGTTGTTATTCGTCAGATGTTGCGTAAGTGCGTGATTACTCATCCGGGCGACACGCAGTTCCTAGAAGGCGAGCAGGTAGAAGTTTCTAACGTGAAAGTAGCCAACCGTGAAATTGAAAAACACGGTAAGATACCAGCACAGTACGAAACACAATTGCTGGGTATCACTAAAGCGTCACTGTCTACTGAGTCATTTATCTCAGCGGCATCGTTCCAAGAAACAACGCGTGTACTGACTGAAGCAGCGGTTCAAGGTAAAGAAGATGACCTTCGTGGTCTGAAAGAGAACGTAATTGTTGGAAGACTCATTCCAGCTGGTACGGGTTTCGCTTACCATGAACGCCGAGCACAACAGCGCAAAGAGCAAATCGAAGAAATGTCAGTATCTGCAGCAGATGCAGAACAGGCACTGACCGAAGCGCTTAATGCAGGTGCAGACGACGATTCGGCCGAATAAGGCATGATCATAGGAGTGCGTTAACGTACTCCTAACATAATGGCAGCTTAGGCTGACAGATTTTAAGAATATTAAGTGCTTAGAGTTTGTACAGCTTGACAGTCAAGGCGATGATCATTAATATTCCGCGACCCGATTTTGGATAGCCCCGAAAAGGCTCGATAAACGGTCGCGGTTTTTTTTATCAGAGCCTAGTAAATATTGACGAGCACAATATTTACTACAAACAGGGCGACGAAGTGAAAAGTCGCATTATATGGACCCAATCACAATGATTGGGTTTTCGTAGTTTTTAATCAGGAGCTAGTTAATGGCAACAGTTAACCAGTTAGTGCGCAAGCCACGCAGAAAGCCCGTTGAAAAAAGCAACGTAGCTGCACTGCAAGCTTGTCCACAGAGACGTGGTGTATGTACTCGTGTATATACTACTACGCCAAAGAAACCAAACTCTGCACTACGTAAAGTATGTCGTGTACGTCTAACTAACGGTTTTGAAGTTTCTTCATACATCGGTGGTGAAGGTCACAACCTACAAGAGCACAGTGTAGTACTTATCCGTGGTGGTCGTGTTAAAGACTTACCAGGTGTTCGTTATCACACAGTTCGCGGTACATTGGACTGCGCAGGTGTAAACGATCGTAAGCAAGCCCGTTCTAAGTACGGTGCGAAAAGGCCTAAGTCTTAACGGTTCTCCGTTAGTAAGGCCAAACTGAAGTTTAAGAGTTTTGGGTATTCCCTGAATTCATACGGAGAATAGAAAATGCCAAGAAGAAGAGTCGTAGGTCAACGTAAAATCCTACCAGAGCCAAAATTTGGTTCACAACTGCTTGCTAAATTCATGAATGTCGTAATGCTCGACGGCAAAAAGTCAGTCGCTGAAAAAATCGTTTACGGTGCGCTAGATATTGTTGCTGAAAAAACCAACAAAGCACACCTAGATGTTTTCGAAGAAGCTCTTGATAACATCCGTCCAACGGTTGAGGTTAAGTCTCGTCGTGTGGGTGGTTCAACTTATCAGGTTCCAGTAGAAGTACGTCCAGTTCGTCGTAATGCACTAGGTATGCGTTGGATGGTTGATGCTGCACGTAAACGTGGCGAAAAGTCTATGGCACAGCGCCTAGCGGCTGAAATGATGGATGCATCAGAAAATAAAGGTTCAGCGGTTAAGAAACGTGAAGACGTTCACCGTATGGCCGAAGCAAACAAAGCGTTTGCTCATTACCGTTGGTAATCAACGTAATATAACTGAGAGAGATTTATGCCTCGTAAGACCTCGATTGAGCGCTATCGCAATATTGGTATTGTGGCTCACGTGGACGCTGGTAAAACCACGACCACAGAGCGAGTCTTGTTTTATACAGGACTATCTCACAAAATCGGTGAAGTGCACGATGGTGCTGCTACTATGGATTGGATGGAGCAGGAGCAGGAGCGTGGTATCACTATCACGTCCGCTGCGACTACCTGTTTTTGGTCCGGTATGGAGCAGCAGTTCGATCAACACAGAATAAATATCATCGACACGCCTGGACACGTAGACTTTACTATTGAAGTAGAGCGTTCACTACGTGTTCTTGACGGAGCGGTTGTTGTATTCTGTGGGTCTTCTGGGGTAGAACCTCAATCAGAAACAGTCTGGCGACAGGCTGATAAATATCAAGTGCCACGCCTTGTATTCGTCAATAAGATGGACAGGGCTGGTGCTGATTTTGAACGCGTTGTGGCGCAAATCCGTAAACGCTTAGGCGCTAGCTGTGTTCCGATTCAAATCAACATGGGCGCTGAAGAAGAATTCCATGGTGTCATCGATTTAATTAAGATGAAATCAATTAACTGGAATGTTGAAGACATGGGTATGACATTTACTTATGAAGACATTCCGGCTGAATATTTAGAGAAAGCGCAGCAGTATCGTACTGAAATGATAGAAGCAGCCGCTGAAGCTTCTGACGAGTTAATGAACAAGTATTTGGAAGGCGAATCGCTAACCGAAGAAGAAATACGACTAGGGCTACGCACCCGTACGCTGAATAACGAAATTGTTCTTGCCACCTGTGGCAGTGCCTTCAAAAACAAAGGTGTTCAGGCAGTACTAGATGCGGTTGTTCATTACTTACCTTCGCCAAATGAAGTAAAGGCGATAACGGGTATTCTTGACGACAAAGACGAAACAGAAGCAGAACGTCATCCTACGGACGAAGAGCCATTTTCTGCTTTGGCGTTTAAAATAGCGACCGACCCCTTTGTTGGTACGTTGACGTTCTTCCGATGCTATTCAGGTGTGGTAAATACTGGTGATACGGTATACAACCCAGTGAAAGGTAAGCGAGAGCGCTTCGGTCGTATTGTGCAAATGCACGCAAAAGACAGAGAAGAAATAAAAGAGGTTCGCGCGGGCGATATTGCAGCAGCGATTGGCCTTAAGGATGTCACTACAGGTGACACGCTATGCGATCCAAATAACATCATTACGTTAGAGCGTATGGAATTTCCTGATCCGGTAATTTCAATTGCTGTAGAGCCAAAGTCGCAGGCTGACCAAGAAAAAATGGGCATAGCACTAAGCAAACTGGCTGCAGAAGATCCGTCATTTAAAGTAAAAACTGATGACGAAACCGGTCAAACGATCATCTCTGGTATGGGTGAATTACACCTTGATATCATTATCGATCGCATGAAACGCGAATTTAAAGTTGAATGTAACGTAGGTAACCCTCAGGTTGCTTATCGTGAAACCCTCCGCAAAAATGTTGAGGTGGAAGGGAAGTTCATTCGTCAGTCAGGCGGCCGCGGTCAATTTGGTCACGTATGGTTGCGTATTGAGCCTCAGGAAGAGGATTTTGGCTACGAATTTGTGAACGAGATCGTCGGTGGAACTGTTCCAAAAGAGTTCATTCCCGCGGTCGACAAAGGAATTCAGGAGCAGATGCGAAGTGGTGTTCTTGCAGGGTATCCGGTACTTGATGTAAAGGTTACGTTGTTTGATGGTTCTTACCACGATGTTGACTCTTCTGAAATGGCGTTTAAGATCGCCGGCTCTATGGGTTTCAAAAAAGGCGCCGCAGAAGCAAATCCGGTGTTGCTTGAACCCACAATGAAAGTTGAAGTAACAACTCCAGAAGACTGGATGGGTGATGTTGTTGGTGATTTAAATCGTCGTCGCGGCATGATCGAAGGTATGGAAGATGGCGTTGCAGGTATTAAAACGATACGTGCTAAAGTGCCTCTTTCGGAGATGTTTGGGTATGCGACAGACTTGCGTTCACAAACGCAGGGTCGTGCTTCATACTCAATGGAGTTTTTCAATTATTCTGAGGCGCCTAACAATGTGGCGCGGGCTATTATTGAATCTAGAATCTAATCTAAATGAAGGTTCGGTCCGGTCTATTTGTGGGTCGGACTTTTAACTTAGGAAACGAGAAAAATGGCAAAAGAAAAGTTTGAACGTAAAAAGCCCCATGTAAACGTGGGTACTATCGGCCACGTTGACCACGGTAAAACCACACTAACTGCAGCTATTACTACTGTTCTAGCTAAGACCTACGGTGGTTCTGCAAGCGCATTCGATATGATCGATAACGCGCCTGAAGAAAAAGCACGTGGTATCACCATCTCTACCTCACACGTAGAATATGATACTCCTGCTCGTCACTATGCCCACGTTGACTGCCCAGGACACGCTGATTACGTTAAAAACATGATCACCGGTGCTGCACAGATGGATGGCGGTATTCTAGTAGTTGCAGCGACTGACGGCCCTATGCCACAGACTCGCGAGCACATCCTACTTGGTCGTCAGGTTGGTATTCCTCACATCATCGTGTTCATGAACAAGTGTGACATGGTTGATGATGAAGAGCTTCTTGAGCTAGTAGAAATGGAAGTTCGTGAACTTCTTAGCGAATATGACTTCCCAGGCGATGACCTTCCAGTTATCCAAGGTTCTGCTCTTAAAGCCCTTGAAGGCGACCCAGAATGGGAAAAGAAAATCATCGAGCTAGGTGAAGCGCTTGATTCATATATCCCAGAGCCAGAGCGTGCAATCGACAAGCCGTTCATTCTTCCAATTGAAGACGTATTCTCAATCTCAGGTCGTGGTACTGTTGTAACAGGCCGTGTTGAGCAAGGTATTGTTAAAGTTGGTGAAGAAGTAGAAATCGTTGGTATCAAAGCTACAGTTAAGACGACGTGTACGGGTGTTGAAATGTTCCGTAAGCTTCTAGACGAAGGTCGTGCTGGTGAGAACGTTGGTGTACTACTACGTGGTACTAAGCGTGATGACGTAGAGCGTGGACAAGTACTAGCGAAGCCTGGTTCAATCAACCCACACACTAAGTTTGAAGCAGAAGTGTACGTATTGTCTAAAGACGAAGGTGGCCGTCATACTCCATTCTTCAAAGGCTATCGTCCACAGTTCTACTTCCGTACCACTGACGTAACGGGTGCGGTAGAGCTTCCAGAAGGCGTAGAAATGGTAATGCCTGGTGACAACCTTAAATTTAAAGTTGAGCTAATTGCTCCGATTGCGATGGACGAAGGTCTACGTTTCGCAATCCGTGAAGGTGGTCGTACAGTAGGTGCTGGTGTTGTTGCGAAGATCCTAGACTAATCTAGACTCTGCAAACACTGCACAAAAAAGCGCACTTAGGTGCGCTTTTTTTATGCCTGTTTAAAAGTGCGTGAGTGTATGACCTCTGAAACTCGCCGTAAACCCATTCATGGGGGCTCCGACACCGCATCCCTGCGGTGTAGGGTTTCAGAGGGCATACACTCACTCCCTTCGAGGCATAATAAAAGCTTAGGAGAAAGGAAGAAACACGCCGTGAACCCATCCATGGGGACTCCACAGTCGCGTCCGTGCTGCTGAGAGTTCTCTATAGCTATTGGGGAATCTGGTAAACACCCACAAAGTCATACATACGTATTCATGTTAACAGATTGTTGAAAAAAAATTATTTGCATCGCATATTGCTAAAACTTAACCGATTAAGAGATTCAAAATATGAACAAATTTGCATTATTATTTTTGACTTTGATTTTAGGCGCATGTACCAATATCGGCAAAAACACTACATCAACAAATACTTCATCGAAATATGTACCTCAAGAATACGTCAAATTGCAGCATCCCGAATGGAGTAAGAACGCCAGTTTTTACCAGATAAATACGCGACAGTTTACTCCAGAGGGGACGTTTACAGCTGCAAAGGAACAATTACCACGATTAAAAGAACTCGGCGTGGATATTCTTTGGCTAATGCCTATTCATCCTATTGGCGAAGAAAATAGAAAGGGCTCGCTAGGTAGCCCTTACGCAGTCAAAGATTATTTTAGTGTTAACCCCGAATTTGGTACGTTGGAAGATTTAAAAAGCTTTGTAGATAGGGCACATGAGCTCGGTATGTATGTCATTTTAGACTGAGTAGCAAACCACAGTGCTTGGGATAACGAATTAAGATTTAAACACCCAAATTGGTATACAAAAAATGCGCAGGGCAACTTTCACCCGACCCCTTGGTGGGATTGGTCAGACATAATCGACTTTGATTATAGCGTTCCAGAAATGCGGAAATACATGACTAATGCAATGAAGTTTTGGGTTGAAGAAGTAAATGTTGACGGTTACCGATGCGATGTTGCGGGTTTCGTACCAATCGACTTCTGGGAAAATGTCAGAGCCGAATTAGATGCCATTAAACCTGTTTTTATGTTGGCTGAATGGGAAATGCGCGATTTACACGCAAAAGCTTTTGATGCTACTTACGCATGGTCTTGGCAGGAGGCTGTTCACGATATTATGATTGGACAGGCTGACCTAAATAGCCTGTTTGTTTACTATTCATGGAATGAGGGAGCTTATCCGAAAAATAGCTACCGAATGACTTATGTTTCAAATCACGATGCTAATTCCTGGGAAGGAAGCGTATTTGAGCGCTATGGCAGCGAAGAGAAAGCGGCGGCAGCAATCGTGTTGTCCGTTGTCGGGGAGGGTATCCCATTAATTTATAATGGATTGGAAGCCGGTAATGATAAGCGTCTCAAGTTTTTCGAAAAAGACCCAATCGAATGGAAAGAACATGAGTTTACACCATTAATACAGAAGCTATTGGCGCTTCAGAAAAGTAATACCGCATTGTGGCATGGTAAATATGGCGCCACAATGGAGCGTATTTATAATACGAGTCCGACCGAAGTATTGAGTTTTATCCGCGATAACAGCGAGGGTAAGGTGTTTGTTGTAATTAATTTTTCTGACAAAGATCATGCAGTAAAATTTAAAGGCCCGCAGACGTCAGGAGTCTATACTGAACTATTTAACAAGCAAAAAGTGACATTTTCAGAGTCTACAAGCCTTAATTTGAAACCTTGGGAATATCGGGTTTACGTGAAGTAAGAGAGGGTAAAAGTATCTTTAACGCTTGTGCATCAAAATACTCAGGCGAATAACCGTTTTTCTGTCAATCGCATGAGTGCTGTGTGTAAAAGGCGTTAATATCACAAACCTACTGTATCTCTTGCGACACTAAGTTAAAAGTCTATTCATCAGAATCACAGTCATTAACGGGAAAGCGCTTTAACCCCTGCACCAGCCTGTTATAGCTGCTTTAACCCATACCCTTTTTGCTTAAGAAGCTCAAGTACGTTGTCCTCGCCAACGAGATGTCCCGCGCCTACCAGTACAAACTCTTGATCGTCATCGCCAAACATAGCTTCTATTTGAGGGATCCAGTTCATATTGCGTTTGGTAAACACATCGTCATAGGATTCTGGCGCTTCTTGTTTGAAAGTTTGAATGACGAGCTTGTTTAAGGCTTCTGTGTCTCCTGCACGCCACGCTTTTATCGTCTGTTCAAGTTCGCTTTTAAGATCGGGTAAAGTCGCGAGGGTTTCAGAAATAAAGCGTTCCTCCTCACCGTCGCCTAAATTAGCAAGCATATTAATCTGAAAGTCTAGCGATTCTAGGTACTCTCTTTCTTTGCCGTCTCGCTTTGCTAATTGAGTAAAATAAGCGTCTACGCCCTCACCAGCCATTTGTGCACGCTGTGCTTCCATGGTGACTAACATAGTGGTAACAAAACCAGGTTTAAAGCTGGCTAACTGGTTTGCACTAGCGCCGAAGGCAGATAAATATTGGTCTAAGGCCTTAAAGGTTTCGTCTGTCAGGGTATCTTTGAGCGTTTCCCCATTTCGGTAGGATAGCCCCATCATCATCTGTTGCTGCGCGGCCACATCGGTTGGGTCAGGTAGCTCGGCTTCAAAAACCACGGTGTCACTTAATTGATAAATGTCAGTGAATTGCACTGGTAACGGAAATTCAGATACGGGGAGAATGTGAATAGTGCCGCCAATGTAGACGGTGTCACCGTTTTTAGTAACCTCCCAAATAGACGTGCTATCGTTGCCGCTACTGGCAATTTCTGCGCTTTCAACACTGAGCGCGGTGGTAGAGAGCAACGCTAGCCCAACTCCTGCAGCCAATTTGCGAAAAGAGTGTAATTTCATGTCAATTTCCTTATAAGTCATCATTCGTCGCAATGTATGTCAGTAGGTAAAAAATAACTGGCAACCTTGTTTGTTAATTAGGGTGAGTTTACTTTTGCAAAGCATAAACATGCTCTTGTTTTTCAACGATAGTTATAACCCAAGAGTTCACTAAATAATACTGTACTTGTTCTTTTTAACAGAGCACGTTTACGAGAGCATGCGTATTAGAAAGTGTTTATGAGCTCATTCCTATTCACTGGAGTGTAAGCACTGATGTTGAATTACTGCGGTTTAATCGCTGTTGTTTAAACTGACTGGCTTGGCCTGTATTCTTCAATAACGTATTCTGTAACAAGCGCTCTTTAGTCGAAAGCCTTTCATAAATAGCTTTTCGCGAATAGCTGTCTTACAGTGCTCATGTACAGAGTTTAACTGCAGTGTAGGGCGCTATTTTTGAGTCAAAATAGCATTCATTGCATTAGGTATTTCAAAAATGGGAAATAAACGCCATGCCTGATAACACCAATAATTCATCCCTCGGCCTTAGTCGAACCATCGACACCCCTGCAGGCCTAAGTGATGAAATGAGGCAGGCTATGGCGCAATTCCCAACTCCTACCTTAGATGCTGTTAAAGCTAATTCGCCGTCTACCAAAGCGCAATGGCTTGAGCAAATACACTTAGTCAACACCCAGCAAAAGAAGAAAGTAAAAGCGATGCGCAAGCAGTTTAACGTTGCCGTTGAGCTACTATGCGTTGCGGGAGTCAGTGTTCGTAGAGTAACTCCTACCCATATCAGTGAAGGTTTTGAAGGTAAGGTATATATCGACTTTCACGGTGGTGCCTATGTCTTTTTCTCAGGCCTTCCGAGCATTGAGGAGGGCATTTTAATCGCCAGCAGGTTAGGCATTGTGGTGTATTGCGTTGATTACCGCATGCCACCCTCTTCGCCGTCTTCTCAAGCATTAGATGATGCGTTTACCGTTTACTGCCATTTGAAGGATAGCTTTGGTGCTAACAATATTTTTGTTGGAGGGACATCAGCAGGCGGTGGGCTAGCACTGTCGTTACTGCAAAAGCTTAAAAAGCAAAATATTGAGCTGCCGATAGCTGCGTATGCAGGAACGCCTTGGGCAGACTTGTCTAATGCCAGTGATTCGTTACTTATAAATGAGGGAGTCGATAGAATCCTAGTGAGTTATCAAGGATTGCTCAATGCTGCGGCCGTGCTTTACGCCGGAATACATTCACTGTCTGAACCTAGCGTTTCCCCTTTGTATGGCGATTTTACCGGGTTGCCACCTACCATCCTAGTGTCAGGAACACGGGATTTGTTTTTAAGTGACACGGTGCGCGTAAATCGAAAGTTAAGGGAGAGCGGCATTCGCACTCAGCTAGAGGTGTTTGAAGGGCTCTCTCATGCAGATTATTTGGTGGCACACAATACGCCGGAATCGATAGCAATATACAAAGAGATAGCGCAGTTTTTCTTAAACGCTATTTAGGGCGGGTCACCATTAAATGAAAGAGCACCTTAGTGATGCTGAGGCACTCTTTTATCAAAACCTTTACTAGGTCTCATTATTTTTGACGTAAATAAGGCTCAACCCTTAAGATCCAAAAACAACCGTTAATACTGCCACCGCAGCACCTATTCCCGCAATCTTAAGCCCGTTTTTGTACATGGGTAACTTTGGCATAAACATCAAAAACGCCGACACCACAAAGAATAGTAAGCTTACGCCAAACGCGATATTTAAGTAGAACAAAGGACTGTTGTTCGTCGCCTTGTGCAGCTTTACTATTTTAGCTAACACAATAGGGTAGTCTTTTCGTATTATCGTGGCTGTGCCAGATGCCTTATCGTATTCACCAACATTAAGCGTGATCGTGTTGCTGTCTTCACTAATAACCTCTGAGCCTCTCACTTTAATAGCAGAACTCACCTCTTCTGCCGATAGGTTTACACTGAGTTGCCGAGTTTGCACTTGCTCATACTTTAAAAAATCAGTTGGCCGAAATATGAGTAACACGCCGCTCAATGCATAAATTGCCATGATCCCAGATAAAAAGAAGCCCAACCATCGGTGGTACTTACGAAACGCCATATGAAGTTTTGGAGATGCCATTGTATTTACTTTATGTGTGTAGTTTACTTAGTGTGACGTTTTATAAACGAGAATGATTCTTTTTTAAAGTGCTAGACTATCAATTACACGTAAATAAAGACGAATTGATGAGCTTGTAACTGATTAAGTGCAGCCGCAGTTTAGTGGGGTGCGCTTTCTCTTGAATTAGCCCTATTGTTAGTCTAATGGTATGACTTGTTTGAATCGGCTTTTAGATAGCTAGACTTTGGTCTAGTATCGTGTCGCAATGTGTGTAAAAAATGCTTTAATCACAGGTCACTAGGTTTAACACATGGACAACAAAACAGCGCGTTCAAAAGTGCCTTGCAAAAACGACAGTGGGAAAAATTTATGCAGTCTATAGCCATTGTAATACTCGGGATCATCGGAATGCTTTTCGGATGGTTTGTATATTCAAAATTTATCGCTAATCGCATTTTTAAATTAGATGATAATTTTGTAACCCCCGCTCATACCGAGCAGGACGGAAAAGATTTTGTGCCAACGAATAAAGTCGTGCTCTGGGGTCACCACTTTACCTCAGTAGCAGGCGCAGCTCCCATCGTAGGGCCCGCAATCGCGGTGTACTGGGGGTGGGTACCCGCAGTGCTTTGGGTGGTGTTTGGTACAATCCTTTTTGCAGGCGTTCACGATATGGGCGCGCTGTGGGCCAGTGCTCGGCATAAAGGAAAGTCAATGGGAGCATTGTCTGAAAGCGTTATCGGTAAGCGCTCTCGCTCGTTGTTCATGATTGTTATTTTCCTCGTTCTCTTAATGGTAAATGCGGTATTCGGTGTCGTGATAGCCAATTCGTTTGTGTCTCAGCCTACGGCGGTCTTTCCCGCGTGGATGGCAATAGCCGTTGCGTTGATTATTGGGCAGCTTTTAAAGCGCAATTTTGCGCTAATTCCACTGTGTCTTGTGGGCATTGTCGTGCTTTATGCCTCTGTATATGCAGGTAGCTATATTCCAATAAGCCTGCCGGAAACCATGTTTGGTCTAGCAGATAAAGCGAACTGGATTGTCATATTGTTTATCTATGCAGCTATTGCTTCATTGTTGCCTGTATGGATGCTTCTACAGCCGCGGGATTTTATCAACGGCATGCAATTATTAGTGGGTCTGTTCTTGCTTTATGGCGCTGTATTTTTCGCCATGCCGGATATCACCGCTCCCGCCTTTAATATGCAAACTGCGGTAGACACCCCCAGTATTATTCCACTTCTGTTCGTTACTATTGCCTGTGGCGCGGTATCAGGTTTCCACGGCATAGTGGCGTCTGGCACCAGTTCAAAACAGCTTGATAAAGAAACAGACGCGCGCTTCGTCGGTTACTTAGGTGCCGTAGGTGAAGGTTCACTTGCCCTCATTACTATTGTGGCGGTAAGCGGCGTTGCATTTGCCGCGTCTCCTGAAGAATGGCATGAAGTGTACAGTCATTTAGGTGCTGGTAGTGTGGGCGCATTTATTACTGGGGGAGCTAACTTAATACAGCAAGGTTGGGGTTTGCCCGTTGATTTCTCCTCCACCATTCTAGCCGTAATGGTTGTGCTGTTCGCGGGTACAACCATGGATTCTGGTGTGCGACTTCAGCGATATATAATTCAAGAGTGGGGTGATATTTATTCCATCAATGCACTTAAAAGCGGTGTTGTAGCCACACTGCTTGCGGTTGGGTGCTGCTTATTACTCGCCTTCGGTGCAGGTGGGGCCTCTGGCAGCGGAGGGATGATCATTTGGCCGCTATTTGGCTCAACCAATCAAATACTGGCCAGCCTCACGTTGTTAGTTATTTCGGTGATGCTTATCAAGCTTGGCAGACCAGCGAAATATACACTTATTCCTATGGTGTTCGTGTTAGTCATGGCTTTTTTTGCAGGGCTTATCAAACTAAAAGAGTATTACTTGGCTGAGAATTATCTATTGGTATTTCTTGATGCTGTGGTGCTGATTGTTTCAGTATTGGTCATGCTAGAAGCGTTTTCAGTGGTATCAAAACTTAAGAAAGATAGTCTGAGCGACACACAGTAGCTCACGCTGCTTGTTGTTGGTTGATCTTAGGCGGTTTGCTTGTAACTAAGTATAACGGGTAGAGAACGCCAGTATTTGGCCTTCATAGTTATGCAGGCTTTTTTTCGATATAGTGTGGCAACACCATACTACTGTTGTTTGTAGGGCGACGTTGCACTATCACTTAGCTTTAATGCAGCGTAATGGCCCTGATAAAGCCCATTGTCGCTTGTGATTTTCTGAATGCGTGGTTTTCTGATAGTATTGGATGGTTAATAAAACAGCCCACACAACAGCGACGCTGTGTGTTCTTTACGCCATATTGAGGAAGTATGTCCGACATTATTCTGCTAGGCCAAAATTTTCTAGCGCTATTCATGGAATCTGCGCCATGGTTATTATTGGGCCTGTTTGTGGCGGGAGTCATGCATGAATTGGTGCCAGTGTCTTTTCTCGAGCGTCACATGGGCAGCAACTCCGTAGGATCAATTAGTAAGGCTGCGGTTATTGGGGCCCCTTTGCCTTTGTGCTCTTGCGGCGTTATTCCTGCGGCGTTGGGCCTTAGGCGCAGCGGAGCCTCAAAATCTTCAACTATTTCATTTCTTGTTTCTACGCCTGAAACAGGTGTCGATAGCGTTTCAGTCTCCTATGCACTACTTGGCCCTTTATTCGCCATAATAAGGCCGGTAGCTGCTGTGGTGAGTGCGATATACGCAGGTATTATGGTCAAAGTATTCGACAACTCAGACAGTAAAGTGGAAAAAACAGCCGAACCTGCGGTCTCGTGTTGCGAAAGCAAACCATTAAAGCCAGTTGAGAATACCTCTTGCTGCAGCACTAAAGAAGAAGTGGCGCAGCCCACTTCATGCTGCAACAGCTCACAGAGTGAGGGTGACAACATCGGCGGTAGCATTCCAGGCAGTATCAATAACGACAGAAGCAGTGCAGGGCGTATTGACAATTCCACAATAGCACCCTTTCGGTTCTCCAATGCAGTATCGTCTGCTGTCCGCGTGGCTCGTTATGCCAGCGGAAAGCTGCTCGAAGATATTGTGGTGTGGCTACTGATAGGTTTATCTCTCGCGGCTGCAATTAAAACCTGGGTGCCTACCGATTTTTTAACGCAATGGGGTGATGGCCTTGTTGCTATGTTGGTCATGGCATTTATTGGTATTCCAATGTACATCTGCGCAACGGCTTCAACGCCCCTAGCCGTTGGTTTCTTAGCGGCAGGGTTATCGCCAGGTGCTATTCTTGTGTTTCTTATGGCAGGCCCAGCCACCAACATATCTACTATGGGTATGATTAAGCAGGAAATGGGGTTAAAAACGCTCGCGCTTTATTTGTTTAGCGTGGTGACGGCAAGTATTGCATTTGGTTATCTACTTAACTATGTTGTGTCGGTGCTGTCGCTAGAGGAGCTTATTCAAACCCAATCTTTGTTGCATAAACATGGTGGTGAAGTTCAAGTAGCTTATGCCGTAAGCGCTGTAGTACTTGTTGTTTTGATGCTGCGTATTGGTATTCATAAACTCATACAGTATCGCCACACACAAACACCGTCATCATGCTGTAATTCGTTCAAATAATCTATCGATGTGCTTGTAACGTTCACGATGTTCCTCATAATGTAACGCTGAGAAATAGCAATAGTCATTCGCAGCTATATCTAATCCTTATGGAAACCCTACATGTTTTTACTTATTGTGTACGTGTTTATCGCACTTGGCTTTTCGTTTTTGTGTTCAATCGCAGAGGCGGTAATATTAAGTGTCTCTTCCGCATATATCTCCGTACTGGAGAAAGAGAATGCGCCAAGTGGAAGGTTGTTGCGTAAACAGACCGATAACATCAACACGCCGTTGTCAGCCATTCTTACGCTTAACACCATTGCTCATACTATGGGAGCGGCGGGTGCGGGAGCCCAAGCTGCATCTGTATTTGGCGAGGCCTATTTAGGTGTAATCTCCGGCGTATTAACGTTACTCATTCTTGTGTTTTCTGAAATTATTCCAAAAACCGTAGGGGCGACGTACTGGCGAACACTAGCCCCCGCGACTGCATATTTTTTAAAATACCTAACACTCATTTTAATGCCTTTTGTGAAAATGTCTGAGTTGCTCACCAGCGGGTTCAAAGAAGATAGTCCGCTAAGAGGGTTAAGTCGCAGTGAGCTTCACGCTATGGCGGAGTTATCAGGGCAGGAAGGGCAACTTGCCAACCACGAAGCTTCGTTTTTACAAAGCCTTCTTAGCCTTCACGAGCTGAAGGTAAAAGACGCAATAACCCATAGAACCGCGTTATTTTCCGTATCTGAATCGATGACGGTAGAGGCCTTTTTCCACAAACATTCTAATATCGAGTTTTCGCGAATTCCCGTGTATGAAGATAACGATTCTGAAAATATTACCGGCTACGTGATGCGCTCAGATTTGCTGGTTGCCCAAGCCCGAGGCAATACTGATAAGCCTCTGTCTGAATATGCCAAGAATTTAATTACTATTTTAAACATTATGCCCTTATCGGTGACGTTTGAGCACTTCATCGATAAACACGTACATATGTTGCTGGTGGTTGACGAGTATGGCGGTTTAGAAGGGGTTATTACCCTTGAAGATTTGCTAGAGCGCTTGCTAGGTGTCGATATCGTAGATGAAAAGGATAAAACCGTCAGTATGCGCCGTTTAGCAAAAATGATGACGCGAAGAAAAGAGACCATGATGATTAAAAATGTGCCAGATGCCTCCCTTGAAAAGCCAAAAAACCGCCGCTAACACGCATTGAGCTGACAGGCTGTTAACGAAAGTAATAACGGTTGATGAATAGGTTTATATATCAGTTGTGGTAAGCAGAAAGTGAACTATCCATCGACGCGCCACTGCATGTGAACCAGCGGGGTACCTCTGAACTATCCGACTGAAGTAAAAAAGCATGGCTGCGTCGCGCACGAATTAAATTTTTATCGGAGATTGCGGTACACTACGCGCACAACGCGAGTAAACGTGTAACGTTTATTCGCCGCACAACTCAGTCATTCCCTGGCGGGTTAGCTATAACACTCACAACATGGGTATTTCATGAAAGCGTTAGACATAAAAGGGTTAACAAAAACGTATAAAGGTGGCGTGAAGGCGCTAAAAGGCGTAGACCTTAGCGTGCAAGAGGGCGATTTTTTTGCATTGCTTGGGCCTAACGGAGCCGGCAAATCCACCACCATTGGTATCATTAGTTCACTGGTTAATCAATCCGGTGGAACCGTGTCGGTATTTGGTTATGACCTCATAACACAAAAAGAGCAAGCCAAAGCATGCATTGGTTTAGTACCTCAGGAATTCAATTTCAATCAGTTTGAAACCGTGCTTCAAATAGTGCTCAATCAAGCGGGCTACTATGGTGTACCGCGCAGTATCGCAAAAGAGCGAGCGAAGAAATATCTCGCTAAGCTTGATCTGTGGGAAAAGCGCGACGCCCGTGCTCGTGAACTCTCTGGTGGTATGAAGCGCAGATTAATGATCGCAAGAGCGCTAATGCACGAGCCAAAGTTATTAATTCTTGATGAGCCCACAGCAGGCGTAGATATTGAGATTCGCCGTGCGATGTGGCTGTTCCTCGAGGAAATCAACCGAGCAGGCATCACCATTATACTAACCACCCATTATCTTGAAGAAGCGGAAATGTTGTGCCGCAATATCGCTATCATCAACAAAGGCACCATTGTTGAGAATACGAGTATGAAAGCGTTACTGTCGAAGCTGAACGTAGAAACTTTTGTACTGGATGTGCAGTTGCAAGAGCAAAGTAAAATGGATGCACTTACACTACACGGTGTAGCGCACCGGTGGGGAGATAACCATACGCTAGAGGTTGATGTAGAGAAAGCCGAAGGTCTCAATCCGGTATTTACCCAATTGAGTGAGCAGGGCGTTCAAGTAATGAGCATGCGCAATAAGTCAAATAGGTTAGAAGAATTGTTTGTTCGCTTAGTCGAGTCAGCTAAGCAGGCGGAGTGAAGTAATGAGTGATGAAACAACACACATGAGTGAAGAAAAGAAAATTAGCTGGGTAAAACAAAACTATGTTGCGTTAACCACAATTTGGATAAAAGAGTGTACCCGATTTTTGCGTATCTGGGTGCAAACACTCGTTCCACCTGCCATCACCATGAGCCTGTACTTTGTCATCTTTGGCAGCCTTATTGGTAACCGTATTGGTCAAATGGGTGGCTTTAGCTACATGGAGTTTATTGTGCCAGGCTTAATCATGATGTCAGTGATCACAAGCTCCTATTCCAATGTGTCTTCTTCGTTTTTTAGCGCTAAGTTTCAGCGCAACATTGAAGAACTATTAGTGTCGCCAGTACCCACGTCAGTCATCATTCTAGGCTATGTAGGGGGCGGTGTTGCCCGCGCCATTCTCATTGGCATTATGGTTACCCTAGTGTCGCTATTTTTTGTTGATGTGAAAATTTATAGCTTAGGCATTATTGCCCTTACGGTACTGCTAACGTCTACCCTATTCGCGACGGCGGGTCTAATTAATGCGGTTTTCGCAAAGACATTTGACGACATTAGTGTTGTCCCTACGTTTGTACTGACTCCATTAACCTATTTAGGCGGCGTGTTTTATTCCCTTTCACTGCTGCCTGAGTTTTGGCAGTGGGTAAGTAAAGCTAACCCGGTTGTGTATATGGTTAACGGATTTCGTTATGGTTTCTTGGGGGTATCTGACGTGAACATTACCTTAGCGCTCAGCTTGCTGGTGGGGTTCAACGTGTTGTTATTTAGCGTTGCTTACTACTTATTAAAAACCGGTAAAGGAATTCGTAGTTAATGTCTGACGGCAACTCTCGGTCTATTACGACAAATCAAGTGGGTGTGCACGACAAGCTGGATGAATTGGTTTTAAAGTATCAGTCTTCGGTTAACAAACGTCCTGTTGGGGAGCATACCCAAGCGGCCTTCGATGAGGTGTCTCAGTGGCTCGGCGGGTTTACAGGCCCTGTTATTTTGGACTCTTGCTGCGGTGTGGGAGAAAGCACGGCGACTATTGCTAAGGCACACCCTGAGGCGCGAGTTATCGGGGTGGATAAATCGGCCCAGCGAGTCGAAAAACACAGCCATTATCAAATTGAACAAGATAATTACTGTGTTATTCGCGCCGATGTAAACGACTTGTGGCGGTTAGTTCGTCAGTCTAATTGGCAGGTGGTAAAGCATTACCTCTTGTATCCCAACCCTTACCCGAAGAAAACGCAGGTACAAAAACGGTGGCACGGTAGTGCAGCTATGGTGGATTTAATGGCGATTACCACCAACATTGAAGTACGCAGCAACTGGTTAATTTACCTCATGGAATTTGCTCAAGCGGCAAAGCATTACGGCAGCATTTGCGATCTTAGTGAGGTAAAAGGAGGAAATGCGATGACGCCCTTTGAGCGCAAGTACAGCGGAAGCGGACAAACGTGCTGGAAGCTCAATTGTCGAAGCGAAGAAAGCTAGCGAGTTACATATTCTAGCTATTTCCCGGATTACTTGTGCTAGCGCGCACTAAAACATAACTAATGCTGCTGACGCCTTGCTTGAACATTGTGCTGTATGTCGGCAACGGGCGGGCTAAATACATAGCCTTGTGCATATTTGATGGGAAGGCGTTTAACATCGTTTAAAAGCTGTTGGTTTTCGATGTGCTCTGCAATGACTGCAATGTGCTGGTGTTCACATAAGGCCAGTACGTAGTCGACGTATTCTTTTACTGCGTCTTGCTGTTGATAGTGCTTAATCAGTCCGCCCGCAATTTTTATACCTCTTACCGGTAGGTTCATCAAAGCCCTAATATTGCCTGGACAAGAGCCGACGTTATCAATAAAGACACCTAGCCCGGTATGCATTGCCTTATCAATAAACGACCGAAGCTGCGCCTGATTGGCCAACGCCGTAGCTGCACTCACTTCAATACTCGCTCTTTCAGGGTTGGGGTAGTCGGCAAGCTGCGCCATTAAAGAATGAATAAGTGAGTCGTTATTTAGGTCGTTGGCGGAGATATTGATGTTCCACGGAATATTCACATTGTGGAAGTAACTGGCGCTTTGCAAAAACATACTGGCAGCTAAGGTTTTTACATGCTGCTCTCGCTCTATTAAATACAGAAACTCGCTAGGTAAAAATGTTTTGTCGTTTTGGGTTATCAAACGGGCAAGACACTCATATCGCCATACGCCCTGACTTTCTAAGTCTACGATAGGCTGAAAATACGGAACAATGTCGTCGATTGAAAAATCTTCAGATATTTCACGTATTGGCATAAACAAGTTCCCCCGTTTTTTCGTATTTATTCATAATTAAAATATAGCAGTAAATCTCACATATGCTTCGCTTTTGTGGACGATGACACGTTAATAGGTGGGACGTAAGCACAAATGCTGCTGGTAACCACTTGGCGAAAATTGTAATCTGAGGTAAAGTGCGTGCCCCTGAAAGTAATGTGGGTGTGTTTTGAAAGTAGCATAAAAGTTTTCAGGGTTGGCAACCATTAGACTATGTCAAAACGAATGCGCTGCTCATATTAGGGTGTGCTTGGCGCAAATCATTCAGTGCCAATAGTTCGTAACTAGGTGCTTGGTGTACAGTATTCAATGCGAAGAGCAGACAGCGGTGCTCAAATAAAGTTAGGTCGGTATCATAAACACCACCTACGGCTTTTGTTTTATGCAAAACTCGTCAGAAGCGAAACAATAACGTACAAGTTTGATGTAAGGGGTGTGTTTAGTGGGTGAAGCGCAAGTTAGTTTAGAGCACTTGTTTAGGGTCTTTACCAAGCCTGAGCACAAAGACTCAAAGCTTGCTCAAATTGAGCAGCATTTATCAGACAATATCTTGGACTTTTTGTCTCAACACGTCGTGACGAAAAAGACGTCTTTGGAAGAAGTAGAAAAAGATTTTTCAGATTCTAAGGTACCAGAGTCTCCTGAGTTTGTGTCGACACACGCAGAGAGCTTACTTGATAAACTTGTTGCGCATTCTGTTAATACCTATTCACCCACGTTTATTGGGCATATGACATCCGCATTGCCCTATTTTCATCTGCCACTTTCAAAGCTCATGGTGGGGCTAAACCAAAACTTGGTTAAAATAGAGACTTCAAAAGCGTTCACACCCCTTGAACGCCAAGTGATTGGCATGATGCATAACTTGGTATACGACCAACCTGAGGCCTTTTACAACGCTCATCTTCACAGTGCAGCGCACTCACTCGGCGCATTCTGCTCTGGCGGAACCATCGCCAACATTACGGCATTATGGGTGGCAAGAAACAAGCTGTTAGGCCCACAAAAAGGGTTTGCAGGCGTTGCCAAAGCAGGATTGGCGGCGGCATACCGTTTTCACAACATCAACAATATGGGCATTATGTGCAGCAAGCGCGGGCACTATTCGTTGTCTAAGGCTGTTGATGTATTGGGAATTGGTCGAGAACAGCTTATTACCTTACCTGCGCCTCAGCAAACACTCGATCCAGAGAAAGCTTTACGCGCCGGAAAGCGATATCAAGAAGAGGGCAATAAACTGCTCGCAATTGTTGGTATTGGCGGTACAACGGAGACAGGGCATGTTGATCCACTTGGCGAACTGGCCGATGTTGCTAGAGAGTTAGGCTGTTGGTTCCATGTTGATGCAGCGTGGGGCGGTGCAACATTATTCTCACATCGTTATCGCGATCGTTTAAAAGGTATTGATCGTGCAGACTCGGTGACAATAGATGCCCACAAACAAATGTATGTGCCCATGGGCGCTGGTATGGCGCTATTTAAAAATCCTGAAGATGCCAATGCCGTTAGGCATCACGCGCAATACATACTGCGTGCTGGTTCAAAAGATTTAGGCGCCACTACCCTTGAGGGGTCTCGCAACGGAATGGCAATGATGGTCTATTCGGCGCTGCATATTTTTGGCCGTAAGGGTTACGAGTTATTGATAGACAGCAGCATTGATAAAGCCCATGATTTTGCAGGTATGATCAATAAGGCGCAAGATTTTGAATTAACCACTAGTCCAACGCTATCGCTGCTTACTTATCGGGTTTGTCCAGCAGAAGTGCAGCAAGCGCTTAAAACGGCCTCCTCAGCCATGCGAAAAGCCATTAATCAAAAAATTGATGCGTTAGTGGTTGCCGTTCAAAAACAACAGCGTGAAGCGGGTAAGTCATTTGTGTCTCGAACGCGCCTTGAAGCGCCAGATTATCCAACGCAGTGCATTACCGTGTTTAGAGTTGTACTGGCTAATCCATTAACCAGCCATAACGATTTGGCCGCTATTTTAGCTGAGCAGCATATTATCGCAAAGGGAACGAAAGCGTGGGCCTCGCTCATTGACTTTGTAAAAATCAATGACGTGCAGAGCATAGCTTAAAACCACTGTTAACGGGGCTAAGGCCGTATTCAAACGGCCTCTAATTAAGCTCAACAAACTTATCAACCTTTCTGTAGGAGCAAACGCTTAACGTTGTCTCTACAGCGTAATCTGCAGGTTATCGATTAATCGAGTAGTGCCCATAAAAAGCGCCACTACAATAACAAGGTGCTTATCGCCAGCGACAGGGCGTTGTAAGGTGTTTGCATTAACAATACTTACATAATCGTTTTTGAAACCCTTTGCTTCAAGATTACTAACGATTGAATTAGCTATATCGCTAAACTGCATGTCGCCTTGTTCAATTAGCGCTTTTGCTCGAGTCATCTCTTGGTAAATAAAGCTTGCGGTCTCCTTTTCTTCATTGCTTAAGTAGCCATTGCGAGAGCTCATGGCAAGCCCAGACGCTTCGCGCTGGGTAGCTACGCCATGCACGTTAACCGACATGGAAAGGTCGCGTACCATAGTGCGAATAACGTGAAGCTGCTGAAAATCCTTTTCGCCGAAAAAGGCGTCGTCGGGCTGTACCATATTAAATAGCTTATTCACTACGGTGGCGACACCGCGAAAGTGACCAGGGCGGCTTGCGCCACACAGCACATCAGATATGCCCGGCACTTCCACATACGTTTGTGCGTTAAGGCCGCACGGGTACATATCGCTGACGCTTGGTAAAAATACCGCGTCGACGCCGTTGGCGATAAGTTTAGCTTTGTCTTCTTCTATGGTTCTTGGGTAGGCATCAAGGTCTTCATTTTCGCCAAATTGCATGGGGTTAACAAAGATACTCACTATCACCATGTCGTTATGTGATTTAGCGCGTTTCACCAGTTGAAGGTGTCCATCGTGGAGATTGCCCATAGTAGGAACAAAACCCACTGAGCGGCCTGTGCGTTTGCAGTCGCTGACTACTTCGCGAAGCCATGCAATATCACTTATCACCTTCATAAAAACCTCGTTGTATAAGCTGTATAATGTGGGGATGATACGCAAAGCGGTATCAATGTAGCGTGCTACTCAAAACTATGTTCAGCAGAGGGGAATGTGCCGCGTTTAACGTCGTCGATATACTGCGCCACGGCTTTACGCATGTCACCCGTTTCAATTAGGTAGTTCTTTGAGAACTTAGGCATGTAGTTAGCGCTAATGCCGAACATATCGTGCATCACTAAAATTTGACCATCGGTGTCTTTGCCCGCGCCTATACCGATAACGGGTATAGTGAGGGTCTCACTAATTAACTTGCCTAGCGATGTGGGAACGCACTCAAGTACCAGTAACTGTATACCAGCGACCTCTAGGGCTTTAGCCTCTTCAACAAGCTTTTGAGCTTGCCCATTGCCTCGACCTTGTACTTTAAAGCCACCGAATACATGCACAGACTGCGGCGTTAGGCCTAAATGACCGCACACAGGTACACCGCGAAGGTTAAGCCCCGCAATGGTGTCACACAACCAGCTTCCGCCCTCCATTTTAACCATGCTAGCGCCAGCGGCCATAAGTATTGCAGCGTTCCCGTAGGTTTGCTCTGGAGTGGCATAAGACATAAACGGCATGTCGGCAATCACAAAAGCACGCTGAGTGCCTTTTCGAACGCTTTTTGTGTGATAGGCAATATCGTCCACGGTGACCGGTAGAGTGTCATCTTCGCCTTGTAAAACCATGCCAAGTGAATCGCCAATTAACAATGCATCAATACCTTGCTCATCAAACATTTTGGCAAAGCTGGCATCGTAAGCGGTTAAAGAGGTAATCTTTTCACCGGCTTGCTTCTTTTTGAGCAGGCCGGAAACAGTAACTTTCTTCATAACAAGGTCCAGATGTTTATATCAAGATGGGAACTATACGGATTTTGCTATTAATTGGAAGCGCGCAGGCGCCGCAGACCGTCTAGCGAACAGTTAGCCACCCAGCTTGCAATGGGTTTTCCATCTTTCATCACCATGGTAGGGGCTATTTCAAAAAGCGGTACCATCACAAATTCTCTCTCAGCCATTCCATAATGCGGAATTATCAAGTCAGCGGTATCGATGTGCTGACTGCCGTAAAGTAAAATATCTAAATCGAGTGTGCGAGGACCCCATCTGTCGCCTTTTCGCACTCTTCCATTTTCAAGCTCTATGCGTTGCAGTTGCTTTAATAGGCTGTGAGGTTTAAGCGTAGTTTCTATGAGACAGACAGCATTTATGTAGTCGGGTTGATCTTGAGGGCCCATTGGCTTGCTGGCATAAAGGGAGGAGGTTTTCAGTAAGCGAGTACCTTCAAGACTACCGATAGCTTCAAATGCATATGCAGCTTGCCGCTCGCAATCGCCAAGATTACTTCCTATACCAATATACACATGCTCTTTAAGCATCAGAATCTCTCTTAACCGGCCTACGCTTGCGTTTACGTGGTGCACCTTTGTTTGAGCTGTCCGCTCGTTTAAGGGCGTTAAGCATACCTTTTTGCTTACCGCTTTCAGCATGCTGGAAGTGCGTCCACCACTGAGCAAGCTCTAATAAATCGCCGCCTTCAGTTTGTCCTCTTGCCAGTAAGAAATCGTAACCAGCCCTGAATTTAGGGTGAGTAAGCAACTGAAAAGCGCGACGACCAAAGCGTTTAGGAAGGCGCTGCTGCAAGATCCAAATGTCTCGCATCACAGTGGAGAAACGCTTGGGGATCATAATGCGCTGGGTTTGCTTAGCAATGACTTCACTTGAAGCAATATTAAAGGCGTCGTGGGCATTTAACCCAGACTCCAACTGCAGACGTTGTGATTGTTCTTCAACGGGGTACCATAGCAATGCGGCATACAAGAACGCTGGCGTTACCCGTTGCTCGTTGTTAATCCTTTCATCAGTATTGGCAAGTACGTGACGTACGAACTGCATTTCTTTGCTGTTCTCGTCTTTCAAAAAGGGCGCCAATTGAGGGAATAATTGGTTGATAAGACCAAATTCACGCATCATTAAAAACGTTTCTTCGCCCTTGCCGGATAAAAACAGCTTAAGTGTTTCTTCAAACAAGCGCGCAGGTGGAATATTTTGAAGCAGGCTTGCTAAGTTTTTGATCGGCGCGGCCGTGGAGGCGTCAATGCGCATGGACAGCTTTACGGCAAAGCGAATGGCGCGAAGCATGCGAACAGGGTCTTCGCGGTAGCGAGTTTCTGGATCGCCCATTAATACCACTTTACGCTTTTCAATAGCAGCCAGACCGTTAGCAAAGTCTTTTACCGTAAAATCAGCCACGTTGTAATACATGGCGTTAAATGTGAAATCTCGGCGCTCTGCATCCTCTTCAATAGAACCAAATACGTTGTCTCTCACAAGCTGCCCTTGAGCGTCTTGTGAGCCAGTGGCTTTATTTTTTGGAATCGTCTCACTTTCATCCGTTTCTTGATGATGGCCACGGAATGTCGCTACTTCAATAATTTCTCTGCCGAACACAATATGGGCAAGGCGAAACCGGCGGCCTATTAAGCGGCAGTTCCGAAACAGCCCTTTTATCTGATCAGGTGTAGCATTGGTGACCACATCAAAATCTTTTGGTTCATATCCCATCAAAATGTCGCGAACACAACCCCCGACCAAATAAGACTCGAAGCCTGCTCCGTTAAGGCGATACATGACTTTTAACGCATTAGCACTGATATCTTCACGAGAAATACCATGCTCACCTCGAGTCATTACTCGGGGTTGTAATGCTTTGCCAGACGAGCCCTCTTTTGAGAATACACGCTTAACAGATTTGAAAACACGATGAATGATGGTGGTATCTCCGCAATAAATTAAGGAACGCTATCATAAGTGGATTCATGCTGATGAACAATAATTTCGGGTGTTTTCACTACTTTTTTCCTGTCCCATAGAGAAACAGCGAATGACAGTAATGAGTCTATTGAGTCGAAATCTTGACGTTTAACCTCATCGAAGCCCAAAAAATGCAGGGCACTCACTATATTTTTTAATGCTGTAGTGTCGTCGATGGGAGTAGCATGGTTCTGTTTACTCAGTTTTCTACCTGGTGCTATTGCTGCAACGGGTACATGGCCATATTGCAACGTCTGATAGCCAAGGGTGTGATGTACACAGCGATGAAGCGGCGTTACGTCAAGCAAATCGCAACCTCTAATGACGTGAGTCACACCTTGAAAAACATCGTCTAGCACAACCACCAAATTATAGGAGAAAAGCTGATCTCTGCGTCTGATTGTTAGGTCTTCGATGCCTTGAGCTTTAACCACAGGTCGCGCTATCGTTGTGTGCTCATCTACGCTTTGGTCGGCTAATTTTTGATGAGGCGCCGATACTTCGCCCATGATCAAATCAGTGAAAGACGCCAATGGTGTATCGAGTTTTAGCCGAATAGCAAGCGGTTCGTTGGAAGGCCTTAAACCTTTATCTCTGCAGTGACCATTATAAGTGCCGCCCATCGCTTTAATCATTTTGCGCGTGCAGCTGCAGTAGTAAGCCTGACCGTCGTGTAATAATGCGTCTACCACGTCTTGATATCGCGGGTGCTGCTTACTTTGATACATGACTTCACCGTCCCACTGCAAACCGTGGGATTCAAGAGAGTGTAATATAGCAGTATCATTACCTGCGATGCAGCGCGGTTCGTCTATATCCTCCATACGTACTAGCCATTTGCCGTTGTGGTGTTTTGCATCAAGGTAACTGGCTAGGGCGGTAACAAGTGAACCAAAGTGAAGTCGACCGGAAGGAGAGGGGGCAAAACGGCCTGTGTATTTCGTAGTGGCGCTCGAGCGCTCTTGCGAATGTCGGTCAAAATGCTGTTTTAAACAGTTATGCATTGCAATACGCCCCTACAAAAGCGTTTTTTGTATTGCATCTAAAGAGAAGTAAGCGAAATGAAACTAGCAAGCCGAAAAGAATACGCTGAGAAAGGAATCTGCTTAAAGTAAAGCAAGCACTATTAAAAAGCCTCATCATAAAATAATGAGGCTTTTTGGAAAACGATGCTGCCAATAAAACACCAACGTTGATATTAATGGTGCCATTGGCATTAAAATAAACAAAAGCATCTGCACTAGCTTTTTCACTACCATCTGTAACAAGACGGTGATGGTAAATCAGCCTTGAAGCTGTTTCTCTTTAATTTCAGCCATCGTTTTGCAGTCAATGCATAAGTCGGCAGTTGGACGAGCCTCTAAACGGCGAATACCAATCTCAATACCACACTGGTCGCAGAAGCCAAAATCGTCATCTTCAATACGCTTGAGTGTTTTTTCAATTTTTTTGATTAGTTTGCGCTCGCGGTCACGGGTACGCAACTCCAAGCTAAACTCTTCTTCTTGCGCTGCACGGTCGACGGGATCAGGAAAATTCGCTGCCTCGTCCTTCATGTGCGTTACAGTACGGTCAACTTCTTCGCGAAGCTGATTACGCCATGCTCTAAGCAGAAGACGAAAGTGTTCCATTTGGGGATCGCCCATGTACTCTTCGTCTGTTTTTGGCTGGTAAGGCTGTAAACCTGCCAGTGCTAATAGTCCCAAGGATTTTGTTTCTTTTCCTGTTGGCATGTGCCACATCTCCTACACTACGACATCCATTTTATCCTGAGTGAGCCGATATCTATATCAGACTCGACAGCCTCAGGCAATCAATTGTGTCTATGTAATTATTATGCTGGTATCTCTTTTTACGGTTAGCCAGCTTGGCTCCCATCAAACGCATTAGTGCGTTCACCCGCCAAAACAAGGCGCAAATATGAAGCCGAATTAAAAAAAATCAACCTATTTTTTACAAAATAATAGGGAGTGATTGATTTAACTCGATTTTTTGTTCATTAATCGCGCAGGCCATTGCTAAGATGTTTACACCTGCACGAGCCGCGGTTGTTACGCTCTCTGCATAGCGAGGATCAATGTGTTCTGCAATGCGAACCGATGTTATTGCAGTATGCTGCACGCAAAAGAGCAACGTGGTTTGAATACCTTCTTCAGCCAATCGCGCTAATTCAAGACAGTGCTTTGCCCCACGTTGCGTCACGGCATCGGGAAAGTAACCTTGATGGCCATCGGCTAGGGTTACAGATTTCACTTCCATGTATTCAACGGTACCGTCTCTTGTCAGTGCAAAATCAAATCGGCTGTTAGCGGTTGGAGGTGTTACTTCTGCTTTCCAGTCTGAAATATCAGAAAATTCTTCAATTACCTTGTTATTCAGTGCTTCTGCCACCAACTTATTAGCATTGTGAGTATTGATACCTATAAAGTGGTCATCAAAGGTTTTAGCCACTTCCCACGTATACTTGAGTTTGCGTTTTGGGTTGTTGGACTCACTTAAGAAGACGGTATAACCTGGTTCGGCGCAGCCTGTCATGCCACCTGTATTTGGACAATGGGCCGTTACAACGTGGCCGTCTTCTAGTTCAACGTCGGTAAGAAAGCGTTTGTACCGTTTAATGAGTGTGCCGCGTATAAGCGGTGATGAGAAATGCATAATTCTCCTTAATTGAGAGAACAAATGTTGTTTACGTACTACAGAATAGTTGAGGCTGAGGCCTCCTAAACTAGCCCTAGCGATAAGTACGGTCAACATAGCGAACAATAGTATATAAGGATTAAAACATAATGGCAGAATTTACCGTAAGTCTTTCTACTCAATCAGCTAACCTGTCGTGGGGAGATAATGCGTCGCTTTCTTTCGTAGAATCAGGTGCTGTCATTCACTTGCCCGATGACAATGTCAATGAGCGCACTATTCAGCAGGCTGCACGTAAACTCGATGGAATCGGCTTGCCAAGCGTTACGCTCGCTGGCGAATGGAGCAAAGAGCAGCAATGGGCATTTGCGTTGAGTTTTACAAGAGCTAGAAAGCCCGCGAGTATTACTTGGGCAAATAACAACGACAAAGCGGCGTTAGAGCACGAATACGCAGCCTTATTATTTACTCGACAGCTTGTCAATGACACGCCGGAAGATTTGAGCCCTGAAACCTTAGCTCAGCGTGCTGCTGATTGGCTTAAGTCACTAGGTAAAGACAAAGTTGATTACACCATGACGGTGGGTGAAGCGCTGAAAGACGAAGGTTGGGTAGGCATATACAATGTGGGGCGAGGAAGCGAGCGTCCGCCAGCTATGCTTGTGCTTGATTACAACCCTATAGGCAACGCCGATGCACCTATAGATGCGGTATTAGTCGGTAAGGGTATTACCTTTGATAGCGGTGGTTACAGCATAAAATCGAGTGAAGGTATGCTTGATATGAAATGCGACATGGGTGGTGCAGCAACAGTCACAGGTGCCCTTGGCTTAGCCATTACGCAAGGAATAAAAAAGCGTATTCAACTGATTCTGTGCTGCGCAGAAAATCTCATCAGTGGCCACGCCTACAAACTAGGCGATGTACTGACTTACAAAAATGGAGTATCGGTAGAGGTAGTCAATACCGATGCTGAAGGACGACTCGTGCTGGCCGATGGACTAATGGCGGCTACAGATACCGGAGCGCCGCTAATTATTGACGCGGCGACACTGACTGGAGCTGCTGTGGTAGCGTTGGGTTCTGATTATCATGCTGTCTTTTCAATGGATGATAATGCAAAAGAGCAGATGCTAAATGCTGCAAAAGCAGAAAACGAACGTTTTTGGCCACTACCACTAGAGCCTTTTCACGCAGATCGTTGCCCATCGGCCTTCGCTGACACGGCAAACAGTCGTCCGATGAAAGGCGGCGGTGGCGGCGGTGCATCGAACGCGGCAGGGTTCTTATCGCGCTTTGTGAAGGCCAAAGGCTGGATCCATTTAGATTTAGCAGCAGCGTATCATGGCGGTGCGACTGCCGAAATGCCTGTTGGCGCTACGGCGAAAGGCATTCGCACTATAGCAAGAATGCTCCACGACTTTAACGCGTAGAAGGCTAATGCTTTTGCTGATAGTTAGCACAAGCGGTATTACCAAGCTATGAGCGCTTGGCTTTAAAAAATTTGATACCAAAAGCGAAAAAGGGAGCTGTAAACACAGCTCCCTTTTTTATTAGATTCCGCCTAAACGCTCAGCGAGCTTTTTATAGCGTTCCACATCGGTACTATCAAAAAGTGGATTGCCGTCAGTATCTTTTTCTTTCGATACTAAAAGGCTTTCACGCTCAAGACGTTCAACTCGTACATCTTGAATGCCTAAAAAAGCAGCAACTTCATTCACTGTCATCAAACTCATTGTTTTCATTCCGTATATTGTTTTTGTAATAGAAATAATAATGGTACCTTCAATTATAAAGGCTTATTCCCTCTGCCAGCGTTCGCATTAAAACAGGGGCAGATATCTCATCATCACAGATACTTTATCAGTACAGCCATGCAATCAGAATTATGTAATGTCCAACGCCCAATTCAGATTGCCATATTAAGAAATCATATTTAGACCGCTAGCGAAGTCATTCTGTAAGCACTGACGATGAATAGCGTGTTTCAAAAAGAAAGCGGTTCGCTGAGAACATTGGATAATATAGACGATCTTTTTCAAGAAAGCGTCAAAAACGCCTCAAAACATCTTTTCTAAGCAGAGTAAAAATAGAGGCTAGCGATACGCTAAGAAAATGAAGGTTTAAGTCTCCTTATTTAGGTATATGAATACGTTAAGTGTTTTTAAGATAGTGAAGTTAGTTTACCATTGTACTTTAATCGCGGCGCTAGCGGTTGCTCGGCGCCGTTAACTATTGCAGTTAACGTTTGTATTTAGCTTTACACTTAATGCTATGGCAGTAATGACTGCAATAAAAAACGGCGCAAATACACAGTGTGTTTAAACATGCCTTACTAACCGGAGATAAATAACGATGGATACTTGGTCCGCCGCGATTATGCTTTTTTTGATCATGGATCCGTTGGGCAATCTACCCGTTTTTATGTCGGTACTGAAGTCGATAGAGCCCAAGCGTCGACAATTTATCTTGATAAGAGAGCTGCTTTTTGCGCTTTTTATCCTATTTCTATTCTTATTTAGTGGTCAGTCGGTACTTAATTTTCTTAATGTTGAACAAGAAACGGTCAGTATTGCCGGTGGTATTATTCTGTTCCTCATTGCATTAAAAATGATTTTTCCATCATCGGGAAATCCAAGTGGCCTTGCGGTAGGTGAGGAGCCATTTCTCGTTCCTCTCGCAATTCCCATGATTGCAGGGCCATCAACGCTGGCTGCACTTATATTATTGGCGAATCAATCTCCTGACCGCATGATTGATTGGTCTATCGCACTTGCGGCTTCGTGGTCAATTAGCGCTGTGATCCTCATGTTTTCCAATATATTCCATAAAATACTCGGTGAACGCGGTTTAGTTGCTATGGAGCGATTAATGGGTATGATCTTAGTGATGATTGCCATTCAGATGCTACTTGATGGCGTTACCAAATACTTTATCCATGCCGCTGGAGCACTTTAATGGCAAAGCAAAAACTAAATACATTCGCCCGAGTAAGAGCGTTAGAAGGTCATAAAGCCATTGCATTTGCTGCAGCACTGCTCGAACGGATGCTGCCAAACTACGCCTTATTTTGCGAGGTTACCGAGTCTGGTGATGCGCCAGCGCTTAGAAATTGCCTTAATTTGGTGTGGGAAACGCTCAAGTCGCCAAAAAGTAAATTCAATGTGGCCGTTCAGCTTGAGAAAGTGGAAGTTGCCACGCCGGATACAGAAACTCACGACAATTATGGCGTTTATCCTGCTATCGATGCGGCTATTGGCCTTGCTTCTTTGCTCAACCTTGTCGCTGGCGACGACCCTCAGGGCGCAGTCGTTATTAGTAAGCTTTCTCAAGGCAGCGTTGAGGCGTACTTGCTTGCCACGGGCGAGGCCGATGACGACTCAGTGAAGGACCACCCACTAATGGCGTTTGAAGTGGAAGTGCAAAACGAGCTGCTTGATTATATTGAACAGGCTACATCGCCAGCGAAAGCAGCCGACGAGATGCGAGCACTTGCTCTTGAAGCTGGTATGTCAAATATCGGTCTTGATTTGAGTTAGGTCAACACGCCTAGGCGTTATCTTGTCCCTGCGGACTTATCTCGCCCACTTCAACAAGCATGTATATCAATGACCCAGTACGCTTTTCTTTTTCCACATGCCAGTGACTAGGAAGTAATAATGAGTCAAGCTCGCTTTCATGCTCGATGTAAATCATACTGCCGGTGGAAACAAGGTTTGCGTTAACTATCTCACTGATTACGGGCGCTACTAAATTTTGATAAAATGGCGGGTCAATAAATACGATATCGTACTGTGTGCCGGTTAGTTGTTTGAGCACTTTTAAGGCATCGCCTTGATGTACTGTCGCTACGTTGGAGTCAGCAGCGTTAAGCGTCTGTAGGTTTTTACTTAACTGTTCGCTGGCTTGCCTGTCTAATTCAATAAAATCACACCGCCTCGCATAGCGAGACAACGCTTCTAAGCCTAAACCGCCAGAACCCGCGAAAACATCCAAACACTGGGCATCGTCAACGTAGGCCATTAGCCAATTAAACAAGGTTTCTTTGTTTCTATCAGTAGTGGGTCTCAACCCTTCAGCATCAAGCACGGGAAGTCGTTTTCCACGCCATTGGCCGCTAATAATGCGGATAAGCCCTCGTTTTTTTTTGTCTAATTTTGCTGGCTGGCGTTTTTTTGTAGAAGATATGCCCCTTGACGGGTGAGAAACTCGCTTCATAGTGACTGACAGTGGTATCATGCTTTTATATATTAAACGGCAAGTGTAGCCGAATTTGTTCAGAATTTATAAGGATTTGTCCTAACAATGTCGAAACTCTTTGGCTGGTTCAGCAAGAACAAAAAAGCAGAGAAACAAAAAGAGCAGCAAGCAAAAGAGCAGGCTGCACAGGAAGCGGCGAACGCTGCTACCGCCGAAAGCGAGGTACAGAGCACCGAGGTTGATGCCTCCGAGGTCGATACAACTGAGTCAGAAAAGGTCGACGCTGCTGTTGAAGCCGCGTTAGGCGATCAATCGTCTGAGACGTCAGTAGGAAAAACTGGTGAGACATCGGTAGACAAATCGTTTGAGACGGAATCTACGCAGACAACGGCAAATGTGCAGCAGCAAGAGACCTTCTCTGACGTTACGCCTACTGCCTCTGACGGAAACGAAGCGATTCACAATACGGTTGCTGACGCTGTAGCAATGGAAGAAATGCAGCCTTTAGACTTCTCATCTGATGAAGCAGGCGCGCCTGATTCAGAGTCTATTGATAAAGCAGCAACGCCGTTAGACGCTGCCTCAGTGGCCAGTGCTGAAGCAGAAGTGCTTGCAGAAGAAAAGGCTTTGAAAAAAGCTGACGCTTCAACTGTTGATACTGCAGCAAAAATTACCGCTGACGCCTCTTCTACTAACAGTACTGAAGCCACTGCTGAAGCGAATACTCCCGTTAGCACAGAAGAGACCATTGACGACAAGCTTGGCGAAGTTGAATCAACGCCTCAAGTAAAGGAGACGCCCCAAGCCAAAGAAGCGCCGCCAGCCAAGGAAAAGAAATCCTTATTTGCCCGTTTAAAAGAAAGCCTATCGCGCACCAAAGAAAACCTGGGTAGCGGCATTGTCAGCTTGTTTAAAGGCAAAGCCATTGATGAAGAGCTTTACGAAGATTTGGAAACACAGTTACTCGTTGCCGATGTGGGTATGGACACGACGCAGAAAATCATTAACCACCTTACGGACAGTGCTTCTCGTAAAGAACTTAAAGACGCTGAAGCCTTGCTAGATATTTTAAAGCAGCAAATGTCAGGCATGTTGGCGAATGTGAATGTACCGCTAAGTGACGCGTTGCAAAAGCACAATGCTGTTGAAGGGCCATTCGTCATTCTCATGGTTGGGGTAAATGGCGTAGGTAAAACCACCACAATCGGAAAGTTGGCCAAGCAGTTTCAGCAGCAGGGCAAAAAAGTCATGTTAGCCGCGGGGGATACGTTTCGCGCCGCCGCAGTAGAGCAGCTTCAAGTGTGGGGCGAGCGCAACAGCATTCCAGTTATTGCTCAGCACACCGGTGCAGACAGTGCCTCAGTGCTTTATGATGCATTGGAGGCAGCCAAGTCTCGCGGGTCGGACATACTGATTGCTGATACGGCAGGGCGCTTGCAAAACAAAGATAACCTGATGGAAGAGCTCAAAAAAGTGGTTAGGGTAATGAAAAAGCTTAACCCCAATGCACCCCATGAGATCATGTTAACGCTAGATGCTGGAACAGGGCAAAACGCGATTAGCCAGGCCAAGCTATTTAATGAAGCGGTGGGCTTAACCGGAATAACATTAACTAAGTTAGACGGAACTGCAAAAGGCGGCGTTATCTTTTCAGTTGCAGATCAGTTCGGTATTCCTATACGGTATATTGGCGTGGGCGAGAGTATTGACGACCTTCGTGAGTTCGATGGCGAAGAGTTTATCGACGCCCTGTTTAGCGAGTTAGATACACCGGCTAGCTAACTGATTCAGGTAGTAGGGATCCAGAATGATAAAGTTTGAGCAGGTAAGCAAAACCTATCCCGGCGGTCAGCGGGCGTTAAGCAAGGTGAACTTTCACATTGCGCCCGGCGAAATGGCGTTTTTAACTGGGCATTCAGGCGCAGGCAAAAGTACCTTGCTCAAACTTATCAGTATTATGGAGCGCCCCACTGTGGGCCGCGTTTTAATTAACGGTCACGATCTTAATAACATAACGCGGCGAGATATCGCTTTTATACGCCGCGACATCGGTATGATATTTCAAAGTCATCAGCTGTTAATGGATAAAACCGTTACTGATAACGTTGCTTTGCCCCTTGTCATAGAAGGTTATACGCACAAAGAAATTCGCAAGCGGGTTGATGCTGCGCTGGAGATGGTTGGACTACGGGATAAAAGCCGCAGTCTGCCTATTACCCTTTCTGGCGGAGAGCAGCAGCGTGTAGGTATCGCCAGAGCCGTGGTTAACAAACCACCGCTACTGCTGGCCGATGAGCCCACCGGAAATTTAGACCCTAAACTGTCTATGGAAATCATTCGTTTGTTTGAAGATTTTAACCAAGCGGGTGTTTCAGTGCTCATCGCTACCCATGATTTAGGGCTCATAGCACGCATGCGTTATCGCACGCTAACGTTGAAAAACGGGCAAATGATTACCGACGGGCTTACCGATAGCGACTTCTTCGGCGGCCATAGTGAGGGTGACCGACGATGAGTATTCTCTTTAAAGGGCGAGCGAAAGGCGCGTCTTCTTCAAAAGTATCAGTATTGCAAGCCTTCTTCATGTTCTTCGTGAGTCATGTTAGACAGGCACTGTCGAGTTTAGGCGAGCTGTGGCGTCAGCCAGTGGCTTCGTTGATGACCATTGGTGTACTCGGGCTGAGTATTACCTTACCAAGTACCCTTTACATTATGGTTAAGAATACAGAGAAAATTACGGCGGGGTGGGAGCAAGCATCAGAGATATCCTTATTTCTTACGCCAAATATAAGCCCTAATCGTTCTCAGCAGTTAGTAGCACGACTTAATACTTGGCCAGAAATTGACACTGTAGTGTATATTCCCGCCGATGATGCGCTAAAAGAATTTCAGCATTTATCGGGGTTAGGCGATGCTATTGCCTACTTAGAGAAAAATCCTCTACCCGATGTGGTGCTCGTTACTCCTACCGATAAAAATGCATCACCAAGCGCCGCTCGTGCACTGCTTGATAAGCTAAGGCAGCAGCGAGAGGTTGACATTGGCAAGTTGGACATTGAATGGCTAGAGCGGCTTTACGCTGTTATTGCGATAGCGAGTGACTTGGTGATGCTTATTGGCGTGTTACTTTTCATTGCGGTTGTCTTGATTATAGGCAATACCATTCGCCTTAATATTCTTAATAAATACGATGAAATAGTAGTAATGAAGCTGGTGGGGGCAACAGACGCCTTTATTCATCGTCCTTTTTTATATACAGGCTTTTGGTATGGGCTTTTGGGTGGGCTGATAGCGTGGTTCGCCGTTATCATTATTTTATGGTGGATGGACAGCAGTATTACCACCTTTGCCGCAATGTACCAAAAAGAGTTTAATATCACCGGGCTCACCGGCAGCGCGTTATTCACCATGCTGGGGCTGTCTGTATTACTTGGACTAATGGGCTCGCTTATTTCTGTGCAGCGTCACGTAGGGCAAATAGAGCCTAAATGAGTTTGTTCGCGGCGTGTCAGTATCCATTTTGTAGTTAAGTATTTTGTAATTAAGAGTAGGGAGTATTCTGCAAGGGCTTATTTTTCCCGCTTTCAGATGTTAGCCTTCCGCCTTTGCTGTTGGGAAATGCGATGAAATTGCGCTTCTAATGCCATTCCCCCAAACAATGGCTTGGTTGTACAACATGTGGAGCTGTTTCTGGTCAATATCCAGCAACTTGGCTTGTTTTATCACCGTCATCCAAATCGCACTTTCGAAGGCGCGAACAAGGGCTGAATAGTTGTTCAGTTCTGTATTTTTTCCTAATAAAGCGTTATTGACATCATCAGACAATGGAAGTTGTTTAACAATATCGGTCATTGATTGATCGAGCAGTCCTTCAAGAAGTGAAAATAACCCAACCAAGAACGCGATAGGAGGATTATTTTTAAAGCCCCGTCGCTCAGCTAATAAGTCAAAAAACTTTGCTCTAACCAACGACATGTGAATAATCTCAAGAGGCTTATCATCAGCAATGTTTGTGAGGCTAAGTAATGCAATAAACTTCTTAATTTCTACCTCGCCCATATAATTAAGTGCATGTTTAAGGGAGGTGATTTTGTAGCGTTTGTTAATGGCAGGGTTGTTGATAAATTTAAGCAGCAGAAAGCTTAATGTCGCATCACGCTCAATTATTTGTGTGGTACGGGCAATATCAAAATTCACTTTGCCACTTTCAGCCATCAAGTCCACGATGTTCATTTTAGAGGCGGGCAACTGCCTTAGAATTCGGGCCTCAGGTTGAGAGAAAAAGTAGCCTTGGAAGAGATCAAATCCGAGGTCGATGCACGTTGCGAAACTGTCTTGGGTATCTACCTGCTCGGCAACGAGCTTTTTGTTCTCTTCACGATAGCGAGGGATGTGCTTTTCAATATTTTCAAGGCGGGCTTTAGATACATCTACTTTTACAATATCGATAAGTGGAAAAATATCATGTTCTGACCCAATCATCATCGGGTCGTCAATGGCAAGCTTAAACCCCATTTGCTTAATGTGGTGACACGCTTCGAATAAGCCATTGCTAGTATCAGCGGGATTGGCGAGTTCAACTACCACTGAATCGGGGTTTAAGTTTGTGGGAAAACGCGACACAAGGGTATCGGTAGAAAATGTAATAAACGATGTTTTTTCACCGGAAATATCATCAAGCCCGAGCGGGTGAAAATTATCAGCGATAAATTTAGACTTTTCTTCCTGATGTTCTGGGTAAGCGCCGCCTTTTCCATCCCTGAAAAGTAGCTCGTAGGCAAATACACTTTTTTCTTTATCTAGAATTGGCTGACGAGCTATAAACGCGAACATATGTTATCCCTGATAAGACGCTAAATGATGTTGTACTATTGGGCCTACGGCCCCAGCTAACTGAGAAGCGTTGACCGTTACAAAAATGTACAGTAAATGACAAAAATGTACAGTAAATGTCCACACGCCCTCAGAAGCACGTTTTATTATTTTTTAGTCTATTAGAACGATGTTATCGACTTAAAACCTAAACACTTAACTTATTACACTACCGCAGCTCTGAGCTATCAAATAACCTGCAGATAGATGATGAGCTCTAGCGATAAGATTATGATAATGAGTCTTTTCGTACAACACTAATGTGGCTCATTTCACTGCTGCCAAGTTTACATAGAGCCATTCTCTTTCGGCAAACTACGCTTTATCAAGCGCGGCAATGTGAATATGCTTCGCCCATTTTATGGCTTCGTTGTAATAGCTATGAAGTAGGGCCTGATTAACTTTGTGTTTGGCGGCAAATTGCTTAATGCCTGCCCATCGCGCTGTCTCGAAGTGCTCAGACAACTTGAGGCAATCTCTGAGTAGATTGGGTTTTCCACAAAGCGCATTTTTTACATCGTCGTCAATGGGTACTTTATTCACCAAGTCCTCAATACGCTGTTCCATCATGGCGTCGAGCAGAGAAAGCAAACCAGCTAAAAAACCAGTATGGGAGTTTTTGCCTTTACTAACGGCCAGATACACGAGTTCGCAAAACTTTGCCCTAACTAAGGCCATCTGCATCAGCTCGGTGGGTTGCCCATTACTTAAGTTTGCTAAGGCAAGCAATGAGAGAAACTTCTTAACTTCCACTTCGCCCATGAAAGTTAAAGCGTGTTTGAGAGAATTGATTTTATGGCGTTTATTGACCATTGGGTTGTTAATAAACCGCAGCAATAAGTAGGTTAAAGAGGGGTCTCTTTCCATGATGGTTTTGACCTTTTCAAGGTCAAGAGACGCCTCACTACTTAACGCCATTAGCTCCAACATAGCCAGGTTGTTTGGGCCTAACTTGCGATGCCTAACAATTTCAGGACGCGCAAGGAAATAGCCCTGAAAATAGTCGAAGCCCATCGCTTTAAACTTATGGAACTCTTCGTAGGTTTCAATCTTCTCTGCCACTAACTTCATTTTGTTAGCTTTAAAGCGTTCTACTAGCGCTGGAATTTTGTCGTGTGCTATCTCTGTAATATCAATCTTGACCACGCTGGTAAAAGGCATAAAGGCTTCCCATTTACCATGCATATCGTAATCATCAAGTGCAATTGGATAGCCTAGCCCACGAATGTGTTTGCAGGCGGCTACAAGAGCATCGTCTACCTCTACCGTTTCCACGATCTCTATAACCACTTTGCTAGCGTCTAGTGAGGTGGGGAAGCGGAACATAAGCGTATCGCGATGAAAATTAATGAATGCTTTTTTGTCACCGGTTATTTCTTCGATACCAAGGCTTAGGTGTGTAGACGTAAGTATTTTAGATGTTGCTTCGTCGGGAGGGATATCTGGAAAGCAATTATCCTCACCTACGCGAAAGAGCAGTTCGTAGGCGTAAACTTCCCTTTCGCCATTAAAAATTGGCTGCCTTGCGACGTATGCAAACATAGTTATCCTTGAGCAATCTTCCTAGACACTGTCGTCATAGTGCCTTTTTCCTGCATGTCAATGTGGTTGAGAGCAACACGTTTCGCCCAACGCCACGGTACATGGCGATAAGGTTACATGTTGGGTTATCCGTGCACAACGTTTTACTCCACTATCTTTTATTCTTAACGTATATTTTTAGTCATGTCGTTAAGCCGCAATTTGATGAGACCAAAAGTGAACGAATTAAATCAAATTAAGGTATACTTATAGGTATTAACACGCCTTGATATTCAAACACTGTTTTAGTGTTGAATTCGACGTATACATATTGAAAATACCGATAAAGATATTTTATCATTGCCAGTTGATGGTATGTTGTTAGGGTGTTGAACTTTTTTTTGATCTACAGGTCTTGATATAGTGGTAATCATCCCTATACCAACATATCGTTTGGGCTTCTTTTTTATTTAGGTCTCTCGCCGTTTACATTGTTTTTTGCAGTGTTGAACAGTGATTAATGAGGTGAACAATGAGCAACAATTTGCAATCTATGGCGTTATCAGTGCCACACAGCGGTAGTATTGAAGGCTACATGCAGGCTGTAAGTCGCATTGATATGCTCACTGCCGACGAAGAGCGTCAACTAGCTGTACGCCTTCGCGAAGACGAAGACCTAGAGGCGGCGCGTCAACTGGTGATGTCGCACCTGCGCTTCGTTGTGCATATTGCAAAATCATATTCAGGCTATGGCTTACCGCAAGCTGATCTCATTCAAGAAGGCAATATTGGTCTGATGAAAGCGGTTAAGCGATTCGACCCAACTGTGGGTGTGCGCTTAGTTTCTTTTGCGGTTCATTGGATAAAAGCTGAAATACATGAATTTGTATTGAAGAATTGGCGCATCGTTAAAGTCGCGACAACAAAAGCTCAGCGTAAGCTCTTCTTCAACTTGCGCAAAGCGAAAAAGCGTCTCGGTTGGTTTACGCACGCAGAGGTGCAAACCGTAGCGAACGAACTTGGTGTAAGTACCAAGGAAGTGCTTCAGATGGAAGCGCGTATGAGCAGCCAAGATCAGGCATTCGATTTGTCCGCCGACGAAGACGAAACGGGTAATTTTGCACCTGTTCAGTTTTTGGAAGACAAATCTGCAGACGTTGAATCTGACGTTATCAATAACGATTGGGATACCGCAGCAAGTAAGCGTTTATATTCTGCAATTAAAACGCTGGATGAGCGCAGCCAAGATATTATCGAAACACGCTGGTTGGCAGACAACAAAATTACGCTGCAAGATTTAGCGGATAAGTACGAAGTATCTGCAGAACGTGTACGTCAGATTGAAAAGAACGCGATGAAAAAACTGCAAGCAGCAATGGTTGCAGCATAACGAATTTATGGTTGGCTGATAGCGCCGACTTAAATCAAAAAAAGCGCCTCACTTTATCAGTGGGCGCTTTTTTTCATATCCGTACTCTTTGTTGTGTCACCTTGATGTAGAACCACTGCACCTGCGGTAACACGCCGCGATTACGAGCATGTTAAGTCTCGCTGAGTGTATAACTATCCATGCGGACTGGTGTCATCAGATGCTTTAGGAGGGAGCACCCAAAATACCCCTTCAAATTCTGCTACTGCGGTATCGTTATCAAGAATAGCCACGCTTAGTTCGAAACGGGCCTTTTTATTTTTTTGCAGCGGTGCAAACTTGCCAGACAGTGTTTCAATATTGCAGATAGCTCTTGGCTTCATTGTAATTGGCTTGTGGTAATGAATGTCCCCATCGCCCAATACAATATCACCTCGTAAACCACGCTCTTTCAACTGCAGGTAGATTAGCCCCCAGCCAGTGAGAGTGGCCAACGAAAAAATACTTCCCGCAAACATAGTGCCGTGAATATTGATATTTTTATTTAATGAGGCTCTGGTTTCCAGCGTTCGTCCGGTGTATTGATACAGTTTAATACCCATGTGTTCAGTAATAGGAATGGTTTCTGACCAAGTCTCCTGAAGTGCTTTGCACCATCTAGGGTGAAGCACAAGCGTATTATTCTCAGTAAATTTTTTTACCATTTGTTGGCGCTTCAGCATGCCCAATTCGTTTGGTGCTTCACGTTCAACAACAAATCCGCAGGAGGCAAAAAACTCGATGGAGACTTCACGGCTATTTGTCACTGCTCGCACTGCGCCCAAGTCTTTGGCCACATTTTCAAGCGCAACCATAACCATTTTACCTAAGCCTTTGCGCATATGGTCGTTATGTACGGCAATATGCCGTATTTGCGCTTCTTCTGCGGTATTTAAATGCACCCGGCCACAAGCAACAATTTCGTTCTTTCTATTGGTGATAATACGATGTTCTGCAACTTGTTCGTATTCATCTTTTTCTGAGCCAGGGGGGAAGTTCCACGGTTGACGTAAGTGCTCCCAACGAAAATGAAAGTAGGCTTCAAATTCTGCATCACTCTTTGGTGTTACAACCTTGTACACAATAAACTGGCCTTTTTTGGAATCGAATCGGTATTTAAACGTAACCGCGCTATGGGTACAAGTTTAATTATACAGGCAAATAAAGACGGACCAGCAGCCATGGCTTATACGTGAAAGTGAAAGGTGACTGGACCATCATTGATAATGCCTACTTTCATGTCGGCGCCAAATTCTCCTGTTTGAACACGCATTCCTTTTTGTTTGAGCGCGTCAATAAATCGGGAATAAATCTTCTCTCCATGCGCAGGTGATGCGCCACGAGAGAAGCCTGGTCGATTGCCTTTTTGCGTATCTGCTACCAGGGTAAATTGAGACACAACCAGTATTTCACCCTCAACTTGTTCAATATTGAGGTTCATTTTTCCATCGCTATCGCTGAACATGCGGTAACGGCATAGTTTGTTTGCTAGTTTTTCAATTTCAGCATCGCCATCGTCTTTCTCTACGCCCAGTAGCACGACCATTCCATGGCCTATTTCACCAATAACTTTTTTGTCGACGGTAACATTTGCTTCAGATACTCGTTGAATAAGCCCTATCACTGCGTTTGCTCCTTTAGAAAGCGGGACATGTCTCTCGTTGCTCTGCACAGTGCATAGCCAATGCTAGGTTCTGACGTGCTATGACCCGCATCCGGTACTATTTGTAGTTGGCTTTGCTGCCACGCTTTATGTAAGGTTTCAGCAGCTTCCGTTTTGCATATCATGTCGTAGCGACCATGGATAATAGTGCCTGGGATATGCGCTATTTTATCAATGTTTTCGATGATGTAGTTTTCAGGAATGAAGCATTTGTTGGATAAAAAGTGACATTCCAATGTTGCTAGGCAGGTGACAAGGTGCATGGGGTAGTGGCAATGGGCGTCACCTACGCCAGGCGGCAAGCTCAACCTAGACAAACGCTCTTCCCACTGATACCAGCGGCGCAGCGCTGCATGTTTGAGTACGTCGTTGTTTGATTTTAACACCGAGCTATAGTAATCGCATACGGCATTTGCGCTCAATGGCGACGGAATGTCTTTAGTAAATTTACGGTAATGCTCGGGAAAAAGTTGGGCTGCGCACCCGTGTGGAGATAAAAACCATTCCCTGTCCTGTTGGCGAGCGAGAAAAACGCCCCGTAAAATTAAGCCAGAGACATGTGGGGTATATTTTAGTGCATATAGCAGAGCTAGTGTTGACCCCCACGAGCCGCCAAACAATAAAAGCTTTGGAATACAAAGGTGATTACGCAGTGTTTCTATATCGTCTACGTTGAGCCACGTATCATTATTGTTGGTATCTGCTAGGGGGGTAGAACGCCCGCAGCCGCGCTGTTCATAGCCAACAATACGGTATTTGTTGCTGTCAAAGAAGCTTTTATAATTAGGGGGAAGTCCAGCGCCCGGTCCACCATGAATAAACAGTACGGGTATTCCTTCTGGATTACCGCTCTGCTCAAAATATAAGGAGTGCCCGCTTCCTACATCTATAAATCCGTCGTTATAGCTGGTTACATCCGGATAAAGTCGTTTCATTATATTTCTACGCGTTGTGCGAGTGCCTGTTTTAGTTTAGTTTATTATTATGCATGCTGTCGCGTGCAGACACTTTGTGCAGTGCTTAACACGCTTTAGCCACCTAAATGATAAGGGGGCCCACCGCGCAAGTGTTACACATGTATTAGCTAATCATATTATAGTCATAATTGCGAGGATGTTTATATGGCAGGTCAAGGTTCGGGTGGCAATGTCATTGCCGCTATCTGTAATTTTTTTATTCCCGGGTTGGGACATTTGGTCCAAGGCCGAATTTTAGCCGCGTTATTTTTCTTTATTACCGTGGGTGTGTCATATGCGCTAGCGGCAACAGTGGTGCTCGCTATCATTTTCTGGCCCTTAGGCGTGTTACTGCATTTAATCAGCATTATAAGCGCAGCGCGCTATAGAGGTGGAGCATCCGTATGAGAACGCTAGTAACCGTATTTGTTGCTGCATTGGCTCTTACAGGCTGCCAGTCTGCTTATTATGCTGCTTGGGAGAAAGTGGGGGTCGAAAAGCGGGACATTCTTGTTGATCGCGTTGACAATGCAAAAGATTCTCAAGAGGACGCGCAGGAGCAATTTAGCTCCGCTTTAGAAGCTTTTAGTGCTGCAGTGGCTTTTGATGGTGGTGAATTAGAAGACGTTTACGACAATCTAAATGGCCAGTACCAAGACAGTGTTGCTGCTGCAGAAGAGGTAACGGCGCGTATTGACAAGGTAGAAAGCGTGGCAGAAGCGCTGTTTGATGAGTGGCAAGAAGAGCTTGAAAAGTATCAAAGCGGTTCACTTAAACGCGATAGTGCAGCAAAACTGCGTGAAACTCAGCGTCGTTATGCGTCGTTGATGAGCGCTATGCGCAAAGCAGAAAGTAAGATGCCACCAGTACTAGATGCGCTTCAAGATAACGTGCTTTATTTAAAACACAATCTTAACGCCAGTGCGATTGGCGCCTTACAGGGGGAGCTCTCAAGCATTAAAGATAATGTGGCTCAACTGCTTAAGCAGATGAACTCAGCCATAGCGGAGTCTGATGCATTTATAGTGTCTATGAAAAACTAGGTAACCAGTTTCTATCCTGACATTGCAATATGCTCAGTAACTAGGGGAGCCAATGTGCCCCCTGGTTTGTTGAGGGGGGTGCAAATTTGGACCACGCCAAGGTAAACCAGATTTAAGCCATGATGAGGTGTATCACCGTGCCTTAATTTTTATTACTATGTCCGCTGTGAGCTTGGTCGGTTGGCTCGTCATCTTCGGGCACATATTTTTCTTTACTAGCGCCGTTCCTGTTCTCAAACGCCTCGCCCATGCTACAGGTAAATTCTGCGCCAAATAATACGATTATCCACGACAGATATACCCAAAGGAACAAAATAGGTACTACGGCTAATGCGCCGTAAATCAATTCATATGACGGAAAGTTAGTCACGTACAGCGCAAACCCGGATTTGGTGAGCTCAAAGGCAACCGTGGCAATAAAGGCTCCACAGGCAGCATGGCGTGCGTAAACCTGTTTATTAGGGACCATGGTGTACAGTATGGTAAATGCTAACATGGCTGCGCCACTAGGCACCAAGCTTAGTAATAATGTGCCAAGTCCTGGGGTATATTCTTCGGTAAATGCAGCCAAGCCAGTAAGGTAGGTACTCACGATTACGCTTGAGCCTATTAATATCGGGCCCAATGTTATAACCATCCAATAAATAGCAAAGGTGAAGACGATAGGTCTTTCGTTTTTTGTACGCCAGATTCTGTTGAGGGTTTTATCTACATTAGAAATAAGCATCAGCGCTACAAAGAGCAATGATAGTATACCAATGGCACTCATTTCAGAGGCGTTGCCTACAAAATCAGTCATGTACTTGTGCACAACGTCGCTAGCGGTGGGAACGAAATTACTAAAGATAAAATGCTCTATTTTGCTGCGAACCGATGCGAAAGCAGGAAAAGCCGACATGATGGTAAACGTCACCATAATAAACGGAACCAACGATAGCAGTGTAACGTAGGCAAGGTGACCTGCAGAGATCGTCACATTGTCTTCTCTGCAACGATTCATAAATATAGTGAGAAAATCTTTTGCTTGCGGCTTTATATTCTCATAGGTGGCTTTAACCCGCTCTACATACACACTGGCTCTCCTGACAGCTATATCAACGTTTCAGTGCGAACACTGAGTCAGCAACAACTTCTAGAAGCATCGCTGCTGAAATATCATAACTAGATGGTAACTGCCAGCGACTCTATGAGCAAAGGTTTATTCCAGAGCAGGTTTATGCCAGACGCTTATGACATACTGGTAGCAACTACTTGCTATCGCCACGTACACCTAGCATATGGCAAATTGCATAGCTTAACTCACTGCGGTTGAGGGTGTAAAAATGGAAGTGTTTTACTCCCTCTTTTGCTAATACTTTTACTTGGTCCATAGCGATGTTTGCACCAATGAGATTGCGGGTAGCCTGATCATCAGCGTCTAAACCATCGAACATTTTATGCAGCCAACCTGGCACGTGTACATTGGTAAATCCAGCAAACTTCACGAGGGTTTGATAGTTAGTGACTGGAAGAATACCCGGCACCAAGTCTAAATCAACACCGGCCGCTGCGGCCCTATCTCTAAATCGCAAGAAAACGCTGGTATCAAAGAAAAATTGCGATATGGCTTCTGTGGCTCCAGCCTCTGCTTTGCGCTTCAAATTCAGTAGATCAAATTGCGCATTCGGAGCTTCAGGATGTTTCTCAGGATAGGCGGCAACAGAAATATCAAAATCAGCAACGTCTTTAAGTAAGGCTACTAAATCTGATGCATACATTTCTGTGTTATCCATGCCTGCAGGTAAATCGCCACGTAACGCTACAATTCGACGAATTCCGGAGTTCCAATAGTCTTGCGCAATTTGTTTTAACTCATCTTTACTCGCATCAACACAGGTAAGGTGAGGAACTGCGGCCACACCTGTTTGTTGCTGAATGCGCTTGACTACTTCGTGAGTTCTGTCTCGCTCGCCACTATTTGCTCCGTAAGTCACCGACATGTAACTTGGTTTAAGGGGGGCGAGGCGCTCAACCGACTTCCATAAGGTTTGCTCCATGGCTTCCGTTTTAGGGGGGAAAAACTCAAAAGAGACGTCGATGTCACGCAGTTCCGAAAGGGACTGGTTTAGGGCATCAATGCCTTGTGCATAAGAAACCATGTATTTTTTCTCTCTACTAGCGATGTTTATAGACGTTTAGACGTCTAAATTAAAGAATATATGTCTAGACGTCAAGAGGTTTACACTGCTCAATTGACCTTTTCGTTAACTCGTTTAGACTTTCACCTCATAATACAAGTAGAACAAGACCGAATTAGTACTATGGCAGAATGGAACGGTAAATATATACACCCCTACGCAGAACACGGTAAGAAAAGCGAACAGGTAAAAAAAGTCACTGTTTCAATACCGATTAATGTGCTTAAAGCGTTAACTGACGAACGCACCCGTCGCCAAATTAATAACTTGCGACACGCGACTAACTCAGAATTGCTATGCGAAGCATTTCTTCATGCGTTCACAGGTCAGCCCTTGCCCAACGATGATGATTTGCGCAAAGACAATGGCAACAGAGTCCCCGCAGAGGCAAGAAGAATTATGGAAGAGATGGGTATTGACCCGAGCTTTGAAAATGAGCCGACGGAAGAATAGTATTGAACCAATACACCTAAGCATGACAATGTGACAGCGTCATGCTTAGGTGTTAGCGCGTAACAAGAACGCCGTATTAAACCTAGTGCTTAAGGCTGAGCGTTTATAATACCAGCAACACCAGAGTCGATAGCGGCTTTTGATACTGCACTGGCAATACGCTCGCACAAGCGTGGGTCCATAGGTTTAGGAATAATATAGTCTTTTCCGAAACTGAGACTTTTGCTGTTGCTTGCGGCAAGTACCTCAGCAGGAACTGCTTCTTTTGTGATAGCGCGAAGCGCTTCCACGGCGGCTACTTTCATTTCGTCGTTGATAGCACTGGCTCTAACATCTAACGCACCACGGAAAATAAACGGAAAACAAAGTACATTATTGACCTGGTTTGGATAATCCGAGCGGCCGGTTGCCATAATCAAATCGTTTCGTACCGCATGCGCAAGATCTGGCCTGATTTCAGGGTCGGGGTTAGAACAAGCAAACACAATGGGGTTATCGGCCATAAGCGCTAATGTTTCCGGGGGAAGAAGATCTGGACCAGATACGCCCACGAATATATCTGCACCGTCCATTACGTCTTCTAGGGTTCGCTTGTCGGTGTTGTTAGCAAATAACGATTTATGCTCTGTTAAGTCTTCGCGACGAGTGTGTATCACTCCTTTTCTGTCGAGCATGTAAATACGCTCACGCTGCGCACCGCATTTTATTAGCAACTCCATACAGGCCACGGCAGCAGCTCCTGCGCCAAGACAGACAATTTTGGCATTTTCGATATTTTTGCCCTGAATTTCTAGTGCGTTAAGCATTCCGGCTGCGGTGACAATGGCGGTGCCGTGTTGGTCATCGTGAAAGACGGGAATTTTGCAACGCTTAATCAGCTCTTGCTCTATTTCAAAGCACTCTGGCGCTTTAATATCTTCAAGATTGATACCGCCAAACGTATCGGCAATATTCGCTACCGTATTGATAAACTCTTCGGTAGTTCTGTGTGTCACTTCAATATCAATAGCGTCTATGCCAGCAAAACGCTTAAACAGCAGGGCTTTTCCTTCCATTACTGGTTTTGATGCTAGCGGACCTAAATTACCTAATCCTAAAATAGCAGTACCATTACTGATCACCGCCACCAAATTGCCTTTAGCCGTATATTTGTAGGCGTTGTCTGGGTCTTCAGCTATTTCTCTTACTGGCTCGGCAACACCGGGGCTGTAAGCAAGCGCTAAATCATCAACGCTGTCTGCGGGTGTCGATAGTTCAACGCTTATTTTTCCTGGCGTTGGCTTGGCGTGATAATCGAGAGCGCGTTGTCTAAAATCTGACATGTGAAATAGATTCCTTGAGTGTAGGGTTCATGGATATTGCTATATGTTTAAAGGGTAGCGCCTACTGGCCATTTTTTTAAAGGCTAGCTGCATCAAATCCGGACTGTTATCCGTGTTATTTATCTGTGTTATTCTTGCTTAAGCACACGTGGTAACACTAACACAGGCCATGGTGGAGTACATATCTGATCAGAGTTACTAGGGCGTGTTCTATTGTGCAACTTAACTACGTTAATGGGTCATGATTAATGTAGGTGAGAGAAACTCGTTAGACCAGTAAAAGCAGACTATGTTTGTCATTCATACATATTATGTTTATTTTTTATCTCATATTTATTCCAGGGCAAGATCACGAACATTTAGTACGCACTTTAGCATAACTGATTGACCCCGATCTTCAGCTGTGATCAGATACTGGCTTTTACGCGGAGCCAGTTTATGAACATCGATATTTTTGCAGAGCACTTTTCAGAATTAGAAGACCCAAGGCAAGCCGCTAAGGTCGTTTACCCCTTGTTTGACGTAGTGTTTTTAACGCTTTGCGCAGTCATTGCTGGCTGTGAGGGCTGGGAAGATATTGAAGATTTCGGCGAAAACCGCTTTGACTGGCTGCAAGAACATGGCTTTTTTAAACTGGGTTTGCCGGTACACGACACCATCGCGCGGGTGATGTCACTGCTGGACAGCGAAGCCTTGCAGCGCTGCTTTGCCAGTTGGATGCAGGCTTGTACAGAGCTTACCGATGGTCAGGTGGTCGCAATCGACGGCAAAACGCTTCGCGGCTCCTACAACCGGGAAGACCGCTGCTCTTCTATTCATATGGTTAGCGCCTTTGCCAGCGCCAATGGTGTGGTAATGGGCCAGGTTAAAACGGACGAGAAGAGCAACGAAATTACGGCGATACCTCAGCTACTTAACTTGCTGGAGCTTAAAGGATGCCTGGTCAGTTTGGATGCAATGGGATGCCAGAAAGAGATAGCGCAGCAGATAGTAGATAAAAAAGCTGATTACCTGTTGACGGTTAAAGGCAACCAAGGTCATCTGCACGATGCAGTAAAACAAGTCTTTGCGGGTAAAGCGCATAAAGATAGTGCAGCGCAGTCACTGGAAAAGAACCGTGGGCGTCTAGAGTACCGTGAATTCCAGGTCTGTCCGGCCAGCGAATTACCGGAAAAACTCAAAGCTGCCTGGCCAGCGCTGACAACCTTAGGCATGGCAACGACTTACCGGGTGGAAAAGCACAAGCGTGCGGTGTTAGAGCAACGTTATTTTATCAGCTCAGCCGACCTTACCGCAGAAAGGCTGTCCCAGGCAGTACGCGAGCATTGGTGTATTGAAAACCAGCTGCACTGGGTGCTGGATGTGAGCTTAAGTGAGGATGCGTGCCAGATATACCGTGGTAATGCAGCAGCCAATCTTGCCACGATGCGACACTTCGGCTTGAATATGTTACGCGCTGAGAAGCGAAAAATGAGTATCAGAAGAAAGCAGCGTCAGGCATTGATGAATGAGGCTTATCTTGATGCGGTGTTGGAAGCTGGCATGAGTGTGGTGATTAAATGACCACTCGTAATCTCACCCTGATATTTATTCTGTATTCGTACCGTCTTTAAAATAATGAGTCAAAATTAAAATAGCGAGTCAACAAGACCGGCGAAAATGTGCTTGGCATAGAGTAACTGTCAGAGAGAAACCTGAAATAAAGAAAACTGTTGAAGAGCTAGCTATCCAGTAAAGAGAGCAGCGCTAACAAATATAAATTCTAATGCTGAAGCTTTGGGTTAGCGGCTTTAATGAATAAAAACGGTGAATGCGAAAATATGACAGAACGTCGATTAATCAGAGAGCTTACTGAGGTTTGCGAGGGGCTAAAAAAACAAGACAATGGCTTTGTTTGGCTCACTCATTTAGGGCATTGGCGCAATCCAGAGATTGTGGCCGTGTTTGACACCGAAATAGATCGCAACCGTGCCCTTGAACAAAACTGGGAAACGACATTTATAACGCAGGTAGAAATAGCGCTAGAAGGAATTAAGTCGAAGCCTGTATCTGTGCGTTTTGATAGTGAGGAGGCGTGCGCAAAACAAAGTCAGGGAGATTGGGAGAGGCATTTGGCTAGAAACGTCACTCATTAGATCTTCATATCTGAGGTCTATCAACGCATTGCCAGTGTTTTCTAGTGCTTGCGCACTATGATACCCGTTCTCTTTGTCGCTCATTGGCGGTTCTATCTTCTGTTTTTGCAGAAGTCCATGGAGCTGGTCATTCAAAATCCATCTAAAAAGCAGGCAATAAAAAAGCGCCCTAAGGCGCTTTTCCAACTCAATACTTAAAAAAGTACGAAGCTTATTTCTTGCTAAGTGCACCGAAACGCTTCTTGAAGCGATCAACACGGCCACCAGTATCAACGTTACGTTGCTTGCCAGTGTAGAATGGGTGACAAGAAGAACATACGTCTAGGTTGATGTCTTTACCCATTGTAGAGCGGATTTTCATTACGTTTCCGCAAGAGCATGTTGCTGTCATTTCAGCGTATTCTGGGTGGATACCTTGTTTCATGGGATTACCTCACAATAAGGCCGTATCGCTATTTCGCCCGAAGCCAAACACCATACGTAACTTAATATTCAAATGATGAGCAGTTCTTGGAACAGCCCATCGCAAAAGAGCGGCGGATAATAAAGGATGCTGCGCCAGCGATCAAGGGTTTTATGAGTGGGTAACTATCTATGAGGACTGGTATCAAGTGACCAAAGCGAGAAAGATAGGGTCAAAAATATAGGTTCAAAATATAGGATTTAGTACGGTACTCTAAAACTAATTGAGATGGTTTTATGGCAGCGATGAAAACTGTGTTTAAATATCCTATATCTTAACTCTCGCATTGATTGTGAGTATTCATTCTTGTTTACAGTGCGCTTTGTACATTAAGGCTAGTTACACGGCCATAGTAATTACAACGAGGACATTAGCAGCGGAGATGCGTTTTTAACATGGCTTATATTTGTGTTGCGGTACCAGTGCCACTGCGACAGTTGTTTACCTATACGCACCATTGCGATTTGGCAGCAGGCGTGCGGGTATGCGTGCCATTTGGCCCGAGAAAGCTGGTGGGTATCGTTGTTGACGAGCCAAACAAAGACGCCCCAGAGATAGAGAATGCCGACAAATTAAAGGCTATAGACACTGTAATAGATGAAGCTCCTGTCATCGATGCAGTGCTTTTGAAAATGGCACAGTGGCTGTGGCAATACTATCATCATGCACCCGGTGAAGTGCTTCACACTATGCTTCCTGTTTTATTGAGAAAGGGTGAAACAGCGCAAGTATTGCCAGAAGAGAGAATACGGCTGACTGACACGGGTGCACAGACTTCATCTGATGCATTAGTACGAGCACCAAAACAAAAAGCACTTTTTGAGGCGCTACAAAAATCCAGTTTGTCAGCGCAGCAAAGTCGTAAGTTTTTTGGCGCCCCAGCGGTCAAGTCCGTCATTGATAAGTCACTTGCCGAAGTGGTTGATGTGGTGCCTGAAGTGCGCGAGCAAGCATGGCTATCGACCATTCGCATTGATGAAAAGCCTATTCCCGATACCGAGCAGTCTGTTGCCATTGCAGCGCTTAATCAGCAGCAGGGTAAATTTGCCGTCAGTTTGCTTGAAGGCGTGACGGGAAGCGGAAAAACTGAGGTCTACTTACAGGCCATCGAGCCCTTACTACAAGCCGGTAAACAAATTCTTATTCTGGTACCCGAAATTGGGCTTACCCCACAAACCGTATCTCGCTTTGAGAAGCGTTTCAGTATCGATGTTGGGGTATTGCACTCCCAGCTTTCTGATAAAGCTCGGCTGCGGGTATGGCAGCGGGCAAAATCTGGTGAGCTAGGCATCGTCATCGGAACCCGTTCAGCAATTTTCACTCCTCTTGCTAACCCAGGGATGATCATTGTGGATGAAGAACATGATGAGTCGTTTAAGCAGCAAGACGGGCTTCGCTATCACGCCCGCGACTTGGCGGCGATGCGAGCGAAACAACACAGTATTCCTTTACTGTTAGGTAGTGCAACCCCCGCTTTAGAAAGCCTTAATAACGCTTTAGGTGGTCGGTACGCCCATTTACACCTTACCCGCCGAGCAGGTGGTGCACAGAATACTCACCAACACCTTCTAGATGCGCGAGATCAGCCTTTGCATTACGGTATATCCCAAGCGCTATTAACCATTATGCGCCAGCATATTAATGCGGGAAACCAAGTGCTGGTATTTGTGAATCGTCGCGGATACGCGCCGGCGTTATTGTGCCACCATTGTGGTGAAACGGTCACCTGCAAGCGATGTGACAGACCCTACACCGTGCATAAGTCGCACAATCGGTTACAGTGTCACCACTGCGCTGGCACTAGAGCAATGCCAAGGCAGTGTGAGGCGTGTCACAGCTCGTCCCTTGTCACTGCAGGCACTGGCACAGAGCAAGTGGAAGACGGGCTAGCCTCATTGTTTCCAGATGTTAAGCAAGTGCGTATTGATAGCGATACGGTGCGAGGAAAGGATAAACTTCATCAAACGTTAGATGCCATTAATCGTCAGGAGTACCAGTTACTTATTGGCACTCAGATATTGTCTAAAGGGCATCACTTTCCTCACGTTACGCTTGTGGCCGTGCTTGATTGCGATGGCGCCTTGTTTAGCGCCGACTTTAGAGCGCCTGAAAAATTAGCACAGCTAGTCACTCAGCTTGCAGGGCGCGCAGGAAGAGCCAGCAAGCCCGGCGAAATGTGGTTGCAAACTCACAACCCCCATCATCCGCTGTTACAAGATTTAGTGAATAACGGCTATGGCCATTTTGCTCGCCATGCATTAATGGAGCGAAAAGCGGCAGGCCTTCCCCCTTATATCAGTCAATTTGTGGTGCGCTGTGAAGCTGCTGACAGTGCGTTGGCATTTGCCTTTTTAAGTGGAAGCCGCAATGTCTTTGCGGCGAGCAACAATGACATAGAAATGAGTGGCCCTTTTCCATCGTTGATAGAAAAACGACAGGGACGCTTTCGGTTTATGTTGATATGCAGCCACAACAAGCGGGCTCCACTTCATGGCGTATTGCGCCAGTCACTACCGTTTTTGCAGGCACTCCCTCAGGCGACAAAAGTGCGATGGTCGGTGGATGTTGACCCAACAGATTTCAGTTAGCTTGTTAACGAGCAATACGTTAACATTCTTGGCATCAGAATACGTAGCATTAAATGTCAAATTGAGTGCTTTAGCGACAAACATGTAGGAATATTGCCAACTATGGCTCAACGCGATTACGTCTCCCGTGGACGCTCACAACAAAATAAAAAAGCGCCAAAGAAAGCGCCAGGCAAAGCTAATAGTCGTTCCAATAGCCATGCGAGCAGCCGACAGTCCAGTGCGCCAAGCTTACATACTTTGCCGATGTTTAGAATAGCGATTATTGTTGCTCTAGTACTGGGTTTTGGCGTGTTTTTATGGTCAATTAAAGACAACGTAGAAGATGATGTAGATACGCAAACCATACGTCCCATTGCGCCCACAGAAGAAGCCTTGCCAAAATTACCTGAAGAAGAATGGGAATATATCAAAACCCTGCCTGGCTATGAAGTTGAGGTAGATGTTCAGGCCCAAGAGAAGTCTGACAAGCGCTATCTTATGCAATGTGCCTCGTTTAGAACCCGTGCTCAAGCGGAAGAAATGAAAGCGAAAATCGCTTTCCAAGGTTTAGAGGCACTTATTCGCCAAAGCTCCGGAAGTAACGGAGAATGGTTTCGCGTTATTTTGGGGCCCTTCGAGTCTAAGCGAGATGCAGAAAAAGCGAAACATAGCCTGCGTAAAGTCAACATTGCGACCTGTCAAATTTGGTATTGGAATTTATAATAGATAAAATAGGTATGCGTACAAATTCTCCAGCCCCTTGAAATTATAAACCGTCCCCCCACTTAAGGTTTATTGAATTGATAAGTTATGCCGCTAAGGTGTTGACCAAGTGGCACTAGCTCCCAGCCAAAACGGGGAATGAACGTGACAACGATTGTATCTGTACGACGTGGAAATCAAGTGGTAATGGCCGGCGATGGTCAGGTATCACTTGGAAATACGGTGATGAAAGGCAATGCACGTAAAGTGCGCCGCTTGTATCACGACAAAATATTAGCTGGGTTCGCTGGTGGTACTGCCGACGCATTTACCTTGTTTGAACGCTTCGAATCTAAGCTTGAGGCGCATCAAGGCCATTTGACAAAAGCTGCCGTTGAATTAGCCAAAGACTGGCGAACTGACAGGGCGCTTCGAAAACTTGAAGCACTGCTAGCCGTCGCAGACGAGACCGCGTCGTTTATTATTACTGGAAACGGCGATGTGGTTCAGCCAGAAAGCGATCTTATTGCGATTGGTTCTGGTGGCAATTACGCCCAAGCTGCAGCAATCGCTATGTTAGAAAACACCGAGTTAAGTGCAAAAGACATCGCAGAAAAGGCATTGACCATTGCGGGCGATATTTGCGTATTCACTAACCATAGCCAAACGGTTGATGTACTAAATTATTAATTACTGAGCTTGTTAGTGCATTAGACTGGCAATCGCTAAGTTGTTGCTCGTCTTTAACAGCGCAAACCGATGCTTCGGTGTTTTCATAGCGCGCAAACCGAGCTTGTTTTATAAAAGGGTTTATTCATGTCTGAAATGACACCAAGAGAGATTGTTCACGAGTTAGACCGTCATATTATCGGTCAACAAGATGCTAAGCGGGCCGTATCTATTGCGCTTCGCAACCGCTGGCGCCGAATGCAATTAGAGCCTGAGTTGCGCCAAGAAGTGACACCTAAAAATATTCTTATGATTGGGCCAACGGGTGTGGGAAAAACCGAAATCGCTCGCCGATTGGCCAAGCTTGCCAACGCACCTTTTATCAAGGTAGAGGCGACAAAGTTCACCGAAGTGGGTTATGTGGGTAAGGAAGTCGAAACTATTATTCGCGACCTTGCCGATATCGCCGTGAAGATGACCAAAGAAAACGAAATGAAGAAAGTGAAGTTCCGCGCTGAAGAAGCCGCGGAAGAGCGCATTCTCGATGCCTTGCTTCCACCTCCGGAAGACGCTTGGGGTAATAAGGAAGAAGTAGAAGATCGCGGCACGCGTCAGGCATTTCGTAAAAAGCTTCGTCAAGGTGAGCTAGACGACAAAGAGATAGAAATTGATGTTGCACTTCCACAGGTAGGCGTAGAGATAATGGCACCCCCTGGTATGGAAGAAATGACAAACCAGCTTCAAGGTATGTTCCAAAACCTATCTGGTTCACAGAAGAAAAAGAAAAAGCTGAAAATTAAAGACGCGTTTAAGATGCTGATTGAAGAAGAAGCAGCGCGCTTGGTTAATCAAGAAGACTTGAAAGAAAAGGCCATTGAGTCGGTAGAGCAGCACGGCATTGTTTTCGTCGATGAAATTGACAAAATTTGTAAGCGCGAAGGCAATAATTCGGGTGACGTATCGCGAGAAGGCGTGCAGCGCGACCTGTTACCGCTTGTTGAAGGCTCTACGGTTTCAACAAAGCATGGTATGGTAAGAACAGACCACATTTTGTTTATTACCTCTGGCGCATTCCAAATGAGTAAGCCCTCGGATCTTATTCCTGAGCTTCAGGGGCGTTTGCCTATCCGTGTTGAATTATCGGCGCTAAAAGTGGATGATTTTAAGCGCATTCTTACCGAGCCAAGCGCGTCGTTAACTCAGCAGTATATTGCGCTAATGAAAACCGAAGGGGTTACTGTAACCTTCGAAGATTCTGGTATTCAGCGTATTGCAGAAGCGGCGTGGCAGGTAAACGAACGCACTGAGAATATTGGCGCTCGTCGACTTCACACTGTGTTAGAGCGGTTGATGGAAGATATTTCTTATGATGCATCGGAAAAAAGTGGTGAATCATTTGTGATTGATGCTGATTATGTTAACAGCCACTTAGAAACCTTGGTTGATAACGAAGATCTTTCACGCTTTATTTTGTAATTCAAAGTGGGTACGACCTAGTGAGTGCACCATTTCTGGTTCTCTAGAAATGAAGTGGAATCTAAAAAACGAGCTTTAAAACCCAACGAGTTACAGTTGGGTTTTTTATTATAGCAATGCTGACGCATGCCTTAATACCTGTCAGTTAATGGGAGCGTGTTACTACACTAACTCACGCGTGAATAAGTATACCGCTCGAATTAATAGATAGTGCATGGATACTGCACAGGCAGCTATTTATACAGTTAACAGTTTCAGCAGCCTTCCTGTGATGTCTATACCCGTGTCGCGTTCAACTTTAAGAAAAAAAGGACTTGGGTTAGCCTCTAAGAAAAAGTACGTATTCTTGTTGGTTCTTCGCCAATCAATAGCGCACCAATGCATGCCAAGCGCTTTGCATATTCTCACTGCTAAGCGTTTAATGTCTTGCGGTATCACTGCAATTATTGGCGTAGCGCAATCATCATTTCTATAGTCCAACTCATCCGAGTCGATGCGAACACTGACCACTTCATTGCCTAGCACGTAGCTTCTAATATTCGTACCGCTTATATACTTTTGAAAGGTAACGGGGCGTTGCGATAGCAAGGTAGTCAGTAACGGCCGTAGATGTTCTGTTTTATTGACAAACTGCGCGACTTTGCCGCCCCGCACTGGTTTGTAAACCACCTCCTGCAAATTACTGCAAAATTGCGCCGCGGCCTCAGGGGCATTGCCGACAAAAGAATAGGGAATATTCGCGCCTTGTTGCGACGCAATACTTAACTGCATGGGTTTGCACTGATGAGAGCGCACGGCGTCTATGGAGTTCACCCATTTTGTACCATGGTACGTAAACCAGCACAAAAGAGTGCTTGATAACTCTTGTTCAACCCACATGGTTTGAGCGGCTGTTTGCTGCACACTTTTTGATGATACGGGGGAGTCAGATCCCGCTATTATTGTTTTCGTAGGAAGGTACTGGTGCCAGTACACTGCCCTAACTGCTGAAAACATGACTCTTTGTTGGGGCTTAAACTGAGATGACGCAAAATATAAATATCCTTCATTACAATCTGGGTCAAAACTAATGGTCCACTGACTGCCAAAATAGGCTGTATTAGCAATAAAATAGGGTGTGCTTTGTTGGGTTAGCGCGCTCGCCAAATGGATGAGCTGCGCATCGTTCTCGTCGCCAATAAGTCCAATGTACATGCGGTTTCCTTTTTGCACGAAAAATGTAAAAAAGCTGAAAAGTGTAAAGGGCGTCATGCTCTTTTTTACGTCGATACCTGCGTTAATAGTTATGCATTGAAGACCAGCATCGAAGAGCATAAACTGACTGCGATTTGCCGCACAATATGCTGCCTAAGCGTGTTTACAGCTGGTTAAACGACGCTTGGCAGGTATTAGAAGGGCTAAGCAAGTATATCCGGTAAGGGGCCCCCGCCTTCACCAATAGCCATGGTGATATAAATTGGCTCCTTATAAATCGGCAGGCTGGGTAACGCAAAGGTTGGAGGTTTTATACCTTCAGCTTGGTACGTGCGGCCGCCGGATACAACAAATAGTTGCTCTTCTGCTAGTATTACGGTTTGTTGTTGGTCTTTCATTGATTACGCTCCTTGTATTGGCGTGGGTTAAAGTGGAGTCGTTGCGCTAGTGCGCGACAACTTCGCGGTAAAGGGTTCTGAAGCAGCCGGCAATCAGTGCGGTTCGACTGGTGATATTGAGCTTTTTATAAATATTCGCGCAGTGGAATTTAACCGTTCGCTCACTGATAAATAGCTGATCTGCAATTAGCTTGTTCGAGCATCCCCCCATTATTTTGTGAACAACTTGAAGCTCTCGTTTTGACAAACACTTTATGGGGATAAGTGTGCCGCTTGATGTAATACCTTGGGCCTCAATCTGCATTCGCTCAGATTCGGTCATTAGGACGTTATTTTCTCTCACTTCATGTGTTTTCATTGATGTTCTCCATAGGGGTATCTACTGGCTCTGTTTCTTTGATTGAGGGGGGTAAAGGCTGCAAGCTTGAATTCGTTAATCGGTAAACCGTATCTGCAATGGCAATGGATTGGGGGCGATGAGCAACTATAATGCGAGTGATATGCAGCGCTTTCAGGTGGCGATTAATTTTGTCCTCGTTTGCCATATCAAGATGGCTACTTGCTTCATCTAAAAATAAAATGTCTGGGCATTGGTAAAGGGCCCGAGCAAGTAATAGGCGCTGCTTTTGCCCGCCACTTAAACTACTTCCCATATCGCCCACCAAAGAGTGATATTGCATAGGCATCACCGCTATTTCTTCATGAATACATGCCAGCTGAGCGGCGTGAATAATCTGCTCAAAACAAGGCGTTTCTGAAAAACAGCTGATGTTCTCTGCAATACTACCGTTTAGCAGCGTGTCTTCCTGTAGTACCGACGCTATTTTGCACTGCCCATGTCGCGTGGTGTGATGCTGGTGGCTAACGCTCCCTTCACAAACCTTATAAAGCGCCATAAGACATTTGATAAGCGTGCTTTTGCCACAGCCACTATCACCAGTAATAGCAATAATATCGCCTCGACGTACCTCTAAATCGATGTGTTTAAAAATAGGCTCGCTAGCTTCGCTATATCGAAAGCTGATGCTTTTTGCTATGAGCGCGAAGTCCTTACTTGTGTAGGCAGTTGAGCTTCTCGAAGTAACGTCGGCGCCTCTCGATACTTCTGCCTCACTTGTTGTTACTCCATCTGATTGAGAGTTAACGATTGCTTTAGGCTTTTTAGATCGTCGATGTTGAGATAGATGAGTTTGCAGACTATAAGATGAGAGTTCCGCAGATTTCACAGGCGAATGAGTGTCTGGTTGAGTTAATACAATATCGCCTAAGCGAGTAAAGTGAACACTCAACATTTTAAATTCAATAATGCTATTCATAACGCCATCTACCGCGCTGGTAAAACGGGTTTTATAAGCAATAAAGGCCAATAGCATTCCAATGCTCATGGTGCTGTCAATGACGAGCAGGGCGCCAAGGTAAATAACAACGAGGTTTTCTAGGCCAAACATGGCTTTATTTACAGCGTCATTGGCAGTGTTGAGTTTGCCCAGACTAATATCTTTATTTAGTGTTGCAACGAGCTTATTTTGCCAATGGCTGTGGCGCTGTACTTCTTGGTTATATACCCGAATGGGCAGAATACCGCGCATACTTTCAATGAAGTGACTTTGCTCCGTTGCCGCAAGGCCTATTCTCTCAGAGGTTAGCCGTTTTATAAGCGAAAGCACACCAAGGCGACAGGCAATATATAGCGCCATTACCGCAACAACTAACGCGGTAAGCTTTACTGAATACACAGCCATTACCACCAAGGTAATAACGGCCAGTAAACCATCAAGCAAGGCGGTAACTACCCCAGTAGTTAAAAATTCTCTTATCTGACTGAGCGAGCTAAATCGAGAGACAACATCACCCACATGCCGTTTGGCGAAATAGTCTAAAGGTAGTGAGAGAAGATGCTTAAAAACCGAAGCGGAAAGTTGCAGCTGCAAGCGCATAGATACGGACAATACCAGCAGCTTACGTAATACGTAGGTGGCTATTTCAATGACCAACAATAAAGCAAAGCCAATCACTAGTGCATTGAGAAGTGCATCGTTGCTATAAATCAGCACATCATCTACTACCGTTTGCATGTAGTAAGGCCCGGCAAGCGCAAACAGTTGTAATAAGATAGACAGGGCAATAAGCGTTAGCAGGTTTCGCTTAAAGCCGATTGCATTTGTGAAAAAGTCTTTCAATGTTAGCGCAGGGGCAGTCCTTACTGGTGTAAAGCTGTCAGCGAGTGACACTTCAAGAGCTATACCAGTAATTGATTGAGAGGCTTCGCTAAAGGTGAGTATCCGCTCGCCTTGAGCAGGGTCATTGATTGTGACTTTGTTTTTGCTTACACGTGTTAAGACAACGAAATGCTTCATATCCCAATGCAAAATAGCGGGGCAGGTTAGCTGTCGCAAATGTTCTATTTCAATTTTTAGAGCACGACATTGAAGGCCCACATATGCACCAATATTCATAACATCGGCTAGTGTGCAACCGCGCATAGACACCGAAAGAGTTTGCCGCAGGTGGTTGAGATCTCGTTTGTCACCGTAAAATTGCGCAATCATATTGATACATGCTAGGCCGCATTCAGCCGCTTCGCTTTGCAATACAATAGGGATTTTACGCTTGGGGAAAAACGAAACATTAAGTGGTGTAGCAGCTTGTGCGAACATGCTTAGAGCCTCCCTGAAAGACTATAAAGAGGCTCTAACAACCACTCTATTAGTGTGCGCTGACTTAGCTCAATGTCGGCAGAAAATGTCATGCCTGCTTTTAATTGAATATGCTCACCGTAGGCAACAAGTGTTTCGTTAATAAGCTCGGCAGTAACAAGATAAGCGGGCTGGTTCGCAATCACTGGTGTATCGTTTAATTCACCAGGCAATATTAAGGTTTTAGAGATTCGAAGAATACTGCCCGACTGCATACCAAATTTTTGGTAGGGAAACGCATCATAGCGAATACTGAGCGACTGTCCTTCGTCAATAAACCCAGCAGAGTGAACGGGCACTAACATGTGTGCCTGCATAGAAGAGAATTGTGGCACCAGAGTCAGTAGTAAGTTATTACCTTTTATGTCGTAGCCGGGCTTGATATGCAGGCCCGACACAATACCGTCTTGAGGCGCGTAAATAGTCTTCTCACTGGTGCTGTTATGAGTCACTATTTGGTGATTTAAATCGCTCAGTGCATTTTGATAGTTCGCCAGCTCATTCTTCTGCTGCATCGGCAGCGATGCTCGCTCCTGAGTTAGCGACGAGATTTTGTTGTTAGCAGTATTGAGGTTTTGAACAGCGCGCTTTAACTGCTGCTCGCTGGATAGTTTTCTTAACTTTTGTTCTTGATAGGCAATATGACTAACATGGCCATCATGATAAAGCGATTCGGTTTTCTCAAAATGAGCACGCGTTACCTCATACTGAGAGCGTGTAATATCAGCTATATCGTTAAATTCTACCTGCTCTTTTTGGGCATGAGATAGAGACACATCAAGCTTATATAACGCCGCGCTTTGAAGAACGTGGAGACGATCGATAATCCCTTGTGTTCTTTTTCGTTTTTCTTCGAGCTCCTTCAGAAGCTTTTCACTTATAGGGTCGCCAAATGTATTTTTTCCACCATAGCTTATTTTTAGCAGTGATGTTCCGCGCTCAACATACTGGCCTTCTAAAACAAAAAGCTCTGATATTTGCCCGCCGCGGGAGTCGGCATAAAGTTTGTACACGCCGCCATTAGGTTCTAACCACCCTTGAACCGAGGTTTTTCTGGCGTAGCTACCGTGCATGAGAAAAACAATAACCACTAAAAGCCACGCCATGAGCAAAGCGGCAAGTAACATAAAGGCTGGTTTTGGTGTCATTAATAAACGACCGGAAATGGCCGTCGATTGATGGTCAATTGCTTCTTTTCGAAATAGTCCCTTTCTCATTATTGTTCCTTTTCCCTACACCTGTAGGTATTAAGCAGTGCACATTCTTTGTAATGATCTAACCGAATACGCCTTGGAAAAAGGTACCTGGCTGTCTCTTCCGTGCAGACGTTTTATCCTTGGCATCGTATTCCCTGATGCCTCCATTATTGCTGCCAGATACCTTCTAATCATCGTTGTTGCGACGACACATAAACTTTAGGTAATTGATTATTGGTGTGTAATTTGGCGAAGGCCCAGTACGGTGTAGGCCAATAAAAATAGGGCGTTGGCTCAGTTTTGAAAAACGTGGCGCAAAAAAAGATTAGAAAATGTGTATAAAGCAGTAAAGATTGACCTACATTAAATAGCAAGTAGTCATAGATCGGTACAAAGAATGTGCTATAAAAACAGTAGCGCTACTCAGTAGCCAAGGGTGTGCCCTGATAAGATCAAATAGAAAATAGAAAAATAAATTCCAAAGAGATAAATGAGAAATAAAAAACGTATACGCTAATAAGGAAGTCTCATGTTTGTGCCCAGCATTTTACTAAAACAACTCTACACACGCGCCAGCCTATCAAAAACGAATACGGGGTTGTCGTTCTCGCTTAAAAACAGATTGAAAGATGCAACCATTGAAAAGCTGCATTGGGTTTCTTTGGATGGAGAACGAATTCCAGAAGATAAAATTTCACTTCAACTTACTCACGACACGTTTTTATCTGCTGCTGAGTTGAATCAATCTGACGGTAAACCCTTCGCGCTTAGACAAACCATCACGCTGCATTTAGACATAGAAAAAGACGCTAGCCCTGAAAAGCGAAAGCTAGGGATCTGCTTTTCTGCATCGCCGTTTGGTAAGTTAAAGTTTGAGGTAGAGGACAATATTACGTTAGCGGGGCAGCGCAGTGCGCATATTCCTCGTGATGACTTAGATGATTATGGCGAGGCTATTATTAAAACCCGCCAACAGTATTTCGAAAGTGCCACCGGTAATAAAGTAAATCATGTCGGGCAGTATTCGATTGATCCCAACGAATTGAAGGGCAACATCGAACATTTTATTGGCGTTGCCCAAGTGCCAATTGGCATTGCAGGCCCGCTAAAAATAAATGGCGAGCATGCAAACGGTGAGTTTGTTGTACCTCTAGCAACCACAGAAGGTACATTAGTCGCGTCGTATAATCGCGGTATGAAGTTGCTAAACATGAGTGGTGGCGTAACCGCTACCGTTGTAGATGATGCCATGCAGCGGGCGCCTGTGTTTATCTTTGAAAATGCCCGAGGTGCAAGAGACTTTGTGAAATGGGTACAGGAAAATATAGAAAAAATACGAGAGGAAGCCGAGGCTACGTCAAGTATTGCTAAGTTAACGTATATCGACCACTTTCTGTCTAACAAATTTGCCTTCCTTCGCTTTAATTACCGTACGGGCGACGCGGCGGGCCAAAACATGGTAGGTAGAGCCACATTTGCCGCTTGCGGGTGGATACTAGACCACTACGAAGGTATTGAGAATTTCTATTTAGAGTCGAATTTCGCTACCGATAAAAAAGCGTCACAAATTAATATTATGCGTACCCGGGGTAAGCGCGTAACTGCAGAGGCCACCATCAAGCGTGAGCATTTGCTAGAGGTGATGCGGGTAGATCCTAAACAGATTGATTATCACGGACGAGTGGCGGGTGTAGGCTCATTCTTATCTGGCGTAAACAATACTGGCCTGCATTCACCAAACGGTATCACTGCAATGTTCATAGCCACAGGGCAAGACGTGGCAAACGTGTCCGAGTCATCAGCAGCAATTATGTACTCAGAGCTAACCGAAGAAGGAGACTTGTATGTCTCGATTACCATACCGTCGTTAATTGTGGCTACCTATGGAGGCGGCACCGGCATTGGCACCCAAAAAGAGTGTTTGGAACTACTTGATTGCTACGGCCGCGACCGCGTGTATAAGTTCGCTGAAATCATTGCATCGGTAGTATTGGCCGGAGAGATATCACTGGCATCGGCCATAAGCTCGTCAGACTGGGTGTCGTCCCACGAACAGTACGGCCGCAATAGATAACGTACGATGCTTAACAGCACTGTTAGCGCATGCTCAAAGCCAAATAACTCGTTAGGAGTTAGGTGAGAGACTCGCGTTTAATCAACGGGAGTCTCTCTTCACCCTCATCCACTTTCTTGTATTTACTTGCAACAGCGAACATGAGTCAGATCAAACCCGCTTAGCGATCATATTCCGACAAAATAGTGGCATATATTGCTACCGCATCCCACAAGTTCTGCAACCGCAGGTTTTCATTGCGACCATGCTGGTTATTATCATGATTAGCAATGGGCAGAATAATAATAGGCATATCAAGAGACTGCTCAAATAAATAGATGGGTAAACTGCCGCCAAGAGTTGGGGTTAGGATAGTGGACTGCTCATCCATACTATTCATGATAGCGGCTAATTTTTTTGCTTGTGGGCTATCTATTTTTGAGCGAAAGGCAGGGTAGGCACCTGCACGCCAATCTAGCATCACAACTTTGCTGTTGGATCTGCGCAACTCCACACTAGGCGGTTCATACACGATGGTATAACCCTGTTTTTTAATGTGTGCTTCCATTTTTTTGCGCAAGAATGCTGGCGTTTGGTCTGCAGCCAATCGCATATTAATGGATGCCGTGGCTTCTGACTGTATTATATTGCGCGCCTGATTACCTACGCCGCCCGCTTGCAGCCCCTTAACAATAATGGCGGGGTTAAGTACGCCTTCTTCTACTCGTACTGTTTTACCCAAACTTTCGGCAATGGCTAAGTCATATTTAAGCTGCTCATCCACGGCAGGAATATTTGCGATTGCCTGACGCTCCACTTCACTGATAGGGCGCACTTCATCGTTATACCCATCAATTAGAATAGTGCCCTGCTCGTCGGTCATTGAGGTGAGCAGGCGCATTAATCCATCGGTAGGATTGGGAGAGAAATTACCGTAATGACCGCTATGCAGTGGGCTTAACGCACCATAAGTGGTGATATCTACGGTCATGCTGCCGCGCATACCAAATACGAGCTGCTTATTTCTGCTTGGGTGCATTGGACCGTCGCAAAATAGCATGAGGTCGGCCGTCATCTTGTGGCCGTGTTCTTTTAAAATAGCTTCTAAGGTTGGACTTCCTACTTCTTCTTCACCGTCTAAAATAAGTTTTATATTCACGCTAGGCGCTACGTTATGGGCTTTCATTGCGTCTAGCGCTGCCATTAGCGCAATGACTGGGGCTTTGTCATCGCCAGCAGAGCGAGCCGCCAGTCGCCATTCCGGGTTGAGTGGCGATTTGCCATCCCAATCAACGGGTTCACCACCACGCTCGATGGGTTTATCGATGAGCGTAGGTGTAAAAGGTGGTGTTGCCCAGTTAGTAGGCTCCACTGGCTGTCCGTCAAAATGGGCATAAATCAGAATAGTTTTGGTCGCACCCGGTACGCTTTTTTCTGCCAAAATATAAGGTGCACGACCGGCCGATACGACTTCCGAGGTAAACCCTCTTTGCGCAATATAGTGGGTTATCCACTTGGCGTTAACCAGCATGTCCTGTGTGTTAGCGCTTACGTTGGGCAGGGCTAAGAAAGACGTAAAATCTTGCAGTATTTGCTGTTGATTTTCTTGGGTGTAGTGTTTGATCTCACTGAGAGTCTTTGGCCGAAGGTTTTCAGCCTCAGATGGCAACGTGAATACTAAAAAAACCAATAGCAAGGAGTATTTAAAGCCGCGCATACATTACCTTTTAATAGCGAACGAGTTGATTAAAAGTAAGGCATTCGCTTGGCATAAGCAATTTTCTTTAACGTAGGAGGAAGCCGTGTTACTGAACCTCGAGAACACAAACGGGTTTACGTCTCATTAAAAAATACTAAATTAAAAATACTGACCTATAAACGCACCGCGGTTTCGCTTGGCAACGGCTTGCATAAAAGCGCCAAAGCGCTGGGCATTGCCACTACCGCGACTAAAACCTACCCCATGTATTCGTATAATTGGCTTGCCATCCGCCCCAGTATTTGCCTGCGTGATTTGGGTTACCGTGCGATCAAAATTGCTTAGCTGATAGTCATCACCAAATACATAAAGGCTCACTTTCCCTTTTGTGTTTTTATAGAGCTTTATTGCTTTTAAAATACCCGCTTCAGGTTGACTCGCACCACCTTTAAAGCTTTGCATTTGGTTCATGGCTGCTTTTCTTAATGTTGGCCTGTCGTCTAACCATTGCCCAGCTTTACTTGAAAACATGAAGTCACCGTCGGCTGACATAATTTGAAAACCTTTCATTTTAGGGTGATTTTGCAGAATATCGTTAACGATGTTGATGACCCTATTCCAGCTACTTCCATTAGACATAGAGCCTGAGTTATCGATAGCAAAAATGACATACTCTGCGTCGGTAGGTATACCGCCTACATCATCATCGGGAGTATCTGTTGAGTTCGGCGTATTTAACATGGCGGTGGCTTGACGAATTTCAGCTCTCAGTGATGATGCCTTGTCTTGTAGCTGCGTGATGGTTTGCTGGGCACGAGGTATAGAGGCGTTTAAGTTTTTTTGCTTATCGGTTACCGAGGCAGTCTTACTTTGAGCCGATTTAAGCTCTTGTTGTTTATCTGAAAGTGCACCTTTCAAAGTTTCCACACTTACCTGTGCCTGTAAAACTTGGTCAATAAGAATACTTACGTTACTAGGGCCTCGCTCGGTATCTTCAGTGCCATTTTTTGCAAGCAACACCAGCATGATTACCGCGCCGAAGGCACACGAGATAATATCTAAAAACGCAATGTTAAAGACTTCTACGGGAGCGCGTTGAATTTTCCGCATTACGGCCACTCCGGAGCAGGTGAAAGAAATGTGCCGCTGGTTACTCGGGTCCATTCCCAATACATAGGTGTTGCAAAAGGATCGCCCTCAATGGGCAGTAGAATAACGTTGTAATGTACCCCTTTCTTCGCGCGCTTTACGGTTTCTACAAACAGTGCTTTTCTACAGTCAGACGAAATAGACTTTTTACTACTGATGAAGTTTTTGCAATTCAATGGCAAACCATCGCCTAGCGTTGGCAGACCGTCCGTCACAATGTAAACATCGGTTATGTTTGAATTAGCTTCAAACATAACCCGCAGTCCTTCTTGAAGATTCGTTCCTCCATCTGGTACCACTGCACCTAAATCCTTGACGATCGCATTCATGGATTCACTGACTTTTGCGCTAATGATTTTCCTTATGCCCAGTGTTTGAGCTGTATCCGAAAAGGTCACAACAGAAAGTCTTGATGTTTGCGGCACCCTCGCTAGCATCCATTGCGCCACTCGTTTTGTACGTACCCATTTGGCTGTTGACACTTTTTGGCCATCGTTTAATGCCAGTTTGCTGAGCACATCAAGCAGGTTGTCTCCCATCATTGACGCGCTTTTATCGATTAAGATACCAATGTCCGAGCCTTCTATCTTAAGCCCCGTTATATAGTTCTGCTCGCCGGTGCCTTGCATTTGAATATTGGCCGATTTTTCAACTTCTTTTGATAAGGCGGCTAGCTGATTTTCAAGGTCGGCCACCACGGCCATTTCGGTAGACATATCTTGTAAAAGCTTAGACTGATCTTGCGTACTATTCTCTTGGGCTTGCTCAACATCATCTTGCTTGGCCGATTCAAGGGCTATTTTATCGTTTACCTCATCTATCGATTTTTTTAGCTGCTGCTGCTCGGTTTGTGCTGCCGCTAATTCTCGTTCCAGCTTTTCTTTTTCATCAGTAGGAGTGGGTGTGAACGCATTAAAATCGACCAATATGAATATAAGAATGACGGCGCCTAACCCGCATGCCATAACATCGAGAAAGGCGAGATTAAATCCGTCTACGGGTTTACGGGTTTTTGGCATGCTTACGTTGCTCTATTAGTTGTGTAGGTGTGAGAGCAAGTGACGTTCACAGGATGCTTGTGTGCGTATCACCATGGTATCTTGGCGACCGTTAAGTAGGTGCATTAGCAGCATTAAAATAAGAGAGATAAACAGGGCAACAAGCGTAGAGTTAAAAGCCACGCCAAGCGAGGCGGTCATTCCAGCAATATCGCCCTCAAGCGCGGCATCAGCTTGAGCAAGGGCCGCGCCAATACCACGCACAGTACCCACGAAGCCAATAGAGGGGATAGCCCAAATAATGTATCGAATAACGTTATTCCCACTTTCTAGTTGTGCAGCAATGTTATCAATGGATGAATGAATAGCATCGGCGGCGTGTTGTACATTGTTAGTGTTTTTATAGCGTCGAATGCAGTTTATCCACGTGCTGTAGGCTGGGGTATCACTGTAAGAGGAGGAGGATAACTCGTTAAGTGCGTCATCAATGACGAGCGGCGTATCTTTATTGTGGTCTGGCAGCAGATCGCGAGAATAAATTTCCTCTTCATCAAGCAGTTTCCATAGCTTGTACACCATCAAAAAAATACAAAATAGCATTAAGGAAATACACACTTGTTGTTCAATGTCTTTCAAAATAACCCAGATAGATGATAGAGAGGCCGTACCTGTGCTGGCAATGACTTTTTCGGCAGCAGGTCTAATGAGCCCTGCAAATAAAAAGTGAACAATGGCGAAAATAAGCAGAAAAACGCCGCCGCTAAAAAGAAAGCTTGGATTCATTGATAACGCATTATTTTTATTCATAGTAAATCCTTGGCGCTAAATGTTTGTTGGAAAATCTTGAGGAGCGTCTAACGACACTAAGTATGCGCTTGCAGTTCCGGCAACGATCAAAAGAATGGCCGCAATGATTAATTTTTTCTTCATCTTAGTTTTCATACCTTGCTATGCGAAAACCAATGTCATCTTGTGCGCTCGTTTCGCCGCTTCTCACACTGGCTCTTATATTTTTAAGTCTGCCTATTTTAAACGAGGCACCTTTAACAACGTGCTTGTTGCCATTCGTCGGCCCCAAATAATCCAATGCCGTGCCGCTACTTTGGGGTGGTGTTACAGAATACACATCATGCACCCACTCACGAACGTTGCCGTCTAAATCAAAAAAGCCACCGCGCTCTGCATCAAACGAACCCACCGGCGCTGCACCAGCAAATCCATCGTCGTAGTCTTTTAAAATAAAGGTTTGCTTGCCCTTTAATGAGGCATCGGCAAAGTTGCCTTGTTTGTCTCGTATTCGTTGCTGATTTCCCCAAACAAAGGTAGTGGGGGAGGCACGTCGATTCATTTTGGCGATAAATTCCCACTCGGCTTCTGTTGGCAGCCGGTAGCCTTTCGCGTTAGTGTTAATGCCAACAACGCGTTTACCCTGCATGGCATAGAAGGGGGTTAGCCCCTCTTTTTCGCTAAGCCAATTAGTAAAAGCGACAGCGTCCTCCCAAGAGACATCAGTAATGGGCTGCTTAGCATCTTTTGTCTGTTTGCTCTTATTTTGACCAACAAAAGCAGCATATTGCCCTTGAGTAATTTCGTGCCGAGATATCCAAACTTGTCGTGAAAAATCGACGTTGCGTTGATATTCATTGCGCTTGCGATCTTGTTCATTCGGCGGTGAGCCCATTGTAAATGACTTGGGTGAGATTAGTGAAAGCTGGATACCTAAGGTAGATATAAATAGGGGAGTGCCGTCACGACGCCTGGCATCAAACTCTGTAAGCATTTCGGCATTTACCGTAGTGAGAGAGTTACCGTTAGGCGTTATCTTTTTCTCAACTGTTCTGTAGCCACCACGCTGAAAGGATACCCGTGTTGGAAGCGTTTGTAGACGCAACCGCAAGGGAGTTTCACCTCTATTTACTCCATCAATAAATACCTGAGAGGTAAGCGAAGAGGTAAAACTGACATCGCCCATTTCCTGGGCTAACTCAAAGGGAATTGTTTTTTGTTCTCCAGGACTGAGTTTCACGCTCTTTCGTTGTGCCACAAAACCAGGCTTTTCATATGTTATTGAATGAGATACATCGGCACTAACGCTAGCATTCGACGCTGTAGGTTTGCCATTAATGCTAATAATGCCACCTGGCGGAGTCACTTCAATCGAGAGCTGCGCCTGCAACGCCTGTAGGTTGTAATCTCTACGGGGCGATAGCCGTTGATTACTGACTTCAATAGCATCATGTAATGGCTCAAACCCTTCCTTCATTAACGACACATCGTAGCGGCCGCCAAACTTAGTCATTGTTAAAGGGGTATTGCCAGCTTCTTCGCCGTTAATTGACACTGCGGCGCCACTTGGTACTGAGTTTATGGTCATACTTCCTGTAACTGGTGTTAACGTTAATTCCTTTTCGATGACATCAGCTTTCTCTGCAGTAATACTAACTACAGCCTCATTGAAAAAAGGGTGTACCGCAGTAATATCGTATTGCCCTTCCGGTAATTCGGTTTTTAATGTGGTAGAAGCCGCTACTTTTTCGCCGTTTACATACCAGCTGATATCTGGCACCACAGGCGCTGTAGAAATAGTTAATGTGGCGGGCAGTGGCACAAGCTTTACATTGATAGTACTGGGCGATTGACCATCAATAGTGAGTTTGGTTGGCTTATATTTGGCTGCCGATACAGTAACATCCGCAGTGCTTCCAATCACATACAGTTTGTCGCTAATAAAAAAAGCAGTTCCGCTAAGTACAGAGAATTGAGGCGCTTTTGCAGCATCGTCAGGATAAACAGAAAAGGCATACCCTTTGGTTAAAAATAGCCAACTAAAATAGATAGCTATAATAATCGACAGCCCAATTAGAGAAAAAATTGCTGCGCTCTTTCGGCGTCGCTTCCCCTTGGCAATGGCTTCATCAATGCTACTCAAAATGGTTTCCTTATACTTTTTCTGTGCAAATGATGTTTACAGATAAATCTGTCGTCGAAGGCGTGACCTCAATGTTTTTGATAACCGAGCGGTATCCTTCACGACTTCCTTCTATGCGGTAGGTGCCGGGCTTAAGCTGGATTGTTTTCGTTTTCACCTCTCCTACGATGCCAACGCCTAATACTTTTATGTAGGTATCATCATCTGAGGTAATAGTAACGGCCCTTGGTGTGTTAACGTCGCTTATTATTTTTGTGAATGTCTCTGCTTGTGCCCGAAGCTTGTCACTCTTACTAAAATAAGGCTCTGCACTTTGTAATGCCGCTATGGCAGCCTGCCTTATATTGCTATCAGCAAGACGTTCGGGACGTTGTTGAAAGCTCGCTATTTGCCTGCGGCTTTCAAGAATTGCTTTTGCATTTTTATTGGCCTGTAAAAGCAAAGTACTGGTGGGAAACTGAGTTAAACCCTTAGTGGCAAGTAACGACACAGTTTCCCATTCGTCGGTACGTGAAAAAATGGCCACTTGCTCTTCAATCTTACTCAGGTTTTCACCAGCAATCAGGGTATTGAGTCGCTGGGAAATAACTTCCACTTCTTTGCTGTTTGCTTTTATAGCTGCGGCATCAGCTAATCTTTGGCTAGCAACGCTGTAGTTTTTATCTTTTATAGACTGATTAGCCTGTGCTAAAAATGCAGCAAACTGGGCATCCGCTTGCTGCTTATTCAGTACAGCAAGGGCCTGTGAAGCATCTTTTCTTAGCGGATCGAGTTTTACAATACTGGCGTAGGCCTGTTGCTGCTTTGTAATGTTGTTTTCAATTCTGCCTATCCTGGCCTGTTCGTAGGCATCTTGTACTTGCTCAAATACGTCTATGCGCTGCTGAAGGGTGTTAGCTAACGGGAATTGTGGGTTTACGGCTAACGATTCACGATTTAAATTAAACGCAGTGCCGTTGTCGTTTTTATTAAACGCAGCCAGTGCCTTTTCATAAGGTTGGGTGTAGGCCAGCTCAAATTCGCTTTGCAAAGTACTATTGTCATCTTTTATCTCGTCGATAAGCAGCTCGACTTTTGCATAATTAGATGCAGCGTACTCGTTAAACGCGTCGTCGAGCTTGTTTTCTATATTCGTCGCGGCCTCCCGAAAGCGGTTTGAATAACTGACGCGAGCAGACATTGCTTCTGTCTGCTCTTTGATTTTGCTTAATGCAACCTGTAAGGCCTTTCGTTGCGCCTCACTAAAGACTTTTTGGTTTACATCAATAGAAGAGGAGGGGGACGTCGTGTCATTTTCATTGCGAGAATGCCGTTCTTCGGTTGATGTTATTGGTAACATGGAAATGAGAAACCCACCCACAGCGATAACAGCAATAAATACTAGCCCGCCAAGCAAAGACTTTTTAATTACCGCTTTCTTCTTTGCTCGACTTTCTTCTATGGCTTGTTCGACGCTTTGCATAGGCTTCTCGTTATTGCCGCGCTTACAGCGTCGTCATCGGTGTGGCTTCCATATCGTAAATGTCTTTTAATCTAGCGCGAAGCTGATAATACTGCTCGCTTGCTGTGCCTTGAAGTTCAATGCGTTGGTTGTCAATTTCAACAATTTGATCAGCAACTTTTATATCCAAGTTTTGCCCCATTTCATCGAACAAATCACGCTGGGCATGCAGTTCTTTATTGGTTTGAATTGCCTGGCTAAGTGACCCGATAGCGGCAATGCCCGCTCCTGCAGCGGCAACTTGCCCTGCTGTTGAGCTTGAGTTAGATCCCAGCAATACCGAGGCAACAGCAAACAGACCTGCAGTAACCTGTTTGGTGGTGCGTTTGGCTTCTAATTCGCGAATTTTCTTTGCTTCAGGCAAAGTTTCCTTTTGATATTTTCTGTACGCTTCTTCTGTTGTTACCCAAAAAGAATCGTAAGTTTCTTGCAGGCTATCAAGAAACTGTTCGTCTTTTGCTTGAATGGCACGAACTCGGCGTAGCATTGGATCGCTTTCAGATGGGGCACTGACTAGTTCAATTCCGCCTCTGCGGCTCTCTTTAAGATACTGGCTGAAGGTTTCTGGGCTGTACATTTGAGCATAGCGAAGGTCAGCAATGGTTTGAACTTCTGCTTTGTAGGCTTCAGATTTTTCTTTAAGCAGGTCATATACAAACTTTGCAATGTCGTCAAAAACAGGGCCATTCGGATTCTCACCGCGAGACATGGCGTCTCTGTACCAGCCTTCGCTTACACGATATTCAAACTCTTCCTCGCCCCACACGGTGTTTTTTGCGTCCATGACTTTTACACCAATTTCTACCGTTTCAGTATCTGAATAGTTAATGATGCCAAGTACATAAACGTCTGCAAGTGCAGAGGCGTCGGGAGTAACATTTATGCTGCCAAACGATTTTGTTTTGCCTAATGCTTCTTTCGTGGCTACAGCAAAGCGATTGGCTTCTAGTCGTCTGACCTGCGGCCAGATTCCTTCTTCTTCAATCTCATCATAGTCAATCGAGCCATCGCTTTTGGTTGGAAAGCCAGGGTCGAAGACTGGGACAGCAACGTCCATAAAAATAGAAGAGTTATAGCGATAGGAGTTAGACGAGGCACCTAATGGTTGACCCGAGCTTGGGCCTACCATTGATGGACCTACGCTTGATACGTTGGTTTGCGTTGAGCCACAACCGCCTAAAAATAAGAGTGAAGCGGTAGCCACCACGGTCAATAGTTTTTTATGTAATGAAGACATTTCCTTTCCTTCTTCTCAGTGTTATTTACAGCCGTATTGTTCTTTTAATTCTTTAAAATGTGTTCTTTCCGACTCAGTGGTTGCGCCTTGTAGACCAGTATTAACCGCGTCACACACGGCCGAACTTCCGCTTTGCGCAGGGCCGCCAACGGTAGTTTTTGAGGTTGCCGAGGTAGATTTTGTTGACGAGGCTTGGGAGTTTGTCGATGCAGACGGCGAACTAGATTGCTCAGCACTATTTCCTGAAGTACCAGTTTCTGAAACACCGGTACCGTTTGCGCCAAGTGCGCCCGACCCGCTGCCAGAAGAACCGCCATCACCGCTGCTCGCTGCATCAGCAACACTTTGTGCAGCAGATTGTGCAGCGCTGGTCATGCACTCTTCAGTTTGATCGAGCACGCGGAAAAGGGACTTATCCATTGCTTCAATTTTTTCTGCCTCAGTCATTAGAGAGGTGTCCTTTTCGCCGAAGTCAATGAATGAACAATCTTGAAAGTAGATAGGTGTGCCCTCTGCTTGTCCAAGCTTTGACATGCATAAAAGAACGACGAACATTAGAAAACTGGGTATATTTCGATTCACGTTCATTAAGTCCTTTTAAGATTGAAGACCGAAGATTTGGGCATAAAAGACGGCTTTTTACTTTCTTTTCGCCATTTATAGCACCTTTTACACGTCTAAAAAATAGCAATATAGATAAAAAACCAGCGAGGCGAGGTATCACCTCATTCATCGCTGGCTTCAAGTTGTTACAAATTATGACGGGGTAGCCCGTTTGTTAGCACTACGTATTTTTCATTAAAACTAATGCTCCCAATGGAAATGATGAGCCTTAGCTTCAACCGCATCAGCAGTGTCTTGTGGCATAAAAGTGGCATTGTCTTGTTCGAAAAAGAAAGGCTTACGCTTTTTCTTACTGCCAACTTCGTCCATGGTTGCCGATTCATAAACACGACCGTTGAGTACTGTGTATTCAACGTACTCACTCTTTTTGATGTCGTTGAGTACATCGCCATCTATTACGACTAAATCAGCGAGCTTACCGGCTTCAATGCTGCCAAGATCCTTAGACATCCCTAAGTGTTTAGCACCATCAATAGTGCCACCGCGTAATGCCTCCCAAGGAGTGAAGCCGCCTTGTTGCATTATCCACAGCTCCCAGTGAGCCGCTAAACCTTCACGCTGTCCGTGGGCACCAATATGCACACTTACGCCATTATCGCGAAGCTCTTTAGCATAGCTTGCCACGTTTTGGTGGTTATATTGATTTTCTGGCGCACTGGGTCTGCGAATGGCACGACTATCTAAGATAGTTGATGGGGTATACCGCAATAAGCGTGGATTTTTCCACACTTCTGTTTTGTCATACCAGTATTCTTCACCCATCATTCCACCATAAGACACAACAAATGTCGGAGTGTAACCAAACTCTGTGGCTTTCCAGAGCTGAGTAACGTCGCTGTACCCTTTTTCGATAGGAAGGCTGTGTTCCAAACCAGTGTGACCATCCACTAGCATGGTTAGGTTTTGCTGGAACTTGCCGCCGCCCTCGGGCACTACCATCATTTGTTGATTTTTCGAGGCCCATAGAACCTGTTGACGTTGGTCGCGACGAGGCTGGTTATAGCTTTTCACCGAAATAGCGCCCGCTTCTTTCAAACGTTCTACATGGAAATAGGCATCGTCGTAATTGTTGATGATAGCTTTGTAACCAAGCCCTTCCGCTCCATATAAAATAGTGCCTGTAGAGTAAATACGTGGGGCCACAATTTTACCTTTGCGCTGTAGTTCAGACGCTGCAAATATCTCAGTGGTGTCGTTTGAAGGATCGTGAATAGTGGTGACACCAAAGGACACATTCGAGTACTGACTCCAATTTTGCTGCGGAATGATTTCATTTCGTCCTTGCGACCCATGAGCATGTGCGTCGATAAGACCTGGAATAATGGTCTTTCCACTGGTATCAATTTGCATAGCGTCGGCAGGAATGTCGATATCGCCGCGCTTGCCCACTGCTTCAATACGGTTGTCTTTAATAAGCACAACGCCATCTTCAATGACTTCCTGCGTATTGTCAGCGTCGCGCATCGTGACTACGTTACCGCCGACCAGTGCTTTATAACCTGATGGTTTGTCAGCGTCGGTAGAGAACGATAGGTCCATGCCCTGTGCCACTGGTTCTGGCAATGTATCTGAGGCTCCGTCAACAAAGGCGAAGGCTTCATCAAGAGAGCGCTTAAACAATGTCGGGCCGTTAAACCAGCTTAGTGTTTTATTGTCAGGCGACCACGTTAGGTACTCTCCAGCACGACTGGAAAGCTGTGTTACTGGTAGTGAGGTCATGTCTGGACCAATGGTAATTTTCTTACCATTATCGACGAACGGCGCCACATAGGTTTTAAACTGATAAACAAAGGCAATCCACTTTTTATCGTGAGAAAGTTTGTACTCACTTACCTTGGTGCTTCCGTATAGATGAGTTCGCTTATCGTTACCTTTTAGGTTTACACTAGATAGCTGCGTTTCGTAATAGGCTTCACCGCCTGCAGACTCTGTAAAGTAAACACGATCGTCGCCGCCGGCAAAGTGCGCATTATAGCCTCCGTCGGTCACTTTATTCACGGTGTCTTTTTTAAGGTCAGCTACGTAAATACCTGGTTCTACAGAATATTTGGGGTCTAGCAAATAGCCCCCCGTAAATTTACGGAACAGCACTTTTTCTCCATCAGCGGAGAATGATGGCTCAATGTAGTGGCCCGGTTGTTCGGTGATGACTTTGCCTTTACCGCCGCGGGCAGATACTACCCGAACGGTACCGAGATCTTGATCATTCCATGTGGTGTACACTACTTGCTTGCCGTCGTTAGAAAAACGTGGGTAATATTCATCATGATCGCTTTGCTTTGTTAGACGCTTGATTTCGCCTGATTTAACATCGCGAACATAAAGCTTGCCGAGTGCTTGGAATAATACGGTTTTTCCATTGGGTGACATTTGAGACCAGCGGATCATATTGACGTCAAATTTGTCTGGCGCCACGTCTACGTCGAAACGCAGGGCGTCAGCATAGTGCACTTTGGCGTCTACACTAATTTCAATCGTTGATGTGGTTTTATCAGCAATATCGATGGTGTGGAACTTTCCGCCTGTCCAATACACAATTTGAGAGCTATCAGGCATCCAGTCGAAATACGCAAAGTAGCCTTCAGAACCAAAGCCTTCTTGCATATCTCTTTCAAGTGCTAATGTGAGGGGGGTTTCAGTGCCCGTTTTAACGTCTTTGATAAACAGCGCAGTTCTGTCTTTCACGCGACGAACAAACGCAATGTATTTGCCATCTGGTGACGGAGTGGGGACCACTGCACCGCCAGTGCCGCTGATGTAACGGCTTTCTTCACCGGTTTCACGATCAAAACGGGTAATGGCAAAAATACCTTCTAGCGGGTCGCGATTGTATTCAAAGCGACTGCCAGCAACGGTATTTTCTGTGAAGTAGATGTATTTACCGTCATGTGAAAAAACAGGGTCTGCAATGTTTTGCTGGTCGCGCTTTCCGCTGTTTCGCGCCTTAATTTGCAGGCCGTCACCGCCTGACTTGTGATACATCCAAATCTCGCCCGCAGGAATACTGCGACTCGACATAATTCCCTTTGTTACCACAAGGTATTCGCCATCAGGGCTCCACTTGGGGGAGTGAATAAGATTGTTCTTCTCACTCGTCACTTGACGGAGGTTTTCGCCATCGATATCCATAACCCACACATTACTTAGGCCATCACGGTCTGAAATAAAGGCAACGTGCTTACCGTCTGGCGATATAGAAGGGTGAATATTCCATGCAAAGTCCTGGGTAAGTGGCGATGCATCACCGCCATCGATATCGACTTTATATAGGTCGCCAAGCATATCGAACACCATAAATTTGCCGTTAGGTGCCACATCTAGGCTCGACCATGTGGTTTCAGTGGTGCTTATTGCCACTTCATTAAGTGCATAAGGCGGGTTATTGACGTCCCAGTTTTCCACATCGTAGCCGTTTTCTTCTTTACTCTGAGACGTTGCTTCCTGTGCAAAGGTAGGAGCGATACCCGATGCCAACATCGCTGATGCGATGAGACTCAGTGATAATTTTTTCATTGTATTTATTTCCAACTTTTTAATGTCGTTAGTTTTTATAGTGTGCGTGTTGTTGTTTCTCTTTCGTCAAGCCCGTAAACAATAACAGCATTAATTGTTGATATCATACGTTACAACATAAACGTTATATAAACATAACGCGATTAGTGGCTTTCATTAAGTGATGAATACCCGTTAACATTGTATTTACGTTACTGGTAAAAAGAAAAAGAGTGGAGAAATAATAGGCGCAGAGTTTTTAAGCTCACAAAAAAGGCCGCTTTATCTCAAATGCGGCCTATGGTTGATATTTTACAGCAATTGCGACCTATTTAAGGTCACAGTTGCTGATTGGGTCAAAGAGGTTAAATCAAATGCTGCAATTTAGCGCTTAAGTTAAAATCTTAAGTCCAGCGCTTAAGCCCAAAGCCTTAGTCCAGAGGTTAGGTCATGGTAACGAATTCTTCACCACTGGTAGGATGAATAGCAACACAAGCATCAAAATCGGCTTTAGTTGCGCCCATTTTTATTGCCACAGCAAAGCCCTGTAAAATTTCATCCATTCCGTGCCCAATACCGTGCAGGCCAATTACTTTTTCGTCTTTACCTGCGCAAATAAGCTTCATTTTTGTCATCTGGCGATGACGGGTTACGGCGGTGTACATAGATGCAAAGCTTGATGTGTACGTTTTTATATTGTCCTCGCCGTGTGCTTCAATGGCTTCAGGCTCTGTCATGCCAATAGTGCCGATAGGCGGATGGCTAAACACCACTGTTGGAATAAGTGAATAGTCCATATGCGCATCTTTTTGGCCGTTGAACAAACGCTCACTGAGCAGTCTGCCAGCTTTTATTGCTACGGGAGTAAGTTCGGCCTCTCCAGTAATATCTCCCACAGCGTATACGTTTTTCGCTGTTGTGTTCTGGTATTTATCAACTTTAACGGTACCGTTTTCATTGAGTTCAACATCGGTATTTTCCAAACCGATTTTATCGGTAGATGGCTCGCGGCCAATCGCCCAAATTAAGCAGTCTGCTTTTAACTGTTCGCCGTTGGATAACGATATTGTTAATTCACCATCGTCTGCTTTTTCCACTTTTTCAACACTGGCGAAGGTATGTAATTTACAGCCTTCGGTGTTAATCATATCAACCAATGTTTCGTGAATAATAGGGTCGAAGTTTCTAAGTGGTGCATGTTTTCGCACTACCAAGTGAGACTCTGTACCTAACGCATGAAGTACACCGGCTAATTCGACGCCAATGTAGCCAGCGCCCACAATTACAGCTCGCTTAGGCTGCTCTTTCAGGGCAAAAAAGCCATCTGAGTCGATACCATGCTGCGCCCCTTCGATATCAGGAATAGAAGGGCGACCACCTACTGCAATAGTGATGTGGTCTGCCGTAATTTTTTCACCATTTACTTCAATCGTATTATTGTCGACGAATTTAGCGAAGCCGTGAATTAAGGTGACATCGTTAGCGGTTAATACACGATCGTAAGAGGCATGGATACGCTCAATATAAGCTTGGCGACTCGCAATGAGGCCATCCCAACTAAAGTGATTCACTGAAACATCAAATCCATATTCTGGCGCATAGCGGTGCACCGCCTCGGCAATTTGTGCCCCATACCACATGGCTTTTTTGGGTACACAGCCCACGTTTACACAGGTGCCACCAATATCTTTTGCTTCAATAATTGCTGCTTTTTTGCCGTGCTTTGCTGCGCGGTTAGCCGATGCAATGCCACCGCTGCCGCCGCCGATAGAAATATAATCAAAATGTTTCATACAAAAGCCTTTTAAATTCGTGGAGCCAATCTCTTAATGCCATTCTCACATGAATTTTACTGTAACAACATACGAAATAGCATCGCGTGCGGCAATAATGCGATTAACCGCGAGAGATGCATATAATCACGTGTATTAAACACAACACAATAAACAGGTTGGCTGCTATAAGTGTCAGGATGAACCATGGCAGGTTTAGCAGTGTCAAACCGATAGAGAGTTGTGCCTAAAGTGATAATAGTAGAGTAACAAGTGCGCTAGCAGATGATCACAAGTTACTGGCGCACTTTCTAAAAGAAAAAACTAGTGACTCATAGTCTCAGAATTGTCTTCGGGTTCTATTTGAATACTAAATGCTTTGCCTCGCTCTTTTTCAAACTGCTGTAGTTTTTGAATGGTTACACTGTTAAACACGTGGCCCTCGGGCAAGATGAGGATATGACTGTCGTTATACAAATTTTGCGCTAGCTGCATCCCTTCTTTTAATTGGGCTGCCTTAATAGTGCTATCGAGCAACGTAGATGCACCAATGTCCTCTGCGCTTAATAGTAAATCAAGGTACTCACCGTCATAACGTGTGTTTCTGTGCTTTTTCATTTCTGCTTTAGCATCTCGCGGCAGCATTTCTACACCGGTCATTCGGCCAGTTACTAGTCGCCAGTAGTCTCTCGCAATGGATAATATCCTAGCACCCACAGGAATTTCTTTTGCTACTTTATTGTAGAGGCCGGAGCCATTGTAATGTTCAAATTGATATTCAATAATGTCCGAGACGGGTTGAAGTTCTTCTGCTGGAGCGAGAATAAGCGCCGCCTGTTTGGTCTGTGATAAGTAGTTCTGTTGTTGTTGATATTTTAACTTAGCAAAGGGAGAAGCAAAATCTTCTACCAATAAGCCCAACTGACCAAGTTCGCAAATGAGCCCTGCGTACTTTACCTGTTTAATATCGCTCTTTTCCAGCCGTGCAATACGGGCAATTTTTGCCGCAAGCTCGCTCACTTCAATGGCAAATTTACCATTGATATGGGGATTGATACTGATTACATTAAACAGCACTTGCTCCATAGCTTGGTTGTGCTTCTCAATCTTATTAAGTGCAAATTTTATTTGACGAGTTCTTTTCTGGACCACACTTTCAAGAGAGGTATTTATGTCTTTAAGCTTTTTATTCTGCAGGCGGGTCAGCTTCTGAAGTCGAGTATTTTCTTCTTTAAGCTTAACCCGTTCTAACCCTTCATCAATGACTGAAATGAGCTCTTGGTTATTCCATGGCTTTTGCAAATAGCGATGAATTTTACCTTGATTTACGGCCTTGATCGTAGATTCAATATCGGCATAGCCGGTGAGAACCACTCTAAACGTTTCTGGATAATTTTTAGCGACTTGCTCCAACAGTTCGGCACCTGACATTTGCGGCATTTTCATATCCGAAATGACCACGTGAACGGGCTGCTTCTCCATCAACTCAAGGGCTTTAGCTCCGCCATCAGCGAGCAACAAATTAATATTCATTGTAAATAAAGCACGTTTTATCGCGCGCAATATATTGGGCTCGTCATCGACAAATAAGACAGTGTAGGTCACCGGCTTTTCGGGGTTAGGTGCTGTCATAAAAACGTAATCCTTTAAAAAACGCTGTCTCTCAATGTGTAAGCGTCACAATGCTTACGGCGAGTCGCTGCTAATATATTGACTATTCATTCAATACCTCAACCCACTCTTACTATCCTAACTGTTAGTCACTAGGTTAATTACGGTTGCTAGGTATCTCGTTCGTCGCTTTGATTCTTAGTAATGGGTAATGCCAGTGTAAACACGCTACCTTCATTTTCTGCGCTTACAACACTTAACCGACCACCATGTTCCTGTGCTATACCAAACGAAATAGATAATCCCAACCCTGTACCTTGCCCTTCTGGCTTGGTAGTGAAAAACGGATTAAAAAGTTTATCTAAATTGTCTTGTGGAATACCGCACCCAGTATCCTCCACTCTTAACTCGACAAAGTTGTTAACAACTAATGTGGAGATAACAACTCTTCCATGTTTCCCAGTGCTTTCTACCGCTTGGCCTGCATTGATCAATAAATTCGTCACAACTTGTGAAATTTTGCCGATATTCATTGTAACAGCGGGCACGTTGGCCAAATGGGTTTCCACGGTACAAACATATTTTAGCTGGTTATTTACCATGGCCAAGGTGGTGCGTACGCAATCGTTAATGTTGTGCAACTGCACTTCATCACTGTCAACCCGAGAGAATAGTTTGAGTCCTTTCACTATGTCTGCAACGCGATGAAGCCCCTCGGTGGAATCATTGAGCAAATCGCTAATATCTTCATTGATAAATGCCATATCTTTATCAACGATGTTGTGTTTTATGTCTGCAATGAGCGCTAACCGCTGAGCCTCATCGTCGGTATTCACTAACGTGGTGATTTGCGCAAACATCATTTGGTAGATGGCAACATAGTCGTTTAACGTTGAGATATTGCTACTTACAAAGCCAACGGGATTGTTTATCTCATGGGCAATGCCGGCAGCTAATTGACCTACGGAGGCCATTTTCTCTGCTTGCAATAGTTGCACCTGTGTTTCTTTAAGGTTTGTGTTTGTCTCTTCAAGCTCGATGTTTTTTTGATTAAGCTTGGCCGTTCTGTCTTTTACCTTGTCCTCAAGCAAGGTATTGAGTTCTTGAAGCTCATCTTCAAAGCGCTGACGCTGACCGTGCTCTTCTCTTAACCGTTCTACCAAGTGGTTAAAAGCCTCTGCTAAATCACTGAGCTCGTCTTTGCCACGAACTTCGATAAACGTATTTTGATAGTGATTATGCTCAATAGCCTCGCCAAGATGTTTAGCACCAGCATGCAGCGATTTAAGCTGCCTCATCAAGTACGAACCAAGTAAGTAGGACAATAAACCAACAAGTATAAATTCAAGTACGGCTAGGGTTAGCGTCCAGCTTCTAACCCGTGACACAGAGTCTGTCACAGAAGCGATATTCAACCCCATTTCCACATAGCCGTAGAGTGTATCGTTCACTAAAATGGGAGCCAGTGTGTCGTAAACACCATCGTCGTTGTGTGATGCCGATGTGTCTTTTACAAACGTGTTTTGCAGAGCGGTCGAATTGCCTTTTTCAATAAAGACTCTATTGTTTTTGTCCTTTACTCTTACGTAAGCGATATTGGGGTTGGTTAAAATTTCTGTGACATCTGCATCAAGAGAAGAAAGGTCGTAACTTAAAAATGCGTTTTTAGTAGTGGAGACAAACAATGCGACACTCGTGCTTGCAGACTTCTCGACGCTGCTATCAACGAGGTCGTTTAAAAATTGAAAAATAGTGACCACCAAAACAATTAAAAGTATGGCGGTAATGGAAATAACGCCTGCAATGGTTTTTGTTCGCAAGGATAATCGCACAGTTATTCCCTTAACTATGGGGCCGAGACAGCGATGATATGCCAAGTTCACGAACGTCATCCCAATGAGAATCATCGGCTTCAACAAAGCCGTTCATGCCTAAGTGCTTTAATACATCGACGCTGCTGGCATCACGAGAAATTGAGATGAGTGCATTGATGATTGACTGTCTTTCATCCTGACTGATCCTTGGATGTGTAGCGATAGCGTGAGGAGTATAGAAAGGGCTTTCCCACAATACTTTTAACGCCTGTTGAGCTGGAGAAGAATGTAAAGTTCTATATATTCCACCGCCAGCGAGAAAGAACTGCTTTTCCACATTCAAATAAACGGAATCGTGAGAATTTACATAGCGGGGAATGAATGCAATATTGTCGCTTCGTAATTTGGCGCTAATCACTATGCTTGATGCAAAGGAGGTAGGAGAAGGAAAGACTAGCTCGGCTCCATTGAGGTCAGTCAAAGATTGAATGCTGCTGTCTTTGTGTACAACGATAATTCCCTGCAAGCGCTCATCTTTTTGCTTTGCAAGCGCTTGATAGCCTACCGAAGAGTTAAATACGATAAAATGAAACGGATTCATGTAGGCAATATCGTATTTGCCATTGGCCAAATTAGCTTCAAAGGATGGAATGTCTTTGGCGGTATGAAAGTCTATGGTGTAGCCCGTATAATTCTCGATATAATCGAAAAGTGGCTGCCAAGCCTTCACCATTTTCTTTGCAGGTTGTTGGGGAACAATACCAAAGGTAAGGGTTTTCGCCTGTATTCCATGAGATAATGGCAGCGTGAACAAAGTAAAAGCGATGCATATTGCACTTAATTTTCTTAGCATGAAAACGCTCCTTATCCTTGTATGCCTCTACATCGACATAAATTGTTCAAGCACCATAGTAAGGTCGTGGTTAGAAAATGGCTTTTGAAGTGATGCATCAGCACCTATTTCTAAGGCGCGCTCAAGACTAATATCATCCAGTGCAGAGATAACAACGATTTTTAGTTCTTTATACTTGCTTTGCTCTCGCGTGAAATCGATGACGCTATACCCATCCATTCCCGGCATACTAAGATCGAGTGTCATTACCTTTGGCTCATGTTGGCTTAGCATTATCCCTGCTTGAAAGCCGCCGGTGGCGATGAAGCTGTCGAAGCCTGCTCTGCGTGCTACCCGCTGAATTGACTTTGCGACGGGCATTTCATCATCGACGATAAGTATTGAAGGCGTTGCGTCACCCTTAAGTGAGTCGGGGATGGGCATGTCGTGGCGCTCTAAGAATTCAATAAAGTCTTCAACAAGTACGCGATTGTTCCCTCGGCCAGGAAGCTTGAAGCCTTTTAGTTTACCGTTTTCTATCCATCTAATGACGGTACGCAAATTAACATCGCAGTATGATGCTATCTCGCCCGATGTAAGTGTCTTCATAGTTTCGCCTTTTTTGTATCCTTACTGATTATAGCTCTATACGCACAAAAGACAAACTAGACAAAAGATGTAAATGCGACAATAGTGACAAAGATACTCATAAAATACTGAGTCTTTGCAGTTGGTTTTTTATTTCTATTTAAATATGTCATTGATAATAAGGCTTTTTTATAGACAAGGGCGTAGTCATAAACGCTGCAATAAGATTATGGCTAGACGGGGTTGATCTCACGTTAAAAAATAGTTGTACTTAGAATCTAAGTCAAATCGCTCGCCATACGCAACACAGTGTGTCAGCGCAGCCTTAACATCACAACGTTAATAGAACTGTTGTGGATTTATCCTTTTGAAGTTAAAACGTTTAGATGCCTATGTTTAGTCAACTTGCCTAAGAATGAATGTTGTTTTTCGATGAACAAGCCCCACCTTATTCATTATTAAATTTTTGCATACAACGATAAGAGTAAATGTATTATGACGACCCCAGCAATTGAATTAGTCGACGGTTTGCCTCTATTTTCTGGCATTGAGGCCGATTCGATAAAACCAGCCGTTGAGCGTGCTATTGCGGCCTGCAAAGCAGAAATTGACGATGTAGTCGCGTCTAAAGATTATTCTTATCAAAATGTGGTGCTTCGTTTAGAAGAAGTTGACGACCGACTTAGCAAAATATTTTCCCCAGTGTCACACATGAATAGTGTGGTGAGTAGTGATGAGTTGCGAGAGGCCCACGATGCTTGCTTACCATTATTGTCAGAATATGGCACGTGGGTGGGTCAGCATGAAGGTCTGTTCAATGCCTATGTAGCGCTACAAAATTCAGAAGAGTTCAGCAGCCTAGATGATGAACAACAAAAAGTAGTCGAAAACGCGGTTAGAGATTTTACCCTGTCAGGCGTGGCACTGCCTGAGGCGCAAAAGAAGCGCTTTGCAGAAATACAGGCAAAGCTAAGTGAATTGTCTTCTACGTTTTCAAATAATGTGATGGATGCCACCATGGGGTGGACCAAGCATGTCAGTGATAAAAGTGTGTTAGAGGGTATGCCAGAGTCTGCCTTAGAGGCGGCGGCGCAGGCTGCCCATCAAAAAGATCTTCAAGGCTATTTGTTCACGCTAGATATTCCCTCTTACCTTCCTGTGATGCTGTATGCCGATAACCGTGAATTGCGTGAAGAAATGTATCGCGCGTACTCAACGAAAGCCTCTGATCAAGGGCCGAATGCGGGCAAGTGGGACAATACCGATATTATTAAACAGATTTTATCGCTTCGCACTGAGATTGCTGAACTGCTCGAATTTTCGAGTTACGCTGAGCGTTCGCTAGCAACAAAAATGGCTGACTCTACCGAGCAGGTCATTGGTTTCTTGCGCGATTTAGCGGCTAAGTCGAAGCCTCAGGCAGAAAAAGAGTTAGAGGAAGTAAAAGCGTACGCCCGCAACACGCACAATGTGACTGAGTTAGCGTCGTGGGACCTGCCTTATTACAGTGAAAAGCTGAAGCAAGAGAAATACACAATATCAGATGAAATGCTGCGCCCTTATTTTCCTGAAGACAAAGTGCTGTCCGGGTTATTTGATGTGGTTCACAAGCTTTATGGCCTATCGATTGTCGAGCAATCCGGTGTAGACACCTGGCATGACGATGTGCGCTACTTCACCATTACTGATGATGCTGACGTGCTTCGCGGAAGTTTTTATTTAGATTTGTATGCTCGTGCGAAAAAGCGCGGCGGTGCATGGATGGATGAATGTCGGGTGCGTCGCGAAATGAGTAACGGTGAGTTGCAACTGCCGGTGGCGTATCTTACATGTAATTTCAACGCGCCCATTGGTGATAAGCCTGCTTTATTCACTCACGACGAAGTAGTTACGCTTTTCCATGAGTTTGGTCACGGCATCCACCATATGTTAACCAAAATGCGCGTAGCCGGTGTATCCGGTATCAATGGCGTACCGTGGGATGCAGTGGAGCTACCCAGTCAGTTCTTAGAGAACTGGTGCTGGGAAGAAGACGCACTTAACTTCATTTCTGGACACTATGAGACTGGCGAGCCACTACCGGCAGACTTACTAGCGCGCATGCTAGCAGCTAGAGATTATCAGGCTGCCATGCAAATGGTCAGACAGTTAGAGTTCAGCTTGTTTGACTTCTTACTTCACAGTGAAAACGGCAGCACCGTTGACGTACAAGGTGTGCTCGATAGTGTCAGAGACGAAGTGGCCGTATCTGTACCACCCTCTTTTAACCGCTTCCAAAATGGATTTGGTCATATTTTTGCTGGTGGATATGCAGCGGGCTACTACAGCTACAAGTGGGCTGAGGTATTATCTGCCGATGCTTATAGTAAGTTTGAAGAAGACGGTATTTTTAATCGTGAAACCGGGAAAGCCTTTTTGTCGAATATCTTAGAAATGGGTGGAAGCAAACCGCCAATGGAGCTATTTGTCGCGTTTAGAGGTCGAGAGCCTAAAGTGGATGCACTACTGCGTCACAGTGGGATAAAAGGATAACACAGGCTATGGCTGAATCGTTTCACTCTATATATCAGCGAGCGTGTGAGCGAAAAGGCGGAAAAAGGGTGCTTGAAGCTATGCTTCACGCACCCTTGTCGGCTTCTGAAGTGGCTACTATCTCGGACGATCGCTTTTTGGCCGCAATGACGAAAAAAGTGTTTCAGTCGGGGTTTGTGTGGCGAGTTATCGACAATAAGTGGGACGACTTTGAAACGGTCTTTTTTAACTTCGATATAGACAAAATTTTGTTGATGCCTGATGAGATGCTAGAACAAAAAGCATCTGATAAACGCATTGTAAGAAATTATAAAAAAGTAATGACCGTGAGAGATAACGCCATCATGATCAAAGATGTGTCGTTAAAATACGGGAGTTTTGGAAAATTTGTGGCGTCTTTTGGTCCTGAAAACATCACCGAACTATGGGCTTTTTTGAAAAAGCGAGGCGCACGGCTTGGCGGAAATACGGGGCCTTATACACTACGTTCCTTAGGCATTGATACCTTCTTATTGTCCCGTGACGTGGAAGACTATTTACGTAAAAACGATATTGTGGATGGCGGCCTTACCTCAAAGAAAAGTCTCAGCGCAGCGAATGATGCGTTTGCCAATTGGCACAAAGAAAGTGGACGGTCTTTGCAAGAGATTAGCGCCACCCTAGCTTACAGCTGGGGCACGAATTCGCGGATGCTTTAAGGCTTTAGCTTACTCCTACAATCCTATACACTTCAGTTTTGTGAAAACAGTTAGCAATAGGAACGTCATGAGCGACAATAAGACCTCAGCAGTGGGTGATGTGCACTCTTCACCCGAGCATTCTCCCTCTGGGGCGCATGTGCTGGAACACGATGTGGAACAAACGGCAGAGCAAGCTACAGATCAAACGACGCACTTTGGTTTTAAGCAAGTAGAAAAAGAAAAAAAGGCGTCTTTAGTTGCCAACGTTTTTGATTCTGTCGCTGCTAAATACGATGTAATGAACGATTTGATGTCTATGGGCGTCCATCGCTTGTGGAAGCGTTTTACTATCGATTGCTCAGGTGTACGCACTGGAAATAAGGTGCTCGATATTGCCGGCGGCACTGGAGACTTAACCGCTAAGTTCTCTCGATTAGTGGGCCCTAGTGGCCGAGTAACCCTTGCCGACATCAATTTATCCATGCTTAAGGTAGGTCGAGATAAGCTGCGCGATCGCGGATTGGTGAACAACATCGACTACGTTCAAGCGGATGCAGAAGCCCTGCCATTTCCTGACAACCATTTCGATGTGGTTACCATGGCGTTTGGCCTGCGAAATGTGACTGAAAAACAAAATGCGCTTCATTCCATCTATCGCGTGCTCAAGCCTGGTGGGCGCTTGTTGGTGCTAGAGTTTTCTAAACCCACTTCTGAACAGCTTAGTAAGCTTTATGACATGTATTCGTTTCATCTGCTTCCTAAAATGGGGCAACTGGTAGCGAATGATGCAGAGAGCTACCAGTACCTAGCTGAGAGTATTCGTATGCACCCAGACCAAGACACATTAAAGGGCATGTTTGAAGAGGCCGGGTTTGAGCAGTGCGACTACCAGAACTTAACGGGCGGTATTGTAGCGCTTCACCGAGGTTATAAATTTTAATGCCGGCATCTGCACTTTTTGCGGTTACGCTAGAGACGGCTATCAATAAATTGCTAGCGTTAGACAGCGACAGTAAGGCGAGACTCGCTGCGCTTGACGGTTCGCGGATGACTGCGTTTTTATCTCCTATCCCATTTGGTATTACCCTAGTCTTTTCTGACAGAGTTGACGTGTTAATAGAGCATGATGACTTTAAAGCAGTAAAATCGCAGTTAGGTGCCAAAGATTGTTGTATTAAAACGTCATTAGATACATTGCCAGCGTTAAAAGAAACCAGTCAGTTAACTCGCCTTATTCAGCAAAAAGCGCTGTATTTAGAAGGTGAGTTAAACGTGGCGCAACAGGTAAGCAGCCTGTTACAAAATCTCGACATCGATGTTGAAGAGCTTATTGCTATTAGAACAAATGACGTTTTTGCTCATCAGTCGGTGAAAACGGTAAAAGCCTTTCATGAAAAATCCATGTCGATGCTTGCCAACATGGGTGATGTGTTTGGCAATGCCATAGTGGAAGAAAAAAAGTTGGCTGCACATAAGCTTGCGGTCATGCATTTTAGCGATGAAGTCAGTGCGCTGCGAGATAGCACCGAGCGTTTAGACGCTAAGCTACGCCATTTAGAAGAACGACTTAAATAAGAGACTCGCATGCGAATTGTTAGGCTATATCAAATTAATCGAGTGCTATTAGAGCACGGCCTCGACGAATTAATTCCTGCAAAGTGGTTGCCATGGTATGCACGTTTATTGCGTCACAGTATTTTTTGGGTGCGCAACAAACATAAAGGAAAATCTCAAGGCGAAAGAATTACGCTTGCGCTACAAAGCTTAGGGCCGGTATTCATCAAGTTTGGCCAAATGCTGTCAACCCGTCGAGATTTATTAGCACCCTCTATTGCCAATGAGCTCGCTCGTTTACAAGATAAAGTGCCGCCTTTTTCTTCACAAGCGGCCCAGGCGATCATCAAGTCCTCTTTAGGCTTAAACGAACTCAGCGAACTGTTCAGTGAATTTGAAGAAGCGCCTTTAGCATCAGCGTCTATCGCGCAGGTGCATGCAGCAAAATTAAAGGCAAATAACGAAGATGTGGTGGTAAAAGTACTGCGTCCCGATATTCGAGACACCATAGTGGCAGACATGGAGCTTCTGTTTACCTTTGCCAATATTATTCAGCGCTGGCTTCCCGATGGCAGAAGGTTGCGCCCGGTTGAAGTGGTGGTGGAATATCGCAAGACCATCGTGGATGAGCTTGATTTACTGCGTGAATCGGCCAACGGTATTCAGTTAGGCAGCAACTTTAAGGGCTCTGATGCCTTGTATGTACCCAAAATTTACAGCGATTACTGTCGTCACAATGTGCTCGTTATGGAGCGAATTTACGGTATTCCCATTTCAAATATCGACGCTTTAATAGCGCAGAATACCAATTTAAAAAAGTTAGCAGAGCGCGGGGTAGAGGTGTTCTTTACCCAAGTATTCCGCGACAGCTTTTTTCATGCTGACATGCACCCTGGCAATATTTTTGTTTCCACCGAACACCCAGATAACCCTAAATATATCGCTATCGATTTTGGCATTGTAGGTACCTTAAATAAAGAAGATAAGCGCTATTTGGCCGAGAATTTTATTGCCTTTTTTAATCGAGACTACCGCAAAGTAGCGCAGCTACATGCCGATTCTGGTTGGGTACCCCAAGACACCAATATTGATGAATTCGAAATGGCCATTCGTACGGTATGCGAACCTATCTTTCAAAAGCCGTTAGCTGAGATTTCGTTTGGCAATGTATTGCTGCAGCTATTTAATACAGCACGCCGTTTCGACATGGTCGTGCAGCCACAACTAGTGCTGTTGCAGAAAACCTTGTTGTATGTAGAAGGATTAGGAAGGCAGCTGTATCCGCAGCTGGACTTATGGAAGACGGCGAAACCGTTTTTAGAAAACTGGATGAAAGAGCAAATTGGGTTTTCCGCCATGATGGGGAAGGTGAAAGCCAACTTGCCGTTTTGGTCTGAAAAATTGCCCGAGATGCCAGATTTACTTTATGACGGTTTACAACACATAAAACGGATGCCATTACAGCACCAAAAAGCTGCTGCAGCGCTGCTTCAAGAGCAAAAAAGAACTACTCAGACCACTCATTTAAGCGTGGTTGGTGGCACGTTTATTTTGCTTGCAGCAATTCTTCCAGTTTACGACATTTCGTGGTATTTCCCTGCATTTAGTGGTTTGATTGGTACTGTTTTTTGGTTCTTATCTTGGCGGAATAGCCGTCAATAATGCCAGTGCAATAATGAACTTTTTATGAATCTGGTTAATAAGCCATTAATTAGTATGTTAATTGTTCCCAACAGTGTTATAGTGGCGGTGGCTGTTTGCCAGAGTCTTTGAATAGACGAGATTTGTGTTATTTGCTATATGTCGCTACGTGTATAAACTGCTCGAGTTACCTTGTAATTTGTGTCTGTTGTTAGTCCATTCGTAAGTAAGCCTCAATACTCCGCCAATTTAAAGACCAATAGAAACACAGTTACACGCGCTTTTTTGCGCAATTTATTACGATATTTGAGGTCTATACGACATGTCTAAAGTTACAGGCACCGTTAAGTGGTTTAACGCTGATAAAGGTTATGGTTTTCTTACTCAAGATAATGGCGGCAAGGACGTTTTCGTTCATTTCCGTGCAATTATCTCTGAAGGTTACAAAACTCTTCCAGAAGGTCAGCGCGTAGAATTTGAAGTTGAAGAAGGTCAAAAAGGTCTTCAAGCTGCTAACGTGCAAGCTATCTAAGAAATTCAAAAATGGCGGTCAATTAGACCGCCATTTTTCTTTCCGCTCCACCTTATATATCGGCTGTTTTTCTCCCCAAATAATGCTGTTTAATTACGTATTTTTACACTCGCTATGGGCGCATTGTTACGTACCTACTCCCAAAAATACTCCCTCGTTAACGAAACTTCACTTTTTGAATTAGTGGCTTTGTATTGCTATTTTGTGATGTAAAGTGTTCTACTAAACTCAGTAGTTGAATGATGTTTAAAGTCTGAATTATAGGTTCTGCTAGAGGTGTTGGTGTATTAGCTTTGACCAAGTTGTAAACAAACCGTCACAGGCCGTATTTTTTGGGCATATTTCTATATAAGGTTTAGGGTATTCATTATGATCATCGGTTTGCTAGGCTCTCAATTTTTCTCAATCTCTCATTCGATAAGCGCAGGAAGAAGTGTGGTGGTAGGTATGCTGTTGAGTCTTGGGTTCGTTTTCGGCACCGCCACTGCTGCTCAAACAACAGCTACGCCCACACCCGTATCTGAATCTTCGCAGAAAAGCGAGTCGAGTGATAACGAGCAATCTGTTGTAGTCGCTACGCTCTTCGATAAATCGATTACCGCAAAAGATATAACTCCTAGTGACGCGGTATTAGCAAAAATGGCTTCACAAGCAAATAGTAGGGACGAACAAAACGCCATGGCGACTCTTGCCAGTCTAACGAAATTATCAGAGCTTATTATTGAAGGTGTGCTGGACGACTACTTCGTACAACATAACCTCGCGATTGATGCTGCGTTAGTTGCAAAATTTAAAACTAAATTTGCGGGTAGCGCTAAAGACAATGTTATTAGTAACGATGTTGCCGAACGCCAAGTTATGATTTTTCTTGCAGAAAAGCACATGTATAACACCTATGGCGGCGAGGTAGTCTTTCGCCAGTCTAACCCGCAGCTACCTGTTGGAGCCTATTACAAGATACTAAAGGACTATGAGCGAGCGGGTAAATTTACTATCCTCGATAAATCATTTAATGAGGGATTTTGGGCGCCGTTTACGCCGCCGTACCAATATGAATTAGCTGAGGGGAGCATTGATTTTACTCAGCCTTGGTGGCTGTAATCAGTGCTATAGGTGCTTACGGCTTCAATGTTGCGCTAATTTATCGTCGCGCAAGAAGCCATCTTTACGGTCGTGTTAACAGCCGACACAACCGTCGCCCTATCGACTGAACAAATAACGCCGCTGGTAAACGTTGTACAGCATCAACGAAATGAAAATATGTAACTATATGAAAAACATCAATATTGATGCTATCGATCGCACCATCTTAAGTATTTTACAGCAAGATGCAGAAACGCCTGTTGCACAAATAGCTGAACAAGTGGGATTAACCTCCACACCCTGTTGGCGCAGGATTCAAAAATTAGAAGCAACCGGTATTATTTCTCGCCGAGTGGCCTTACTGCAAGCGCAAACGCTAGGCCTCACAATGACCGTGTTTGTGCAAGTTAAAGCCGGGAGTCACGATGGAAAGTGGCTATCGACGTTCTCGCAGCATGCCTCCTCTTTTGATGAGGTGGTAGAATGCTATCGTATGTCCGGTGAGTATGATTACCTGTTAAAAGTGCTGGTCACTGATATGGCCTGTTTTGATCACTTCTACAAACGGCTGGTAAGCGGCATCGCCTTTTCAGACGTCACCTCGAGTTTTGCAATGGAGCAAATTAAATATACCACTGCGGTACCTCTCACACACTTATAACCCAGCGAACATAAAAAAGGGGGCCTATCACCAGCCCCCAGCTATTTTAATAATATTGCAATTGACGGTTACCTAGTAAAAGCTAGTAGTAAGACAACTTTTCTGACTTTCCAGAGAAGATTTTGTATACCATCACGGTGTAAGCCAAGATAACAGGCACCACAACTACCACACCAACGAGTAAAAATCGCAGCGAACTGGCATCACTAAGCGCGTCAGATATCATCATTTGCCCTGGAATAATGAACGGGTAATAACTAATGGCAAACGCGGTAAAGCACAGTAGAAACACTAACAATGCGATGAAGAACGGTAGCCATTCTCCTTTGCCATCACTATGGGGAAGCTTTTTAAGCAGCACCCCGCACAGTGTTAATAGCGCAAAGCAGGTAACCGGAATGGCAAATAGCATGACTCCCCATGGCGCCGATAGCCACAAGTCGCGCACCTCTTCATGCAGAGATAGATTGGCAATACTTACCGATACAATACCCAGCGCTAATATACCTAACCCACGTTTTGCCCAGTAATAGGCTTTTTGCTGCAATTCACCTTCCGACTTTAAGATAAGCCAGCACGAGCCAATAAACGCGTATGCGGCGGTTACGCCCAGTGCCGCTAATATTGCAAACGCTTGTGCCCACAAATCGGTGCGAAGTCCAGTAACATAAATACCTAGCATGTAGCCTTGGGCAAGGGTAGTCAGCAAAGAGCCATACTTAAACACTAAGTCCCACTTACGCTTATTCACTTGTACTACCTTTGCACGAAAGTCGAAGGCAACGCCTCGTAAAATAAGCCCCAGCAGCATAAACGTGGCTGGCAGATATAAAGTTTGCAATACTTCGCTATGCGCTTCAGGAAAAGCAATGAGTAACAAGCCTACTGCGAGTACTAACCAGGTTTCATTGGCATCCCAGTATGGGCCAATAGAGGCGATCATATCGTCTCTAAAGGCTTCGGTGCGCGGTGGTATAAGCACGCCCACACCCAAGTCGTAGCCGTCTAATATGGCATAAAGTAAAACCGACAAGCCCAATAAGCCCACATAGATATTGCCGAGCATCTCAGGTGAAACATGTTCAAACATAGCTGCTCCTTACGCCGTTACGGGTTGAATGTTGTTAGGGCTTTTCTTTGCTTTTGCGATTTCACGCTCTTCAGCGGTAATTTCTTCAATCTCAACCGCTCGGCGGCACATCAGCATTAAGGTGCCAATATAGGCGATGAGTAATCCGCTGTAGATAACAGCGTACAGAGTAAATGATATAGCGATGTTACTCGGCGGTAGCTGCGTTACTGCGTCAGTGGTTTTTAACACGCCGCTCACAAGATAGGGCTGTCTGCCAATTTCTGTCACATACCAGCCTGCAAGGGTTGCTACCCAGCCGCTAAATGCCATGCCGGCAAAGGTACGCTTTAACCACACTGGGAATGAACGGTTACGCATTAAGTAAATACTGCCTAACCACGACACTGCCAGCATTAACATGCCCATGCCCACCATTACCCTAAAGCCATAAAATACAGGTGCAACTGGAGGGTGTTCTCCCTCAAACTCATTGAGGCCTTTTATTTCGCCTTTTAATTCGTGGGTAAGGATCAAACTGGCTGCATAGGGAATAGGAATTTCGAAATGGTTCTCTCTGCCTTCCTCATCAGGTATAGCAAACAACAGCAGCGGCGCACCCTCGGTGGTTTCCCACAGTCCTTCCATCGCGGCTACTTTTTGCGGTTGGTGCTCGAGGGTGTTAAGCCCATGCATGTCGCCTGCAAATATTTGTAGCGGTATAAGCACAGCTGCTGTGTAAGTAGCCGTTTTTAGGGCAAGCTTTGGCGCAAGTTTATCGTCACCTTTTAACATTCTGTAAGCTGATAGCCCAGCAATCAAAAAGCTTGCTGTTAACCCCGATGCCAACATCATATGAACAAAGCGATAGGGGAACGATGGATTAAATATTATTTCTTTCCAATTAGTGGCGTAAACCACACCGTCAACGACCTCAAACCCTTGTGGTGTCTGCATCCAACTATTCAGCGCTAAGATCCAAAATGCAGACGTTGTGGTGCCAAGGGCGACAATAAGTGTGGACGTGGTATGCAGCCAATTAGGTACTCTGCGAATACCAAATAGCATAATACCTAAAAACGTGGCTTCTAAGAAAAAAGCGGTGAGCACTTCATACCCAAGCAACGGGCCTGCTACATTACCCACTTTTTCCATAAAGCCAGGCCAGTTTGTGCCAAACTGAAAAGACATGGTGACACCGCTCACCACACCTAGTGCGAAGCTTAGCGCGAACACCCGTACCCAGAATCGATACATACGCATCCATACAGGGTGACCAGATGTGTTTGAGCGAATTTTAAAGTAGAAAAGAAACCACCCCATCGCCATGGTAATGGTGGGAAATAGAATATGAAAACTGATATTCAAAGCAAACTGTAATCGAGACAGCAAGAAAGCATCCACAGAACGTCTCCTTAATTAACGCTATTTTTACCCGGTAAAATCTTATCCTTGAAGTCAAGCATACGGCCTACGCCAGAACCGAGCTTCATTAGCGTATTAAGTTTTTCTGGTCCAAGGTTTTGTAGCTCTTCAGACCACGCCGTAATTGATTCCAATAAATCGTGTATTTCATTGAGCTTATTTTGTGCACCGGCTTCCGTGCCGTTTGCAGGCTCATCAAGCAGTAAATCCCGCAGTAAACTCAGGGTAGGGTCTATTTCTCGTTTTCTTCGTTCTTCAAAAACGCGATTAGCCAACGTCCAAATATCGCCTGCAGGAATAAAAAACTCTTTGCGTTCACCAGGTACTAAATGCTGTTTGACGAGTCTCCACGACTGAAGTTCTTTCAAACCCATACTGGTATTGCCGCGTGAGATATTCAGTGCATCAGCAATTTCCTGTGCAGAAATAGGTTCTTCGTTTAACACAATAAGCGCCAAAATCTGACCTACTGTTCTGTTAAAGCCCCACCGACTTCCCATTTCACCAAAGTGCATGACTGCTGATGTGATCAAAGGTGTCATCTTCATTTTATGCGCCTATTGAAGTTTCAGAAATTACTGAAAGTTTAATATTCTATTTGATGCAGATCAATCTTTTTTGACATTAATATGGTTTCATAAATACGTCGCTTCGCCATGCATAAGGGTAAATGGGCACAGGAGCAAAGGGTACAGGAGTGATAGTTAAACTGTCACACGAGAGAAGTAAGCTTTTACTTAGGACGTTTCAGCGCTTTTCGGTTTCTTTACATGGCATCGACCCTTTCTCGGCACCACTTTTACTTGGTAATATGTACATTCGCGTTACTGTCTGTGCTGGGGCAGGTTTCCACTAGCATCTATACTCCTTTCTTTCTCGATCTAGCCCATACCTACGACAGTCACGTTAGCCTTATAGAAAAGAGTGTGGCTATCTTTCTAATCGCTTTTTCAGGTTCACAGTTACTGTCTGGTATTCTTTGTGATTACATAAGCAAGCTGTTTTTTTTGCTATGTGGCATCTTAGTATTCATGGGCGGCACTCTTTTAGTTGCGTTGGCTGACTCAGATAGCGCCTTTCTTTTCGGTAGAATTGTGCAAGGGCTGGGGGGAGGCGTTGGAGTGTCAGTGTCACGGGGCCTATCCAGGCAGATATTCAATGAAAGACAGCTGAGTATTTCACTCTCTATTACAAATATCGCCTTCGCCGTTGCACCTGCCATCGCCCCACTACTAGGTACCGTAATTGGAGAGCAATTAGGAATTTCTGCTATCTTCTATTTCGTCTTAGCGATAGGGGGGGCGGCCTTATTACTTCTTTTAATAACTTCTCCCACTATTTCACTTCACAGTCCGGCGGCTACATCGAACGTTTTAGTTGAAACCATCTGGTTGATTAAAAAAAGGAGTGCGCCGATTATCTTGGTGGGCGTGGCAAGTGGATTACTCTATGGCATTGTGTTTTGTTTCGTCACTATCGCGCCATCGATAATTCTGGAGCAGCATGGACTAAGCAAAACGTTATTTTCTGTTCATTCACTTCTCGCAACGCTCGCTTTCGTCGCAGGTAGCCTATTCAATATTCGCTTATCTACGTTGCCTCCCATACTAAAATTTAGATTGTCGAGTGTTGCCATACTGAGTCTATCAATACTCATTAGTGGGCTGACATTTCTTTTAAATTTTAACGGATTAGTTATGTTGCTCGTCTTCAGTTATATCACTTTCTTTTTTATTGGTATCGCTATGCCATGTAGCGTCACTATTATGTTGAGCTTTTCAGATAAATCAGCGGGTTTTTTAGCCGCATTGATTGGCTTTTTTCATTTAACCGGCGCTGCTGCAGGGGCTTACTTAGTCACTTATTTAGGCAGCACATTGCAAATGCTTCCGGTATACACTTTCGTGCTTATTGCTACCGGCTTATGCATTGGAAGCGTCGTTACGTGTTTATTCCTAAAAAGCACGAACAGCAAGTTACCATCTTGACGAAAAGTCGATTCGTCCAAATATTTTGTACATCTGTAGCATTTAATCTTAAAAATGGTGCAAAAAAGTGATTATTGGCAGAATACCATTTACCATGTCATATTAATTATTCTATCAGGGGCCTTCTAGTCGCGCCTGAATGACGCCTCATCTCTTGCTAGATAGTGGTGTATCAGAAAAAAGGTTTCCACTATGAGTCAAGCTTCGCCACAATCAAACCAGCATTGTGCAGACGAACCCATTCACCTTATCGAAAGTGTGCAAAGCTTCGGTTACGTGATAGCCCTTAATCCGGCAGATAAAACCATTCAGGTTGTAAGCAGTAATATTCGCGAATTGTTCAAGGTCAACATTGTTCCCGGTGAAACCCTTATTACAGAGCTCTTTACCATTCCCAACCCAGAAGCTCATACCTTTAAAACCATTTTTGACGCAGTAAACGTTGGCAAAGTGCGTCACGCCTATCAGTGGCAATTTGCAGAAAATGCGCTCTGGCTAGAAAACTGGGAAAAAGAAGGCAGTGGAGTAGCATATGAATCTAACGGCTTATTAGTCATCGAATTAGAGCCAACGCCACAGTTAAGCTATGAAGCAGCGCAGCAGTGGGTACCTATGGATATGGACCTACGTGCGCTATTGCCTGATGTGGATGATCGCGATTCCATCGGCGATGTGGCAGATAGTATTGCACGATATTTTCAAGACTATGTGGGTTTTGATGCCGTTATGGTTTATCAATTCGACGATGATTATTGCGGCGAGGTCATCGGCGAGGCCATCGAACCTGAAAGTAAATCGTTTAAAGGTCTTAAGTTTCCAGCAACCGATATTCCACAGCAGGCCAGAGAACTTTATTTGTTGAACCGCGTACGCTGCGTATTCGATGTCAACGAGGCAGCAATTCCATTGTTACCTAGTATTGAAGAGTCTGAGCGTCCGCCGCTCGATCTTTCTATGTCTATGGTACGCTCAGTCTCTCCTACTCATATCACGTATCTTAAAAATATGGGGGTTCGATCGTCTTTTTCTGTATCTCTCGTATTTGAGGGCAAGCTGTGGGGGCTAATAGCGTGTCATAGTAAGCAGCCTATATATGTGGACCAGAAAAAGCGCCTAGTCTGTGAATCACTCGGGCACCTTTACGCATGGCAACTGCATACGAAAACACTTCACGAAAAAAAGGAGCATTTTCAGAATCGCCAGCGTTCATTGAATAGCATTGTTCACCAGCTAACGTCCTATTCAAATCCACTCGATGCCATAACACAAAAAGAAAAAGAACTGCTGCAGGTTGCTGATGCCTGCGGCATGGCGGTGATAACACCATCAAGTCATTACTTTGTGGGCAAAACGCCATCAGAATCTACGGTAATGAAACTGCTAGAAAAATTTGCCACGCCAAACTCTGAGCAGTCCGTTATGTTAAATAGGCTGGCGGAACAGGTGACGGAATCGTGCAAACTCAATGGTATTCGAGGCATGTACATATCGTGCGTGTCTGCAAAGCTTGGCTACTACACGGTGTGGTTCAGAGAGCAACGTGATAAAACCATTCGTTGGGCAGGTCGTGATGCTGCGAAACAGGACAAGCTTAAATCGTTAACGCCCCGGAACTCATTCGAGCTTTACCTGCAAAGTGTGGCCGATGAATCGGTGGATTGGACCGAAGACGATAAGTTAATAATTGAAGGGTTCGACCACCTATTTATTCCTTATGCGCTGAGTTTAAAATCGTCCCTTGATAAGCAAATCAGTAAGCTTGAAGAGCTTGATAAGGCAAAAGACCAGTTCTTAGCCAGCATTTCTCACGAGCTGCGCTCACCACTTAATTCGATTGTGGGCTGGACCGATTTGGCGCTGATGGATATGGAAAACGTCGATAGAATGAAAGATGCCCTTGGCGTTATTAAGCGAGCCGCATCTACTCAAGCGGCATTGATTAACGATATTCTCGATCTGTCGCGGATCATTTCGGGCACAATGAAGCTATCTACCCACTCATTAAAATTAACCCATTCTATTTCAGAGGTAGCAAAGTCGTTTGAAGCCGGATTCGCGGGCAAGAATATCCAGCTATCGATTCATTGTGAGGACGAGCACACCCAAATATTGGGTGACAATTTACGAATTAAGCAGGTTATTAATAACCTGTTGAGTAATGCTCTGAAATTTACTTCGAAAGGCGGTACGGTTCATATTAAAGGGAGACGGGAACATTCAAATTACCTTTTCAAAGTGAAAGACAATGGAAAGGGCATGACCCGCGAACAACTATCTCATGTGTTTGAGCGTTTCTATCAGGGCAAAAACGAACACAACAAGAATGGGCTAGGACTAGGTCTTTCTATTGTAAAGAGCCTAGTTGAAATGCACGGCGGAGAAATTTACGCAGAAAGCGATGGCCCTAATACAGGGACAACCTTTTTTGTGTCGCTACCTATAGCGCCGCTAAATATGTTTGATGAGATTATAGAGGTAAAAAACACTGAGATAAGCGAGTTAACGCCATCGCTTCGACTAAGCGGTTTGCGGATCCTTGTTGCTGAAGATGAAAAAGATGCCAGAGACTTTATCAAACTCTTTTTAGAGTCTAACGGGGCCCGGGTTAACGTGGTGAAAAACGGCTTGCTTGCGTGGAAAGAAATCAACGAAATGCCAGAGGCGTTTGACCTTGTACTGTCCGACATTGGTATGCCAGAACTCGATGGGCTTGGGCTAGTGCTGAAGATTCGCACCAGTGAGTTTACGCAAATATCGTCGCTTAACGCGGTGGCGCTAACGGCCTATGCGTATACGTCGGACCGCGTAAAAGCGCTCAAGGCGGGCTTTAATAACTATGTGTCTAAGCCTGTTGATGGCGAAGAGTTACTCACTATATTAGAAATGTATATGTAAGTCATCTCTGTGAGTGGCAGGACACGGCGGCTGTACTGTTAATAACACTGCTTGTGGCGCCTATTTAGAACCCGAGCGCAGCGCTGGAGAGCGATTTGCGCTCAATAAAAGTGAGCCCAAAGCGCTCGATAAAATGCCTACAGCATTAAATTAAAACGCTTACCAGCGCTTTAAAAGCGTTTCATAGGTAGTGGCATCAAGTAAGGAAACTCGTCTCCCCATAGTGTATTTATTTTCCACCTCGGCGTTTTTCTCTTCTGTATTGGGTAGCGTTTTTAACGCCTCAGCTTTAGAAGTGAACACGTTACCGTTTATAACAAACACACTTTCTTCTGAAACTGGTGTTGTATCAAGGTTATAGGCAGTTTCTAGCACGCTAGAAGCGCGGGTAATGTCTGAATGACCAATGTAATCAGCAATACCGTCTTGGTTTATATCTTTACGCAACCAGCTTATTTGAAGGAGTTTATTGTACTGGCCGTTTCGTTGCATGGTAGATACAGCAGTATTAAAGTTATCAATAATGTGCTTTGCATTTGCCACGTCATCTCTTATCGCTAGTTGAAACCCGCTTTCCATTAAAGGCTTTGCAGAATAGTGCAGGGTTTCCTCCCTATCGTTTGCAAGTAGGGTATTAAACTCTCTTAGTAGCAATTCAGATGTAATTAAGTAGGGCGCTCTATCGTCGGCTAGCTGGCGAAACGCGTCAAAAGTAGACGGGTTACGCGACCATTTTATGTCTTTAATAAGCCTGAAATTCGGGGTGTTGGCAAAGCGATTTTCTATCGCCACGCGATTGCTTTTTAAATGCTGAAAAATCTTTATTTGCCCTACATCGGCGCTTTTACTGGCTGCATAAAGGTATAGAGGTAAAAACACGTTTGATGTTATTACGCCTTCCGTTTGCTGACCCATATCTAAAAAGGCATATTCTCCATCCACTTTTCCAGCACGTACAGCGCTTCCTAAAAACGCCTCGCGCATAACTTTTAGATTAGCATCCGTGCCACTTTGAGCAAGGATAGTAGAGACTAAAGTATTTACTCTCGCTGGCTCTCCGTCGTCATTTACGTAAGTTTCGAAAGGGGCAGCAGCAAGGGTGATTGTATTTCGCTCTTTCACTAATTGGGCATTTGCGTGAGAGAGGGCAGACATGCAAAAGATAAATGCAAGTGTGGTAGTAAACGTAAAACGACTTACACGCTTTGTGAGCAAGTTATGTTTCTCCTCAAAATACTTCATGGATTGGCTTTCTTTATACACTCTAAGGCAGATATAAAGTTTTATCCACTACGGCTAAATTAACCTCACTTAATACTGCACGCCTCAAGCGGCGGTTTTGAACACATTGTTAACTGCTTTTCTTAAATTCTTTTGATTAAAAACAAGTGCTGCACATTAATGAAGAGCATTTTTAAATATAGGTGTATTTAAGGTCTCGCCATTACTTAAGCAGCACTTCGTCATTTAATTGGTGATGATTTTGTTCTTTTTGTTAATTGAGCCTCTTAGGCCAGCGTACTCAACGAATTTATTCACCAAAACTACCTGCGGGACCTGGGTAAACGACCACGCTTTCAACATCGTCCTTGTTTACACTGGCAACGCCGAAGAAGTAATTATCAATAACCACATTCTCAAGTGTGGCCTCAGTAACATCACCAACAAATTTGCTGTATTCCCACTGCGGCGCGTCGGTATGGCGCCAATACACTTTATACCCTTTCAATTGAGGGTTCTGTGCTGTGTCTAAGGCATCCCACAATAACGTTGTGGACGGTTCTACCGCACCTTTAATTGAAACATTTGTAGGTGGGTTCGGCGCCCAGGCCATCGCGGCCAAGGTTACTGCGTTCAAGCCAGTTAATTTAGCAGCATATTCAAAATTAACGCCATCGAGGGTATCGCCGTACTTAATGCCATCTTCTTCACGTAAATCTTGATGCTGGCGCGTGTAGTTTTCGTTGGTTTCCATAATGCGAATGCCCGGATAGCCCAAGTCGTTAAACGGACGGTGATGACCGCCTCGACCAAATCTGTCTAAACGGTACACCACCATGGTGTCAAGATTTTCAATGTATTGGTCGGCTACTTTGTCTATATAACGAGCCAAGTTACGGCTTGGCGAGTCTACTTCACCACCCGTAAAGCGACGTCGTCTTGCTTCCGCTTCGGTTTCAGTGACTCGTGTACCTTCAGCAAAAATACGAGCTGTAGTGTTGTTGATAACTCCATTTACTCCTTCAATATTGCCAATCATGTCGTTGTTAAGTACCGCTTTAATGCGCCAGCCGTCTTTTTTAGCTTGGTTAGCCATGATACGGCCGCCAAAAAGGCCTTGCTCTTCGCCTGCCAGGGCGGCATAAACAATGGTGCCGTTAAATGTGTACTTCGACAGTACTCGTGCGGCCTCAAGTGTGCCTGCTACACCTGATGCATTGTCGTTGGCTCCAGGAGCGTCAGACGTGAAATCCATAACATCAGACACGCGAGAATCGATGTCGCCAGACATGATCACATAGCGTCCCGGATCTGTAGCGCCGCGCTGAACCGCAATAACACTGACTACCTCGGTAGGGTTGGGAATTCGCTTTTCACCGCTTATGGTTTCAGACTGAAAATATACTTCTAGGCAGCCGCCGCACTGAGCAGAGATTTCCTCAAATTCAGATTTAATCCAGCGTCGGGCCGCGCCGATACCTCGAGTATCAGACTCGGTGTCAGAAAGGGTGTGGCGAGTACCAAAATTAACCAGCGTGGTGATATCGTCTTCTATTCTGTCTGGTGAAATAGACGCGGCAATATCATACAGTGCTGCCTTTTGCGTGTTCTCTGCAGCCTGCGCATTACTCATTGCAGAGGTACTTATAAGTGCTAAAGAAAGCGCAGAAAGACCTGCACTTTTAAATGTTGTAGGAATATTTTTTATCATTCTTTTCTCCAAGGGTGCTGTTAACTGAGCACGGGGTAACAGGGTTACTCAACCATAGCGGATACGTTAGAAAGGAACAATTGGAGTAAACGTGTACAGCGGTTAGTTATCGAATTTGAAGGGCGTAAGAGCGCAATACTTGGTGTTAGTACAGAGCGCCTGCGTCACGTTTGAATTATTTAGGCTAAATGTTGGCGACTGGATTCAAGTTTGACGCGTGTGTAGCCAATACGGGTGGGAAAGTGAACAAAAGCAGCATGTATTTGCAGAAAAAACAGGTAGCATCAAAGGTTATAAGACAGGGCACAAAAAAGCCGACAGGCATCAGTCGGCTTTCACAAGACTACAAGTGGTGGCAAGCCTTAAATAAAGGCAAAGGCATCACCATATAAGTTCTCTACTTTTAAGCCGCGCTGCGTGAAATCATCGCGAACGACTTTGGCCATCTCAAAGCGACCAGCAACATATACCTGAACCTCGCCAAAGTCGGCGTGGTCGGCCATTGCCGCATGGTGAACCCAACCCGTTCTTCCTGTCCAGTCGTCACTAGCAAACTCTACCACAGGTACAAAGGTAAAATGGTCGTGAGCATCAGCAAGGGCGCTAAGCTCATCGGCCAAATAAAGATCGTCAGCGTGCTTACCACCCCAATACAGCGTTAATGGTGTTTTATCGCCGCTTTGTAAGTGCTCTTTTAAGATAGAATAGGTGTAAGAAAACCCCGTACCGCCAGCAATAAGCACCATAGGTAAACTATTACTTTGCAAGAACGCATCGCCATGGCCCAGACTGAGGGTTATTTCCCCGTCTTGCTGCATGCGCGCTAACACTTCACCAGCGTAGCTGTTGCCTGGCTCTGCCCCAATGTGAAGTTCTACTCTCTTATTGTCATAGGCCGGGTTAGCGATAGAAAACGGGCGCATGTCTTTTTCACCCATCACCACCATGGCGTATTGACCCGCCTTAAACGCTACTGCTTCTGGTAACGTTAGCTCAACTTTTTGGACTACATCGGTTAAAGGCGTAATGCTTGCAACCTTGCAATTAATCTGTGGCATGTATTCTCTTCTTACTTTCTGGTTAGCGTGTCGCCTTTGCTTTCAAGCATAAACATCTAGTCGCCTATCTACTAGCAAGGCGCTAAAGCCCCTCGAGCTTCTCAAACTTCTTACACAATAAGGCCTGATTATTTCATGATACCAAGTTCGTCCCAAATATCATCAATACGCTTTTTAACGTCTTCGTCCATCACAATAGGCTCGCCCCATTCGCGGTCGGTTTCGCCGGGCATTTTGTTGGTCGCATCCATTCCCATTTTAGAGCCCAGCCCCGACACCGGTGATGCAAAATCGAGATAATCGATAGGGGTATTTTCTATTAATACAGTATCACGAGCCGGGTCCATACGGGTAGTGATGGCCCAAATCACATCATTCCAATCTCTCGCGTTAACGTCATCATCGCATACAATGACAAATTTGGTGTACATAAACTGGCGTAAAAAAGACCATACGCCCATCATTACCCGCTTGGCATGGCCTGGATACTGCTTTTTCATGGTAACTACTGCCATTCGGTAGGAGCATCCTTCAGGCGGCAGGTAAAAATCCACAATCTCTGGAAATTGCTTTTGCAAAATAGGGACAAATACCTCGTTTAGGGCAACGCCTAAAATGGCGGGTTCGTCTGGCGGACGCCCAGTGTAGGTAGAGTGGTAAATAGGGTCTTTTCTGTGAGTGATGTGCGTCACGGTGAACACAGGGAACTCGTCTACTTCGTTGTAGTAACCAGTGTGATCGCCATAAGGCCCTTCTGGGGCAGTTTCATCCTGCGCAATATATCCCTCAAGCACTATTTCAGCGGTTGCGGGTACTTGTAGGTCGTTACTGATGGAAGAAACCACTTCCGTTTTGTCACCTCGTAACAACCCGGCAAACGCATATTCAGATAGCGTGTCGGGCACCGGCGTAACGGCACCTAAAATAGTGGCAGGATCGGCACCCAATGCCACTGACACTGGGTAAGGTTCGCCGGGGTGAGTCTGGCACCATTCGCGAAAATCTAATGCACCGCCGCGATGAGACAACCAACGCATGATGAGTTTATTTTTGCCAATAACCTGCTGGCGGTATATGCCTAAGTTTTGGCGTTTTTTATGCGGACCGCGAGTGATGCTTAGTCCCCACGTCACCAAGGGGGCAGCGTCGCCTGGCCAGCAGCGCTGAACGGGAATTTTTGATAAGTCTACATCATCGCCTGTTAGCACCACTTCTTGGCACGGTGCTTTTTTAACTACCTTGGCGGGCATGTTAAGCACTTGCTTAAACACGGGAAGTTTTGACCACAAATCTTTTAATCCTTTGGGTGGCTCAGGCTCTTTTAAATAGGCCAGAAGTTTGCCTACTTCCCTTAACGCCTCCACAGAGTCTTGGCCCATACCCATGGCAACACGCTGAGGTGTACCAAACAGGTTTGCCAATACCGGCATTGAATGATTTTTGGGGTTTTCAAAAAGAAGCGCAGGACCGCCGGCACGCAGGGTGCGATCGGCAATTTCAGTCATTTCAAGGTCGGTATCAATCGGCTGGCTAATGCGAACCAATTCGCCTTTGCTTTCTAGTTGGCGAATAAAGTCGCGTAAATCTTTATACTTCATTGGGGCTGCACATCCACGAACTCATGTTATGGCAAGAGTATACTATTTAGCGGTAAAGTCCGATCAGTTCGCGGTGTGAAATCCAGATTAAAGGTTCAATTGTGGCTATTTTCGAGAAAATGATCTGGACAGTGCGATTAATTGTGTGTGATATAGGAAATGGCGCTATAACTAATAGAGAAACATAAGCGCCATAACTTTCAATCCTTTGCCTAAGGTGGTTGTATGACAACATTCGATCAGGACATGCTTGACGAGTTAAATTTACTGCTCAAATTTCCCGACAATAGCCTGCTACAAGGTTTAAAAATTCACCACGACGCAAGTCAAACCATGGTTAACGCCGCCTCTCGATTATATTCAAAAGGACTCATTACTTTGCCTGATGGCGGTTATCTTACCGATTTAGGTATTGATCTCGCCGATCACGCCCGTCATATTCAATCTGCTTTATGTTCCACAAAAGGCGGCCATTAAACGAGGTTGCTAGATAATGCAGTTACTGTAAAGAAGTGAGCATTGTAGTTAAGATATTCTATAATTGGACGATAACTTGACTACGCTTGCTTTTGTATTGTTAGAACCTGTAATTATGAAACCATATCTCCTTATCACTCTTGCGGTTACTTTTCTAACGCTCAGTTTTTCTGCGCGTGTTAATGCATTGGAAGGCGAAACCATAGAAGAGATTCGTGCTGTTCAGCTCTACAGTGAAGACGCGCTGATTGAAATGATAAATGCCAATACGCATTTAGATAAGGTTTTGGCCGATCGCTGTCAGCTGGTTCAGGACATTGAGGCCCGGGCTGACGTATTAAAAGTGCCTGCCTATCAATTTTTATGGGGCGATATGTTGGCGTGGGGAGTGTGCGTTGATGAAGAGCCTGCTCGAGGTATTGGATACATAGAAGATGCAGCTGATCAGGGCTTGCCCGCGGCGTTAGAGCAGCTAGGCCGATATTACGCAAACGGAACATTGGTGCAAGAAGATAAAGAGCGCGCCGTTGTTTATCTACGTGAAGCATCAGCACTTAAGAATTTAAAGGCCCAAATTCAGCTCGTGGAGTTGTTTTTAGCAGGTTATGGCAGCCCCTATGACTATGAAGATGCCTACCACTGGTTACATAATGCCATTACTAATGACAAAGCACAGCACAAAAAAATAGCAACATATCTTAGTGAACTAGAAAGCCTAATGCACCCCAAAGCAGTTCGCGCCGCAAAAAGGCCTATGGATAGCTAGGGCACGTTAACCCTTGTTTTACCAATTTAGCTCCCTTCGCGCAGCGCCGTTGCGATTTTTTACCCCGATAGATGGTTTTGATTTAGTCCACTAGACCTTCAATTATTTGCCTTGTCTAAATATCACATAGGCCGTTGCGAAAATGCTCAGCAAAGATCACGCCCTAAGGCTTATCATTTCGCGACAAGTTTCGCCGTAAGCCCGTTATCATAGGGCGCAGTAACTGTACGCGCCCTCTATATTGCACAAAAAACACTGCTGCAATATGCACCAATACACAGGCATATAACACATCAGCAAATATGCTGTGGATCCATTCCAACGTGCTATTGCCAAATAGGGCGTCAACCTCTTCCATCAGAAACCCGGTAATACCTAGGCCAACAAACAAACCTATAACCGCAAATATCATGAGCCAACCAAAGGGGTTGTGCCCTGTTTGGACAGGCACATTACGATGTTTTAAGTGTTGTAAGTGTTCTTTAAAGGCTTGCCTACTTAAATCAATTCCGCGGAAACTGGCGTAATTCGGTTTATTGAGCGCGTCAACACTTGTAACACCAGTTACTTTTTCTTGATTCTTATCGTGACAGGCATAAGAAGTACTCTTATCGTGACAGACATAAGAATCGTTGGAATCGTTATTACTCTTATCGTGACAGGCATAAGAATCGTTGGAATCGTTATTACTCTTATCGTGACAGGCATAAGAATCGTTATGACCTAAGTTGTTATGCCTGTCTTGATAAGTTCTTTGGCGTGTACAGCCCCACATCACGCGCATGGCATTAAGAAGCACGGCGCTGTACCCTGCAATTTCGTGATAAAGACGTCCTGGCTCAACAATAAAATAATTCGTGATAAAGCAGATAACTAGGCCCCAATGACATAGTCTGACTACAGCGTCCCATATTATAACATCGCGCTGAATAGGGTTGTCGCCGTTGTGTGCAGGCTTTGTTTCAGTTATGGGTTCTATCATGGGGTCTGCCATACAATCTGCCATTAAACGTGTGCAGCGGTCCGCCGAATGCTGAACACAAGGTTTGTGGATATGTGATATTTAAGTGAGCTTTGTCCTCATTTGTATTGACAGTATCAAATACAAAAAAAGCGCCGCAATAATAATTGTGGCGCTTTTATAAAAAGCTTACAACGAATTTAAGGTTCGTATTTGGGTTTGTAGCTTAGTGGCTTTCTTCCTTAACGATGCTGCCATCTACAGGGTTGAAATAAATTTCTACCTTATTTTCATCTTTGTTGAAGCCATAGATTTCGTAGCAGTTACCATCGGTTACTTTAAACTCGTTTATTTTATAACCCTGTGCAACAAGTTGTGCCTGAAAGGCTTCTTGATTTTGCCAATCTGTCTGTGGTGCCGTTGTACACATCGTAGTACCGTGCTCTGCACTACATGCACTTAACAGTGTAACTGCGCTCACTGCGGTTAGTAGCATTATCGATTTTTTCATTGTTTTCTCCTTCAACATGGTAATGGTTCAACTCATTATTCACTAAACGCATTAAAACGATAACACGCACTGAATGATGTCGTACTATCTGAAAATAATTCTTATTATCAGGTTAGCATGCTTTTTATAACTCTACTATAAAAGATGATAATGTTTATAAATTACAAAAGTTTATGGTTAAACATGCTGTCATAGAACTGCCTTTTATCTTTCATGTATGTGTCATCGAAACGTCTCAAATCCACTCTACCTTCATGAGCGCCAGCGCAGAAAAATCAATCACCTTATTCATAAGCGCTGAAATCAAAAAACACAAAGCTTGCACACATAAAGGAATGAACTATGTACTCCCGCTCATTGTTAGCCAGCGCAGTTTTATGCGCGCTCTCTGCAACCGCTTTTGCACCAGCAAATGCACAAGAGTCTTCCGTTACGGCACCAGACTCGTCAGATGATACGAGTGATTATATAGAAGAAATTACCGTGACTGCGCAAATGCGCGAGCAATCGGTAATGGATGTACCGGTAACCATGGACGTTATTGGTAGTGAGTTCTTAGAACGCACCAACATAATGGAACTCGACGATTTATCCCGTATCCTTCCCAATGTTCAAATTCAAGAGCAGGCGGTAAGCTTGCCTTCTTTCAACATTCGCGGTGTCACCGATGACGTGTCAGCGGTTTCGGCAACTCCGCGAATTTCAGTATATCAAGACGGTTTTGATATTAGTAAAAAGACGGTGTCGAGCGTTGCGCTATATGATATTGCACGAGTTGAGGTGCTGAAAGGGCCGCAGCCAACCCTTTTCGGTGTCGCCGCTGCAAATGGCGCTATTAGCATTCACTCTCAGCTACCTACCGATACAGAAGAAGGGAAAGTACAGCTTGGCTATAACAGCGAGCAGGGAAGAGAGCTCGACTTTATGTACAACAAGCCAGTAAACGACAACCATAGTTTTCGAATTGCAGGGCTGTACCGCGAAATGGATGGCATTGTTGAAAATAAAGCCTGCAGTGATGAAGCGTTTTATGGCAAAGCTGATGTCATCGATCATCTAGGTAATAGCGTGCCGTGTAACGGTGAAGATTTACAGGGTGTGTCGGTTCAAGCGTTGCGCGCAACATGGAAGGCCGATTATGACCAACTCGAAATTATTGCCCGTGCTTCAATGGAATATAATGACCAACCTGGCATCGCTTTTAAGTCTGGCTCAATTGCGCCTAAAAATGGTGATACTAGCCCATACACTGCGGCTGAATTTAGCATGGGTAGTGAGTTGGGCATTGAACGTTCTTTATTCGCTTATGATCTCACGGTTAACTATGACATCAACGACACGCTGCGCTTTCATGCCGATGGCTTTTACAAAGACGTTGAAGTAAGCGAAGGTTTTGACGCTGATGGCTCAGCCCTTCGAATTCAAGATGCCTATTTTGAGAACGATGCAGAGTTAAAAGGCGGCTCTATGCGCCTAGTTTACAACTCCGGTGATAGGCTAACGGGTTTTATCGGTGCATCTATTATGCAAGATGAGTCAATCTTGCCTTACTACATTATGGTGGACCCCTTTGTTCGCGGTACATTCGATGCAGTAAAGGCTCAGTTAGAGGCGTCGTCGGATATTCCCCTCAACCAAAACATTGCTACCGACGCAACATTAGAACAAATACAAGCCCTTCGCAGCCAGTTGGTATCGGCGTTGTTTAACGCTGATGGAACACCAATTTCCAATCCCAACTTACCTTCTACTGTTATTCAGGGGCCATTTGTTTTCGAGGCTGAACTCGATATTAGGTCGTACGTTGCTGAACTTTCCTACTTTGTTACCGACGAGCTAAACATAACTGCGGGTATGCGCTACATCGATGAGACCCGTTTCACTCGCAATACCTTTGCCACCGCAAATGGGCCATTTACCTTTGAAGGTAATGGCGATTTTAGTGATACGCTTCCTCGTTTTGCAGTAAGTTACGATATTCAAAACAACTGGAATGTGTACGCAAGTTACGCGCGAGGGCGGCGCTCTCCCGTGGTAGACGCGAACGCCGGTGGCGTGAATATCACTGATGCTGAGATAGTGGATAGTGTTGATATTGGTGTTAAATATCAAAGCGCCAACTTTATGTTTACCGGCGCCATGTTTACCTATGAATACAGTAACTATCAGCAGAGTTTTACCGATCCTGAAACGTTGCAATCGATCACCGTAACGGTAGGTGACTCGTCGATGTCAGGTATTGAAGGAATGGCGGTTTATAATTATAGCGACACCTTAACGCTTACAGGTAGCCTAGGGTTTCTTGATGCCGAGTTTGCTAATGACACGGCTGACGGCTCACCCTTTGAATATGGCGGTAACAAGTTTCGCTTAGCGCCAGAGGTAAGCGGAGCGTTTAACATTAACAAACTATTTTACTTAGATGCTTGGACTCTTGATGTGAATTGGTTAACGAGCTTTCAGTCTACCGTGTTTTTTGAAAGCAGTAATTATCCTGGCTCGTCACAAGATACGTATTCACTCACCGACGTCTCCATTAAGTTGAATAAAAGTGACAGCCAGTTTGCCTACGAGCTGTTCGCAAATAACTTGTTCGACAAAGAGTATTTAATTGATGCGGGTAATACTGGCGGCGGTCTTGGTATTCCTACTAATGTTCGCGGCATGCCAAGAATCGCCGGGGTACGCCTATACTATGAGTTCTAAAAATAATTAGGGTCAGAACAGCATTAAATAAACAATAAAAAAGGCAGAGCTTTTTACTCTGCCCCCTTTTATTTTGCTCCGATGCCAAAGGAACAACCACCGCTAAAATGCCAGTGATTAACCTTTCAAAGAGACAGAATGAGTTTGGCTTACTTTTCCGTTTTTTGTCAAAATGGTATCAACAAAATGCCAAGTTGCATTGGCTTCTTCACTGGTAACGGTTAGCGTAAGAAATCCGCGCTGATGAAGATTACAATATTGGAGATCATCAATAAGTATGGGTAAGTCCTTTGCCATTACGTCTGCAGCTTCATCATCCATAGATAAATAATTCTCCATCCCCGGCGAGGATACTCCTGGTGTAGCAAGCTCAGTAGCGACTTTAGTTCCGTCGGCTAAAGTGAGGGAATTATGCCATGCATTGTGAGTGTCTCCGGCCAGTGCTATCACTGGTTTATTAAGCTGTTTTAGTTGCATTAGTATACGCTCCCGTTCAACGGGATAGCCATCCCACGCATCAAGATTGTATGGCATGACAGATGCCACTTGCTGCAGCTCTTTTTTGCTAACAGTTTCTCCGCGCTGTTGCTTACACTTTATTTCGGCAAGTTTGCTAACGTGAGCCGGAATTTGCTCTCGAGGCACGCCATTAAATATAGACACCGGAAATAACATACGTCCCATTAAAAGCTGTTGGCCCAACACCTGCCACTTTGCTCTGCTGTTTTTCATTGCCTCGTTCAGCCATTTACGCTGCGCGTCGCCAAGCAGACCTCGCTGCGGGTTGCTTATATCTTTAGTAAACGCCGTTTGGTTGAACGCCTTGGTATCTTTGTCTCTGTAATGAGCGTATTCAAGCTGCTTATCGCGAGCGAGTACCCGCGTGTCTAACATGTACAGGTCGAGCAGCTTGCCGAATGTGAATTGTCGATAAATTTCCATACGCGTCTCACCAAAGGTGGGTCTTATAGGCAGCCATTCGTAGTAAGCTTGTATTGCTGCCGCACGGCGGTTGAAAAAGTCGCCTTCATCGTCCTGATGATTTTGAGCGCCATCTTTATAAGTATCGTTTGATACTTCATGGTCGTCCCATACCACAATAAAAGGTTTGTTTTGATGCAGCGCGAGCAACCCTTCATCTGTTCGGTAAAGCGCATAGCGACGGCGATAATCCGTGAGGGTAAAAAGTTCGGTGTCGTTATCTGGTTCAAGCGTGCGGCCAATTTTTTTTGCGTTCTCTGTAGCATATCCTTCGCCATCGTACTCATAGATGTAGTCGCCTAAATGAAGCACATAATCTACCTTTGAATTCTTGGCAGCTTCCATGTAAGGCGTAAAAAAGCCTGCTGGATAGTTAGAGCAAGAAAATACTCCAAAAGTAACTTCACTCACTTCAGAAGAAGGCAGTGTTCGGGTTTCACCTATAGCACTTACGTTGTCAGCGCTTCTAAAGCGATAAAAATACTGGCTTGCAGGTGACAGGCCTTTTACGTCAACTTTAACCGTGAAGTCTTGAGATGCCATAGCGGAGACTCTATTGCTAGCCACAATACTTTTGAAGGCGTTGTCGCTGGCTACTTCCCAAATAATTTCAGCCACAACCGCATTCTCTGTTGGTACTGCCCGAGTCCAAATTATAACGGCGTTTTGTAGCGGATCGCCACTAGCTACGCCATGTGTAAAAGCGGCATTGCTCGATGGGCGAGCGTTTGAAACGCAGCCCGCTAGTCCACTTGATATTGTTATGCTGACGCCAGCAACTGATGATAATGCTATAAATTTTCTTCTATCCATGGTGCCTAGTTTTCCAAAAAAGGATAAGTGATATATCAATGCCGAGCTTGTTTCTAGGTATTAGCGTTTAAAGAAAATACGTTGTACTACTATTGCTTCTAAGCACGAACTCTATTAAGCGCAAATGTTCTCAAATACACGGATCGATATGCTAACTCTTCGTCTTATACAGGGACTATATGACATGAAAGTGTCACTTTTTTTATGCCTGTCTCCTTAGCTACTAATGAGACAGGCACAAAAAATAACAAACAAGAGAACAAACAAGACAGGCATAAAAACTAGCGTTCATGTGATACGAGGGTGTCACCTTTCACAATGATTCGCTCAAATAAAAGAAGATATCGGTCGTCACTCTGTTAGGAAAACTGAAGAGACAGGCCTACTTGAGCGCTTGTACAGGATTCTACTGTCACTTGAGCGCAATATTTTTGTGTTAAATACTGTTATACTGTGTACCAAACAACCAAATAGCGATGCGGTTTCAGCGATGTATTTACAAGAAACGCAATGCGAATTGAAATATCCGTTTTAAAAAAGCGGGATGAAAAAAGTCAACTAAACAAAAGGTAATTTACAAATACATGAGTGACGACCCGCATTATCAGCGCGAGAAAGAAAAGTACGAAAACCCGGTAGCTAGTCGGGAACATTTGATGGACATATTAAAAGAGCATGACAAACCCTTGTCATTTCTTGACATTTGCACCCAAGTAAATGCTGAAAGTGAAGATGCCCGCATCGGTATTCAACGACGACTTCGAGCCATGGAGCGCGAAGGGCAGGTACAATTTACGCGTCAGAAAAAGTACATTCTTCAAAACCGCGATGAAATATTTAAAGGCCGACTTATTGGTCACCGCGACGGTTTTGGTTTCTTGCGTCCTGAAGATAAAAGCGGCGACTTATTCGTAAGTGCGGGACAAATGAGTATGTTCCTGCATGATGATATTGTAGAAGCTCGAGTAAGTGGCACCGACCGCAGAGGCCGCAAAGAAGCCTTTATTACACAAGTAATAAAGCCAAGAGAGGAGCCCATTGTTGGGCGTTACTTTGTAGAGCAAGGTTTCGGCATGGTAGTGCCAGATGACAGCCGCCTTCAGCATGAAATTGTCATTCCGCCAGAAAGCACTAATGGTGCCCGTATGGGGCAAATTGTGGTTGTGGAGCTTTCTCAGCGACCGCGCAGAAAAATGAGTCCAGTAGGTAAAATTATTGAAGTTCTTGGTGAGCATATGGCGCCAGGTATGGAAATTGAGATGGCGCTGCGTACATTCGACATTCCCCATCAGTGGCCAAAAGGCGTGACTAAACAAGTGTCACATCTTACCGACCAGGTTCCTGATGATGCCAAAACAGGTCGTGTAGATTTACGTCAACTGCCGCTGGTAACTATTGACGGTGAAGATGCTCGAGACTTTGACGACGCGGTATACTGCGAACCATTAGATGATGGCGGCTGGCAGTTATGGGTCGCTATTGCCGACGTGAGCCATTATGTAAAAACAGGTTCAGCCCTTGATGATGAAGCGCAACAGCGTGGGAATTCGGTGTACTTCCCTGACCAGGTTATCCCCATGTTGCCTGAAGTACTATCGAATGGTCTGTGCTCGCTTAACCCTGAGGTAGACCGTTTGTGCATGGTGTGTGAAATGACCATCAGTGCGCAAGGCATTCTTGAAGAGTTCCAATTTTACGAAGCCGTAATGAATTCTCACGCTCGCCTTACTTACAACAAGGTATGGAAAATTCTTCAGGGCGACAAAGAAATGCATCGGCGCTACGAGGCGCATGTGCCTCATTTGCGTAATTTACACGATTTGTATCATGGCCTTAAGAAATCACGGGCAAAGCGCGGTGCTATTGAATTTGAAACTCAAGAAGTGAAGTTTGTGTTTAATGCACAGCGCAAGATAGAAAACATCGTTCCTTTGGTAAGAAACGACGCGCACAAGCTTATTGAAGAATGCATGATCATGGCAAACGTAAGTGCCGCGCTTATGCTCGAAAAGCACAAAGCGCCAGCGCTGTATCGCATACACGATAAACCAGATGCCGATAGGTTAACTGCGTTTACAAGTTATCTGAGCGAAATTGGTATTCCACACCGCATTGTTGACGATGCGGAGCCTTCTGCATTTACCGACGTAGTACTTAAAACTAAAGGCCGCGTAGATGAAGAGCTTATTCAAACTATGCTCCTTCGCTCAATGAAGCAAGCGGTGTACGACGGCGAAAATGTAGGCCATTTCGGTTTGGCACTAGAAGCCTATGCACACTTTACCTCGCCTATTCGTCGTTACCCCGACTTAGTCGTACACCGCGCGCTGAAAAGCATTATTGCAAAACAGCAGGGCAAAAACTCGGTAAGCGGCAGCAAGAGTTATACGGTTGATGAAATAGAGCAGCTAGGTGAACAATGTTCTATGACAGAGCGCAGAGCAGACGATGCTACTCGCGATGTTGCGGATTGGCTGAAGTGTGAATTTATGCTCGACCACGTTGGCGATACCTTTGAAGGTGTGGTGAGTTCTGTCACTAACTTCGGATTGTTCATCCGCCTTACTGAATATCACATAGATGGGTTAGTACACATCACTTCATTAGATGACGACTACTACCACTTTGATGATGTAAAAATGGCGCTTGTGGGAGAGTCTGGTCACAATCAGTTTAGATTAGGCGATACCGTTTTGGTACAAGTGGCAGCTGTAAATTTAGACGAAAGAAAGATTGATTTATTATTCGATAAGTCTATGCTGCGCAGCCCCGGTGGCAAGAAGGGAAAAGCAAAAACTTCAAAAAAAAGTACAGCTAAAGGTAAGCGCAGTCCTAAACCTTCATCCAGCAAGGGTGGAGAGAAAGGGGCTGGAAACGCGCCAATAAAAGGCACGTCGAAAGGCCCTGCAAAGGTGGGCAAAACAGACAGAACGAGTAAAAGAGGAAAGCGTTAAATGGCGCAGCAAGAATGGTTATACGGCTTACACGCTATGCAATCGGTATTAGAAAATGAGCCTGAGCGTGTTGTTGAAGTAATGGTGCTTAAAGGTAGAACCGACGAGCGCTTAGTCAACATTGTGAACCAAGCCCGTCGTTTTGGTATTTCTGTGCAGTTTTGTCAGCGCAAAACGTTAGACGACAAAGTTAATGGCGAGCAGCACCAAGGGGTCGTTGCCAGAGCAAAAGCGGCGCGAGTGCTTGATGAAGCGGATCTTGACCGTATTTTAGAGCGAGAGTCTCAACCTTTTTTGCTGGTGCTAGACGGCATTACCGACCCGCATAATTTGGGTGCATGTCTACGAACAGCAGATGGCGCAGGCGTGCATGCTGTTGTGGTACCTAAAGACAAATCCGCTAGCTTAAATGGCACGGTGCGCAAAGTAGCATGTGGTGCGGCGGAGGTAATTCCGCTTATTCAAGTAACTAACCTTGCTCGAAGCTTAAAACACATGCAAGACAAAGGTATTTGGATTATAGGCACAGCAGGCGAGACTGATAAAACCCTTTACGATGTTAATCTCAAAGGCCCCACTGCCCTGGTTATGGGTGCTGAAGGAAAGGGTATGCGCCGGCTGACAAAAGAAACCTGTGACGAACTCGTGAAACTCCCTATGGCAGGTAGTGTTTCAAGTTTGAACGTATCGGTTGCTACTGGGGTGTGCTTGTATGAAATTGTCAGGCAACGATTGCAATAGCGTTGTTGCAGCATCAAAATCATCGCTCATGAAACCGAGCGCACGCAAAAAGGGGTGTTTGTACTGCCTCTTTTTTTTCACCCACGCAACTAACTAGTGAGACAGGCATTATAAGATAACTAGTGGATAACTAGTGAGACAGGCATTAAATCGTACGAGGGAAGTTAAATAGGACAGGCATACTTCGTGGCTAAGGAAGTTAAATAGGACAGGCATACTTTGTGGCTAAAACTGTACCTCAATACACTTTCTTTAAGCAAGACAACTCCTCAAACTGTTAATATCAACACTCACAGTCTGACAGCCTCAATGCCTAAACCCAGAAAATCACAAATTAGCTTACTCGATACGCCTTACTACCACTGTATTTCTCGCTGTGTACGCCGTGCATATTTATGCGGCGAGGAGCAAGGCAAAAGTTTTGAACACCGGCGTCAATGGGTAGAAGATCGCATACAGTTTTTGAGTGAAGTGTTCACTATTGGTGTATGTGCTTATGCGGTCATGAGTAATCACACACACCTGGTATTGCATATAAACAAAGACAAAGCACAGTCGCTAACCACAGAAGAAGTCCTTCAGCGTTGGCATACCTTGTATAAGGGAACATTGCTTACACAGCAGTATCTGTCATCACTGACTCGAGAAAAGCTAAGTGAAGCTCAGCGTAAAACTATCGAATGTACGGCAGAAGTGTGGCGAAAACGGTTGTATGATATCAGCTGGTTTATGCGAGCGCTTAATGAATATGTCGCTCGTGCTGCTAATAAGGAAGATGAGTGTACGGGGCATTTCTGGGAGGGGCGATTTAAATCTCAAGCGCTATTGGATGAATCGGCCCTAGCCGCCTGTATGGCCTATGTTGATTTAAATCCGGTACGGGCAAACATGGCAGAAACGCCAGAGAGCTCTAGCCACACTAGTATCCAGTATCGTATTCGAGCTGCTAGGGTGGGTAAAGCGCCGAAACGGCTTATGCCTTTTGCAAGCAGCTTGAAAAAAGAGGCGCCATTCGTTTTGCCTTTTACCCTTACCGAGTACCTTCAACTTGTCGATGTGACCAGTCGCAACATCCGTTTAGCCAAACAGGGCAAGATAAATAATAGTAAATTAAAAACTTTAGAAAGTCTTAACATTGAAAACGAAAAATGGTTAACGCTAATTACCCAATTTGAAACGCTTTTTAAGCATGCTGCAGGAAAAGTGCTACATCTTGAACAATACGCGCATAACCAGAATAAACAACGGGTACATGGCCGACAAAATGCCAAACGGTTGCTTGGCTAATCTCACCCTGAATTAGACAGTCGCATCCTTCACCATTAAAAATGACTGTTCCTCTCCCATGCAGAATAATTAGTTTGCATAACCTCGTTTGATTATCAGTAAGAAAATTCAACGTTATTTCCAACAAGTTCAGATTACGCGAAAACTCGGTAGAAAGAATGATTTTATTCCGTTTTTAAATATGCCTGTCTCGATAAAAATTCTTGCTTCAACGCTTTTTTGTTACCGAGAAAATAACTCTGCATCTATTACCCCATGTTAAACGCAATTGTTGCGCAAAAAACGAGACTTCTAACGAATAAGAGTGATGCTGTCCAAATTTTCTAAAGTGCCTGTCTTATTAGTATCTAAAGTGCCTGTGTTATTAGCAGTCTTAATAGAATTTTAGTGACCCCCTTTATCGTGCCTGTCTTAATAGTGATGCTTTGTCTCAATAGTGATGGTCTCGATACATCATTGATGACTGTCATTCCTCTCTATAAAGCGATCACTTACATTTTGTTACATTTGTAATTTTAAAATAATCATTGATTATAAAAATCTATTCCTAATGTGAATCTGCCCATAACGTATGAATAACAGGGTATGACATTTTATTGCTCAGTTCGATGGCTCAATAAAAGGTATAAAAAACGCTCACCGAGAGTGAGTTTACATACTCAACATACTGATGTGCCAATTAATATGGAACTTGTAGATGAAGTGTGAAACACATTTTATTTATGCCAACTGACAGGCGGGTAAGTCGTTGCAACGCTGTTGCGTTGACAGTCAAGGACAGGCATTTCGTATGAGGTAATGGTTGAACCTGTATGTCAAAACATAACAAAAGTTTCTAAAGCACGAGAGTAAAAGTGTTGAAACAACAAGACAGATAAACAGGAAATAAATTTTGAATTCAAAAAATAAGAAACACACATGTATGACTGCAGCTGCCATCGCAGTTTCTTTAGCCTTCGCTGGTCAAACTGCAAATGCTGAAGAGCATGTTCCGGTGAAAGTAGAAGCAGAAAAACAGTCTTTCGCCGCAAAATTTAATAAAAATTTAAACAAAAGATTTAAAAAAATTGGTTTTGGTTCACTTGAAGAGCCTAGCGACCGTTACATCGTAAAGTTTAAAGACGAGATGACGTCGGATGTTCTGATGGAGTTAAATGACGACACGCTAAATGGAAAAGACGCGCTAGCATCTGGCAAGCAGAAGAAAGTGTTCAACATGCAGGCTGCTAAAAACGAAGTAACCCGAGCAGGCGGTCTAGTTAAAAAGACACTAAAAAAGCAACGTTTGATGGCAGCAAATCTAGATCGCAAAGCGTTAAATGAACTACGTAAAAATCCAAATGTTGAAAGCATCGAAATCGATGCGAAACGCAAACTGATGGCCCAAACCACGCCATATGGCTACACCATGGTTCAGGCCAATCAATTTGGTCAAGCAGATACAGCAGCGCGTAAAGTGTGTGTTATCGACACGGGTTACAATTTAGGGCACCCCGATTTACCAGATACCAACAACGGTGTCACTGGTAATGCGAATAACGTTGCGGTGGGTAACTGGTTCAACGACGGAAACGGGCACGGTACACATGTTGCCGGCACTATCGCTGCATATGATAATAACGAAGGTGTGGTGGGCGTATATCCTGGTGTCGATCTTCACATTGTTAAGATATTTAATGACGATGGTCAGTGGACTTACGCATCAGACCTGATTGACGCTATCGCGCAATGTGAAAATGCAGGATCAAACGTCGTGAACATGAGCTTGGGTGGAGGCAGTGCATCAGCCACAGAGCGTGATGCTATGCAAAGCTTCACCGATGCAGGCATGCTGCTAGTGGCTGCTGCAGGTAACGATGGTAACAGTGGCAAGTCTTATCCGGCGTCTTACGATGCGGTTATGTCAGTAGCCGCGGTAGATTCAAATGAAAACCGTGCCAGCTACAGCCAATACAACGACCAAGTAGAGATAGCTGCGCCTGGTAGTGCGGTACAGTCTACTTATCCAACTAACACCTACGCAGCCCTTAGCGGTACATCAATGGCAACACCTCACGTAGCAGGTGGTGCAGCATTGGTATGGAGCTATTTCCCTCAGTGTACAAATAACCAAATTCGAAATGCGTTGAATGTCACTGCACAGGATAAAGGCAGTGCAGGTCGCGATAACTTCTACGGTTTTGGTTTGATGAAACTGGCTGATGCTTACAACCAACTTAATACCAACGGTTGTGATGGAAACGGCGGAACTGACAATGGCGGAAGCCCCACCGTTGAGCCAGTTTCTGGACAAGTACCAGGTTTATCTGCAGCACGAAACGAGTGGAATCGTTACACGTGGACCATTCCAGAAGGTGTGAGCCAGATGACAGTGAGTATTGCTGGTGGTTCAGGCGATGCAGACTTATACATGAAGTTTGGTTCTCAACCTGAGACTAGTGATTTCGATTGTCGTCCTTATCGCAATGGAAACAATGAAGAATGTACTTTCGACGCGCCAGCGGCAGGTACCTGGCATATTGGTATACGAGCATACTCTGCATACAGCAACGTAACACTGTCATACTCTTATGAGTAATTTCTATCGTAAGAATACGAAAACGGTGAATAACCGTTAATACGATTGATATGCAAAAGCTCGCAGTTCTGCGGGCTTTTCTGCTTCTTTATCCGAGAGTGAAATAAGCGATTAACATTAACGCCCCTCAAACTACGCCTTAAAAAATCATAGTATTTATATAGAATTACATCATTTTCTTCAGTGATTTGTCAGTTTTGTAAAGACAGCGTAAAGCTATGAACCTACCTCGAAACCTTCTGCCATAACGGTGCTTGGTGCAGATTTCCCCGTCTGTGTTGCCATCCATTTAAACTATTTCAAGAACCTAAAGGAAACACCGTCTATGCTATCGTTCCCCTCACTTAATTATGCCTGTCACTTTAGTTGTGGTGACGTTAAAAGCGCTAGCACTAGCAATAACACTAGCAATAATGCCTGTCATAATACTAGTACTAGCAACAATAGAAGTTATGCCTGTCTCATTAGTAGCGTTAACCACTCTTGGTATCGAATCGTTGCACTAGGTTTCACTGCACTATTTATACTTTCCGCATGCGGGGGATCCGATAGCAGCAGTTCAGACTACGAATTTGCGTATCTTCAGTTTTATAACGCATCGCCTAATGGTGCGAATGTAGAAATGCGTGAAGTGGATGGAGACAGCTATGGCTCGGCGCAATTCGGTGATGCGTCGTCTATGTATTCAATGGAAAGCGGTGAGCTTGTTTTAGAGTTCATTCGCACAGACTCAGATGACCAAGAAGTCTACATAGGCGAAATAACGGTAAATCTTAAAGAGGGTGAGAAAACCTTAGTTGTAATGAGTGGCGATTTTAGCAGTCCTTCGTTTAATGAATATAGCTATGAACGAGAGACATTAGAAGACCATTTTAGGCTGTTAGGCATTTCAGTCACTATGGACGGAGGATCTTTTGATTTTTATATGAGTGATGCTGGCGACCCCTTTGAAGCAGCTAACTTTCTTGGAACCATTACGCCAAATGATATGGGAGAGTTAATCTATTGGAATGGTGATGACGACAGCGACGACTTTGACGAAGGAGAGTATACGATATATTTAACTGCTCCTGGCAGCACTGATGTCATCTTCGAATCTCAAACACTCGATTTCATCTACGAGACCGAATATGTAATGGCACTTCGCGATGTAAGCGGTGCTATTCAAGAAGGACTGGTAGTAGACACCATATTAAATTCCTCTACGGTATCTGGTTTAACCGATGTAGAAGCCGATGCGCAATATCGTATCTATAACTCAACTAACTTAAACACTCCCGTAACCGTTACCTTCGGTGGCAACACTGACGAAGAGGACGTAGAATTTACACTGGCTGCCAATGAGCTCTCTGATTTTACTGCGATTCGCTACGGTGACTACCGTGTATCGGTAACCGACACTTCAGGCGCTATGACAAATCTTAGCAACAAACTAATAACCTTAAATCAGGGCGAAAGTAAGGCCATACTCATTTATGAAACAGACGGAAAATTAGGGGCATCGACCTTTGAGGAAAGTGGTCTGCCACAGGCCTACGACAAAACCGTTAATTTTATTAATCTTGTAAGCGACTATGACGACGTTGATATTTTTCTTGTACGTCACGATGAAACGATCGACACCGCAGAGTATAGAGTGAATAACTTAGAATTTGGAGAAACCAACGCCAAAGTACTGCCTTCTGATTTTTACGAAGTCATAGCAGTATATGAAGACAACAACGACGAAAAAGTATTGTTAGACCGTACGACGCTATTTGGCTTTACAGAGGAAGAGAACTATATCGTGACACTAGAACCGGCAAATACATCAACAGGTTACGAAATAAACGTACTATTTTAATATCAACGATCTACAAACAATAACCGCTCACAGGCATCGGGTAGACCGGCCTCGTTTTGTATGAAGTAGGTCGCCTTGCGCAAGAATGAATTAGCGAGACTTTGTTACTACACAAAAGGATTTAATCTAAAAACTGTCATATTTCCGAATCTCTATTATCTTTAGTAGTGTGCGTAACGCTCTGAAAGCTGCATCCATGCAACTTAACGAGTAAAAGTTCCTGCTTGATGACCTCCTCTGCGGTTATCATCCCCCCAGTTTTTTAACTGGGGGTTTTTTGCCCACCTCAGTTTAAAATTAATTCAATTTACCGCTATCGCTACCCCAATAATTCTGTTATAGTTTCGCGCCCTTTTTATGGGGGTATGTACATAAAAGCAACGATATCCAGTTGTTTTTAGCAGCACAATAACGACTCGGGAGAGTCTTAATTTAGAGCGGAGCACTAACATGATCCAAATGCAAACTAACCTGGACGTTGCAGATAACAGCGGCGCTCGCAGGGTTCAGTGTATTAAGGTTCTTGGTGGCTCGCATCGCCGTTATGCAGGTATCGGTGACATCATCAAAGTTACTGTCAAGGAAGCAATTCCTCGCGGTAAAGTTAAAAAAGGTGACGTACTGAATGCAGTGGTGGTGCGTACTAGAAAAGGCGTTCGTCGTCCTGATGGTTCATCCATTCGTTTTGACGGTAACGCGGCTGTTTTGCTTAATGCAAACAAGCAACCAATTGGTACGCGTATCTTTGGCCCGGTAACCCGTGAGTTGAGAAGTTCAAACTTCATGAAAATCATCTCATTGGCCCCAGAGGTACTATAAGGAGTCACGATAATGGCTAATAAAATTCGTCGTGATGATGAAGTAGTCGTATTAGCGGGTAAAGACAAAGGCAAACAAGGCAAAGTCCTTAAAGTGCTTATTGCTGAAGACCGTTTAATTATAGAAGGCGTTAATCTCGTCAAGAAACACACTAAGCCTAACCCTCAATTGGGTGTTGCTGGTGGTATTGTTGAGAAAGAAGCTTCTATTCACGTTTCTAATGTTGCGATTGTTAACCCAGCAACGGGTAAAGCAGATCGCGTTGGTTTCCGTTTCGAAGATGAGAAGAAAGTACGTTTCTTCAAGTCTAACGGCGAACTTGTTTAATTATATTGGAGAGTACGATGGCGAAACTGCATGATTTCTATAAAGAAACAGTAGTAGCTGAACTTGCGAAGCAGTTCGGGTACAAAAGCGTCATGCAAGTCCCTCGGATTGAAAAAATCACTCTAAACATGGGTTTAGGTGAAGCAGTTGCTGACAAGAAGGTGCTTGAGAATGCTCAAGCTGACATGACGGCTATTGCCGGTCAGAAGCCGATTGTTACAGTTGCTAGAAAATCAGTAGCGGGTTTTAAAATTCGTGAAGGTTATCCGATTGGCTGTAAAGTAACCCTACGTGGCGAGCGTATGTGGGAATTCCTAGAGCGTTTGATTTCAATCGCTATTCCGCGTATTCGCGATTTCCGTGGTTTGAATCCAAAATCATTCGACGGACGTGGTAACTACAGCATGGGCGTGCGTGAGCAAATCATTTTCCCTGAAATCGATTTCGATAAAGTGGATAAGGTTCGCGGTATGGATATTACTATCACTACCAGTGCGAATTCTAATGACGAAGCACGTGCTCTGCTGGACGCGTTTAACTTCCCATTCAAAAAGTAAGGGGTGTAGGGTTATGGCAAAAGAATCAATGAAAGCACGCGAAGCGAAGCGTACTAAGCTAGTCGCTAAGTATGCTGAGAAGCGCGCTGCACTTAAAGCGATTATCAGCGATGTTAACGCTTCTGAAGAAGAGCGTTGGGACGCTGTTCTGAAGCTGCAACAACTACCACGTGACTCTAGTAAATCTCGTCAACGTAACCGTTGTCGCGTAACTGGCCGTCCACATGGTTACCTACGCAAATTCGGCCTTAGCCGTATTAAGCTTCGCGAAGCAGCGATGCGCGGTGAAGTCCCTGGCCTTAAGAAAGCCAGTTGGTAAGGAGTAGCTGATAATGAGTATGCAAGATCCTATCGCGGATATGTTCACACGCATCCGTAACGGCCAGATGGCTCAGAAAGTTTCTGTAACTATGCCTTCTTCAAAAGTTCGTGTTTCTATATGCGAAGTATTGAAGTCAGAAGGTTATATCACAGACTTCGCTACATCTGGTGACGTTAAGCCTGTTTTAGAAGTTACGCTTAAGTACTTCGAAGGCAAGCAAGTAATTGACACTATCGAGCGCGTAAGTCGCCCCGGTTTGCGCATCTATAAGAAAAAAGATGAGCTTCCAAAGGTTATGGGTGGCTTGGGTATCGCTATCGTGTCGACTTCAAAAGGTGTGATGACTGACCGTGCAGCGCGCAACGCTGGCATGGGCGGTGAGATCATCGGTTATGTAGCATAACGGAGGAGTTGAAATGTCACGTATAGCAAAAGCCCCAGTAGACGTTGTATCAGGTGTAGAAGTTTCTATCTCTGGTCAAGAAGTTACTGTAAAAGGTAGTAAAGGCACATTGAGCCGCGTTTTTAACGACGCAGTTGAAGTTGTACAAGAAGAAAACCAATTGAAAGCACTTCCTCGTGAAGGTTTCGCCAACAATTGGGCGCAGGCTGGTACTGTTCGCTCACTTCTTAACGCAATGGTTCAAGGTGTTTCACAAGGTTTTGAGAAAAAGCTCCAGTTATTAGGCGTTGGTTACCGTGCGCAAGCACAAGGTAGCAAGCTTAACCTAACACTAGGTTTCTCTCATCCTGTCGTATACGAAATGCCTGAAGGCATTACCGTTGAAACTCCTAGCCAAACTGAAATCGTCGTCAAAGGCGCCGATAAGCAGGTGGTAGGACAGGTTGCGGCGAACATTCGTGGTTACCGTCCACCAGAGCCTTACAAAGGTAAAGGTGTACGATACGCTGACGAAAATGTACGTCGTAAAGAAGCTAAGAAAAAGTAGGTGGGTGATACGATGGATAAGAAAACAGCTCGCATTCGTCGCGCAACTCGCGCACGAGCAAAAATTCGTGAACTGGCCGCGCATCGCTTGGTTGTTAACCGTACACCTCGCCACATTTACGCTCAGCTTATCGCCCCGTGCGGTTCTGAAGTGTTAGCGGCGGCTTCAACTGTTGAGAAAGATCTTGCGAAAGGTCTTAAGTCTACAGGTAACGCTGAAGCAGCGACGGTAGTCGGAAAAGCAATCGCAGAGCGCGCTATTGAGAAAGGCATTAAAGCAGTGGCTTTCGATCGTAGTGGCTTCCAATACCACGGTCGCGTTAAAGCATTAGCTGATGCAGCTCGCGAAGCTGGTCTTCAGTTCTAGGAGTTTATAATGGCTAAACAAGACGTTCAAAACGGTGAACTGTTAGAGAAATTGATTGCCGTTAACCGCGTATCTAAAGTGGTTAAAGGTGGTCGTATCTTTAGTTTCACTGCATTGACAGTAGTGGGTGACGGTAACGGTCGCGTAGGTTTCGGTTATGGTAAGGCACGTGAAGTTCCTGCTGCAATCCAGAAAGCTATGGAAAAGGCACGTCGCAACATGGTTGACGTTGACCTAAATGGCAATACGTTACAGCACCCTATCAAAGGTCGTCACTCTGGCTCTAAAGTTTACATGCAGCCTGCATCAGAAGGTACCGGTATCATCGCCGGCGGTGCAATGCGTGCAGTACTTGAAGTAGCTGGCGTACAAAACGTACTTTCAAAATGTTACGGCTCTACAAACCCAATCAACGTTGTTCGTGCAACAATCAACGCGCTGACAGAGATGAATTCTCCGGCGAGCGTTGCTGCGAAACGTGGATTGTCTGTAGATGAAATTTTGGGGTAATCAGACATGGCAACGATTAAAGTAAAGCAAACGAAAAGTGCTATTGGCAGACTGCCTAAGCACAAAGCGACGCTTAAAGGCTTAGGTCTTCGTAAGATCAACCATGTTCGTGAACTGGAAGATACCCCAGCCGTACGTGGCATGGTCCACCGTGTACATTACATGGTCGAGATAGTGGAGGAGTAAGAACATGCGTTTAAATACTATTGCTCCTGCACCAGGGGCTCATAAATCTGGTAAGCGTACTGGTCGAGGCATCGGCTCAGGTCTTGGTAAAACGAGTGGCGTAGGTCACAAAGGTCAAAAAAGCCGTTCAGGTGGCCGCGTTAAGCCAGGATTCGAAGGTGGTCAGATGCCTTTACAGCGTCGTCTTCCGAAATTCGGTTTCACTTCACGCAAGAGCTTTGTTACTGATCAAGTAACACTTGCAGAAATCGCAAAAGTAGACGGTGATACAGTTTCTCTTGAAACTTTGAAAGCAGCGGGTCTTGTTAAGAAAGAAATGTTGTTTGTAAAAGTAGTGAAGAGCGGCGAATTATCACGTGCTGTTACAGTAAGCGGTTTAAAGGTTACTAAAGGCGCTAAAGAAGCGATTGAAGCTGCTGGCGGTAAAGTAGAGGAATAAGCTAGATGGCTAAACCAGGATTGGATTCAGGCGCTAAAAGCGGCTTGAGTGAGCTTAAAGCAAGATTGTTGTTCGTACTTGGTGCGATTGTTGTTTTTAGGTTAGGTTCTTATGTTCCTATCCCTGGCATCGATCCAGCTGTACTTGCTGACTTGTTCGAGCAACAGAAAGGCACCATTGTAGAAATGTTTAACATGTTCTCTGGTGGTGCGCTTGAGCGTGCATCCGTTCTGGCTTTGGGCATTATGCCATACATTACTGCATCCATTATTATGCAGTTGCTCTCGGTGGTTCATCCACCGATGGTAGAGCTTAAAAAAGAAGGCGAAGCAGGCCGTCGCAAAATCAGTCAGTACACGCGTTATCTAACGCTTGTACTTGCTATTTTCCAGTCGATAGGAATATCGACTGGCCTGCCTAACCTAATTAATGGATTGGTATTGAACCCTGGCTTCGGATTCTACTTTACAGCGGTGGTGAGCTTGGTCACAGGGACTATGTTCCTTATGTGGTTAGGTGAGCAAATTACTGAAAGAGGTATCGGTAACGGTATTTCTATCTTGATTTTTGCTGGTATTGTTGCAGGTTTACCTACAGCAATCGGTCAAACGGCAGAGCAAGCAAGGCAGGGCGACATTAATTTGTTATTCCTCCTGTTGATTGCTGTGATTGTTATTGCGCTTACATACCTCGTTGTATTTGTAGAGCGCGGACAACGCAGAATTGTGGTAAACTACGCGAAACGTCAGCAAGGCCGTCAGGTTTTTGCAGCGCAGAGCACGCATTTACCGCTGAAGGTCAACATTGCTGGTGTAATTCCACCAATCTTTGCTTCCAGCATTATTTTGTTTCCGGGAACCATCGCAGGATGGTTTGGACAGAATGAATCAACAGCATGGTTGCAGGATGTAGCGTTAATGCTATCTCCCGGTCAGCCGCTGTACGTAATGCTTTATGCAGCAGCTATTATCTTTTTCTGCTTCTTTTACACGGCGTTGGTTTTCAATCCGCGTGATACAGCAGATAATTTGAAGAAGTCTGGTGCGTTCATTCCTGGCATCCGCCCGGGTGAACAAACATCGCGTTATATTGATAAGGTAATGACTCGCCTCACACTGGCTGGCGCACTATACATAACCTTTATTTGTTTGGTGCCTGAATTCATGCTAATTGCTTGGAATGTGCCGTTCTACTTTGGTGGTACGTCGCTTCTGATTATCGTAGTGGTTATCATGGACTTTATGGCACAGGTGCAGACGCATTTGATGAGTAGTCAATATGAGTCTGTTCTGAAGAAAGCTAATCTTAAAGGCTACGGCCGTTAAGTTAGCCCCTTAATATTAAAGATAGGGGAGTGATGTAATGAAAGTTCGTGCATCAGTTAAAAAGATTTGCCGTAACTGTAAAGTTATCAAGCGCAACGGCGTTGTGCGTGTAATTTGTACAGAGCCAAAGCATAAGCAAAGGCAAGGTTAATCTAAGCGGTACAGAATACTTGCAAAGCTACTAAGCAGAATCCGAAGCATACTTATCGGGTTCTGCTAGTTTTGTTTAGAGGTGTTTTGAACCTTTATTTGCAATTTGGTCGACGGATGAGTATCCTATCGGGCTTTTTAGGTCGTCGACAAATAAACAAGAGGAGTGCTGTTAATGGCCCGTATCGCTGGCATTAACATTCCTGAGCACAAGCATGCTGTAGTCGCTATCCAAGCGATTTATGGTGTAGGCCTCACACGTGCGAAAAGCATTTGTGCAGGTGCTGGTGTTGCAGAAGATACAAAAATCAAAGAGCTAGACGAAGCGACTATCGATAAGCTTCGTGACGAAGTGGCGAAATTTACTGTTGAAGGTGATTTACGTCGTGAAGTCTCTATGAGCATCAAACGTTTGATGGACCTGGGTTGCTTCCGTGGTATTCGCCACCGTCGTAGCTTGCCTCTACGTGGTCAGCGCACTAAAACTAATGCGCGTACCCGTAAAGGTCCTCGTAAGCCAATTAAGAAGTAAACGGGGAGTAAGTTATGGCAAAAGCACCAGCTCGTAGTGCGCGTAAGCGCGCTAAACGTCAGGTTGCAGACGGTATGGCTCATATCCATGCGTCTTTCAACAACACAATTGTGACTATTACAGACCGTCAAGGCAATGCACTAGCATGGGCGACATCTGGTGGTTCAGGTTTCCGTGGTTCACGTAAATCTACCCCATTTGCTGCGCAGGTCGCTGCTGAGCGTGCAGGTGTAGCTGCACAAGAATACGGTCTTAAGAACCTAGAAGTGTTCGTAAAAGGTCCAGGTCCAGGCCGTGAGTCTGCGATCCGTGCTCTTAACGCTACTGGTTATAAGATCACAAATATTACCGATGTGACACCTATTCCTCACAACGGTTGTCGTCCACCGAAAAAACGTCGCGTTTAATCGACGGACAGTTGGAGAAAGATCATGGCAAGATATTTGGGTCCAAAACTCAAACTTAGCCGTCGCGAAGGAACTGATTTGTTCCTTAAAAGCGGCGTTCGCGCAATCGATTCTAAATGTAAAATCGATACAGCGCCTGGTCAGCATGGTGCCCGTCGTGGCCGTTTGTCTGATTACGGTGTACAGCTGCGTGAAAAACAAAAAGTTCGTCGTATGTTCGGCGTACTGGAAAAACAATTCCGCAACTACTATAAAGAAGCTGCGCGTCTAAAAGGCAACACAGGTGAAAACTTGTTACAACTTTTAGAGCAGCGTCTGGACAACGTGGTTTATCGTATGGGATTTGCTAGTACTCGTGCTGAAGCGCGTCAGCTAGTAAGCCACAAGGCGATCATGGTAAATGGTCAAGTTGTGAACATTCCATCGTTTAACGTTTCTGCCGAAGACGTGGTTTCTGTTCGTGAGAAAGCGAAAAAGCAAGCGCGTATTGTTGCTGCTTTAGAACTGGCTGACCAACGTGAGAAGCCAACCTGGATGGAAGTAGACAGCACTAAAATGGAAGGCACTTTCAAGCGCGTTCCAGAAAGAACTGATTTGTCTGCTGAAATTAACGAACAGTTGATCGTCGAACTTTACTCTAAGTAAAGCCAACTAAAGAGGAAGCATTGTGGGTTCTGTGACTGAATTCCTAAAACCGAGATTAGTAGAGATCGAAAACGTTTCTCCTACTCGTGCCAAAGTAACTTTGGAACCACTAGAGCGCGGCTTTGGCCACACTTTAGGTAACGCCCTACGTCGTATATTGCTGTCATCTATGCCAGGATGTGCAGTGACCGAAGTAGAAATAGATGGCGTTCTTCACGAGTACAGCACCAAAGAAGGTGTACAAGAAGACGTGATCGAAATCTTGCTGAATCTCAAAGGTTTAGCGGTTCGCCTTGAAGGTAAAACTGAGGCAACCCTAACTCTAGTGAAATCTGGCGCTGGCCCTGTTGTTGCTGGTGATATTCAGCATGATGGCGACGTAGAAATTGTAAACCCTGACCATGTAATTTGTACTTTGACAGGCGAAGCTGAAATCAGCATGCGCGTCAAAATAGAAATGGGTCGCGGTTACGTACCAGCTTCTACCCGTCGCTCCTCTGAAGAAGATGATCGACCCATTGGTCGTTTATTAGTTGATGCTTCATACAGCCCAGTAGAGCGTATTGCGTACACTGTTGAGTCTGCTCGTGTTGAACAGCGCACAGACTTAGACAAACTAATCATTGACATGGAAACTAACGGTACTTTAGATCCTGAAGAAGCGATCCGCCGTTCTGCTACCATTCTTGCTGAACAGCTTGATGCATTCGTAGATTTACGTGATGTATCTGAGCCAGAAGCGAAAGAAGAGAAGCCGGAGTTCGATCCGATTCTACTTCGCCCAGTTGATGACCTAGAGTTAACAGTACGTTCTGCTAACTGCTTAAAAGCAGAAGCTATCCAGTACATTGGTGACCTGGTACAGCGCACTGAGGTTGAGCTACTTAAAACGCCTAACCTTGGTAAGAAATCGCTAACTGAAATCAAAGATGTTCTAGCATCTCGTGGTTTGTCTCTAGGCATGCGCCTAGAAAACTGGCCGCCAGAGAGCATCGCTGAAAAAGATTAATCAGGTTTTTATCAAACTGATTTGTAGAGAAGGATAAAACTATGCGCCATCGTAAGAGTGGTCGTCAGTTGAATCGCAACAGCAGCCATCGTCAAGCTATGTTCAAAAACATGGCCGGTTCTTTGGTCAAGCACGAAGTGATCAAAACTACGTTACCAAAAGCGAAAGAATTACGTCGCGTAATCGAGCCACTAATCACTATGGCTAAAGAAGACAGCGTTGCAAATCGCCGTCTTGCTTTTGCCCGTACAGGTGATAAAGAGGTCGTAGGTAAACTGTTTAACGAGCTTGGTCCTCGTTACGAAGCACGCCCAGGCGGTTACACTCGCATTTTAAAATGTGGTTTCCGTGCTGGCGACAATGCCCCAATGGCATATGTTGAGCTAGTTGACCGTCCAGTTGTTGAAGCTGAAGAAGAAGCAGTAGAAGTAACTGAAGAGTAAGTAATACTCGAAAAGAAAAAGGGGTCAGAATTTTTGTTCTGGCCCCTTTTTTTACCCAAAATAAATGGGGTCAGAACAACATTGTTAGCGACATCTAACCCAAAATAAATGGGGTCAGAAATAAATGGGGTCAGAACAACATTATTAGCGACATCTTACCCAAAATAAATGGGGTCAGAACAACATTATTAGCGACATCTAACTCAACTACTGTGCAATATAAACACGACCTTTCCCATCCCGTTTCGCTTGATACAGCGCCTCGTCAGCAATTCTCACTAACTCATCTATTGCGTTAACTCTATCGCACTGCGTTATTCCTGCACTAAATGACACCGCGTTATCAACAATTGATAAGTGTTGTACAACGCTTAGCAGTTGGTTGATACACCCCGTGGCCTGAGACAGATTTACATTGGTAAGCAGCAAAACAAACTCCTCTCCACCCCAGCGAGCAATAATATCTCCTTCGCGAGTATGTGCCCTTAGTGCTTTTGCAAACTCCTTCAACACAGTGTCACCCGTATTATGGCCGTATTTATCATTAATGAGTTTGAAGTCATCTAAATCTAAAATAACCATACAGTGGTGATTGGCGTTGTTGCTTGCTAGCAGTGAGTCCACTAATGAAAGAAATTTGGAGCGATTGTAAACGCCGGTTAGATAATCAGTTTCTGACAATCGTTTCGACTCTCGGTGTTCCGCTTTTAGTTGGTCGAAGGTTTTCTGGCGAGTGCCTTCATAAAATCGAAATAAAAGTAATTGAACAATAGCTGCCTCTATTACGTTAAGTAGTGCCCCTGTAGATAGTGTAATGGGTATGCCGCTCTCTACCTGTGTGTACACTAAATAAATACACACACATAATGTAATAGAGGACAGCAGTGTACCGCCGCGTCGACCTAGTAAGAAAAAAGTAAAAGGCAAAATAATGGTTGCCCATACCAGTGAATATGCACGTCCTTCAACACTTATCAAAAACAGTAGCATCATAGTGGTAACTGTTAGTGAAATAAGCCATGCAGTTAGGGTAATGTTGCCAGTTTTTCTAAACCCGAAATATACCGCGAGCGAAAGCATAAACCCTGCACTGTCAATAAGCGCCAGCCGAGTGTCATCAAAAGCAAAAACATTAATTAAGGCTAAAATAGAAAAAAGCAAACACGCGAGTAGCAACGTGTGCTGAATAAGTCTCACGCGCCAGTAATCTTCACTGAACTTGGTATACGGAAACTCCTTATACCACCACGTCAAGCCAAGTATTTTATCTTTCATAATGAAGTGAGTTCGCAAAATAGTGTTGCAGTGAATTTCCGTGTTCTTGATGGTTCAATAATGCCAAGTTGTCACCTGTATGTTAAGCAAAAATAAATCAGGGTCAGAACCGCATTTCTAATCATCCATCATCATTGAACAGCTTTACCAACCCTGACAAATTTTGGCAAATATTTTGCAAATTCCAAGTAGCGTTAGCATGTAAAATACAAAGCAACTTGCTTTGGCATTGGCAATAATTCAAGGATGAACCTATGTTATCAGTTTCCGGAAAGTTCCAATCTTTAGGGCTATCAACATTCAGAAACAATGCTGCAACTACATCTCTAGAGCGTCTAAGTTCAGGACTTCGTATCAATAGTGCCGCTGATGATAGCGCAGGTCTACAAATATCAAACCGTCTCTCTTCCGAGCGAAACGCCTACACGCAGCTTAATCGAAATTTAAACGATGGTATAAGCTATGCGCAAGTAGCTGAGGGTGGACTGCAGGAATCTGCCGCCATTTTGCAGCGTATGCGGCAACTGAGCATCCAATCTCAAAACGGCATTAATAGTAAGAGCGACAGAGCAGCCCTTGATAAAGAATTCCAAGCGCTCAAACTAGAACTAAATGCCATTGCGTATGGCACCGAAGTGTTTAACCGTTTGCCCTTAGTGGGTGATGCGAATTTACTGGGTGATAATGTTCCTTCTTTAGGCGCTAGGTTTGTGCAAGGTGTCACACAGTCCCTCCCAAGCGGTTTGCAGTCTATCGCCTACATCCCTGCTGGCTCTAGCAATGTTCAGGTGAACATAAACGATAATGGCGCGAACGACGATATACAAGTCTTTACCACCAGCGGTAAGCACCTTGTTGGCACGGCTATTACGAATACAACTTGGGCGGGCTCTCCAAATAACATTTCTTCAATCGCGGACTTGGAATCTCGCTTCTTTCTGACATCCAACGGATATAACGCGGATGCTAGCTATGATGATAGTGAACTACTGACTAGCGGAAGTGCGACTATCGATGGAAACAGTATTTCATTTAGTGGCGACCAGAATCCAAGTAACCTCAATGAGGTGCTTACAATTGCAAATAACTCACAACCACTCATCATTTCGGTAATAGGAAGTGGCGTATTTGACGTAACCGCCACATGGGATTTGCTGGGTGATGAAGATGAAAGAGCCTTCAGTTTAGGCGCAGCCGATATTACCGCTACAAATAAACTAGGCGAGGGCACTCAATATATAGAGTTATCAAAAACCCCCGTCACAATTGAAGATTTAAATTTAGAAGACATTTCTATAAATAGCGAACAGAGTGCCGAAGCAGCTCTAAGCCAAATAGACAGAGCGCTTGAAACAGTAAGTGAGAGTCGAGCATTTTACGGTGCCAAACTCAACCAAATGATATCGGCGCAAAGAGTAAATGCCATCGCACATGAAAGCATAAATGCAGCGCGCTCACGAATTACCGACACCGATTTTGCGAAGGAGACCGCACAACTCACACAAAGTCAAATTGTGGAGCAAGCGAGCATTAGCGTGCGAGCACAAGCCCAATCGAATGAAAGCCAAGTGTTGGGTTTACTCAATGGTATTGCGCAGCAAAGCAGATAAGCAGGTCCAAGCGCTTATATTACCTATCATTGCTAACCGTAAATGAAAAACGTAAAAGTGACAGGCATAACAGCGTTTCTCTTAAAGTGACAGGCACTACAAGCTTTGCAACAGACACAGAACATAAAGTGACAGGCATAACAGCGTTTCTCTTAAAGTGACAGGCATAATATATTTGCGCCGTGTTAAGGGCGGCTAAATTTGTAATGCCATAATACGTCAGAACGGTAAACGCACTGAGTGTCCATGCGCTTTGTATCTCACCCATTAAAGCAATGGCAGACATGACGAAAAACGTAGCCCACGTTGCAGCAGGGGCCGATTCGCTTTTTTCATCAAGCTTAGCAAGTGCATAGGGCAAGTCTTTACGACGACCCATAGCTAACAATAGATATTCCAATGTCACTCAAGCGGCCACCTCAACCATGCTTATTCGCCAAACCAATGTCGCGTGCGATTAGCAAACCATACCAACGACAGCATGACGGGCACTTCAACCAGCACGCCAACCACCGTGGCCAGTGCTGCCCCTGAATGCAGGCCAAATACTGAAATGGCCACCGCTACGGCCAACTCAAAAAAGTTAGACGTACCAATCATACAGGCAGGAGCGGCAACGTTATGCGGTAGCTTCATTTGCTTTGCGATGAAATAAGCGATAGCAAAGATACCGTAGGTTTGAATAAGCAAAGGAATGGCAATGAGCACAATCGCCTGTGGCTTAGCCAGAATAGTTTCTGACTGAAAACCAAACAGTAAAATTACGGTGGCTAGTAAGCCGACAATCGACCACGGCTTCATGGTGGTTAAAAACTGTTCCAACCGTGAATGGTCCTTAGCGTTATCCAGCTTTTTACGGGTTATGGCACCCGCAACAAGAGGAATAAGCACATACAAAACAACAGACAGAAACAAGGTATCCCATGGCACAGTAATATCGGTCACGCCAAGCAAGAAGCCCGCAATCGGCGCAAAAGCGAATATCATAATAATGTCGTTAATGGAGACTTGCACCAGCGTGTAGTTTGCATCGCCTTTAGTAAGCTGACTCCACACAAACACCATAGCGGTGCAAGGCGCAACACCTAGCAATATCATGCCAGCAATGTATTCGGTTGCGGTTTGTGGGTCTACCCAGTCGGCAAACAGCACTTTAAAAAATAGCCAACCAAGCAGCGCCATAGTGAATGGCTTAATTAACCAGTTAATCACTAAAGTAAGGACGAGTCCTTTTGGCTTTTTTCCCACATCCTTAAGTGAAGAAAAATCAATCTGCACCATCATGGGGTAAATCATTAACCAAATAAGTACCGCAATCACAAGATTAACGTGTGCGTATTCAATATTGGCGATAACAGCAAACGCATCAGGCGCCACACTCCCTAATACAATACCTACTGCAATGGCTAAACCTACCCATACCGATAAATAGCGTTCGAATAATCCCATGATAGCTCCTTTAATTAACCTCGGCTTAAATTGACCGCTGATTAACGCGCTGGCTTAATTGCTCTGCAGATTCAACACGTTCAGAATACCGATCTACAAAATAGTCTTTATTGTTTCTCAGCAATAGCGTGAATTTCATTAGCTCTTCCATCACATCCACAATGCGATTGTAGTAAGAAGACGGCTTCATTCGGTCGTTATCATCGAACTCGAGAAACGCCTTCGCCACGCTAGACTGATTTGGAATAGTCACCATGCGCATCCAGCGGCCAAGCACACGTAATTGATTCACCACATTGAACGACTGCGAACCGCCGCATACCTGCATGACGGCTAAGGTTTTTCCCTGTGTAGGGCGAACAGAGCCAATACTCAGGGGTACCCAGTCAATCTGACTTTTAAAAATACTGGTCATTGACCCATGACGCTCTGGTGAGCACCATACCTGTCCTTCAGACCACATCATCAGCTCTCGAAGTTCCTGTACCTTAGGGTGGCTTTCATCTTCGGTATCGGTTTGCGGCAAGCCTTCAGGATTGAAGACTTTCACCTCAGCTCCCATACGCGAGAGCAGGCGTGCACACTCTTCAACCACTAAACGGCTGAATGAGCGTTTGCGCAGCGAGCCATAGAGCAACAAAATGCGCGGCGCATGATCAGCGGAAGTGCTCATGCACTTGTCAAATGTGGGAACATCAAGCTGAGCTTCATCGATATTCAAAAGGGTATTGTCTTCACTCATTGCCTACTGCGCTCCTAATTTTGCTAATTCGGCTTTAAGGTCGGCTGGCGCAAGGTTTTTCTCAGCTATTGGCATTAACTGGTTAACTCGCTCGGTAATTTCGGCAATACACGCACGAAAGCCCTGGGCTTTTTCTTCCTCACTGCCATCAAGTTTTGATGGATCAGCCAGGCCCCAATGCACTTTAACCGAATGGCCGAACCACACAGGGCAGGTTTCGCCGGCAGCAGAGTCACAAACCGTCACTACCACATCAGGTTTGAACTCTTCAAACGCATCCCATGACTGGCTTTGCAAACCGTCAACAGCAATACCGGCTTCTTTTAGGTAATGGATAGAGAGGGGGTGAACCTCGCCTGATGGCTGACTTCCCGCACTTTTTGCAGTAATAAGGTCGCCAGCGACATGGTTAGTAATGGCTTCAGATAAAATACTTCTGCAGCGGTTATGGGTGCAGATATACAAAATTTTCATGTGTAATCCTTATGGTTAGCAGGATGCAGCGTATTGTTTAGATGCGTTTAGTTTGCACAGAGAGTCGGCAAAGTAGGGGCTGTTATTGTTCGCAGTTTGACGTATTACCTCAAGAGCCCATGCCGGCAGTGCTTCATGAAGTCGGTAATACACCCATTTTCCACGGCGTTCATCCCGCAATATATTGCATTTGCGAAGTTCGGCGAGGTGACGTGACACCTTAGGTTGGTCTAGTTCTAACGCGGCCATGAGGTCGCACACACAGGCCTCTTCAAGTTGACTAATAATAAGAACAGACTTCAATCTGGTGTCATCCGACATGCATTTAAAAAATTGCAACGGGTTCATAATTCACATCTCTTAAAACAGATATGTGAAATATGATATATGTGAATTTTCATATGTCAATGCTTATTCGAGCAGTCTTAAAGTGACAGGCATAAAAGAGTCTTAAAATGACAGGCATAATTAGTCACGACAGGCATAACAGAACGCTGTTTTGGAGTAGTTTGCACCGGCTAAAGTCTTTAAAGTGACAGGCATGATAGAAACACACCGGCTTTAAAGTGACAGGCATAACAGAACGCTGTTTTGGAGTAGTTTGCACCGGCATTAAAGTGACAGGCATAACAGAACGCATTAAAGTGACAGGCATAACAACCATAGGAATAGGCTATGTTTACAATAAAAGAAGCCATGCTGTGCAAGCAAATTATCGATAAGAAATTAAAAAAGTTGCGGAAAAAGCACGACGAAAAAAACAATGCAAAAGAGTTGGATAGCGACTCCGAACTCATGGTTTTAGTTTCCATATACAACAAGCTGAACGAGCGTATTGAAAGTCAAAACGATTCAATGTCTAGTTTGGTGGATACCAAGATATTGGTGGTTGATGATATCCAAGAAATAAGAGACACCGTAACCGACATGCTAACTAAAATGGGCTTCGAAAAAGTAGACGCTGCTAATAGCGCAGAAAAAGCGTGGCGGCTGCTTAACGATGCCGCAGATTCTGATAAACCGTATAAGCTTGTGCTCACCGATTCGGATATGAGTGGCAAGAGCGGTATAACGCTGTTGAAGGAAATTCGACAAAGTGAAAAGCTGTCATCAGCCGATGTGTTTATTATGAGTGCAAACAGCGAACACGACGAAATAGTCAATGCGATGGAGGCCGGAGTAACCGGTTATATCCTCAAACCATTAAGCTTCAATACATTGCAAGAGAAGTTAGAGAAATACTTGCCCAGTGATGAATAGGGCGGTGATAGCATTTTGAATGAGGACAGTCACTACTTGAATTGATTCAAACGGCTTTTGAATGAGGACAGTCACTACTTGAATTGATTCAAACGGCTGAATGGAGACAGTCACTATTTGAATTGAGTCAAAAGTAAATTCGTTTAAGGAAGCAGGGTTATTTAATTGTTGATTTTTTTCAAATTTGAAAGCGAAGTTTGCGTAGAGTAGGGCTGAATAGCGAATGACAAGTCGAATAAGAAAAACTTTTCTGAAGGCTGCCCTCATCTTTCTATTTTGACGATATGTAGTGATGCAGCGGTTGGAGGTTTGTGGGTTGGTTATGTGTACTAGATCATGCTTTGGCTAAATGAGCATCATTACGCCGAGCTGTTTCTGTGGCTTAACCTTAACCCTTTCTTGATACTCACCGCTGATTGAAACTCAGACTCGATACCAGAAACCATAGCATTCCAGTCTGCTTTTTCCAGCCCAACGCGGTTGAGGATAGGATGGGCTGAATCGTCAATCTTACCGCGTTTTTTAGAATGAAGATGACGACCCGTTTGTTCTACAAGCTCAATGTATTCCTCCATACGAAAAGGTAACCCATCAGGCATGTTATTATTTATGTTGCCTGTAAAGGGGAGCAAGGAGCGGGGCTGTCGATTCAATTTAGCTGCGTTAATTCGTTTTTGAATGCTGGTATGGTCAGAGGTTTCTGGTGTTTTGGCTAAACAGGCTCGTATCGGATTTAAATCCACGTAAGCCATGCAAGCAGCTAATGAGGCTTCATCCAATAACGCTTGGGATTTGAAGCGACCTTCCCAAAAACGACCTGTGCAATCATCTTCTTTATTTGCTTGTCTGGCAATGTATTCATTAAGCAAGCGCATAAACCAGCTGATATCGTGCAATCGCTTGCGATACACGTCGGCAAGGGTTTTGACGGTGTTAATTTCAGCCTCAGACATAGTCTTGCGCGCGTGTGGGTCAACATACTGTTGAGCTAAGAGCATACCTTTGTAGAGCGTATGCCAACGCCTTATAACGTCTTTATCCGATAAGGAATCAGCCTTTTGTTTGTTGATGCGTAGCACCACATGAGTGTGGTTGCTCATTACCGCAAACGCACAGACATCGACACAGAAAACATCAGCGAGGAGCATCAGGCGGTCTTCCACCCACTGACGACGATGCTCATAACATCTTTTTGTCAATTTATCTTTTCCACACAAAAACGCTCTGCGCACGCAGCGAGAGACGCAGTGATAATAAGCTGTGTCTGCGAGGTTAATCTGGCTTTTACGAGGTCTGGGCACAATGTTGTCAAAAATGAAATAAGATAGTGTTCATTGTGCTGATGTTGAGAGAAATTTAAACTGGCCTTGAGAATAGGAAGTGATTTCTAGTGCTTTGAGTGCTTTGGTTGGAAGTGACTGTCCAGTGCTCTCGCTCTCTCGACATAGCGCTGCGACACATATGCTTTATTCAAGCTAATGAGCATTAAAGCCTAAAAACGGAGAGTCATTAAAACCTACAAATGGTGCGATATCAAAACCTATAAATGATATAACATTAAAACCTAGAGGTGAGTGTAATAACTGGTAAGTATCATAAGTAATAGTTGGAGCGAACATGAGTGATATATCACAAAAACTAGCAGATTCGCTTGAACAATTACAACAGCTTCGAGAATCTGGGGTTATTGCTATCCAGTCGAAGCAACTCAGCAGAGTGCATCGAGAGCGGCTATTGAAGCATGGATTTATTCGTGAAGTCATCCGGGGTTGGTACATACCGGCGATGCCGGATGAAAAGCCTGGCGACAGTACATCTTGGTATACTTATTTCTGGGGTTTTTGCGGTGCATATTTATCAGAACGTTTCGACAATGCCTGGTGTCTCTCACCTGAGCAATCAATTAGCCTGCATATCGGTGATAGAACTGTTCCTCAGCAATTGCTCGTGCGCTCGCCCAAAGGCAATAATAAACCCACCGCCTTTTTGCACAACACCTCGATTTTTGATGTTAGGTTGAACATGCCTGCCACAGAGCACATTGAAAATCTGGATGGGCTCAATGTTTACAGCTTAGCGGCAGCGCTCGTTTATTCTTCGGCGAATCAGTTTCAAAATTCGCCCATCCAAATGCGTACCGCCTTATCGATGGTGACAGATGCATCCGACGTATTGTCCGTTTTACTCGTAGGTAATCATAGTGTGATTGCCGGCCGATTAGTGGGGGCTTTTAGAAATATTGGCCGAGATCTGATTGCTGACAATATCTTAAAAGGCATGCAAGCAGCCGATTTGAAAGCGCAAGAAGATGACCCTTTCGCCGAGAAAGTGCAGGTGAGCTTTGGTCGTCGTGACGTTTCGCCCTATGTTAATCGCATGCGGCTGATGTGGGCGCAAATGCGTGAAAGTATTATCGCGCACTTTCCATCAGCATCAAGCCAAACCATTGATATCAAAACTTACATGGCCCAAGTGGAAGGTAAATACGTCACAGATGCCTACCACTCACTGTCCATTGAAGGCTATCGGGTAACTCGCGAATTGATTGAACTGGTTCGCTCTGGTAACTGGCAAGCTGAAGGCTCAGACGAAAGTAAAAAGCACTTAGATGCCATGGCCGCTAGAGGCTACTGGGATGTGTTTCAGGAAGTTAAAAAAGCCGTTCTAGCAGTATTAGAAGGCAAGAACCCTGGCGACATATTGGAACAGGCGCACAGCGATTGGTATCTCGCCTTATTTGGCCCAAGTGTGGCCGCAGGTATTATAAAACAGTCCGACTTGGCCGGTTACCGGTCAGGGCCTGTCTATATTCGCCAGTCTATGCATACTCCACCAAGCAGAGAAGCAGTTCGCGATATGATGCCGACGCTCTTTGATTTACTCGCAGAAGAGAAAAATGCAGCCGTCAGAGTGGTACTGGGGCACTTCATTTTCGTCTACATCCATCCTTACTTCGATGGTAACGGCAGAATGGGAAGATTCATCATGAATTTAATGATGGCCTCAGGCGGTTACCCTTGGACAGTCGTACCCGTCGAACGGCGAGATGAATACATGCAAGCGTTGGAAGCAGCCAGCGTCAAACAGGATATTGTGCCTTTTACACAGTTCTTGGCATCACTACTTTAACCAAAGAACTGGTTATAGGCTTATTTACCCGTTTAATATTAACTTTCATGGCTATTGCTGCTAATTCTTTTAGTTCGTCAGAAATTGAGGATGATATCGTTGCTTTAAGAGCATGAAGCGTAGGAAATAGGTGGTATACGGATGTGTCTCCAACGGAAGTTATTGGTGGATAGACCAGCTTTCCGCTGACGATCAGTTTTTGAACATATTGTCGACTGACATTGAAATAGTCGGCAATGTCACTCACTCCAACGTAATCGGGTTTAACTTCCACCAAAGATGCTGCGGGAAGGGTCAACATACTGTTGAGCTAAGAGCATACCTTTGTAGAGCGTATGCCAACGCCTTATAACGTCTTTATCCGATAAGGGATCAGCCTTTTGTTTGTTGATGCGCAGCACCACATGAGTGTGATTGCTCATTACCGCAAACGCACATACATCGACACAGAAAACATCAGCGAGGAGTATTAGGCGGTCTTCCACCCACTGACGACGATGCTCATAACATCTTTTTGTCAATTTATCTTTTCCACCCAAAAACGCTCTGCGCACGCAGCGAGAAAACCCAGTGATTTTTAGTCGCGGGGTATTCCACTAAGAATAATATTCCTTGACTTAAATGTACGTTTTGACGTACGTTACCTTCTCTTTGGAGGGCACCTCATGACTACTTTATCAGCCACAGAAGCTAGAGCTAACTTGTATCGAGTAATCGATGAAACAGCTGAGTCTCACGAACCCGTTTTAATTACAAGTAAGCGAAACAACGCAGTGCTGCTTTCAGAAAGTGATTGGAACGCAATTCAAGAAACGTTGTATTTGCTCTCTGTTCCTGGAATGCGAGAATCTATTAAAGCGGGAATGGAAGAAGAGGTGGGGGACTGTGCAGAGGAGTTAGATTGGTGACATGGAAAGTCGTTTATACTAAACAAGCGCAGAAAGATGGGCAAAAACTAGCGAGCAGCAATTTAAAAAGCAAAGCGAAAACACTTCTTCAAATAATTGCAATTAACCCTTATCAAACACCTCCACCTTATGAAAAACTCGTTGGAGATTTAGACGGTGCTTATTCTCGGCGCATCAACATACAGCATCGCCTTGTTTATCAAGTCTTAGACGATATTCAGACAATAAAAGTTTTACGCATGTGGACGCATTACGAGTAGTCGTTCCATGTGTTTACTATTTAAAGTGACAGGCATAGTAGTCTGTAAAGTGACAGGCATAACAGAGCATAGAGCAAGGCATAACAGAGCAAGTGACAGGCATAACAGAGTATTAAAGTGACAGGCATAACAGAGCATCATGAATCTTATGATGGCATCGGGTGGTTATCATTGGACAATTGTGCCGGTTGAGAGGCGAGATGAATACATGCAAGCGTTGGAAGCCGCCAGCGTCAAACAAGATATTGTGCCCTTTACACAGTTCTTGGCATCGCTACTTTAACTAAAACACTAGTTATAGACTTATTCACTCGTTTAAAAAAACAGCCAAAGAACAAAATATTCCACATAGCAATATCACCCCCTAAATGATTTAATATAAAAAAGCGTAATCGGCGAATATAGCAAGTCACTAAACACGGCATGCAGCACATAACGCTACGCCGTTAATTTATCCCCTATCACAATAAAGGATTAAATACCCATCAATGGCTAACCCAATTACCTGTTTTAAAGCTTACGATATTCGTGGCGAACTTAACTCTCAATTAACCGAAGAAGTGGCTTACCGCATTGGTTATGCCTTTGCAGAAGAACTCGATGCCAAAACGGTAGTAGTGGGCAGCGATGTGCGTTTAACCTCTACGCCGCTTAAACTGGCACTCAGTGCAGGGCTAATTGATGCAGGCGCAAAGGTTACCGATATTGGTATGGCAGGCACCGAAGAAATTTACTTTGCCACTAAGCACCTTGGCGTAGATGGCGGCATTGAAGTAACAGCCAGCCACAACCCAATCAACTACAACGGTATGAAATTGGTAAAAGCGGGCTCAATCCCCATTAGTGGCGATACCGGCCTAAATGCCATAAAAGAGCGGGCAGAAGACCTAAGCGACAAGTTTGTTTACGGCCGCTTGGCTCACTACTTCAACAATGAAACCGTAGATGCCGATGCCTTCTTCAACGGTAAGGCCCACACGCAAGAAGACAAGCTAACCAGTACCGACCAGTACACAAAAAGCTCATGCATGAACGATTACGTTCAACATATGCTTTCGTATGTCAATCTAGATAACTTTACACCGCTGAAAGTGGTAGTAAATGCCGGTAATGGCTCGGCAGGCCCCGCACTCGATGCTATTGAAAAGGCCATGCTTGCTAATAACGTACCTATTGAATTCATTAAAGTGCATCACAACGCAGACGGCACCTTCCCGAACGGTATTCCTAACCCGCTGCTGCCAGAAAACCGCGCAGACACTGCCGATGCCGTAAAAGCGTCAGGCGCCGATTTTGGTATAGCCTGGGACGGCGATTTCGACCGCTGCTTTTTATTCGATGCCGACGGTGAATTTATAGAAGGCTACTACATAGTAGGCCTACTGGCTGAAGCCTTTATTGAAAAGAACACCAACAGCAAAATAATTTACGACCCACGGGTTTACTGGAATACCGAAGACATTGTAGCCAATGCAGGCGGTACGCCCATAAAATCAAAAACCGGCCATGCCTTTATTAAAGAGCGTATGCGCAAAGAAGATGCCGTATACGGCGGTGAAATGAGTGCTCACCATTATTTCCGCGATTTTGCCTACTGCGATTCAGGCATGATCCCTTGGCTGTTAATTGCCGAGCTGGTGTGCGTGAAAAAGCAAACTCTCGCCAGCATGGTTAAAGAGCGTATAAAAGCGTTCCCTTCCTCGGGCGAAATTAACAGCAAGCTAAAAGATGCCGATGCCGCACTAGAGCGTGTAACTAGCAAGTACAAACCACTCGCCACCGTTATCGATACTACCGACGGCTTGGGGCTAGAGTTCGGCACATGGCGCTTTAACCTACGTAAGTCGAATACCGAACCAGTAATTCGCTTAAATGTAGAAAGTAAAGGCGATATTCCGCTGATGGAAGAAAAAACCAAAGAGGTGCTTGCGCTAATTCGTGCAGAGTAATTGCACACCCAAGATCTCAGCTTAAATAAAATGGGGTCAGAACGAAAGTTCTGACCCCATTTTATTAATCCCAACTATTTACCATTTCATCGCAATACAAACCTTTGTATACTCCTCAAATAGGTTTAAATTTCAGGACGTGGGCACGCCACCCACACATCAAGGATATTACAATGAAACCAGTAGTATTAGCTGGCGGCTCTGGTAGCCGTTTATGGCCAAAGTCGCGCGCGGCACTTCCCAAGCAGTTTTTGTCGTTAACATCAGACAGCACCATGCTGCAAGACACCATAACCCGCTTAAAAGGCACCAAAGCGCAAAGCCCAATTTTCATTTGTAATGATGCACATCGCTTTTTAGTGGCCGAGCAGCTGCGCCAAAAAGATATCCATCATGGCGGCATATTACTTGAACCCGTAGGCAGAAACACTGCACCTGCCATCGCTTTAGCCGCTCTGCACGCCACCATGAATGGTGAAGATCCAGTGCTGCTAGTACTAGCAGCAGACCACCTTATTCAAAATAACCAAGCCTTTCATAACGCTATCGAAAAAGCGGAAAAGCTAGCCGAAGAAGGCAAGCTAGTGACTTTCGGTATAGTGCCCGACCAACCGCATACCGGCTATGGTTACATTAAAGCGGGTAGCGAATTAGGCGATGGGTTTGAAGTTGCTCAATTTGTGGAAAAGCCAGCATTAGAAACTGCAAAAGAATATGTAGATTCTGGCAGTTACTACTGGAATAGCGGCATGTTTATGTTCAAAGCAAGCCGTTACTTAGAAGAGTTAAAGAAATATAACCCTGAAATGCTCGACGTGTGTAAGCGTGCTATCGATACAGAAACTCCCGATTTAGATTTCATCCGTGTCGACCACGATATTTTTGCAACCTGCCCAGACGACTCAATCGATTACGCGGTTATGGAAAAAACAGATAGTGCAGCCATGGTGCCACTAGATGCGGGCTGGAGCGATGTAGGCAGTTGGTCGTCGCTATGGGAAACGGCTGAAAAAGACGAAAACGGCAATGCTACTGTAGGCGATACTATTCTAGAAAACACAAAGAACAGTTACGTAAATGCTGAGCAGCGTTTAGTTTCTGTTATTGGGTTGGAAGACGTAATCGTAGTAGAAACTAAAGATGCCGTTATGGTTGCCCATAAAGACGATGCACAAAGCATAAAAGCCGTAGTGAATAAACTCAAAGCAGAACACCGCCCAGAGTTTGAGTTCCACCGCGAAGTATTTCGCCCTTGGGGAAGCTACGACTCTATCGATAGCGGTGCACGCTTCCAAGTTAAACGCATTACGGTTAAGCCCGGCGAAAAACTCTCCGTTCAAATGCACCACCACCGTGCCGAACACTGGATTGTGGTATCGGGTAGTGCCAACGTCACTATTGATGATAAGACTACGTTAGTCACTGAAAACCAATCTGTGTACATTCCAATCGGTGCCGTTCATGCGCTAGAAAATCCAGGGAAAATACCGCTTGAGCTTATTGAAGTGCAGTCGGGTGCATATCTTGGCGAAGACGATATTGTGCGGTTTTCTGATAGATATGGGCGTGTAGGTAAGTAGTTTAGCAATATTTTCTTTCCTGATTTGGACCAAGTGACTACACCAGAAAGGTTAGCCATTCACAATGCAACTGAAATACTAGTCATCTCACTTTTAGCGCAAGGAGTGGACGGATTGAATCATAGTAGGCATTGCTGGAAACCTTGGTTACCGCTATGAATCAAATTTATGATGCTTTTAGATGTATAAGCAAAAGCGAGCATTTTATGGTGCGAAAATAAATCTAACTGAATCAGCTTTTAAACTGAATAACCTTATGCACGAAGGTTTGATGGCAGTACGTTTTTAAATTCACAATGCTGACTGCTCATTCAAAAACCGCGAAATATATACGGGCTCAAAAAGTCGAGCAGGCTAGCATTTCCTTATGAGCACAATCAAGTTTAGCAATGAGCAGGTTTTGGGAATGTTGAATGTAGCGATGGTCAATCAGAAAAAAGTCAGCGCTTGATTATTGCTGGTAAAGTTTTTACCCCACAGCTTACCTTTCTGAACTATACTCACGTTCCAAAGATAAGGCTCTCTGCTAAGACATGTTGTCCTTTTATTATTTGGTAGTATTTGTGTAAAATCGTAGCCTTTGTTAGGTGAAACGAAGTTAAGTAATTTTGGAGTAATGGATGTCTGTGATTTGCACAGTGGATAGTTCACAGTATTGGCAACAACTATGCGAAAAGACTAGCAATAAAGTTGTAAACCATTACTACGAAATCAATGAAGGGATCACTGAGTCGGCTTTCACAAGAAACGTGATTTCATTAGACGAAATAAAAGTCCTGATTAGTGAACAATCTGAAGTAGTAGTAGTTGTCCCCCCTCCATTCGTAGTATTAGAGTCGTTGTCGAGTTACGAATTTAACAAATTAGTTTCAGATTTAACAACAAAGTTAAACGACTTATACAGTCTTTATAAAAAAAACAAAAAGACGCTTACGCTTGTTCCTCTCTCCGCGTTTTGTAGTAACTATCCGAAGGCAGCTACGACATTCAACTGGCTCGAAAGTGTCATTGATACACCCCAAGTGACATCAAGTATAGAATCAGTTATTTGTCATAGTCTATATAATCAGAGCAATGAGTTAATAAGGGTTTACAAAAAAATCCAGTCCTGTTTTGTATTGAAAGAGGCTGATTCTCTCTTTTATCCGGATATGGATAAAATTAGCCAATTATTGATTCAACAAAGAATTGAGCAACAAGAGTTGATAGCGGAAAATGTTAAAGTTCTTGAACAAAATCACCTTTTGCTCGAAAAGATAGAAGAGAAAGAAATAAGACTCACATCGTTACAAAAAAAGCACGCAGAAGATATTAGCTCTATAACTAAAAAACAAGAGAAAGAAACGAAAGAGTTAGAAAGTAAATATCAACGAGATTCAAAACTTGTAAATGAAAAGCACAGTCAAGACACAAGTCGCCTGAACGACAAGTGTAACTCATTGAGTAGTGAGCTGCATACGTTATCTGAACAGTTACATACGGTTCAAAAAGAGTTCACTAATACAGAGGAAGAATTTTCTGCGTTTGTTCAAAGTAGTAGAAAAGAAGCGACCAGCCTAGAAAAAATAAAAAATAGAGAGATAAAGCAGCTAGAAGTCAAGCTTGAACAGAAATTGCTTGTAGAGCAGCGCCTAAGAGCTGAGTTAGCAGAGTTAAGGGCTATTAAATCAAGCAAGCTTTGGAAAATATCTAGTAAGGTGGAGAAGCTATCAAGCGTAGTTGATAAGCAGGGGACTAAACGTAAAAAACTATCTCAAGATATGAGTTTGTTGTACACAAGTGATTTATTTGATGCAGATTGGTATTTAGAAACGTATCCTGATGTTCTAAAAAAAGACTTTGACCCTGCCGAGCACTATTTATTACACGGTGCTAAAGAAGGAAGGAAACCTTCCCCACAGTTTGATGGAAAATGGTATCTGCAGGCGAATCCTGACGTTGCTAAGGCGGGTAGTAACCCGTTAATTCATTATCTGAAATTTGGCCGTGATGAGAGAAGGCCATTGTCTCCTATAATGATAACGCACAACAAAAAGTAAAAGAGCACTTCAATGTCAAACTTTCTTATATGGGTTGGAGCAGGAGAAACTCAATCTCTTAATTTCAATTACGAAGACTATCGCAAAGTAATTTTCATAGATCCCTTACTACGCGTAAGCCCTCCAAGCGTTACAGATAATAGTGAAAAATTCGTATTTCTGACTAAGGGGGTAGTTCCCTGTGATTTCATATCGCAGCCTTTTTCTATTTTCAATAACGATGAGTTTTCTTCGTTTGAAGATCCTACTGCTTTGAAGCACCTATATCCAAACTTAACTATAGAAGAAGTTCGAGACATAGAAACAATCACTGCCCTCGATATTGTTCGCCAAAATAATGTGCTCGGTAACGAAAATACTTTAGTACTTGATGTTCCATGTATGTCTGCTGCGCTTCTTGAAGACTTGAAGAACAATGATTTGCTGAGACTGTTCAATACGCTAGTAGTGACGACTGGTCAACAGGCATTATATTCAAACTCGAATGATATTAATTATGTAACAAAATTACTAAATGATGAGTTTTATGAATTTGTAGAAGATTTTAGTGATGATAATGATTTATTGACACAAAAATTCGATTTCAACTCGGCACTAAAAAAGACGGCGGTTTTAGAAAATGAAATTCTAGATTTAAACGCGCAGTTAAAATTAGTAGCAGAGGCCAATCAAAAGAGTGAAAGTGATAAGGATGAACTCAAATTATTGTTGTCGAATTCTCAAATAGCATTCCGCGAAGTGCAAGATGAGTTGCAAACGGTTGAAGAAAAGGCAAATAGTTACGACGCTCAAATAAACGTACTAGCGAATGAAAAAGATAGTCTAGAACTTCAGTTATCAGAATCAAACAAAAAAGCCAAAGGATATAAGGCTCAATTAGACCTGCAAGAAACCCAGCTACAATCTGAGCAACAAAAGTCACATGAGCTTAAAGAGAGGCTAGAGCTTCAAAGTATTAGTGAAGAAGCTAATAGTAAAAAAATAGCATCTCTAGAAACTGACTTGAAGGCCGCTGGCGAAAAAGCCGAATCGCAAATGGCTCAATTAGACCTGCTAGAGAACCAGCTACAATCTGAGCAACAAAATTCGCATGAGCTTAAAGAGAAGCTAGAGCTTCAATGTATAAGTGAAGAAGCTAATAATAAAAAAATAGCATCTCTAGAAACTGACTTGAAAGCTGCTAGCGAAAATGCAGAAGCAACCGCTCAACAATTAGGTGAGCTCAGGTCAGCAAAAGAAGTGAGTGAAGCGCAATCACAAAAAGCCAACAAAAAAGCCGAAGAGTATAAGGCTCAAATAAGCCTGCTAGAGAACCAGCTAAAAGGTGAGCAGCAAAAATCTAGAGAGCTTACAGAGAAGCTAGAGTTCCAAAATATAAGTGAAGAAGCTAATAATAAAAAAATAGTCACTTTAGAAGCTGACTTGAAAGCTGCTAGCGAAAAAGCCGAATCGCAAATGGCTCAATTAGACCTGCTAGAAACCCAGCTACAATCTGAGCAACAAAAGTCACATGAACTTAAAGAGAGGCTAGAGCTTCAAAGTATTAGTGAAGAAGCTAATAGTGAAAAAATAGCATCTCTAGAAAGCGAATTAAGCGCGGCTAAAGAAAATGCCGCGCAAAAAGTTGAAAAATTCTCACTTGAGAATGAAAGGTTAACTTCTGAACTTGGCGAAGAAAAAGCCAAAACGATTAAAGCACATGAAATTTATGAAAAAGTAGCAGCTAGCGAACAAACCTTGAAGTCGGCGCTTAATGAGCTTGAGGTGAAACATAAAGATTCTGTTCAAAGTTATAGAGACCAAATAGACGACCTAAAAGCTAAGTTTAAAGAAAGTGAAGACAAGCAAAAAGAGACCTACGAATGGTTTGCAAGTAGAAAGCAACAAGTTGAAACATTAACGGTTCAACTTGAAGCACTTAAACGAGAAAACAAACTACTAGCTACGAATAATGAAACCGCTTTAGCTGTGAGCGAGCTTGAGCAGAGACTTACCGCTATGCTGAATAAGCAAAATGACGATAGTATCGAAATTGCCAATGCTTTGGGTAAACACGTTACTCGCTGCCATGAAGAACAAAAAAGTAATATAGCCAGTCAGTTTGAATTAAGAAAGTTATCTGCTTTGTCTCGGTTGCCTATCGGTAGCGATCCTCACTCAATGGATGCTTCCAACTTAGCCGAACTATCTTCTTTAGTAATCCAAAATAAATACGATGTAATTTTAGAGTTTGGAAGTGGTTTGAGTACGGTAGTCGCTGCAAGCGCATTGTCAGATAAGGCAGCTCAAAGCTCTAGCAATAAATATCTTCTAGATAAAAACAACATTAGCGATATAGAAAATTCTTTACCAAAGCATATTGCCAGTTTTGAGCAAAGCTCAGAATATTTCGAAAAAACGAGGGGACTTTTAGTTAGCGCTGGGGTAGATGCCTACGTAGACCTGGTGCTTGCGCCCATGGTATCTGTATCAAGTCTTGAGGGTAATTTAAATAGTGATCTGTTTTATGATTGCTCTGAAAAATTATTGGAGCTTAAGCGCCTTCTAAGTGCTAAGAGCGCAAATATCTTAGTTATTGTCGATGGGCCAAGTGGCAATGATGGAGGAGAGAGCGCTAGGTATTGGGCGCTCCCTATGGTGTTAGATTACCTTTCACCATTTAAATTCACTTTTTTCGTAAATAATAGTAAAGACAGTGAAGGTGAGTTACCTCAAAAGTGGAGGGATGAATGCAGTCGTCGCCAATTAACGCTAAACATAAAGCAATTAAACACGCCGAAAGGTATATCATTACTTAATATTCAACCTTAACTTAACTAAGCCAGTTGTTGAGATGAGTCGGTGGTCTTGTTATTATTCGCGCCGATTTTTGTCTAGGAAATACACTGGATGTAGGTGGTAATAAATGGACACGGATAAAGAAAACCAAACTCTTATAAAAGAAGCAAACCGTTGCTTTAAAGAAAAAAAATTTAAAGAAGCTGAACAACTATACATACGTGCAGGCAAAAAACTGGGAGCCGACCTAGTTGAAGCTAGCATATGGCTTTGTAAGAAGCGTCAGCAGTCTCTTAATGTTTATTCTAAAACTCGCACCAGCTCATCAATAACCGATGCAGAAGCTTATTCTGCGGAAAACTTTTTTAAGCAAAAAAAACAGCTAGAGCAAACGCAACAATTGCTTGAAGACTACTACCAGCAAACGCAAAACCTAAAACTTCAGCTAATGCAGAGAAATTAAAATGAAAGTATTAACCGTTTTTGGCACAAGGCCTGAAGCAATAAAAATGGCCCCCCTCGCAATAAAACTTGCAGAACAAGAGGGAATTGACGCGCGCGTTTGTGTTACAGCGCAGCACCGTGAAATGCTAGACCAGGTTTTAGGGTTGTTTGAAATTACGCCAGAGTACGACCTAAATATCATGAAGCCAGGTCAAGACCTGACGGATGTAACCACTAATATTCTACAAGGCATTAAGCCGATACTAGCCGATTTCAAACCTGATGTGGTTTTGGTTCATGGCGACACGGCAACCACTTTTGCTACTAGTTTAGCTGCTTACTATCAGCAAATTGCGGTAGGTCATGTGGAAGCCGGCTTACGCACAGGCAATATTTATTCTCCGTGGCCCGAAGAGGCAAACAGAAAGCTGACTGGGGCAATTACCACATACCACTTCGCTCCCACAGAAACATCGCAGCAGAACTTACTTAACGAGGCGGTAGCCCAAGAAAATATTACCGTAACGGGTAACACGGTAATCGATGCTTTATTAGATGTAAGCGCTAAGCTAAAAAATGACATTGCACTTAATAGTGAAATGGAAGTGCGTTTCAGTTTCTTAAATAAAGATAAAAAATTAATACTGGTTACTGGCCACAGAAGAGAGAGCTTTGGCGGCGGCTTTGAGCGTATTTGCAAAGCACTAGCCTACACCGCAGAACAGCATCCAAGCTGTCAAATTGTATATCCTGTTCATCTCAACCCAAATGTGCAAGAACCAGTTAATCGCATGCTAAAAGGCGTACCAAATATCACGTTAATCGAACCGCAAGACTACCTGCCTTTTGTTTATTTGATGAATCAGGCTCATATTATCCTAACCGATTCAGGCGGTATTCAGGAAGAAGCGCCGTCTTTAGGAAAGCCTGTACTTGTAATGCGCGACACTACAGAAAGACCAGAAGCAGTTAGCGCGGGAACCGTTAAATTAGTGGGCACTGATGTTGATAAAATAACAACGAGCCTTAATCGGTTATTGACTGATGAAAGAGCGTATGAAGAAATGAGCTTTGCCCACAATCCTTATGGCGATGGCAAAGCATGTGAAAGAATTATTGAAGTTTTAAGAGAGAAAGTTAATGGAAATTAATAAAACAGTATGCGTTGTCGGCATGGGGTATATTGGCTTACCAACGGCTGCGCTTTTGGCAAACCGCGGTTATAAAGTTCATGGTGTAGACGTTAGTAAGCACGCTGTAGACACTATCAATGAAGGTAAAATACACATTGTTGAGCCAGAACTAGATACGTTCGTTCATTCAGCAGTAAATAGTGGCATGTTAAGTGCTCACCTAGAGCCAGCAGAAGCTGACATCTTTTTGGTTGCTGTGCCAACACCGTTTCACCACGACCAATTTAACGAAGTAACGAACTCTCCGGTTCCTAACCTAGACTACGTAAAAAGTGCTACTCAAGCGATAGCGCCGTACGTTAAGCCAGGGAATCTAGTTTTACTAGAGTCTACATCGCCGGTAGGCACAACAGAAATGATGGCTGAAGAACTAAAAGCGGCCGGTGTTGATTTGTCACAAATTCATGTAGCCCACTCACCAGAGCGTGTTCTGCCAGGTCACATAATGCGCGAACTTATTGAGAATGACCGCGTTGTAGGTGGCGTTAACAGCGCGTCTACAAAAGCGGCAGCCGAATTCTACAGAACATTTGTTGAAGGCGAAGTACTAGAAACTACGTCGAAAACAGCTGAAATGGCAAAGCTGACAGAAAACGCGTTTAGGGATGTAAATATTGCATTCGCTAACGAACTTTCAATGCTTGCAGATGACATGAGTATCGATGTTTACGAGCTAATTAAACTGGCAAACCATCACCCGCGTGTAAACATCCTGCAACCAGGTTGTGGTGTTGGCGGCCACTGTATTTCAGTAGACCCTTGGTTTATTGTTAACTCTGCAAACGGCAAAGCCAAAATGGTTGAGCAAGCCCGCAGAACTAACGATTACAAGTCAGAGTGGGTTGTTGAAAAAGTTAAGAATGCCGTGCTTGAATTTGAAAAAGAAAACGGTAGAAAGCCTCAAGTGGCATGCATGGGCTTAGCTTTTAAACCTGATATTGACGACTTGCGTGAATCACCAGCGTTATACATAACTCAAGCTTTAAGTGAAACTAATGACGTGGTCGCTGTTGAGCCTAACATTAAAAGTTTCGATGGGTTAAAACTTGTATCAGAAGAGCAAGCTGACAACGCAGATATTCTTGTCTATTTAGTTGCCCATAGCCAATTTAAAGCGCATAGCAAGAGTGGCAAAACTTTAGATTTTGCTGGCTTGTTTAAATAAATTCTTTACGTGGTGAGAGCAAACTCACCACGTCGCTTTTCATACTTGTCATTTTCCACGCTAAGAAACTCTTTTCAATGAATAAAGCTAATCAAATAATTGACTTTGCCAAGCAAGCAATAATCGAAAGTTCCTCACAAACGAAATTAGATGCGCCAATTAATAAGCGTATAGCTTATGCAGTAAGTCACGGAAAAAGTTACGCGAGTAACGGTTATGCTATTCGCACTCATGGAATTGCAGCCGCACTCAATAAGCGCGGTTTTGATACTCTGTGCTTAATAAGGCCTGGAAGGCCTTGGGATTTTGGGGCAAAGAAAGAGTTTGCAGAACTGCAAAAAAATATTGAAGGTGTTACTTACGTTCATTCACCTTGGGAAAACTTTTTAGTACCTAAGACTGTGTTCGAAAGAATCAAAGTGATGGCGCTACGGTTTGAAGAATTGTTCAAAGTATATCGGCCAGAGATCGTTTTAGCAGCCTCTAATTATGAGGTCGCTTTCCCAGCGTATATTGCAGCAAAAAAATTAGGACTACCATTTCATTACGAAGTAAGGGGTTTTTGGGAAATATCGCGATTATCCCGAGACCCTGATTGGGAGGGCTCGGATGGTTATCACGAACAAGTAGAACTAGAAAGCTTCTTGGTGTCAAACGCCGATAAGCTCTATACGTTGAATACCTCGATGGTGCAAGAGTTAGTGAAACGTGGAGCTAATCGAGCAAGCATAAGCTTAGTGCCTAATGCAGCTCCCTCCGTTTCCAATGTTGAAAGCAAGAGTACAAAACACCGTAGTGAACTTTTTAATGACTATGAAGACACATTCCTTCTTGGTTACGTTGGTGCGCTTACAGACTACGAAGGTATAGATACTCTTTTGCAAGCCATAGCGTCTCTTAAAGATGAAAAAGTAAAATTACTTGTAGTAGGTGGAAATAATCCCGTCAATGATTCTGACAAGAATGATGAAGTCTTAAAGAGATTCAAAGAGCTAGCGATGGAGCTTGGCTTGCAAAACCAGGTGGTTTTTACTGGCAGAGTCGCGCATGAAGCAGTAGGTGACTATATACGAGCTGTAGATGCATGTGTTGTTCCCAGAAAGCCAGACTTAGTCTGTGAACTCGTAAGTGCGTTAAAGCCTCTGGAATATATGGCGTTTAGCAAGCCTATAATTGCATCTAATGTAGCGCCACAAAAAGAGCTATTAAAGCAGGGTAAGTTAGGTTGGCTATATGAAAAAGGAAGTGTGGAGTCGCTTGCTCAAACAATCATAAAACTAAGAAACGAGAGTAAGGCCGCGGTTGCGGAGAAAGTCGCTGCTGCCAGAGCATTAATTGATAATGAGCTTACTTGGGAGAAAGTTGTAACACCAATGGTCGACCAATTGGTTAACCCAAGTGAACATTATTCTATTAAGGCTGAAAACGAAATAAATACAAAAGTTGCCTGCATTATGGATGACTTTACGTTTCAGTCGTACAGTCCTGAGGCCAACTTATATCAACTTACACCCGAAAGCTACGTAGAAGAGCTAGCTGATTTTGAGCCAGAACTTTTGTTCATTGAGTCTGCATGGCGAGGGAAAGATGATCTTTGGGGGTCCAAAGTTGGTCACCGCTCAACGGAAGTTATCAACATAGTTGAATGGTGTAAACAAAGAAATATTCCTACAATTTTTTGGAATAAAGAAGACCCAATACATTTCGAAACATTCTTAAATACGGCGAAGCTCTTCGATTTCGTTTTCACAACAGACATAGACTGTATACATCGATATAAAGCTGCGCTTGGCCATGACAATGTTTTCTTCCTTCCATTTGCATGTCAGCCTAAATCTTCTAACCCAATAGAGAAGTACCATAGAAAAGACGCGTTCTGCTTTGCAGGCGCTTATTACGTTAAGTACCCAGATAGAACGAAAGATCTCGAGAGTTTTGTAGAAGCACTGCCAAATTATAAACCGCTGGAAATATACGATCGGAACTTCGGGAAAGATGACCCTAACTACACGTTTCCAGAGAAATATAGTCCTCATATCGTAGGAACGTTGCCTTTCAGTGAGATTGATAAAGCGTACAAGGGATACAAGTATGCTATCAATCTAAATTCTATAAAGCAGTCACAGACCATGTTTGCCCGAAGGGTTTATGAGCTTCTAGCATGCAATACAATAACAGTCAGTAATTTCTCTCGCGGTGTCAGAGCTTTGTTTGGGGATTTGGTGCAGGTATCTGACAATGGTGGTGAAATAGTAAGACGGCTTGAAAGTTTGGCAAGTGAAGAGTTGCTGGAAGATAAGTATAGACTAGCGGGGCTTAGAAAGGTCCTTTCTGAACATACCTACTCAGCAAGATTCAACTATATTTTGAACAAAGTAAATGGGACGAATCAAAACGAGCCGTTACCCAATTTTACAGTTGTTACTATAATAGAAACTCAAGAACAACTAGATTATATACTCGAATTGGCTTCACGACAGTCTCTTAAACCAACAAAGGTGCTAGCAATAACGCAGGAGGGTATTGAAAAATCCTTAAGTAGTTTGAACAGCCCGTTTGCAGGAGACGTTCGGCTTGTATCTATGTCTGAAGCGCAAAAGTATAAAGTTAAAGACATAAAAGTTTCTAATGAATGGGTCGCGCTATTTGACGCAAGAGACTACTATGGACCAAACTATTTATTAGATATAGCGCTTTCAACAAAGTATTCAAAAGCAAAAGCTATAGGGAAAACGAAACACTTTGATGCAAGTTCTGGTGAAGCTATTCTGCAAGACAAGGGGGCAACCTATAAAGATAATGTTGTACTTTCAAATAGGTGCTGTGCTATTTCCAGTAGCTTTAATCAACACATTCTTCTTAATGTTTTAGGTGATAGTTTCAACGTCAAAGGTCTTTCTATTGATAGTTTTAACTACTGTAAAAGTGTCACAACTTTAAAAAGTAAGAAAGAAGCATTTTCTAAGATGAAAGTTCGCGTTAATGACAGGGATTTCGACGAAGGAATGTCAATACAGGCGCTAGAGCAATTAGCTGAATCAATTCAACCTACAAAAGATAGTGTAGAAAAGAAGCAAGCCTATTCAGCGAAGCAGTTGTTTAGCTTTTTACCTCCCAAGCTGAGTTGCAGCAGCTCGGTAGTTCTGAGCGAAAATGGGATAGAGGTAACGTCAACACTAGAAGATGGCAAACATGAATACATTTATTTCAGCGATAAGAGTGCTATTCCTATAAATGATTTGAATTTAAAGGGCGCTAAGCTGCCGTTACATTTAGAAATAACACCGGGCTTAAAACTATCTTTCGTTGTCCTTTATCTTAACGATAAGAAACAAAAGCTTACTCACGATATAATTCAACCTAACAAGAACAATGCGCTTACCCTACCGGACGGTACTCAATTTGTGAAATTTGGTTTGAGGATATATCAAGGTGGAACGTGCTCTATAGTTAAACTCCTTATTGATGAAAAAGATCTTTCTCCGGAAAATATTCTTGGGAAATCAGAAACGCTTTTAATTGCGAATAACTATCCGAGTTACGAAGACTTGTACAGGAATGGATTTGTACACAGTAGGGTAAAGGCTTATAAAGAGCATGGTGCAAATGTTGATGTATTTCGTTTCCGTAAAGACACAGCGGTTAGCTGGCACGAATTCCAAGATGTCGATGTCATAACCGGCTCTGAAATAGCGCTCAACCGTTTATTAACTAGCGGAAGATATAAGCATGTGCTTGTCCACTTTTTAGATGCTGAAATGTGGGAAGTGCTTTCACAATTTATAGATAAAATAAAAGTCACTGTCTGGGTGCATGGTGCAGACATACAGCCATGGTATAGAAGAAAGTTTAATATCACTACGCCAGAACAAAAAGTGAAAGCTATTGAGCTAAGCGATAAGCGAATGGCATTTTGGAAGTCTGTCTTAAAGCCCATCCACTCAAATATGAAACTTGTTTTTGTCTCGAAATATTTCGCGGAAGAAGTTATGGAAGACTTGGGCTTTCGTATCCCAGAAGGCTCATATGAGATCTTAAACAACCCCATAGACACTGAACTATTTCAGTATAGAAAGAAAGCACCAGAGCTAAGAAAAAAGATCTTGAGCATAAGGCCCTATGCCTCAAAAGTTTACGCAAATGATTTGACAGTCAAATGTATTTTAGAGCTTTCTAAAGAGCCGTTCTTTGACGAGTTAGAGTTCAGGCTTATTGGTGATGGCTTGCTTTTCGAAGAGACTTTGAAACCTGTTCGCGATTTCAAAAATGTCATAATAGAGCAACGATTTTTGAGTCAAGGGGAGATTGCAGAGATTCATAAAGATTACGGTGTATTTCTATGTCCATCGCGGATGGATACTCAGGGAGTTTCTAGAGACGAAGCCATGAGTTCTGGGTTGGTTCCAGTGACTTCTGATGTTGCTGCAATTCCTGAGTTTTTGCCAATTAAGCAGTTGCGAGCGCTACCGGATGACCACTCATCTCTGAAAGAAATAATAGTAAATATTTATCAAAAACCTGATGAGTTCGAAACGCTATCGCTTAGCGTTAGCAGTGAGGTAAAGAATAAACGAAGCTTAATCCACATTATTGAAAGAGAAGTTAGCCTTTTTCGGTAATGCAACGAGAGATTTTATTTTCACTAATGTAGTTTTATTAAAAAAGCGTTGCAATTTACAATACAGGCTAAGGTTATTTCTTGTGAAGTACGCTGTTTCTGAAAAAATTTAAAGGACTTAAAAGTTGGAATTCATGAGATATAGTATCGACGAAATTGGTCTTATCGAAGAAGGCAAACAGTCCCTTGTCGAGGGCGAAATTCACGGCTCAAAGATGGAAGCAATGGTGCGCTTTCGTGCAAATACTAGAAACATAGTTGTGTTTTTGCCATCTGCGCAAAAACAAAGCGAACCACCTAAGATACCAGTGTTCCACAGAGCTTCTTGGGGCACAGAGCTTTCATACACAACAATAATTACCCTAAGTGACCCTGCGCTCAACGACGTGGGCGGGCATGCTTGCTGGTTTCTGTCTGCAGAGTATGACAAGGATTATATTGAAAGTTTAAGTGAGTTTTTAAAGGTTATCACATCTAAATTATCGTTAGTGGGGTTGGGTATATATTTATACGGTTCATCTATGGGCGGGTTCGGGGCATTAATGATGGCCTCGCATCTTCCAAATTCACACGCGATAGCCGAAGTTCCGCAATTGGACCTGCGTACTTACCCTCATCAATCAGCAAAATTATGGCTGAAAAGTAATATTCTTGGGGTAGGTGTGGACGAATTTTACATAAATCAACCACATAAGGTGAGTGTTTTAAGTAGATATTTGAAACAACGAAAAATACCATCGTTCACATTGATCACAAATACAGCTGACGAAGAGTTTTCACAACACGTCGAATTCATTCGAGATTTAAGCAGTGCGACGAGCTTGGTTGAATCCGTAGGGGAGTATTCATTAAAAGTATGGCCGGAAGCTATCGGGCATCAACCTCTTGATAGAAATAGTTCTACTTCATTGATTAGCCACCTTATCGAAGAAAACGCAAGGGAGTGTAAGAAAGTTAATTCATCCACCATTATAGAAAAATTTGATAAGGAAGTTGTGGCTAATATTTTCGAGAGAATCCCAGCGTTCAATAGTAAATGCGATTATAGATTTTTAGATTATCAGCCTGATGGTGCATTTGCGCATACCGCTTATTATGGTATCAAAGGTGCAGATCCCGAATCTAAAAATAAAGTAACTTTGGTAAACGGTGGGCTGAAAGCTTGGTCGCAGTGGCATTTGGAAGGCAGGTCAGCGCAACACTTGGTCGAAGTCGCTAGAGAGGTTGGTGATTTACTTTTAGATGCGATGACTGACGAAGATATCATTCCTCTAAATCGTTACGACAGTGGCCATTTTCAATATGAAGATGGTTGGATATCAGGAATACAATTAAAAACAGTTGCGCTTTGGTCTAGGCTCTGGACCATTGAGGAAGATGCAGAAAAGAAAAACATATATAAAAAATGCATTTATCGATTATTGAATAGGTATCTTAAACCTATCAAGGAGGGAGGCATACTTGCTAATCTGGGTGATGTTTCGACCGAACTAAGCGATAACTGGCTTCCTCAAGAATATCCCATTCCCAATTCTATTAAACAAAGACACGTTTTGAACGGGGCTCAATTCGCTGTCATTGCGCTATATGATACGGCTCACATAGTAAAGGATAAAGGTCTTTTAGTAAAAGTTAATGCATACAATGAAAGTCTTCTTCACGTGGGAGTTTTATCTACTGTAGAATGTGGTGGTAAAATAGTAACGTCATATGGTTTAGAGTATTACACTAACCTAGATTCTAAACAGCGTCTTGGTAAAGCGGCTTATCACCTAACTCATATTAATTTGGCTGCCGTGCTTTACGGAATTACTAAGCATCCCAAATGGCTAGAATTGGCTAACACATGGCTGTTTGGCACATACGGATATAATGTTTCAGCCATATCGAATATTAAAAAACTACCTGTCGAAGAGTTTAAGGAGCATAATTTTAGTGTATCGGTAGATACAAAAGGTGAGTCATTTTATGTTTCAACTATTGCACCACAGAAGTTTGAAAGGCAAGTAGAGTATGCTTCATATTTCTACACAGGGGAGATAGTTGCTAAAAAGTTTTGGTATCAGACGTCGCCACAATTTGTAGTGCAAGTATCTGAGCCTATCACTAAGATAAGGTTCTTTGCACGACATGTTGATACTAGAGAAACTATATTCAAGGATGTAAATATTTAAAGTGTAGTCATGTGATGATTCAGTTATGAGCAACGCTCTAGTGGCGATTGGCCTTTTTATATGACGTTAATGGGGCTATATTGTTTTAATTGTGAAGCATATATTTGTTGTTATGTATGATAGAGATAGGTGTTGAATGCAGGAAACGTTTTATTGGACTGAGAATTCAAAGCCTAGGAACAGGCTAAGTCACACTTACGAACCTATTCAGCCATACCTGTTTCTAGGCCTTATCGAGTACTCAAGAGCAACTGTAGTTCTCGATATAGGAGCTAATGTAGGCCTGTATTCATTGACATCATCCATCGGCCCAAGCGTGAAGCGTATCATTTCCTTCGAGCCAGAAGAGCAGGCTTATAATGAATTGATAGAGAATATAGCTATTAATGGGTTATCGAAACTGGTCGAGCCAGTATTAAAATTAGTCTCAGATACCAATCAAACGTTAGGTTTTGGTGTTCACTCGGCGCTTTCGGGTATTAACGGCGTTTTAGACTCATCCATACATGATAGAGCACTGTTTCAAGAAATAAGAGAGCTAGATAGCGTCACTCTAGATAGCTATTTAAACTACATAGATACTACTCTAGCGGTAAAAATTGATGTGGAGGGGCATGAGCTACAAGTGTTAATGGGCGCTGAAAAGTTACTTAAAAGAAACCCTACTGTCATACAGATAGAGCATTACGTAGGTAATGGCATAGACGAGTTTTTATCTAGCATGGGTTACTTTCGAATACATTCAGCTGGTCATGATTACTACTATTCCAACATTGCTAATTTTCAGTGCGCTGAATTCGTGAACCGAGCCATTAGTCACGCCCACGCGCTTATGATTGACCATTCAACAGGCACTTTACAAAGCGAAAATCTCCTTAGTCAATCTTTAACGTTAAACTTTGAGATAAAGGATAAGAAGTTGAACGGAAGTGCTAGGTTGAAATCTGACATGTTCTTTGATGGTCCACTTGAATATGCGTTTTATTTGATTAAAAACGGTGAAAAACTGAATGCCCAATGGTATTCGACAGAGGCAGTCTGTGAATTTGATTTGCCGGAAGAATACACGGGTTACTCATTAAAAGGATTTGTGAGAGAGGTAAATAACCCTAAAAAAATGACATCTACAGAGGTCGTCGTTACGCAGAATGACATCAAGCATGGAGCTCGAAACTCCAGTCCTGAATCTTATAACGCACCGTCCAATATTAGGCAGGGCAATCGCCCATCAAATAATTGTCAATATGAGTTAGATTTCGAACAGTTATTAGGGCATCCTTACATGGAAACTGCTAATAACATAATGGTTCTAGGTGCCTGCCGTTTGAAAAGTAGTACAGTTGCTTTATTTCATCAACGTTCCAAGAAAGTGGTTTCTGTTTCATATACAAATAAGGAACAAGAAACTCAATTCAGCTCTTTTAGCAAATATGAACACATATCTACTTACTCTGAGGCTCAGTTATTTGATGCTATTCAAAAATTTAAAGGCATAGATAAAGAAAGTAGTTGCTTTGTTATTCTAGATAGCTTTTTTGATAATTTATCGTTAAGCGAGTCAATGATTAAAAAATTAACTAAGCAAGTAAGCAAAACGAATGTATTTGCCTGTCAAGTACTAACAAATAAAAGCTTTAGAGACCTCATGAAAAGGTATACACAGCGATTAATATTTATTTATCCAAAATCTAGTATTCTTAAACATGAAGTTTATCTTGATGAAAAATCTATAGGTGAAGATTCAGGAAATCAGCTTATAAGAAAAAAATTAGATTTTAGAATTTAACAAACAACTAAGCCTTAACAATGTTGATATCCAATCGTTACATGTAAAGCCAAAATGAAGTCATCTCATGTCCTTTTTTAATGCTTTATATTGAACACAATCATCCGTTAAAGTTAGTGATGAGATGGGGCAGCGCTTAGTTACAATACTAGTAATGCACGTTAAGTTGTGCTCTTCACAGTAAAAAGCCTTTATCGTTTGATTGGAGTTAAATGGTGAGTTTGATAACACAGTGATGAAATTATGTATATTCCAGCTAAACCACTTAAGCTAGTCTGCGTTTTAGACGAATTGACCCATGAGTGCTTTCGCCAAGACACTAGTTTATTTCCAATTTCACCATCGAGTTGGAAAGAGGAAATAAAGCAAGCTCAACCCGATTTCCTGTTTGTAGAAAGTTGCTGGTTTGGAAATAATAACCAATGGGGCAGCTTAATGTATGGCAATTCATACAATGCGCCAAATCAAATGCATGAGTTAGCCAAGGTTGTCGAATATTGCAAAAAGGAGGGGATCCCAACTGTCTTTTGGTCTAAAGAAGATCCCGTTCATTACGACAAATTTGCTCCCACGGCTAAGCTGTTCGACTATGTGTTTACTACAGACGTAAATATGGTCGAAAACTATCAAAAAGACTACGGTATAGATGCAGAACCTCTTTGCTTCTTTTGTCAGCCAGCGGTACATAATCCTCTAGAAGTTATCCCGCGAAAAAATAAAGCTGCTTTCGCAGGCTCTTATTACTCAACTAAAAAAGAACGCTGTGCCGATTTCGACGTATTAATTAACGCGCTAAAAAAAGCGAATGTTGATTACGATATTTTTGACAGATGCCTTCACCGAAAAGAGTCAAACCTAAAGTTTCCTGAAAGGTACAAGCAGAACGTGGTTGGTTATTTAGAACCGAGTGAAATGTGGAAAGCTTATAAAGGCTATAAGTACACAATTAACATAAATTCAGTTAAACAAAGCCCTACTATGTTTGCTCGCCGTGTATATGAATCGTTAGCTTCTGGAACACCTGTAGTTAGCAATTATTCTAAAGGCGTTGTTGAGCAATTTGGCGATATTGTTTGTGCTAGCGATGACCCTGATGAAATTGTAAGCTTCCTAGAGAAAATGCAAGATGAAAGCGAGTACAGAAAAGTAGTTGAGAAAGGCGTGCGTGAAGTGCTAAGCAAACATACGGTGGCAGATAGGCTAAAACAAATTTGCAGTAGAATTGGTATAGCTATTACCGATCACTTACCGAACGTTCATTTGGTTGCTAATGTCAGTAATATAAATGAAGCAGAACACGCTTATACGGTGTTTACTAACCAGACTTACAGAAACAAGCGGCTTGTGGTAAACATGGTAAATGAGAGCGCGCTTTACCCTTACCTATTAAAAACTGGTAGCAACACAACATTCAGGTTAGTCAACGAGTTTACTCAGCCTCCTAAGGGACTTCGCGTTGAATTGACAATGGATAAAGAGTTACCAACTACAGCTTTAGAAGACTATGCTTTGAAATCGCTGTACAGCGCAAGTATTTAGATTGTTTTTTAATTCGAGTCCATAGTATCAAGTATTTCCTTGATCTTTTTAACAGAGAAGGAGGCTTTGTCGGCGTTATAAACCATATCAGGTACATAACCAAGCCTACGCATTTTTTCTGCAATATAATCCGAAATCTTAATATCAAACGAAGGCGCCTTTACTACAAACCTTGCGTTAGACTGCGCCAACAAATAATCAGGTGCTATTTTTCCAACTAACTCTTTATCTATGTTACCTGCAGTATGAAAAAACACTACTGTTCTGAAAATTCTAGCTAGATAGTTAAACATGGAATAAACAGAAGAAGAGCCAAATACTAGTAAGGTTCCATCATTCAAAGCGTCAGGGTTATCTAAAATGAATGCCCTGCCAAAATTAGGTAGGTTGTTATCGTAAACAACCACTCGATTGTAATTAAAAGTAGTAAGGAAGTCTTCAGGGTGCCTTTGTATTGGGTAAATCTTCGACCCAAGATCGCCAGCCATTATACGTTTTACGTATACATCTTTATTGAAAATGTTTTCTATAGGCGCGCAGTCTAGGCCCAATTTTTTTGCCACTTCCATTGTAGCTACTCTAGCGCCATGACAACTCCAATGTGTGTCACACACTCGAAAGGTCCGTTCTTCAAAATGCTTCAGTGCACTAATGGGGGTAATTAAGCTAAATGAGTCGTCAACAAGTTTAGTTAATTGGTCTAGCGGTGTGTGTTTTGATTTCTTAAAAGGGTAGTGCTCTTCAACAACGAACTCTTTCGAAGGGGCAATAAGAAATGCACTCTTACCTGCCTGACTTAGCGCTAGGGAGCTAAAAGTATTAGCGTAGTCCGCCCAATTTTTCTTTTCTGTCCAACTGAGTTTGGCTTTACCCGTGAACTGCTCAACACTATTGTTGGTGTCGTTATCAAGGTACAGCCACTTGTCTTCGCCTTCTAGAATTTTAAATACGCCCTCTATGCAAAGTTCGTAAATCACGTGTAAGTGACTATCGTGAATAATTGCTATAGAAATACTAGATGATTTGGGAACTAGTGTGTGGTCGAAACCGCAGAGTACGTCCTGCCGAAAATTACTTTCTATAGTTGCCACTTTTTCAATTACATCAGGCCTTTCAGTTTTCAATAAGAGTGGCAATACTTCATAACCGTCTAACAGTACTAGAGAAGCTTCAACATCTACCTTCTTGAGGAACCAGCCTTTTACTCTAATTCCTTCCTTTTCAATAGTATTCCCCTCGTGTTGATCACCATTGCAGGGTTCATCTAAACACCATTTAAACTTATCGCTAACGTCAATGCCTGTTTGCTTCACAGAAATAGTAAAAACTGCCATTACTTTCTTATCATCCTATCAAAGGTAGTCATCAACTAGACTATATTCATGTTCCATTAAATACTTTAAATTGCCTAGCGATTGAGGGATACCTGCTTTGGTACGACTATTTCGATGCAAAGGTTTTAGCGATAGGTTGAACTCTTTGTTTAACAACTCAATAGAGGTAGCGAAACTATGCATCGAACCAACAAAGCTAAAATCTCGAATATCAACTGCTGAAAAAAATCGTGAATAAGCATTAACCATATAAGGTATAGAACTGTCTTTTATTATTCTCTCTACAATATCATGTTGGCTTTCAATGCCTTTAATTACATATAAATTATGAAGCATCTCATAATGGGGGTGCTTCCATTGAAGATCTAATAAGTGGCCCACCAAAGACCAAATGCGCTGAATAGGGTCACGCACCCAAACCATACTGTGCGCGTTTGGGAAGAGTTCGCTATGTTTAGGGTGGGGCTTAAAGTGGCCATGTACTACACTAGCGCTAATGCGAATTGGAATAGCGTTTCCTTTGCCAAATTTTTTTGCTTCATCGGGACGATAAACGCTAAAAACACGTGAACGACCAAACTCTTTGTAGAGCATCTGGCGCAGCGAACTGCCTGCTGTTTTGGGAATGTGGTATGAGAGCCACTGGATGTCTTTGGGCTGTGGTTTTCTATGTTGAAACTGAAACAGCGATGAGAGTGTTTGTATTAATATCATAGTGCATCTAAAACCTTGCAAGTGGTGAAGTATAACAGAGTTTTTTGTTCAACCACATGCAGCCAAGTAAAGTTTTAAATGTGTTACACCACCCAGTTTGTTATCATACGCGTCTACTAAAACGAGAATGACGCAGGCTGAACGTAGCCCTTTGCTTGGTTTGAGAGGATTTTAATGTTTTTAATTTGTACAGCAGAACACTCGGTGTTGTGGGAAGCGCTGTGTAAATCTTTGTCTTTGTATACGGTTAGTTCGATTGATTCTTTTGATAGTTTGAAAGCGCTTAACGTTGTCGCACGACCTGTAACGAAGGCAGATCTCGACCAGCAAGAACAAATATTAGAAAGTGCCGATATAGCGCTGGTCACTTTTCCTCCTGAGCTTCAACTAGCTGCTGCTTTGCATTATAGAGAAACAATTACAGTGCAAACCATCATCAATAACTTGAAAGCAACACGAGTACTTGCTCAAAGTGGATCGGCTAATCATGTATTTTCTATTGAAAACCTAGCTAGTGGGTTACGCGGTATCGAATCAGGGAATAAGGTTGCTCACTACCTTTCTAATCTAAAAGCTCCCGAGTTCTCAAAACATACCCTCAATATTGCAAAATCAGTATTAGAACTAGAACCTCAAATAGCGTCTTCTTATGATAAAGTTACGCAGTTTTATGCAAATGATTTTAATGCTCAGTCTGAAGCTGGCTCCTCTTTTAGTGATGCTGCAAACTGCCTTATTGAGACTATGCAGGAGCTATATCAGAGTAAAGAAGAATGCCAAGTTTTGATTGAGCAATTGACCAGTACACAGATTGAGGTTGCTCAATTAATGAGCGCCAAGCGCGCAAAAGAAGCTTCTTTAGATCAAGATGTATCGGTTCTTACCTCCCAACTTTTTGTGTTGCAGTACCAATTAGAAATGGGAGGAGGGCTCACTTCTGCTAACAATTCGAAAGACATTTCCGCGCTATCGGCAAAAAACAAAGAACTAGAACTAGAAAATGCCAACCTTCACTCTAAGCTTAAGCGTAAGTCTCAAGCGGAGAAACAATTGCGTTCGCAAGTCGCTGAGCTACGCTCAATTAAGCAGTCACCTTCTTGGAAAGTAAGTAAGGGCATAGACAAGTTGAATGCCAAAGTAAACCGCAATGCTAAGCAACGAAGGCAGTTACTTGAGAATGTTGCGCTTGTTTACAGCAGTGATTATTTCGACGCCGATTGGTACCTTTCGACTTACAAAGATGTAAAAGAGTCTGGTGTAGACCCAGCTGAGCATTATTTGGTCTTCGGAGCAAAAGAAGGGCGTCGACCTTCTGCGGAGTTCGATGGAGATTGGTACTTGAAGAGAAATACTGATGTAGCCAAGGCTGGAATGAATCCACTATTACACTTTTTGAAATACGGAGAAAGCGAAAAGAGAGCGCCGAACAGGTTTTCTTCTTTTTAGGCCATTTAGATTTAAAGGAACTTTATACCAATGAATAATGAGAAAGGCTCGATTATAGAGCAAGCTAGTCTTCTATTTTCTCAAGGTCAGTATGAGTTGGCCAAAGCGCTGTATAAAAAGGCAGGCAAGAAGTATGGCGAACATTTGTTTAAAGCAAATGTTTGGTTATGTAATAAACGGCTGGCGCAGCTTGAAAATGGAGAAGAGACTGTGAAAGTGCCTGTGCCAAACTTTACGTCGAATATTGCCTCTTCCCCTTCGTATGTTGAAGAACAGCTAGAGGCAACTCAAGCTAACTTAGAGAAATACTACTTTGAAGCGCAAGATCTGCGCAATAAGCTGCTCGATTTACAATAAAGGTTATTTTTATTACCTTTTTCCAATTTCATAAACAAAAAGTATCGCCATGGACTTAGCAAAAGATAGATTAACTGAAGTCGCATCTAGCCTAGCTGCATTTGAACTCAACCCTATTAAACGCAACATCGCTGGTCGAATTGCATATATCGTTAGTCATGGTGCTAGTTATGCAAGCAATGGCTATGCGATAAGAACCCAAGGTGTAGCTGAAGCGTTAAACATGAAAGGCTTTGAAACGTTGTGTTTCGTTCGCCCTGGCCGCCCATGGGAATTGGATGAAAGCGCGAACGTTAACACTCAAGAAGTTGTAAATGGCGTTCGCTATATCCATGCAGGCAAAGACGGAATTTTTTTGCCTGAAAGTGAAGAAGAATTTTTGCGTAAGTCTGTAGATTACTATGTACAAATGTTTCAACTATTTCGCCCGCAGTTCGTTATGGCTGGCAGCGATTATAAAGTAGGTTTACCGGCGTTAGTGGCTGCCTCTCAATTGGGGTTGCCTTTTTTCAACGAGGTGAGAGGTTTTTGGGAGTTTTCTCAAGCCACTCGTGAGCCTTCATATGTTGATTCAGAAGAATATCTAGCACAGTCAATTCGAGATACTTATGTAGCAGCTCATTCTGCGGGAGTATTCACGTTGAATGAGACAATGAAGCAGGAATTGATAGCGCGAGGTGTACAGAGCGATTTAATTCAGTTGGTGCCCAACGGGCTTTCAAGCATCCCTCAGTCAAACATAGATTCGAAGGCGCTACGCTCAAGTCTAGGTATCGATGTTAACGACAAAGTAATAGGGTACATTGGAAGCTTCAATACTTATGAAGGCATCGAAGATCTTATTGAAGCTGTGGCTCAACTAAATGCGACTGAACAAACTGTGAAGCTGTTGCTTGTTGGCGATGCTTCAGCAATCAACAAACTTGGTGCAAGCAACGATTCAATAGGTTCGGCACCTTGGCTGATAAAAACAGGAAGAATTCCGCACGGCGACGTAATCAAATACTTCTCTGTAATAGATACTATTGTTATTCCCCGTAGAAATGAGCAGGTCTGTACGATAGTGCCTCCTATGAAGATAGTTGAGGCTATCTCTTTTGGTAAAAAGGTAGTGGTTTCAAATGTTCCTCCGCTTCAAGAGTACGCAGATAACTACGACTCGGTAATAAATTTTAATGCTGGCAATGTTGAAAGTCTTCTTTCAGCGCTGAAGCTTTCTGTATCTCTTCCAGTACCACAGCCTGTTACCTATTTACTCTTCTCAAATCATGTTGAAGTAATGGTAAACGAGTTTAATAAGTGGGCTGAGAAAGATAACGCGAAGAAAAGCGCGTCTAATGCCGTCATGCTGAAGAGCCCTGCTTTTGATATTAAAAAGCCAAAAATTAAAGCTATTTCCATTATGGATGAAATATCTGAAGAGTGCTGGCGATATGAAATGACAAGCTATCCGATTAGCAGGGCTAACTACGCAGAACAAGTTGCTTCATCTACGGCAAACTTCTGTTTCTTAGAAAGCTGTTGGAAAGGCAATAGGGGCACCTGGGAGTATGCATTTACTTCACCGGGCTTGAAACATAACAATGCTCAAGCTTTGTTAGACCTAATTCCTAAAGTAAAGCAAAAAATGCCAATCGTGTTTTGGAACAAAGAAGATCCAATGCACTACGATAAGTATCTGCCAATAGCGAAATATGCAGACGTTATATTCACAACCGATTCGGAAAAAGTCGATAACTATAAAGCTGACGTGCCTGAAGCGGATGTTTATGCTGTGCCGTTTGCCGCGCAACAGAAAATTTGCAACCCATCAGGACGGTTCAAATCAGAGTCTGAGTCAGTATGTTTCGCCGGCTCGTATTATGGAGTGGGGCACGACGAGCGTAAACGTCAAATGGATGCGCTACTACCTTCAATCATTGAATTCGAAGGTGCTATTTACGACAGAATGTCGAAGATAGACAGCGACAGGTACAAGTTTCCGCCACAATATGCACCGTTTATACGCGATGCCGTACCTTTTACCGAAGTTGTGCAGTTGTACAAGCGATTTAAAGTATTCTTGAACGTAAACACAATAGTCGAGTCACCTACAATGATGTCGCGTCGTGTTTATGAGTTGCTCGCTTGCGGCACACCTGTTGTATCTACTCCTTCAAAAGCAATTGAAGAACAGTTCTCAGGCATAGTACAAGTTGCAAAAGATGCCGACGAAGCCAATGTGATTATTGAACGCTTGTTGACTGACGAGCACTATTGGGAAAAAACATCTCATCTCGGCTATAGAGAAGTTATGACCAAGCATACCTACGCTCACCGGTTAGTTAATATTGAAAAAGCGATAGGCATCAACAATGAGCGAGAAGCGCCACTAGTTAGCATTATTACTTGCACAAGACGGCCTGAAATGATTGATCGTATTGTAACCAATATGGCGCGCCAAAATCATGCGAACATTGAACTTATATTGGTACTTCAAGGGTTCAGTCAATCTCAGTCAGAAGAGTTAATTGGTAAATTAAAATCTGTCGACTCTAATATTAAGCGTGTTACAGCAATCATTAACGATAGTGAAGAAACGCTTGGCGAGCGATTCAACAAAGCTGCAGAAAAAGCGAACGGCGAATATATCGCCAAAATGGATGATGATGACTTCTATTTCGCTAATTACCTGAAAGATATGTTAATACCATTTACGTTTGGTGATTATGCCATGGTAGGGAAGAAAGAACTCTATATGTATCTGTCGGGCTCTCAGAAACTGATAAAGCGCTTTCCAGGCATGAAGCATCAAACAGCTGATTTCGTGGCAGGTCCTACGTTCGTTATTAAAAAAGAAGTGTTTGATAAAGTAAAATTTGAGTCCAGAAATACTGGGGAAGACAGCTCCTTCGTTAGAAATCTTAAAACTGCTGGGTATAATATTTACGCTGCAGACCCGTTTAATTTTATTCAGTTCAGAGCAGATCCCAAGAGTCACACCTGGGTCGTTCCTGACGAAGAGATTTTAGCTGGTAGTCAAACAGTCGAAGTAGCAGATTTTCTTGATGAAAGCAAAGTGGATTTCTAATGTCATAGTGACGAACTATCAATGAACAATAACTGAGTATGTGATTTGAACTCAGTAGCAGTACATATTATTAGGAGCGCTTTCATTAGGCTTGTTTATTAAGGGGGAAAGTTGAACGGAAACAATGTTTACGCCAGAGGGTATATTGTAAGTAATGAAAAACTTGAACTACCAAGTGGTTTAAGTTGGTCTATGAGCAATGTAGGTGGCTACTTCTTTTACACGCATAGTAAGACTGCCTTCAACATTTGGTCGTCGGGTGCGAAAAGTGTGGTCATTATTGGGCTTGCTACTGATATTGATGATGTTTCGCTTACCACTCGAGAAATTACGAGCAAGGTAAGTGAAATTTACGAGAACTCAGGTTACTCAGAAGCTATAGAGTATGTCGCTTATTTAGGCGGCCGCTTTATTTGTTTCTTAATCGAAAGCGATAAGAGTATGCAAATAATTCCAGACTGCCATGCTACATATGCATGTTATTACTCGCAGTTTGCTAGGCCTGTGTTTTGTTCGCATATTAATCTACTTGCAGAAGTTGAGGGTAATGAAGTAAATGAAAATGCTAGAAGTATTGTAAATTCTAAAGAGTACGTTTCTCCTGGCGGAAAGTACTATCCTGCTTTAATGCTTCCTTTTAAGCAAACAGGGCTCATCTTCGCAAACAGTAAATTAATTCATAACTTCAAAGGCAAAGAAATAATAAGCGAGCGATTTTATCCTTTTTCGCATAGCGCCTTTTCTATCTCAAACGTGGATACTGAGAAAGTTAACAAGTTTAACAGGGTTTTGGGGAAGAACTTACGAGCTATAGTTAAAAATACTGTTTTTCATATCTCTCTCACGGGGGGGAACGATAGTGGTGTAACCCTATCTGCATTATTGAGAGAGAAGTTAGAGTCACAAGCCAAAGCGTTTACATATTTCAACGCTTCAAGAGCATCAGATATGGCTGAAGACGTTTTTGAGGCGTCGAGAAGAGCGTATAAAGCTAAAATTTCACACAAAATAGTAGAACTTAAGCCACTTGATATATCGTCTGACTTCCATAAGCAATACTCTAGCTCTTTTAGATTAGGTGCGAGATACCCTAGTTTGGCAAGAGCTTATTATGAAGACCTTCCCCACGACATACTTAGTTTAGTATCAACTTGTTCTGAAACTGGAACTGCTTTCTATATGGATCGAAGTGATGTGGATATCTCAGCTAGGTGTTTAGCTGCCAAATTTACTACGTCAAAGATAAAAAATAATCCAGACGTAATAAAAAGCTTTGAGGAGTACATCGAACATACCATGTTCACCAAAGAAAAGCTGGCTGGCTTGGATTTTTATGATGTTTTCTATTGGGAACACCGCAATGCTAAGTGGGCCTCTTTGTGGTATTCGGAGGCTGACTTGTCTCACTTTACTGTTGTACCTTTCAACCAACGTACGTTAATTGAATTAATGCTGTCTATTCCACTAGAGCAAAGATCAAACAAAGAATTGTTAAAGCGTTCAATGAGTAGTTGATAGTGTAAATGAGTTCTTTAATATCTGATGATTCTTTGAATCAAGTGTCTCTCTCTGAGAGCTTTCGTGAAGCATGGGTAGAAGTCAATCTCGGGAATATTCGACATAATATTCAGCAAGCATTGACTATTTCTAAATGTAAGGCTTTTTTTGCAGTAGTGAAGGCCAACGGATATGGTCACGGTGACGTGGCTATATCTTCAATAGCGCTGTCTTCTGGTGCGAAAAAACTATGCGTAGCTACGTTGGACGAAGCATTACGATTGAGAAAGTATTTTCCGAATGCTGAAATTCTTATCTTAGGTGCGGTCGCTCACGAGTATATCTTTATTGCAGCTGATAACAATATAGAGCTAACCGTTATCGACATGCAGTTTGCGAGAGCACTTCGAAAATTCAAAGGTAAGTCTCTTAAAGTACATCTAAAAGTTGATACAGGGATGAATCGCCTTGGCTTAGTAGGAAAGAGTGAAATTCTTGAGGCCGACCGGATACTCAACAATAATGAATGCTTAATCAAGGAAGGTATTTTTAGTCACTACCATAGTGCAGATAGTGCCGATGAATCGCATACTCTCTCACAACTCACTAAATTCAAAGGTCTTGTCGCTCAACTTGATTTGAACAGTTATCGTTATGTACATATTTCCAACAGTGCTGGGATGGTAATTGTTAATAAAGATGAAAGTATTAGTTGTGGCCGACTGGGAATTTTGATGTACGGTATTAACCCTAGCCCTCGCTCAAATGCGCTCAATGATTTTAGACCAGCATTTTCACTCAAAGCTAAAGTAGTTCATATAAAGCAATTAGAACAGGGAGAGTCAGTGGGATATTCGCGCGGCTTCGTTGTGACTAAGAGAACAATGATTGCAGTCCTTCCAATCGGGTATGCTGATGGGCTTTGGCGTTACAACGAAGGCAAAAGTGTATCAATCAAAAATGTTCGTTATAAGATAGTTGGTCGTATTTCCATGGATCAATGCATGATTGAAATTGATTCACGAGTTAGTGTTGGTGACGTGGCTACACTCTATGGCGAAGAAATTGATTTATCGAAAAGAGCCGAAGAATTGGACACAATACCTTATGAGTTAATATGCGGGATTTCTAGTAGAGTGCCCCGACGATATATCAATGCTCCACTTGGGTTGTTAGAAAAACAATAACATGATTATCAAATTTTTTGACGAAAGTTGGTATTTAGCGTCCTACCCTGATGTGGCAAATGCGGGTATAGATGCGCTAACACACTATAAAAAATTCGGTATTAAAGAGGGGCGACTTCCTTGCGCCCTTCCAGTATTGAGTGACATACGAGCGCTTTGGGGCGCACCTCATTCAATCGACAATGACTCTATAATTCGTCTGCAAGAGCACATTAAAGGTGAAGGGCCTAATGGCGCCTACGCGTTAGCTAACATCTCCTCGTACTATCATTCTTTAGGGGCCTTCAAAGAGGTCATCACCTTAATAGAGAGCAATACAAAACTACTCACTTCATTCCCAGAACTTATAGCAGAGCAGGGGGGGTATGTTGTCGCGCTTGAAAGCTATGTAAAAGTCGGTGATATCAAAGGTGCCGAAAGGGCATTGCGACGATGGGAAGCCGTTTTCTCACCAACTGAGTCTTTAATGGCGCGCTCTTTACTCGAGAAAAAGTACGGGAAAATAAAGCGACTAAATCAGATTTATTCATCTGAGCATTTGGAAAATGTAGAAATTGTCGCCGAAGATCGAGCTTTGTTCGATAGTCTCGGTAGTAGTAAAGAAACAAAGCTGTTTCATAAACTTAAATCCTCTGTTTTTCCATTTCACAAGGTTTCAGTTGTTGTGCCAATATTCAACGGGGCAACAACCGCAGCAACAGCGCTTCGTTCTTTGTGTGCACAAACCTGGGCAAATCTTGAAATAATTATTATTGATGACTGCTCGACGGACAATACTTTTGAGCAATTGAAGGTGCTTGCGGAGCAAGATGCAAGGATAAGTGTTTATAGGAACAAAACCAATAGAGGTGCCTATTTCACGCGTAATCGAGGCCTATTTTTAGCGACCGGTAAGTTTGTTACGGTAATGGATGCTGATGACTGGGCTCATCCTCAAAAGGTAGAAAAACAAGTTTGGCCACTTATCTGGAGGCGAAGTCTGGCGGCCTCCGTATCGCATTGGGCAAGATGTAATAACTCGTTGGAATTTACTCGACTTAGGCCTCAAAATGGATGGGTACATAGGAATGTATCTTCCCTGATGGTGCATAGGAAAATAGCTGTAGAACTAGGCGGGTGGAATAATGTTAAAGCCAATGCAGATACAGAATTTTATTATCGTCTACAAGCGCTTAAAGGTGCAAATAGCATAAGAGAGGTGCTGCCCGGTATACCGCTTTCACTTGGAAGAGTTAGTAGGTCGTCACTTACTCAGCAATCGAGTACACATCTTATTACCCAGTACGGCGGCGCTAGAAAACAGTATATCGATTTTGCGAGAGCATGGCATAAAAATACAAACGATCTAAGCATAAAAAGCGGTGATCACAATGTAGGCTTACCTTTTCCCATTCCTCCCGTATTACTGAAAAACGCCGCTAATAACGCTAACGAAGTTAATGAAGCCAAATATAAACGTTGGCTAACGGCATTGGATGAAGAGTGGTATTTATTGTCTAACAAGGATGTTAATGCTCAAGGTATCGGCATACACGAGCATTTCTGGCAGAGCGGAGAGGCAGAAGATAGAGCGCCATCTCCATTTTTTATACCAAGCGCTTATAAATACTGTTTACCTCAGCACGCTAAGCAAAAAAGCCCAACATGGCATGCTTTGATAAGCGGATGGGATTTTACACGGCCTGTAAATATCCCGGGAGATGCGAAAAATACGTCGGGGCGTCATATCGTACTTGTTGGTCATCAAGTGACATCTCAAATATTTGGTGCCGAAAGAAGTCTTCTCGATATGCTCTATGCATTAGGAAATGCGGGATATAAAATCACCTTGATTTTGCCTTCTGCGATGAATGCAGATTATGTAGACAAGTGCAGGCAACTAGTCGCAAGTATTCAATTTTTGCCTCTGCCATGGTTTAGAAAGTCACGTAAAACAAGCGATGACTTAGTAAACTATTTGTCTAACTATTTTACGGAAAATGCTGTGGCTGCAGTGTATGTCAATACAATAGTAATGCACGAGCCATTAATTGCCGCAACGCAAAATAACATTCTGAGTATCGTCCACGTTCGAGAGCTTCCAGAATACGACCCAGACTTGATGAAAATATTGGGCGAAACACCAGAAGAGTGCAGGCAGCGTTTGTTTAAGAACAGCAAATTCTTCATCGCCAATTCTAGAAAAACTGAGAGTTGGCTCAACGCACCTACGCGCACATCTGTTGTTTATAATAAGGTCTGTTACCCTCAATCTCCAACGCGAATTGCGCCAACAGAAATGCTTAACGTATGCATGGTGAGTAGCAATATAAAGAAAAAAGGTATTAACGACTTTTTTGAAGTAGCAAATTTATGTAGCGCCAACAACAATATTCAATTTAATTTATATGGCCCTATTACTGATGAAGTTAGGAAAGCGCAGAAAGAACTCAATTCTAGCAATGTTACTGTACACGGCTACGTCTCAGATGTGAGTTACGCATTGCAGCAAAATCATGTTGTGTTGTCACTTTCATGGTTTGAAGAGTCTTTCGGCCGAACTGTAGCAGAGGCAATGTTACATGAGCGAGTGGTAGTTGGATATGAATGGGGCGCGGTTCCGGAGTTGATAGACGAGGAAACAGGTGTGTTGGTTGAATACAGAAATGTTAAAGCAGTAGCCAATGCACTTGAACATCTTCAGAAAGACAATGAGCTTCTCGTTGTTAAAGCAAAAAAAGCACGGATAAATGCTACCGAGCGTTTCTCCGTTGAAGTTTATAATTTAGAACTAAAAAAAGCTTTAGAAAATTTTTACACTAATTCATAGGTTTATTCGTTGAACGTGCTTCATTTTGACTTAAGTCAACTCAGTTGGTTGCCTAAAGTACAGCATGCTTTAGAATATGCGCCCTAAATTTATAATAATGAACTTGCGAAGTGCGGAGTAAGTGAAATGTGTGGAATAGTAGGCGCAGTAGCCGAAAGGAATGTGGTTGAAATACTACTAGAAGGGTTGAGAAGGTTAGAGTACAGAGGCTATGACTCTGCTGGCGTAGCCTTGTTAGACAAAGAGGGCAATTTAAAGCGCATTCGCAAAGTTGGTAAGGTCAAAAACTTGGCTGAAGCTGTAGAAAATGAGACCGCATTGGGAACAACTGGTATCGCTCATACTCGATGGGCTACCCACGGCGGCGTAACTGAACATAACGCTCACCCTCACTTTTCCTCAAGCCGTGTGGCAGTAGTGCACAACGGCATTATCGAAAACTATGTTCCACTGCGCAAAGAATTGATAGCCAAAGGATATACATTCTCAAGCGACACCGATACAGAAACCATTGGGCATGTTGTGCATGAAATGCTTAAGAGTGGTAACTCACTTATAGAAGCAGTGCAAAGTGCTGTGAAATACTTTACAGGTGCATATGGCACGGTGGTTATCGACAAAGAAGACCCAGATAAAATGGTTGTAGCCCGGTCTGGAAGCCCCCTAGTGATTGGACTTGGCTTGGGTGAAAACTTTATTGCATCCGACCAATTAGCACTTTTACCCGTTACGCGCCGTTTTATTTTTCTTGAAGAAGGCGATGTCGCGGAGGTAACTCGCCGCGAAGTTATTATTTTTGACAAAGATGGCGAACGGGTTGAACGGGAAATTGTAGAGTCTACTGTTGAGCACGATGCGGGCGATAAAGCTGGCTACCGCCATTACATGCTTAAAGAAATTTATGAACAACCTGCTGTAATAAGGAATACGCTCCAAGATAGAATAGATAACTTGCATAATGTCGATGCGCTGTTTGGAGAGGGCGCAGAAAGTATTCTCAAACAAGTAAAGCATGTGCAAATTATTGCCTGTGGTACTAGCTATCATGCTGGTATGACAGCTCGCTATTGGCTTGAGGAGTTTGCCAATGTCTCCTGTTCGGTCGAAATTGCCTCAGAGTTTAGGTATCGCAAGTCTGCTGTTCATCAACAAAGTTTGCTTGTTACTATTTCTCAAAGCGGTGAAACGGCAGATACCTTAGCTGCATTGCGTTTGGCTAAAGAGCTCGGTTACATGTCGGCGCTCACCGTATGTAATGTGCCTGGTTCGTCGTTAGTGCGCGAGTCTGATTTAGCGTTTATGACGTTAGCTGGCGCTGAGATAGGCGTGGCATCGACCAAAGCGTTTACTACCCAATTAACCGCATTTCTAATGCTTACTCTGGCTTTAGGTAAGTTTAATGGTCTTGAAAGTGAACGAGAGCAAAAAATAGTTTCCGCAATTAAAACGCTCCCCGCCAAAATTGAAGAGGCACTAAGCACTGCTGAAGTTATTGAAAATTTGGCAGAAGAATTTGCTGACAAGCATCATAGCTTGTTTCTTGGCAGAGGCGCACAATACCCCATCGCTATGGAGGGGGCATTAAAGCTGAAGGAAATTTCTTATATACACGCAGAGGCTTACGCGTCTGGCGAACTCAAGCACGGGCCGCTTGCCTTAATCGATGAGGCGATGCCAGTGATCGTGGTCGCTCCAAACAATGAGTTGCTCGAAAAACTAAAATCGAATGTTGAAGAAGTACGAGCTCGTGGCGGCATTATGTATGTGTTTGCAGATATTGATGCACACTTCGAAAGCGACGAGACAATGCGAGTAATTAATATACCGCACTGTGAAGATATAATTGCACCAGTCGTATATACCATTCCATTACAGTTACTTTCATATTATGTCGCCCTAATAAAGGGGACAGACGTTGATCAGCCGCGTAATTTAGCAAAGTCAGTCACTGTTGAGTAACTTAATTAAGTATGATTTTAAGGCCATAACTTAATGAGTTATGGCCTTTTGCATTTATAGGAAAAAATGATGTCTCAGAAATTTTTTGGCACAGATGGAATTCGTGGCAAAGTGGGTGAGTTCCCGTTAACACCAGATTTTGTAATGAAACTGGGTTGGGCAGCAGGTGTTGTACTAGCAAAAGACGGCACAAAAGAAGTGCTGGTGGGAAAAGATACTCGGGCAAGTGGCTACATGCTGGAATCTGCACTTGAGGCTGGGCTATCCGCCGCTGGAGTGAGTATAGCGCTTGCTGGGCCAATTCCAACGCCTGCCGTGGCGTATTTGGCCTCTACTTTTCGAGCTGATGCAGGGGTGGTGATAAGTGCATCCCATAATCCGTACTACGATAACGGGATAAAGTTTTTTGCTCGCAGTGGAGCAAAGCTGAATTCAGAACAGCAGCAAGCGATAGAAGATAAGCTACACTATGCGCTTGAAAATGGGATTGACTGCGTAAGTTCTGAAAATTTAGGTAAGGCGCGGCGAGTAGAAGACGCTGCTGGTCGTTACATAGAATTTTGTAAAGGCACTTTCTCGAGCGACCTAAGCTTGGAAGGCCTTACTATAGTTGTGGATAGCGCAAACGGAGCCGCCTATAAAGTAGCACCCAGTGTATTTGAGGAGTTAGGGGCTTCGGTCATTAATATCGCCAATACGCCAAATGGCATTAATATAAATAACGAGTGTGGCGCCACGTCGCTAGGGTTACTGAGCGATGCAGTAAAAGCCAATAATGCTGACTTGGGTATTGCGGTAGACGGTGATGCTGACCGAATCATGTTTGTCGACGGAAATGGTGAGGTGGTAGATGGCGATGAAATTTTATTTTTGATAGCCAGAGAAGCTAAGCAAGCGGGTTACAAAGGTGGTGTTGTTGGTACGCTGATGAGTAATTTGGGCTTAGAGCATGCCTTAAATGAACTGGATATTCCTTTTGTTCGCACAAAAGTGGGTGATAGATATGTCGTCGAGAAACTTAATGAAACTGGTTGGCGAATTGGGGGGGAAACCTCAGGCCATATTTTAAATTTAGACTACGCATTTACCGGGGACGCAATCATTGCTGCACTGCAGGTTTTAACGGTGGTAGTGAAAAGTGGTTATCCTTTAGCTAAATTGAAAGCGGGTATGACAAAGTTACCTCAATGCATGGTAAACGTAAGACATGAGAATTTAGATTCTGTGTTAGAGCTTCCCAAGGTTAAGCATGCCGTTGCTGACGTGGAAGCGCAACTTGGTAATAGTGGTAGGTTGGTTTTAAGGAAGTCTGGCACGGAGCCTTTAATTCGTGTAATGATAGAGGCTTCAAATGAGGATGTTGCTAAAGAACTGGCCACCAGACTTGCAGCGTTAATAAAAGAAAGCTAACAAGGAAATATGCAATGAGTAGAAAGGGGATAATTCTAGCAGGCGGTTCAGGCACACGACTTCACCCGTTAACTAAAGTGGTGAGTAAGCAACTTATGCCTGTGTATGACAAGCCCATGATTTTTTACCCCCTTGCTACGTTAATGATGTCGGGGATTAAAGATATCCTCATCATTACCACCCCTACAGAGCAGCAGCGCTTTATTGAGCTTATTGGTGATGGCAGCGATTTTGGCATTAACGTGCAGTATGCTGTGCAGCCATCGCCCGACGGACTCGCGCAAGCCTTTCTTATTGGGGAAGACTTTATTGGCAACGACAGCTGCACCCTTATTCTTGGTGATAATATTTACTACGGCCACGATTTAAAGCTTTCTCTTCAAAAAGCCCATGCACAAGAGCAGGGTGCTACCGTATTTGGCTACCATGTAAACGACCCAGAGCGTTATGGCGTGGTCGATTTCGACGACGACTGGAACGCGCTTTCTATCGAAGAAAAACCGGCTAAAGCAAAGTCTAACTATGCGGTAACTGGCCTGTATTATTACGATAATCGCGTAGTGGATTTTGCTAGGGAGGTTAAGCCTTCACATCGTGGCGAGTTAGAAATTACTGACCTTAATAACTTGTATTTGCAAGACGGAAGTTTAAAAGTAGAGCTGATGGGCCGCGGCTCTGCGTGGTTAGATACTGGTACGTTAGACTCTTTGCTTGATGCGGCCAACTTCGTTGCTGCCATTGAAAAACGCCAAGGATTAAAAGTGTGCTGCCCAGAAGAGGTGGCTTACAGAATGGGTTACATTACTGCTGATAAACTTGCTGAACTAGCAGCGCCACTTAAGAAGAGTGGATATGGTGACTATTTGCTCAAAGTGCTTAACGATAGAGTGAAAATTTAAAGCGTACAACACAAAAGCGACTGTCTGGTTTTTGGCAATTACTGACAAAATACCAAACGCCGCTAAGCATCGCCAAGCGCCGCAACAGAGTAACGTTCAAACCTAGCTAAGTACCAACCAAGTGGAACCTACATGCAAGTTATAACTACTGACATCCCCGACGTAAAAATAATAGAACCCAAAGTATTTGGCGACGAACGGGGCTTTTTTCTAGAAACCTTTCGCACCGATTGGTTTAAAAAAGAATGTGCCAACGTTGATTTCGTTCAAGACAATCATTCAAAATCCAGCCAGGGTATTTTGCGCGGCCTGCACTATCAGCTAGAGCAAACCCAAGGTAAATTGGTTCGTGTTGTAAGCGGCGAGGTATACGATGTTGCGGTAGATATGCGCAAAAACTCACCTACTTTTGGGAAATGGGTTGGCGTTGTGTTGTCGGCTGAAAACAAGCGCCAGCTTTGGGTGCCTGCTGGGTTTGCCCATGGGTTTTATGTTACCAGCGAATCTGCCGAGTTTGTGTATAAGTGCACCGACTATTACCACCCAGAGTCTGAAGTGTCGGTTAAGTATGACGACCCTACCTTAAGTATTACGTGGCCGCTAGTGAACGGTGAAAAGCCTTCGCTTTCTGGAAAAGATGAAAACGGCACTGCGTTTGTTGACGCGCCTACGTTCTAAACTAGCTAGTCATTTTAAGGATTAATGATGAAAATTGTAGTTATTGGTAATGCAGGGCAGTTGTCGTATGAACTGGTTAGGATCTTAGGCGAAGATACTATTTGTTTAGGCCCTGAAGATACCGACATTACAAAAGAAGACGTGTTGTCGAAAACCCTGTCTCAGCTTTCTCCAGATGTGATCATCAACGCTGCTGCTTACACAGCGGTTGATAAAGCCGAAGACGATTTAGCGTTATGCCACGCCATTAACGCCACAGCCGTAGAAAACTTGGCGAAGTATTGTAAGCAGGCTGGTGCGTTTTTAGTGCATGTCTCTACCGACTATGTGTTTAACGGCCATAAGGGTTCTCCTTATTTGCCTAACGACCCAATAGAGCCGCAGGGCGCTTACGGGAAAACAAAAGCAGACGGCGAAAAAGCATTGTTAGCGCTGCTGCCAAATGCCAGCTGTTTAATTCGCACTGCGTGGGTGTATTCGGCTCATGGGAATAACTTTGTGAAAACCATGCTTCGCTTAATGGCTGACAAACCACAGCTTACGGTAATTGACGATCAAATAGGTACGCCTACATGGGCCAAAGCCTTGGCAGAGGCGTGTGTAAGCGCCGCTAAGAATAAAACGGCCGGTGTGTATCATTGGACAGACGAGGGCGTAGCCAGTTGGTACGATTTTGCATTGGCTATTCAAGAGCTTGGCGTTGAGAAAGGGTTGTTGAGTAACGCTATTCCTGTGTTGCCTATTCCTACTAGTGCATATCCAACGCCAGCGAAGCGCCCCCATTACAGTGTGTTAGATAAACAAACTGCACGCGAAGCATTTGCTTCTTGTAAGCCTACGCACTGGCGCAAGCAATTATCGGCCATGATGGATGAGTTAGTGGATGAGTGAGTTGTTTGTTGACCAGATGTCATTAATTAAAGGCTCAGCCGAAGACTTTCTAAAAAATATTAGTTGGCAATTACGCAATGATCGCTTCTATCTAGATAAGTAACGTTGGTAAACAACCTAGGTAAACGATGTAGGTGGCTATAACAGAATTTATTTGAGAAAAAGATAAATGAGCAAAACAATATTAGTAACAGGCGGAGCAGGGTTTATAGGCTCTGCGGTAGTGCGTCACCTTATAAACGATACCGACCATGCAGTGGTTAATTTAGATAAGTTAACGTATGCGGGTAATTTAGAGTCTTTGACTTCAGTGTCGAATAGTGACCGCTATAGCTTTGAGCAAGTTGATATTTGCGATGCTGACGAAGTAGGGCGCGTACTTAACGCCCATCAGCCTGATATCATAATGCATTTGGCTGCGGAGTCTCATGTAGACCGTTCTATCGATGGCCCCGGTGAATTTATTCAAACCAACGTAGTGGGTACTTACACACTGTTAGAGCAAGCGCGCGCATATTGGTCTGCCTTAGATGGTGATAAAAAAGCCGGTTTTAAATTTCATCATATTTCTACCGATGAAGTGTATGGCGACTTGCCACACCCTGACGAGGTTGAGCCAGGCACAGAGCTGCCTTTATTCACTGAAACCACGCCTTATGCGCCAAGCTCGCCTTACTCTGCCAGTAAAGCCAGTTCCGACCAGCTAGTACGTTCGTGGCTTCGTACTTACAAGCTACCTACGCTTGTTACAAATTGCTCGAATAACTATGGGCCGTATCATTTCCCAGAAAAGCTAATACCGTTAGTTATTTTAAATGCGCTAGCGGGCAAGCCGCTGCCAGTGTATGGCAAAGGTAATCAAATTCGCGATTGGCTGTATGTAGAAGACCATGCTCGTGCGCTTGTGCTTATAGCGCTTAACGGTGAAATTGGCGAAACGTACAATATTGGCGGCCACAACGAGAAGCAGAACATTGAAGTAGTGCAAACTATCTGCTCTATTTTGGATGACGTTCAGCCAAAGAGTAGTAAGTACGCAGAGCAAATCACTTACGTGCAAGACCGCCCAGGCCACGACATGCGCTATGCAATAGATGCCAGTAAAATTCAGCGCGAACTTGGCTGGAGCCCACAAGAAACGTTTGAAAGTGGCATCCGCAAAACCGTGGAATGGTACCTAGCTAACGAAAGCTGGTGGAAAGCTGTATTAGACGGTAGTTATCAAGGCGAGCGTTTGGGTGCAGGTAGTTAGTACCGAGTACAAAGTAATATGCCATATAACAAAGCCGCAGTAAGTTGACTGCGGCTTTTCTGTATATACGACGGTTTTTTCCCGAAAAAATAGAGCATTTTGCAACAAGCCAAAACTAAGTCGCAATCCACTTCCGCCCTTGCACGTCGGTGGACCTTGGGAATAGGCCGAGCCGACTGGTTACATTGAACATAGAGCTAGTCAAAAGTAAAGTTTCGGATTTTAAGCTTGAACAGTTCGATGAATTGCTGACTAGTTTGTTGGAGAGGTTGCCAGAGCTTGTGAGAAGCGAAAGATTTATTGAAGAGATGAGGCGCTTCTTGCCAACTGATGTGTATGGTAGAACGTTAGCGTTAGAGAAATTCCAAATTTATTTGAAAAATACATTGGTGGCGTTATTCAAAAATGTACAAAATGAGTTATCAGGTCAGAAAGTTACTACAGAATTCAAGATGTAAGAGGCGGCGAACCTGATTAGAATCTGCGTGTATGTTATCGAGCTTAACCAGTATTTTTAAATAAATATTTGGATTAAAAAATATTCACCAAGTATGCGTCACATATAGTACATAAGCGTCTCAAATGCTCTATACACAGTGCAATAAACTATCGGTAAGTTTGACTAATTTATTCTCGTGCACTATACATAAGTCATAAAGCCATTAAATGTTCTATATGTGACACAAAATGCCAAAATCTACAGTCAGAGCTTACTCCCGTTACGCAGAAGAAGCGCTAACATTGTTGGCAAAGCGCATTCGCGCCTCAAGACTCGAGAAAAAGATAAGTGCTCAGGAAGTTGCCGATCGCGCAGGTATTTCCAGAGGAATGCTTTCCCGCATAGAAAAAGCAGATCCTAAATGCGAGATAGGAGCAACCTTTGAGGTAGCAAGAATCGTCGGTGTGACGCTGTTTGAGGCAGAGCCTAGTCGACTTGCCATGCAGCTAAAGCAAGTTGAAGAAAAGCTGTCACTACTGCCTAAAAGCGCCCGAAAAACGAGTAAGGAAGTGATAGATGACTTCTAAACAGGATTATAAAGAAGCTTTTGTATGGATGTGGCTGCCCGAGGAAACTCAGCCTATCGTGGCAGGTCGTCTCGCACCTCATGGCGATAATTTGGTCTTCAACTATGGTAAAAGTTACTTAGAGAGAGTGAAGGATGCAGTACCTATCTATGAACCTGAACTCCCCCTGCGCCCTGGTACACTCCCGATATTAAACGGTCTCAGTATGCCCGGGTGTATTCGTGATTGTGCTCCAGATGCATGGGGCAGGCGCGTTATTATCAATCGCCGGTTCGGACATAGAGGCGGTGATATCGATACGGCTCAGCTAGATGAGCTAACCTATCTTTTGGAGTCGGGGTCTGACCGTATTGGTGCGCTAGATTTTCAGCTTTCCCCAACTGAATACGTGCCGCGCTCTGCGAAGAATGTCACCATGGAGGAATTAGTAGAGTCGGCAGAACGGGTTGAAAAAGGTATACCGTTAACGCCAGAGCTAGACCAAGCCCTGTTTCATGGAAGCTCGATTGGTGGCGCTCGCCCTAAAGCGCTGATTGAAGAAGATGGAACAAAGTACATTGCAAAATTTTCTGCCAGTAATGATATCTACAGTGTCGTTAAGGCTGAATACATCGCCATGCGATTGGCCAAGCTGGCAGAACTCAATGTGGCGCCGGTCAAATTAACCAAAGCCGCGAAAAAAGATGTACTACTGGTAGAGCGGTTTGATCGTGTGGCTTCAGAGGAAGGCTGGACAAGAAAGTTTATGGTGTCAGCACTTACCCTGTTTGCACTAGATGACATGATGGCGCGGTATGCTAGCTATGAGACTTTGGCAGAAATCGTTCGACACAGATTTACAAAACCGAAAGAGACACTTCGGGAGCTGTTTTGCCGACTTACATTTAATGTTCTTTGCGGCAATACAGACGATCATGCTCGCAACCATGCAGCGTTCTGGAATGGCCACACGCTAACATTAACACCAGCCTATGATATTTGTCCTCAGGGGCGTACCGGAAATGAAGCTTCTCAGGCCATGCTGATTGCAGGAAACAATAAAATGAGCCAACTTGCGACATGCCTTCAAACTGCGCATAACTTTCTGTTATCACAAGATGATGCTAAGGCTATTTTTGAACACCAAATTCATATAATAGAAGATAACTTTGATGCCGTCTGTGCCGAAGCTGATCTGACTGAAATCGATAAGCGGTTGTTTTGGCGGCGGCAGTTTTTAAATCCTTTTTCCATAACGCAATAGCATACAGCCAGCTCTGCCCGTTTTATCGAAATCTTCCGAGAAATTCCTTTATCCGACAGGTAGCAAAACAACAAAAGCTTAATAAGATGGGCATAACACCGGTCTTCATTTACGTTGAAGAGAAGGTACGAGAGGTAAGGTTCTGATATTGTTTTATGCCTGTCTCGATAATTAGTGCTAGCAGAATTGAACGTGAGCTTGGTTGGAGTCCACCGGAAACATTTGAAAGTGGCATTTGCAAAACCGTGGAATGGTACCTAGCCAACGAAAGCTGGTGGAAAGCGGTTTTGGACGGCAGCTACCAGGGCGAGCGATTAGGTTCAGGCAGTTAAATTTTTTTACCCCTATTGTGGTACACTTTAAAACCGCTTTGATTGTCGAAGCGGGTTTTTTTATTCCTACAACTAGCAAATAGCCATAATGAAAAAAACTGTGATGCGAGCTGTACGCGCTGCTCTTCAGCTGGTGCCTAAAAATCTAAAAAATAAGCTAAAGCAAAGTGAGCGTTTAACTGCTTTTTATATTAAGTCAGTGAGAAAATCGGGGCTTTTTTTTGATGCGCCTACACCTAAGCAAACTCATCAACTCTACCAAGCTTGGTTACAAGAGCATCATTCTTTGTTGTGTGAGCAAATCAACAAAAATCTGCAGTCGTGGCAAGCCATTATAGTGGGTAGAGAAGAGCACTTTACTAAAACCGAAAAAGCGGTTTTATCACTAGGTGCGAAAAACGCGATTTTTATTAATAATGAAGAAAACACCGGTTTTCTGCATTCCAAAGATAGTATCGACATCAACTTACCTATTCTCCTTTTGAGAGGCGGCGACACAGTGCACGCTGGTGCGATAGCGCATTTTCTTGATGCACTTGAAAGCGCTGACATTGTGTACAGCGATACAGATGAAGCGTTAGATAATGGCGAATATACCGCGCCGCGTTTTTTGCCAGATTGGAACCCAGAACTTCAGCTGTCGACAGGCTATGTTCGTACGGGAGTAATGTTAAAAGCTGATTGCCTTGAAAGCGTTGATTGTTTAACGTCGATTGCAGGGCTTTTAGCAAAGCTAGAATTAAGTGGTCAGCATTTAAATATAAAGCACATTTCGCTTCCGCTAGTGCATTCGTGTTTTGATGATAGCGATATTGCGAGAGATTTGGCTGTAATACGTGAAGAAATAGATACTAGCAGTGATGCAACGGTAACATTGAGCCGCGAGCAGAATGTTAATAGGGTTATGTGGAAGAGTGCTTCGCCACTTGTTAGCTTAATTATTCCAACAAAAAATGGAAAGCAACTTGTTCAAGACTGTGTTGAATCTATCTTAGAAAAAACAACCTATTCGAATTATGAAATACTTTTGATAGATAATGGCTCAGACGAAAAAGAGAGCTTAGATTATTTTGACTACTTAAATACTCTGCCGAAAATACGGGTTTTGCAATATCCTGGAGTATTCAACTATTCAGCTATCAATAATTTTGGTGTTAAACATGCCAAAGGCAGTGTGGTCGGTTTAGTGAATAACGATATTGAAGTGATAACACCCGAATGGTTAACGTGCATGGTGGGGCATGTTGAAAGAGACACCGTGGGCTGCGTTGGTGCAAAGTTGCTTTATTCCGACACACGTATTCAGCACGCTGGTGTTGTATTAGGCTATGGTGGTGGCGCTGGCCATGCTCACAAAAACTTCCCGCGTGCTCACTCTGGCTATTTAAAAAGAATTTGCGCTACCAATAATTTTAGCGCCGTAACCGCCGCATGCCTTTTAGTAAAAAAATCACATTTTGAGGCTGTTAACGGTTTAAATGAAACTGACTTGGCAGTTGCCTTTAATGACGTCGATTTCTGTTTAAGGGTAGAGGAGTTAGGTGTAAGAAATGTATACTGCGCTGAGGCTGAACTCTTTCATCATGAGTCTGTGAGCAGAGGCCTAGACATTTCTCAAGAAAAGGCTGAGAGGTTCAATAAAGAGCTGACTTATTTAAAAAACAAATGGTCAAAAACGATTAAGAATGATCCTGCCTACAGCCCTAATTTAACCTTAAAGCGGGAAAATTTTTCAGTTAGAATAAAAAAAGAAATAGCCTAATTACAAAAGGGCACTGAATCTGCATACCTGGCGTATTGTCAGGCACATATCCTGAGTTATGTTAGAGTGGTCAGGCGATTGAGGCTGGCAGAGTGTATTTGCGTACTCGTTGATTAAAGAATCTTACATTGCACTTTTTGATGGTGTGATACAACAGTTGTTAATAGTGGAGAATATTTTAATGGAAGGTACGATGAAAAAGTACAAAATAGCGGTAGCAGGAACAGGGTATGTGGGCTTGTCTAACGCCGTATTGTTAGCCCAACACAATGAAGTGAAGGCTATTGACTTAGTACCTGAAAAAATTGAGATGCTGAATAACCGAAAATCTCCTATCGAAGATAAAGAAATATCGGAATACTTAAGTACCAAAGAGCTTGATTTAGAAGCAACGCTAGACGCCGAAGTGGCGTACCGCGACGCGGATTATGTGATTATTGCCACGCCTACCGATTATGATACGCAAACCAACTATTTTAATACCAGCAGTGTAGATGCGGTAATTAAAAGCGTGATGGCAGTGAACCCTAAAGCAGTAATGATTATTAAGTCTACCGTACCTGTTGGGTTTACCCGAGAAGCTAAAGCACGCCACGGTAGCGATAATATTATTTTTTCACCGGAATTTTTACGTGAAGGCAAAGCCCTTTACGATAACTTGCATCCAAGCCGAATTATTGTTGGCGAGCGTACTGAGCGAGCTGAAATATTTGCCAACTTGTTAGAGCAGGGCGCCATTAAAGAGGGTATTGAAGTGCTGTTTACCGACAGCACCGAAGCAGAAGCCATTAAGCTTTTTGCTAATACCTACCTAGCCATGCGGGTGGCGTACTTTAACGAGCTAGACAGCTACGCCGAACGTGCTGGGCTAGACACCAAACAAATCATTCAGGGGGTAAGTTTAGACCCCCGCATTGGCAGCCATTACAACAACCCAAGTTTTGGCTATGGCGGTTATTGCTTACCGAAAGATACCAAGCAGCTGCTTGCTAACTACAGCGAAGTGCCAAACAACATGATCCAAGCCATTGTGGATGCTAACCGCACTCGCAAAGACTTTATCGCCGATTCAATTGTTAGTCGTAACCCCAAAATTGTGGGTATTTACCGCTTAATCATGAAGTCGGGCTCTGACAACTTCCGCGCCAGTGCCATTCAGGGCATTATGAAGCGTATTAAAGCAAAGGGCATTGAAGTTATTGTCTACGAGCCAGTGCTCACCGAAGATGAGTTTTTCCGCTCTCGCGTAGTAAACGACCTAGCCGCGTTTAAGAAAGAGGCCGACGTGATTGTGGCCAACCGCGTCACCACAGACATCGAAGACGTGCTTGAAAAAGTATACAGCCGCGACCTCTTCAACGCCGACTAAACAAAATAAAGGGGGTCAGAACCACATTTACTGAGCGCGCATTAAATGCTCGCTAAATGTGGTTCGGACCCTGAATTATCCCCACGAATAACATAGTGAAAACAGTGAGATAAAAAAGAAGGGAACATTCATTACGTTTGGTGATCAGATCTTTCGCCGAAAACAAATGAAGGTTAAACGCCATACATGCCCTATCTATTGTGAACAAAGTCATCTCGCTTGTCAGCTTTAAAATGCATCTGTCGCGACAAAAAGCACTTACCGCATGTGTTAAAAGTTTGCTTAACGGAAGTGCTGCAACTGTCACGAGTATAGGTCGAGGCATCGATAATAACGCCTTTGAAAAGCATCGAATTAAACGTGCTGATCGCTTACTGTCCAATGCAAACTTATTGCGCGAAACGCCCTGTGCGGGGCCGTCCGGGCCGATGCTTCGGTGCAGGGTGTTGTGGGGGCTGGAGGTTAGAGACCTCTGGCTACCCGATTATAGCTCTGCGATGTGCGACAGAGTTTCTGGGTGGCGCTGTACCAGCTTTAGAAGAGTAACAGCTTGCCCATTTGGTGCGCTCCGCCCCTGCTCCCAGTTTTCCAATGTACGTGATGATGTATGCAGTAAACGAGCAAATACACCACGAGACATATTAAACTGCTCACGAATACTAACAATTTCATCAGGTGAGATATCTAGCTCACTGATGTCATTAACTTGATGAGTTTTCAGAGTCACTTTGCCCTCTGAATGCTCCTTAGCTTCAACAAGTGCAGAATTTAACTCTGCAAATAGATCACGATTGCTCATTGCGCCACGCCTCCATAAAAGCTTTTAACTGTTTCTTTTGATCTGCGGTTAAATCTGCCATTTCATTTTTGCCGTAAATAGTCAGCAAATAGAAGCGACGCTTTTCATCGAGGAAGTAATAGATAACACGTGAACCACCACGCTTTCCCTTACCTTTACTTGCTACTCGAATCTTCCGCAAACCACCAGTACCTTGAATTACGTCACCTTGCTTCGGGTTTGACATAAGTTCAGCTTGGAACAATCGAAACTCCTCGTCACTGAGGTAATCATTTCGGTACTTTTCAAATGTGGTTGATTCAACAAATACACTTTTCATCAGCAAAGCGTACGCAAGTAACGTATGGATAGCAAGCTATACGTGAATAGCGTAGTAATTAAATTTTGAAGTGTGGATCTGACCCTGAGGTATCTCCACAAATAATGACTAAAATTCAGTAAGATAAAAAATAAAGGGAACATTCATGACGTTTGGTGATCAGATCTTTCGCCAAAAACAAATGAAGGTTAAACGCCATGAATACGCTATCTATTGTGAACAAAGTCATCTCGCTTGTCAGCTTTAAAATGCATCTGTCGCGACAAAAAGCACTTACCGCATGTGTTAAAAGTTTGCTTAACGGAAGTGCCGCAACTGTCACGAGCATAGGTCGAGGCATCGATAATAACGCCTTTGAGAAGCATCGGATTAAACGTGCTGATCGCTTACTGTCCAATGCAAACTTATTGCGCGAAACGCCTACTATCTGCGCAGCTACATGCCCGTTGTTATGTAGTCATATTTTGCGGCCTGTTATTCCCGTGGATTGGTCAGATCTTGATGAGTATAAGGGGCATTTTCTGCTTCGCGCCGCTATTTCTCTTAAAGGCAGGCCCATCACGCTGTACCAAGAAGTCCATTGTAATAAAATCAGAGAAAAGCATGCGACGCATAGAGCGTTTTTGCATGCTCTGTGAGCAGTATTACCTTCACAATGCCATCCTATTATCGTTACAGATGCAGGGTATAAATCACCGTGGTTCAGGGAGGTGATAGCGTTAGGGTAGGATATTGTCGGTCGCGTGCGTCGGCCGCATTATTACTCGTCTGACTCTGGGCACAAGTGGCAATGTATTCATCAGCTTTACACTCAGGCCACGTGCAGACCGAAGCGTTTTGATGATAGCCAGATAGCCAGATAGTCAGATAGTCAGAAGCAATCCTTTTGTCTGCACGCTTGTTTTATTTAAACAAAAAAGTAAAGGCCGTCACGCTCGTAACACTGATGGTTCGCTCAGGCGCTCAGGACATTCAAAAAAACATGCTCAGGGTGCAAAAGATCCTTGGCTATTGGCAACATCGCTTTCTTCTCATCGGCAGTTATCAAAACAAGTGGTCGGTATTTATCGACAGCGGATGCAAATTGAAGAAGGGTTTAGGGACATGAAAAGCACCAAGTTCGGGCTTGGGTATGAACAAAACAAAAGTATTAAAAAGCAACGTCTTACAATATTGATATTGCTGACAACATTAGCGTTACTGGTTGCTATATTACTGGGTATGGTGCTTGTCTCTTCGAATACACATCGTCGATTCCAAGCGAATACCGAAACCAGAAGCGTGCTATCATTCCATTACCTTGGCCTTAGAGCTATTGCTTGCCGAATAAGGTTTACCATGCGACAGTGGAAAGCTGCACTCAAATGGTACAGCTCCATAGCAGACAGTACATGGGCCGGAAGCACATGGTATTAAATTCGTGGGGATCCCTCAGGGTCAGAACCGCATTAATGCGTTAATTCGGTTCTGACCCCCTTTTTATCACTTACTGGCGTCGATTAATCTTATACCGTAATCAGGGAAATATTCGTCTTTCGTTAATATTTGCAATCCCTCTGCCTGGGCTTGAGCGATTAACATGCGATCAAATGGATCTCTGTGATACATGGGTAATTTGCCTGCTTGTTGACTATGAAATAACGTGATGGGTAATGCGTTAAAGCCGAGCTGTTCAACAATTGATTCAATGTCATCAGGTACTTTAAGTTTGCCCATCTGTTGTTTAATCGACATTTCCCAAACTGTAGCTGCGCTTACATAAACAGCGTTATCGGGGTTAGCAATGTGTTCTTTTGCATTGAGGCCAAGCTTTTTATCTCCACACATCCACCAAATTAACGCATGGGTATCTAATAGAATTCTTTTCATTACATACCAAACGTGTCTGCTATATCGTCATTAACCTCTTTTGAGTCAAAATCGTCAGATGCGATAACTTGCCCTTTAAACTGTCCAAACACCCGTACTTTTTGATTTTTAAAAGGTACTAGCTTTACCGCTGGCTTACCCGATTTAGCAATAACGACCTCTTCACCGGATACCGCCAACTCAACAAGTTGAGATAATTTGCTTTTTGCTTCGTGCATGTTGGTTTGCATAGTGTATCTATAGTTTAGCTAAACTTAGCTAAATAGTAGTATAAAAAAAAGGCAACAGCAATTGCCTTTTTATTAAAAAAGTAGAGGAGCTTTCACATTATAAATGTGGTTCTGACCCCCTTTTATTCCTTTCTCACTTAAGGGCTTCGCTTACCGCCTTGATATGCAGCGGGCTTATTTCACAGCACCCACCGATAACACTAGCGCCTTGCTGCGCCCATGTTATTGCGTAGTCAGCGTATTTGTCTGGCGATAAATCTTTTCTTTGCGCCAAATTCTCTACCGTATCGCCAGGGTATAGTTCATCAACGGCTTTAAACCCATTGGCGTAAACGCCGAAAGAAAGTTGATGCTGTACTAACAAAGCGAGAATGTCATTAAGCGCGGCGTTGATAGCTTCAGGTCGGCTACAGTTCAGTAAAATCATGTGCGGCTTTAATTGACTCAGTGCGTTAATGGCATCAGCAACACGCTCGCCACCGCGTAATAAGGTTGGCTCTGAATCACTTACTGAAAATGCTATCCATACCGGCTTCCCTGTTTTTTGTGCTGCGGTACAGGCGGCTTTTGCTTCTTTAATTGACGACATGGTTTCGCATAAAAAGATATCTGCGGCTGAGCTTTGTAATGCAACAAGCTGCTCATATGAACGCAGTGCTTCCTCGAAGGCCATAGAGTCATCAGGGTGATAGCTAGCCACAAGGGGCGGCAAGCACGCAGCAATTTTGGTGTGAGGTTTACCCGATTGTGCGATGGCTGCTCGTGCTGCGTTTATTGCAGCTGTATGCAGGGGCGCAATTAAATCGATTGAGCCATCTCGCGTGAGCCGCTGTGGCGTTGCGGTGTAGGTATTTAAGGTTATTACTTCAGCGCCGCTTTCAATAAATTCAACGTGTATATCGCGCACCAAGTTTGGCTCGTGCAGCATGACATCGGCAGACCACAATGGCGTAAGCGCACGTGTACTGCGTTTGACTAATTCTTGGCCCATGCCACCGTCTAAAATCGTCACGTTTTTCACTGTAATGCCCTATAAAAAATGTGGACGCAGAATAACCTGATAAATGGGGTCAGATCCACATTAGCTGAGAGATTGGCGCAATATTGGAAAGTCAGGACGAATAATGTTGATCTGACCCCCTTTATGTCAAAGCGTGCGTAGAAAGTCGACTAACGCGCTTATCTCGGTTTTTGTTAAACCAAGAGGCTGGATAAGTGCGGTGGTTTCAGGAAAGTGTGGATCGTGCTTAAATTTGCCTCGGGGCTTTGGCCGAAAACCGCCCGCATTGTATTGCATTATCATGGGCGTAAATTCAATAAATAAGCCGTTGTGCATCCATGGCTTAGTATGAGTTACGCCAAGAAGAGAAGGTGTTCTGAATTTACCGATATCTTCGTTATTGCTGGTAGCGTTAACGCGGCCTAAATCTTCAAATCGTCTTCCGTAAAGATGAAACCCTGTAACATGAAATTCATTATCGCTTAGCAATGCACCCTCATGACATGTCATACACTTCGCTTTAGTGCGAAACAAATGCAGTCCTAAAAGTTCGCTGTCGGTAAAGTGCTTGTGTGCGTTGTTAGGGCTAATGGAAACTTCACGAATAAAGTGTTGATACCGTGTGCTGGGAGCAGGAATGGCCCGTTCAAACTCCACCAGCGCCGTCGCAAGCATATCTGCTGTGATGGGCAGCGTGCCAAAGGCGTCGTTGAATTTAGCTTGGTATGCTAGGCTTTTGTTTAAACGCGTGAGCGCCTCGGGTATGGGCAAATTCATTTCTATTGGGTTTACAATAGGCATAAGTGCTTGTTGCGATGCCGTGGTGGCCCGTCCATCCCAAAAAAAGTGTTCCCAGTGGTCGATACCCAAAATAGCCGGTGCGTTTCGATCGCCTTTTTGCTCATTAACCCCTATCGATTGTCCGCGCCCGTCTTGAAATAGGGTATTGGCGTTGTGACAAGAAGCGCACGATATGGTTTTATCGCTAGAGAGAATGGGGTCGTGAAATAACGTTTTGCCTAGTTGTATTAGCGTGGCTGAGCCAAGTGGCGCTTTTGGTGTGAGCGGCGCAAGTGGTTCGGCTTTTTCGTTATCAGCAGTGATTACTGAGGGCCAGCTTGACTGAGGTTGACTGTATTGTTGTCGTAACGCGTCTACGTTTAGCTTTATGGTCATCGCTGTGTCACCCGCTACACTTTTGTCTTTTCGTAGCGCGGTGTTGGCTGAAAAAGCATTTGCGCTAAAAAGTAGAACACACAGCACAATACAAAAAAGAGTGCGGCTTAATGAGACTCTTAATGTGACAGTCACTTTACTTTCCTTACTTGTCCTTTACTTAATGAGACAGGCATATTTTGTATTCCTTTCCTTACTTGTCCTTTACTTAATGAGACAGGCATATTTTGTATTTTGTATTCTCTTAATGAGACAGGCATATTTTGTATTCTCTGTATTTAATGTGACAGGCACTCTTTTTACTGCTCTTTTTAGGCACTTTTTAAAGCACATTATTGCCACTGGTAACCCACTTCAAACCAAATAGAACGCCCAAGTTCTATACCTGATATGCCGGGCGCGACCGCATAAGTGCGCTGATCAAAAATATTTTGCATGTCTACGCGAAACTGTAGTTTGTGGTCATCAACAACCTCAGGGGTGTAATTTATTGATGCATTGAACAATACGCGATTTGGAAATTCAACCCGCTGATATACCGGTATATTAAAACTTTCTTCTACCGAAATTTGCGATGCAAAACGCCCTAGCTGAGAGGTAGGGGCAACATCTTCGGTAAGCACATAATCTTCATAGGTGGTTCTAAAGGTGCCTGTTACGCTGGTGGTAATTTGCTCTGACCAATTGGCGGCCCACACAAAATTAATAGAAAGAGGGCGAGAAAACTCAGACTGAATAATGGTTAAGTTGTCTCGAGTGGTTTCTGTAAATAAGGCGTCGCCGTTCGCATTTGTTTCACGAATGAATATGAGGTCGTTTAACAACGCATCTTCTATGTCTTGCTCAGTGTTGCTGCTGAAGCTTTCTGAAATAATGTAGCTTGTATTCAGCGATAGGCTGTGAACATCAAACAGTGCTGCCCACGAAAAAGATACGCGGCTATTTTGGCCCTTGCCGTCGTTCGTTTGCCCCTGATAGAAAAAACCATCTTGTGCATTGTACACTGGTGCACCGTCGCGAATAAGCTGATCCCGCTGCCAACGCTTAGTGTATTCCAATGAAAAATTACCTAACCAGGTTGACTGCTTCCAGCCCATGGTGAATTCATCGTTAAACGGAGTAGCGAGGTCGTTGAAGATAAATCGAGAATCGGAGGCCGCAGCTAAGTTTTGCCATTCCTGCACTATACCCGCAGGGGATATTGCGCGTCGTTGAAATGCAAATGGCGTTTGCTGCTCTCTTACTTTATAGGTAAGCAAGTTCGCGTCGTAATATCGGTTTACGCCAAATGTAATGAGTTTGTCGCCACTGCCAAAAAGTTGGTAACCACCGCTCACTCGCGGGCCAATGTTGGTATTTTTTAAGAAATTATCATGATCTACCCGAACACCAACATTAATGTTGAGGTTGCCAAGCTCTATGGAATCGGTGAAATGCATTGATGCTACACCTACCCCTACATCTAAAAATTCTTCAGGGTAAACCGCGCGAATCGAAAAATACTGCGGGGATGTGGTGACAATATTTGAATAAGCTAAAATGTGCTCTGGGTTTGCGAAGTCGAGCGGAGCGCCAAGCTGTGTTTCTAGTTCAGCAATACTGATTGAGGTGCCCAGTTCAACACAATCGAAAAGATTGCCATTGCAGTCTAAATTAGCAATGCCGGTAACGGGCGAGTTGTAAATGTAGCTATCGTAAAAACGCCTGCGAGTGAGGTTTTCATGCTGCAGCTGTATACCCCATTCAATGTTATGCTCTAGGCCTAGGCCAGAAAAGGTGTTAAAACGCAGGCTAGTGTCGAAAAGTAAGTTTTCTTGTTGTTTGTCTAAATCACCGTAACCACCCTGGCGAGAAATACTGACTTCTTCAGCAGGGTCGCCAACGCCCCATGCTTTTCCTTTCGCTTTTGCCCATTGATAAAAGTGAGGGTTTGCTCGTCTGGAATTATCGCTTAACGTATAACTAACTCGCGTGTCCAGGGTAAAAAGATCGAACGCATGCTGTAGCTGAAACGTTGAATTTATGCCGCCACCTTGGTTTTCAAAATCACTATCTTGGGCATTCGTGATGAGATCTCTGCTCTGATAAGGTGAGTAATTTAAGGTGAACTGAAGTTTATCTAACCATAAGTCTCGCTGAGTCAGGCTTACCAACAGGTTCATATTCTCTCTCTCAGTGAGCACTGGTTGGTTAAGCGATAGGCGTGTTATTTCACTATTAATATAGTTTCCCGAAACGAGTAGTCCGTGGTGATCTGAAAGCGGGATTTCCGCATTCATATTTACGCTTTGTTTTCTAAAAGAAGGTTCTGTTGGCGCGGTGGCATTGCCCTGTGTGACGTCTTCTTCTAAAAACACATGGTAGTTATTCCAGTCACTCTGCGTACCACGGTAAGATAGGCTGAATGTGGGGGTTGTGGAGCGCGCTTCTCGCGTTTCCACATCTACCACACCGCCACTGAAGCTGCCGTAGCGTGCGGGAATGTTATTAGTGTATACCGTAATAGAGTCTAGAATTTGCTGGTTAATATTAAAGGCTTGGGTAGAGCCTTCAACATCGTTAATGAGAACTTCACCTTCGCGATACGTCTCGGGATCTTGTCTGCTGTTAAAATTTACCCCATTGATAAAAAAGCCTGTTTGCCATGGCTGGGCACCCATTATCGACACCCGTTGCGCGCCAATTTCGCCCTGCTCGTTAGCATCGTAGCGCTCGCCACCCAGTTCGATACCTGGCAGCAGCTCTAGCAGTTCTGTAAAGTCACCCCCCGTGCGCGGTGCTGCGTTGATAAGGTTTCTGTCGAGCACGAATCGACCAACCACTTCGGGTACCTGTAAACCAACGTATTGTCCTATCACTTCAATTTTTTCAATTTTTTTGTTTTCAGCGTTGTTTTTGGTTTCGTCAATACACTGCGCAATGCTTTGCTTATCTTTGCGTGATAACGCGTCTTTGCTCATACAGTGTTGATGTTGCTTTTGAGGCTGCTCTTTGGCGTTAACAGTGGTATTTATTGCTAACGAAAGAAGCAGCCCGTAAAGGGCTGCGTTGTAACTCATTACTGATTATTTACCTTGTTTTACTCTTTCACTAGCGGGTTAAGATCTTCACTGTCAGGGATACCATCGTTATCTGCATCGTCGTCAGCGATGAGTCCTGATGCTTGAATAGCGGCGTCACTGACACCGTCAAGGAAAAAGTTGGGTAGACCATCTAAATCGGTATCAACATTTGCAATACTAAATGCGGGAAAGTCGTCGCGTTGCGCTGCCTGAGTAGCAATAATAGCAAAAAGGCTATTCCTGTCGGCATCAGTATAAATACTGCTTTGCGCTAGTTCAGTGGCGTTTTCATAAAAACCAAGCCAACTAAACTGTTCAATAAATACCTCGTAAAGATCTAGATTTTCGTTGTCGGCAAAGTCGCTGCTGGCGGCTAGAAGCGCTTGTTGAACGCTCATGGCTTTTGAATTTAACGCGGCAATAGTTGATGCGTAATCACTATGAATGCCTGCCTGCCGCTTGACGGCTTCAAACAGTTGATAGGTGCCAGTAAAGCTATTTTCACTATCTGGCTCGTAGGCAAATTCCAGCTCGTCTAAAATAGTATTCACCATATCAACGCGTTCGGTTAAATCCACAAGGGTATCTAGCGTGGCAAGTACGTCATCGGTTGATTCGGTAAAGTAAGCTAGCGCGTCGTTAAGATATCCTAGTGAAGCCACCGTATTTGTTACCTCTATACGATGTTCAAGCCGTGTTTCAGTATCTTCAAGACTAGACGCCAACGCCCACGCGTTATCAAGTGTGGCCTTTTCTTGTGCAACATTATCGGCAAGTTGGTAAATCGATGCACCCACAAGCAGCGCCGATACTCGATTAGCGTCTGATACGTAGGTGTTGTCGCTGTAATAGGTAGTTAAAAGTGCGGTACAGCCTTCAATGCTTGACGGGGTGAACGTATTGTCGGCGCTAAACTGCTGTTCAAGTTTTACTAGTCTTAAGCAACCTTGGTCGTCTAATACATTATTGGCATTATATCGTACGTCTTCTAAATAAGGCGTTGTGCCCATTATGCGAAGGGCTTCATTGAGTACTTTTTGTGCCTGACTAGTAAATCCACCATAATAAAGCAACCATGCCGCACGCTTGTCCAAGATATCATTGGCATCTTGTTCTACTAGCGCTTCTACAACGTATTCCGTGTCGTCATAGGTGGTAGTGAACAGCGTCTCTAATTCTAAAATTGTGCTATCGAGCGCACGTCCACTGCGTGCATCGTTGAATAACTGAAACGCATAGTGATCGCGATAAGCACGCTTGGTGTCAAAATCATTTGCGCCTTCTTCTTCAAAAACCAATTTCAGTGGGAGATTACCAAGAAAGCCATCGTCGCTGTTACTTTGCACAACCTCGGGGTAAAGTGCGTTGAAAATACCTGCTAACAGACCTACGCCAGTGGGATAGCGTCGCAAGGTCGCTTCAGCAAATTCATCTGCTTGGACTGTATAGTTGCTATCGTAATCAACGTTAGTGTAAAGGCGAAGTGTTTGCGCTAGCAGCTCTTTCGCTTTTTCTTCTGCTTCAGCGGTATTGACTGCACTGCCAGTAAGGCTAAGGTAAAAAGCCGAGCGCGTGGCATCAACAAGATAAAAGGCACGGCGTTGGTAGTATTGCTCACCTGAGCGCTCTTGATAGCTTGCTTGAAGTGCTAAAGACTGTTGAAAATTTAAGCCAACAAATGCGGCGTCATAGTTGGCCTGTGTCGGTGAGGTTAAGTAAGCATCAACTTGCTCTTCCACATAAGTTTTTACGGCTTGTAGGAAAAATCCATAGGCTGAACTCATTGGCTCATTGTCGTTGTGATTCGCATCGGCATAAATGCGGATAACTGACAATAAATCACTGGCTTGTTCTAGTTGTCCGGCGTTGACATAACTACGTACCACGCTTAAATAAAAGCTAGCATCGCCTGGACGAATATTTGATATTCCTATTTCAGCAATAAAGGCATTGTATTGGCGGATGGCTTTATTGCGAAACTCATTGGCTAAGACCGTGTTTCCTTGAGCATCAAGCTTTTCAGCGCTCACAAGGTAAGCGCTTGCGCGTGTGGGTCTGTCGATAATATTGCCAATAGCATTGTTCTCTGCTAATTCCGCAAACCCAGCTTCAGTATAACCTGCGGCCAGCGCAGCGTAGATATCTGCTGTAATATCGGCGTCGGTTATCGCAACGTTATCTTGGTCGTTTTCGCGGGTAATAAACGTTTCTGCTTGCGCTAGGTGCGACAGATCAGAAGCATAATAATAAGCAATTTTGTCATTATTTGATGCATAAGAGGGGCTGAGGGAAATAGCCGCTATAACCGCGCCGCCAATGCCATCGGTTACACTTACTTCAAAAGAAGCGTTTATGTTTTCTAATTCATTTTGTTCGAAAGTGAATGCACCCGTTGAGCTATCTAACGTTACCACACCAACGTCAGGCTGAGTTACAACAGCAAACGTAAGCAGATCGCCATCCGCATCAATTGCCTCAATTAGCCCGGTGGTTTCTCCCGCACTTGATACCGCTACTTGGGATGTCACTATTTCAGGTAAATCGTTTACATTTTCAACGGTAAAAGAAAGGGTTACTGAAACAGTCTCAATACTGTCTGACACAGATATTTGTGCGGCGTCGTTGCCAAAAAAATCGGGGTTGGGCGTGTAGGTGAACGAGCCATCTTGTTGTACTTGCAGTGTACCGTTTTGGGGGGATTCACTTACGCCGAACGCTAAATCGTCATTATCGTTATCCGTTGCAATAATGCGCTCGGTAACCGAGGTATCTTCATTTAACGTGATTGAAAATTCACTTTGCGATACTGAAGGCCCCGTATTGCCGCCATCACTGCCACCGCCACAGGCCGTTAAGGTCGACGCGATAAAAACTGATAATGCACTTCGAATAAATTGTTTACGCACACATACTCTCCGCTAATAAAAATCGGCGAAGATGGTATAGTTAAACATATGCTATTGCAAATAGTAATTACTCGCATTTGTATTTGTGTGGGGCATGCTAAATATGGGTCACTGAATATGGTTTACAATAATGAGTGGAAACGACGATGTGCTTTTAGGCTGCCAACTGTCTGAAGGTGGCAGGTTTGAAAGACCAAAAAACGCCATGGCATCTACTGAATAAGTCCATCCTCTGGCTTTGTTTGCCAACACCGCGTCTTTAACATTTCCTTTCAATCCTAATCGCATGATGTCTGGATTAACACGCCATTTTTTATACAGTGCAGTCTCTCGTTCCTCTGCCTGTTCAATAACCTGGTCATAGTGTGTTCTCAGCGCCAGCCACTCTGTCTGCTTTTCTTTACCTGTAAGCGAACTTACCATGGCATCAATATCGGTATCTCGCCAGCGAGCAGAAGCGGCATCTCCATGCCAGCCTATCACCGCATTGGTTCCGAATGTTTTGTTAATCGCGGCAGGGATGAGGTAATTGGCACATGATGAAAAACAAAACGTTGGGATAATAATATCGAGTTGGTGGTTGAAAATAAGCTCGGCTAAATCCATTCCCGCATTAATGTTACCGCCGCCACTCGTTACACTTATGCTTACAATGTGTTCACTATTAGCGTCGAGTAGATCTTTGAAGCGGGCATTTTGTGCATCACTGATTTCTCCAGTGTATTCGATAGTGTTTTCGTTAAGTGATACGGCAGCCATAATCTGTAGTGGCAGGCACAAAAGAAAAATAACAATGAAAGTTTTCATGAACGAGAGTCCGCATGTTCGCCAAAAATAAAGCGCGCAGAGTAAAAGTTAACAACGCTTTTTTCAATGCTAAATAGCAAAGGCCATACAGCAATTAAACAAAACACTCCTTAATGTGACAGGCACTTTTGTACTCACAAACACTCCTTAATGTGACAGGCACTTTTGTACTTTTGTACTCACCAACGCGCAGAAGCGAAGGTTCTGAATCACTTACTGAAAACGCAATCCACACCGGTTTACCAGTTTCTTATGCAGCGGTACAGGCGACTTTTGCTTCTTTGATTGATGACATGGTTTCGCATAAAAAGATATCTGCGGCAGCGTTTTGTAACTCCACAAGCTGCTGATATGAGCTAATGGCACGTGTACTGCGTTTGACTAATTCTTGACCCAAACCTGATAAATGGGGTCAGATCCACATTAGCTGAGAGATTGGCGCAATATTGGAAAGTCAGGACGAATAATGTTGATCTGACCCCATTTATCGATTCCGCCTAAGATTGACGTGGTCAAGCAAATTCACACAACCCAGTTAAGCAGCTTTTCCTAAGTTAGCCATATCAGCCTCATATTGATTTGGACTTTTGTAATCCAGGTATGAGTGCATTCTTTGGCTGTTATAAAACATAGTGATGTATTGCAGGATATCCTGCTGAGCAGCATGGCGACTCTGGTAGTGCCGCCATTGCACTCGCTCTTGTTTTAATGTGCCGAAGAAGCTCTCTACAACGGCATTGTCCCAGCAATCACCTTTTCTACTCATGCTGCCTGTTACCTTGTACCGCGTCAGTAGCTGTCTAAATTGTCGGCTTGCGTATTGTGAACCACGATCAGAATGATGTATCAGGCCCGCCTTGGGCTTGCGTTGCCATAAAGCCATTGTTAAAGCATCACACACCAGTTGGGCATTCATCCGTGAAGCCATACTCCAGCCCACGACCTTGCGCGAGAACAGATCAATGACAACGGCTAGATACAGCCAGCCTTCTTGCGTCCAGATATAGGTAATATCCGAGACATACGCTTGGTCGGGTTTTTCTGCAGAAAAGTTGCGTGACAGCACGTTATCGAATACAGGCTTCTGATGGTCGCTGTCAGTCGTTACTTTGTATTTTTTACGCCTTCTGACGCTCACGTTGGCTTCGTTCATCAAGCTACGCGTCCGTTGTGTTCCAACCGGATAACCCAGCGAATTCAGTGCGCGTTTCATACGCCTTACGCCATAAGTAAAATCACTGGCATCAGCTATTTTCTGTACCCAATCAATTAGCTCATCATGTTGTGGGTCTGGTTCAAGTTTCTCGTTTCGCCGCACGGCGCTGTAGTAATTACGGCGGCTGACTCCCAGAACCTTGCACATCAGGCTAATCGGCCAGGTCTTCTTATATTGGGTAATGAAACCGTATTTTATTTGGTTTCTTTGGCAAAGAAGACCGTTGCCTTTTTTAAGATCTCTTTCTCCATTTTCAGGCGCTTATTTTCTTCTCGAAGCTGACGAATTTCTTCCTGTTCCGGCGTCAACTTGCCATTACCCCGAAATGCGTGGGTACCTTCAGATTCTTGCTCTTTAAGCCAGCGGCCTAACATGTTGGCACTAATACCAAGACTACGAGCTGCCTCAGTAACTTTGTAATTCTGCTCTGTAACCAGACTCATAGCATCTAGTTTGAATTCTTTTGAGTAGCTTTTTCGCGTATTCATATACACTCCAGTTGAGATAATTATCTCTTAACTGGGTGTGTGAATCTATTGGAACACGTCAGATTGTTACGTTTTTCACTGTAATGCCTTGATACGGTTTGTGGATAAAGGGGATTAAAGCCAAAGGTCTGCATTCTAACCGCCGATAATGGCCATGATGTTAACAATGCTGTTGTTGATTCGAAAGTAAATCGAATTTAAACCACACTGGCAGCGGCGGTAGCCTGCACGAATATTTTCAGTGAATGAGATACTTTGTCTAGGCATGATCGAAATCCAATATCGTGGGTTTGGTGCGAAATTACACCAGGTGTTCAACGTTCACAATACATTGACTAGTCAACAGACATGGGTGGTCTACACATCGGGAAACGCCAATGGCTTGTTCCTGTCCAGCTTTTATATCAGCTACCGAAGTCTTTTGCTCTTCCTGCTTCGCGCATGGCTTGAACTGTTTGCTTATCGCAATTCGCCAGCTTAGGTGCTGATAACATGCCGTCTTCGTCAATGCGTATAAGCACGGGATTCGACGTTAGCGACTTGTACAAAATAGCGCCGTCTTTTTGCGTTCCGCTTACGTAAAACACGAGGTCTTGCCATACCGCGTCTTTTACATCTTCACTTACTGAACACACCAAAATATCGGGATGTTTATTAATGATGCCCGCACTCGCGCTAGCGCTAATCACAATGCCACTGAGTAATGCTAATAGTGACGCAGTGTTGAATATGCTTGATATCGACTTGCTCATACCGTGTTCCTTATGTTCATTCGTTCTCCATAGCTAAGCCTTTTTTTAACGTTATTGCCAACGGTAAAGTGTAAAAAATTGTTCCCTAGCCTCAAAAACTGGCATAAAATCTCGCCAATTCAACCCCTGCCTCAAGCGCCATGCTTACTCTCACCTGCGGCGGGGAAGAAGCATGCTGTGTTAAGTTTTTCATTGTCTTTATTAGTGGCATCGTTTTACAGCGAGGCGCAGTGATGAGGGCGCGGTGTAGTTTGCTTTTAGCGGAGTCATTATGAATAGGCTGCGTGAACTTTCCAGTCAAGTAATGGATGTTTACCAAGAGTTATCAGTAGAGTTTGGGAGTTACCAACGCTCTCAAGGGCTAGGGTGTATTGAAAAGTGCGGTGCGTGTTGTAACAAGCCTGATATTGAAGTGTCTCCCCTAGAAATGTTGCCTTATGCGCTGCATTTGTTCGATAGCGGGCAGGCCGAGCAGGTGTATAACGAGCTAGAGGCATATAGCGGTTTTGCCTGTAAGCAGTATCAACGGCTCAGCCTAGACGGTAACGAAGGATATTGCGGCATATACGAGTATCGTCCGGGGATCTGCCGTATGTTTGGTGCGGCGGGATACAAAACAAAACAAGGTGAAGCAACCTTGTCGGTCTGCAAACCAATTAAGAACGCCGTGCCGGAAAAATACGCCACTGCGCTGATTGCGATTAATGGGGCAGGGGATGCTGCTTCTAACCGTTCCTCATCGGATTTAGCATCAAATTCGGCACTTAATTCAATGGCATCACGCCTAAAGCCACCTATGATTGCAGAGGGCAGGCAGCGGCTTGTGCAGCTAGACTACGAATTAGGCGAAAAGTTGATGTCGATAAATAGCGCACTACGCTATGTGCTGGAGAAAATATTAACCGTAAGTTATTACGCAAGCAGCAACGACGACGGTGTGGCGGCATAGGATAAAAGGGGGTCAGAACCGGATTAACGTGTTAATCCGGTTCTGACCCCCTTTTATTGCCGCTTTGTTCGGCAACAATGTTATGGCGGGCTATACAAAACAACACATCGGAATACGCAAACCTGCAGGCTAGAAAGCGTCAAATAGAGTACTATCTGGGTACGTTTTGAAGCGCAGGAAAACTTCAATGTTTAGTGAAAAAATTATCGAGTGCGAGTGTTTTGAAGCTGTGGAAGAGCTTGCAGAACATGCTTATCTTGGGCGTGGGCGTTTTGATTGGGCGAAGGTTCGAAAAGAAGCCCATAATGCATTGGACCATCGCTTCGGCGAGGCGCAAGTAGAGCTGTGTGTTGAGAAGTGTAAAGGTTAAGCAATAAATAATGATGGGGTCTTGTAACTGCTGAAAAGGCCCTTTATCTTCTCTCCTTATTTTTATCACATATTTTCAATCACATGCTACACTTTTAAAGCCGGTAAACTACTAATGGAATACGTACTTATATGCTAGCTTTCAGAACAAATTTCATTTCCCCTACCTCCCTATTTGTCTTTCTGTCTTGCGGCTTATTTTATGTAGCAACATAGAACGGCAACACATATCAGTAAACTAAAGCCGCAGCGCAAAGCCACAACCGAGTGCCTTTAACTTCATTGCAATAGTGACTAGATAGGGTATTTTTACATGTTCAAAAATCGATACTGTGTTAATCAAGATATATTGCGTTATAGTCTGTTACACAAGCAAGATGAGCTATTACCGAAATTACGCAATGTAAAGCACCTCCTCTCCTGCGATTTTTTATGCGTTGGTATTACGAATGGGCAATCTGTTGCGTCCTCGTTGCTATTAACCAACGCTGACTCTCCCTGCAATGCACAGCTTAAACAGCTTAACTTCCATGAAATTGCTGGCCAAGAAGTATTGTCATCAGGCTTTTGTGTTCATCGTTACTCTGTTACTGCCGCGTCGGCCAATGTTGAGCGCTGTGGTATTCCACTACCGGCAACAGCTATGGGTATACCGTTACTCAATGAGATTGGCGAGAACGTGGGCGTTGTATTAGCGCCTTTTCCAGTGAATACCGATGAAGCGAGTCATCAAGCAGGGCTGTTAACTATGTTTGTCGACTGCTTAGAAACCTTTGTTCAAAAGAATTTTTTAGAGAAAAATGCCACTGAATATCTGAGTTTAGTCAATGAAGTTGAAGCCATGTCGAAAACAGGGGCATGGGAATATAGTTTGGAAGCAGACACCGTATTTTGGTCTGACCAAGTGTATCGTATCTATGGTGTGCCTCGCGATACGGTCATTAACGCCGATATGGCAATCGGATTTTATAAACCCGAGGAAAGACCCGTATTACAGCAGGCTTTCCATGAGTTACTTTCTGACGGTAAACCTTACGACCTCGAATTAAAGTTTATCGATGCGAAAGGCGTTAAGAAATGGGTGCGCACCAGCGGCAACTGTGAGCGCGACGCCGACGGCAACGTATGCAGAGTGTTTGGGGCGATTGAAGACACTACAGTAAACAAAAATCTCACACTCAAAGATGCGGAATATACCCACAAAGTAGAAAGTATTCTCAACAGTATAAAAGATGCCGTACTGACCATTAATTGCAATGGGGTTATTCAGCATTGCAACCACGCCGCTGCGACCATTTTTGGCTATACTCAGCAGCAATTGCTTGGCAGCGATATCGCCATGTTAATGCCTTCGCCTTATGCCGTTAAACATAAAGAGTACATGGCTTCTTATGAACGAACCGGCGAAGCAAAAATCATTGGTGTTGGGCGGCAACTGCCCGCAAAACGCAAAAGCGGCGAGATATTTCAAATGGAGCTGTCGCTGTCTGAACTCTATCAAGGCGGTGAAAAATATTACATTGGCGTGGTTCGTGATATTAGCGAGCGCATTGATGCCCAAGACACCATTTACAATTTAGCCTATACCGATAACGTCACTAACTTACGCAACAGCCAGTGGTTTGAACGTAAACTAAAAGAGTTGTCGTGCGACGCCGTGCGCTATGAGCACTACATTCACGTTATGCTGCTTGATATAGATAGCATGGGGGCCTTCAATCATCGCTTTGGGTTTAATGAAGGTGACAATGCATTAAAACAGATAGCGCAGAACATTAAGCGTGTTATTGGAGACGACTACTCGTTATATAAATATGACGCAGACTCCTTCATCGTACTGCATGAGCGCACTATTCCAAAGCGCAAAGCAAAGAAAATTAATACAGGGTTGATAGAAAATGCGCTTCTTAATGCCGGTCTTTATACGGTTGAAGTCAGCGATCACTATGAAAAGATGTCGATATCGTTAAGCAGCGCTATTTTTGATCCCACCGAGCATGGCCTAGAGTCAATGCTGAGTATTTTAGAAAGCGGCATGCTAAAGGCGAAAGCGAAATCACCCTATGGGCTGTGCCATATTGGCAAAGAAGGTATTGCGCAATACGACAAGCAGGCGCGGATCAAAAACTTAATTACAGGCTGTATTCACAATAACGAGCTGTCGTTGATGTATCAGCCGCAATACAATAACGACGGAGAAATAAAAGGCTGCGAAGCACTGCTTCGCTGGCATTCAAAAGAACTTGGATGGGTAAGCCCCGCCGAGTTTATTCCGTTGGCTGAGGAAAGTGCGGTGATTAACAGCATTGGCGACTGGGTGTTGCATCAGGCCTGTTTTGTTATTAAAGATCTCATGTGGCTGGGGGTAGACTGCACGCTTTCGGTGAATATAAGCGCCAAGCAAATCATCGCACCGGATTTCGCGGCCAAGCTGGTGGACATGCTGTATCAGTATGAAATACCGCCCCAGCTACTGATGCTTGAATTGACCGAAACTACCTTGGTGACTGATATGTCTGCGGTAAGGCATGTAATGAGTAGTCTAGCGAAAAGTGGGATTGCCTTTTCCATTGATGACTTTGGCACGGGGTATTCGAGCTTAGCTTACTTAAAAGAGTTACCCATTTCAGAGATTAAAATTGATAAGTATTTTGTTGATGATATTACAGAAGATTACCCCAACACGAATTATACGATTGTTGATGCCATCATAAATATTGCAAAAGCGTTAAACGTCCATTGCATTGCAGAAGGCGTGGAGACTCAAATCCAGTTTGACTATTTAAAGCGCAAAGGATGCTCATTATATCAGGGATATTTGTTTTCAAAACCTGTTGATAAACATCAATGGCTTGCATCACTGAATGAGCATAAGACTGGCTTTATCAACAAATGATATTAATTGGAATTGATGATGAAAGAGGTTGTTTATCCTCTTTCGTGCCTGTCTCAATAAAGTAGCGGTCTCAATAAAGCAGCAATACCCTAGTGTAACTAATTAGCGTGGATGGTTACTCAACGTACTGGGCAGGGTAAAAGGCTTCTGTGGAAGGAGTTAGTGCCCATTTATCTAATTGCGACCGACTGTATAAAATTATCGAACTGTAATTAACAGCCGGCAGATTGTTGTCGGATACCACGCTGTCGGAGAACAGCTTTGTATTTAAAAAGAGTTGTGCCGCAGCAGTACCTTGTTCCACTCCTGAAATGACAAGGCCTCCAATGACTTTCTCTTTCCCTACTGCATAGTCCCACAAAGCAAATGGGGGAATGGTGGCATTCGCGGAAATCCAGCTAATAGCGTCTTCTTCTGGCACAGCCGTACCGTCTTCATTTTTCAACGATTGGTATAGACCCACAAAAATGGCATCGAAACCCTCTTGTTCAGCCATTAAGATAGTGCTCTGCCAGTCGCTAAGGCTAGTAATACACTTTACCGTTATCGATACTCCCCCAAACTCTTGGTGCTCCTCTCTGTTAAACGTGTGTTGAAATATGGCTTGCGACGTGTGCCCATTATCGAATAATACCAATCCTTTTTTAATGGGAAGTAGTTTTTTGGCCACTAACACCGCGCGCTTTATCAGAAGGCGCTCTAATACGCCATTTACCTTTTCTGAAGTGGGAATACCGTACAAACGCGGGTTTGTGTTTACGCCGAAGTAAGTGAAGGGTATGTCTCTTTCAATCAGCGTGGGGCCGAGCAGTCTAATTGCATTATCGTCGGCTAAAAACACATGTTCAGGTGACAACTGCTCAATCTTATCTAATGCACGGCGTGATTGTTGAGCAAACTCAGTAAGCGGTAAGCGTTTAGTATCCATTTCAAAATAGCGAACTGTGTAAGTAGGCTGGAGTATGCTTTCGAGGCCTTTTCGATATGATGAAACCCAAGGATATTTTCCGTGATAGCTGTCTATAACAAGCACGTGAGGATGGGTCTCTGGGAGCCCAGTGGCGTAAGCTGTTGATGCTACTAAGGTAGTAAGCGTTAGTGCAATCATGGATATAAACCGTGATACACATTTGAGATGTGAAAAATGCATTGGCCATTAAAAATTGTAATCAATATTGAGTGTTACCAATATAGCCGCTTGATTTTCAATAATCACTCTTTTATCGAATTCGGGTAGCGAAAGAGTCTAGTGGTCTTTCGTCACTGTAACTTTCACCGTGTTTCGATTTATCTGCCAGCACCGCGAGTACTATTTACTGAATATGCCTTTAGCCATTCTGATGATATGTTCGCTTAGCGTATAGTCCGCTCGACTTTTACCGGTAATGGCATAGTAGCGTTCGTTAAGGGTGTTCGCATTTCCGATACAATGCACGTCGTATTGTTGCTCTACATGAGACGATATTGCTGAAGGCGCGCAAAATACGCCAAAGTTCTCGCTACCAAAAAGCTTCAGCAGTGCACTATCGTCAAATTCTGCCACTATTTTCGGGTACAGTTGCTCGGTTTCTAGCCAGCTAGTCAGCGCATGTCGGATACCCGAGGTGTGTCCCTGTATCAACAACGGCATGTGGTTTAAGCATTCTGGAAATTGTTGATGGACATTAAGCGGCTGTTTAGCAAAAAAACTTAACGAGCTTTCACCAAGAAAGTAACTGTTTGCATTAACCTGGGTGCCAGGGGCAATACCTCTATCTGCCACAATAAAATCTACCGCGTTAATGGCTAATTCTTTTAATAAACTATCAAAGCTGTCTTCTTTTACCACATATTTTACATTCGCAAACTGGCGCATGGTAGAATGCACAAAGTCATAAAAAAGCACTTTTGGAACGCCGTTAGTAATACCTATCACGAACTCTTTCGTATTGATTTCGTCGTTAGTGTTCAGAATTTCAGCGAGTTGGTTGCCTTTATGAAATATTTCACTGGCATACTGGTAGCTTATTTTACCTTTTGCGTTTAAATATAAACGTTTGTTTATTCTATCGAAAAGTGAATAGCCCAAATGGTTTTCAAAGGTACTTAGTTGCCCACTGACTGTTTGAGGAGTAACGTGAAGAAGTTTAGCCGCCTTAGCAATGCTGCCTTCCCGAGCAACAAGATAGAAATAGTAGAGGTGATGATAATTTAAATGGTGCATAACCAAGCTTTTTTCGATGATTTAAGAAGAATATAACAGATTTAATCTTACTCAAGATTAAATTACACTACGTAAAATAAGCTTGTGAGTATAGAAGATACGATTATGGGAAAAGTAATTAATCTGCGTAAAACAAGGAAAACGCTGTTTTCGTTGCTAAAGCCTGAAGCCAGCTTCTTCTCTGTGGCTATTGCCTATGGCGTTGCTATTGGTCTGTTAACGCTTGCCGTACCTATTGCGGTACAAACACTTATCAATAGTATTGCGAATATCGGCTCAACACGAGCTGTGGTGATCTTGGCAATAGTACTCTTTCTTACTTTATTTACCTCGGGGGTGTTTAGTGCATTGCGCACACGAATAATGGAATACTATGAGCGCAAGGTGTATGCCCGCCTCACCTCAGACTTGAGCTTACGCACCATAATGGCGCCACATAGTTATTTTGAAGGTCGCCAAAACATCAGTATTACGCAGCGTTATTTCGACATAATGATCCTGCAAAAAAACATTCCCTCATTAATGGTTGATGGTTTTGCGCTGGTGTTGCAAATGCTGGTGGGGTTCACACTGGTTTCGTTTTATCACCCTACACTGTTGGCGTTCAACGTAATTCTTATTCTTGTTATGTACGCTGTGTGGAAAATATGGGGCCGCGGAGCTAAACGAACGGCGATTGAGCTGTCTTCTGCAAAATACGATTCAGCGAAGTGGCTTCATGATATTGCCAGTGCACACGAATTCTTCAAATCGGCAGACCATGTGGAATATGCAGGCAGAAGTACTGAAGGCTTTATCAGCAACTACATTCAAAAGCATAAAAATCATTTTCACTACACTTTTTCTCAAGTTGTCATGTTTTTGTTGCTCTATGCGGTAGCGAGTGCGTCTTTGTTGGGTATTGGTGGTGTGTTAGTTGTACAGGGGCAGCTGTCTATCGGGCAACTGGTGGCGGCTGAGTTGGTGATGTCTTCTGTTTTCTTAGGGCTATCTCGTTTCACCCAATATTTAAAGCTGTATTATGAGTTATATGGCGCAGCTGAAAAGCTAGGTAACGCCCTGTCTATTCCCCAAGAGTCGTTGCATTCAGCTGCTGAACACATCCCAGAATCTTCGAAGCTGGTGTTTAATAAGCTCCAGCTTAAGTACGGTAACGATCATTGTAATATTGACGTTACGTTGGAACCCGGCTCACAATTTTTTGTAACTACCGATAAAAGTTGGGTGCAACGAGAGATACTGGGCCTATTAAAACGTTACGAGCCGGTGCGAACGGGTGATATTACGTTAGGCAACCTAAGCTTGAACGATTACGACATTCACGAATTGAGACAAGCGGTTACTATTCTTGACCGGTCTCTTATTATTGAAGTTTCTATTGAGCGTTACTTAAAACTGGCTCAGCCAAAGGCAACTCATGCCGATATTCGCAGAGCACTTGAAGAGGTTGAGTTAACGTCGGTAATTGATGCGCTACCCAATGGCGTACAAACTCAAGTATCGGTGCTTGGTGCGCCATTACAGCCTTTAGAGTTTTTATTGTTGAAGCTTGCTGCCGTTATTATCGCTAAGCCTCAAATTCTCATTTTAAACCAGCATTTTGATGCGATCCCGCCAGATTTGAGAATACGCCTACTCGAGAGACTAAAAGGTTATGACTTCACTGTACTGTATTTTACTAATACCCCCCTTCCAGAGTCAGCAACAGGCACACTGCATCTGCATGACAATGCAGAAGTGACTCTATACAAGCAACGTGATCAAAATAAAAATGATGAGCAAGCTGCAGACATACGTGCTTCAGAAGAGCGCACATCCGCAGGTCAGAGGTCAGAAAAAAAGGATTCAGAAGATCATGGCAAGGAGGGCGTGTAAATGAATAATACAGAAAGTCGCTTTTTAGACAACATGAAGTCGTTACCGGCAATGCGGGTGCCCAAGCTGCATATGGTCATATGTGGCATTATCGGGTTTTTGATTATCGCCTCTTGTTTAATTATGTATTACACGCCGTGGATACAAACTGCGTACGGCACCGGTATGGTCGACTCTCTCGACCCTGAGGATCGCATGCAGCCTATTAATGCCCTAGTCGATGGTCAAGTAAAGAAGTGGCATGTAAGAGAAGGGCAGCAGGTAAAAGCGGGCGAGCCTATTGTGACGCTGATTGATATAGACGCCCAGCGTTTAGAAAAGCTAGAGTCGCAATTAGCCGCAGCCAATCTGAAAAATCAAGCGAATGAAACCGCAGTGAGAAACGCTGAAAACAATCTTAAACGGCAAATTAGTCTGGAAGAGCAGGGGCTAGTGTCGCGAAAAGAAGTGGAAAACGCGCAAATCAAAGTGGAAGAATTACGCGCAAAAGCAGCGGCATCGGTAACAGAAATTAATGATGTAAGCATGACGTTATCCCGACAATCAACACAAACCAAAGTCGCTCCCGTCGATGGTACGGTAGTGAGGTTGTTATCGGGAGGTGTTTCTACCTTTGTAAACTCGGGAAATATTTTAGGGCAATTTATTCCTGCAGATGCCAAGCGCAGTGTCCGAGTGACAGTGAGGGGGTTAGATGCGCCACTCGTTACGCCTGGTGCAAAAGCGCGTATTCAATTCGACGGATGGCCCGTATTTCAATTTAGTGGCTGGCCTGGCGCTGCCATAGGCACTTTTGGTGGAGAGGTTGTGTACGTAGAGCCAGTAGCAAGTACAACCGGAGAGTTTCAGGTATGGATAAAACCCGATGAAGACGATATTGCGTGGCCTGCAGAAAGCTCGGCGCGCTTGGGTAGCCAAGTAAGAGCATGGATATTACTCGAAGAAGTACGCTTGGGTTATGAATTGTGGCGTCAACTTAATAACTTTCCGCCTAAGCCCACAACCCAACCGCAAACTACTGCAAGTAAGCAAGGAAGCGGACATTGATGATAAATACAACAAGGCTTTTTGCAGATAAGGTGGTCAAACTTGCCCTTTGCGCATTAATGCTTGGTGGTATAGCTAGCGCAAATGCAATCGATAATACGTCTGGCGAAGTGCCTGCGCCCACTATTAATGACTTTATCGAAAGCATTACACATTATCACCCCTACATACTTGCTATTAATGAGGGCAACTATCAGGCTGCTGCTGAGTTAGAAATAGCGCGCAGTAACTTCGACCCCTTTATTGAACAGAAAACAAAAAGCAGAGTGAGCGGTTACTACGATGGCACAAACCTAACCCAGCGCTTTACAAACCCGGTTGAAGATTACAATGCCAATGTGTTTACTGAATATCGCATTGCAGGTGGTGATTTTCCGGCTTACGAGGGCGGATATGATACGTTGTCAGCCGGTGAAGCCAGTATTGGTGTCGCGATGTCGTTATTGCAAAACCGTGAAATTGACAAGCGCAGGACAGAGTTACGTAATGCTGGATTGGCCACTGCACAGTGGGAAGCCCAAGCTATCAGTATGATAAACAGTTTTATCTACAAAGCGGTGAACGAATACATATCGTGGTATGAAAGTGCGATGCAGATAAAAGCGGTACAAAACTTACTTGCCACGGCGCAGGAACGAGAAGCGGCGTTAACCACACGGGTGGAGGAAGGAGACATAGCGGACATCGTGTTGGTAGAGTTTCAGGCCAACCTTTTACAGCAGCGGTTGCTGCTTGCAGAGCTTACTCAAAAGCGAGACGCCCATGCTCAAATGTTGTCTTTCTATTGGCGCTCTCCACAAGGTGATATGATGCCATTCAATGCCAATACGCCGCCTAGCAATATAGAATGGCCCTTCTTTGTGGGGGATGCACAACTTATTTCGCTGCGTAAGGCATTGCGGCAACACCCCGAACTTGATGTGCTTCAACTTGAACAACAGGTGGTAAAAAACAAAACCGCGCTGGCCAATAATGCACTTTTACCCAAACTCGACCTTCAAGCATCTATTGCACGAGACGTTGGCGCAGGATCAGAAACCTTAGAGGGCACAGAGACAAAAGTGGGTTTGTCATTTTCTTACCCTTTGGGTAACCGTAAGGCGAAAGCGGAACGTTCTCAGTTATTATCTAAGCAACGAGAGTTGGGGCATAAGTTTACCTCTGTTCAACAGTCGATTATCCAAAAATTTGAACAGGCTTATGTGTTTTGGACTCAAGCAAAAGATATTGCAGAATTACAAGGCGAGAACGCACTGTTGGCAAGGAGACTATCGGAAGTAGAAAGAACGCGATTTGATGCCGGAGACAGTGATATGTTTGTATTGAATGCCCGGGTTCAAAACGAAATAAAAGCTCAAATTAAAGAGATAAAAGCTAAGGTAGACTTACTAAAAGCAGAGTTGATGCTATATAAAGAAGCAGCAGTACTTTATGAAATGAAATAGCGCTTTATTTGTCTTGTTGATAATACCAAATACAGGCGCTAAATTGGTTGCGGTGTATTAGTTTATGATTTGTGTTCTGTGTAGGGAGGGCTATCACGTTTTAGACTTCGCTTGTAAACGTGATTAACGTTACCTATCTGCTTAATCCAACGTACCTTAACTACCGAGGGCGCAAGGCTCTGCTGCATTTCCTGCAAAATACTTATACTTAGTTTCCTATAGCATTATCGAAATCACTTTCGCTTAGGCCCGCAGATAGTGCATATTCCTTAAGCTTAATCTGAGATACGCCAGAATTATTCGCAGTATTTAAGATACGCATTATGTGTTCACGCTGTTGTGAAGACTCACGAACCGCAGTTTCTACTACCTTTTCTGCTTTATTAGGAAATACTGCCAACAGGGCATCTACAACATATTCACCAACAAAAGGTACGGCATTAAGCGCGCTCGTCATAATTTCGACAATCTTATTCGGATGTTCTTGCGAAAGTGTTTGTACAATACTATCTGCAGAGTCGGGCTGAGTTAGTACGGCAACGCGCACTATTTCATCAAGTTCTTCAGGTGTAGCCATAGCTGCCGCGTGAACCACAAAATCTACATAGGTAGGTTCAGCCGTAATAGCTAACTTTACGATGTTGGGGCAGCTAGTTACTTCTTTTTCGATAGCAAGTTTTACAATTTCTTCTGTTGAGGAAGGGTGTGCTGATATTGCAGCGAAGATGATCTCTCTGTATTTATCTGGATAGGTATCTAAGGCTATGTCTACCACAAGCACGATGTCTTGTGGATAATGACCAGCAATAGAGCTAATTGCTCTTCCTACAGACATCGTTTGTTCTACTTGGCGCTTTAAAAAAGCGGTTTGAAACTTAGTTGATTCACTGACTTCGTCGGTGGGTACTAATGAAGGTCCTGCAGATTCTTGAGATGCTGTAAGCGGGGAAAGCTCTTGTGACGCTTCTTGTGCGCTTACTGCGTTAACAACACCCGTGCTGAGAAAACTTGCAGATAATAGTGATGCCGACAGAATTGTAAGCGTTTTTGACATAAATCCACCTTTTATAATTATTGCGTAGCTTTATAACGATGCTGATGTACTCACTTTTGTTATAGGTGCACCGTAAATGTTAGACACAAAACTAACGGTATAAAGGTACATGCTATCTAAGTAAATACTATAAAGGTATGTGCGCTACTCAACGTGTTCAAGATTCGTTTTGATGTTCTCGTTTCGCTATTCTCGTTTGGATAACGTTTCGTTTTTGCACCATGCCTTTATTTTTCGCTGTTAGGTAAAAAGCCTTTTATAGCTTTATGTAAAAAGCGAAGTTCTATAACAGATGTAAGGCTGTTATCGACAGCGATCGTTTACCACTTAGTGGTAACTACTATCTAGGATCTGAACCCTCATCCTATTAGTAAATAGTCCATGTTGTCTACTAATTATCACATCTGACTAAAAAGTAGTCGCTTGGTTCACTTTTATCGACTTTTTATTACTTTTTTATGAATAAGAGTTGACGTGAGCGCTCAAATCCCTAAAATGCGCATCCGCTTCGGGGGAAAAGCCAAACAGCTTACCCACTCTGACTAAGAGGAAGCAAGTCTTTACTAACCGTTAAGGCCAGTAAAGACGGGAGTTTCGAAGTTAGCTTTACGAAAATAAGTTTTCAAAAAGTGTTGACAGCAAAAACTTCCAGTGTATAATGCGCACCTCACTCAAACGGAGTGAGTCACCAAAAAGCAACGGCTTACGGTGAGGTTGCAGTAGCAACCACGTTCTTTAACAATGTAGACAAGACAATCTGTGTGGGCACTCGTTAAGAGTGTCTATACGACGATTCATAATTCGATATATTTAATTGAAGAGTTTGATCATGGCTCAGATTGAACGCTGGCGGCAGGCCTAACACATGCAAGTCGAACGGTAACAGGATGTGCTTGCACATCGCTGACGAGTGGCGGACGGGTGAGTAATGCTTGGGAACTTGCCTTTGCGAGGGGGATAACAGTTGGAAACGACTGCTAATACCGCATAATGTGCACTTGTGTACCAAACGGGGCTTAGGCTCCGGCGCAAAGAGAGGCCCAAGTGAGATTAGCTAGTTGGTGGGGTAAAGGCTCACCAAGGCGACGATCTCTAGCTGTTCTGAGAGGAAGATCAGCCACACTGGAACTGAGACACGGTCCAGACTCCTACGGGAGGCAGCAGTGGGGAATATTGCACAATGGGGGAAACCCTGATGCAGCCATGCCGCGTGTGTGAAGAAGGCCTTCGGGTTGTAAAGCACTTTCAGTTGTGAGGAAAAGTGAGTAGTTAATACCTGCTCACCGTGACGTTAACAACAGAAGAAGCACCGGCTAACTCCGTGCCAGCAGCCGCGGTAATACGGAGGGTGCGAGCGTTAATCGGAATTACTGGGCGTAAAGCGCACGCAGGCGGTTTGTTAAGCTAGATGTGAAAGCCCCGAGCTCAACTTGGGATGGTCATTTAGAACTGGCAGACTAGAGTCTTGGAGAGGGGAGTGGAATTCCAGGTGTAGCGGTGAAATGCGTAGATATCTGGAGGAACATCAGTGGCGAAGGCGACTCCCTGGCCAAAGACTGACGCTCATGTGCGAAAGTGTGGGTAGCGAACAGGATTAGATACCCTGGTAGTCCACACCGTAAACGCTGTCTACTAGCTGTGTGTGCCTTTAAGGCGTGCGTAGCGAAGCTAACGCGATAAGTAGACCGCCTGGGGAGTACGGCCGCAAGGTTAAAACTCAAATGAATTGACGGGGGCCCGCACAAGCGGTGGAGCATGTGGTTTAATTCGATGCAACGCGAAGAACCTTACCTACACTTGACATGCAGAGAACTTTCTAGAGATAGATTGGTGCCTTCGGGAACTCTGACACAGGTGCTGCATGGCTGTCGTCAGCTCGTGTCGTGAGATGTTGGGTTAAGTCCCGCAACGAGCGCAACCCTTGTCCTTAGTTGCCAGCATTAGGTTGGGCACTCTAAGGAGACTGCCGGTGACAAACCGGAGGAAGGTGGGGACGACGTCAAGTCATCATGGCCCTTACGTGTAGGGCTACACACGTGCTACAATGGCATTTACAGAGGGAAGCGAGACAGTGATGTGGAGCGGACCCCTTAAAGAATGTCGTAGTCCGGATTGGAGTCTGCAACTCGACTCCATGAAGTCGGAATCGCTAGTAATCGCAAGTCAGAATATTGCGGTGAATACGTTCCCGGGCCTTGTACACACCGCCCGTCACACCATGGGAGTGGGATGCAAAAGAAGTAGTTAGTTTAACCTTCGGGAGAACGATTACCACTTTGTGTTTCATGACTGGGGTGAAGTCGTAACAAGGTAACCCTAGGGGAACCTGGGGTTGGATCACCTCCTTACTATTACGTCGATGACGCCCTTGATGCAGTGCCTACACAGATTGTTTTGTCTAGAAAATTAGAGAACACCAAAAGGTAGTACTCACTCTACACAGAGTGTTGAGCAAGATAGGCTTGTAGCTCAGCTGGTTAGAGCGCACCCCTGATAAGGGTGAGGTCGGCAGTTCAAGTCTGCCCAAGCCTACCAACTTCTTCCGCATTTGCTTTATCACCCGCGAAAGATTTTATATGGGGCTATAGCTCAGCTGGGAGAGCGCCTGATTTGCATTCAGGAGGTCAGCAGTTCGATCCTGCTTAGCTCCACCACTTCTAAGTGCATTTATAAAGTGTATTTAAAAGTGGTTTTTACCACGATATGTTCTTTAACAATTTGGAAAGCTGATATTAATAGTAATCAATCAGAAGAGTAATTGAGAAGTCGAAAGACGCACTTTTTACTCTACTTGACTTGAATTGCTTGTTATCGACAACGCCGCAAGGCGGGTCAACCGACGCGTTCGGTTGACAAAGAAGATAGCAAGGCAATTCTTCCGATTAGCTTGTCATGCATACAACATTACCCGTGTCCGATGTCAAAAGGCGGAGACGAGGCCGATACTCAAGGCTTTTTAGGGTTGTATGGTTAAGTGACTAAGCGTATACGGTGGATGCCTTGGCAGTTAGAGGCGATGAAGGACGTGTAAGTCTGCGAAAAGCTGTGGTGAGCCGACAAAATGCATTTGAGCCACAGATGTCCGAATGGGGAAACCCACCTGTTTACAGGTATCGTTACATGAATACATAGTGTAACGAGGCGAACGAGGGGAACTGAAACATCTAAGTACCCTTAGGAAAAGAAATCAATTGAGATTCCCCTAGTAGCGGCGAGCGAACGGGGAGCAGCCCTTAAGCTGTTTAGTGTGTAGTGGAATCCTTTGGGAAGAGGAGCGATACCGGGTGATAGCCCCGTACACGAAGCGTGCTTTACAGTGAAATCGAGTAGGTCGGGACACGTGTTATCTTGACTGAATATGGGGGGACCATCCTCCAAGGCTAAATACTCCTAACTGACCGATAGTGAACCAGTACCGTGAGGGAAAGGCGAAAAGAACCCCTGTGAGGGGAGTGAAATAGAACCTGAAACCGTATACGTACAAGCAGTGGGAGCCCCTCGGGGTGACTGCGTACCTTTTGTATAATGGGTCAGCGACTTATATTTAGTAGCAAGGTTAAGTGAATAACGGAGCCGTAGCGAAAGCGAGTGTTAACTGCGCGTTGAGTTGCTAGGTATAGACCCGAAACCCGGTGATCTAGCCATGGGCAGGTTGAAGGTTGAGTAACATCAACTGGAGGACCGAACCGACTAACGTTGAAAAGTTAGCGGATGACTTGTGGCTGGGGGTGAAAGGCCAATCAAACCGGGAGATAGCTGGTTCTCCCCGAAATCTATTTAGGTAGAGCCTCGGACGAATTCCATTGGGGGTAGAGCACTGTTAAGGCTAGGGGGTCATCCCGACTTACCAACCCTTTGCAAACTCCGAATACCAATGAGAACTATCCGGGAGACACACGGCGGGTGCTAACGTCCGTCGTGGAGAGGGAAACAACCCAGACCGCCAGCTAAGGTCCCAAAATATTGCTAAGTGGGAAACGATGTGGGAAGGCACAGACAGCTAGGAGGTTGGCTTAGAAGCAGCCACCCTTTAAAGAAAGCGTAATAGCTCACTAGTCGAGTCGGCCTGCGCGGAAGATGTAACGGGGCTAAGCAATATACCGAAGCTGCGGCAGAGGACATCACTTAACTTCATTTATGATGAAAGCTAACAGCAACGTCGCGAAGCGGCCTGCTGGTAAAGCGTTTATCACAGTGGAGTGGGGTTAAGGATGTCCTCTGGGTAGGGGAGCGTTGTGTAAGTGGATGAAGGTGAGTTGTAAAGCTTGCTGGACATATCACAAGTGCGAATGCTGACATGAGTAACGATAATGGGAGTGAAAAACTCCCACGCCGGAAGACCAAGGTTTCCTGTCCCATGCTAATCAGGGCAGGGTAAGTCGGCCCCTAAGGCGAGGCAGAAATGCGTAGTCGATGGGAAACGGATTAATATTTCCGTACTTATATAATCAGTGATGGAGGGACGGAGAAGGCTAGGCAAGCTTGGCGTTGGTTGTCCAAGTGAAAGCGAGTAGGCCGAGAATTTAGGTAAATCCGGATTCTTAAAGCTGAGACGCGAGACGAGCTCCCAAGGGAGTGAAGTTGTTGATGCCCTGCTTCCAGGAAAAGCTTCTAAACGTATGATTATATGAACCGTACCCCAAACCGACACAGGTGGTCAGGTAGAGAATACTAAGGCGCTTGAGAGAACTCGGGTGAAGGAACTCGGCAAAATTGTACCGTAACTTCGGGAGAAGGTACGCCCTTATCTGTGATAGGACTTGCTCCTTGAGCGGACGAGGGCCGCAGTGACCAGGTGGCTGGGACTGTTTATTAAAAACACAGCACTCTGCAAACTCGTAAGAGGACGTATAGGGTGTGACACCTGCCCGGTGCCGGAAGGTTAATTGATGGGGTTAGCGTAAGCGAAGCTCTTGATCGAAGCCCCGGTAAACGGCGGCCGTAACTATAACGGTCCTAAGGTAGCGAAATTCCTTGTCGGGTAAGTTCCGACCTGCACGAATGGTGTAACCATGGCCACGCTGTCTCCACCCGAGACTCAGTGAAATTGAAATCGCAGTGAAGATGCTGTGTACCCGCACCTAGACGGAAAGACCCCGTGAACCTTTACTACAGCTTGGCACTGAACATTGAACCTACATGTGTAGGATAGGTGGGAGGCTATGAATCACGTACGCTAGTATGTGTGGAGCCGTCCTTGAAATACCACCCTTGTATGTTTGATGTTCTAACATTGGTCCCTTATCGGGATTGTGGACAGTGTCTGGTGGGTAGTTTGACTGGGGCGGTCTCCTCCCAAATAGTAACGGAGGAGCACGAAGGTTAGCTAATCACGGTCGGACATCGTGAGGTTAGTGCAATGGCATAAGCTAGCTTAACTGCGAGACAGACACGTCGAGCAGGTACGAAAGTAGGTCATAGTGATCCGGTGGTTCTGTATGGAAGGGCCATCGCTCAACGGATAAAAGGTACTCCGGGGATAACAGGCTGATACCGCCCAAGAGTTCATATCGACGGCGGTGTTTGGCACCTCGATGTCGGCTCATCACATCCTGGGGCTGAAGTCGGTCCCAAGGGTATGGCTGTTCGCCATTTAAAGTGGTACGCGAGCTGGGTTTAGAACGTCGTGAGACAGTTCGGTCCCTATCTGGTGTGGGCGTTGGATGATTGATGGGAGCTGCTCCTAGTACGAGAGGACCGGAGTGGACGAACCGCTGGTGTTCGGGTTGTCATGCCAATGGCATTGCCCGGTAGCTACGTTCGGAACGGATAACCGCTGAAAGCATCTAAGCGGGAAGCCGGCCCAAAGATGAGTCATCCCTGACCTTAAAGGTCTGGAAGGGTTGTTATAGACGATGACGTTGATAGGCAGGGTGTGGAAGCGTTGTAAGGCGTTAAGCTAACCTGTACTAATTGCCCGAGAGGCTTAACCATACAACACCCAAGAAGCTTTAGGCTGGTGTGTTGTAAAGCGACAAGCTTATAAAGAATAAAGCAAGTAGAGTGAGAAGTGATTACTCCTTGATTGATTGAATATCAGATTTCCGATTTGTTAAACCAGTTTATTCCTGGCAGCCATAGCGGTACGGCACCACCTGACTCCATTTCGAACTCAGAAGTGAAACGTATTAGCGCCGATGGTAGTGTGGGGTCTCCCCATGTGAGAGTAGGACACTGCCAGGTCCCATTAAGAAAAACCCGCCTACCGGCGGGTTTTTTGCTTTCTGCCCCAAAAAATAATGGGGGTCAGATCCGCATTAACCCTTCAACAACATTCAGAAAAAATGGGTGGCAGAACCACATTAATTTCCTAGGTATACCAATCTATCCAAATCAAGAACCCATGAAAGAGGGTAAAGTTCACATTATGTTGCTATCTGCGTACAAGCGGCGTGGTATTCCACTCGTACGACTAATTTCGTATAGTTTTTTTCTGAATTATCTTCTACTTTGATTATATAGTTTATTTTAATAGTGATCGGGTATGTCAATTGTTGTATCAGCGTTTGTGTCGGCGGTAACTGTTGTTCTGAGTTTTTTGATAACAAATTCAATTTATATTTCCGCAATTATTGCGCTGGCAGTGACCTTGGCAATCAGTTTTGTATTTTCTAACAATCACACAAAAGCCAAACAAACAAATAACACGCTCTCAACCAATGCCGGATACACCAATACAAGCGCTCCAAATGGAAATGATATTAGTGCTGCGTCGAGTAAAATTGCTATAGGGGGAGCGTCAGTGTCGTTTTTCCTTGATAAACTGTCTCTAGCCTTTAGAGATCAGGTAAATAGTATTGGAGAAATGAGTGGACGGCTTCAGAATTTAGAGTCTGGTAGCGCGTCACTTAAAGAGCTTACCATTCAGGCCAGTGATGCTGTTTCGCTGTCTGATGAGAAAACCCAGCGCGGAAGTAGAAGACTTGAAAAAGCATTAGAACATCAACATTTGCTTCGTGAACAGATTACGATCTCTTCTAACACCCTTGTCGAGCTTAAAAGTAAAGCAGAGGGTATCAGCAATATTACTAACACGATTAATCAATTAGCCGACCAAACTAACATGCTTGCACTCAATGCTGCTATTGAAGCAGCCCGTGCCGGCGATCAAGGTCGAGGTTTTGCCGTAGTTGCCGATGAAGTCCGTGAATTGGCGAAGAAAACAACAGAGGCAACGTCGAGCATACAGCACGTTTTACAAGACGTGAACTACAGTAGTAAACAGGCCGTTGAGATCATGAGTAAGGTATCAGAGTCTGGTGAAAGTATGAGTGCATTGCTAGTTGAAAGTGAAACGCTAATTTCAGAATCAAGTTTGCTTTCTTCAGAAGCGAGATCAGCAATGTTGGCAATGCAAGAAAATGTTTCTGAACTTGCTGAAGATAGCGGCGGCATTGGCGTGTCTATTGATACATTGCAGACTGCAACAAGTAGTTTGGAACAAGACTTATCTGAGGTTTCTGGGCAAGCTTTCGCTTTGAGTACTCAAGCAGAGGACATTTTTCGTTTATTAGAATCTTTCAATATTGATGATGAAAATAGCCGCGTTCGCGACATTGCAATTAACACTGCGAAAAAAATAGGGAAGCGATTTGAGAAAGCTATAGTCGATGGTGCTATTAGTGAGAGGGAACTTTTTAATTTTACGTATACCCCTGTGCCTAACTCCAACCCAGAAAAACACACCACATCGTTTGATAAATTCACCGATAAGGTGCTACCCGAGATCCAAGAACCTATATTAGAAAATAATGACTTTATTATCTATGCAGGTGCAGTTGATATAAATGGCTATTTCCCAACGCATAACACTAAGTTTAGTCAGCCGCTCACTGGCGACTACAACGTAGACTTAGCCAACAGTAGAACGAAGCGGATATTTAACGATAAAACGGGCAGTCGTTGTGGTAGTAATACTGCCTCTTTCCTACTGCAAACTTATAAACGAGACACTGGTGAGATAATGCACGATTTATCCGCGCCAATTTTTGTTAACGGTAAACACTGGGGAGGTTTTAGAATAGGCTATAAGGCAAAGTAACGATTTTATCAGTCACCACATATAAGTCGCTTTTTATGGATTACTGCAAACGCAAAGTGCTTCTTCCTGTCAATTTTTATCGCAATTTTGCTTAACTATACACTCAGTGACAATCGTTTGTGACTGTATTTGGTAAACAAACTGACATAAGTTTAGCTAGCCCACTCTACTTTTTACCGCTTTGATGTATTGTTTCTTCACTGGTGTTCTTCGAGCGAGGGAGAATTTGGTTCTGACCCTGATTATTTTTTTGAACGAAAATTGTATGCCTCCGTAAAGGAATGTATGAAAACGTCAAAATGCTTTTTATCGATGATTGCAGCTGTTACTGCATTATCGCCAACTGTTTCAACTATGGGCCTTCAGGTTAACATATCGGGTCAAGGCAGTTGTCCAATGTTCTTTGATGAAATGCGCTGGCAACATCGCATTCTTTTAGTGCATACAGATTCAGAGCAAGAATCAAAAGAATTAACAGAAGATTTAGATAACCGCTCTACTGAGATTTCAGCTAGAACGTTATTAGTTATTGAGGCAAACACCCGTTCTGCTCATATTTTAAATCGTTCGCTACTATGTAACCCTTCGCCGCATGAAGTAAATCGTCGTCTTAACACAAATAAAGCCGTACTTATTGGGTTAGATGGCTATACAAAAGAACGATATGACGTTGTAGATCTCGTGCGTGTATTTTCAGATATTGATGCGATGCCAATGAGACAAAGCGAGCGCCGTTGATGAACGGACGTACCACTTAAATCTCTATTATCCACTCACATAATTTGCATATGCTACGCATTCCACTCGCTAAACACGTTGCAGCGTCACGCGAAGGCAGCGCCTAAATGAAGCAACTAGGGGAAAAAAGGTAATGTTTACTGACCATACAGCGATAGTGTTATTACACTCAAGCACGCTTTTTTAAAACCTTGTACTTTTCTTTGTTTCCTGCTTACCCTACCATTATGTGATTATTCTAAGTTCGTAGAAATTATGCCTTCATTGCAACAATACAGCACATTTGGTTTGAATACGTCGTGCACTTCAATTCATTCGTTTTCAGATATCGACTCCTTTTTTCGTCTCTATAAAGATACCGATGTGTGTTACCTACTTGGCGGTGGCAGCAACTCAATATTTACTGAAACCTTTGAAGGCACAGTACTCGTCAATGAGATAAAGGGAGTCAGTCATTTTGACGACGAAAATTCTCATTTTTTACGAGTAGGTGCAGGCGAAAGTTGGCACGAACTTGTCAAATTATGTATGCAAAATGAATGGTTCGGGTTTGAGAACTTAGCATTGATCCCTGGTTCAGTGGGCGCCAGTCCAATTCAGAATATTGGGGCCTACGGCGTAGAGGTGAATACATTAATAGATACGGTAGAGGCCGTCGTACTCAGTACGGGTGAAAAAATTCTGTTAAAGAATGAAGATTGTCAGTTTGATTATCGCGACAGCATATTCAAGCACGGACTAGCTGATAAAGTGCTCATTACCCATGTTAATTTTGTCCTACCAAAAGTCTATGATTTAAATACTGCATACGGAGAGCTTGCTGCGTTAAGAGATCCGACGCCACAGGACATTTACAACAAAGTTATCGACGTGCGTAAGGCTAAGCTGCCAGACCCTAAAGTTCTTGGGAACGCCGGTAGTTTCTTTAAAAACCCCATAGTGTCGATGGATAGTTATCACATTCTTGCCGAGCAATACGAGAATGTGCCGCATTTTATTGTGAAAACAAATACCGATATAGCTAGTGTAAAAGTCCCAGCGGCTTGGCTCATCGACCAAGTTGGCTTTAAAGGCAAGACATTAAATGGCATCAGATGTCATCCCACACAACCTTTGGTGCTTACAAACCTTGGCGATGCAAAGGGTAGCGATGTACTATCTATGGCAAAAGACATCATAGCCAGCGTTTACGATAGGTTTAACATCAAACTTGAACCTGAAGTACGCCTTTTAGGAAGCAAAGGACTTATCTCGCTATGAGACAGGCATCTAAAGTAATTAGAAAACATATATTAGCACTGCTGTCCGACGGCTGCTTTCACTCTGGTGAAACTATAGCGCAAGAGGTTGGACTTTCGCGTACTGCAGTCGCTGGGCATATATCACAGCTATCCGACTGGGGATTAGACGTGTTTAAGGTAAAAGGTAAGGGTTACCGTTTAGAAAGAGGCTTTCCCATGTTAAGTGCAGATAGCATTAAGAAATACTTGGGTAACACCAAACGAGCCATGATTGATGTTGAATCGGTACTTCCATCTACAAATACAGAAATGAAGAAGCGCATTGCTAATAATCGGGAAGAATTAGCCGATGGAGATGCTATTTTTGCTGAGATACAAACTGCAGGACGTGGAAGGCATGGAAGAACTTGGCTAGCGCCTGTGGGCGGTAGTTTAACATTTTCTATGTATTGGTCGTTCCCAGATGGATACCAGAGCATGGCAGGTCTTTCTTTATTGGTAGGACTTGCAGTATGCGACGCTCTGAAGGAGTTTGGTGTTAATGATGCTGAATTAAAGTGGCCAAATGATATATACCTTCAGGGCAAGAAGCTTGCTGGCGTATTGATTGAGGTAGAAGGGCAAATTGGAGCGACAGCGCATTGTGTTATCGGCATTGGACTAAACGTATGTGTGCCGGATAATCAATATGACGTTGGGCAGCCCCATAGCGATCTCGCTTCATTTTTGGGGATGGTGCCCGATAGGAATGAACTCGCGGCCCAGATTATTAAATCTCTATGGTCGTATTTACCAAAATTTACTCAACAAGGTTTCGGACCCTTTGTTCCCCATTGGGAAGCGCTAGATCTCTACGGAGATAAAAGAATTGTACTGCAAATGGGAGAGAAACGATTTTCTGGTATTGATAGGGGAGTCGACGCCAGCGGTGCATTACTAGTGGAAACCCATGACGGTATTACACGTTTTCACGGTGGCGAGGTAAGTCTTCGTGGTAACTGATACTTTGTTATCTAGGCCAAATTCTATATTAAGCGAACAAAATGTATTGTTAGTAGATATTGGCAACACACGAATAAAATATTCTGTGCTGTGTAATGATAAAAAAGAGCCTAAATCGGCTAATTCGCTGGATGAGCTTTTCCATTTTATCGATTCATACGAAAAAATTTCGCATATTTACTTGGCTTCAGTAAGAAATAATGACGTTTCAGAAGAAATAAAGGTCCTCTGTCGGTCTCGCAAAATTAATTTCACCGAAAAACACACAGAAAAAGAAGCATTCGGGATCAAAAATAGTTACGAAAAAGTACAAAAAATGGGCGTTGATCGTTGGCTTGCTATGGTCTGTGCGGCAGAAAATACAAAAAAAGCATTTTTTGTAATGGATGTCGGTACGGCAATTACTGTTGATTTTGTGGTGGCTGGTCAACATTTAGGCGGTTGGATCGTGCCTGGCTTCAACGTGATGCGCGACGCTTTGGTGGCATCAACGAAAAAAGTGTTCGTAAATGATGAAATTCCAACCAGCTTTGGGGTGGGAACAGACACAGAGGATTGTGTTGCAACAGGATGTCACGCGGCGGTATATGGTGTTTATTTAAGCGCCATTGATTACATATCAAGCAAACAAACCGATTTCGACGTTATTTTAGGTGGCGGAGACAAAAAAGTGTTTGCATTCTTAGAATCCGCTGTTAACATTCGTCCCGCTCATTTGGTGGTGCAAGGTCTTGCCCGATATGCCAGAAAAGAACTCAGTGATTTTCTAGCGTAACCTTCTGATAGATTGAGAAATCGGTCAGAAAAGAAAAATGAAAATTTTTCAAAAAGACACTTGCACTGAGTGATTCATTACTCTAGAATGCGCACCCACTTGATGTAGTGCCGACTTAGCTCAGTTGGTAGAGCAACTGACTTGTAATCAGTAGGTCGCCAGTTCGATTCCGGCAGTCGGCACCATCAATTCTGGAGGGGTACCCAAGCGGTCAACGGGAGCAGACTGTAAATCTGCCGGCTCAGCCTTCGCAGGTTCGAATCCTGCCCCCTCCACCACTTTCTTTATGAGGTGGCCAGAGAATTAAGATTTGCGGGCATCGTATAATGGCTATTACCTCAGCCTTCCAAGCTGATGATGTGGGTTCGATTCCCACTGCCCGCTCCAAATCAGTGCTGATATGGCTCAGTTGGTAGAGCGCACCCTTGGTAAGGGTGAGGTCGGCAGTTCGAATCTGCCTATCAGCACCATTTTTCTCCCCAGCTCATGTTGTAAAAATTCAAAATTTTTTTAATGTAACTTTGCTGGGATAATAGAAATGGCAAAAGAAAAGTTTGAACGTACGAAACCCCATGTAAACGTGGGTACTATCGGCCACGTTGACCACGGTAAAACCACACTAACTGCAGCTATTACTACTGTTCTAGCTAAAACCTACGGCGGTTCTGCAAGCGCATTCGATATGATCGACAACGCGCCTGAAGAAAAAGCACGTGGTATCACCATCTCTACCTCACACGTAGAATATGATACTCCTGCTCGTCACTACGCGCACGTTGACTGCCCAGGACACGCTGATTACGTTAAAAACATGATCACCGGTGCTGCACAGATGGATGGCGGTATTCTAGTAGTTGCAGCGACTGACGGCCCTATGCCACAGACTCGCGAGCACATCCTACTTGGTCGTCAGGTTGGTATTCCTCACATCATCGTGTTCATGAACAAGTGTGACATGGTTGATGATGAAGAGCTTCTTGAGCTAGTAGAAATGGAAGTTCGTGAACTTCTTAGCGAATATGACTTCCCAGGCGATGACCTTCCAGTTATCCAAGGTTCTGCTCTTAAAGCCCTTGAAGGCGACCCAGAATGGGAAAAGAAAATCATCGAGCTAGGTGAAGCGCTTGATTCATATATCCCAGAGCCAGAGCGTGCAATCGACAAGCCGTTCATTCTTCCAATTGAAGACGTATTCTCAATCTCAGGTCGTGGTACTGTTGTAACAGGCCGTGTTGAGCAAGGTATTGTTAAAGTTGGTGAAGAAGTAGAAATCGTTGGTATCAAAGCTACAGTTAAGACGACGTGTACGGGTGTTGAAATGTTCCGTAAGCTTCTAGACGAAGGTCGTGCTGGTGAGAACGTTGGTGTACTACTACGTGGTACTAAGCGTGATGACGTAGAGCGTGGACAAGTACTAGCGAAGCCTGGTTCAATCAACCCACACACTAAGTTTGAAGCAGAAGTGTACGTATTGTCTAAAGACGAAGGTGGCCGTCATACTCCATTCTTCAAAGGCTATCGTCCACAGTTCTACTTCCGTACCACTGACGTAACGGGTGCGGTAGAGCTTCCAGAAGGCGTAGAAATGGTAATGCCTGGTGACAACCTTAAATTTAAAGTTGAGCTAATTGCTCCGATTGCGATGGACGAAGGTCTACGTTTCGCAATCCGTGAAGGTGGTCGTACAGTAGGTGCTGGTGTTGTTGCGAAGATCCTAGACTAATCTAGACTTGGCAAACACGGCATAAAAAAAGCGCACTTAGGTGCGCTTTTTTGTACCTGCACTTTAGTAAAGAGACAGGCACTTTTTAACCCTTTTTAACCAACCACACCCTTTAATAGTACCAATCCGCATTAAAGTTAGCCCGAAGCAGCCCAATCTCTACTATAGATTTTTTTTTCTCTTCTAATTTTAATGTGACAGGCATAGCAAATAGGCATAGCAAATAGCCGTAGCAAACTTATCTTACTGCTAAAAAGACAGGCATAGCGAATAGCCACAGCACGCAATGATAAAGTGGCAAGTTGCGAACATTATTCTTGGATTGAGTTATAAATAGGCTATATTTTGTAAAACGGTGAGGTATTCGTGTTGGAATAGGGTAATGCAGTGCGACAAAACGTGACCATTCATTAAATTAGACTAGTTTTAAAATCTGCTCCTTTCACATCTATGCTGTTTACTCAGACACAAAGCTATCCAAATAGTCGCATAGCAGTTTGTCTCCCATGAACCCGCTGTTGTCTGCGGCGTTGAGCATATTGTTCTAGATGAATTACTTGGCCTGCAGCTTGTTTAAAACAGATCTCAAATTGTGTGGTTAATATTAACCACTTTTCGGTGCCAATATTAAGCCGTTCTAGAATATGTGGTACTTGGCTAACCACCTTGTTTCGTTTATTTGGTAGGATGTAGCGGCTTGTGGCATCAATCAAATGAAGGTAGTCGATGAGCGTGAAAGGCAGGCTATATTCTATATTCTGTTCAGGGGTATTTTTTAGGGGCATTAGGCGTTTGGAAGTTTTGCCTGCCCTAGCAGCACGAATACGATATTGGATGCTAGTGTGGCAAGAGTCCTCAGGTGAAACGGCTAAATTAGCGCGGACTGGGTTTAGATCAACATATGCCATACAGGCAGCAAGAGCAGCGTCATCTAATAGTGCCTGAGATTTAAACCGTCCCTCCCAAAAGTGGCCAGAGCAGTCATCTTCTTTATTTGCGGCTCTCGCGATATATTCATTCAGTGATCTCATAAACCAACTAATATCGCATAGCCTTTTTCTCCAAATTTCTGCAGAGATCTCTACAGCCTCTACTTGAGCTTCACTAAGGTCTTTCCTAGTTTCTTGCGATGCGTAGCACTGCGTTAATAGGGTCCCCTTGTATAGTGTGTGCCATCGCAAAACTATTTGCTCTGTAGTGAGTGTTTGTGCTTTATCTTTGCAAACATGCAGCACCAGATGCGTGTGGTTGCTCATAACCGCATAAGCGCAAACATCAATAGTAAACACATCACTCAAAACATGAATGCGGTCCTCGACCCACTGACGGCGATGTTCAAAGCTTTGTCCCTGTTCAGTGCCGCATAGAAAAGCACGGCGAACACATCTAGATACACAGTGATAATAGGGCGTGTCTGATAAACTAATTTGTGATTTTCTGGTTTTAGGCATCAATTTTCCTGGCAGCGAGTTAATCGATTACTAGTTTGTATAGCTAACCAGTTTAAAGAAAGTGTATGTAGGTACAGTTTTGGTTGCTCGCGTGTTTGAAATGTGCACGCCTAATTAGTTGCTAGCGTATTTGAAAGGCATGCTCAAACTATGCCTGTCTCAATAACTAAGGTAACTAAAATGCCTGTCTCAATAAGTAGTTGGCGAAAAAAGATCTGAATTTAGTATATTTAAGTTCTATTAGTTATTGTTTATATTGGTATTTTTTTGCTCTTCAGTATTAATTAATTGACTGTGCAACATACTCTACTATTATACCAACAAAGGATAAGGCATCGCTTGTTGGGTTAGTCAGTGTCTTTTCATTCATCAAACCTACAAATATAAACGAGCTTTGTTAGTTTGGTTTATGTTGTGAAATGGGAATATATGTTTTCACATGGAACAGTTTTCGAAGAGGCTGAATTTCGCAGTTTGGTTCGCAAATACAGGCAAGCTTTTTTCGATGAACTTGTTGAATATAATGCGTCGTTAAAAGCGGATTATTTATTTCTGGGTGTTCGAAACAAAGAAACTGTTTCGGTGCTTATTGATATTCAGCAACAGTCGGCCGCTAGCGAGCTCGGCGATTATCCGTTGCAAGGTTCTCCATGCGAGCGGGTTTTGCAGGGCGATGTGTGTGTGTATCCTAATTCGGTATGCGCTCAATTTCCTGATGACGTTTCCCTTCAACACATTGAAGCCGAGGCTTATATTGGCGCTGGGCTTTTCAATGAGAAAGGGCAGAATGTCGGTATTTTGGTTGCGATTTTTAACTCTCCCCAACCCAATATCGAACTTTATAAAGCAGGTTTCAACGCAAACGCGAAGTTGATTGCTACGCGCTTACAAAAATACTATTTAGAAACTCGCACTATCAATAACTTATCTCTACTCGATGAGGTTAGCAGCCTCTCTAAAACGGGGGCGTGGGAGTATTATCCTCAAGATAAAAAGCTCTTCTGGTCTAAGGAGACCTACGCGATACATGACGTTGCCGCTAAGGTCCCTATTGATGTTGAGCAGTCGTTAAGGTTTTATACATCAGAATCTAATGCTGTCGTTCAGTCAGCGTTTAGCAAACTGTTAGCAAACAACACCTCATACGATATTGAAGTTCAAATTGTTTCGGCAAGCAACGTTAAAAAGTGGATCCGAACATCAGGTAAACACGAGCGAGATGATGAAGGTAATATACGCCGGTATTTTGGTGCGTTTGAAGACATCACCGACTATAAAAGCACGGTATTACTGAGTGAGGAGCGAGCGAGCCGAATACAAAATATCCTTGACAGTATTAATGATGCGGTAATAAGCATAGATGCTAAAGGCATTATTTTTCATTGCAACGACATCACTCTTAAAATCTTTGGCTATGGTGATGGTGAGCTTATTAGACAGTCGGTGGAATCCTTGATGCCCGAGCCTTATGCATCAAACCACGCAAGATATATGGTTAATTACGAGCGTACTGGAAACGCTCAAATTATCGGTACTGGCCGACAACTTCCGGCAAAGCGAAAGGACGGTTCAGTATTTCAAATGGAACTATCATTGTCTGAAAGTACGGATTTGGGAGAAAAAGTATATATCGGTGTAGTGCGCGATATCAGTGAGCGTATTGCTGCGCAGGATACCATCTACAACTTAGCCTATACAGATAGTGTCACCCATCTACGCAATAGCCAGTGGTTTCAAAAGGAATGTAAAGACTTGATCTTGCGGGCCGCGGTGTATGAAGAATATATGCATATTTTATTGCTTGATTTGGATAATATGGCGCAAATAAATACTCGGCTTGGCTATGCCAATGCAAATAAAGCACTTAAAGCCATTGCTGAAAAGCTGTTGTTTATTATTGGCCATGAATATCATATTTATAAACTTGCCGGTGACAGCTTTGTTATTATGTCTAAAAAGACCTTTAAGAAAGCCGAAATTTACCGTTTTGATACGAACTTAATTGAAAACGCACTGATTAATCCTCGGCATTACGACATAGATACCGCAGATGGTAAATTGTCTCTAAGCGCATCTCTTGGTAGCGCTGTATTTGAGGCTAATAAGCAAAATTATGAGCGGGTGGTGAATGTGCTAGAAAACGCAGTCAAGCGGGCTAAGAAATCAGCGCCATTTGGGCTTTGCCATATTTCTGATGATGGAATGCAGGAGTTCGATCGCTACCTCGCCATTAAATCCTATTTGAGACAGGCATTAGAAAAGCAAGAGTTATCGCTTTTTTTACAACCCCAAGTGAATCATCAAGGCGTTACTACTTCGTTTGAGGCACTGGTGCGCTGGTATTCTAGTGAACTAGGAACGGTGAGCCCTGGCGATTTCATATCAATTGCAGAAGAGAGTCATATTATCTGCGATATCGGCAATTGGGTTATTGATGAAACACTGAAAACCCTCAAGCAGTTTATCGCACGAGGTTTAGATTTGTGCGTCGCCATTAATATAAGTGCTAAACAAATTGTATTGCCAGACTTCGCCTCCTCCTTGTTAGCGAGGGTTAATTATTACGGTATACCTACTCAAATGCTTATGTTGGAGCTTACTGAAACGGCTTTAGTGATAGATATTGATACCGTTAAGCATACGATGGATCAGTTAGCAAAATGTGGCTTCCGCTTTTCCATCGATGATTTTGGAACCGGGTATTCCAGTCTTGCTTATCTGAAAGAGCTTCCAATCAGTGAACTTAAAATAGACAAAATTTTTATAGACGATGTTGGTACACACAGCAATCTCAACGGTTCTCCCATTGTTGATGCGATCATCGAGATGGCAAGAGCTCTTAATGTGACATCCATTGCTGAGGGAGTAGAAACGTTAGAGCAAGTTGAATACCTAACCAATAAAGGGTGCAATCGCTTTCAAGGTTACTACTTCTCAAAGCCTATGCCTGTAGAGCACTGGCACAATATTAAGTTGAAGTAAAAATATAGGAAGGAATCAACGCTTGTTTCCACCACCAATTGTTATACTATAACAATTGGTGGTGATGGTTGATGTAAACTTGTGATCGTAGGCCTTGTTTGATCAGCGTTACTTTTCTATCTCCTTATAAAAGCGTCTTCTGGGGCAATTAGCATGATTACACGACGACAATTTATGTTGGGTTCACTCGCATTTGGTGGCCTGGCGTCAAGTGCTTTTGGTAAAAGCCAACTCAGTAAGGCGATAGCTTCTGCAATGCCCATCGCAACGGGCTACGGCAACCTGATAAAAGACAACAACTCACTATTAGATTTACCGGAAGGCTTTTCCTATCAAGTAATATCTGCATTTGGTGATGCCATGTCGGATGGATTGCACGTGCCCGATAGAGCTGACGGTATGGGCTGCTTTTCGCTTGATGAGGAACGTGTCGCGTTGATTCGAAACCACGAGCTACATCCCACACATATTGAGCAGCAGCCTCGGTCTATTCAACAGCACTCGCACTCCCTCGCTTACGATGCCTACGGTAAGGAGAGTCAGTTTGAAGGTACTGCATTACCTGGAGGCACAAGCACGCTCGTCTATAACCTTTTAACTCATAAGGTTGAGCGTGAATTTGTGAGTTTAAGCGGCACCGTGCGCAACTGCTCTGGGGGTATTACCCCATGGGGTACATGGCTTACTTGCGAAGAGTCTGTAGACAAGCCAAATGGCGTGGTAAGCAAAGACCATGGCTATATTTTTGAGGTTTCTGCATCTGCTACATCGATGACACAGCCTAGGCCGCTGAAAGCCATGGGGCGATTTAACCACGAAGCCGCAAGTGTAGATCCTCGCACTGGAATTGTGTATCTCACTGAAGATCGAGGCGATAGCGTGCTGTACCGGTTTATACCCTATACTCCCGCTAAATTGATAGATGGCGGCAAATTGCAAGCTCTTAAAGTGGTCGATAAACCCCAGTTCGATTCAAGAAATTGGAATAATCAATCTATGACAACGGGGCAGTGGTTTGATGTTGAGTGGGTAGATTTAGAGGATCCAGAAAGCCCAGAGGATGATCTCCGTAAACAAGCATATGAAAAAGGTGCAGCGCTTTTTGCCAGGGGAGAAGGTATGCACTGGGGCGATGGAGAGTTATATTTTTGCTGCACCAACGGTGGAGAACAGCAGTTAGGGCAAGTTATGCGTGTGGTTCCGTCAGTGGGTGACAGTGTGGATAAGCTTCAATTATTCTTGCAAAGCGAAGATAAAAATTTATACAACTTTGGCGATAATTTGACGGTGTGTCCAAACGGGCATTTGCTTGTATGTGAAGATCAATATACCGATATTGTTGATAACCACCTTCGCGGCATAACGCCTGAAGGTGAAGTGTATAACTTTGCTAAATTACACGCGCAAACCGAACTTGCCGGAGCCTGTTTCTCTCCTGACGGTAGCACTCTTTTCGTTAATATTTACTCGCCTACTAAGACATTGGCCATAACGGGGCCTTGGCTTAATAGCTAACGGATAGAAAGCGAAGATTGGTGTGCTTGCGTTGCACAATGCAAAAGCCAGTATGATTTTTAGATTAAATTTACCGTCCATCATCGTATTAACTAATCATATGAATCAATTTTAGTCTCTTTAATAGTTTTTTGAAATTAATAATAATAGCTCTAACACGTTAAGGAGAATCAAATGAACGTACTTTTAAAGAAACTCAGAATGGTTGGTTACAACCGTGTGTCACCTACTATGAATGTACCCGCCCAAACACAATGTAATTACACGAACAATTATTACGGTGACCAAGTTTGTGTTGAAGTAAAAAACACCCGACCACGTAACAATTTTCATGTGGGAGTTCAGCTGTAATGACTGCGCTAAAATAGCTTTTTTCGTAGTAGTTTCAAGCAACATTGAATATGCGCTGATCATGGCCAACGCCCACATCAATAATTTTAAATAAGTCGCGAGAAGAGGCTTGGCTGCGTCTCTCGCAGTTCGGTCTGCCGAAATGGTGACGTTTAAACGCATGCTAGCATTGCGTTATCGAGACAGGCACAAATCGTTATTATTGAGACAGGCACGGTAATCGCTCTCTGAATCCCTCTTTATTGAGACAGACATTAAAATCGCGCTATTATGACAGGCATGGTAGTAAGTACTATTATGACAGGCATGGTAGTGGGCATTGTAGTGAGCAGTAAGCGCGCTATTATGACAGGCATTGTAGTACTATTATGACAGGCATGGTAGTGGGCATGGTAGTGAGCAGTAAGCGCGCTATTATGACAGGCATTGTAGTAAGCAGTAAGCATCGCAATAAAGACGAGTCAGCTAGAAGCAAAACCAACAAAACGACAGTAACTCATCCGTAAGCGAGCGAGCGCTTAACAGTTAAAAGGTAAAGCTATAATGAAGTTTAATAGTCTAGGTTCAAGCGGCCTTCAGGTTTCCGATATATGTTTAGGAACAATGACCTGGGGGATTCAAAATACGCAGGAAGATGCTGATGCACAGATGGCGATAGCACTCGACGCGGGGATTAATTTTATCGATACCGCTGAGATGTATCCTGTACCTCCCAACGCAGAAACCTATGGCGACACAGAACGAATTATCGGCAATTGGATTTCCCGTAATCAAGACGTGCGCAACAACATTGTGATTATGACCAAGGTAGCGGGTGCAGGCTTGAAGTATATCCGAGAGGGGGGACCAATAACGGCTTCTTCGCTTACTACTGCTCTTGATAAATCTCTCGCGCGTTTACACACCAACTATATCGATGTGTATCAGCTTCATTGGCCAAATAGGGTAACACCGCACTTTGGCAAACATTGGCCTGACAGTACAGACCCAACAGCGATCGACCGCGACAAAGAGATTAGCGGCATGCGAAATATTCTCAAAGGAATAAAAGCTGCGCTCGATGCGGGCAAAATTCGCCACTGGGGATTGTCTGACGATACGCCCTGGGGAATACATACTTTTTTGCGCCTGTGCACAGAAGAAAATGTGCCTTTACCCGTGTCTATTCAGAATGAATTTAGCCTGTTACACACAAAAGATTGGCCTTACCTTATTGAGATGTGTCAGTGTGAAAGCATTGCTTACTTGCCTTGGTCGCCATTAGCTACGGGCATGCTCAGCGGCAAATATCTCAATGGTGCAAGACCTGAGGGCTCACGTTGGACATTGGCACAGCGCATGGGTTTATTCAGAGACCAATCTGCAGCGCAATCTGCCACTAAGCAGTATGTTAATATTGCGGAGAACGCAGGCATCACACCGTCGCAACTTGCTTTAGCATGGTGTCAGCAAGTACCTGGTGTGACATCTACTATCATCGGTGCAACAACTCTCGAACAGCTTTCTGAAAATATCGCAGCGTTCGACATTAAACTGAGCAATAAAGTGCTAGATAACATTAGCAACGTGCTAAAAGCATACCCCATGGGATTCTAAATTAAACAACGCATATTCGGTCTACGCGCCTTAAACTGAGGCGTGCTAACTCATAATGTTAAGGTTTCAATCGGCGCATTGCTGTTTGGCGTGTTGATTTAATGATGGGCGCATTGCCCACCATCAGCTCAATATCCCTAACCAGTTTATACATTGAGTTTATGGGGTGTTCAAAAGGGCACTATATCACTTTCTTTTAGCTTTGCAGTTATCTTTATCACCATCTTTGTTGCTGCCTTTGCCACTAGAATTGTTGCTTGCACCTTCGTATATATTTACGAGTACTCCCCAAGCTTCTCTGCGACCAACTCGTGCTTTTTAAGCGTATTTCTTATTTGTGATGCTCTCTGCCCATCATTTTAAAAAGTAGAAATAAAATCGGCGGTTTTCTTTTTTTACCTATGCTTATAACCTATGCCATTAACGCGTTGAAAAATCGTAACTTGTTTAGACTTTAAAATCTTTGGTGTTGTGTTTTAACTTCTTAAATTAAACAATGATTTAGCGTAGACAGATCAGTGCTTAGCGCCGCTTTAACGTAATCGAAATAGTAAGACTTTGGTCGCAACAGCTATGATTTGTAGAGTATTTTGCCTATTTTTAACACACAATTGATTTGTTGAATTAATGTTAATCGGAAGTTAATCCGTTGCATGATCAAATCAAATTACACACTCCCTGTGTTTTTATACGCTCGCAGGGACAATTAAATAAAAATTAAAGTTGAACACTACGTATAATTTTGGAGAACCACATGCTTAATCGTGTTGCCGCGTCTTGCGCACTTGTATTGATAACTTCGCCTGCTGTCGCTTTTGAATTTAGCTTTAAAGGTATGGTGAAAACCGAAATAGTAAGTTCCAATCAAGGTGTAGCTAGTTATGGAAGTGGCTATAGTCATGTAGCACCAACAAATGCCCTAAGAACAGATATTTTTGGCGGCGCTGCGGCGACGGATCAGCAGCGGACATTTTTAGAATCTGAGTCGACATCTTTCCAGGCAGCGCACTCTCGCTTTTCTTTAAATATGAAGCACGACAAAGTTAGAACTATACTTGAATTTGATTTTATCGACGGAGAAGACGGATTTACAAACCAAACTGCGATACAGGCGCAAGGCCCCCGCTTACGCTTGGCCACAGTATATTATGATATGAATGAAAAGCTGACCTTTTTTGCTGGGCAAAAATGGACAACGGCTGCTGGTATCAAATCAAGTGGCAGTTACAACTGGATAGGTAATGCCTATCGTGCTGGTAACTCTGGGTTCTTGGCTATGGAGGCAGGCGCGACCTATAAGTTAGATAATTTAACCTTGACTGGTGCATTGACAGGCAAAGGGCGAAACAACAGCCCAGCAGGAATTAATGCTAACGAGTTGGGGAGTATGCCTGGCGTAGCGTTTGACGCAAATTACAGTTTCTCTGGCCATAAAGTTGGTGTTGCGGGTCATTTTGCACAGATTAATTATGAGAGTGAAGCTGGGTTTACTGGTGGTGAAGATCAAGACGCCAATCTATTCAAAGTTTACACTACCCTCAATTTTGGCGCGGTTAGCTTTAATGCGGAATACTATACAGGGGAATCACTGAACAATCAGAATGCTCTAGGTGTTGCTCCTGCCTCTCGTTTAGATGGCTCAGGCCAAGTGAGAGAAAGCTTTGGTGAGAGCGGCTTTTTTACCTTCCTGAGTTGGAATATCAACCCAGATCACAATGTTAAGGTGGGTTATGCTACCGCGTCTGTTGATTCGAGTGACCGCGGTCGTTTGTCAATTACCGAACTCAATAAAAATACCACTGCCTACATCAATTATGGTTATAAAACCACAGACAGTTTAACAACGTTCGCACAGCTCACTCATTTTGATACTGAGTATGGATCGGATTTCGAGAGCTTTTCGGCAGTTGTAGCGCGGGCGGGGGTCGTGTTTAAGTTTTAAAAATAAAGAAGTAGATAGCAACTCACATCTTAAGGTTGGTAGGTCGATAGCTTTTTAGCATGTCAGCCTATCAGCCTGTGTTTCTTTCTACAGAAATAAAATTCACATGCCTGTCTTGATAAGGTTGATAACATGCCTGTCTTGATAGGATTGGGATTAATATCATGCATGTCTTAATTGGCGGTCTTAATTGGCAATGCGCATAGAGCTAAGTGGCTCAAAAAATAAGCCTAACGTGTTGTGCTGCAAGGCTTTGAAATGAAGATTCTTCGGCAAATAATGCCAATAAGACCAATGTCTCATTTTTCTTTATTGATTAATGATTAGAGTAATATCCTAACGATCGAGAATTTAACACTATTAAATCGGAGGCAATCTATGACTGCCAGCAAAACTTACCCTGTACCAGAAAATATCCTTCAATCTACTCATCTTACTGCGTCTCAATACGACGAAATGTACAAGAAGTCGATAGACGACCCTGAGTCATTCTGGGCGGAGCATGCTGCATTACTGGAGTGGTACGAAGCGCCAACAAAAATTAAGAATACGGTGTTTAACAAAAACGACGTATCGATAAAGTGGTTTGAAGATGGTGCGTTAAACGCAAGTTATAACTGCATTGACAGACATTTAGAGAAGAACGCTACTAAGGTTGCGTTTCACTGGGAAGGTGACTCTCCCAAAGACTGTTTAGATGTCACCTATCAACAAGTACATTATGAAGTGTGTAAGTTAGCCAATGCGCTTAAAGAAATGGGCGTGGAGAAAGGCGATCGCGTGGCGATTTACATGCCTATGGTGCCTGAAGCCGCTTACGCAATGTTGGCCTGTGCTCGTATAGGTGCTGTACATTCGGTTATTTTTGGTGGTTTCTCGCCAAATGCAATTGCTGATCGCATTAATGACAGCGAAGCCAAAGTGGTTATTACCGCCGATGAAGGCCGCAGAGCAGGGCGCAGTATTCCTCTTAAAGCAAACGTTGATAAGGCGCTAGCAAACCATGCTTGTCCTTCTGTCACTCATGTAATTGTGCATAAGCTTACTGGCGGCGATGTTGATTGGAACAGCAAGCATGACGTTTGGTGGCACGATGCAATTGATAATTGCTCTGCACAATGTGAACCTGAGGTAATGAACGCCGAAGATCCACTGTTTATTCTATATACATCAGGCTCTACAGGAACACCCAAAGGTGTTGTGCATACCACCGGCGGGTATTTACTGTATTCAGCCATGACCTTTAAATACGCCTTTGATTACAAAGACGATGACATCTATTGGTGTACTGCCGATGTAGGTTGGGTAACGGGGCATAGTTACATGGTCTACGGGCCTATGGTTAACGCAGCGTCACAAGTTTTCTTTGAAGGTGTGCCTACGTACCCTGACGTGAAACGCATTGCGCAGGTGGTTGAAAAGTATAAAGTAAATAGCTTGTATACTGCACCAACGGCTATTCGCGCGTTAATGGCTCACGGCGACACACCAGCAGAGGGCTGTGATCTATCGTCGTTGCGTTTATTAGGAACGGTAGGTGAACCGATTAACCCAGAGGCATGGGAATGGTATCACCGCGTCATTGGTCAAGGCCGTTGCCCCATAATTGACACGTGGTGGCAAACGGAAACTGGTGGTCATATGATCCTTCCATTACCGGGGGCGACAGAGCTTAAGCCTGGTTCGGCTACCCGACCGTTCTTCGGGGTAGCTCCAGCATTATTCGATGCTGATGGCAACGAACTGGAAGGTGCCGCCGAAGGTAACCTAGTGATTAAAGATAGCTGGCCGAGTCAGGCTCGGACTGTGTATGGCGACCATCAACGTTTTATTAATACTTATTTCAGTGCCTATGAAGGCGTGTACTTTACCGGTGATGGTGCTCGACGTGACGAAGATGGATGTTATTGGATAACTGGTCGCGTAGACGATGTATTAAATGTTTCAGGTCACCGCTTAGGTACTGCAGAAATTGAAAGCGCACTTGTGGCGCACAGTAAAGTGGCTGAGGCAGCAGTTGTTGGATATCCACACGATATTAAAGGTCAGGGAATTTACGTTTATGTAAGTCCTATTGAAGGTGTAGAGGTTAATGAAGCTCTTACTAAGGAGCTTAAAGCATGGGTGCGTCAAGAGTTAAGCCCTATTGCAACACCAGATATTATTCAGTGGTCTACAGGGTTACCGAAAACACGCTCTGGTAAAATAATGCGTCGTATTCTACGTAAAATAGCGGCAAACGAGCATGAGCAATTGGGTGATACATCGACGTTGGCGGATCCCTCTGTTGTTGATACACTCATAGAGGAACGACTTAATAAATAATCAAGGAAAACGACAATGATAACGCTTTTAATCGCAGATGATCACCCGCTGTATCGCGATGCTTTAAGAGGCGCTCTCTCGTTGTCGTTACCCTCCTTAACGCTTAAAGAGGCAGGTGACTTAATGTCTACGGTTGATATGCTCAACAAAGAGGATATCGATTTGCTTCTGCTCGATTTACACATGCCCGGCAGTAATGATCTGTTCGGGCTACTTCATATTCGCAAGCTTTATCCCGACATCCCCGTTGCAGTGGTATCGGGTACAGAAGACACTGCGTTAATATCTAAAATTATTGGTGTTGGCGCGTCTGGCTTTATACCTAAAACTGCCAGTGCACAAGATATAGCCAATGCCGTGGAAGCCATTCTTGATGGTGATATTTGGCTACCTGAAGGGCTAAGTGAAAATGTCAACGAAGTTGACGAGGCGTTTTCAGAACTTGCTGACAAGGTTGCTTCGCTTACACCCTCTCAGTATAAAGTGCTGTGTTATATGCGAGACGGTTTATTGAATAAACAAATTGGCTACAATTTGGATATTGCTGAAGCCACGGTAAAAGCCCATGTTACGGCCTTATTCAAAAAGCTGGGCATTAATAATCGCACACAAGCAGTATTGATTGCTTCACAACTCGAGCTTGAACCACCCTCACGCTAACCATGCTTGTAGCCAGTGCTATAAGTAAAGGTTTTTTACCTCAGGCCGTTAATTACCAATAATTCTTCAACGTTGGCCTCTGCACCAGTGCCATCTTCAGGATAGGCTTCTTTAGTAGCATCGTCTGAAGCAGAGCTCTCGAAGAGGATTTTGTCGGGCGTAAACAGCGGTAGAAAGTTCTCTATCGCCTTTTTACTCTCGGTACTTAAAAAAGGGTTGTCTAGGTGAATGATTGTTCGCCCCTCAATAAGTGTAAGGCCCTGTTGATAGCCCTTATATTCTTTTATCAACTGTTGAAACCGATGATTTTTTAACAGTTGCAGTAACCCTTCGGTTATTCGTGAGGCAAGCCGTTTATTGTTACTACCAACAAAGAAAAATATCGGGCTAGGGTATGAAATAACGATGTTGTCCTCAATAACGAGCCCTTTACTCAATTCTGTGTGTTCAACCTCTCCTAATACTTCCACCACGCTACGGGGAAACATGTCAGCAAACCCTTCCGACACCATCTTAAACGATGCACGATAGGTGGTTTCAACAACGGGAATACCCGCCTGTCTAAAAATGTCGGTATCAGGCCAGTCATAACCAAGAACTGCTCTGAATTCTTTAAGATCGGTAATTTCCATATCTTTTGAAAAACGTGTGTCCTCAGAATCAATTAACAGCACTCTCTTGCCAAACAGTCCAGCCATAATAGGTATGCGGATGGGCAAAAAGTACGCTTCCCTATCTGATGAGGTGACGCTCCACGTAACATCAAGGAGGTCGTGTTCTAAACTTCTCAGCTGTCGCCGCTGCGGACTTTCTTGATTACTCACTATCAATTCGAAAGTGCCGTAGTCTGCCTGTGTGATAAGAAGTGCTTCGGTAAGCAACTGTTTCGCGTGGGCGTAGACGGCGTCACGACCGGGGTGCACATTGGGCAGCCTTATTGTAGTGTGGGCAGTGCTAGAAGAATGGCTTGTCTGGTTGGCATGGGAGTGAAGTGTGAAAATAAGAGTAGCACAAGCAAGCAGTGCAAAAACAATGCGAGCTTGTAGAGATGTAAAAAGCAAAGCCCTTCCTGGCCAACGCGTGTCCAGTCATTTATCTCCTGAAATAGCAGCGCATTGACCTTTGCTATACAGTAAATACGAGTAGAAAGGGGGCGAGCGCTAGTCTTTTCCAGTGAGAAGGAAGTCATATTCAGGATCTACAATAAAATGTCCAGCCATTCCCTCTCGGCCAAGTAACATAGAATATGTCATTTCTGAGCGATCAGTCAGCGTAAGCTGTATATTCCACTGAAAACCATCCATAACGATATCTGTTAATATAACATAGCGCTTTTCTCGGGTTGCGGTAGAACTTTTCACCTTTTTTTTACCAAAAACTTTCGCTTCGCGCCTTACCACTGTTTCTACATTGTAAATATCAGGGTGAATATCGAAGCTGATCCATAGCTCATCGCCTTTGGTAAATTCCTCTATATTATCCACGTGCAAAGATGACGTGGCTGCCCCAGTGTCTACTCTCACGTTAAGTTCTATAATAGCTAACTGGGGTAAATCGCACAATTCGACAGCACCAATAAGTTTTTTATTATTCATCATCGTTTTTACTCAACAAGAGGTGCTTCACCAGGCAACAAGTTGTCTTGGTAGAGCTCTACATGCTCCGCTACCTCGTTAGGCTTAGAAAAATAGGCTATGTGGTATATGGCTTCACCTTCTTGGGTAAGTGGTATATTTTGTTTACCAATGACAATGCCCTCCGCTGGACTGATAATACTGCCAACAAAGTTACCAAAGGGATCGGCAATAGCAGCTAATTTATCACCTTTCTCAACGTGGTCGCCAAGCTGTGCCAAATGAGTAACCAATCCGCTCTCAGAGGCTCTTACCCAGCCGCTTTGCTGCGCAATAAAACGGTTTATGCTGTGGCCCTTACTGCGGCTCTTGTTCAGCATGCCTAAGTGCCGCATGGTATTGATAATTCCCTTTACACCGGCTCTTATGGAAAACTCATCATAGCGTAGTGCTTGTCCTGCTTCATAAAGCAATATTTTCACACCACTGGTACTGGCAGCCTCTCGCAGTGAGCCGTCGCGAATTTCGGCATTTAACAGCACCGGCACGCCGAAGGCTTTTGCCATCTCCAACACCTCAGTGTCGTCTAGGTTCGCGCGAATTTGGGGGAGATTGCTTCGATGAATGGCACCCGTGTGAAGATCTATTCCCACATCGCACTTACTGACCACTTCGTTAAAAAATAAATTGGCAAGTCTGCCAGCTAAAGATCCTTTTTTGCTGCCGGGAAAGCTGCGGTTTAAGTCTCGCCTGTCGGGTAAATAGCGCGACTGATTTAACACTCCGTAAACATTCACCATCGGCACTGCGATAAGTGTGCCGCGCAGTTTCTCAATGGCTTTTGAGCGAATTACGCGCCCTACAATTTCTATACCGTTTAGCTCGTCGCCGTGAATCGCTGCGCTAACAAACATAATGGGACCAGGGCGTTTCCCTCGTTTCACATAAACGGGAATGCTCATGTTCGTCGCGGTATAAAGCGGTGGCATTTCGAGATCTATTTTTTTGGTTTCTCCCGGGGCTATATCGTGCCCCCCAATTGTCAAAATATTCTTAACCACTCTGGTTTTCCTTCACAAATGGCGTTGCAGCCTTACATCATTAGTAGGACAAAACGCCCTGATTATCACTTAACGACTTCGCTATCCCTTACCGCGTGTTTTTGTTTTATGTGGTTCAGCGCTTTTTTCGATAAATGAAATGATCATCGCTGCTACGTCTTTGTTCGTCGCTTTCTCAATACCTTCTAAGCCAGGCGATGAGTTAACTTCCATGACAACTGGACCATGGTTAGAGCGCAAGATGTCTACCCCACAACAGTTTAATCCCATAGTTTTAGCGGCATCAATAGCGGTTTTGCGCTCTGCAGGGCTCAGCCTTACCAGACTGGCTTGACCGCCACGGTGTAAATTAGAACGAAATTCACCTTCGGCCGCTTGACGCTTCATTGCAGCAACCACTTTGCCACCCACTACTAGGCAGCGAATATCACTGCCGCCAGCTTCTTTAATAAACTCTTGCACCAGTATACTGGCATTCAACCCCATAAAGGCTTCGATAATAGATTCAGCGGCGTTGTGGGTTTCTGCTAGTACTACGCCAATTCCTTGGGTGCCCTCAAGTAATTTGATGACCACGGGAGCGCCACCTACGGTTTTAATTACGTCGTCTATTTTGTCTGGGTGATGCGCAAAACCTGTTCGCGGCATACCAATGCCCTTACGTGAGAGCAGTTGCAACGAGCGAAGTTTATCTCGAGAACGACTAATTGCGACAGATTCATTAACACTGTATGTACCCATCATTTCAAACTGACGAACTACCGATGTGCCATAAAAACTGACCGACGCACCTATGCGAGGGATCACAGCATCGTAATAGGGTAGTTTTCTGCCTTTGTATCGTACCGAAGGACGAGCACTGGTAATATCCATATAGCAATGCATGGTATCAATAATATCTACTTCATGGCCTCTAGCCTTGCCAGCTTCTACAAGACGTGAAGTAGAGTAAAGTTTCGGGTTTCTCGAGAGTATTGCAATACGCATGAATAAATCAGCCTTGATAAAATGAAGTAACTTTGCCTACGGGTCGATAACACCGTTACATGTGAACAGTAAATGCGCAAGCTGTTTTAGCCGCGCATACTAATTGAGTCTGTAACGACTGTCTTACGATTTTTTCTTATGGTGGCGATTGTTTTTATTTTATGAAAGAGTAGCGCAATAACGATAGCATGTCGAAGCTGGCGGCTTATTTGCCATCAATTTAGTAGTGAATATTGAAATCAATTTGAGGATTTTTGTGGAGAACGACGCGTTAATGATGGAGTGGTGGAATGGTATTTTACGTTGGGCAACTGAGTATCAGTCGAATATAGTGTTTAGCAGTTTGGTCTTGCTGGTTTATCTAGTCATGTCTCGAAAACTGCTGCCAAAAATTGAAAGTGATATTGCCAAATCAAAGTTAAAATCTCATAGCGCGTTGAAAGGGCTGTTTGCTGCGCGGGTGCTGGTGGCTACCGTTTCTATGTGTTTACTATTACTTGCATGGGGTATCGACTTTTCTGGGCTACTTGTACTTTCCACGTCCATTATTACGGTTACAGGTGTTGCTTTATTCGCTAGCTGGTCCTTGATAAGTAACATTACCGCCTATTTTATTTTGCTAACGAATGTGTCTTATCGCAGAGGCAACTATTTGCGTATCATCGATGGCGATAATTTTGTGGAAGGTGTTATTGCCGATATTGGTCCGTTTAGTACCCGACTAGTCACAACGGATCGCGAAACGATCATGTATCCAAATAATCTTATTCTTACTCGTCCCGTTATGCTAAACCCTAAAGTAAAGTGGAACAGCATTGGTAAAGTAGTCGCCAAGGCCGATGTATCGGCGCCAAAGCAGGTTGATGATTCACACCAAGTGAATGAAGAGCGATAGTTTACTCCTCCACCATTGCTAATCTGGCTCTACGTTTTTTGCTTCTCGAATATAGCGAGTCATACTTTGCAACAAGGCGCGCAGTTTTGCTGGTTTAAGTGGTTTAGCTAAAAAGTTAACTCCCTGTTCTTTGCATTGAACCACAAGGTTTTCATCGGGAGTGGCTGTGATCAGTGCCGCTGGAACAACCACATTTAGCGTTGTTCGAATAAGTTCGATAAGGGCCAGTCCATTTTTGCTATCTTCATGGCTTAGCTGATAGTCCATTAATAGAATTTGTGGTTTTACAGACACTGCAAGGGATAATGCATCATCCCAATTGTTGGCAAGCGTCACACTCACCCCCCATTTTTCTAACAAGGTACTCAGCGCATCTAAGTTTTCCCGCTGGTCGTCAACACAAAGCACCTTCATACCGCTGAATGTGGTGTTTCTTGGTTTTGCGGGTTGAGCAGAAGTAAGTTTTGCTGCTACTTTTTCCAGCGTGAAGCGAAAACTACTTCCCTTGCCTAACTGAGAAGTGACTTTAATTTCGCTATTGAGCTGTAAGCTAAGTCGTCGCACAACACCAAGACCCAACCCAAGGCCATGCTCTTTGCTTTCATTGGCACGGAAAAAGTCGCCAAATATGGTGTCTAGTTTGTCGCTAGAAATACCAATTCCAGTATCCATAATGTTAAACGTCACGGTATTTCCGTTCGTTTTAACAGCAAATAGCACTCTGCCTTTTTCGGTATATTTCACTGCGTTAGACAGTAGGTTTTGCAAGATTCTATACAGATAGGTTTTGTCGGCATGTACCCAGCATGGGCGAATGATTGCTTTTAGTTCCAGTCCTTTTTCTTTGGCTCGCATCGACATTTCATCCAGCAAAGGCGAAAGGAGGGTGTTCACATCAACAGACTCTAAATCTGGCTTCATCTCACCCTGATCAAGGCGCGCAATATCGAGCAATGTACCAATAAGGGCCTCGCTCGATGATACGCTATGACTGAGCTTTTGAACGATCGTCAGTGTTTGCTCAGATAGGTCTTGCTCTTCTAGAGCGCTTACATAAAGCTTAGCGGCATTGAGTGGCTGCAATACGTCGTGGCTGGCAAGCGCTAAAAATCGGGTTTTACTTGCGTTGGCATCTTCTGCCGCTTTTCTTGCTCGAATTAATTCTTTTTCGGCGCCAGAGCGCCTTTCAATTTCAAGGCGCAGTGCTGCATTAATGGAGTGCACTTCTTCAGTACGCTTTTTAATTCGAGCTTCAAGGTCGATGTTAGACTCTTCAAGAGCCTGCTGAATTTCTACGTGGCCGGTAATGTCATTAAAGCTTGTTACAAAGCCACCACCAGGTAGTGGGTTGCCAACCATTTCGATAACTCGTCCGTCTTGTCTTTGACGGGTGAATCGATGAGGCATGCCCGAGCGTAAATGCTCTAAACGCTTTTCTATCTCTGCTTCGACATTGTAAGTGCCAAATTCGCCCTGAGCGGCGTTGTATCGAATAAGGCGTTCAATGGGGACGCCTACTGCAAGTAAGTCGTCAGGGTAGGGGTAAAGGTTTGAATAACGCTTATTCCACGCGACTAGATGCAGGTGTTTGTCGACAACACTGATCCCCTGATCCATATTTTCAAGCGAAGTGAGTAGTGCGGTCATATTAAACTGCATGGCTTGAGTGGTGTCATCAAAGAAATTGATGATCTCAGTGAAGTCCATTTTTTTGCCACGCAGCGCGCTATCTAGTAGCACTTTCGCACTTGAAGCACCAATTACACCACCTAACGCTCGTTCACAAAACGATAAGAATGACTCATCTGGCGTATCTTGCTCATTCAGTTGACAGTGATTTAGCGTTTGATATTCATCGACAAGCTGTACGCACCTACCAGATCCCATAAACGTGGACAGTAGTGTGGTTAAGTCCGAAACTCTTACGTTAGTTGCTTGAGTTTTTACCGAATTATTGGCTGACATGGTGGGTGACACAAAGGCTTCTGCCTGAATGCGATCGATAAGTCGCTGGGGGGCAAACCACGAAAAAAGGACATACATAAAAGCATTGGCTGCTAAGCTTATCATTGCACCTTGGCTTATAAGCTCATTTTGTTCTAGTCTGGATACTTGTTCGCTTACAATTGGTAATACTAGCCACAATACCCAAATAACTAAGCCAATCATTAACCCTGCATACACGCCATGGGCATGTGCGCGTTTCCAGTACAAACCGCCTACAATGGCTGGTAACAATTGAATAACCAGTGAAAAAGCAATAAGACCTATTGAGTGTAGCGAACGACTGTTGGTCATTTGCTGGTGGTATAAAAATGCCATCAACAAGATGAAGGCGATGACAACTCGCCGTATTAGTCTTATGCGGCGAGAAATATCCCGCTTTTTGTCCGTATCTTCGGTAAGTGCCAAAATGCGGGGTAAAATTACGTCGTTAGTTAGCATGGTGCTGAGCGTAAGCGTTGCCACAATAATCATTGCGGTGGCAGCAGACAGGCCGCCAACAAAAACAATCATCTGCAATAAGACGGACTCTGAAAACATGGCCAGCGATAAAACATACGAATCGGGCTCAATACCGGTACCAGAAAATATAGCTTTGCCCGCAATAGCGATAACAGGAATAACTGCAGAAATAATAATAAGATAAAGCGGGAACAGCCAGCGAGCGGTGCGTAAATGGGATAAACTTAAATTGTCGATAATTGCCACGTGAAATTGTCTTGGTAAACACACAATGGCGGCAGCTGCCATAATAGTTTGGGCAATAAACGTAAACGAGCTAAAGGTAGATAGCGCCGACTCGTTTAAAAAACTTTCGAAAAAAGGACCATTTTGCGTAGTTTTCCAGGCGCTGTAACCAACAAACGCCACCAACACTAGCGCGAGTAGTTTCACTGACGACTCAAAGGCGATGGCGAGCATTAAGCCTCTTCGATATTCAGTCACATCAGTTTGACGTGTGCCAAAATAAATGGCGAACACCGCAATAAAAGCCGTTGCTACAATGATAATGATGTCATTTTTGGGTTGTTGTGTAAGTAGCTGAAATGTATTGCCAACGGCTTTCAATTGCAGTGCAATATAAGGAATAGTGGCAAGTAGTGCGATGAGCGTGACCACCAATGCTACGGTTTGACGCTTCCCATAACGAGAGGCAATAAAGTCAGAAATAGTGGTAATATGCTGCTTCTTACTCACTAATGTCAGTTTATAAATAAATTTGTAACCCACCACGTAGACTAAAATGGGGCCAAGCATAATAGGCAGATAAATCCAGGTATCTCTACTTGCTTGTCCTACCATGCCGAAGAATGTCCATGCAGTACAATAAATAGCGAGCGCGAGAGAATAAATAGCGGGATGGGAAGTGAGCGCCCGCGCCATTGGCGAGTTTTTTTCGCCCCAGCTAGCCAGGGAAAAAAGTAAAAATAGATACAATACTGCCAGTGTGATCCAGCCAAAAACCATAGCGCCCTCGTTAACCTTATTTTTACAACTCTGTGCCTATTATACTCATCGCTACCTTCGTCTACCTACGACCATGGTCTCATTTTTAAATATTTGATGCGGGTCTAAAGTGATATCCAACCTCCTATAGGCTTGGCTTCGCTGCTTTGGGTGAACGTTGTTAGCAACGTGAAATCAGCAGCGACAATGTAAAAGAGTTGAGCGTTAGGAAAATGTAAAAAAACAACAACCGATTAACCTGACGTGGGGACGGAACAATGTCTTTTAGAAATAATGATGACCAAAAAGCATACTGGAAGGAGAACTTAGCTCTCCTTTTTAAACTTTTAGTCGTTTGGTTCGCTGTATCCTTTGGTGCCGGCATTTTATTTGCCGATGCATTAAATAACATCCAATTCTTTGGTTTCAAACTGGGCTTCTGGTTTGCGCAACAAGGTTCCATTTTAGTTTTTGTCGCTCTTATTTTTGTCTACATGGCGAAAATGAATGCGATGGACAAACGTTACGGCGTAGACGAGGAGTAATACGATGGATGTTCAAGCACTCACCTTACTTATTGTAGGCGCTACATTCGCGCTGTACATTGCAATTGCGATTTGGGCCAGAGCCGGATCAACAAACGATTTTTACGTCGCCGGTGGCGGTGTTCCACCTGTGTTAAACGGTATGGCAACAGCCGCCGATTGGATGTCAGCTGCATCGTTTATTTCCATGGCAGGCCTTATTTCCTTTATGGGATATGACGGCGCCGTATACCTTATGGGCTGGACAGGCGGTTACGTTCTGCTCGCGCTTTGCCTAGCACCTTATCTTCGCAAATTCGGAAAATTCACTGTACCCGATTTTATTGGAGACCGCTACTACTCACAAACAGCCCGAACCGTTGCTGTATTTTGCGCTATTTTTGTCTGTTTTACCTATGTAGCAGGGCAGATGCGAGGGGTTGGCGTTGTATTCAGTCGATTCTTAGAAGTTGATATTGTTACCGGCGTAGTGCTCGGTATGGTTATCGTCTTTTTCTACACCGTACTTGGCGGCATGAAAGGTATTACCTACACGCAAGTTGCACAATTTTGTGTGATGGTGTTTGCCTATGTGGTTCCTGCGGTATTTATTTCTATCATGGTTACCGGTCATATTCTTCCGCAAACCGGTTTCGGAGCCACGTTGGCCGATGGGTCGGGTATGCATTTGCTGCAAAAGCTCGATAATTTATCCACCGATCTTGGTTTCCATGAATACACGACAGGGACGAAAAGTACCATTGATGTATTCTTCATTACCTTTGCACTTATGGTAGGTACAGCAGGTTTACCACACGTTATTGTTCGCTTCTTCACTGTTCCAAAAGTACACGATGCGCGTAAATCAGCGGGTTATGCACTAGCGTTTATCGCTATTGTTTACACCACTGCACCGTCTCTTGCTGCTTTTGCTCGCGTTAATATGATTGAAACTATTAACGGCCCAGAGCTTACGGGTACCAGTTACGAAGAAGCACCATCGTGGATTAAGAACTGGGAGCAAACCGGACTTATCGAATTTAACGATAAGAATGGCGATGGCGTCATGTTCTATTCTGGTGATGAGCGTAACGAAATGACCGTCGACCGTGACATCATGGTACTGGCGAACCCTGAAATAGCGAATTTACCGGCTTGGGTTATTGCCTTGGTGGCCGCTGGTGGTGTTGCCGCTGCGCTTTCTACCTCGGCTGGCTTGTTACTCGTCATTTCCACGTCGGTATCTCATGATTTACTGAAACGAAATTTTGCGCCAGATATTACGGATAAGGCAGAGCTATTTTATGCACGATTGGCCGCAGGTGTTGCCATTGTCATTGCCGGTTACTTTGGTATTAATCCGCCCGGGTTCGTTGCGCAGGTGGTCGCTTTTGCCTTCGGCTTAGCAGCGTCCAGTTTCTTCCCTGCTATTATTATGGGTATCTTTAGCAAACGTATGAATGATAAGGGTGCTGTTGCGGGTATGTTATCTGGTATTGCCTTTACCGCGACGTACATTATCTACTTCAAGTTTGTTAACCCTGCTGCGAATACTCCTGACAACTGGTTGTTGGGTGTCTCACCTGAGGGTATTGGTACATTGGGTATGATAGTTAACTTCATAGTGGCATTCCTTGTCTTCAAAGTGACAGATGAAGCACCAGAAGAAATCCAGGAGTTGGTAGAAAGTATTCGCTATCCTAAGGGAGCGGGTGAAGCCTCTGCACACTAATCGATAAACCGAATTAGTGAAAAATACGAGTAATACGTATAAGTAAAATAAAAGGCCAACCTTCTAGCTGTATTTAGTCGGTTGGTTTTTTCTTTTGAGAAGGTGTCTTTTTTTTTAGTGAATGCATTATCCTATTCATTAAAAAAAGAGACATATGCAGAATTCGCGGTGTAACTCTCAATAGGCCAAGAGCCAAGTCAAAAGACTGAGCAAGAGAAAGGCAAATAGTTAGAGAATAAGGATTTACCAATGACAGCAATAGCAAAGCAGGTTGAAGACTTTCTTGCTACATCGGCACCGTTTGATATGTTAAATGAATCTCAGCGCCACGACCTTATTCGACATGCTGATCTATTATATGTGACGAAAGATAACGTCGAGCATTTTGCGAAGGGAGAACCTCGACTATACCTTATTCAAAGCGGTCAGTTTTCCGTGGAGGATGGAGAAGGCGCTGCTAGGCATTTAAGCGAGGGAGATTACTTTAACTATGCCACTATTTTAGATAAACGTACTTATCCACTTTCTGTCAATGTAGATAGCCCCGGGTTAGTTTACAGTTTTGCCGCGGAAGACGTATTTGCGTTACTTGAGCTTGTAGAGGTTAATACCTTTTTTACCGGCTTGCGCAACAATGCGTTGCAAAATCATGCCATTGCCGACTCTAACTCCATGTGGTTGTACAAAGCACTCACCGATGTTGTAGATAAGGCGCCTGTGGCCGCTCACAGCGATATGTCTATTGCTGATGCTGCAATGTTAATGACTCAAGAAAAAGTATCTTCCTTATTAGTAACCGATAGCGACAAGCTTATTGGCATAGTGACAGATAGAGATTTGCGATCCCGCGTAGTCGCCAACGCTCTTGATACCGCCCTTCCAGTTAAGAAAATAATGACAGTAAACCCTACCCAAATTGGCAACAACAGAACGCTGTTTGATGCCATGGCGCTGATGACCGAAAACAATATTCACCACTTGCCGGTTATCGACCACCTATCTCAGTCGCCCATGGGAATGGTGACGGCCAGCGATATTATAAGGCACCAGCGAGGCAACGTTCTTTTCATTATTGGAGAGCTAACAAAAGCGAATAATCTGTACGAGCTCACAAGACTGTCGTGGCAATTACCACATTATTTTGCGGCTCACGCCAAACGAGCCGGTGATTACGATATTGCGGGCAAAATTTTGTCCCAGGCAACTGACGTGATGACGCGAAAGCTTATTGGCTTTTTTCAGCAAGATAATGGTAAAGCCCCTATGATGTTTGCCTGGTTAGTTTATGGGTCGCAGGCGAGGGAAGATCAAACCACGGGGTCTGATCAAGACAGCGGGTTGCTTTTAGCATCTACGCCCAACGACAAACAGGCTGCCTATTTTGCTGATATGACAGACTACGTGTGCAAAGGATTAGCGAAATGCGGTATTAAGCTGTGTGACGGCAACATTATGGCCAGTAATCCTGAATTGCGATTGTCAGTTGATGAAGCGGTAAGAGAGGCTGAACGGTGGGTATCATCACCTACGAGCAAGGCCATTATGCACTTTAATATTTTTTTGGATGTGCGATGCGCTGCGGGTGATGCAAGCTTATTTAAACAACTGCAAAAAAGGCGAGCACCATTATTACAGCAGAAGATGTTTTTAGCCGCCCTAGCGCGCAATAGCAATGATGTGTCTGTCCCTTTATCAATGTTTCAAAAGTTTAGCTATGAAAAAGGACGTAAACAAAAAGACACCATTGATTTAAAAACCCGTGCCGTGGCGCTTATTAACAATATTGCGCGAATTTATGCGTTAGCTGATGGTATTACGTTGCCCAATACCGTTGCGCGTCTTGAGCGTTTGTCTGACAAGTCCGAGCTTTCTTCTAAAGATGCAGCAAACCTTAAAGACATCTGGGTATTTTTAAATAGGCTGCGCTGGCGTCACCAGCTAGAGAACAAAGTGACCGATAACCTTGTGTCGGTGAGCATGTTGTCGTCAATTCAGAAGCATCAACTTAAAGCAGGCTTTAAAGCAATAGAGCGAGCTAACGAAGCCATGGTAATGAAGTTTTCCGGCGGAGTTGGCTAGCTCACCTCTTGTCACAGCGGTTTTAAAATAAATGACGGGCGGATAAGCAATGCTGGTGTTAGAAATTCGTAAGGTAATTTAAAGCGTAGGATTAAACAATAGATGATACTGCAGTGGTTTAAAGAACGACTCACATTATCAGCCGGCTCGTCGCTAGCGAAGCAACTTAGCGGTAGATATATCAATAATACAGACTTACTGGCTATTGATGTTGAGTTGACCTCCCTCGACGCTAAAACCACTGATATTACGTCTATTGGGTGGGTAACAGGTAAGGGGGGCAAACTGTCGCTGTGCTCCTGCGAGTACTTTGTTATCAAAACATCGGCTGCGTTAGGTCAAAGCCCGGTCATTCACGGGTTAACGCATGATATTTTGGCAGAAGGAGAGTCTTTAGCTGTCAGTCTAGAAAAAATGATGCCACTGCTTCAATCGTCAGTGCTGGTGTTTCACAATGCGAGCCTGGATTTAGCGGCGATCAATAAAGCATTTGTAGAACTGTCTTTGCCCGCTGTAGACGTCACCTACATTGATACGCTTAAACTAGCGGTTTATCAGTTAAATAAGCAACATCAAGTGCTTCCTACCAATAGCGCAACGCTTACCGTGTGCCGACAGCGATTAGACCTTCCAAGCTGCCCTGAACACAACGCCCTTGACGATGCACTTGCCACAATTCAGCTATTGTTTGCTCAGTTTGAGCAACTTGGACTAGACCAATCCAGTCCGTTAACTGAACTTTTGCACACCAAGGCAATGGGGAGGTACCGATTGGGGGCAACAAAGAATAGATAAACACAAAGCCAAGTGAGCGCAAAGATTAAACAATGACTTGCGTTTTAATTCCCTGCACTGGGGGGTGATATTCAGCTCCATCAAACCCTTCTACTCTCACACGATTTCGACCGTCGGTCTTAGCAAGGTAGAGATTTTTATCTGCTTCTAACATGACATACTCGATTGTTTTTTCATCATCTGCCAGCTTGGTGGATACGCCCGCGCTGAGTGTAACTCGATCAAATTCTGAGGCATCGTGTCTAATATTTAATTCGTAAACGGATTTGAGTAGCCTATTTGTTACTTCCGCGGCTCCTTTGGTATCGGTGTTAGGTAAGATAACTAAAAACTCTTCACCACCGATACGTACTAGCTTGTCCATAGGACGCTGTAAAGACTCACTAATGCACTGGCTTACTTTCCACAGGCAGCTATCGCCGTCTAAGTGGCCATACATATCATTAAATAACTTAAAGTGATCGACGTCAAAAATAACGAGTGATAGCGGCGTAATATTGCGAAGCCCATCGCGAACTAATCGAGGGAGATAATCATCGAGATAGTGCCTGTTGTACGCCCCTGTTAGCTTATCTACGTAAATAAGTTTTTCAAGCAAGTCGTTACGCATTTTGTTTTTTAAATGAGATTTTACGCGATTTTGGAGGGTGCAGGCATTCACTGGCTTTACCACAAAATCTACACACCCAGAATTCCAGCACTTTGATTCTTCTGCTTCTGTTGTAGAGGATGTAACAAAAATAATAGGTATTGATTCGCACTGAGGCTTTTTGCGCAGCAAGGCGGTAGTAGCATGACCGTCTAACTCTGGCATGGAAACATCCATCAAAATAAGGTCAGGCTTTTTAAAGCGGCAGTATTCGACGGCCTCTTCTCCTGAGGCAACGGAAATGCATGAGACCATATCGGTTAGCAGGGTTTCTAGTATGAGTCTGCTGCTGGCGTCATCATCTACAATGAGAACGTTACAATCAGAAAGTGCTCTGTTGTCAACTTGTTCTAGGTACACAAAAAATCTCCTCAGGACACTACGCTGAGGTAGTATTATGTAATTAACTCTACACCGTTATGAAAAAAACGGGCATTCAACATAAGTCTTAATTTTAAACACTTATATGTTGGCAAAACAATGTTGTATTTACGCTGCCCACCTACATAAAAAACCACCGCACAGGGCGGTGGTTTTCCTTCTCGTGTAGAGTCGGCCAATATCTAAATTATAGTGCAGCTGCCACATCAGCAGGTAACAGCACTGCATCAATGACGTGGATCACGCCGTTTTCTGCCATTACATCGGTTTTCACGACATTCGCGTCGTTAATCTTAACTTTGCCCATGGCCGCGTTCACAGCTACATCACTGCCTTCTACTGTCGTCGCGGATGTCAGTGAAACAACGTCTTTCGCTTCCACTTTTCCTGCAACAACATGGTAAGTAAGAATTTGCACTAAGGTGTCTTTGTTCTCTGGCTTTAGCAACATGTCTAACGTACCTGCAGGGAGCGCCGCAAAGGCATCGTCAGTAGGTGCAAACACAGTAAAAGGACCGTCACCTTTTAATGTCTCAACCAAGCCACCTGCTTTTACCGCAGCTACTAAGGTTGAAAACATTGGATTGCTCGCCGCTGTATCGACGATGTCTTTATGGTCACCCATTTTGTGGTGTCCAGCAAATACAGAAGAACTAACGACTAATATAACTAAAGCACTTAACAACTTACGCATAATATTTCCTTTTGAGTTTGTCCAACGATGTGTAAAAGTTTTTTACTATCTTTTAACACTTTTAGTTTCGTTACTGATTACGGCGGCTTTTCAAAAAGTGATGATTAACTTTATGTAACATAGGTCACTTCAATACGGATATGCGCCTGTAAATCGGGGAAGAGGCCAGAGAACAGTGGGTTATTTATTTTTTCTGCGCAGGAATGAGAGAAAGAAAAGTTTAGGCCAATAACAGGAAAAAATAGCACTGGAGGTGACGGAGAGAAAAGCAAGTAAGTAAGAGCAGTCTATACTTATTATAGGTCATGACGCTTCATAAAGGCTTGAAGCGGTCTTATTAAACGAACTCGTATACCGCATTAGGAGTAAAAGCCATGCCTACCCGGTCATTATTAACTTTTCTAGTAATAACGATGTGTTTAGTTGCTTGCCAAAGCACACAGCAGGCTGATACTGAAATTGCAGATATCAAACCTTTATTAAAAGACGAATTGTTTCCTAGCTACTCTCTTTTCAACATTGAGTCAGAGGAGGAGGTATTTTATCTCGGCGAAGAAGCAAAACGGTTTGCCGAGCAATCAGTTTACGACAGCGGATTAAATGCGAGGAACATAAGCGGCTTTGTAAGCGCTATTTTAGACTACTCGGATAATGGCATGATGTATCGTAACAATGCTAACACTGTGGCAAATACAACCTTTAGTAACCGAGCGGCCAATTGCCTGTCTTTGTCAATTATGACCTTTGCCTTAGCGCAACACCTTGGATTAAATACCACATTTTATGAGGTTGATATTCCTGAATACTGGACGCGCAGAGATGGCTTTAGTTTGCTTAATGGGCACATTAATTTAAGAGTGAGCGCGCCTGAAACGACAATGGGGATGACCATAGGAGCAACATATGCCGATGTAGACTTTGATCCACAAGCTATTCGAAGTCATTTTCCTCGCATTCCTGTGTCGAAAAAAAGTGTCCTCGCCATGTTTTATAACAATAAGGGGGCTGATGCCTTTGTGGCAAATAGCTACACCCGTGCATACCGCTATTTCAGAGCCGCAGCCAAAGTAGATCCAAAATTACAACAGACATGGACGAATTTAGGTGTACTTTATCGTATGCAAGGAGATTTTGAACAAGCAGAGCGAACCTATGAACACGCATTATCCCTTGATTCTGAAAATTTAACCGTATGGGAAAATCTCGCTATTTTATATCGATATCAAAATAAGGAGGAAAAAGCGGCTGAGCTTTTCAGTAAAATAGAAACCAAAAGAAAGAATAACCCCTTTTATCACTACATTCTTGGCGAACAGTCATTTGAAGATGATAATTTTGACAAAGCATTGGCGCATTATGAGCGCGCTATAAGACTAGATAGAAAGAACCACGAAGTTTTATTTGGACTGGCCAAAACCTATTTTGAATTAGGCGACACCACTAATGCCGTTTTTTATCTTAAAAGCGCAGAGGAACACGCTACCGATGACTATACTGCAAAGCGTTATGCATCAAAGCTCGCAGTATTGGCAAAAAACTGAGTAGGTGTAAAATCAATAAAGTGGGCAACTTTTTCTAGTTAGTAGTCAAATAGAAAAAAGCCACGGACGAGCCGTGGCAGAAAGGTAACACTACAAAAGGAACTTAACTTAAATCACGCCCAGCTCACGAAGGCGCTCTTGCAGGTATGAGCCTGCGGTATGACGTTCTGAAAGAACAACATCTGGTCTAGGGTGCAAAAACAAAGGGAGTGAAATACGAGCCTTTGTCATGTCTGCGCCATCAGGATTCACTACCCTGTGGGTTGTGGATGGAAAATAGTGGCCTGATGCTTCTTGCAGCATGTCACCAATATTTACAATCAAACTACCAAAATCACAAGGAACATCCAGCCAGCTGCCGTCTTTCGCCTGAACCTGAAGGCCCGGCTCATTTGCAGCTGGTAAAATAGTAATTAAGTTAATATCTTCATGAGCAGCAGCGCGAATGGCGTCCACCTCTTCATCACCGCTTAGTGGCGGATAGTGAAGAATACGCAATAGAGTTTGATCAGAATCCTTAATCATATCCCCTAGCGGCTGACTGTACTTATCACTCACTTCACTTGGCGAGTGAGACTCAATCCAACTCAATAACTCTGAAGCAAGCGTGTTGGCTTCTTTGTAGTATTGCGATACCTGAGGACGTAGCTCCTCTGGACATTGGCCCCAAGGATAGAAGTGATAATACTCTTTTATGTCTTTTTTCGTGAAACCCTTAGCAACCTCAGAAACACTCTGAGGGAAAAATCCGTCTTGCTTACCTTTGTTATAAAGGTAATCGTTCTTTTGTTCACTATTGAAGAAACCCTGCCAATTGTCATAAATACCTTGAACTAAAGACTGCTGAATAGGGTGGTTCTTAAGAACACCAAATCCAGTTTCTCGAAGTGATTTAACAAATTCTTCTTGAGCGTTTTCAGCTTGGTAATCAACAGCAACTAATTGCATAACGTTATCCCGTATAGTTTGATTGCGGCATTATAAAGGTAGACGGGCTACAGAAAAAAGACGCAGGCGTTGATTCAGATCAACGCCTGCGAAGAATGTGCGTAATTTACATAAACCTGACCGTTTAGTCTAGTAAAACCTGACCAAATAGTCGGTCTAAAAAAATCTTAACCGAGAGAGAGAAAAATACCAGCTAGTGCAGCGCTCATTAAGTTAGATAAGGTTGCAGCAATAACTGCCTTTAATCCCAGTCGCGCAATTTCCTTTCTGCGTGTTGGCGCCATAGCACCAATTCCGCCCATCAAAATAGCGATAGAAGAGAAGTTTGCAAAACCACATAATGCAAAGGTGATAATGGCCTGAGAGGCTTGAGATAGTTGCTCTTGGTTTTCTAAAAAGCTGAGGTACGCGACAAACTCGTTCACCACCATCTTTTGCCCAATAAAGCTACCAGCAAGTTGTGCTTCTTCCCATGGTACGCCGATTGCCCATGCAAGTGGCTGAAGAACAAACCCCAGGATCCCTTCAAAAGTCACGTTTTCATAGCCAAATAGCCCTGCGGTCCAGCCAATGAGGCCGTTGAACATGGCAATCAGTGCTATGAAAGCGAGTAGCATTGCACCTACGTTTAACGCAAGCTGCATGCCTGACGCTGCACCACTAGCAGCAGCATCAAATACGTTGGCGTAGCCTGCGCTGTCTGCATCTACGTCGTGTAAATCTTCATTTGGTTTAGTCGTCTCAGGCAAAATAATCTTCGCCATCAACAATCCACCAGGCGCCGCCATAAAGCTCGCGGCCAGTAAGTATTTAAGTTCTACGCCCATACCCGCATATCCGGCCATAACCGAGCCCGCGATTGACGCCAAGCCACCTACCATAATGGCAAACAGCTCAGAACGAGTCATGTGTGGAATAAAGGGGCGAACTACCAGAGGCGCCTCGGTTTGACCGACAAAGATATTGGCCGCCGAAGACATTGACTCAGGTTGACTGGTGCCTAATAGCTTTTGCAGAAGGCCACCAATAATTTTTATAACAACGCCCATCACCTTAAGGTGATAAAGCACCGCAATGAGTGCGGAGAAGAAAACAATAACGGGCAGTACATTAACCGCAAATATAAAGCCAAGAGAATTGTTGCTAAGGGGGCCGAATAAAAAGCTTATTCCGTCTTGGCTGTAACCAATGATATTGCCAACAAACTCTGTCGCTTTTAGGAGAAATTCTTTGCCGGTTTCGGAGTACAGGACAAACGCACCAACAGTGGCTTGAATAGCAAACGCACCACCAACAGTGCGCCAGTTGATGCTGCGCCTCGCCGACGACATTGCTAATGCAATACCTATCAGAAGCGCTACGCCCAGTAAACCTACCATAATGTTATTCCCTTAAAGAAGCGCTTGCTGAATGTGTGATTTGATCACATCTAATGCGATTTGGTTTTTTCCACCCTGCGTTACTACTACGTCGGCAGTAAAGCGGCTTGGCTCAATGAATTGGTGGTACATTGGTTTTACGGTTTCTTCGTACTGCTTGGCCACAGACTCTATCGAGCGTCCACGCTCTTTCAGGTCGCGCATCATTCTACGCATTAAACAAATATCCAATGGTGTATCGATAAAGATTTTAACATCGTATAAAGGCAGTAAATCTGTGCGAGCAAGCAACATGATGCCTTCTAGGATAATCACTGGTGCTGGATTTAAACGTTCAGTTTCAGGCAAGCGAGTATGTGTTTTGTAGCAATAGTGCGGGTAATCAATGGGCTGCCCTTCTCTCAACGCCTGCAAATGCGCTTTCAGCAACTCATGCTCAAATGCGTTTGGGTGGTCGTAGTTATTTTGCTCGCGCTGCTCCATGGGCAAATGGTCCTGCGCACGATAGTAATGATCCTCGCGCAAAACCTGAACAGGACGGCCCTGTGCGCTGAATCCGTTAAATAAATTTTTTGTAAAAAGAGATTTTCCAGAGCCTGAAGCCCCAGAAATGGCAATAATTAATGGCGATTGCATAGTATTTTAACGCTGGTTTTGTTGCTGCAAAGATACGCGTTTAGCCCTCACGAATCAATGTTATATTCACGTTTCGTTAGTTTTTGGTCTGGTCTTTGCTAGGTCTATTCTTGAAGTTCGTCGATATTTCAAGGTATTGCGGGGCCTTAATTTAACCATGAATAAATTACCCAATTGGTCAAGATTATTGGCTGATAACTCTCCATTGTGCAAATTTAAAGCAGCTTGCAGAGTTGTGAGGGCCTAGTTACCAATTATTTCTATGTCAGCTAATGTGATTTTGGGTAAAGCATAAGAATGTTGTTTTGAGCGAGACCCTTCTCCTTGTGCTCTTGGTGGATAGTAGGTTTCTTTTTCCTCACTAAAGCTGTTAAATACCTCATCAAGTGCTGCACGAATTTCGCTGAGGGTCTTATCTAAATTAGCGTTAAAGTCTGGTCTTTTTCGCTTGGTGTGGCCTAATTCTATGAGTCGACCAAAGCTCTTGTTCGCCAGCGCCACTAATTCGTTCGGCACGTCTTTGTGCGGATGTAGAGGTTCTTCAGGATTTTCAATACAAAATTTTACCAATGCGGTGTAAAAACACAGTGGTTTGTTCTGCAGCATCACTGCGTTATCAGTAACGCCGTTAGATATGGTTTTATCTTGCAAATTGATAATGAGTTTCGGGGCAGGGGGCAATAATGCCTCTTCTCTTTGCGCTCTTTGCTTTGCGGTAATTCTGGTGTTAATCGCAAAGGCAGGCGTTATCATCAGTGACGCAATGAGAGCGGTCCAACTAAAAGTAAGTGCATGAGAAATAGGCTTGCTCACTATTTCAATATGAATGTGTTGTTCGGCATTTCTCAATACCGTTGTATAACTTTTTGGATAGCTGAGTTTTGATATTTCCTCACTTTTAAATTCTTCACCCTGAATAGACTTAACTAAAACAGGGTAACCCTTGTCTGTCAGCTCTACATTCAATTTTTTGGTGTACTGCCATATTGCGTAGCTATTTACAGGTGTCTGAAGTGTTTGATTGCCCACATCTAAAAAGGCACTGTCTAAACTAATCCTTCGTTCTACCTTATCAATAGCGCTATGAAGGGTATTTTGATAAGAAACAAGTTGTCCGGTAACGGCAGCACATTGTAATAATAAAAAAAGGATAAATCCGTTTATAAAAACCCGTCGCTTGGGTTTGAGTGACAATGTGTTCAAGATGTTCATTAGCAGCCTTCCTCTAGCACAATATTTTTATAATAAGGACGAGGGTGCGCCATAGCGATATCGTGGATAACTGACTGCATTGCGCAAAATAGGTCTGTGTTTTCTGTTTGCATCTTCAAATACCAACGCATTCCACTCACTTGCTCCATAAGTGGTGCGATATAATTTTTTGACAGTATTTCTTCATCGTCTTTCGCCCAATAAGAAGAGATAATATCAACTTCGCCAGCCAATAGTGCGCGTCTTAATTCTTGATGTGAGTTGTAGTAAACAATACTCACATTAGTGTCGCTTAAGCCAAGTCGTTTCAATACTGTCTTTGGCACGATATGTCCCGAACGGCTGCTAGGGTAGTCAAGTAGGCCAATGCGCTTTCCCAATAAATATTCTTTCTCTAATTTGGGTTGCTCTCGTAACGAGATAAAGTATGCGCCGTAGTCTGGGTGAGAAGCAATAGGCGTTAATCCATAGATGTCGTTGGCTGCAAACGCGTCTATTACATTTCTTTTCACTAGCGCTAAATCAACCACACCGTGGTTAATGTAACGAAACGTGTCATAGTCGCTCTGACCTATAATGACCTTTACTTCTCCATACTGCCTTTTTATGACACTATTGTTACAGATTTTGTCGCTAGCAAGCTGCGCAATTCGACTGTCTGTAACATAGACTGCAAACTGGTCTGCATTGGCTGAAAGTTCGCTATTGCAGTATAAATATTGACCTGTTTGTGGTGGTATGTCAGAAAAGTTACTTAAATTTGAAAAATAATTAATTAAGACGCAGCAACCTGCTGCAAATAATAATAGCCACCACTTTAAGTAAGAAACAATTCGAAGAGCTGTCAAAACGCGACCAGTAAAGTTAATAATCGAATACGGCATTTCAACAGCTAAGGTTATTTATTGCAATAGGTAAATTTATTTGAATTTATTATAATGCTGTTTTTAAAAGCTTTTGTCTGGGTTAATCTGATTTTTGTTAAACGCTGTTTATTAGTCGCGCGTATGGCAAGAATGGCGATGTGAATTGCAATTAGGAAATAATAATAACAATAAGTAATCAAACTTGACCATCTGGTTAGTTTAAGTGGGCGCAGTTGTCCGTGGAATATCCGCTCTGCGTAAACAAAAATGCAATTTTGTAATAAAAATGACACGAAGCTCGAAGACAATTTAGCCACATCTTGCCCATAAGCAGGGCAAGCGAAAGTTGTCTGTAACGTCCAGTTAGAAAAAAATTCTAAACAAAAGGGAAACACACAAATGAACACATCAGCAAAGATCAGCCGCATAGCAGCCGCTGTTGCGTTGTCTATTGGTTTGTCCACCGCTGCAATGGCGCAGGAAACTGCATCTGCTGTGGAGGGTCGAATCCTTACTCCTACTGGCGCACCTGCTGCTGGTACTTCTATTACAGTTATCCATGAACCTTCAGGCTCAACAAGAGAAGTGACTGTGGGAGAAAACGGCACGTTTAACCTACGAGGTTTGCGCGTTGGCGGTCCTTACAAAATAATTATCGATTCAGATGCGTATCAAGATACAACCGTTGATGATGTATATCTTCAATTGGGTAGCGCATTCGGTGTTAACTTGATGCTTGACGATATTAGCGATATTGAAGTTATATCGGTAAGTGGTAGCTCATTAGCCGCCACAGCATTTGGTGCCACGGGACCGCAATCAATATTCGATTTTGAGACGTTACAAAACGTCCCAGCAATTAACCGTAGTATTGGAGACGTTGTTCGTGCCGATCCACGGGTGTTTTTGGATGAAAGTTCAAATGATGCAATTAGCTGCGGTGGCGCAAGTCCTCGTTTTAACAGCTTGACGCTTGACGGTATTCGCTTAAACGATGCTTTTGGTCTTAATAACAATGGTTTTCCGACAGAGCGTCAGCCGTTTTCTTACGATGCTATTGAACAGGTAGCGGTAGAGTTATCTCCATTTGATGTTGAATACGGCGGTTTTACTGCGTGTAACATTAACGCGGTTACAAAGTCTGGTACTAATGAATTATCTGGCGGTGTATTTTTTGACTTCACAAGCGATTCCTTCAGAGGAGAAGAGGTCAACGGCAACAAGCGTGATAACGGTAACTACACCGAGAAACGCTACGGTGTTAACGCAGGCTTCCCGCTTATTAAAGACACACTATTCTTCTTTGGTGCCTATGAAAAGTTGGAAGGCGTTCAGCTTTTCAACTATGACGCATTAGGAAGAACAGTAACTTCCGACGATGTAAGTCAGATTTCTACGATAGCGCAGAATGTGTATGGTTATGATGTGGGTGGATTACCTGGTTCAGCACCTATTGAAGATGAAAAAATTATTGTAAAATTGGACTGGAATATTTCAGACTCACATCGTGCAAACTTGGTATATAACTGGAACGACGGTTTCAGCATCAGCCAGTCTGACGGTGGCTCTACGCGTTTATCGTTAAGCAACCATTTTTACGAGCGCGGAGCAGAGTTAACAGCGATTGTGGGTTCATTGTTCTCTGATTGGTCTGATGATTTTTCTACGGAATTGCGTATCGGTCACACCGATTTAGACAACCGCCAAAACTCGCTTGATGCAGCGTCTGGCTTTGGTGAAGCGCAAATTCGTACTGAAGGCGGCGGCACTGTGTATATTGGCCCAGATGACTCAAGGCAGTCTAACGAGCTAAATTACGAGGTATTCAACTTTAAGCTAGCAGGTACGTATTACTACGGTGAGCACACGATTACTGCTGGTGTTGAGTATGAAGAGGTTGATGTGTTCAACTTGTTTATGCAGCACACCGTGGGTGAGTATCGTTTTAACAGTATCGCTGACTTTGAAGCTGGCCTAGCGGACCGTATTTATTACAATAACTCTGCGGGCACAAACAACCCGGCAGACGCTGGCGCTTCATTTAGCCAAGATATCACAACGTTCTATGTGCAAGATGAATTCTATTTAACAGATGATTTGAAAATCATGGCTGGTTTACGTTACGAAAGATATGGTTCTGACGATAGACCAACGTTTAACCAAAACTTTACTAACCGTTATGGATTTGCAAATACAGCCAATGTTGACGGACTCGATTTGCTTCAGCCACGCGTAGGGTTTAATTATACCGTGAATGAAGACCTTGAGATTCGCGGTGGATTCGGCTTGTATTCTGGCGGTAATCCAAACGTATGGATTTCTAATGCGTACTCTAATGACGGGGTAACTAACGTAGCGACGTTTGTTGAGCGTTTCGCGAATGATATACCTGGCTACGTTCGAGGTGAAACGTCAATATTTGATATTCCCCTTTCAGGTGGTGGTCAGCCAATTTATGACGCGCCACAGGCAATGGTCGATAAAGTCGCAAATACCAGCCTTACTGATGGCGATGCCTTTGTAAACGCTACCGACCCGAACTTCGAAATTCCGTCTGAATGGAAATATTCATTAGGTACAACGTGGATTGCACCGGGCGATTATTTAGTCACTGCCGATATCATTTACACGGATCGTCGTGATGCACCTATTGTTCGCGATGCTAACCTTGTTCCGACAATTACCGCTGATGGGCGTCCAGATTACGGCTTTGTAGACCCTGACCGTTCAATTGGCCAAGACTTAATTTTAGGTAATGTCAACGGTGATAGTGGAAGTTCATTCGTGTTGTCATCGTCAATTTCGAAAGAGTGGGATTTTGGCTTAGACGCAACCCTTGGTTATGCGTTTGTTGATGCAGAAGATGCGCATCCAATGACAAGTTCTACGGCTGGTTCGAACTGGGGTGCGACAGCGACTACCGACCCTATTAATCCAGGCGCTGCTACCTCTGACTATGCAATCAACCATCGCTTTAACCTTTCGATTGGTTATAAGCATGAGTTTTTTGATGGCTATGCCACGCGATTCAACTTATTCATGACTGCCAACGAAGGAGCACCGTTCTCGTATGTGTTCGGTGAATACAATGACGGCGTTTTTGGTTGGGATAGTGCAGAGTTCCGTCAGTTGTTGTTTATACCTACACTAAACGATGCTAACGTGGTCTTTGACTCTCCAGAAAACGAAGCAGCATTTAACGACTGGGTTGCTGGCGAAGGCTTAGCGCGCGGACAGGTAACTGAACGCAACGGTCAAAATGCGAAATGGTGGGTTAAAGCAGACATTCGTATTTCTCAGGAGTTACCAAGCTTCTATGAGGGACACACTGCAAGCGCGTTCTTCGTTATTGAGAACTTAACCAATATGATAAATGATGAGTGGGGCGATTTCCGTGAGTTCCAAACTCGTCAGGATGTTGTTGATGTTTCCGTTAATGATGCAGGTCAACTTCTCTATGAAGACTTTAGACGTCCTGTGGAAGCTGTGAATCGTGGTGCTTCACTTTGGGAAGTACGCGTAGGTGTTAACTACCGTTTCTAAAACTGGCTAGTTTCACACTTAGATACACAACTCAAAAACCACCGCCCATATGGACGGTGGTTTTTTTTGCTACATTATTGATAGACTTTTTCCCTTTCTGATGTTGGCCCTTTGTTTTTTGGATACAAGGCAGCCTTGTGTATCTCACAACCTCGGCTCTTTTTAGACTAATTCTGATCTGAACGCTGTTTGCAAACGAAAGAAACGAGGAGCAAATCTTAAAAAACCAATGCAAGGAGGTAAAATGTCAAAGACTATACTTATGGTAATGACATCGCACGAAATAATGGGTGATACGGGTAACAAAACCGGTATGTGGTTAGAAGAGTTTGCTTCTCCCTATTACGCATTCAAAGATCAAGGCTATTCCATCACGCTCGCATCTCCTATGGGCGGTGAAGTGCCTATCGACCCCAATAGCCTTTCAGATGATGCGATGACTGACGATGCCATTCGCTACACAAAAGACGATAGTGCTCGAAGTGCAATTGCTTCTACTATTCCATTGGAGGATGTAAGAGCAGAAGAATTCGATGCAGTATTTTACCCAGGCGGTCACGGCCCGCTGTGGGATTTATCTGACAACGCCCATTCAATCAAATTAATTGAAGATACAATTGCTGCGGGTAAGCCCGTTGGCGCTGTGTGTCACGCGCCTATTGTACTTAAAGACGTGAAAACGCCTGACGGTAGCTTTCTTGTTGCAGGCAAAGCAGTAACAGGATTCACGAACAGCGAAGAGGCAGCAATGCAATTAACTGATGTTGTGCCTTATCTGGTGGAAGACGAACTGCGAAATAAAGGTGGTAAATTTGAAGCTGCAGACGACTTTGCTGTGAAGGTGTGTACCGATGGATTACTGGTAACGGGTCAAAATCCACCGTCGTCACGACCTGCAGCAGATGCGTTAATTAAGTTGCTGTCATAAGGTGCTCAGGTGCACTCAAGCGTGCAGCCAATAACACGATAACGTGAACTAGAACGCAAAAAGCCGCCGATGGCCTCACTTAATAGTGAATGTCTATCGGCGGCTTTTTTGTAGGCTGTGACGTTGATTGCTCTGCGCTACTTAATTAGAGATTGTCTTAGTTAAAGACTGTCTTTGTTAAACGTTGTCTTTATTAAACACTCTCTTTGCTAGACATTATCGAATAACTCTTCCACACGAATTCGTAGCTCTTCAATCTTCTGAACATCCGCAGGAGCGATAAAGATAGTGTCGTCGCCGGCAATGGTGCCTAGTACGCCATCTTTCTTACTCAAAGAGTCGAGTAGGCGTGCAATGAGCTGTGCGGCGCCAGGGCTAGTTCTTATGATAACCATCACATTGTTGTGCACAACATCTAGTACCAGCTGTTTTAAGGGGCTTTTAGCGGTAGGCATACCAAGCTCTGGTGGTAAGCAGTAAACCATGTCTCCACGAGCGTTACGAGTGCGTACAGCGCCAAACTTGCTCAGCATTCTCGATATTTTCGACTGACTAATGTTGTCGAAGTTTTGCGCCTTTAAGGCATCTACTATCTCACCTTGTGAACCGTAACTCTCAGCTTTGAGTATCTCTTTGAAAGCTTTAATCAGTTGTTCTTGTTTTGTGTTAGCCATTAAGCGCTCTTTTTTGTTTCATTAGTCGTTTTTACCAGCAGGGTATCAGGGTATCAGGGTACCGCCAAAATACATTAGGGTATGGCCAAAACAACTGAATTCAGTTTTTATTCGCATATTGTGCCCCACAGGTGGACTTTAGGCAATTTGTTTGCATAATCATCCATGATAATGAATATTGACAAAATATCGCTGCTTATGACGTCAATAAGACGATCCGGTGATTGAGTTTTCCCCCGCGTTGCATTAGTGTGACGTTCCGTTTAAATACGTGAGTAATCCCATAGGAGAAATGGTATGAAAGTAGCCGTGTTAGGTGCTGCAGGTGGTATCGGTCAAGCGCTGTCGTTGTTATTAAAAACACAATTGCCAGCAGGTTCAGATTTAGCGCTTTATGATGTTGCGCCAGTTGTTCCTGGTGTAGCAGTTGATTTAAGCCACATCCCCACTGCGGTTAAAGTAACCGGTCACGGTAAAGATGACCTAGCTGGTGCACTAACTGGATCAGACGTTGTTCTTATTCCAGCTGGTATGCCGCGTAAGCCGGGTATGGATCGTTCTGATCTATTCAACATCAACGCTGGGATCGTTAAAAACCTTATTGAAGGTGTTGCTGATAACTGTCCAGACGCGTGTGTTGGAATCATCACCAACCCAGTTAACACTACCGTTGCTATTGCAGCTGAGACGCTTAAAGCTAAAGGCGTTTATAACAAAAACAAACTTTTCGGTGTAACTACACTTGACGTCATCCGTGCTGAAACCTTCGTTGCTGAGCTTAAAGGCGTAGACGTTGCTTCTGTTCACGTACCAGTTATTGGTGGTCACTCTGGTACAACTATTCTACCTCTTCTTTCACAAGTTGAAGGTGTTGAGTTTACCGACGAAGAAGTGGCTAGCCTGACGACTCGTATCCAAAACGCGGGTACTGAAGTGGTTGAAGCAAAAGCGGGCGGCGGTTCTGCAACCCTTTCTATGGGTCAAGCAGCAGCGCGATTCTGCCTATCTCTTGTAGCAGCAATGCAAGGCGAGAACGTGGTTGAGTACACTTATGTACAAACTGATGACAGCGACGATGCAGCATTCTTTGCACACCCAGTTCGCCTTAGTGCAAACGGTGTTGAAGAAATCTTGCCATACGGCGAGCTAAGCGCATTTGAAGAAAAAGCGAAAAACGACATGCTTGAAGGCCTACGCGGCGACATCAAGCTAGGCGTAGACTTCGTAAACGGCTAATTAGGCTGTTAGCGGATGCACTGCATCCGCTAAACAAAGGCTGGATACGTAAGGCCTACACAGACACGCCGAGATTCCATCCATGGAGGCTTGGCTGCAGCATCCCTGCTGCAGACAGTCTGTTACGACCTTACGTATCCAGCCTTTTTGTTGCACATTGTAGGCTTCGCCATCGCATTCATGCGCGGGCTATTGAAAGAGTAAAAGCCTGCTTGTTACAAGCCCACCAGTTTAAGCATCCCCCACACAGCATCCACTCACTGCGTTTGAGTATAACAACAGACAGTCTGTTACGACCTTCCGTATCCAGCCTTTTTGTTGCACATTGTAGGCTTCGCCATCGCCTTATTGGTTTTTGATTCGGTACAGTTTTATTTCGCCCGAGCCAACTGGGTAACCTTTGTGTAGGGCATAGGTATAGCCGTGTATCATGCCTTCTGTTTTAACAAATAAAAGCATGTTTGAAGCAAAGGTAGTGTGTGAAGCTTCAATCTCGATCACACTACCATTTATACTGATGTTGTCTGGTGAAAAATGGGTTTGAGTTTCCTGAAATGTATTGGTGCCTTTGCTATATATGCTCAACGTTCCCTGTTTATCATCGTTCAACTGTAATAATGCTAGCTCTGGCTTATCTAAATACTGCATCACGCCAATCCATGTGCCATAGGGGTGCTCTACTAAACGCTTCTCAGCATCGAGAATAATATGCTTACGATTCTCGACAAATTTACGGGGAGTGGATTTTGCTTCTTGTTTTACAAGCCGATAGGTTTGAGATAAATAACTATCCTCCCCTTTATAGCTAGATTCTAAAACCGAAAAACCGCTCTCTAAATAAGGGGATAGGGTGAGAGTGCGCGTTACGTCATTTTCAATGACCGTGTTTATTGTGCATCTGTTTGCAATGCACTTAATGTTGTCATTGGTGAAGGCTGTACGCCGAACGTTTTTCAAACCGCCCGGGATCATAATTTCGTGGAGGTAGTGTTTACCAGTGACATTTATTTCTAGTAGCCTGAAGGTTAATTCATCATCACTAATGCCTTCCCATAACCCTGGTGACATTTCCATAGTCTTGGCGTTGCCAAAATGACTTAGCGACAACGATGCAATAAATAGTGTTAGTAGAATAGTGCGCATTTTTAATCCTTTAAAAAAGAGGAGCGGGCTTTTAAGGTTGCCAGTCTCATATTGCTCGACAGGATTAAAGTAACCGTTTTTTTTAATAATTCAAATAAAAAGGCCCGTGCTTGCTACAGCACGGGCCTTTTGAATAATGAGGTTTAGGTAGCCAATGGTTTAGCTGACCGCTCATCAAATCTATATTCTGTTTTCTAACCAGTATTACGCATACCAATGGCAATACCAGTGATCGTCACCATCATAGCGCGTTCTAAGCTGGTATTTTGCGACTCGTCGCCTGCTTTTCGAATGCGATCAAGCAATTCAATTTGCAGGTAGTGAAGAGGCTGTAAATACGCAGCGCGAATTTCCATCGACTCTTTTCCTTGAGGATCATTAGTCATAATGTCTTTTTCGCCAGTGATCGCGAGTAGAGAAGAAATACTCTCTTTAAGCTCGCTACGCAGAGCCTCACCAAAGTGCTTAAGCTCTTTTGGCACTAGACGCTCGTCATACGCTTCACTGATGCGTGGGTCGGCTTTGTGAAACACCATATCTAACATTGATAGGCGTGAACGATAAAATGGCCATTCGCTGAACATTTCGTTGACGACTTTCTCGTTTTCAGGCGTTTTCACGCTATCTATTGCACGCATAACACCAAGCCAGCTAGGCAGTACTAAGCGCGTTTGTGCCCATGCAAATATCCATGGAATAGCGCGTAGGCTTTCAATACCGCCCTGAGGTTTACGCTTAGCAGGGCGGCTGCCTAGCGGCAACTTGCCAAGCTCTTGTTCTGGCGTTGCCACTCGGAAGTAGGGAACAAATTCTTCATCATGACGCACAGTAGCGCGATAGTTGTCTCGGCCTTGGCCCGCCATGGCAGTTATAAGCTCTCGCCACTCTTCTTTAGGTGCCGGTGGTGGGAACAACATGGCTTCAATTATCGCGCTGGCGTAAATACCTAAGCTGCGTTTGGCAAGTGTTGGCATACCGAACTTATAGCGAATAGTTTCACCTTGTTCAGTGACACGGAAGCCGCCTTCAAGTGAGCCTGGGGGCTGAGAATAAATAGCGGCGTGAGCAGGTAGTCCACCACGACCGATAGTGCCACCACGACCGTGGAACAATGTTAGTGACACATCAAATTCTTCAGCAATGGCAACGAGTGCTTCTTGAGACTGATACTGTGCCCAACCAGCGGCGAGGGCTCCGGCGTCTTTTGCTGAATCAGAATAACCTATCATCACAAACTGACGGCCTTTAACGTATCCGCGATACCAGTCAATCGATAGCAACTTGCGCATTACGTCAGGCGAGTTGTTTAAGTCGTCTAGCGTTTCAAACAATGGGGCAACCGGCATTGGCCAGCTTACGCCGCTTTCTTGTAGCAATAACTGAACGGCAAGTACGTCAGAAGGCTCGCTCGCCATCGAAATAATATAAATACCAAAACCGTGTTTGCTGTGTTTAGCTACGACTTTACAGGTATCGAGTACTTCTTTTACGTCATCGGATGCATCCCATTTAGCGGGAAACAAAGGACGCTTCGAGCCAAGCTCGCGCAATAAGAACGCCTGCTTGTCTGCTTCGCTCCACTGTGCGTAATCACCAAGACCAAGGTAACGAGTCAGCTCACTAAATACATCTGAGTGACGCTCTGAGTCCTGACGCACATCAAGGCGCAGCAGATGAATACCGAAAACGCGGGCTCGGCGAATGGTATCTAATAATAAGCCGTTCGCAACTACTTGCATACCGCAGTCGATCAATGATTGATGACACAGCATCAGTGCATCCACAAGCTCGTCATCGCTTTCAATCCACTCTGAGGTATCAGGATTTTTCCCTGTAAGGTAGTCGTCAATACCGTCGCGAGTTTTAATGAAACGGTTAACCAATGGACGCAACAGAGCGCGGTAAGGTTCATTAGCATCGCCTACTTTAGCGCGAAGGTTGTCGTTGCAGTCGTACATTGAAAGTTCAACCTGCAGGCGATCTAAATCGATAGCGAATAATTTTGCTGCTCGCTTTCTTGCCAACAATAATACCTGTTCAGTGACTTTAGACGTAACGAATGGGTTGCCGTCGCGATCGCCGCCCATCCAAGAGCTGAATTGAACTGGAGACGCGTCAAGTGGCAACGCAACGTTATAATCTTTGGTAAGACGATCGCTCAACTCGCGAAGGAAGTCTGGCACCGCTTCCCAAAGCGAATTTTCGATAACCGAGAACCCCCAGCGAGCTTCATCTACTGGTGTTGGCCGAACCGACCGAATTTCTTCAGTATGCCATGCCTGTGCAATCAAATCGGCAATACGGGTTTCTACTTTGCTGCGATCGACATCGTTGAGTGATTCTTGGTGGACGGCCTGTAGGCAGTCAGCTAATTCTTTATGCTTGTGGATCAGCGTTCTACGAGTAACTTCAGTCGGGTGGGCAGTTAAAACAAGGTCGATATTGAGTTTGCCTACTGCCTCTTGCACTTTTTCAGTAGTGAGTTCAGCTTTATCAAGGTGCTCAAATAGTGCGTCCATCGACGCATCGACATTCATCGCTGCGTTGTATTCCTGCTCAGCAATATTGCCCAAATTCAAAAACTGTGCAAATGCACGGCCAACGGTGAGTAAGTCATCGTCGGACATGGATTTGAAAGTTTCTTTCAGTTCTTCGCTACATTTTCCGTCGCCCTGATACGAGGCTCGGCCGTCAATTCGTATCTTTTCAATACGGTCAAGCCAACCTTGACCCAACTGATTTTTAATCGTTTCGCCAAGTGTTTTTCCAAGATATCGGACGGTATCTTTTAGTTCAGCATCGTGATGAGTTTGCATGCTATCCTCCTAAATATATGGTCATAACCATACTGTGTCCTTTGCAACTTGTCTAACCTCTTTCGGTTATAATTTACAACATTTTGATACTTTAATAGCTTTATTAACAATGCTGAAAGCAAGATAAATTGTGGTGTGGTACACTCTCGCACCGGAAAATGCAGAAAAATATTCGCAATACGCGATGTGTTTAAAATTCGTACTGCATTTGTAATTTAATTTCAGGAGTTATTGTGACTGATACTTTCAATACAGTAGAAACCCAAGCAAGTTACGGCATTGGTTACCAAATGGGCCAGCAACTACAATCTAACCCATTTGACGGCTTAGCGATTGACGCTGTTGTAGCTGGTTTAAAAGATGCGTTTGCGGCTTCTGCACCTCAAGTTGATAACGACACGCTTCGCGATGCGTTCGGTGAAATCCACAACCGTATGCAAGCTGCAAAAGAAGAAGCAAGCAAAGCGGTGATAGAAGCAGGAACTCAATTCTTGGAAGACAACGCCAAACGTGAAGAAGTTAACGTAACAGCATCTGGTCTTCAGTACGAAGTGGTTGCTGAAGGTGAAGGGGATTCGCCAGTAGCAGAAAGTACGGTTCGTGTTCACTACCACGGTACGCTAACTGACGGTACTACATTCGACAGCTCTTATGAGCGCGGCCAGCCTGCAGAATTCCCGGTTGGTGGCGTTATAAAAGGTTGGACTGAAGCACTCCAAAGCATGAAAGTTGGCGCAAAATGGCGTTTGTATGTGCCTCACGATCTTGCCTATGGTGAACAAGGTGCTGGCGCAGCAATTGCACCTTACAGCACTCTGATTTTTGATGTTGAGTTACTCGATATCTTAGGCTAGTCAGTTTATTGAGGCGCAGTGTTTTGCTGCGCCCCAATCGCTCCTAAAAAATTATCCGTTGTAATAAAGCACCTCCAGCAAAAACGGCCTTCAGTAAAACCTACGCTGTAAAAATTACCCCCTGTAAAAAACATCGCTCAGTCAGTCAGGCTCTCGCAAAGGCCATATTCAATCCCCCTTTATTTGCGTTATGCTGTATTGACTACTTTCGATCTGCTCCGAGTTGTTAAACGCAATGACGGCATTACAATAGCGCCACGCTTAAATAAGGAAAATTATTATGGTTATCAAGCCTAAAGTGAGAGGCTTCATATGTACTAACGCGCATCCAGCGGGCTGTACAGCATCAGTAAAAGAACAGATTGCATACGTGGAAGGCCAGGGCGACTTAGGTGATGGACCTAAAAATGTACTCGTTATTGGCAGCTCAACGGGCTATGGCCTTGCATCTCGAATTACTTCAGCCTTTGGCTATGGCGCCAAAACCCTGGGTGTGTGCTTTGAAAAAGCCCCAACAGAGAGAAAAACAGGTACTGCCGGCTGGTATAATACCGCCGCATTTCACAAAGAAGCTAGCGCCAAAGGACTATACGCAGATACTGTGAACGGCGACGCATTTTCTGATGAGATAAAAGTAGAAACCATCGAAAAGATTAAGCAAAACATCGGAAAAGTAGACCTTGTTATCTACAGTCTCGCTTCACCGCGAAGAACAGACCCAGAAACGGGCGTAATCTACAAGTCTACACTAAAACCGGTGGGCCAAGCCTATACCACGAAAACGTATGATACTGATAAAGATAAAGTTCACGATGTATCCTTAGAGCCTGCCAACGATGAAGAAATTCTCAATACCATAAAAGTAATGGGCGGAGAAGATTGGGAGCGCTGGATGGACTTTCTTCGCGATGCCGATGTGTTAGCCGAAGGATGTAAAACAACTGCCTATACCTATATCGGTAAAGAATTAACTTGGCCTATTTATGGGCAAGCGACAATCGGTAAAGCGAAAGAAGACTTAGACCGTGCGGCAGCAGCCATTATTGGCAAAAATAGCGAACTTTTTGTACAAGCTAACGTCAGCTCGCTCAAAGCACTTGTTACCCAAGCAAGTTCAGCAATTCCAGTCATGCCCCTTTATATATCACTCATTTACAAAGTGATGAAAGAAGAGGGCACCCACGAGGGCTGTATTGAGCAAATTCACGGGTTATTCACCCAGTGCCTCTTTGGTGATAACCCAACGCTTGATGAAGCTAATCGCTATCGTATGGATGCGAAAGAAACTAACGATGCTACTCAAGCAAAAATTAAGATGTTGTGGGACCAAGTCACACAAGACAACTTTCATGAACTCAGTGATTACGCTGGTTATCATCACGAATTTCTTAAGCTATTCGGATTTGATATAGCGTCGGTAGATTACGAGCAGGATACCGATCCTCAAGTAAGCTGGTAAGCGCGGTTTAGTGACCTTAAAATGTGTTGAAAGCCGCCTCCAAAAGGCGGCTTTTTTACAGCGAATATAACGCTTAAAAAGTGAAAATTAGCCGATATAGACCATAGGTTTACATTAAATTGTCGAAAATTTTGTCTTTATCTGTGATTTGCGTGGCACAAAGGTATTGGTTAATGCTAAAATCCCGATATTAAGTGAGGTGCTTTTGAAGATGCTTTGCTTATTCAGCGGTGGCGAATTTGACATCTAAGTAATAGCAACAAATAGTGTAAATACTGCTGTCCAATAAAAACAAGGCGAGAAGCCCGCGTTAGGAATGAGCTGTTGCTAGAACGTAGCAAGCATACCGCGACGTTATCGGTAAGTTCCGTTAATCAAAACAAAAAGGTGTTTAGCACCTGTTACTAGTACGCTTTTGCATGCTGACAGGCAGGATAACTGCGGTTATGCAAAAGGGTATTTATATTAGAGTAGTGCAATTACATATGATAAAAATCAAGAAAGGTCTCGACCTCCCAATTGAGGGAGCGCCAAAGCAGGAGATTGCTGATGCATCTGCTGCAACGCGCGTTGCCATTCTGGGAGAAGAATATGTGGGTATGCGCCCTACCATGCACGTCCAAGCTGGCGATGTAGTGAAGAAAGGCCAGGTTCTTTTTGAAGACAAAAAGAACCCTGGCGTAAAATTCACTGCACCAGTTGCGGGGGAAGTGGTAGAGGTTAACCGTGGTGCAAAACGAGTGCTTCAGTCTGTAGTTATCAAAGCAAGCGGCAGCGATGCTGTTAAGTTTGATACGCTATCTGCTGAACACATCTCAAGTGCTTCACGAGAGCAGCTTCAATCAATCCTAGTAGAATCTGGCATGTGGACAGCGATTCGTACGCGTCCATTTAGCAAATCGCCTGCGTTAGATTCTGTACCAAACTCAATTTTCGTTACGGCAATGGACACTAATCCACTCGCAGCCGATCCGGCTGTGATCATTGCTGAGCGCCAAGAAGACTTTGCAAATGGTCTGAAGGCGTTAACACAATTGAGCGGTGGAAAGACATACGTTTGTAAAGCACCAGGTACATCAGTAGCAACCGGTGATGCAGCGGTCGACGTTGAAGAGTTTGGTGGTCCTCACCCAGCCGGTCTACCAGGCACGCACATCCATTATTTGGATTCTGCTGGCATGAACAAAACCGTTTGGCATGTTAATTACCAAGACGTAATCGCTATCGGCGCATTACTGACAACAGGTGAACTAGATAGCCGACGTGTCATTTCACTTGCAGGTCCTGCAGCTAAAAACCCTCGTCTTGTTCGCACAACCGTGGGTGCTGATTTAGCAGAATTAACAGAAAATGAACTTGTAGACGGTGACGTGCGCGTTGTGTCTGGCTCTGTGCTTAACGGTACTACAGCACAAGGTGTTCACGGCTTCTTAGGCCGTTTCCACACGCAGGTATCATTATTAAAAGAAGGTCACGAGAAAAAGTTCTTGGGTTGGATTACTCCAGGCTCAGACAAGCACTCAGTGACACGTGCTTACCTAGGTCACTTAGGTGGCAGCAAGAAATTTGATATGACAACAACTACCAATGGTTCTGAACGCTCTATGGTTCCAATTGGTAATTATGAACGCGTTATGCCCCTAGATATCATTCCTACGCTTTTGCTTAGAGATTTGATTTCTGGTGATACTGACAGTGCTCAGACATTGGGTTGCTTAGAGTTGGACGAAGAAGATTTGGCATTGTGTACGTATGTATGCCCTGGCAAGTACAATTATGCTCCTATTTTACGCGACTGTTTGGCCACGATAGAGAAAGAGGGTTAAGTCATGGGTTTAAAAGCGTATTTAGAAAAAATCGAACCGAACTTCGAGCCAGGTGGTAAGCATGAAAAGTGGTATGCGCTTTACGAAGCTGCGGCGACCATCTTTTACACGCCAGGCAAAGTAAACAAAGCAAATACTCACGTGCGCGACAGTATCGATCTCAAGCGCATCATGATCATGGTTTGGATGGCAACATTCCCAGCTATGTTCTTTGGTATGTACAACATAGGCTTCCAAGCGCAAGACGCGATTGCTGCTGGTGCAGGTACACTGCCAGATACGTGGCAAGCGGGTCTGTTCTCTGCCCTAGGTGGAGACCTATCAAATGCGGGCGTACTAGGCATGTTCTTCTACGGAGCGTGTTTCTGGTTACCTATTTATGCCACTACCTTCATAGTAGGTGGTTTCTGGGAAGTCCTTTTTGCTTCAGTGCGTAAACATGAAGTTAACGAAGGTTTCTTTGTAACCTCAGTCCTTTTCGCATTAACGTTACCTGCAACAATTCCTTTGTGGCAGGTGGCATTGGGCATCACCTTCGGTGTGGTTATTGCCAAAGAAGTATTTGGCGGAACAGGCCGTAACTTCTTAAATCCAGCACTTTCCGGTCGTGCGTTCTTATACTTTGCGTATCCTGCACAAATCTCAGGTGACCAAGTTTGGGTAGCGGCAGACGGATACTCTGGTGCAACTTCTCTAAGTCAAGCAGCCTCTGGCACCCTTGATTACGCAAACATGGACCAATGGATGAACAGCTTCTTGGGTACGATCTCAGGATCTGCCGGTGAAGTATCAACCCTTGCGATAATTCTTGGTGGTTTGTTCATTATGTATATGGGGATAGCAAGCTGGCGTATCGTTGCCGGTGTTGGCCTAGGTGTAGCGTTCTTTGCAACTTTGCTCAATGTAATCGGTAGCGATACCAACGCGATGTTTGCTATGCCCGCATACTGGCATTTTGTAGTCGGTGGACTTGCCTTCGGTATGTTCTTTATGGCCACAGACCCAGTATCTGCTGCATTCACAAACCAAGGTAAATGGGCTTACGGCTTCTTTATCGGATTCATGACGGTATTAATACGTGTATTGAACCCAGCCTTCCCAGAAGGTGTGATGCTAGCGATTCTATTTGCTAACTTGTGGGCACCATTGTTCGACTATTTTGTCGCGCAGAGCAATATCAAGCGGAGGGTAGCACGTGTCGGCTAAGAAAGAATCTTTAGGCAAAACAGTAGGCATTGTTGTTGCCGTATGTTTAGTATGTTCAATTGTTGTATCTGGCGCGGCCGTTGGCCTGCGCTCGTTACAACAAACGAACGCTGCTCTTGATAAGAAGAGTAATATCCTTAATGCCGCAGGTCTTTACGAAATGGGCATGAGTAACAGCGTTATCGAAAGTACTTACGACGAGCGAGTAGAACCGCGCTTCGTTAATTTGGATAGCGGTCAATTCGTTGAGGCACCAACTGCAGACTATGATATGTACAAGGCTGCTAAACAAACTGAATACAGCACGCAAGTAAAAAACAGTAATGTTGGTTTCCAACGCCGTCCTGACGTAGCCAGTGTTTATCTGGTACGTGATGCCCAAGGTGATGTATCGCGCATCATCCTTCCAGTGCACGGCAGCGGACTTTGGGACCTTATGTATGGCTTCTTAGCGCTAGATGCAGACGGACAAACTGTTCGTGAACTCATTTATTATCAGCAAAAAGAAACGCCAGGACTAGGCGGTGAGGTTCAAAATCCAGCGTGGCAGGATAAGTGGGATGGCAAAGAAATATACGAAAACGGTGATGTAGCCATTCGTGTAGTAAAGAATGCTAACCCAAGCAATCCTCACACAATTGATGCGCTTTCAGGTGCGACCCTAACGAGTAACGGTGTAGAAAATACAATACGCTACTGGGTAGGCGAGCAAGGCTTCGGCCAGTTCCTGAAGAACCAAGCATGGCGTTCATAAGGGAAGTCTCATGGCAGCAACTAAAGAAATGAAAAAGGCCCTCTTTGGGCCAATATTGGACAACAACCCGATCGCTCTTCAGGTATTAGGGGTGTGTTCAGCGCTGGCAATTACCACAAAGCTAGAAACAGCATTGGTAATGTCACTAGCACTAACAAGTGTCGTAGCATTCTCAAACTTGTTTATCTCGCTTATTCGTAACCAGATTCCTTCTAGTGTTCGAATAATCATCCAAATGACAATCATTGCCTCACTGGTAATTGTTGTTGACCAAATATTGAAAGCGTATTCGTATGAAATTTCGAAGCAGCTGTCGGTGTTCGTTGGATTGATAATTACTAACTGTATCGTAATGGGTCGTGCAGAAGCCTATGCGATGAAGAGTCCACCTCTTATGAGCTTCCTCGACGGGATAGGTAACGGCCTAGGATATTCTTTCGTACTAGTAGTGATTGGTACAATTAAAGAGTTATTTGGTTTTGGTACTATTTTAGGATTTGAGATCCTTCCACTTGTTCAGAACGGTGGTTGGTATCAGGGTAACGGGCTGTTAATACTGCCATTCAGTTCATTCTTCTTAATCGGTGGTTTAATATGGTTTATCCGTACTATCCGTCCAGAGCAAGTAGAGCCTAAGGAGTAAGTCGTGGAACACTATTTGTCGTTATTTGTTCGCTCAATATTTGTTGAGAACATGGCGTTGTCACTTTTCTTAGGTATGTGTACCTTCTTGGCGGTTTCTAAGAAAGTGAAAACTGCAATGGGTCTTGGTGTAGCAGTAGTTGTTGTGCTTGGTATATCAGTACCTGTTAACCAAATCATTTACGTTAATATCCTTGCTCCAGGTGCGCTTGCATGGGCAGGCTTCCCAGAAGCCGACTTAAGTTTTCTTAACTTTCTAACCTTCATCGGCGTTATTGCTGCGTTGGTACAGATATTAGAAATGAGTTTGGACAAGTTCTTCCCAGCGCTATACAACGCACTTGGTATATTCTTGCCGTTGATCACCGTTAACTGCGCAATCTTTGGTGGTGTTGCATTTGCGGTTCAACGCGAATATAACTTGAGCGAAAGTGTGGTTTACGGCGTAGGAAGTGGTATCGGTTGGGCAATTGCCATTGTGTTGTTGGCCGCTGTACGCGAAAAGCTGAAATATGCCGATATGCCTGATGGTATTCGTGGTCTAGGGTCTGTATTCATGATTGCGGGTCTAATGGCGCTTGGCTTCCAGTCATTCACTGGTATTCAGCTTTAATCGAGCTCGGGAGCATTTAAATGAATAACGTAGAAATTTATCTAGGCGTCGGCATGTTCATTGCCATTGTATTGGCACTAGTATTCATCATCATGTTTGCCAAGTCTAAATTGGTACCAAGTGGTGACGTTACTATTACCATTAATGGCGATCCGGACAAAGCTATTAAAACTGAGCCAGGCGGCAAGTTGCTAGGTGCGCTTGCAGATGCTGGTTACTTTGTATCTTCAGCGTGCGGTGGCGGTGGCTCTTGTGGTCAGTGTCGTGTGGATGTGCATTCAGGTGGTGGTGAGATATTGCCTACCGAGCTTGATCACATCACTAAAGGTGAGGCACGTGAAGGCTGCCGTTTATCGTGTCAGGTTGCGATTAAGCAAGACATGGAAATTGAGCTAGAAGAGTCTGTATTTGGTGTTAAAAAATGGGATTGTGAAGTTATCTCTAATGACAACAAAGCAACCTTCATCAAAGAGCTTAAACTTAAAATTCCTAACGGTGAAAGCGTACCTTTCCGCGCTGGTGGCTACATTCAAATTGAAGCACCTGCTCACCATGTTAAGTATAAAGAGTTTGAAATTCCTGATGAGTACCGTGGTGACTGGGAACGCTTTGGCTTCTTTGACATCGAGTCGAAAGTAGACGAAGAAACAATTCGCGCCTACTCAATGGCGAACTACCCAGAGGAAGAAGGCATTATTATGTTGAACGTGCGTATTGCTACGCCGCCGCCTAATAACTTAAGCCTACCTGCTGGTAAAATGTCTTCGTACATTTGGAGCCTTAAAGAGGGTGACAAAGCGACTATCTCTGGTCCGTTCGGTGAGTTCTTCGCGAAAGACACTGAAAACGAGATGGTATTCGTAGGTGGTGGTGCTGGTATGGCCCCAATGCGTTCACACATCTTCGACCAATTACGTCGCTTAAAATCTTCACGTAAGATGAGCTTCTGGTACGGTGCACGTTCACTTCGTGAAATGTTCTACACAGAAGATTTCGACGAGTTAGCGGCTGAAAATGAGAATTTTGAGTGGCACGTGGCACTTTCAGATCCACAGCCTGAAGACAACTGGGAAGGTGAGACTGGATTCATTCACCAAGTGTTACTTGAGAGATATCTTAAAGATCACCCAGCGCCAGAAGACTGTGAGTTCTACATGTGTGGGCCACCTATGATGAACGCTGCCGTTATCAACATGCTTAAAGACTTAGGCGTTGAAGACGATAACATCATGCTAGATGACTTCGGTGGTTAATCTACGCAAATATGTTTAAAAAAGGGGCGTAAGCCCCTTTTTTGTTTGTGTTAAGAATAGAGAAAGGAACTTATTGTGATTCGATTTTTTGTTCGAATTCTATTGGCTGTTATTGCCATAGCCATGGTAATGCTCGCAAGTTGCAGCGATAAAAGTCGCCCTGTTGTGCATCTTCAGGGGCAAACTATGGGCACAACATATAATGTTAAGTATTTGGCAGATAAAGGTAAGGCAGTAGAAGGTCTTCAGGCAGAGATTGATGCTCGATTGGTAAACGTCAACAAAATGATGTCCACGTATGACCCAACTTCTGAGTTATCACGCTTTAATCAGTATCGTTACACCGATAATTTTGCAGTGTCTGAGGATACTTTGCTTGTAGTCAATGAGGCGTTACGGCTAGCCAATTTAAGTGGCGGCGTGCTAGATGTTACCGTAGGTCCCTTAGTTAACCTATGGGGTTTTGGCCCTACTAAGCGACCTGAAAGAGTACCTTCTCGCGATGATATCGATGATGTTCGTGACTACGTAGGTTATCAAAAGTTAGGTACGACTCAGACGGGACTAAAGAAACAGCACCCTATGTTGTATGTCGACCTATCTACTATTGCTAAAGGCTTTGGTGTTGATGAAGTGGCTGAAATACTAGAGCAGTACAACATTGAAAACTACCTAGTTGAGATTGGTGGTGAGATGCGTGTTAAAGGACTACGTGGCGATGGTAGCGAGTGGCTTATTGCTATCGAAAAGCCTGTAACCACAGAGCGCGCTATTCAAAAAGTGGTGTCGATTGGAACAAACGCTGTGGCAACGTCGGGCGACTATCGTAATTATTATGAAGAAGATGGCATTCGCTATTCCCATCTTATTGATCCTACTACGGGTTATCCAATATCCCACAATTTAGTGTCGGTAACCGTCATCCACCCGTCATCAATGACCGCAGATGGGCTTGCCACTGCGTTTAATGTCATGGGATGGAAACAGGCTATTGAAGTGGCGGAGCAGGAAAACATTGCTGTGTTCCTTATTCGTCGCACAGGTGAAAGTTTTGAAGAGTATGCGTCGCCAGAATTTGATAAACTGGTCACAGTACACAATTAAGGGGTAGGTATGTCTACATTTATTCTCGCATTTGGTTTCTTTTTGACCATGGTTGCAGCCATGGCCATCGGTTACTTGGTGCAGCGAAAAACTATTTCGGGAAGTTGTGGCGGGTTAGGCGCAATCGGTATAGAAAAAGCGTGTGACTGCCCAGAACCTTGTGATCGCAAAAAGTCGCGCATGGAAAAAGAAGAGGCACGTCAGAAAAAGCTAAATGAATGGAAGCAAAACCAAATTTTGTAATGCTTAGGCTTTCTTTGGTCTAATATTTAAGAGCGCTGTTTGATGCTAATCGACAGCGCTTTTTTGTATCTTTCAGACAGCTATTCTTTGTCGAGTTCGAACAGCTAAATGAATACTGTCAATAGCGTATTGTCCCACGAGTCAGCAGGGAAAATGGGGCGTCAGGCATGCAAATGAGCGTATGGGAGACGTTTAAATTCGAGAATTTCACTACGTTCAACCCGTATTTCGTTGCTACACATTACTATTTAGGCTAAGTTTAAGCTTCATAAAATCTCAACTCTGCAACCAATTATAAAACATCAAGGAAGATCTATGACACGCAATGTACGTCTCGGGGCCCTCAGTGTAATCGCATTATCCCTAGCCGCATGTGGAGGCGGAGGTTCAGACGCTGAGGTGCCGAGCAATGGCGGTGGTACCTCTTCGGTATCGTCATCCTCAATCATCGAAAACGCAAAAGACTACAATACGTCGCGACTCAATACTGCGGCTAAGTCTATTGCAGACGCTCAATACAAAGGCAAAACAACCGACGCGGAAGTCAATCTGGAATTGGTCCAACGATCATTCAATTTATTATTTAATGATTCTGTTATGTCTTTGCCAGAACTGGCGGAGCAGGACTTCTCTGATGACGTGAAAGACGGCACGATTACGAAAACATATGCCTGCGATCAAGGTGGCAGTGTTGCTTACGATGGTAAGGTGTCAGATAACTTAACGGCCACCATCGCCATGAATTATCAAAACTGTTGGTTGTATAGCAATGGCGTTGCCATTTCTGGGTCAACAGCCATCGCTATTGAAAGCGTGACTGAGAGCGCTGTGAGATACAGTGTGTATTTCGACAGTCTTACTTGGACTGACGACGGCATACCTTACACTTTGTCGGGCGTAGTCTCAATTGACGAAGGCTTCAGTCAAACTAACGGTAACTATAGTGCAGATACCAGACAGCATGTCGCGTTCACTATTGGCGCAGAGCAGTATAAATTAGAAGGCGACTTCAATATGTCTGATAGTTTTTCTGAAACCGTTAACCATGCTGAGTTAGACTTTTATGTTGGTTCTAAAGGTAAGCTAGTTATTAAAGCAGATAGCCCTGAATATCTCTCGCCATACATGAACGTGGGTGAATTAATTGTGGCGGGTGATATAACTGCAACGTTATTGTTCGAGCAAGGTTCTATTCGATATTTAGAGGATACAGACAACGATGGTAACTACGACATAGGTACATTTTTAGTCGATGTCTATGATTTAATTAGTGGTAACCTTGCAGACAGATTCCTCGTCGCTGTTCCTGACATGTCTGCCCCACCAACTGTTAACGCACCTGATTTTTATACTTGGGACACGGTGGATACGACGACACCTATAACCGTTAGTCCAGGCTATTATTATGACAACGATACCGATGAAGAAGACTTATCGGTCAGTTATCGTTGGTATATCAACGGTGCCCTAGTAGAGGATGTTTCAGGAGATACCTTACCGGCTTACCGTGCTGTTTTTAACGATTTGTTAGAAGTGTCTATGGTCGTCTCAGATAGCGCTAACTCTGTGGAGTCGGGTCGCATTTCAATCGTGTTAGCGGATGCTCCGGCACAAGTCGTGTTCGAAAACTTACCTGAATCAGTGTCTCCTGGCGAGCTTATCGAATTCAAAGCAACGGTATCTGATCCAGATCTTGGCGACAATCAAGGGGTTCCTATTTTGGTATCTGCTCCCAAAGGTGCAACTATCAATGAAGATGGATTCATTTCTTGGCAAGTGCCGAATAATCAATTGTTTAAAACTCAGCTTTACGCATTTGGTTTTTCGACTGGCGAAGATGGTGCTGAAATAGTCAAAACATTTGTCTCCGTGACTAACAGCGAGGTACAAGAGTTGGCCCGCTCGGGTATTGAAGTGCCTAAGTTGAATAATTCAATGGCAATTGGTGATTTTGACCACGACGGCGACAATGAAGTTCTCTCCACTGATTCAGAAAACCGCGTCTTTTTGCTGTCTTATCAAAACGGTAGCTATAACCAGACCTGGATGTATCCCTACATAATTGAGGAAGGTGGAAGAGTTAAGCAAGTGCTTAGTACAGATATTGATAAGGATGATTACCCTGATATTTTAGTGATATCTGAGCATAGCGTATCCGTGCTTACCAACATTAATGAAACGGCTACAACGCTCATTATGACTGATAAATATATACATAGTGCGGTGCTTGGTGATATCGATAACGATGGCGATGACGAATTGGCCTACCTATATTCAACATACGATTATGACGAAGCCAAATATATTGCAGTGGTTGATCTCAGTTCGCCCGAGACTCCTCTTTTTACTTTCACCGCAGACGATACCTATGAAATAGCACTAGGTAACGTAGATTCTGACGCTCAGTTGGAATTAGTTACAAACTCTGGATTGGTTTATGACCTTGAGTCGGGTGAAAACCAGTGGTTTTTGGGTTCAGGATTTAGTAGTAACCACCTTGTCGTTGCTGACATAAATGGCGACGGTATTGATGAGATTGTTGGTGCAGACAGTTGGTCTTACATCTATGTGTACTCAGCACAAAACAAATCTCAAATTACGAGTTTTGAGAATTTTAACACTTGCGACATTAGCGCAGGGAAACTGACCGACGGTAGCGATCCCGTATTACTAGTAGGGGACTGCCAATGGGGCAATATTCACGCCATGAAGTTGTCTAACAATACGCTCACTTCAGTATTTAACATTGATATGATTGATCATGGATCGTCCTCGCTAACCCTTGGAGATGCTGATAATGATGGCCTCAATGAACTGTTATGGGGCACTGGCATTACTTCTTCAGGTGAAGATTTATTAGTTACAGCAGATGTCACTGCAACTTCTGCAACAATTAAAGCTGCAGCAACTACGCATCAGCTAGACAGTTTTAATGCGGCTGGGTGGGCAGATTTGTATCCTGGCGACGAACGCGCAGTTTTCTTCGTACCGAGCACGGGGAGTGGCTATGAAGGCTCAAAGGTTTTATTAATGGAGAACACGGGTAATTACATTACTAGTGGAGAGATTTCTACAAACTGGGATAACTCTCGCATTGCTGTCACGACCGATTACAACAATGATGGTGCTGGCGATTTATTCTTGCCTACTGCACAAACCTATGATGGTGCATTTGCTGCAATGCAGTTAAATGATTTCTCTATTCAATATGAGATTACAGGTAGCTATTCCAACGATGTTTCAGTGATTAAATCATTTGACTTTAATAACGATGGTTTCGACGATGCAGTTTATGTCGATGGACGCACGTTAAAAGCAGTCGACGTGAATAATCAAGTTATGTTGGCTACTTACACTATGCCTCAATATTTCCGTGATTTTGATATCGTCGCGATGAATGACAATGTCTACGTTGCGCTCTCTCAAGACAACAACATAACTCAATTACTTAAGCCAACGGCATCAGGTTTCTCTATTCTTGCAAGTACCGATACCTCTTGTGCACGCCTTACCTTTATTAATGCTGATAGTGATGCTGCCGCAGAGTTGGCCTGTTATAACGATCAAAAACAATCTCTGGTTATGTTTGATGTTACTGACACCAGTTTGACCAAAACATCAGACGTTTCGGTTAACATTGATATTGTCGATATGGTAGCGAATCCAGTGTCTGCTACTAAACAGACACTACTCGTATCTTCGTCGAATGACGATGACTACTGGGGGTATTACGGTACTTCAGAACTCAGCGAAATGACGGTTGAAGGCACCCCTATCTGGAAAAGCCCATCGTTGATTGGTTCACCTCGTAGTTACTCTCTCCATGCGAGAAAATCTAAGGAAGGAAGTCTAGAAGTGATGATGGCTACGGCTCGGGCAATGTATTGGTTGGGTCGGGTCGAGTAACTACTGCCGATTAGGTCAGTTTTAATACTTTTCTAAGGCGCATTCATGATTGAGCGGTTACGTCACAGCGTTGGTGTTGACCGCTCTATATTGGAGTTTTAGACAGTCTTAGTCTGGGCTGCTTTGTTGAAAAATAACAAGCTCTCATTTAAAGCTCTGCCGTTTAGGAGAGAGGGAGCTAAAAGCTCTGTTAATCTTATTAAGAATCTGGAGCGATATAGTGTAATTAAGCGACATTGGTAATATACTGTCTTTTTGTACAGCTTCTTGTAAGCACGTTAAGAGCAAAGACAGGCAATGCGAAAAATCATCCACGTTGATATGGATTGTTTTTATGCCGCAGTGGAAATGCGGGATAATCCTGCGCTTAAGAATATTCCCATTGCAATAGGAGGAAGTTCCGATCGCAGAGGCGTGATTTCAACGTGTAACTACCCGGCAAGACAATATGGCGTACGTAGCGCAATGGCTACCGCTTATGCCATGAAACTGTGCCCAAATCTTACCTTAGTAAAAGGCCGCATGGACGCTTACGCTAGCGAGTCTCAAAAAATTCGTAAAATATTTTCTGACTACACAGACTTGGTAGAGCCATTGTCATTAGATGAAGCCTATCTTGATGTGACTAACAGTCAGTTTTGCGGCGGTAGTGCCACATTAATAGCCGAAGAGATCCGCGCAAGAATCGAAAGTGAATTGGGTTTAACCGCATCAGCAGGTGTTGCGCCATGCAAATTCGTTGCAAAGGTAGCGAGTGATGAAAACAAGCCCGATGGCATTTGCGTGATTACGCCTGATAATCTTGATGAGTTTGTTCGCAACATGCCCCTTAAGAAGATACCTGGTGTGGGCAAAGTGACGATGCAAAAGTTGACACGCATGGGGCTCAATATTTGTAACGATGTTCGCCAGTATCCTTACGAACGAATACAGAAAGAGTTTGGTAAGTTTGGCAGTGTACTTTGGGAAAGAGCTCATGGCATTGATGAGCGAGAACTATCAATATCTCGCGAGCGAAAATCGATTGGTGTGGAGCGTACTTTAAGTAACGACATTCAGACAATTGAACAGTGCAAGGCATTTCTTCCCCATTTACTTGAAAAACTGCAAGAGCGCATGGAGAATCATAAGAAGAGGACCGGCAAGTCGGTGCGCTTAAGAACACAGGGTGTAAAACTCAAGTTCAACGATTTTCAGCTGACCACCGTTGAACACCGGCATGCCATACTTGAAGAGCACTATTTTGCCTCGCTAATGGAGGAGGCTTTCGAGCGGGCCAATGGACGGGGAATTCGCCTAGTTGGAATACATATAGGCTTAGCTGCCCATCAATCGACACAGCAGTTGATTTTACCTTTTGACGATTAAAGCTAAGCCAATAGAGATAAGCCAGTAAAACCAGTCAAAAAACGTAATCAAATAATAAAGCTAGCGAGAGAACAATAACAATTATGGAAACGACAAATCTCATCACTCCAGGCCGCTACAAGCATTATAAAGGCAATATGTACGATGTATATGAGGTTGCCACACACTCAGAAGATGAATCGAAACTGGTGGTATACCGGCCCTGTTACGGTGAGCGAGCGCTATGGGTTCGCCCCCTTGACATGTTTACAGAAACCGTTGAACGAGATGGAAAGGCGTTTTCGCGTTTTGCCTTTGTGGGCCCTATCCCTGACGGCGAAAAAATGATCTAACTAGTCAGATTGTCCATAATGAAGGCATAGTAAAAAATGCATCGCATCACTTGTCATTAATCAATGTGTGCTTGCGTTATTGCAAGTTGAGTTTCTAGCACTTAAACCCAGAGCGCATTAACATTCTTTAACTCCTCAGTACCGTATTGGTTGAGCCTAGTGCGCTGAATTCACTATTTAGCGTCAAACGTTTAATGAGCTGAAGCATTACAGATTACCTGTTATCCACCCAAGGAAATAAAAATGAAAACAATCCAGAAAGTATCGACAAACCCATTGTCGCTTATCGCGACGGCAATCGTTGCACTATCCGCAGTAGCGTTACCAACTTCTGTATCACTTGCACAAGACAGGTTTGCAAATGTGGAAGTAACAGCAACGCCCATTAAAGGTGCTGTGCACATGCTAACGGGAATGGGCGGCAATATCGGCGTTTCTGCGGGTGACGATGGGGTTCTCATTATTGATGATCAGTTTGCTCCGCTTGCGGAAAAAATTGCAGCACAACTTGGCGAACTTGGCAGCGAGAAACCAAAGTATGTGATAAACACTCACTATCACGGTGACCACACCGGCTCGAATGCTTTTTTTCATAGCCATAAAGGTGCCACTATATTTGCTCATGAAAACGTTCGGGTACGTTTAGCGGGAGACGAAAACGTTGAGCCTGACGCGCTGCCAACAATAACGTACAAAGACGGCATCAAGATATATTTTAACAACGAGACGGTGCATGTGATGCACCTTCCCGTGGGTCATACCGATGGTGACAGTGTTGTATGGTTCGAGCAGCCCAACGTTATGCATACTGGTGACTTATTTTTTAACGGAATGTTTCCTTACATAGATCAAGGAGCAGGCGGCAATGTGGTAGGGTACATGGAGTCTGTACAGCATTTACTGACCAAGATAGACAATAACACCGTGATCATTCCCGGTCACGGTGATGTAGGTACCAAGGCAGAATACTCGACGTTCTTTAACATGATCAGCGAAACATTTGATTATGTAAAAGCCCTTAAGCAAGAAGGCAAGAGCCTTGATGAGGTAAAAACCATAGGGCTTGAAGATAAGTGGGCTAAGTGGAGCTGGAACTTCATCAACGAAGAAAAATGGATAAGCACGCTTTATAACGATGCTTAAATTGAATTAGCTTAAAATGTTACATGCTATATAGCATAAGCCTCTTTTACTACAAAAGTTAGCCCCTTTTCCTGTTACTCATAGGTCGAGGGGCGTCGGCCTCTGGGGTAAAGCGAAGCTCGTCGCATTCTTGAATAGCTTTTAAGCTCTTTTCACTCTTGGTCTTATTTTTAACAATATTGTTACATTAAGTTACCTTCGGCCTTTACTTGGGTAAAACGTTTACCTTAGAATGACTGCAAATTCCGCAAAGGCCTTATCCATGTTCACTCGCTCATTTTTATCTCGCATGCTTTTCACTTCGCTATCACCAATCTTGCTATTTGTAGCTGCTGCAAGTGCTTTCGCTACGCAGACAGCAGGGACTGAAGAAAGATATTCAACTCTGCCAAACGCTACGGCAGCAGGTATAAGCGCAACAGGTAAAGTTGAAATTGATGTTAAGGCGCTTTGGAGTGATCATAAAGTACTTAGTCAAAACAGACTGCCTGCACGTGCCCATTTTTTTGCTTTTACTACCGACCCAGGCACGTTCTCTTATACGCCATGGAAAAGTGAAGATTATTTAAGTTTAAATGGTGAGTGGGACTTCAGTTTGAGTGAGTCGCCAGACGCCGGCGCCACCGACTTTTATAAAAATACATTCGATACACAAGCATGGGAACACATTCAAGTACCGGGAAATTGGTCATTAAATGGCTATGGCAACCCTAATTATGTCAATATGCGCGCCGACTTTGGCAGTGCCTCAGATGACTTGTCCCTCGGTGAAATTCCAAAAGACAAAAATACCACTGGCCGCTATAAAAAACAGTTTACGCTGCCATCAGACTGGCACAGTAGCACCGTTATTGCCTATTTAGGCGCGGTAAAGTCTGCGTTCAAACTATGGGTAAATGGTCATTATGTGGGGTATTCTCAAGACAGTAAGACTGCAGCGGAATTCGATATTACCGAGTATGTAACTGCTGGAAGCAATGCGATGGCGATAGAAGTGTATCGCTGGTCAGATGGAAGCTACTTAGAACTTCAAGATATGTGGCGCTTAAGCGGTATAGAAAGAGACGTTTTTATTTATCGCACACCGAAAACCAGAATTCAGGATATAGCGACATCTGCATCGCTCAATAATACCTATACCGCTGGTACATTGGAGTCATCTATCACCATTACTGGCGATACACCTGACAAAGCGCGTGTACAGATGACCTTGTTTGATGATAGCGGCAATCCTGTTTTTGATCAAACCGAGGCTATCAACGGGAGCGCACAGCTAGCATCCTCAACACAATCACAGCATACAACTTACACTGTCGAATTTTCAAAAACGCAGATAGATAATATTGAGTTCTGGAATCACGAGACGCCTACTTTATATAACACGAGAGTGCAGTTGCTCGATGACAATAACATTACTAAGCAAGTTGTTTGGTTGCGGTTGGGCTTTCGCAAAAGCGAGCTGAAAGATGGCAATATACTCATTAATGGTCAGCCTGTTTTGTTTAAGGGTGTGAATAGGCATGAGCACGACCCTGTTACGGGCCACGTGATTTCACAAGAGTCGATGCGAAAAGATATTACGTTAATGAAGTCGCTTAATATTAACGCGGTGAGAAACTCACATTATCCCAACCATCCAATGTGGTATGCGTTAGCAGACGAGCTTGGTCTGTATGTTGTTGATGAGGCAAATATTGAATCGCACGGTATTGGCGCAGCTAACCAAGGTCATAGCTACAGCCCAGACCGTCATATGGTGAATATAGACTCGTGGAGACCGGCTTACGAGGATCGTATTCGCAATATGTACGAAGCTAGCAAAAACCATGCATCAGTTGTGATGTTGTCGCCAGGAAATGAGAGTGGTGATGGCCCCAATATCGAACACTTATACCATTGGCTTAAAGAAAGGACATCGCTGCCAGTTATGTCAGAGCAGGCTCAACTAAGGCCTCATACCGATATGTATGCACAGATGTATGCATCAATAGATTTGATGAAAAATTTCGTAGAAATCGGTAGCGATCGTCCTATGATTTTATGTGAATACGAACATGCGATGGGCAACTCAGTAGGTAATCTCAATGAATATTGGGCGTTAATACGCAAACATAAACCGCTACAAGGAGGGTTTATTTGGGATTGGGTAGACCAGACGATTACTACTGAAACCGCCTCAGGTATTGAGTTTCAAGGTTATGGCGGAGACTTTGAAGAAGACGGGCAGTATCACGACGGTAATTTTTCTGCGAATGGGCTGCTCACAGCGACTCGTCAATTACATCCTCATGCTCATGAAGTAAAGTATGTTTATCAAGATATGGATGTTGCCTTTACTTCTGCTCAGAGCAATGAAGTTATCATCGAAAATAGACGTTTTTTTACCTCTACTAATGATTTGCAGCTTCGGTGGGAATTACTGGCTGACGGTGAGGTAGTTGAAACTGGCGAAATAGATACCTTGTCCATTGCTCCTCGTGCGAAAAAAGCCATTGCGCTCTCTATAAACACCCAACGTCAAAAACACACTCGGTATCACCTGTCACTGTATTTCACGTTGAACAAGGCGACAAAGGCACTGCCTCAAGGGCACGAAATAGCAAAAGTACAGTTAGCGTATCCTGCAAATATCTCGAAAGTTCACTACGCTCAGCCTTTGCAAAATTTGAAGCATGGCGAAAAAATAAATGAAGAATTAGTTAACGAGCCGCAGACGAATGAAGGGCAGTTGGTTAAGGGTGCAAATCAATGGGTAATGCGCGCCAACAACACGCGCTATTCGATTGATACTCAATCGGGATGGTTATCATCCATTGAGGCTGATAACTATCAATTGCTTGAGTCACCATTAGTTCCTTGGTTCTGGCGCGCTCCTACCGACAATGACTATGGCGAGGGATTCCCAGAGAAAAGTGCGGTTTGGCAAGGTGTGGATAAGCGCGCTGAATTAGTCTCAATGACGTCTGAACGGATTAACGACGGCTACTCAGTGACTACCGAGCACTACTTTCCTTTGCTAGAGAGTCGTTATAAAACAACGTACCGCATAAACTCCTCTAGTTTAAACGTAGACGTTTGGCTTTTAGCCGCGCCTCACCGTTTTCAGGCAGCGCTTCCACGTATTGGACACCGACTGCAACTAAACGATGACTACAGCAAAGTATCGTGGTTTGGGCGAGGGCCCTTTGAAAGCTACTGGGACCGAAAATCAGCTGCCTTTTTCAAACGTTATAGCATGCCTATTTCTGATTTAGGTCATGATTACGTTCGTCCTCAAGAAAATGGGCATCGCACAGACGTTTACGAGGTAAGTTTTTATGCTGATGAATCGTTAAACAACAGTGCTACTACACGTCCGCACATTACTTTTACGGGCTCGCCAACCATTGGTTTTAATGCGGAATATCGCGATATTGAAGATTACGATGGGCTAACAAAAACAGGCTCTCACCCTCATGACATACCAAAGCAAAACTCGCCCTTTGTGAATATCGACTTTAAGCAGCGTGGGGTTGCTGGTACCGATTCGTGGATGAGTCCTCCACTGTTCAAATACACGTTGCCGTGGAGAGACTACCACTATAGCTTTAGTATTCAGGTGCAGTAACTAAAAGCACAGCCGCAGTAGCGGCTGTGTAACTATAATGAGCGTGTACATTGCTGGGCAAAGGATTGTGCTTAATCGGCTATAAATAAAGCATTTCATCGCGAGTAGGCGCAAGTACTCTTAGCACTTTATTTTGCAGTTGGTGGGGCACGTCTGCCTTATTCATTGCGTTAATAAGCAGGTCAACGGTGCGGTTAAAGTCGGCTTCAGTAATATTCATACCACCGTGCACTTGCTCCATAGTATCGCCTGAATACTCGCAGGGGCCGCCGGTGCGATGACATATTTGTTCACTTAATTTATCGATAAAGCGGTTAATATCTGCGCCATCAAAGTAAGCGAGAATAACGGGGTCGCGCTCAATCTCAACAACGAAGTTATCCACTATTTCCTCTACCTTTTTGCTGCCGCCTAGCTCTGAGTATACGCTTGATGATGGGGTAGCGTCCCCAACGGTTGTCGAGCAACCACTCAATCCGATAATTGCTAAAAAACTGATGAAGGGGAGAACACGATTTATCAACATAATATCACCATAATTGGCCATTTATTGAGAGATAGAGGCCGTTTTGATCTTGTGCACCTGCAATGCTGCCAAGCTCAGCCCAAGCAAGGGTAAGTGCAACGTGTTTGTTAGGGATATAGCTAACAAAGTAATCTACCCAATCATCTTCACCTAACCCTAAGTTATCAGGTTTCTGACGATATTCTGCGCCAATGGCAACGCTGCGCGAGAGCAATATGCCTGCTGAGGCTTCAAGCATCACTTCATAATCGTTGTTTTCAGCTCCGCCGAACCCCAGCAAACCAAGCTGGTTGGCTTTTGTGGCTCGCGCCGTTACATTCCACACCGCATTAAAGCCCGCTATAGCACCCAAATGAATTTTAGTCGCTGCAATATAATAGTCGGTACCGTTTGATGATGAATCAGCGCCAAGTAGCTCTGCTATTGCACCATCTTCAAGTCGTTTGTGTTGAAGGCCAACGCTGACTTGGGGTAAGCGGGAGTAAACCGCATCACCATAAAGACGGTATTTTACTCCGAATATATTTTGCCTGATGTCACCGCCAAGCTCTTTTAAGTCAAAACGCTGGTGGGCTGCACTTATTTCGATTCGGTCGTAGAAAGAGGCGGATACACCCATAACATTGAGACGGTAGCTGTCAAGGTCGACCTGTGTCATCACAGCATTAACCGATACTTGGTCTTGTGTATCGTAGCCAGCCAGCGTTGCCCAAGGCACAATTCCACCACCGCCGGAGCCTTCTACCTGTATTAGGCCAGCAGTACCGAGCAATTTGCCATCGCCAGCACTGGCTGTATTGTTGCAAAAAATCAATAAAAGGGCGGATAACATCGCCGTGCAGTGTTTCATTGTGATAACCAGTCAGTATGTTTGTTGTTTTTGTACCATTGCATAAATTGCTCTATCGATACGGGGCGAGAGATAAAGTAGCCTTGGGTATAATCACACCCCCATTGATTAAGCAACGATAGACTTGATAGCGTTTCGACGCCCTCAGCGATCACGTTTAAGTCGAAATTATGGGCTAAATCGATGATTGTTTTTACTATCTGTTGGTCACTTTGGTTTTTATCTAAATTCAGTACAAAGCTTTTATCTATTTTAAGTTCGTTAACGGGTAAGCTTTTTAAATACGATAGCGAAGAGTAACCCGTACCAAAATCATCAATGGCCAGAGCAAACCCTGCCTCGCGGTACAAACCAAGCTCACTGTATACCCCCTGCGCATCACTCACTAAATCACTTTCGGTAATTTCAAAGGAAAGTTGCGTAGGTGATAGCCCAGCTTCTGAGATACGAGATTTTATCTTTGGCAGTAGTGCCTTATTCAATATGTCTTTGGCTGATAGGTTAATGGCAACGCACAGCTCAACATTGTTATCAACAAACATTTTGGTGTCGTTAATGGCGCGCTTTATTACCCAGTCGGTAACGGCCCCTATTAGCCCTGCCTGTTCGGCAACTAATATGAATTCATCGGGGCCCACGAAACCAAGTGTTTTGCTGGTCCAGCGCATTAACGCTTCCGCATGGCTTATTGTGCTAGTGGCCAAACATAACTTGGGCTGATATACCAAGGAAAGTTCAGGACTATCGCGGTGCAGAGCCTGTTTTAATTCAGTAATAATGCTAATACGTCGAGTGTACTCAGCGTCGAAATCTGGACTGTAGCGAACGCGGTGATCTTGCAAATGACGGGCATGGTCTAACGTAATCGCCAGACGTTTTAATAGGGTGGAGGGATCGTCGGCGTCTTCCGGGCAGTGTAATTCACCAAAGGACAGCTTCAGTGTAATTACCACGCCTTCTGCGTAAATAGGCGCTTCTAGCTCGGTTTGAATAGCGGCCAAATCGTTGCTACTGAGCCTAGATTCGGGCATCCATAAAAACTCACCGCCATTGAGTCTTGCTGCCTTACCGCCAAGTTCATCTAAGCGCCCGGCTAAAGTGTGTAAGCACAAGTCGCCATTGTGATAACCAAACACATCATTGACATTTCGAAAACTCAGAATGTTTATTCCAATGACCCCAAAAGACTCTTTGTTATACAACCTTTTGTTAATAACATCGGCAATGTGATAGCGGTTGACTAGGCCCGTCAGCAAATCGTGGCTGGCTTGAAATTGAATTTGTTCTTCCCGCATTTGAATATTGCTTTGCATTGACTGAAAAGAGTCGGAAAGTGCCGCAATTTCTGTGGTGTGGGAAGTAACAAACGTTTTGTGGTTATACACACCTGCAGCTATTTCTTGCGATATTGTGGATAATCGGCGAAGAGGCTGTGATATCCGTTTTGCAAACAACGCTGCAATAATAAGCGATATTGCAAGAAGCAGGGCGGCAATGATACTAATTTGTTTTTGTAGTTTGGCAAACTCGGTTAATAAAGTCTGTGCACTCTCTGAAAGCTCTAGCGTAATTTTTGTATCATTATCACTGAATAATGGTATGTATTGCGTAATGAGTTGGGCTTGGTTTGAGGGAATAAAAGAGAGCCAAGAAAGTTCGTCTACGCCGTTAACACGCTTATAATTTTCTTGAGCGTTACTGAGTGTAGTTTGCTTAAAGATAATGTTGCCTTTTTCTTCTGCCACAATGGCGATTTCTGAAAGCGTAATCGATTTTAAACGAGCTAAAACGGGAGCATCAATTTTAAAGCCTATCGCAGCGACAGCGATGGGACTAGGTGCTTCGACAAGTAACAGCAGCACTTGATACAGCTCATTGTTAATCACAATAAATGCATTTTCGCCACCTTGTTGTAAAGCATTTTGCACTAATTGAGGATGGGGAAATTGCTGTCCAGCTTGCAATCCTTCGGAAGTGCTGCTGTTAATACTTCCCGATAACGATAGCAACGCCATCATGTCTGCGCCAACTCGCTTACCGTGATTTTCCAAGGTGCTCGTTATGGTGGCGTTATCTTGTGATGCTACTGCGCTTTTAAAGCCAAAATCATCAGTAAGTACACTTGCGTTGGTAAATAACTGCTCTTCACGATTACTGAAAACTTCTGCTACCACGTAGCGTGCAACCTCAAGGCTCTCGGCTAGTTCACGTTTAGCATGTTCAGTAGTAGACGACCACACGCTCAGCAGTATGGCTAGTGTTGACAGTAAGACCAACCCTGCTGCGAGTCTAAATACATGTTGATTGAGAGAGTAAGACTTCAATGGCTGTCTCAACCGCCAAAACGGTTAGAACCGAACGTGCGTTTTTGAGAAGGAGGTGCACGGCGAACCAATTCAACCTGAGCAGTAGCAGTTCCATTCTTGTCATTGAGCAATACTTTCACTTTTAAGCTGCCATCTAATGATAAATCTTCGTGCCACACTATCACACTTTCTGGCACTGACTGGTCAAAGCTCGCTACGCCGTTAACATCAGATACGCTGGTTATTTCCCCATCTGACACGTAAACATGCCCCACCATATCGTCATGTATATTACAGCCAAGGGTACCAATACCTGCCTTATCAAACAAAACAGGATCGACATTCGATCCTTTATACAACTTTATTTCGAATGGTTTGATGGGGGAGAAGCTATAAACGTGATGGCGTATATCATCACTATTGGGAAATTTGACCCTTTGGCCTTTTTGAATAGCAATAACGCGAGGTAAAAACTGCTTATCCACTTGGTCCATAATGGCCACCTGCTCACCATCGCCTTGGGCATTAGTGATAGAAGCGTGCTCGGCAGTTTCTTGGTGAGTAACGGCAGGTGCACTAGGAGAAGCTTCCAATCTGTCAGTACTAGGTAGAAAAGCGACCACAGCATTACTGACGGGCTTGTTGTCTTGGTCGATTACCAACACATTATGTATTGCTGCAGCACAAAAAAACGTGTGGCCGAACAACGATAGAAATACAACAGCATGTTTGATCACGTTTTTGTTCCTTACCCGCTATTCTTTTTTGTTAAACATAGCAGCATTTATGCTCTGGCGTACACTAAAAATATAAACAATAATCCTGAGTTGATTAGCGTCTCTATGTTTTGATCATATAAATATTACCGTTTCAGTGTTGGTATGGCTACTTGGAAAATGTCTGAATAAAAAGCTGCTCTACTTTGTCTCTCGCCCACTGAGTTTTGCGCAAGAACTTCAACGACGATTTAATTGATGGATCATTTTGAAAGCAATTAATGCGAATGCGATAGTATAAACCTTCCCATCCATAGCGCTCGTGAAGCTGCGTGACGATTCTTTCAAGGGTCAGTCCGTGAAGGGGGTTATTGGGTTGTTCGTTCAAGTGGACACCACACAATTAAAATAAACGATATAATATCACGACCATAAATGCATTCGTACACCCCTGTTTGGGTTAATTGACGTTTGTCATTTTGATGTAGTAACTGCAAACCATTTCACAACCCCCTGATTAGGAGGTTCGCTGACTTCGTTTCTTCGAAAGAGAGCAATCGGCTTAAATAAAAAGCACAACAGGCCTTGGCATAAAAAGACGATACTACTTTTGTATTGTTAACCGATGGGAAGTTGGCTTTTAGGGTATTTCACTCTCACATCTTTAGGGCTTGCAATCATGTAGGCTATCGTCAGAGGGCCAAGTCTACCCATATACATCAATAAAATAATGATGACTTCGCCGGTTTGTGAAAGTTCGCCAGTTATTCCTCTAGAAAGTCCTACTGTGCCAAGGGCTGAAACCACCTCAAACACAACATCAAGAAAATCAGCCTCTTCCGTGATTAATAAACCAAAGATAGCTATCCAGGTTATGCCTGCCGATATAAGTGTGAAAGCTAAGGCCTTTTTAACTGTATCGTCAGTAATGGCTTTGCCGTAAAGGGTGGGGGCGGGACCGCGGCGTAGATAATTGACTGTAGCAAGTAAAAGCACAATAAATGTCACCACTTTTATGCCGCTTGCTGTACTCATAGATCCTCCCCCAATAAACATAAGCAAGAGCATTAGTGTCGTTGTTGCATCTTCCAGTGATGCGATATCCAGCGTGTTGAAGCCCGCGGTTCTTGGAGTTACGGCTTGGAACCAAGACGCCCAGAATGTTGAATTAGCATCAAGTGCCGCCAAGGTATTCACATTATTTTTTTCAATCCAGTAAATGAGCACGAGCGCAATGACATTAATGACAACTGTGCCGCTTACCATCGTTTTGGTGTAGACAGACAACGTTTGCCAAGTCCGTTTTTTCAGTAATTCTAGCCACACTGAAAAGCCCAAGCCGCCAATAATAAAAAGACCGGTAATGGTAAGGTTAATGACAGGGTCGCCAACATAAGCGCTTAGACTATCTGGACTTAGTGCAAACCCAGCGTTATTAAAAGCTGAGACGGTATAGAAAAAGGCGTGAAACAATGCATCAGCCCACGTTTTTTCTTGTAACCAATAAATCGAAAGGATACTAAACCCAATAAATTCAACTATGAAGGCAAATGCTAAGACGGATTTAGCAGTGGACACTAAAGTGGTTAAATTAGTTTGGTTGAAGGCTTCTTTTATTGCAGATTGTTGCAAAAAACTTATCTTACCGCCAAGCGCGATAAGTGTGACGACCGCAAACGTCATGAGTCCCAATCCGCCAATTTGGATCAGAATAGCGATAACGGTTTGTCCAAGAACTGTAAACGTTGAACCTGTATCAACAATCACAAGCCCTGTTACCGTAACGGCTGATGTCGCGGTAAAAAAGCTTTCTATCCAAGATATTGGGGTGACAGACATTCCTGGTAGCATTAGTACGGCAGTGCCAACTAAAATAATGCCTAAAAAACTCAGCGATAGTATGAGCGGTGGTGCAGCCTGAACGCTTCTAACATTATTTGATTTACGGTTTGGAATACGATGGTGAGGGCTCCAGCGGTGCACTATTTAAGCCTCGGCGCAATACGAACTAAGGCATTTCGAGTGCCACATAAAATGACGGTGTCCCCAGCTATTAGAACAAAGTCACCGTTAAGTGCGGTAAAAATCTCTTTATTTCGTTTAACGAGTAAGCAGTTTATGAATGCGTCAAACCCCTCTAGCAGCTGATTGATGCTGCAGGACGTAAAAACCGCGGAAAGGTTAACGCTAACAATGTACGTGCTATGACCGATCCCAATATAGTCGCTCACCATAGGATAATGTAAAGCTTGCGCGACCCGCGCGCCCATTTCTTCCTCTGGATGAATAATGCGGGTCACCCCAAGCTTAGATAAAATAGTATGGTGTGCTGATGTATTTGCTTTAACCCAAATGTCTTGCACACCCAGGTTTTTAATGTGAAGTGTACACAACAAGCTTGCTTCCATATCTTCACCAATGGCTACCAAGACTGCCTCGCTTTGACATAAATTGAGCTCTTCTAATGCGCGTTCATCGGCTGCATCACAGGTCAATGTTTGGGTGAGTACATCGGCATATTGCTCAATAATTTTTTCGTCTTTATCAATTCCGGTGACCGTATGCCCCATATGAATGAGCTCTGTGCTTGCGGTCAAGCCGAAACGACCTAATCCGATAACGGTAAAATGTGCCATAGTGTTACTCTCTATTGTCGATGTGGAATCGGTATCCTCGCCCAGGAACAGTTTCTATCAACTGGTTGTTAGCGGTATAGCGGTTTAGCTTTTTTCGCAGTTGGCTAATTAAAATGCGAAGGTAATGGGCGTCTTCAGAGTGATGAATTCCCCATACGGCGCGAATAAGTTGTTGCTGGCTAATAATTGTATTCGGCGTGTGAAGGAGTAAATCGATAATTTGCAACTCTTTAGGTGATAATGTGATGTCATTTCCATTAATGCTGAGTACTGATTCAACAGTGTCTAATGTGATGTTTTTAAAACGGCGTATAGGCTTATTGGCGGTCAACAGTGGTGAGAAATCTCGAAGAAGAACATTCACCCGCGCCACAAGCTCTTTAATGCCAAAAGGTTTACTAACGTAATCATTTGCCCCTAAGGAAAGTAGTGAAACTTTATCTTCTTCAGCGTGGCGAGCTGAAAGTACCAAAACTGGCACTTTTGATGTTTCACGCAGCCGTTTTAACACATCTTTTCCGTCACCATCAGGTAACCCTAAATCAAGAATAATTAAGTCGGGTTGTGTATTCACAGCAAGGAGTAACCCGTGTTTTACTGAGCCGGCTTCGTTACAGTGGTGCCCTTCTGCCGTCAACGCAATACTTACCATTCTGACGATATTGGGTTCATCGTCGATAATAAGAATGTTGCTCATAATTTCTCCTTCTTTGACAAGGGCAGCTCGATGGTTGCGCACAGTCCTGAAGAAGTGTTGTTGAGCGATATTTTACCACCGTGTGCCGTAACAATTGCGCGGGCAACGTTTAGCCCTAACCCTACTCCTCCTGTACCAACATCGCCTAATCTCGATGTAGAGAACAGCGTAAACGGCGCTTCCATATCGTTATTTGCTATTCCTTCCCCATAGTCAAAAATTGCAATAAGAGCATGTTTTGCTGGTGAACTTATAACAATATCTACATTATCTTTGGTGTATTTAAGAGCATTATCGATAACGTTGTAAATGGCTTGCTGCATTAACTGACTATTCGCCTCGATAGTTAACTGCTGGGTATGATTTTTAAGCGAAATTCTGTTGTTATCGAATCGCTTTTTAAGTGCTACAAGCATGTCAAAAACATCAGTATTCTCCTTTACTGTTAAAAGCTCACCATGCTGTATTTTGGTCGCCAGTAAAAGATTTTCTATGTAGTGGTGCAGTCTTTGCCCTTCTTCTAACGCGCCTTGTACAAGCGCCTGTTTTTGTTGCTCTGGCAATGCGTATTGTTGGAGTGTTTCCATTGAGCCAATGATAGTGGAAAGAGGAGTACGCAAGTCATGAGAGACAGAGCGTAAAATATCTGTTTGCAGTTGCGCTTGTCGCAATGCTTTTTGTTGTTTCCGATAAAAATTCACCAACTCACTGCTAATGAGCGCAACAACGACAAACGTAAAAAAGTTGATGGCATCCTCTACATTGCTCATATGAAACGAATACCGAGGCTGAGTGAAGAAATAGTTAAAGCATAGTGCGCTTACCAGTGCGGCAGCAATGCCGTGGTATTGATTAAATAAAAGTGAAACACATACAGTACTTAATTGAAGTACCAGTAAAATGCCGCCAAGAGGGAGAAACCATTGGCTGAGAAAAACACAGCCAAGTACCGATAGTGTTACTATGATAAGCGCAGCAAAGCATTGTCTCAGTACAGTGTGATGCATATAAGTAGTGTAATGAATGTGACTATCTTTACGTTAGCAACAAACGGGGCGATATTAACGTAAAAATTACGTAAAATTTATTGTTAATGCCTGAGTTTAGGATAGTAAAGAGAGGTACTTTAGTGTTTTTTTCAATTTGAATAGCGACTAAAGCGTGTATATGTTCTTATTTATATTAATAGAAATACCAGAGCCAAAAGAAGAAAGCGATGTGTGAACTGCTTGGCATGAGTGCCAATACACCAACAGATTTGTGTTTCAGCTTTACCGGGCTTACCCGCCGTGGTGGTGAAACTGGCCCGCATAAAGATGGGTGGGGAGTGGCATTTTACGAAGGTAAAGGCGTAAGGATGTTTCACGACCCAGAGCCTAGCGCTACATCACCCATTGCAGATTTTGTTTCTACGTTACCTATCAAAAGTAAAACCGCCATCTGCCATATTCGACAAGCGAACGTAGGCAACATCACCTTGGCGAATACGCATCCTTTTGCCCGTGAGCTTTGGGGTGAATATTGGGTGTTTGCGCATAACGGCCAAATACCCAGCTTTTCTGCTGCAAAAGGTATGTATGAGCCTGTGGGCGATACCGACAGTGAAGCCATGTTTTGCGACATTATTAACCACGTACGACAACATTTACCGCGAGACACATCGCCCCTGCAATTGGTCGAGTCTCTTGTTTCATTAGCTCAAGCCTATGCCAAGCAAGGTGTTTTTAATTGTTTATTGGGTAACGGCGATTGGCTGTTTACGTTTTGCAGTACAAAATTAGCGAGTATTACCCGAAGAGCACCGTTTGGGGCAGCATGTTTAAAGGATGTAGAAGTAGCCATTGATTTTGCAGCTGAGACCACACCGAAAGACGTGGTGAGTATTATTGCCACAGAGCCCCTAACCAATGATGAGCAGTGGGATATTTATGAGCGAGGGGAATGGAAACTGTGGCAAGACGGGGAAGTGATTGCGGCAGGCAAAGTAGATGTGCCCGAACATAAAAAAGAGTCTGAAATGGTATCTCCCGACCCAGATATTGAAAGAGAACCGTCAGCTGATGAGAACCAAGGCTAACGCTCTTTTTTATTCTCTTCAATATCCCTTTTTTACCACGTCCATTATCACATCCTTTACTACACTCTTAACTACATCGTAGCGAGCGGGCAGCGCGGCATGCGGTGCCTGAACGCAGTAAAGAGGTTCGGTCACATCATTTTTAGGTGTATACATCACAAGCTCATTTGCCACGTCAACAAACTCTAGCGTGCTGCTTGGTAACACAGTAAAACCAAGCCCTTTACTCACTGGAATAAGAATTTGAGAGAGTTGGTTTACATAACCTGAATGCTTAAGTTTACTCGGGTTAATAAGCGCTAGGTCTGCTTCTCCGCTATCTTTAATGTAGCGCTGCAAATAATGCACGGCGTCGGGATGATTAATCAGCCCCAATGTATTGAGCGTGTCGACGATATTGTTTGCGCTGTATTTATTAAGGCGCGTGCCTTTGCGCTTTCCTTTTATGGTAAGAAAGGAGCTAGGTAAAATAAGCCCTAACGGCTCTTCACCTAGATAGGTGCAGGATACGTCTTCTGTGTTGGGCATATTAGTCACTATGCCGAGTTCAAACGTCCCGTTATTGATACCGGAAAGAATGGTTCTTCTAGGCGCAACTTCAAGATGAATGTTAAGTGCCGTGTGCTGCGTTTGCAATGCGACAAGAGCAGGGTAGATACGCTGAGCAATGGCACCTGAGCAAGCGACGATACATTTACCCTCGTAAGGCTCATCAAACTTTAAACTGGCAATAAAGTGTTGCTCTTGCTGCTGTTGAGCTTTGGCATATTCGAACACTCGTCGTCCCTGCTCGGTAAGCTGAATGCCTTTACCCAGGCGAATAACTAATTCACAGCCACACGTTTCTTCAAGCTTTTTTAGGTGCTGGCTTACGCCGGGCTGTGTCATAAAGCGCTGTTCAGCAGTGCGGGTAAAGTGGCCAGTTTCTGCCAGTGTGATAAAGGTGTCTAACCAAATAGGATTAAGCATGGCTATAATTTTAAATTATCAAAATAAAAAATAATGATAATTTCAAGTTTTGCTTTTGTCTAGCTATCATCACTTCACGTTGACTCACAGGCATCATTGAGTGGCTGGCATCATTGAATGGCTTGGGTTTCTTTCTATTATTGTGTAACGCAGCAATGCGTTAAAAGGAATAAGTGATGACTGAAGCAGTAAAAACACCGTATCCACGTACGTTTTCTCATATTGGGCTATCGGTTCCCGATTTAGACGCCGCCATTAAGTTTTACACCGAAGTACTAGGTTGGTACTTGATCATGAAGCCAACAGAAATTCTAGAAGATGATTCTGCCATTGGTGAAATGTGTACCGACGTGTTTGGTGCTGGCTGGGAAAAATTTCGCATAGCTCACTTATCCACTGGAGACAGAGTAGGGGTGGAAATATTCGAATTTAAAGATCAGCAAAACCCAGAGGATAACTTTGAGTACTGGAAAACCGGCATCTTTCACTTTTGTGTTCAAGACCCTGATGTTGAAGGCCTTGCGGACAAAATTGTCGCCGCTGGTGGTAAAAAGCGTATGAAAGCGCCGCGTTACTACTACCCTGGTGAAAAGCCATACCGCATGATTTACATGGAAGACCCGTTTGGCAACATTATTGAAATTTACAGCCATAGCTATGAACTTCACTATGCTAGCGGCGCTTACGAGTAAGCGTTAATTCATTATCTAGGCTAAAACTGACGCCGTCGCTCCCGCTTTAAATACACAGAATGTTAGATGGCGGAAACAAGCGCGGCGTCTGTTGCAATTAACCATAGCGCCCAGACACATAGGGGTTGGTTGCCCTCTCTGTGGCAATTGTGGTGGTAGGTCCATGACCTGGATAAATGGTCATCAAATCAGGAAGTGTTAGGATCTTTTGCTTAATTGAGCTTATCAACTGCTGCTGATCGCCCTGCGGGAAGTCAGTTCGACCAATGGAGCCAGCAAAAATAATATCCCCAACAATCACCTTATTACTCGTGCGTTCAACCAGCGCGACATGTCCGGGTGTATGCCCAGGGCAATGCAATACATCTAACGTTATACTGCCAACCGTAATGGTGTCGTTGTCATTCAGCCATTGGGTAGGCTCAAAGGGCGAAGCAGGTGGAAAGCCAAACATCTGACTTTGCTGCATCAGGGCATCTAACCAAAACTTATCGCCCTTATGTGGGCCAATAATGGGCACATTAAAATGTGACGCTATTTCTACGGTACCGCCAACATGGTCGAGGTGACCATGGGTAAGTAGTATTTTATCAATATCAACGTGGTTATCGTTTGCCGCTTTGATCAATTGGTCTACGTTACCACCGGGGTCGACAAAGGCGCCTTTCATAGATTTCGGGTCCCAAATTAGGGAACAATTTTGAGCGAATGGGGTAACGGGTATAACAACAATTTCCACAATATTTCTCTTATCTTCTTTGCAAATTAACGCTTTTAGTCTTTCGCGTTTTTAGTGAACAGCCAGTAAAGCGCTGCGCCTATCACCAGCTCGCCAACTAGGAACAACCAGGCATTGGTTGCCGACTGACTGATAGACCAAATACACACAGCAAGTGCTATAAAGGGTACTGCACGTTTAACGATGTTAGGTGTGTAGGTAAGTTGATGCTGCGCTTTCATAAGCACTACTACGCACACTGCATAAACCACGAGCCTTGCTAACACACTAGAAATAGCAAGCCACACAAAACTGCCGCTTAGTGCCATAACACCTGCAAAAATGCCTAGCACCAGTACCGATATATACGGTGTGGCGAATTCGCTATGTACTTTGCCAAGCCAGTGTTTACCAAGGTTTTTCGGAATAAGCGACTGACGTGCCATCGAGTACGTAAGGCGTGATGTTGAAATCATATTGGCAAGTAGGTTGCCTGCTACAGACACCACGGCGGCTAACGTCATTATCAGCGCACCCATTTCACCAAAAATGATATTCGCAAGAGCGATTAACGGGGCACTTTCGGGGGTTGCAGCGCCAAGCGTATGCCAGTAAAGCCACTGAACGCAGAAATAAAATAACGCGATGCCTGACACCGTCAGCATCAATGCTTTTGGAATGGTTTTCTTTGGAGCGCTAGTTTCGCCGCTGGTTACCACAACCGTTTCAAAACCAATGAATGCATACAGCGTAATGAGTGCGCCTGCGGATATGGTGTCTAATGTTGGGGTGACAACTGCCGATGCAGTAGAGAAATCAAGCTGCCAATACCCTACGCCAATAAGCGCTACAAAAGGCAATAGCTTCAAAATAGAGATCGTGTCGAGGGAGCGCATTGCTGCTTTTAGTCCCACAATATTGACAAATATGAGCAGGCTAGTGAGCGCTATTATTGCCAGAGATTTTCCCATTCCAGCGTTGATTTCTGGCCACAAATAGCCGGCATATAGCAGCAGAACGTGCATATTCGCCGCAATGGCAGTGGCTCTAGCAAGGTAATACACAAACCCCGTTTGAAAGGCTGCCGCATTACCAAACCCTTTGCGTGCGTATATAACCGGCCCGCCAGTTTCTTGATAAAAAACAGCAAGCTGCCCAAAACACCACACAATGGTGAGCATAAGGGCGCCAAAAATAAGAAATATATAAGGGCTAAACGCACCTAACTCTGCAGCCATTTTAGCAGGCAAGGCAAAAATACCTGCGCCGATAAGGCCGTTTAGCACAAGTAGGGCGGCACCAACGCCGCCAATACCCTTAGTGAGCAGGCTGTTTCTAGTCATTGTTTAGGCTAAAAACGTGTTCACCGGCAACATAGGTCGAAAGTACTTTGGTTTTCCAAATGTGCTTGGGCTCAATACTGAAGATGTCTTGGTCGACTAAAATGAAATCAGCCCATTTACCAGGCGTAAGTGTGCCCAATGTATCTTCCATATGCCCTGCATAGGCGGCATCAAGGGTAAAGCCTTTAAAGGCTTGCTCAATAGACAAGGCTTCGTGGGCATACCAGCCTTTCACTGGCTGGTTGTCTCTGTCTTGGCGGGTTACCGCAGCGTGTAGGCCATAAAACGGGTTGGCTAATTCCACCGGAAAGTCGGAGCCAAGTGGCAGCGCAATGCCCGAATCTAGCAGCGTTTTCCACGCATAGGCGCCTTTCATTCGATCTTTACCGATGCGATCTTCTGCCATGTTTTTATCACTGGTGGCGTGGGTAGGCTGCATGGATGGAAGCACTTTCAAGCCAGAAAAGCGGGCTAGATCGTCAGGTGCAATTACCTGCGCATGCTCAATGCGGTTGCGCAGTTCGCTTCCGCCAATGCGGTCAAACGTACTTTCAAACTCATTGAGCGCTACGTGATTCGCTTTATCGCCAATAGCATGGTAATTCAGCTGAAACCCTGCACCTATTACGGTAGTGAATAGCTCACTCATATCTTCTGGCTGAGTCAGTAATAAGCCGTGTTGATGAGGTGCATCTGAATACGGCGCTAACAACGCCGCGCCACGACTGCCGAGTGCGCCATCGCCATAGGCTTTTACAGAGCGTATATACAAAAAGTCGTCGTTATCGCGAATAGTGCCGTTACCCAGCATGGTGGATAATTCAGGATCGGTAGCACTCACCATGGCATAAATACGAATAGGTAAGTCACTTTCTACCGACTCTTTTAAATAGAAGTCATACACATCGCGGCTAATGCCAGCGTCGTGCATTGACGTTATTCCATTGGCTAGCAAGTGTTCGCCAGCTGCATCTAATTGCTGCTGATAAATAGCGTTACTTGCCGAAGGTAGGTGTTTTTCAATAAGCATTGATGCGTTATCAATAAATACGCCAGTAGGGTTGCCGTTGGCATCTTTAATTATTTCGCCACCAACAGGAGATTGGGTGTCTTTAGTAATGCCGGCAATTTCCATCGCTTTGGTATTTACCCACGCAGCGTGTCCATCAACCCGGGTAAGTACCACCGGACGGTCTGACACTACTTTGTCTAGGTCGCTGGCGCTTGGAAATGCACGGTCGCTCCACAATTCTTGGTTCCAGCCGCGACCAGTAATCCAGCTTTGCGTTTTATTCGCGAACGCATAATCTGACACCATTTTTGCTGCATTGCTCGCACTCGTGCTCTCTCGTAGGTTCACTTCCAACAGGTTGGCGCCTAACCCTAACAAATGGCCATGAGCATCGATAAGCCCAGGAAGCATGACTTTTCCTTCGCCATCGATAGTCGTACTAATGTCAAAGTTTTCTGCCTTGGCATCAAGGGCGAGTACTTTGCCCTCATCCATTACCAGATTACTGAACTGCACAAGTGTGCCACTGTCGTTTAGGGTGTAGCCTTTTACGTTTTTAACTAGTGTTGCCGCGTTTGCATAGTTACTAGAAATAATAGTACTAGAAATAACAGTAATAGAAATAACAGAGCTAAGTGCAATACAGGATGCCGCGAGCGTGAGGCCGGTTATTAGCTTTTTCATTGGTTTTGTTTTCATCATTCTTCTTCTGTTCCGTCGTCGAAATCTATAATAGGGGGTTGAAGTAAAAAGTCTTGCTCCCAAATTGCTGCCATTGACGCTTGGCTGATATTACCACCAGAGAGCATAACTAACGCCGTTTTGCCGGGAGGGGTATTAGCAGCCCACGATGCCACTGCCGCCATTGTCATTGCGCAGGTGGGTTCTATATGCAACTTCAATAGATGGTGTAGCCATTGGGTCCAATATGCAATCTGCAGCTCGTCAACTTCATAAAAATCATCGAGTTGTTGTAGTAATTCAAACGTTACATCACCCACGCTGGGGGTGGCTGCACCGTCTGCTAAGGTAACTGGCGTGTGCTCAAGGGCCACAATCTCGCCAGCTTGCAGCGACATAGAAGCGTCATTCGCCTCAATGGGCTCAGCGCCAATCACCAGTGCGTTGGGTTGCAATGCTCGTGTCGCTAGTAGCGTACCCGCTAATAGGCCGCCACCGCCACAGGGCGCAAACACTGCGTCTACGCTTCCTGCGTCTTCAAGTGCCTCTAAAGCTGCAGTGCCTTGTCCGGCAATAATATCTTCATGGTTGAACGGCGGTATCCACACGGTATCAGCGCCCTCGGCCGCTTCTTTCACCGCAATGTCTGCCTCGGGGCGAGTAGCAAACAGTTTTAATTCTGCGCCGTAGCTCTTTGTAGCCGCCGCTTTGATTGGGGATATATTTTCACTGGCGAAAATAGTGGCTTTTATACCAAAGTGAGCCGCGGCATAGGCTACCGCCTGCGCATGATTACCCGAACTATTGGCGACAACCTGTGATGGCAGTCGACCTTCTTCCTTTAATTTGGCTAGAAAGTTCATTGCGCCACGAATTTTGAAAGCGCCAATGGTTTGTAAGCACTCAGCTTTAAAAAGAATTCGATGACCCATCCACGTGTTTAACAGCGTCGATTCAACAATAGGCGTGCGTTTGACTACTTCATTGATACGCGTACTTGCTTTTTTAACACTGTCAAAGTCTGGCGTTTTGCCCATTACTACTACCCATTAATCACTAAAAAGTTAAATCACTACATTGAATACTACCGAAGACAATTCATATTTGCTTCATAAATCTTTATTAAGCTTAACGGCTATGTTTGCGGAGATTTAGTCATGTTCGATAGGATAAACCATCGTGTTTATGCGTTACCCACGGTGTTGTTCTTATTACTTTCTATGTTGTTCGTGTCCACCGGTATTTATATTCAAAAGGATGAACAAAGCGCAAGGGTATCAAAAGCGCAGTCGGTGGCCGAGCAAGTGAAAATCAGCTTAGAAGTATTTTCCACTGAACGAGTAAAAGCCATTTATAACCTGATGCAGAATTGGCCAACTTTTGAGCCAAATCCAGTTGACTGGTTCAATACTCAATCATTATCGTTAATGGGAATGCAGCGAGGCTATAGTTCTCTGGCGTATATTGACAAAACTGGAACAATTCAGTGGGTGGCCACCCCTGAAGCAGGTACTAAAACTCGTATCGACAACAGCCTTATTGGCGAGCCTATGGATGCGCTTGGTCTTCCTATTCCAACGCTATCAGAGTCACTGAATAGTGCGATACTCTACTCTCCCTCCACACAACACCATCACATTTTGCTGGGACGAGCAATTAGTCCTCAAGAGCCTGAGCATGGTTATATTGTTGCAGGCTTCGACGTACAAACCATTTTAGGTGTCATGCTTGGTGAACTCGTTGGCCCGCAGTTTAACTTTAAGCTACAAGCGGGCAACAGCACGCTATTTGCTAGTGGTGAAATGATGGATGATGGGACACTCGTCTCACTACCTCCTTTTAAGTTTATAGGCCGTGATATCACACTTTCCATGCAGTCTCAATTTAGCCCCTTTAACCCAGGAATACTGGTTATTGTCATTGGCTTACTGATGTCTGCGTTGGTGAGCTACGTATTCCATAAGCAGCTAAAAGGCGCTGTGCACCTTTCGGTGAGTCAGCAGCGCTACCTTACCGCCAGCGAAGCGTCATTAGATGCACTGCTTATTTATCAACCCTCGCAGAATGACTACACCTTGGTAGAAGCAAACTCATACAGCGAATACCTTTTTAGAGGGGCGGTTGATGTCATGAAAAAAATGAGTTTGGCCGAGCAGTCCCGTTTTTTAGGTATACCTGAAGAGTTTGAAAAGGCAGCAAAGGTAGCTAAAAACGGTGCGCCCTACGAGGGTTATGTTGCAATTCACAGTGACAAAATCGTACCCGAGTGGATAAAAATTCAGGTGGTAAAAGCAGGTAATAATATTGCCTTAACTATTCGCGATGTAACCGAAAGATTTAAAGCGCAGCAAGATTTAAAGGATAGTGAAGAACGGTATCGTCGTTTAGTCGACGGCATGCACCGTCATTTTGTGTATACCAAAACGATAGAACATAATTTTATTTACGTGAGTGCCGGTGTTGAAAAAATACTAGGCTATAAACCGGAACAGTTTTGTTCACAGGAAGCGCGCTATGTACAGCAAGTACCGGATGAAACTTTTGAGATAAGAGAGGCAATAGCGAGAGGTCAAAAGCCAGCGCCTTATTTGGTGCACTACCAAGGGCTTGGTGGCAAAAGTTATGTGTTAGAGTTTTCTGACACTCCCATTTTGAATGACAAGAGGCATTTAACCGCTGTCGAGGGGATTGCCCGTGATGTTACAAGCGAGTTGGCTTTGCACGAAGAAGTACATTTTCAAGCAAATCACGACCAGTTAACAGGCTTGCTCAACCGCTACGCCTTTAATGCACAGCTTCGGGAGATCCTCAGAGAGACAAGGGCAGAGATAAGGACAGAGAATAAAACAATTGAGTCCGTGGATGAGTCTACCTCTTCAGTGCTGCGCAATATTCGCGACACACACAGTCAGAATCAGCGTCGCAGTGTTATGTGTTTTATTGATATGGATCGCTTTAAATTAGTTAACGACAGTTGTGGTCATCCCGCAGGTGACAAACTGTTAAAAGAAATCTCCACGGTGTTCAGGCAATACGTTAACGCAGATGATTTACTAGCGCGTATCGGTGGTGACGAATTCTGCATTATTTTTAGAGATCAAGGGCTAGACTCTGTGTTAAAGCAGTTGGATCAGCTTTTAGTCGCTATATCGAACTACCGCTTTGTGTACGACGATAAATTATTTTTTGTTGGCGCGAGTATTGGCGTTATTGAAATAAATGCGCAGACAAAAAGTGCAGAGGCATTAATAAAAGCGGCAGACAATGCCTGTTATAAGGCGAAGCATCTGGGGCGTAATCGTTATTTTGTATACCGTGACGGGGATGCACAACTTGCCATCGACGACAGCGAAAATAAGGTGCTGCAGGCGCTTCACAACGCGCTACAAAACGATGGTTTTGAGCTTTATAGCCAAGCCATTATGCCTCTTACCGTACCTAGTGAGGTAAGCACGCACTTTCCTCAGCACTATGAAATCTTACTGAGGTTAAACGCAAGCGAAAGCGGTCTTATTAGCCCAGGGTTGTTTATTCCCCTTGCCGAGAGGCATGGATTGATGAATAAAGTGGATTTATGGGTGGTTGATAACACTTTGAAAACGCTAGAAGCCAATCCTGCCCATCTCGATAATGTGGGCAAAGTCGCCATCAACTTGTCGGGCATAACCCTTGGTGATGAGATTGCATTACAAAAAATAGTACAGCGAATGCAGGGAACGACCGTGCCTGCTGAAAAAATCTGCTTTGAAATAACAGAAACCACAGCGGTGACTAACTTGGCAGCCGCAAAGCATTTCATTTCTACACTCAGAGATATTGGGTGTAGCTTTGCCTTAGATGATTTTGGGGCAGGAATGTCATCGTTTACTTATCTTAAAAACCTTGATGTGGACTACGTAAAAATTGATGGCTCCTTCGTGCGAAATATTGTTCACGATCCAATAGACCATGCTACAGTAACTGCCATAAATAACATTGCTCACAGCATGGGAAAGCAAACCGTCGCCGAGTTTGTTGTAGACAATGCAACGGCCCAAGTGCTGCAAAAGCTTAATGTAGACTTTGGGCAGGGTTTTGCTCTCGACAAGCCAAAGCCTCTGGCACACAGGGTTCAATGGCGTGTGAAGCTTGCCTCTGTATAGTTATTAGCAGTTTGAAAAGGAAAATAACATGGGTTTATTCGATACAATAATGGGAAATGCGAGCGAGACAAGCTCTGCAGATGTTCAGGAAGAGCTTTCTCCAATACTTGCTGATAACGAAACGGTTACGTCGGCATTTAAATTGGTTCGTGACTTAAGCGTGTTTACTAATAAGCGATTAATAATTATTGATAAGCAGGGGCTGACGGGGCGAAAAGTGAATTATCACTCTATTCCGTATAAGTCTATTACCCAGTTTATTGTTGAAACAGCGGGGCACTTTGATACTGATGCCGAGCTAAAAATTTGGCTGTCGGGCAAATCAGATGCTATTGAAATTGAACTAAGTGCATCCTCTGCACAGGCAGTGCAAAAGAACTTAGCTAATCAGATGTTTGCATAAACCATTCGGTTGTCGCCAGGCGGCCAAAACGCTTTCAAAATAAAAAAGGGCATAACAAAACATTGTTATGCCCTTTTTTTCTAGATTACGTTACTTCCCATAAGCCTTTTCGCCAAACCCTGCTTACTTCAGATTTCTCTCGAAGAAATTTGTAATGGTTTTGTATAAGTGAATGCCAGTTTGCTTACCGCGAAGGCTGTGCTTTTTACCTGGGTAGTCCATAGTTTCAAACGGGATAGCCAAGTCTTGCAAGTGCTTATACAGCATAGTGGAGTGGGTAAATAGTACGTTGTCATCTGCCATTCCGTGGTAAATCAACAGGTCGCCTTTTAAGTCTTTCGCGTAGGGAAAGACAGAAGACGCAGTGTAGGCATCGTTCTCGGTGTTTGGGTTACCCATGTAGCGTTCGGTGTAATGGGTGTCGTATAAACGCCAGTCGGTAACCGGAGCACCAGATACACCTGCAGCAAAATAGTCGCCCGCTTTAAACATGGCCATCAGCGTCATGTAGCCGCCATAACTGTGTCCGTGAATACCAATGTTATCGGCATCAACGAAAGGCAGCGTGCGCAAATACTCTACGCCGGCAACTTGGTCATCCACCTCGATAAAGCCCATTTTTTTGTAAATAGGATCTTCAAATGCTTTGCCTCGGTAGTTAGAGCCTCGGTTATCTACCGTGAAGACAACATACCCTTGGTCAACCCAATGTTGCATCAATAAGCCACGATCTCCCGCCCATTTATTGGTAACAACTTGTGCGTGAGGCCCGCCATATAAATACACGATAACAGGCAGTTTCTTATTTGGGTTTTCTATCGCACTCTCTGGCTTGTAGATTCGGTATTTAAGCGTTGCACCGTCTTTCGTTTGAATATCGCCAAACTCAGGCTTGGTCCAACTGTCCATGTAGGCGTGTAAAGGATGACCTTCTTCTACTTTATTTTCTTCAAGCCAAGTAATACGTTTGCCAGAGGCATCGTTTAAACTGACTTGGAAAGGAGAGTTAACGGTAGAAAATCGGTCGATAAAAATAGAGGCATCACTGCTGAAGGTTGCGTCATGATAGGCGCCCAATTCAGTAATACGTGCTATATCGCTGGAGCCTTTTCCATCAAAAGGAACGACATAAATATGACTTTCCAACGGCGTGTCTTTGCGGCCAGAGAAAAAAATGCGGTCGTTTTGCGTATCGATGGCTTCAATACTGTCAACCACCCAGTCTCCCGATGTAAGCTGCTTGACCATTTTGCCGCTATTGTCGAAAAGGTAAAGGTGCTTGTATCCATCACGCTCAGAGGCCCAAACAAACTGACCTTTGTCTTTGAGGAAATACAGGTCGTCGTGCAAGTTAACCCAAGTATCACTGCTTTCATTTAACAGTACACGCTGGTTTTTTGTTTGCGTGTTGTACGCACGCAGCTCAAGGTTTTGCTGATCGCGTGTTTGCCATTGGTAGGTAAATGTTGTGCTGTCCGGCATCCATTGGCCTCTGGCAAAGTACACGTCTTTATCTTCGCCTAAATCTACCCACGTACGCTCGTTTGTGTCTAGCGACTGAATGGCCAGTTCTACTATCACGTTAGGTGTGCCCGCTTTGGGATACTTTTGCTCAATAAGTTTGATATCGTCAGCGTAAATCTCAGTGCGCGTAATAACGTCTACCGGGCTTTCGTCTACTTTGGTAAAGGCAATTTTACTTTCATCTGGCGCCCACCAATATCCGGTCATTCTTCCCATTTCTTCTTGAGAAACAAACTCGGCCATACCAAACTTGATGTTGCCACCGCCGTCTTTAGTAATTGCCATCTCTTTGCCCGAGGCAATATGTTTTACATAAAGGTTCTGATCGCGAACGTAAGAAATGTAATTACCTTTGGGAGATAGTTTTATATCTGTTTCAAATGCATCGGTATCGAGTAGCTGCTTGGCGCCTTTTTCGCCGAGTTTGTGATAGTACACATCACCGCCAAGAGGGAAGAGCAGAGCTTTACCATCGTCAGACCATTCGTAGCTTACAATGCCGCTACCTTTTAGGCGCATACGCTCGCGACGGGCTTTCTCTTCATCAGAAAGTACTTCTTCGCCGCTTTGTAAGTCGTTAGAATCAAACAACATGCGAGTTTCGCCGCTGTTAATATGGTATTCCCACAGGTCGAGACGTTCGTAGTCGGTTTGCTTTCCTTTTAAGAACGTAACGCGCGCGCCATCGGGAGACACTTTAAGTGTGCGAGGGGCGCTGCCGTCTAAAGAAGGTGATGAGAAAATTCGCTCAATAGTGAGCGTTTCAGCGTGTAAAGCAGTAGAGAGCATAGCGGCTCCAATTAAAAGGGCTTTTTTCATTGTTATCTGCATATTTTACTGTCGAAGGTTAGATTGTAGAGAAACCATCACATGATACAAGGTGCAAAGTATGAAATCCGCAATGGTGCTAGGAGCGACAGGTTTAGTCGGACGAACGCTTGTAAATATGCTTTTACAGGACAGGCGTTACGATGAAGTGACGTGCTTGGTGCGTAAGCCCCTGTCTTCACAGATGTTCAACGACCCACACAACCGTTTAAGGCCGGTGGTTATCGACTTTGACAACCTCCAAGACTATCAAGGTTATTTTAGCGTGAATCATGTGTACTGCTGTTTGGGAACCACCCTAAAAAAAGCAGGTTCGAAACAAGCATTTCGTCGCGTGGATTTTGAATATATTCACGTTGCTGCCCAGCTTACCCGTGCCCAGCGTGCCGATAGCTTTGTCTGGGTGTCTTCTGTGGGGGCTGATGCGAAAAGTAGCAATTTTTACCTTAGGGTAAAAGGCGAGCTTGAAAATGCCATTATGCGTATGCCACAGCTGCCAAATGCATCCGCGGTTAGGCCGTCATTGCTGTTAGGGAACCGAGATGAATCTCGCTTACTTGAAGATGTTGCGCAAAAAACGGCGCCTATTTGGCAATCTATCATGAAAGGGCCGCTTAAAAAGTATCGTCCCGTGGCGCCAATTGATGTAGCAAGAAATATGATGTCATTGCAAAAATGGTAAATGGGGTAAAAATACAGAGCGGTTAAATAGAGAGAGCGGTTAAAATAAAGCGTGAGCTAAAAACCTTAAGTATAGTAATGGCTTTGCGCTAGTGCCTATTCCAATTTGTATCTATTCCTTCTTATCTATTCCATCAGGCGTGATGGGATAGATGAGATGAGGTAAAATGCCAGTCGTGTTTTATAATCCATGTTCATAAAAAATGTTTCGTTGTAAGCAGTTCAGTGTGGCGCAAGATAAGTGTGCCATGAAGGTGAATACCGATAGTCTCATTCTTGGAAGTTGGGTAAATCTCAATGGGGCCAAAAGTGTGCTGGACATTGGTACTGGAACAGGCATTCTCGCGCTTATGATGGCGCAAAAAACGGATGACGCTGTCGACATACAGGCAATTGAAATAGATGAAAATGCGGCGCAGCAGGCCAGAGATAATGTTGAAATGTCAAAGTGGTCGAAGCGAATTTCGGTGCACCACCAGGCCTTAGAGGTTTATAAGCCAAAGACCAGCTTTGATATTATTGTATCGAACCCGCCCTATTTTGAGCACAGTAATAAATCTACCAATGCCTTTGCTAGTCAAAGCGATGCACGAAATAGTGCCCGTCAAACCACATTGCTTACACCGTCTGCACTTTTTCAGTTTGCGGCTAACTATTTATCTGCAGCGGGCAGTCTTTATTGCGTTTATCCTTATCGTCGAATAGTCGAAATAAAGCAAGATGCGTCAGAATTTAACTTAGTCGCCACACAGTGCTTGGTGGTTAAGCATAACGGCAAAAGTGATCCCTACTTATGCGTTTATCGTTTTCAGCCTCAACGCGTTGATGATGAAGATAGCGAGAGCGCAGCTAACTCCCAAGCCGAGGAGATGTATCCTTCCCTTACAATACGCGATCATAATGGTGAGTATTCATCTGCGTTCAAGGCGCTTTGCCGCCCGTTTTATCTAAAATTTTAAAAGAGAAGAAATCATGGTTGTCGTTGCCGAAGCATTTGGTGCAGTTGCTGTTGTTTTAAATTTCATTGGGTACCGACAAAATAACGTTGACCGCTATCTGCTGATATCCGCGTTCGCATTAGCAAGCTTAAGCGCTCATTTCTTTATGCTAGATGCTATGGCTGCAGGGGTAGGGACGCTTCTCGCTAGCGTTCGCAACATTATTGCGATTAAAAATAGAAGTAACCTTATTCTGTTTGCCTTTATAGGTATTAATATTGGTTTTTTATGCTACGAATGGTTTGTGCTTGAGCATCACTGGAACCTATTTATTGCCTATGCTTCTTCGCTCATATTTACTATTGGCTCTATCGTAATACGAGACACTCATCAAATACGAAGAACCTTTCTTGTCGCCGAGTCATTGGGCTTACTCTATGCCATTTCGGTGGGAAGTATTTTTGGCACTGTGTTTAACATCAGTAACCTCATCAGCATAATTAGCAAGCTAAAGCGATAATTCTTTATATCGATCCCGTTTACCCCAAAATCCGTCGCCTTCAAAGCTTAAAAGTGGTCATTATTTCTACCGAGTGATGGCCTTTTTTGTGTCGATTTTCTTATGAGATGTGAGCGTTCACTTTCTTTTATCTTTATGTATTTCATAAGTCTAAAGTTCAATAGGCGAAAGTTCAATAACACTTTTGCGTATGTAAGCGTATTCTTATCAATTAGTAAGTATGAATGCCGCGATGTTTCCTATTAGTGGGTAGAAGTACACTCACTTATCGTTTTTAGGAGATGCGTTATGAACAAAGAAAATAAGTTTCGCAGTGAACATCAACGGAATGATTTAAGTGACGAATTAGAGCGTAAGTTCGCAGACTGCGTTCCTGTAAATATATATGAACTAGCGAAGGGTCAACATCACTCACAACGCGCTAGTGCGACGTCAGAGGCACCTTCTGGCGTGATTGGTGTTCAATCACAATTGGAGACGGAAACGCTATGGCAGAACAGGTTGCACTTGCTGTTAAACGCGGAAAGCACACTGAATAGCATTATCCGTTACCGTAAACTAACGGCTATTTTGGTTACGGCAAGCATGGCTATCTTACTGTTTTCATTATTTGTTGCACCATCATTACCCCCTTTTGTTTTTTATGGCATTATAACGATAGGTATATGCGGAATTGCAACGTACCCGGCGTGGTGTGTTGCAACGAAAAGTGCACAAGAGCAACGTGATAGCATTTCGAGAATGTTTTATAAAAGTAATCACGAGGTTGAACTGTCAAATGGTGAAGTTACGCTTATTAACAGGGCAAACTATGCTAGTGTCACAAAAATACACATAGCGGATCGCAATATTGGACAACTCGCCACATGAGAACGTATCGAACCCCGTACAGTACATAGGCGCTTTATTATTAGCCTCTGTGCTGCTTGGCGCCATTTTGTTAGCGCCAATGGATGCTATCGGACAGCTCTTCGCGTCATTGTTAGTGCTAATTTCAATTTCCTGGTGTAGCAAAGAAGCCCAACATACCCAGCCCCATCAACACTTCTTCCGAATTTTAGCCCTTGTCTTAGGCACGGCTTTAACCACTCGTTATTTGCTATGGCGAGGGTTGTATACGCTCACTTATACCGATATTTTTTCACTTGTTGCGGTTTGGCTGTTATTCATTGCTGAAATTTATGCAGGCATCACTTCCGTTTTAGGTGCTATTGTCAATGCGTTTCCTCTTAGTAGGCCGCTACTCACGTTAAAAGGTATAGACACAGATCGTTTGCCTTCTGTGGACGTTATGATCCCCACCTATAATGAAGATGTTGATATTCTTGAGGTGACAATTCGCGCCGCTAAAATCCTCAATTATCCCAAGGACAAGCTATTTATACATTTACTGGACGATGGTGGTACCGATCAAAAAATTAATGCAAGTAATGCAACTGCTGCTGCAGCGGCAAAGCAACGACGAAGCACCCTTCAGGCGCTGTGTAAAAAACACGATATTGTCTACCACACCCGCGCAAAGAACGAATTTGCGAAAGCGGGCAATGTAAACAGCGCTATAGGGAATACTAGCAGTGATCTTATTGTCATTTTAGACGCCGACCATGTGCCCACATCAGATTTTCTCGATAGAACCGTGCCTTGGATGTTAAAAAACGAAAATGTCTTTTTGGTGCAAACGCCACATTTTATGGCGAACCCTGACCCTGTTGAACGAAATTACTTTTCAGCCTTCACACGAATGCCCTCTGAGAACGATATGTTTTACGGGACCATTCAAAAAGGCCTCGATTACTGGGGCAGTTCTTTCTTTTGTGGTTCTGCGGCCCTGATGAGGCGAGCGCACCTCGAGTTGGTAGGGGGAATATCTGGTGAGTCAATTACTGAAGATGCAGAAACCGCGTTAGATTTGCATAAATTAGGTTATGAATCGGTTTATGTAGACAGGCCAATGGTGAGCGGCTTGGCGCCAGAAACGTTTGATGCGTTCATTCAGCAGCGTATGCGCTGGGCACAAGGAATGACCCAAATTCTTTTGTTAAAAAAACCGTTTAAAGCCGAGGGGCTCAAGTGGTATCAGCGTGTTGGTTATATGAGCTCTATCATGTTTTGGTTATTTCCTTTTGCGCGTATTATTTTTCTGCTCATGCCTTTGGCATATCTTGTATTCGGACTTCAGGTATATCATGCCTCCATGCTTGAAATACTGGCCTATACCATTCCTCACGTTATCGCCACGTATATGATTTCCACTTTGCTTTTTGGCAGAACGCGTTGGCCTTTGGTTTCTGAAATATACGAAATTTTACAGTGTGCCTTCACACTCAAAGCACTTATAAAGGTGTTTATTAAGCCGCGAGAACCTTCCTTTGTGGTTACGCCAAAAGGGGAAAGCTTAGACAAAACTTTTGTATCGCCACTCGCCAATGTCTTTTATTGGCTTATTCTTATATTGTTATTTGCTTTTTTCACCGGGGTGTATAAATTTATCGCCGAGCCTTTAAGTAGAGAGCTCACCGTTGTTGTTATGCTGTGGAATGGATTCAACCTATTATTGTTGATGTCGGTGTTGAGCGTTTTGTTAGAAAGAAAACAAGTGCGAACGCAATCCAGGTTACCCGCAACCAATAACGTTGTATTACGGACCCAAAAAGGACAGGCTTGGGTGGGGGACCTTGTGGATCTTTCCATAGGTGGTGCGAGAATAAAGTTAAAAGGTGAGGGCGCGTTATTTTCCGATCAAGCCATACTTACCGCATGGTGTGAAGCACTAAATAGGAACGCTCACTTACCCGTTAGTGTGTTGAACTACGATAGTAAATTATCGTTACTTCGCGTCCAGTTTTCCCCTTCAACAGAAGAAGAGCACAGTGAAGTTGTTGCTTTTGCATTAGCAGATAGCCGCAGATGGATGTCATTTCAGCGAAGGAGAACGCGAGCAATTACGTACTGGTACGGCGTTAAGCACGTGCTGAGTGTTGGATTAAAACCTGCTCTTTTGCATTTCCTACATGCTCTAGATATCGCAGGCAAAAAAATAAGTCACAAAATAAGTTCTGCCAAGGAATAAACAAAAATGATAAAAATCTATTCTACGTTGTTGTTGAGCTTACTATTAGCATTTACTGTTAATGCGGAAACCAATACCTATCGTCTCACCGATTTCTTTGCCGGCGAAAGTATTATTCGGCTGGAGGGTAAAGCAGATTCAATCGACTTTGCTATTCCTTTGTCTTCAATTACCGACGTTAATAACGCGGTGCTGACGTTAGATGTAATCAGCTCTAAGGCACTCATAGAAAAGCGTTCTCAGCTTGTTGTCCGTTTTAATAACGCCACTATCGGTCAAATACGGTTCGACCCCGACCGTCCTTCGCTTACCTCTGAGGTTTCTATACCGGTTAAGTTATGGCGAGATGGCTTCAATACGCTTACATTCAGTGTTAGTCAGCATTATGCAAATCAGTGTGTAGATGGCAGTGCACCTGAGCTATGGAGCGAGGTGAATATGTATAATTCAACTTTGCAAATAACCTCAAGTAATAATGTTGATAATTTCACATTCGATAAGTTAGATGGCTTCTTCAATCCAGGAATTGGCGGCTTGCGAGACGTGTCGTTGATCACTGCTACAGATGTGGAAGACGACATTACCAAGCGAACGCTTTCATTGGTGGGTCAGGCTCTTGCGTTACGCAATCAATATCAGCCGCTTGAGCTAAAGCACGAGACCTTTGACGAGGGCTATGTATTGCCTGAATTAGACGCTGCGGATGTCGAGCAGCGCTGGACAGAAGAAAATATTCAGCGGTATGAGCGAGCAGCATGGTATACACAGGTAAGTTCTCAACATAATCGCCCTGGCAACGTTCTAGCAGATGAGCAATCGCAGCAGTTACATGTAGTAGTAGGTACTGCCTCCTCGCTCTCACCCGTGCTGTCTGATACCACGGTTGACAGTATTAAAGGCCCTTATTTAAAAACAGAAGTGACGCCTTCATTTTCTATCGGTAATCGCGTGATTATCCCTTCCACATTTCGCCTTATCGTCAGTGGCAATACTACTGACGATGTATACAAAGCTGCGCAAACCTTGGCAGTTATGGACGATGAGATAAATGTGACTTCTCAGATTACCGTAATGTCTCATACTGGTATGGAAGCAACCCGATTACAACAACAGCTTATCGCAGCGCCTGATACCGCTTACGAGTTTCAAGACTTAGGGATTTCGGCGGCAAGATTTAGAGATGAAGGAGACTTTTCAAAACGTGCCTCATTTCTACTTCCTGCTGATTTTTATGTACCTGAAAATGCCAGTGTTGGCTTACTCCTTAACTTTGGCTACGGAGCGGGTAATGGACCTGGCTCTATTATGAATGTGAAAGTAAACGATGAGTTAGTGCATGGTTTGGCCCTTGATAATCCGAATGGGCAGGTGTTCAAAAACTACAAGCTGTCGATACCTGCAAGATACTTAAAAGGTGGGGCAAACAATATCGACTTTGATGTGACGCTGCGAGCGCCTCTCGCGGGAGTAGCTTGCGATGAAGTTGGGGGAAGTCATTTAATATTTCAGTTAGAAAACTCTTCTGTTATTGACCTTCCTGATGCGGGACATGTTGCAGTGCAGCCCAGTTTAGCCTTGTTCGGCGAAACAGCTTTCCCCCTAGCTCGATTTGAATCAGCTCCTGCTTCGACTATCATTATTCCATCTTCAGATTTTATGGATAGTGCACTCACGTTAAGTGCAAAGTTAGCGCAGGTGGCAAAGGCTCCGCTACTTAATCTGACTATTAATAACGTAGCGTTTGAAAGCATGCCATCGAATACTATTTCAGGCTCGGCAATTATATTGGGCACCCCAGATTCACTGTCGCACGTGCAGCAGTCTGAGTTTACAACGGCAATAGAAGCGACAAAACGCTGGTCTTATCAACTTCAAAATACTCTTCATAATCGGGTGAGAAACCTGACACAAGATAAGTCATTCAAGGCCATGAAAGTAGAAGGTAACACAATACAAGAAAGCGACTTAGGGCCGCAGGCTATTCTTACCGCACACGCCAACCCAGACAGTAACGACACCTTGTTTATTCTTGCCGCACAAACTGCTGAGTTGCTCAACGACAGAGTGAGTGATTTAGTGAGCTTATCGATGTGGGGGCAGTTAGCCGGTGATTTCTTTGCTTGGAGCGACAGCCGCGCACCGTCCCTTGTTATGCAGGTGAATGAAACCTATGAGATTGGCGAATCTGACGATGCGTGGCTTCAACTCAGGCTATGGCTTTCCAACAACCCCTGGTACTGGTTAGTTGGTTTTGTGGTTCTGGTGTTCTCAATCAGCGTACTTATTTATTTGCTGCTTAAACGTCGGAATAAAAAAGTACAAGACTCATGGTAATGAGAGTTAAACCGGCCGCTGTCTTTTGCTTAGCATTGCTTTTGATGTCGTGTACGGAATCTTATAAAAAGCAATCTGATAATAAGCAATTTGAACAGCGTTTTAGCGCCTATAAAGCGCTCTTTGTTGTCGACGGCAGAATAGTGGACACCGGCAACGATGAGGTCTCTCATTCTGAGGGGCAAGGTTACGGAATGCTATTCGCTGCTTATGCTAACGACCAGACAGCGTTTGATAGTATATGGCAATGGACTCAAACCGTATTGCAGCGACCTGACGCTTTGTTCAGCTGGCGCTATAGGCCTTGTGCGACGAAAGATGCTGCTTGTGTTGACGACCCTAATAACGCTTCAGATGGCGATGTATTAATTGCGTGGGCACTGCTTAGGGCCGCAAAACGTTGGAGTACTCCGAGTTATGAAGATGAAGCGCGCAGAATTATTAAAGCCATAGAAGAAAAGCTGATCGTGACACAGGATGGTTTCACTATTTTACTACCCGGTGAGTTGGGCTTTAACGACAGCAATGGTGAAAGGGGGGTGCAGTTTAACCTTTCATATTGGGTGTTTCCCGCGCTATCCATCTTTTCTGACTACTCTGAAAACCCCAGTATTTGGCAGGAGTTGTTCACCAGCGGGGTATCACTAGTACAGCAAGCTCGTTTCTCATCTTATCGCTTACCCTCTGATTGGACGCGGTTACATAATGGTACTTTTTCGATAGACGATGTTGTAGCAGGTGAGTTTGGTTTTAATGCGGTGCGAATTCCACTGCAATTAGTGTGGTCTGAACGCTTTTTGGCAAGTGCTGAGCGCTATGAGGTGTTAAGCCCATTTGCGCAGTGGTGGTCTCAAGATTATGTGCCTGCAACCCTCTCGCTAGATGACGAGAGGCCAGCGGAATATGCAATGACGCTTGGCATGCAGGCCGTTGAGCAAGCAGTTAATAAAATCGTCAATGACTCTACACCCAAGTGGCCTGTTATTAACAGAAACGTTGACTATTATTCGGCAAGCCTACTATTACTCTCAATGCTGGCTGTCTCGGATATATCGGGGTGAAAAGCATGACTACACCTAATCGCCTATTTCTTTGTGTGCTCTACGTGCTCCCCATGCTAGCTGTAATCGCTCCTCATACGGCTCACGGTCAGTCTAAAACTACGTATGAAGAACGCGAGCTTGATTTGGGGGACTTTGACGAAGGTCAGCCCGATGTCACCGGGCTATGGTTTCATATCGAGCAGGGACAACGTTCTCTCGCAAATGACGAGTATGAGCGGTTACGCTATCGATATCCTGGCTGGCAGCCATCGAAGCCACTACAAAATGCGCTAGACCGAATGAACAATCTGTCACGAGCAAATCAAGGCGCCAGTCGACAGGGGGCTAGTAAACAGGAGAGTTATCGCCAGACAGCGTCAAGCGAAAAGGAGCTTGTATCAAATGAGCCTAGTTCTGTAAGCAACGCACCTAAATTGCCACTAGCGATATTTGCAGAAAAAACACCGCAAGCTCGAAAACAAATATCAAGTACAGAGTTTAATAGGCTAGTGGCTCTAGCCGAGAAAGAAAACCAGCCGAACTTCTATTTACTGATGGGGTGGGCGGCGATTGACCGTGGGCAGCTTAGTGTAGCGCGCAGGCAGTTCGATAGCGCACTTGTGCTTAGCTCTGATGAGATTCAGCGTCGCTCCGCACAACAAGGCTTGAACACCATCACAACTTTTATTGTGAACAGTGCTATACAGCAGAGGGATGTGGAGCAGCTTACGGGCTTACTAGCTAGCGAAAAAGGTAACAAAGACGGTGGTGCCAACGTGAGTTTGATCACGTCCCTTATAGAGGGAAGCGCGTGGCGAAAGTACAATGATGGTGCATACAAAGAGGCGTACGAATTCTTTGTGTTATCGCAAAACAGCGATGGTCAGTATTTATCGCTAAGCGCTCAGCAAAAACATACTCAAGCCAGGCAATTAGCATGCAGCATTGATACAGAGCGCTTTTTACGTCGATGTGCCGACGGCTTGGCGCAGCAGCAACTCTATCTTTATGAAGATGGAGATTACAAGAGCAGCATTGAAACCGCCCAGCAGCTAGGCGATATAAGAGCATTAACCCTCGATGAGCTAACCCTGCTGGGTTGGGCAGCAGCAAAATATGGCGATGGGGAAACGGCAACACTAGCGTTTGAAAAAGTGCTGGAGCAAAATCCCAATGATGATGTTATTGCCGGCGAGTTAGTCAGGCTTAATAGTAATAACAGGCTGAAGCTAAATCAGCTTTCATCGACATTTCCAGCAGTAAATATCCGCCGACAAGCGCAGGTGAATGGCAGCGCATGGCCAAGAAAACAATTTCTGCTTTCCTATATTAACGACGATACGCGCTCAAAAACGGCACAGACTAAAGACGCGTTTAGTGTGGTTTCTGGCTTCACAACGCGCTCTCGCTCAGGTCAACCTGGGCTCGGAAATTTCGACGTTCTAACCAGTTATATTGGCATGAGTGATATTTACAAAGGTTGGCAATGGCGAATCTTTCTAGATTACAAGCAGTTCTATAGTGGCGCGGCACAGTCTGGAGCGTGGCTGGGCGATGATTTGCTTGGAGATGGAGTGCGTAGCGCGGTATCAAACAACATCACTGGGTTTGAAGACAAAGGCCTAAGGGCCGATATTGCCTACCAAGACGTAGGCTTTAATTTTTATGCAAATGTGGAATACGCCATGTTTGATCAGCCCGTGAACGCTGATTTTACCGGTCAAATTTCAGCAACGTGGTTTCTTCCTAAGCTCACCCTTGCCACCACTCTGTTCCGTTACCCTAAAGACGACAGCATGCTTAGCCAAACCGGCTCGTTCAATGCAAGAAATGAGGAAGCGTGGGGTTATGTACTTGAAGACGGCATACGAGGGTTGGCCGCCTATGAGCTAGCACCGCGTTGGTCTGTGGCCGGCACATTTCAAGTAAGTACTATGGATGGTGAGACAGTAGACAGCAATAGTGCACTGTCTGTGCGAGGTGATGTTAGTTACGATATTGCTAAAAACGTTTCAGACAGGCTCGATTACTGGCGCGTTGGCCCCTTCGCAAGTTACTCAGGGTATAAGCATAATCGAAGTGGTTTTACCTATGGTAACGGGGGCTATTTTAGTCCTAATTACTTTATTTCTCTCGGTCTATATTCAGAGTTGCTCACACTGGAAGCACTCAACTGGCAGCTAAAGCTGAGTAATGCTATAGCGCTTTCACGCCTTGAGCAAAATGCGGATCCTCGCTTTCCGCTCATAACCAATGCTGCTGTAGATAGCGACGCCGATCCGTCAATTTCCTTACCTTATTCTGAAACCACAGGGTTAAGTGGTAATTTTCTCGCTGAGGCACAATATCGTATTGGTAGTGACTGGATTGTCGCAGGCTATATGAGTAAGGCATTTGCCGTGGAATACCAAGCCTTTGAGGCTGGTATTCAACTTAGGTGGCGAGGCGGAGAGGGAAGCGGCGTAACCAGTGACGAGCTTCTATTGTCGTCACCGAGGTTACGGGGATTTGCTCTTTAAAAGGTGGCGCGTTAATGCTTTTTTCTGCGCAGCATCATAAAGCAGCCAGCGCCGAAAAGCAGGGCAATAGAGGCAGGCTCACTGACATTTATTGAGCCGAACTGATAATTGTTTATCTGGCCAGTGGGCGCGAGGTATTCCTCGCCTCTATCATTCACTAAGGTTACCTCAGGCGTTACTAAGCTATTTGCGATAACGTTCCCGTCTATATGTCCATTGTAAAAGTTCAACTGCGCATAGGGAGCAAGCACGCTGCCTTTAACGCCAACTGAGTGAAGCGTTACGTCAGTTGCATCAACAAAGTTGAAAAGGATGTTGTTGGTGTACAAACCGTCGTGACGCAAGTTAATGTTGTTATCGTTGTCGCGATACTGTCCGTTTTCCCTAAAATAACTATTTTCTTGCTTAAACGCCGTGTTAAAAAAGCCAGTATTGAATAATTCAACGCTCTGCCCCAACACATTAATGATATTAATGCTGGTGGTTGAGAAGTCGTAAACAATACCCTTATCGGCAGCGCTGAACCATGAACTATCTATTGAAAAGATATTTATGTCATCAGAACCAGAAAATGTAATCGTGTCAATCTTAGCGCTTGCATCATCAAGACAATTAGCAGCACCACAGTTTAGCGTAGTCACACCATTCACAGCCATATTGGCAAAGTCACTTGATTGGGTAAGAACTTCATTTTTTATGGCAGTAAAATCAAGGTTGTCCACTTGCACGATATTAGCGGAGTCTTTAACAGCCGCCGATGTGCCCGAATTGCCACTTTCTATTAAAAGGTTAGTGCCATAAGTCACAGCGCCATTGTCTAAGCCTGCGCTCTTAATAACCACTTCTCCTTCGGCGTCGATATCTCCCTGCTTTATTCCCGACCTGACAAGCGATACGTCACCTTTGCTTTTAATGCCGCCACTGTGGACAGTACCGCCCTCAATTGACACTGCGCCTGCGCTATTCACTCTTCCAGCAAATTCAACGTTATTGGCATTGAGCATGCCAGAAACGGTAGTTTGGCCGCCGTTGACTCTTCCTCGTGAAAAATTGAGATCGCCGCCCACATAAAGAGAACTGGTAGATAAATCCGGTGGGAGCAATAAGCCAACATCAAAGTCTTGTACCGTAAGATTACCGCCTACAGCGAGCTTACCTTCAACATCGGAACGCTCGCCCTCATAATCATTGAAGATAAATGCGTTATAGTCGAACGCTTTGCTTAATGCGATGGGTGCAGCTATGCTGCATGGTGAAGAGAGTGCTACTGCGGTAATCGCAATAGTGGCAATTTTCGATTTCATAATAGCTCCAGGATTGTCCGAGCCTGGAACGGCACTTTCAACATGGCTTTCCAGACAATCTGTAGCTTACGATATGACCAAAATTTATGCGACGATGCAATGCATACTTTGGTATAGACACTAATACGAAAAAAGCCGCCCGTGGGCGGCTTTTAATAGTTGAAAAGGGATTAACCCTTCTTAACTAGTACAGATACTTTTGAAATACCAGCAACTTTCACTTGGTTCATTACCTCTACCACAACGCCGTGTTCAGTTTCTTCGTCGGCTTGGATAGCAGCAGTGTCCGTGTTATTTTCGGCAAGATAAGTTTGCGTGTTTGCAACAACGCGACGAACGTCTACTTCACGCCCACCCATCATAATTGTACCGTTTTCGTCAATACGAATTGATAGCGCTTTAGAAGGCTTATCGTTTTTCGCTTGATTGTCTTCTGGACGGTTAACGTCTAACCCTTTTTCTTTTACGAACGAGGTCGTTACGATGAAGAAAATCAACATGATGAACACGATGTCCAACATGGGGGTCATATCAATCTGAGCCTCGTCTTCGGCCGAGGTATGCTTTTTTCTTTTCATCTCGTCTTCTTTCTTCTGTTACGTTCGAGCCCAATAGTATACTGCTTGTTACAAAAATATACAGGCTTTTGTACAAAACAGTGTGCTCGTAACCACTTGTTGCCGGAAAAATGCTCAATTTCGCAGTGACAAAACGACTAACTTTTAACGTTTGTGCGAAATGGCGACGCCTAATTGGTAAAAATACAACATCAATGCCTCATTGAGTGTTATACGCAAATTACCATGAGGGTAAATGCCAAGTCTAGCTTCTGTGGATTTTTTTGTACCTTGAACTAAAAATGCGTTTTTAATCTCGTGATCTTGAATACACGATTCGAAGGCGCGAGCCGCCATTTCTTGCGGCATGGCGTAATAAAATGTTTTAAACGCTCTATCGGCTTCAACAGATTTTACAAAGTATTCGTTAGGTCTTTTATTGTGGTCTAAAAACATGAGGTCAAAGCAATCGCTTAACTTTTGATTAAGCGGGTGGGTGTTCATGGTGGCGTTATCTAACCACGCTTGTGTGGCGAAAGTGCCGTGGGATAGTCCCTCGAACATACGTGGTGCAATGTAATGATCAAATGCATGAAACCACTCGTGGGCCAAAGAGCCGGCTCCTGCATTCTTTGCTAACGCTAACTGCCGCTTTCCACTGTGATAATGCGCACTTGCGTTTTTTTGCCCACCGCTTCCAAAGGCAAGCGACAGAGTTCCGTTGAGCGAGAGCACCTGCTCGTTTATATTCAATATTGTGGTGAGGTCGTAAAGCGCATCGAAAAATAAATTGGCTGCTATTTGTTGTTCTTGCGGCGTGACCCATCTACCTACCGTAATGGTGGCGAAGTTAAATAACTTTCTAATGTCTTGAAAAGACACGTCAGCGCCGTCTCTATGGCTAGGACCATTTCGATAAAAAGATTGATGAATGCGCCCTTTAGTCTCCACGCTCACTTATACCTATCTGCACCCGTGTTTACGTTACGCTAAAGAAATGAGAAGCTGTTCGCACCATGCTTCAATTCTAGCGTCTGTATCATCATATTGGTTTTCGTCGTCTAGGGACAAACCCACGAAGTGGCTTTTATCTTCGGTAAGTGCTTTAGAGGCGGTAAAGTCGTAACCCTGGTTAGGCCAATAGCCCACAATATTGCAGTTTGAGGGCAGTATGGCATCGTGAAGCATGCCAAGGGCATCTTGAAACCACTCGCCATAGCCAAGCTGATCGCCAAGTCCAAATAACGCGATGGTTTTACCCGACAGGTCGAGTTGGTGTACCTCTTCCCAATGAGACTCCCAGTCTTCTTGTAGTTCGCCGAAGTCCCAAGTAGAAATGCCAAAAATGATAATGTCGTAGTCTGAGGTGCGCGACAAATTCACATCTTTAATATTGTGAAGATGAACTACGTTGTCATCGAACAAACTATTAAGCTGGGCTTGAATTTTTTCCGCTGCCATTTCGGTATAACAGGTCGTCGAGCCGAAAAATAAACCTATAGACAGGGCGCCATCACTCATTAGATACCTCTTTTTTTGCTAGTCGTTATCAATAGGAGAGAATACTACCTCTTTCCCGTTACTCAACAAAGCTTTGCAGTGAACATCCTTACCTTTGTGTGAAATATTTAATACGCCAATAGCACAGCCGTTAAACAGTTCTTTGTCATCATTATTTGGATGTCTCGCTTTTACCGACATGTTACGACGTTTTGTAAATACGTTCAGGGGCGACCTAGCACCGTAAAGAAGGCGATTAAGTCTATCGAACCAAGTGATCAAGGTTTCTGGAAACGCATTTTTTAAGCCGCTACAGGTAAACTGGGTAATATGAGGGCTGTTGCGTCTAAATCGCAGCCGCACATCGTAAACAAAGGAATAGTGCACGTCGCCAGATAGAATAATGAATTCTGGTGGCGTTTTGTAATGCCTGAAAATATTGAGCATCACGTTGGCGGTACCTCTGTGTGCCATCCAGTTTTCTGCATCAACGGTTAATGCCCTGCCAAAAAAAGTAAACACCTTCTGTATCGCTTCAATAATTTTCACCCCGTAAATCGGAGCTGCCGATACAACAATAACCGCTTCTTTTCCGATGATGGAGTGTTGAAACTCGCACAGTGCCTCCCAGTCCATTAGGCCAGATGGTTTATTGAGACTCGATTCAGAGCGCCATCGCTGTGTGCGAGTATCTAACACTTCGATGGGGGGGGATGTATCAAGTCGATAATGCCACTCATTGAAATCGAGCAGCTTATCGATGAATGCGTCTTGCTTGTCTAAACGGTTATTACTAAACACTTTTTTTGCGTCATCGATAAGAGGAGCCACTTTCTTAGGGGCATTACCCCAGCCTTGACAAAGCAAATACCCAATAAGCGCGTTACCAACCATGCGCTTAGACAGGGGGTTAGCGTACACTTCCTGTTCCCAACCTCGGGTTAAATTCCAATCGTCGGTAACATCGTGATCATCAAATATCATATAGGTAGGCACGTGAGCGAGAGCCCGTCTTACAGACGGAAGCTGCGCCACAAAGCCATCGATGGCCTTTTGCTCTTTCTCAAAGGTGTCACGGTACTGTTGAGGTATATGGTTATCATCGATGTTAATTAATGACCAGAGCGCGTCAGACCAGATCAAGAAATACATCGCGAGAATTTCAGCACTGCCAATAAGGTGGTTTTGTGCATTCACCGATGTGAAAACAGGTTTCTTTTTCGCACCAAAAAATAGGGAGGACAACACCGTATTGGTCGCGATTTGTGGCAGTAACTGCTCTCTTTCATAAAACCCATGAGGGTGTTGTGCTAGCTCTGCCGTGTTGCTAATAACGGCGCCTTCTAAAGGTTCGTGGTAGAGCCCTAGAAGGTGGCAACACTGATGAATGGCTTTTAACATTGGCCCGGCCACGTCATCGGCATAAATCTGATCGCCAGTCATCAGTAATACATCTGGAAGTGATGAACTGCCTGAAAGGCCTTTTTCAATGAGAATGTCTACTTGAGCAAGCGCATCGTCACCGTCAAAGTGTGGCTTGCGGCAAGAGCCGTGTAAGATAGTTTCTGGCGTCTTAGTATAATGAAAACTTAAGCTATCTTCTGCGCTATACAGTAAACGTTGTTGTTCGAAATGCCACTTTTCACTTGAGGCCTTTTCGGTAAATTCCAATTGATAATACACTCGTTCACTATCGCTAAACGTGTGTGTGGCAGTCGCTGATAATAAATGTATGTAGGCGAATTGGCCCACCTGTACGCTTTCTGCGTGACACTCAACCTCGACATTATTACCCCGTTGCGTAAGGGTAATGGAAGGGGCACTGGGTAATGACGTTACTAACCAGATATGACAAGCATCCTCAGTAATTTTGCGAACAATAGGCCCCGCAATAACCAGTGGTAGGTTTGGTTGAGGTTCTGGTTGATTATCTAGCTGAAAATCTAACTGAGAGTCTGGTGTTGAAATAGCCCGGTCCCCATCTTGACAACATAACGTATGCAATGTTTTCGTACTTTACTCTTTTTTGTGTATAAACGGTATGCTCGATATACTCACTTACAATTTATTCATGCTTAGCTCGTGCATGATCCGTATGATCAAGATGTGCACCATCTAATCGATTGTTTTTGGCACGGCTCACTATGGCTTTTCACTACAAACCACTGCAAAAAAGGAACTATCTAGATGCTAAAACATGCGCTGCTTATTTGCGTTACTGCAATATTTATAACTGCATGCAGTGAGTCGAAAGAGGTCATTATCACTCCTGAAAAAGAAGATTTGACCGTAGTTGCTTTGGGAAACTGGATAACGCAACCCAATGGCAATGTGATGTTCGACCCACAAACATCTGGATTGGTGGCTATTAACGATACGCTTTTAACGATAGCAGACGCCAGTGCCGACAAAAGTCAGCAATTAAAGTTACACAGCATCGACCCTGAGACATCAACACTGTTATCTTCAAGCAATACCTTTTCTTTTTCACCTACGGTAAGAAAAAGCTGCTTTTACAATTACCTCAGTACCGAACCTGATTTAGAAGCACTCGTGGTAGACCCAAGAGACACGAACGTTATTTACACCGTCACTGAAGATGCAACACGAACGGGTGCATTGAGCCCTCGCTGTGAGTCTAAATATAGCAACACAGGCTCAACAGATTATCCTACCTTGCTGGTGCGATTAGCGCGCAAAGACAACGGCGATGTTGCAATGACTCATGTTCGTCCACTGCAATTTCCAGTGTCATTTAATGTAGGCAACTTCCCAAATGACGGTATAGAAGGCCTCGCTATGGCCTCAGATGGAACCGTGTATCTCGGGTTAGAAAAAGATATCGCGGGTCAGCCCCGTATTTTTAGCGTAACTATCGATGACGATTTTTTCACAACGACAGACTTTGCCATAGTGGAAGAGCCTGACCTTTTATTACCCCAGTTTTCATCGGGGAACCACCCGATTAACGGGCTGACCCTGCATACTGTGAATAATCATTCTGCTCTAATTGCCGCAGCGAGAAACGACGACGAGCTTTGGATAATAGATGCTGCTGGCGAAAAAGCGACCTTAAGGGTACCCGTTACTTTTAAGGTGAAGGGGACCGAGAGTTGTGAAGATTATGTAATGGATAATGCATCTATGGAAGGGCTTGTGGTGATGGACAATATGCTGTGGATAATTAACGACCCATGGGAAAAGAATTACCTTAAAAATGCCTCGTGCAAAGCAGATGAGGATAAGTACAAAGACCTAGCGCCACTGTTATTCTCTGTGCCACTCAATGACGCTTGGTTTCAATAGCTAAAAGTCGATTAAACGCGCTTTAATGATAAAGAGAGCATCACAAGAGAGACGTGTATCTGATTTTGTTAACTTGATAGGTTTGTTTTCGAAGCATCAAAAAAGGGGCAGTTACTACCCCTTTTATCAGTTAAGCGCGGGCGTTTTGACTCATCTACATTATGTAAACGCCCATTTTATTAAATACTTGGACGAAGTCTTGATGCAAACGTCTTTTTAAATTTCGCTAATTTGGGTGCAACCACCATCGAACAATATTGATTTTGCGGATTGTTTTTGAAGTAATCTTGATGATAATCTTCTGCCGCGTGGTAGTTGTTAACCTCAACTATCTCAGTGACCACCGGATTAGGCCAAATTTCCTCAGCGGTAATTTCGGCAATTATTTTTTCTGCTTCTTCTTTCTGCGCGTCGTTGTGATAGAAAATAGCACTTCTATACTGAGTACCCACATCATTACCTTGACGGTTAAGCTGAGTTGGATCGTGCAATGCAAAGAAGATTTCTAATATTTCGCGATAGCTAATTGCGTCTGCATCGAAGGTGACTTGTACTACCTCGGCATGGCCGGTGTTGCCTCCGCAGACCGACTCATACGTAGGTGAAGGATCATCGCCGCCTGCATATCCTGATATCGCTTTTTCAACGCCTTCAACGGTATTGTATGCTGACTCTATACACCAGAAACATCCGCCTGCCAGTGTAGCGACCTGTAAATTTGCCATGATTAAACCTCTTATTTTTAATACCCTTAGTGTGGGCTCCAGCTACGTCTAACTCAAGTCATCCAAGCATGTTTTTTTAGCGTATATACGAATATTAAATACAAAAAACACACGCTTCGTGCTGCTTAGTACGTTTTCAACCAACTTGAGGTTTTGTAGTGATTATTTTTTATGATGGTTATTGTCCGCTGTGCATGACTGAAATGAAACACCTCAGAAAGCGAGACAAACACAATCGATTGACGCTTATTGACATACAAGAGCCAGACTTTAGTGAACGTTATCCCACGTTAGACTGGCATGCCCTGAACGCAAGAATTCATGCACTTCGAGAGGATGGAACCTTGATAACTGGCTTAGATGTTACCCATGAAGCGTGGAAAGCAGTAGGCGTTGGTTGGCTTTATGCGCCTTTGCGTTGGCCTGGCATTCGTATTATTGCCGACGGTTTTTACAACATTTTTGCTAAACACAGATACACAATTTCTTATTTATTAACAGGCAAAAAGCGCAGCTGCGAGCGCTGTATACCAGGAGAGCCCAATGACAAGTAAAACACTCATAATTGGTGCCTCAGGCGGCATCGGTAATGCGCTGGTTAGTCGATTTGCAGACAATGGCGATGAGGTTATTGCGGTAAGCCGAAGTGGTTTTGTCGACAGTAATTGGCCTGACACTGTCACCGCAAAAGCAATTGCCGAGCATGACGAAGCTAGCATTTCTGCTTTTGTGGAGGAATTGAAAAGCCAAGGCATTAAACTTAATAATGTAGTTGTGACAACAGGCGTATTAAAAGACGACGACTTAGGAGTAAACCCTGAGAAGCGTTTAGAAGATATGAGCGAAAATGCACTGGCTTCCTATTTTGCCGTGAATTCAATTATTCCTGCTCTGTGGCTAAAGCACCTTGTGAATGTAATGGATAAAAGTCATGCTACTGTCGTTTGCTTAAGCGCTCGGGTTGGCAGCATATCCGACAATGGATTCGGTGGCTGGTATGGATATCGTGCTTCTAAGGCTGCACTTAATATGCTGGTTAAAACCGCGTCTATTGAATACAAGCGTCGAGTGAAAAATGCCATGCTGGTGTGTTATCACCCCGGTACAGTAGACACCGAGTTGTCAAAACCATTTCAGAAAAACGTGGCAGAGAAGAAACTGTTCACCCCAGCTTTTACTGCCGATCAGCTATTTACCCACGTATCGAAGCTAGATCGCGACCAACCTTGCCATTTTATAGACTGGGACGGTGAAGTGGTAACTTGGTAATACGCTTTGTTACTATTTCCTTGAGTCCAACATCAAGACTTTTTATTACACTGCTGTTACCATACTTTCTTGGGTATGGTGCAGCGTATTGATTGACCTTAAGAGTCTACAATAAGCTTTAAGGGTCTGTGCTACAGGGCGTTGATGCCGTTGGGAGTCATTTCAAAACATACCATCCTGATAAACATAACAATAACTCAACAAGAGGAAGGGATATGAGCGGGGCCAGAGAACAGTTCGGATCGCGCATAGGTTTTATTTTGGCAGCTGCAGGCTCTGCAGTCGGTATTGGTAATTTGGTTGGCTTTCCAGTTGGGGCAGCAAAAAACGGTGGCGGCGCATTTTTATTAATGTATGCCATATTCGTTTTTGCCATTTGCCTACCTGTGATGATGGCTGAAATGTCGGTGGGTCGTCATGCTAAAAAAGATCCATTGGGCGCCTACAGCGCAATTAGCAATAACAGTCCAAAGTGGAAACTTGCCGGGTGGCTAGCTATAGCTACCCCATTTATGATTGCTGTTTTCTACATGGTCATCACCGTGTGGATATTCGGTTATTTATTTGAAGCCGTTAGCGGCAACCTAGATAAGTTAGCTAACCCCGACACGTTTGGAATATTCATCAATTCGCCATCTATTTTTGCGTATATGGCGGTGGTTGTTGGCGTGGTTTATTTAATATTGCAAGGTGGCGTTAAAGAGGGGATTGAAAAAGCGGCGAAGCTGTTGATGCCAGCGCTGTTTGTCATGCTCATTGCCTTAGTTATTTTTGTACTCACTCAAGACAATGCGATGGCAGGCGTTAAGTTTTACATTGTGCCTGACTTTTCAAAATTAAGCGCATCGGTGATAAACGGCGCGTTGGCACAAGCCTTTTTCTCACTATCACTAGGTATGGGTATTCTCATTACCTATGGTAGTTACATAGACAAAAAAGCAGACGTACCTAATTCTGCAAAACTTGTTGCTTTGATGGATACCGCTGTTGCATTTACCGCAGGCTTAATGATTTTACCTGCTATATTCTCTTTCAACCCAGAGATAAACCCAGCAGACTTAAGTGAATCGTCGGTAGGCATGATATTTACTTATTTACCGAGCATTTTCTTGGCATTACAAGAGTCTATCGGTTATTTAGGCGCATCTGTAGTGGCCAGTTTATTCTTCTTGTTAGTGTTTTTTGCTGCAATTACCTCATTGGTCTCCATCTTTGAAGTACCCGTTGCTGCATTAATGGATGAGAAAGGGGTAAGTCGTAAATGGGCGCTAACGTCGTTAGGCAGCATCATGATTGTGTTGGCCATATTGAGCGCGCTTTCGTTCGGAAAAATCGACGTGCTGACAACGTTTGTAAGTTACGCCGGTGCCGATAAATCGTTTTTTGATGTGATTATTGATGTCTTCTACGAAACCATATTGCCGCTTAACGGGCTGCTGATTTGCTTATTCGTTACCTATCGTTGGAAGACTGCAAATTTCAATGCTTCGCTAGAAGAAGGCAGCGATAACTACAGCGGAAGTTGGTTGGAGAAATACGTCGACATTTCACTGAAAACCTTCATTCCGGTTATTTTGCTCGTTATTTTTGTTAACACGGTAGCGGTGAAGTACTTTAATTTTAGTCTGTTCGGTTAAACGCCACAGGTTATCCATACCTTTACGCCCTCAAAAGTGTCAACGCTTTAGCGGGTAAGCCGGTTAAAAAATAAAATCAACATCAAAAAAAGAGGGTAGCAGTTGCTACCCTCTTTTTAAATTTGTCGGTCCCGTCCTGAAAATACGTTGACAGTTTTTAGGACGACACAGTCGTATTAAACGCCAGTGCTTCATCAATACATATCGTCTGGGTTTGCATAGGCTGGTGTAATATTAAGCGCCTGCCAGCTTGCACTTGCGTCTATTACCTTGCCCACTGCCTCAGATTCAGTATCAGAAAATAGTGGCAGAGGCAGGTTTAATGCTGATGCAGCGCGAGAATAGTACTCACCGCGTTTAGGGTGAAGTGCGCTGCACAAATGTAGCGTGGAATTGTGCAGGGGCGTTTCAATAACTGCAAGCAATCCCCTAACAACATCGGCAATGTGCACTAGGTTGATTCGCTTATTACCTGCGGGCAACTCACGGCCGCTCAGTGAGCGCGCGGGGTGACGGTCTGGGCCTACTAAGCCTGCCAAGCGAAGCACGGTGTAATTCACTTCAGATGACAACGAGGCAAGATGTTCTTCAATGGCTACGTGAGCTTTTGCCGATGCAGTTTCAGGGGCAGGGGCACTGGTTTCAGTGAGGATTTCGTTAGTACTGTCACCATACACCGACGTGGTGCTCACAAAAATAATATGCGCTACGTTTGCCGCAACCGCATCGTTAATGAGGCCAATAACGTGCTGAGTGAAACCGTCTAGCTGAGTGTTACGTCTACCCGGTGGAATATTAATAATGAAGGTTGCATCCTGCATATGTTGGCATAATTGTGAAGTGTCATCGCCAAGTGCAAACTTAATACCTGTAATATTGTGCTTAGACATTTGCACAAGCTTGTCGTCACTTCTGGTAGTGCCCACCACACGTGCGTCTATAGGACTATCGCTGCTTACTAACGCATTGCCTAAATAACCTGCCATCCAGCCGTAACCGGTAATCACTATTTTTTTCTGCATTTGTTACGCGTCCTTCATGCCTATAATTAAGATGTTTATATTTTAGCCCTAGCACTTAAACTAAAGTGCCCAAGCTAATGTGCTCAGGCCCTACAGTCTATGCAGTATCTGTATATCTAGGCTATTAGTATATCAGGCAAAGAACGACTTACTCCATGCGCGTAGCGTTTAAACCTATTGGCGTTAAAGCAAAAAAGCCGAACCTATGTCTTATACGTTCGGCTTTGTCGGTGAGTGCTATAGCTATTTCACTAACTCCCCGTATCAGGAGAGATGTTACCTATGTTTGACTATGGCATACAAACTTAGAAAAAGGTGACGTCCACGCTTACATTTCCAGCTTACTGTGGCCTGTTAATTCAATAAGGTTTAGCTTATCAAGACCGGCAATCGAACTTTGCATCTTAGACTCTGCATAATCAGCTTTTTTAAGTTCGTTGCACAGCGCTTCACCTTTTTCCTCTAAAGAGATGGCTTTTGCTTCTAAGCGATATTCCAAGTCTTCTCCAAACCGTTCCATTTTTTGTTCAAACTCAGACATATCGCCTCCTTCCCACAGCATCTGTGTACCAAGGGCGATAAGAATACGGCCCATGGATTCACTAACTAGAGACTCTATCTGTGCTTCAAACTCTGCTTCCCAGCTTTCGTCAAACCAACCAGGCTCATCAAACTGTGTTGAGTCGATACGTATGTTGCCAGCATCATCATAAAACGAACGAGCAAGCTTCTGATCGAGAGAATCGAAGAGTGCTTGAAAATCACTGTCTAGGCCGCTGTCGCTACCAAGCAACTCACCAAATACTTCGGTTACCGCTACACTGGCAACCTCTAATCCTTCACTGGCAATAGTTAACGTCATGGGAATAGCAGTGTCGATACTGTTGTAATAGTCGTTTACGTAAACTTGCTGCTCTTTATTAAGCGCCACTGACTCGCCGTTTATTGACAGGTCCCGGTTTGGATTGATGGTGAGTGTTGACCCATTTTCCATGTCCACAGTGAGATTGCCCTGATAGTACTTAATCTGACCATCTAGCTCGATATCACAACTATTATCATGAGCAATAGCTTGGCCAGTCATTAATGCTGTGGCAACAGCAGCTGAAAGTAAAAACGTGTTCGACATTGTAAATTCCCTAATCGTGACGTAACGAAAATTAAACTGTGTAAGGGTGAGCAAAACGCTATATTGAGATAAATCGTAGATGCGATAGCGAATCAAACTACCATCTAGTCTTTTATATCTCTCGCGTTGTCTCGTCTTAACTCTACTTACCTTTGTTGATAGTTATTGACTTAGCAATGCTGATGCCATTTATTTAAAACTCATAGTTTCAATGGTTTATATGCTTAATGTTTTTAGAGTTTTACGTGCTCGCTAATTTTTTGGCCAAAATAATAATAAAATAGCTGTTTTGACTAAGATCAATTTTCATTCAATATTGTGGACAAAGTATAAAATTAAACCCTGCTGTAATATGTTCAATAGGGTTTAATTAATGCATAATATGGTCAATTAATTTAAGGGGTTAACACAATGGCTGATTGGACTAATGCAATTATGTTCGGTGTTGCGCTAATTGCCTTTACGCTTGGGCTTAGCAGCATCATTATGGGCTTTACTACAGCGAAAGCGGGTGCTGAAGGTATGCAAGAAAAAGTAGAGTACGGTTTTTTCGGCGTTACTGGTTTGGTCATCTTCTTTTTGATGAGTTACGCACTAGCCTAACAATATGTACATAATGTACATAAAAAACCGGCATTATGCCGGTTTTTTTATCTTTCAAATTTGTCTTTATCTCAAAAATACTCTTTGGAATTACACTAGTGCAAACTTTTATCAAGCGTTCAGTTACTCTGAGCCTCTATTCACTAGTGAGCCTAAATAGCTATCTCGTTGGTATGCTCGTAAGTCGAAAGGCGCTAGCATAGCCATAACATGATCGAAAATGTCGGCCTGAATTTTCTCGTAATCCACCCAATCTTGTTTAGCGCTGAAGCAATATATTTCCAACGGTAAACCAAGCTCGGTAGGTGGCAGCTGTCTTACCATCAACGTAAGCTCCTGATGAATGTGAGGGTGCTTCCTTAAGTACGCCTCCAAATACGCGCGAAACGTTCCGATATTTGTTAACCGTCTACTGTTGAGAAGGTCAGATTCATCAATCGAGTAATCTCTATGGTAAGCCTGAAGTTCGTTCTTCTTTTTCTCAATATAGTCGTTGATATAGCGAATTTTGGAAAAACGCTCCAGCATCTCATTGTCGCAAAGCTTTATTGAATGCACATCTAAGTGGATAGCGCGTTTAATTCTGCGTCCGCCGGACTCTTGCATACCACGCCAGTTTTTTACCGCTTCAGTGGTTAAGCTGTAAGTGGGTAAGGTAGAGATAGTTTTATCCCAATTTTGAACCTTGACGTTGGTGAGTCCTATTTCTTTTATTTCCCCGTCCACTTCATACTTTGGCATCGTGATCCAATCGCCAGTGTTAAACATGCGGTTTGCGGCAATTTGAATTCCGGCGACAAAACCCAAAATGGTATCTCTGAATATTAAAAGAAGTACGGCGGCAATAGCGGTTAGGCCCGATACAATAAGTAAAGGGCTTCTGTCTACAATTAGCGATATACAAAGCAGTATGGTGACGATGGCAAATCCAAGCTTTGTTACCTGAATAAAGCCTGTAATCGGCGCACGTTTCGCAAGTGCTGAGGAGTTATATACATACTCCACGGTGCTCAAAAGGGCATAAAGCGCGAGAAGTCCACTGTATAGCATGTAAAGCTGAGAACTTTTCACCATTAGGCCGAAAAGAACAGCCTCTTCGTCAATAAGTAACGGCGTGGTTACGTAAATAAATAGTGCTGGAAACAAGTGCATCAAACGTCTGAAAAAGCCATATTCCTGCAGTGCGTTATCCCAAACATTGTTCGATCTATATACTAAGCGCGCTATTTGCGGCCTGATTAACAAGCGAGCAAAAACGTAGATAACCACAGCGGATAGTAGAATGCAGCCACCTGCAAGTACGTTATAAAGTGGTTCGCCCGTTGTGAGGTTAGGAAGAATATCGTGTACTAAATGTACAAAAGTATCGCGAACAGAGGTAGTCACTTCCATCGATCAAGACTCCAAAAGGTTTTTGATACGTGAGTCTTTATTCTTCCATAGGTCGTTTAACCAATTTTGGAAATAAAGACGAAATTCTGATTCATTACGCGTTGAGTGCTGTTGCAACTCTGGAACTGACACGACGTTGACGTCAATGACAATCTTCGTCATGGTGCCGCACAGCATGGCCATCATGGGATGCTTTTTATTGTGTGGGTATAGCAGAGAAATATCTAAAACGTTAGTAAATAATTCACCCATGGCGGCTAAAGTAAAAGAAACACCACCTGCTTTGGCTGGCAATAAATGTGTATAGGGGCTTTTCTTTAACGCATGCTTCTGTGGTGTAAATCGAGTGCCTTCGACAAAGTTGATAACGGTGGTAGGTACGGTTCTAAATTTTTCACAGTAGGCTTTGGTTGTCTCTAAATCTTTACCTTTCTTGTGCGGGTTCTTCTCAATATACGCGCGAGTATATCGGCGCATAAAAGGCATATCTAACGCCCATGCCCCTAAACCCACAAAGGGTAGCCATATCAATTCTTTTTTCAAAAAGAACTTGGGGGCTGGAATACGATTGGTGGCAAATTCAATAAGCAAAATTATATCGAGGTAGCTTAGGTGGTTAGCAATGATTAAATACCATCTGTCTTTCGCGAGTTCGCCATGTACCGCATATTCAATATCGATGTTATTGAAAAGGCGGATAAGCAATACGCTAATACGACCAAAACTAAACATTAGGCCGTGCATCACACTATTCCAGAGTGTTCTAACCTTGCCATTAGGCAGTAGAAGTTTTACCAGCCCTAATAAAATGATTAAGCCACCCCAAAAGGCTAAGTTGAGTAATTGCAGGGTGATGTGAATTACAAAGGTAATGGGAGCGAGAATGTTACGTATCATAAAGGCTTCTGCGTTGCGTTTAATTCTTCTAACAGGTTGTCTTTTGCTTGCCAGCGTTCATTAAGCCACGCTTGAAAACGGACTCGAACCTGAGGATCGTCAAAGTAAGTGTCTTGGAATATGCCGCTGTCCATAATTTCTTGAATAGGCATAACGCTAATATTCACACGTATATCGCGCACTCTACCGCTCACAAAATCCCAAAATGTGGGCACGCCACCAGGATAGTCGATAGTGACATCAATGAGTTTGTGCAGTTGCTCTCCCATAGCCGAAAGTACAAATGCAACGCCGCCGGCCTTTGGCTTTAATAAATGCGTAAACGGCGATGCCTGTATTTCGTGTTTTGAATGGGTGAAACGAGTGCCTTCCACAAAATTCATAATACTTACAGGCTTAGACCTAAACTTCTCGCAGGCTTTTCGAGTAGTTTCCATGTCCTTACCTTTTAAGTGAGGATGCTTAGCCAAAAATGACTTTGAATATCTGCGCATAAACGGAAAATCGAGAGCCCACCATGCCAAGCCTAAAATAGGCACGTAAATAAGTTCTTTTTTGAGGAAAAACTTTAAAAATGGAATTTTGCGGTTGAAAATCCGTTGAAGAACAAGAATATCTACCCACGACTGGTGATTCGCAGTCACTAAATACCAGTCGTTACGGGTAAGTTGCTCTAGACCTTTTACGTGAAAGGTAGTGCCACTGCTTATACGCTGGTTAATGTTATTGACGCCAATCCACGCTGTTGCACAGGTATCGAGAAGATACGAGATAAAGCGTCGCCACTGCGCCACAGGGATAAGTTTAAATACCGATAATACGATAATAGGGGTAGCCCAAATTACCGTGTTGACAAAATAGAAAATAACAGAAATCGTGCCGACAATATGATGCAATAGTGCTTTAACCATTGTACTTACCTCAAAATTTAGGCGCTTAGTGTAAACGAACTTGATCTAAAATCCGATAGAGCCTTTACTGATTCGTTAATAAAGGTACAGAAATCATGAATAAAGGAGCGGTAATGAAGCTTATCAGCGAAAACAGAGCATTTGGAGGCACCCACCTTCGTTATAGTCATCCGTCAGAATCTACGAACTGCGAAATGACGTTCGCCATATTTTTACCGCCATTCGCCAGTAAAGAAAAACCAGTACCAGTGCTGTATTGGCTATCGGGGCTAACCTGTACTGATCAGAATTTTATGCAAAAAGCGGGCGCTATGAAGTTGGCGAGTGAGCTCGGTATGGCAATTGTCGCGCCAGATACTTCTCCTCGCGGAGAAGGCGTTCCCGACGATGAAAATGGTTCCTATGATTTTGGACTAGGCGCTGGCTTTTATCTCGACGCCACACAAGCCCCGTGGGACAAACACTACAACATGTATTCTTACATTACCGATGAGCTTCCAGCGCTGGTAGAGAGTCATTTTCCGGTAACGAAAGAGCGTGCACTTAGCGGTCATTCAATGGGCGGGCATGGCGCCCTTGTTATTGGTATGCGAAATCCTAATCGGTTTGTGTCTGTGTCAGCATTTAGCCCTGTGGCAAATCCTACTGAGTGCGAATGGGGTAAAAAAGCGTTTAGCCATTATCTCGGTGATGATACCGAGCAGTGGAAAGCATATGACTCAGCCTTGTTGCTAGCAAGTAAGACCCACAGTATTCCCTTGCTAGTAGAGCAAGGGACAAGCGATGAGTTCATGCAGGAGCAGCTTAAGCCCCAAGCGTTAGTGCACGGTGCTCAGCAATCTGACACACAGCTTACGCTTAATATGCACGATGGGTACGACCACAGTTATTTCTTTATTGCGTCCTTCATTGAAGATCACCTTGAGTTTCATGCGGGCCACTTAGGCTTAATCTGAAGCTACTTAAAAGGCGTCGGCTTTTCTCCGGCGTCTTGTTATTTTTTCACTCCCAACTTATCTACGTCAGTAAATTACTCTATAATGCGGCCTCAAATGTGGTTACTGCTTGTCGACTCGCTTTACATATTGTTGCCATCTTTCGCTCTCTTTCATGATGAAATCTCAGTGCGAAATCCGTTATCAATATTATGAGAGAAGGGCGAGATAGTTTGTGACTCATCGGTTTTGCTATTTAATTTGTTAAGGTGCCTGTTTTGTCAATCACTCCATTGAACCGTAAGTTCTCTGTCGCTCCAATGCTGGATTGGACAGACAGACACTGTCGCTATTTCTTACGGTTGTTCTCAAAGCACACTCTGCTGTATACCGAAATGGTAACGACGGGGGCTATTATCTTTGGGAAGGGAGACTACCTAGGTTTTAATACTGAAGAGCATCCTGTCGCGCTGCAGCTTGGCGGGAGCGATCCAACTGACATGGCACGATGCGCGGTGTTGGCACAAGAGCGTGGGTACGACGAGGTGAATATTAATGTTGGGTGCCCAAGTGACAGAGTAAAAAACGGCAGCTTTGGTGCGTGTTTGATGGCGCAGCCGGATGTGGTGGCCGATTGTGTAAAGGCCATGCAGGCCGAGGTCGATATTCCGGTAACGGTAAAGTGTCGTATTGGTATTGATGATATGGATGAGGACGAAGATTTTACGCGCTTTATCGATATTGTGGCAGGGGCTGGTTGCGATACTTTTATTGTTCATGCAAGAAAAGCATGGCTTAAGGGGTTAAGCCCGAAAGAAAATCGTGAAATTCCGCCGTTAAATTATCCGCGGGTCCATCGCATAAAAGAAACCCACCCTGAATTATCAATCAGCATTAATGGCGGTGTAAAAACCTTAGCCGATACCAAAACACAGTTGGAAAGTGTAGATGGTGTAATGATTGGCCGGGAAGTGTATGCAAACCCGTATATTATGGCTAACGTCGATACTGAAATATTTGGTGATGCACAGGCAAAAAGTATTTCACGCCGCGAGTCGGTGCTAAAAATGCAGCAGTATATTGAGAGCCACATTGAGCGCAAAGAAGATGCGTACTTCAAACCGTGGCACGTAGCGCGCCATATGCTTGGGCTATTTCAAGGGCAAGCTGGTGGCCGAATTTGGCGCCGGTATTTAAGTCAAAACGGCACCGGAAAATCTCCAGATCCTGATTTGCTCATGAATGCGTTGAGTGCCGTCGAAGCAGCACAACGAGAATTGGACGAATACAATAGTCAAAGAGATAGCCAAAGCAGTGGTCAAAAAAGCTAACAGGTTAGTGCCTTTGACTAAAGTTTAATATTTGCTCAATATGATTCTTCGGCCAGCTTAACGTTTAATTTTTATTTTAATTTTAAAATTCAGTTGCTTAAGGGTTGTTTAAGAAATTGGCACATCTCTCGCTATATGTCTTATATCACAACGACAACGTGTTGTTGTACTGACAAGACTTTCGAGGGAAATTATGAAAACTTCACTAATCGCAGCAACTTTACTTTCAGCAAGCATGGTAAGCGGTGTAGCAAACGCACAAGAATCTGTACTCAACTCTTTGCTACAAAACATGGTAACTACCGCAGTGTCGATAACGGCAAACGAGCTATCTGCTGATGTATATCAGTCAGTGGCAAATACGTCATACCATTTTGAATTAGACGGTGCAAATACGAAGAGCACAGGTAGCGTAAGCGTTACCGACATTGCGTCGACCATGAAAGAATCCGACGTTACCGATACTTTCGAAAAAGTTAGCGATGAAAACGATGCGGAATAATCACGGGTAACGATAAAAGATGTGAATTCTTAGAAAGCGCCTATTGGCGCTTTTTTCGTTTTTGCTTTAGTGCCTAAAGATTTGCCCTCAAGGGAGCAATAAACTGAACACAATAAATATCCGTACCCACACCATGTATGCGATATCAGCGCCGGCCACTCACACCTTAAACCATACTCTCACCCACACCCTATACCCAAAACCACAACTAATACCTTTACCAGGCACTTTTCTTCGGCCTTTTCACACAACACGCTGCATTAACGCATTAACTTATTAGCTATGTCGAATCGCTGATTATCTACAACTTACCTTCGTTCTCCATTGAGTTCACATACACAGGTTTATTTTTTACTACTTACTTCAAATCTAGGAGCACAGAACAGTACTTAACAGGCTGTGGCGAAATTAACAAAGTGAGTGGTGAAAAAGACTAAATTATCGTTTTATGGTTATTTTTGGAAATGGTAATTAACTGTGAATTTTAATAAAAATCATGTTTATCAATTATTTAAATGTTTGGCACGGCTATTGTAATACTTACATGAGTAAAGCGTTAGGACCTTGTGATTACAAGTGGAATGGTTCCCAAATTAATTACAGAGTCCAACCGCAGTTTCAAAAACGAAATAGAGAAGTCAGCGTCGCATCAATCTTGATAGTTAACTGCTGGTAACTCGCCAACATCTTAGTGGAGAGATAATCATGGGTATGTTTTCAAGAATTAACGATATTGTTCAGGCCAACATCAATGCAATGCTAGACAAAGCAGAGGATCCTGAAAAAATCATTCGCCTTATTATTCAAGAGATGGAAGAAACGTTAGTGGAAGTACGCACTGACGCAGCTCGATACATTGCGCAACAAAAAACATTAGCGCGTCAAATTGATAACACGGATAAAGAAATTGCTAGCTGGCAGGGTAAAGCCCAGCTTGCAATGAATAACGACAAAGAGTCTCTTGCAAAAGCTGCCTTAGTGGAAAAGCAGAAATACGTGGCTAAGTTATCGTCATTGCAAGAACAAGAATCTCATTTAGCTGAGAGTATCGAGAAGATTCAGCAAGATACTTCTCGTCTCAACACCAAAATGGCAGAAGCCAAAGCGAAACAAAAAGTGCTCATTCAGCGCAAGTACTCTGCCGAAACTCGCTTGAAAGTGAAGCAGGCTGATCATGGCAACAAAATTGATGACGCCATGTCTCGTTTTGAAAACTACGAACAGCGTATTGATTACCTTGAGGCGCAGGTTGATGCATATGACCTCACTAAATCAGGTGAAGCGTCATCACTATCGGCAGAATTTCAGGCATTAGAAGCGGACGAGTCGATTGAACAAGAGTTAGCGGAACTTAAGAGAAACAAAGTAGCTTAGGCGTTAATAGAAGTAGCTTAAGCGTTAAGCAAGCGCCTATTGGTTTAGGCGCAGTCGCCAAGGTTCTATTAATGGTAAAAGCTTAGGCCACACAAGCTAGTTCAATAAAAGCTAAGTAAATAAAAGATTGTTGGAGAAAATCATGAAATTGTCATCACAAAAACGTATTTATAGAGATTTGGATTCAGGTGTTATTTCGGGCGTGTGTGCAGGCGTTGCGCGTTATTTCAATATTGACGCAGTTTGGGTACGCGGGGGCGCAGTGGCTGCCTTAATTTTCATGCCTGCTATTACTTTGCTTGCCTACTTTGCTGCAGTAATTGTACTGCCGAGATTAGCGTAATGAAAAATTTTTTACTGGCGTTAGTTATTGCCATCGTGCTGATGAATTGCCTCGGCAGCGTGGTTGAAGATGCATTAGGAATGCATTTGGTCATGTCTGATGAATTGCTGAGTCCTTGGGAGAATATAGCGGTGTTTTCTGTAATAGGTATTGTGTTGGCTATTGTGGGGTTTGTCGTTGCCTTGAGCGTAGTGGGCACTGTCGTTCTCGCCATTGGCGCGGTATTATTTGCACTGTTGCTTGCAGGTGTAAGTGCTTTTTGGCCAATCATCCTTATTGCGATTGCACTTTATGCACTGAAAAAGCGTAATTCTGCGCCATACGCGCACAAAAATGAACACAATATGCACCATACGTTATAGTTACCATAAATCGAATTAAGTTGTATTCAGGTACTAAAAAGTGGTCATATAGGGAACGTCCCATATTTGGGGGCGTATTTCTCTCGTCATTATAAAAATTCAAACAGCTGACTCAGGTCGGCTGTTTTGTGTAAATAAGGAAGGTTGGTGTTTATATGAGACAATCAATTAACGCGAAACGGATAGCGATTGTCGCTGTGCTACTTGTCATTATATTCTGGCTCATAGGATGGTACTGGAGCTTATCGCCAGATACTTTTGATATTAAAGACCGCTTGAAAACATCCTCTACTGTAGAAAATCCAACCCAAATTGCCGGTTATACAATTACCACCGCGATGATTGATGTATCAGAAACTCTGCTCGATAAGCCAGGTGGTTATTTGTCTAACGACATCATTCCACCCGGTGTTTTGCTTGATAATATGCCGGCGTGGGAATTTGGGGCACTGGAAATGGTCCGCGATTTGGCTCTGTCTATGCGAAAAGACTTCAGTCGTTCTCAGTCTCAATCAATGGAGAACCCCTATTTAACTAAGGCACACCCCAAGTTTAATATGGATCATAAAAGCTGGGCACTGCCCTCATCAGAGTCGAGTTACGCCGATGGTATTGCACTTTTAAAGCAATACAGAGAAGAGTTAGCGAGCACACGAAACAGCAATAGCCAGTTTTACACCCGTGCTGATAATTTACGAGAGTGGTTAAAGCAAGTAGAAAAACGATTAGGAAGTTACTCGCAAAGGTTAAGTGCTAGCGTTGGATCTGCTAGACTCAATACTGATTTGGCAGGCGATAGAAACGCTCGCCAATCTACACCTGTGGCAAATCAAAGTGTGGTGAAAACAAGCTGGTGGAAGTTAGACGATAACTTTTATGAAGCGCGCGGTGCATCGTGGGCATTACTGCATTTCTTGAAGGCCGTTGAAATAGAATTTTACGACGTGCTTGAAGATAAAAATGCGTTAGTCAGTATGCAGCAAATTATTCGAGAGTTGGAAGCTACACAACAGTCAGTGTTTAGCCCAATGATTTTAAATGGAAGCGGTTTTGGCATGTTAGCTAATCATTCATTGGTAATGGCTAACTATATTTCTCGCGCCAATGCAGCACTTATCGAAATATCTGAACTTCTTAATCAAGGATAATGAATGAAAAAGAGTCTTTTAGTTGCCGCACTCGGATGCGCACTAGTATCTGTATCTTCACAGGCTGATACTATCGCTGGGGTGTATGTTGGGGCTCAGGCATGGCAAACCGACACGTCAGGTGGCTTTGCCGATACCAATAATACGGCAAACTTTAGTTTTGACGATGAAACCAATTCGTCGGTGTATATCGCACTAGAACATCCGGTTCCGTTTTTACCGAATGTTAAGATAAACCAAACAACACTGGACAATTCAGGTGTAACAACACTCGACTCTAGCTTTACTTTTGACGGTCAGCTTTATACGGCAAACAGCGAAGTGGCTACCGATATTGATTTAACCTCTACCGATCTTATTCTTTACTACGAGTTGTTTGATAACGACTTGGTAAGTTTCGATTTAGGTATTAATGCAAAATACATCGACGGTGCATTGTTGGTAAACGATAGAGCCAGTGCTACGCAAGGGTCTGCAGAATTCTCAGGCATCGTGCCAATGGCTTACTCAAAAATTCAGGTTGGTTTACCGTTTACAGGGTTGTCTGCATACGCCGAGGGAAGCTATTTGTCTTTTGACGATCATGAGTTAAGTGATTATCAAGTGGCTGTTGCTTATTCTTTTATCGAAAGTATTGCCATAGACATGACGGTGCAACTAGGTTACAGAAACGTCACAGTTGATATTGAAGACTTAGACGATGTTTATGCCGACATGGAGTTTGACGGCGTATTTGCTGGGCTAGAGCTACATTTCTAGTCTTTGTAACAGGTATTAATGAAGGCGCTTCTGCTATGCAGATAGCGCCTTTTTTATTTCAATAATGCTTTTAAGCACATTCAGTAATAAAAAAGTCTCATTTATTCTTTTCTCTTCTCGAATAAAGCCGTTAGCCTAGCGACATCGAAAAAGGGCTATAAGACTATGTCAAAAGATTCTAACTCAACAACAGTGTCAAATTCAGCGCCAGGCGCGGTAGTAAATGAACAGCAGTGGAATGCGATCACGCAAGCTATTGCTGGTCTAAATCGTGATCAGCTCACCTGGGTGAGTGGTTATGCTGCGGGTATGGCGGCTGCGCAGGGCGGGGCCGTTGCGCCGTCGTTGCAAGCAGCATCTGTGTCAGCGGGGGATGCTCCCACACTTACTATTTTGTACGGCTCTCAAACTGGTAACGCCAAAGCGTTAGCCCACGAGTGCCAAGCGAAAGCGGAAGGTGCTGGGTATAACAGCAAGCTGGTGAGCATGGCCGATTATAAAGCCCGCAACCTCAAAAGCGAAACTCACGTTGCCGTGTTCGTTAGTACTCATGGCGAAGGCGATGCGCCAGACGATGCCATTGAGCTGCATGAATACGTGGCAAGTAAAAAAGCGCCGAAGTTAGCGAATACAAAGTACGGCGTAGTAAGCCTAGGAGATAGTAGCTACGAATTTTTCTGCCAAACCGGCAAAGACTTCGACGAGCGTTTGTCTAAGTTAGGTGCAACTGCGGTTATCGACCGCTTAGATTGTGACGTAGATTACGAAGCCGAAGCAGAGGCGTGGTTAAATAGCTTTATCGACTCATTGAAAGAAGATTTTACAGTCTCTGCAGCTCCGGCTGTAGCGGCGCAAACCGGTGTTGCAGTTGCGGGAGCCCCAGCGCAAACTTACACAAAGAAAGCGCCTTACACTGCCTCGTTGATTGAATCGCAAAAAATCACTGGCAGAGACTCGATTAAAGATATTCGTCATATCGAAATTAGCCTTGAAGACTCAGGGATTACCTACAAACCAGGCGATGCCCTTGGCGTATGGTTTAAAAATGCCCCTTCGTTGGTTAACGACCTTATTACACTGCTTTCTCTTGATGAAAACGCAGAGGTCGTGGTGGCAGAAAGTGCGATGACGCTAAAAGAGGCGCTTACCTCTAAGCTTGAGTTAACACTTAGCTATCCTAATTTCATCAAGGCCTATCAGTCTGCGACGGGGTCTGAAGGTTTGGCGGCGCTGATGGAAGACAAAGCACAGCTTCGTACTTACATGGCCGACAGACAAATTATTGATATTGTTCGCGATCATGTAGGCAGTATTTCTGCGCAGCAACTTGTCGACGCATTGCGTCCTCTTACTCCGCGACTCTATTCAATTGCGTCTAGCCAGGCCGATGTCGAAGACGAAGTTCACCTTACGGTAGCCCACGTTGATTATGAGGCTTTTGGAGAACGTCACCAGGGCGGCGCATCGGGTTACCTTTGCGAATACCTTGAGGAAAACGGTGAAGTAGAGATATTTGTTGAAAACAACGATAACTTCCGCCTGCCTGCCGATCCTAATACGCCGGTTATCATGGTGGGTCCTGGAACAGGTATCGCACCGTTCAGGTCGTTTATGCAAGAGCGAGATGTACAAGAAGCAGAAGGCAAAAACTGGTTATTTTTCGGTAACCCGCATTTCACCCAAGACTTCTTGTATCAAGTTGAATGGCAAGGTTATGTAAAAGAAGGTTTGCTAGACAAAATAACGTTAGCGTTCTCACGGGATCAAGAAGAGAAGGTTTACGTTCAGCACCGACTACTCGAAAACGGCAAAGAAGTGTTCGAATGGTTAGAGCAAGGCGCTCATTTCTACGTTTGTGGCGATGCTATGCACATGGCGAAAGATGTTGAAGAAGCGCTGATCAAGATTGTGCAAGAGCACGGTGGCAAGTCAGAAGCTGATGCGAAAAAATACGTGGTTGAATTGCGTAAAGCGAAACGTTATCAAAAGGATGTCTATTAATGAGTAATGAAAACTCTCCATTCGTTGTTGAGGGCAAATTAGCCGACAACGAAAGATTAAAGCGTGAAAGTAATAACCTTCGCGGCACAATAGAAACCGACCTGAAAGACGACCTTACAGGCGGCTTTACGGCTGATAACTTCCAGTTAATTCGCTTCCACGGTATGTATCAGCAGGATGACAGAGATATTCGCGCAGAGCGTGCGAAGCAAAAGCTCGAACCGCTGCAAAACGTCATGCTGAGAGCGCGGTTACCTGGCGGCGTAATTATGCCCGACCAGTGGCTAGCCATAGACAAGTTCGCCGCTGACCACACGTTGTACGGCAGTATCCGTTTAACTACGCGACAGACTTTTCAGTTTCACGGTGTGCTTAAGCCAAAAATTAAGTCCATGCACCAGATGCTCAACAAAGCGGGTATTGACTCAATTGCGACAGCAGGTGACGTAAACAGAAACGTACTGTGTACCTCTAACCCTGTAGAGTCAGAACTGCATGTAGAAGCATTTGAGTGGGCTAAAAAGATAAGCGAACACTTACTTCCTAAAACACGTGCTTACGCTGAAATTTGGTTAGATGGCGAAAAAGTGGAAACCACAGAAAAGCCGGTTGAACCCATTCTTGGCGATAACTACCTTCCGCGTAAGTTTAAAACCACGGTGGTTATCCCACCGCAAAACGACGTTGACGTACATGCGAACGATTTGAACTTTGTTGCCATTGCAGAAGACGGCAAGCTGGTTGGCTTTAACGTATTAGTCGGTGGTGGTCTTGCGATGACCCATGGAGATAAAAGTACATATCCTCGTAAGGCCACGGACTTTGGTTATATTCCGCTAGAAAACACCCTTGATATTGCAGCAGCGGTAGTCACTGTCCAGCGCGACTGGGGCAACCGTGTTAATCGTAAGAATGCAAAAACCAAATACACCCTCGAACGAGTTGGTGTAGATAACTTTAAAGCTGAAGTTGAAAAGCGTGCAAACGTTAGGTTTCAAGAGAGTCGACCGTATGAATTTACCGAACGTGGCGATCGCTTTGGCTGGGTAGAAGGGATAGACGGCAAATACCATTTAACCGTGTTCATAGAAAACGGTCGAATTTTAGATTACCCCGGAAAGACCTTAAAAACAGGTTGTGCTGAAATTGCCAAAATTCATAAAGGCGATTTCAGGCTAACGGCTAATCAAAACCTGGTGATTGCTGGCGTTGCGCCAGCTGATAAGGAAAAAGTAGAAGCATTGGCTCGTGAGCACGGATTAATTGCCCCTGCGGTATCTAATCAGCGTCTCGATTCAATGGCGTGTGTTTCATTACCAACCTGCCCGCTAGCGATGGCAGAAGCTGAGCGTTATTTACCGGATGCTGTTACTGAACTTGAAGGGTTGTTGGCGAAACATGGCCTTGCCGATGATAGCGTAATTTTCCGTGTTACAGGCTGCCCGAATGGTTGTGGTCGCGCCATGCTCTCTGAAGTAGGGTTGGTAGGAAAAGGCCCTGGCAAGTATAACCTGCATTTAGGTGGCGATCGCGAAGGAACTCGTATCCCTCGTATGTATCGTGAAAACATCAGCGAGCAAGAAATTATGTCAGAGCTCGATACGCTGTTTGGTCAGTGGGCTAGCAATCGAGAAGACGGCGAGGCGTTTGGAGATTTTGTTGTTCGTACCGGCGTTGTTAAACCGGTAGTTGATTCAGCGCGTGATTTCTATGAGCAATAATACGGCGGTTAAAGAGCAGGTATTATCGCTAGATATCAGCAAGGAAGAGCTTGCTGATATCAACGGGTCGCTCGAAGCGATGACGGCACAACAACGGGTGGAGTGGGCCTTTGATAATTTGCCTGATACCCATATTGTGTCTTCAAGCTTCGGCGCTCAGTCTGCGGTAATGCTGCATATGCTGACACAAGCAAAGCCAGATATTCCTGTTGTGTTAACTGACACGGGCTACTTGTTTCCAGAGACTTATCAATTTATTGATGAGTTGGTTGCGAAGCTCAAGCTTAATTTGCACGTTTACCAAGCGAATATGTCATCAGCTTGGCAAGAGGCTCGATTTGGAAGGCTCTGGGAGCAAGGTATTGAGGGAATTGAAACCTACAATTCCCTCAATAAAGTCGAGCCCATGCAAAGGGCGTTAGAAGAGTTGAAAGCCGGTACTTGGTTTGCGGGTTTGCGTCGCAGTCAGTCTGATTCTCGAGGGAAGTTGCCTGTTCTTCAAAAAGTATCAGGGCAGTTTAAACTCTACCCCATCATAGATTGGAGCAACAAAGATCTGCACTACTATTTAAAAGAGCACAGTCTTTCTTATCATCCGCTTTGGGAACAAGGCTATGTGTCGATTGGCGACTGGCATACCACACAGTCGTTACAAGAGGGCATGGAAGAGCAAGATACACGCTTTTTTGGTCTTAAAAGAGAGTGCGGATTGCACGAATTCGGTGATGGTATTTAATTTACCTGGTTGACTGCATGTGTCTCACACTTGTGAGGCAAGCTGTCATGTAATGTCAAATACTTCGCTTAGAATCGTTTTTATATGTTGCACATAAAGGGGGTTCGTATTTTTCCCCACAAGCTTAAACAACTCACTACCAACGGGCGTAAACTTATAATAAACCAGCGCCACGCCTTGAGTTTTACACGTCAGTGTAAAGGTGTCGTTAACGCATCGCCATGAGGTTTGTTGCCCTTCTCTGTATTCACCGCTTTCAATTTCACTGGCGTAAATTAGTTTCATTTCTTGAAGTGATAGTAAATCCGGATAACTTAATCCCACGCTTGCGAGATTGATGTGTTCTGGCACTGGTTTCTTAAAAATCGACAGCAACCCCTTTCTCTTGTGATAACCCACTAAGATACGAGGCACAGAGTCATTATTTTGTTTACTCGCTACGTTAACCGCTTTGATAAACACTTTGGCGTCGCGATGGGTGAGAGATTTCAGGGTTTGTAAACTTCGCAGCGAAAAACTACCGGGCCTGGATACTTCAACCGCAAAAATTTTTCCCCAAAGCTCTTGCATTGGCGCGCTATAAATTTCTTCAGCTAATGTGCTAAATGCAAAAAACCAATCTGGATCAAGGTTGTCGCTTGTTTGTTCGTTGATTGTTACATTTAGTGCTATATTCAGTATAGATTTTAGATTGTTCGCTTTTTGTATCTGAAGGATTTTTTTACGCCGCTCAATGGCATGTTCTTGTTTTTTCAGATCTAATGACAGCACCGACGGGGTAATACCTACTCTAGAAAACCAAGACAGCATACGCTGCCTACTCACCTCAATGTCTGCATTTTTGTTTGCAGACTCTTTAGTGTGAGTCGATGGATTAGCGGGCTCTTCTTTACTACGCAGAGGCGGGGACGTTGTCTTTACCTCTTGAGCTAGCAACTGTGGGGTAATTTTCATAAAAGTTATGGCAAATTCATTTGTAACAATACGTAACAGAGTGTCACTATTGCATTGCATGCCAGTTTTATCAATGTAATCGTTACGCGATACAGAGTTGTGTTTTATTTAAATTGGGGAAATAAGCGGTTATGTCGGCAACGGATTACGAAAACGACGAACTTATCTTTTTAGATGACGACGCTACGGATATTGAGCTAAAGCTAGGGAGAGATTGGAATATTCTTATTGTCGATGACGATGACGAAATTCATACGGTAACTCGCCTTGCGTTATCTGATTTGATAGTCAACGACCGTAAGTTGAACTTCATCCATGCTCATTCTGCCAAAGAAGCGAAAGAGCGCCTTCATGAATATGGCAACACGATTGCCATTATTCTTCTTGACGTAGTGATGGAAACTGACGACGCCGGATTCGATGTCGTTAAGTATATCCGTGAAGAGATGGGGTTAAACGAGCCACGTATTATCCTGCGAACTGGTCAGCCAGGCTTTGCTCCTGAAGAGCAAGTGATCAAGCTATACGATATCAACGATTACAAAACCAAAACAGAGCTTACTCGGTCTAAACTGCTCACGACGATTATCTCCTCCATTCGTTCTTATCAGCAGATAATGACCATTAGCCAAAGTCGCATTGGCCTCGAAAAAATTATTGCATCCTCGGCAAATTTGTTTGAAGAACACTCGGTAAAAGCATTTTGTGAGGGCGTGGTAACACAAATTAGCTCTCTGATTGGTCTCGAGTCGGAGGGGCTGCTTTGTGCGCGTGCAGGGTCACTGCTTGACTTAGATGATGAAAATATTTACGTGCTTGGAGCGGCTGGAGAATATGCCGAGTTTATCAACCAGCCTGTTGATACCATCCATAACGATGAAATAACAGAAAATGTGCATCGCTGCTTACGATTAAAACAACATATATTTGATATATCTTGTTCGGTTTTATACATAAGTAGAGCGGGCTTTGAAGCTGCGGTATACATGAGACAAACCCATGGCATAAATGAACTAGATAAACACTTACTGGAAGTATTTTTATCAAGTATCTCTGTTGGATATGAAAACGTTAACTTATTCCACGAGCTTCGCAACGCCGCCTTCAGGGATTGGTTAACCCGTCTTCCTAATCGCAACCAATTTATCAACATGCTGGACAATCCAGTAAATATTGCAAGCAAAAATTGCTGCGTCGCGCTTGTTGATGTTAATCATTTTTCGGATGTGAATGATGGGCTAGGACAGGAAGTCGGTAACGACTTACTTCGCGCTATTGCAGAAAGGATGCAGTCAGCTTTGCCCAGCACCACACGGCTCAGCAGGCTAGCGGCCGATGTCTTTGGAATAATTGGCCCCGAGAGTGATGTTTGTCCCGAAGTAATCAACGCAATGTTTGATTCGTCTTTTGTGGTTGATGAGCATGCGCTACCAGTCAAAGTAAAAGTGGGCCTGTGTAAAGTTGATAATGAGCGTAATATCGGCATCGATTTACTTAGGCGAGCCAATATCGCCTTAAACCGCGCAAAGAAAAAGCTTACCGATAATTTTGAATACTACGCTAAAGATATTGAAGACCAAACAACGTGGCGTCTAGACATGATTCGACGTTTGCGTAGCGATTTTGCAGCCCGAAAACTAGAGCTATGGTTTCAACCGCAGGTGGATTTACTTACCGATAAAGTGGTTGGTATGGAGGGATTACTGCGCTGGCCTGATGGAAATGGGGGGTATATTTCACCTGCCGTTTTTGTACCGCTAGCTGAGTACTCTGGGCTCATTGTTGATATTGGCGAGTGGGTTTTAGAAGAGTCATGCCGACGACTTCAGCAGCTAAGAGAGCTTGGTTACGGGCACCTGCGGGTGGCGGTAAACATCTCTATTCCTCAATTTAGAGACAGATTTTTTGTTGATAAAGTCAAAAATGCGCTGACCGATGCTGATTGCGATCCAAGTTTACTCGAGTTAGAGATTACCGAGAGTGTGGTTATGGATGAACCACAAATTGTCATTGATGCACTGCGCGTTTTAAAAGACTATGGCGTAAAGATAGCAATCGATGATTTTGGTACAGGCTTTTCTTCAATGAGTTATCTGCAGCAACTTCCATTAGACCGATTAAAAGTAGACCGCTCTTTTGTAAAAGATATCCAACCTGGATCCCCTGCAGTGCTTGCAGAAACTATCGTGACCTTAGGTAATAAACTCGGATTGTTAACCATTGCTGAGGGAGTAGAAACTCGGGAGCAAGCGATTTATATGATTAAACTTGGCTGCGATGAAGCCCAAGGTTTTTTCTTTGCCAAGCCAATGCCGTTTAGTCAGTTAGTTGAGTTACTAAAAAACACAAGATTACCTAGGGATGAACCCTAAAGCGAAGAACGTAAAGCCAGAGAGTTAAATTGTTGGAATGACACATATTAGTCTAGGCAATTAACGTGGCGACGGTCTTTTGTAAAGTCGGCACGGTTTGTGTTTCAAACCACGGGTTCTTTGCCAGCCAGCGGTTATTTCGCCCAGAAGGATGGGGGAGTGATATACAGTTCTCGTGCTCTGTTTTAATGGCTTCGGTAAGCGTTTTATATTGTGGTAGGTAGTATTGCTGCGCGTAACGTCCTATTAATATGGTAAGTTCGGGTTTTACGAAATGAAGGAGAGACTCATGCCACGTTGGGGCACATATCTTCATAGGTGGCGCATCTGCGCCATTCTTATAACCCGGAAAACAGAACCCCATAGGCATAATAGAAAACAGTTCTGGTTTGTAAAACGTGTCTTTATCCACGCCCAACCACTGTCGCAGGCGTGTACCACTAGGGTCAATAAAAGGGATATAGTTTTTGTGAGCAGTTAACCCTGGCGCTTGACTAATAATAAGCACCTTTGTGCGTTCCGCTAAAGATAAAATTGGGCGTGGCGGGTGAGATAGTTCACTGGCGCAGAGTGAACACGTTTTGGCTCGGTGTACTAAGTGTGCAAATTCAGCCAACTTTTTCTCCAAATATTTCACTTTGTCATATTACTGTCACAAAGCTATGATGCAGATTGACTACTTCCCGTAAATGGCGTATTCTCACACTAACAGTACAATAATGTACTTAAGGAGAAAAGACATGCGTAAAGTAGTATTCAGTTTAGCCCTTTTAGCTTCATTTGGCATAGCGCATGCGGACTCTGGTAGTGACCAGCTTTTCGATTGTATGGACGCTAAAACGTTCGAAATGAATAACCAATGTATGGCCAACACAATTGGCAATAACATTCGTTTCCGTAATGCTCAACAAGAACTCGTTAAAATCGCGAACGATAGCCAAGGCGATTATGCGATTGCCACTATGACATTTGATCAAGAAAAAATGCATATTGACGTTGTTGCACACAAAGAGTCGCTAAACGCGCTTGCAGCAAACAGAAATTAAAATGAAGTGTTAATACGAGAAGCCGGCATTTTGCCGGCTTTTTTCTTTCTAAAATATTCTGTTTAAACCATTGATAGCCGCAACTCTGTAAGCTTCTGCCATTGTGGGGTAGTTAAAGGTGGTATTCACAAAGTAATCAATCGTGTTGCCTTCTCCCTTCTGCTGCATAATTGCCTGTCCGATATGCACAATCTCAGACGCACGCTCACCAAAACAATGAATTCCCAGTATCTCTTTAGTTTCACGATGGAACAGTATTTTCAAGCTACCGGTTTGGGTAGATGCAATCTGAGCTCGCGCTAGATGCTTGAATTGAGCTCTCCCCACTTCATAGGGCACTTTCGCTGCGGTAAGCTCTTGCTCAGTTTTACCAACTGAACTAATTTCGGGAATGGTGTAGATACCTGATGGAATATCGGCCACTAAAGAGGCATGAGTCTTACCAGCTAGCATTGCTTCAGCAGCAAAACGGCCCTGGTTATAAGCGGCAGACGCTAAACTAGGATATCCAATCACATCTCCAACAGCATAAACATTATCCACGTCGGTCTGATAATTTTCATTCACCTTCAGCTGACCTCTGCTGTCAGCTTTTAAGCCGATATTCTCAAGCTTTAACGTGTCTGTGTTACCCGTTCTTCCGTTTGCAAATAGTAAACAGTCAGCCCTCATCCGCTTACCAGATTCTAAATTAAGAATGACAGAATCGTCCGTTGTCTCTACCGACGCATAGGTTTCGTTATGACGTATAAGTACACCGTTATTCCACAAGTGATAGCTCAGCGCATCTGATATTTCCGTATCGAGAAACGATAGCAGGCGATCGCGCATATTCACTAAGTCTACTTTCACACCTAGACCGCGAAAAATACTCGCGTATTCCGAACCAATAACACCTGCACCGTAAATGATAATAGATTTAGGATCGTGCTTAAGTGATAAAATGGTGTCTGAGTTGTACACACGAGGATGATTGAAATCGATATCTTTAGGAGTGTAGGGGCGAGAACCCGTTGCTAATGCAAATTGCCCTGCTGTAACAATGTCTTTTGATCCGTCTTTGCGAGTAATTTGAAGTGTATGTGCATCGATAAAGCTGGCTTCACCGTGAAATAAGGTAACGCGATTTCTGTCGTAAAATGACGATCTCAATCTGGTCTGGCTATTAACAACACCACTGGCGTGACGCATGATTTCAGAAAACGTTAAACTTCTACTGAGATGATTGTCAGCAAAGAGGGGCGAACTATTATATTCAATTAAACGACTCACCGAATGGCGAAGTGCCTTAGAAGGTATAGTTCCCCAATGTGTGCATCCGCCACCAACTGCCTCATAACGTTCAACAACAGCCACTTTTTTACCCGCTTTGGCTAGCTGCATGGCTACCCCCTCTCCGCCAGGGCCTGTACCAATGACGATTGCGTCGTAGTGATATGATGGAGTTTTTTGCTTTGCTGCCATGTTGTCTTCCTTTTGAATTTGAACGCGTAAGGACTGTATGAGCTGGTTTAATAGTACCTTATTTATACCTTACTACTGCCTTTACAAATAGCTATAGAAGTAAATAGCACATAAAAAAAACCACATGCAACGCATTACATGTGGTTTTTTATTTCAGCTGTGATTTATAGCTGATTAAGCCATTTGCAAAGAAAGCGTCTGAAGCTGCAGCCACTTCTCTTTCTGAACTGCAAATGAATGCTTTAACTCTTTGTACTTATACGTCAGTTCCAACCCTTCAAGGGTGCGCTGAAAAGACTTCTGCTTCACTCGCATTATTCGCTTCTTTGTAGAGTAATAATCGCTCATGCGGTGCATAAGTAAATCGTACTCTTTCTGAATGGTGTTCATCATTTCATCGGCATTAGGAAGCATCGACACTTTTTCGCTCGCCCTCTGAAGTTGCATCGCAGCAAGTGCTTTTTCAATGCGCTCTTCGGGAACCTTACGAAGATTTGTGGTTAAACCAACGAAGGATAACCCACGGATAAGCCATTTTGTTGGATCGAATTGATACCAACGAATACCGTTGCGATAATCGTACTCAAAGATATGGTGATAGTTATGATACCCCTCACCAAAAGTGAAAAAGGCTAGCAACCCATTATCCCTCGCCGTATTTTTATCTGTGTAGGGCTGTTTGCCCCAAAAATGAGCAAGTGAATTAATAAAAAACGTGACGTGGTGGACTAGCACAAGGCGAAGCACGCCTGCAATTAAAATCATGCCCATAACATCGCCGTTTAACCAACCCAATAAACCTGTTATACCGAAGTTCGCCACTAGAACGATGGGAAGATAGTAATTATGTTGCCACATTACCACCTTGTCTTTCTGCAGATCTTTGCAATTACGGTAATCGTCATACCGATTTGATTGATACTCACGCAGCATCCAGCCGATATGCGCAAACCACAAACCTTTCTTTGCTGAGTACGGATCGTTGTCATTGTCGTCTACATGACGGTGATGAACACGGTGATCTGAAGACCAGTGAAGTATGCTGTTTTGCAGTGCCATAGCACCACCAACTGCTAGAATTACTCGTACTACAATGTTCGCATCGTATGTTTTATGCGACCACAGGCGGTGATAACCGGCAGTGATCGACATACCGGTAAAGTAAAATAAAAAAATAGCTGCGCTTATTTCGACCCAGTCTATTCCACGATACGCCACCCATAGCGGGGCACCAATGAATGCAATCGCACCGGATACAATAAATACCAGCACATTTGTTAATATTAGAGGAGGTTTTTTCATTTTTGACCACTTGGCTTACAACTGTTCGCTAATTTATCGTTTTATGCATTCTCAGGCAAGTAAAACTAGGTTAAGTTCTGCTAACCTAGCTAAACTTTAATTATTATAGACCAGCGAAACGCCCCGTAAATACAAAGACAATTCTAGATGCTATTATTTTTTTCTTGGACTTTGCGATTATGCTAGAACGCCTAACTTTAATGTAGGACGCAATGTAAAGTTATGTGTAGTCTTAAGGCAGACAATGGGATAATCCGAAAAGGTATGAAGAAGTGGTATTAATGTGAGTCGACAAGAACAAAAATTAAAAACCCGTCAAAATATTATTCATGCGGCATTTTCATTGCTTGATGAAAATAGAAGCCTATCAGCGATTAGTCTTCGTGAAGTGGCGCGGGAAGCAGGCATTGCGCCTACTTCCTTCTATCGTCACTTTAAAGATATGGACGAACTTGGTTTAACTTTGGTTGATGAGGCCGGTCTAGCTCTGAGGCAATTAATGCGACAGGCGCGTCGTCGAATTGCATCGGGTGGTGGCGTTATTCACACATCTGTTGAAACCTTTATGGAGTTTATTGCTGCAAACACCAACGTGTTTCGGTTGCTATTGAGAGAGCATACGGGTACGTCGTCTGCCTATCGACTGGCGGTATTCAGAGAAATTCAGCATTTTATTGATGAATTAACCGACTACATTATCGAAAAGCAAGGTGTAGAGTATGCATCAGCGCATATGCAAGCCGATGCCATGGTGAGACTTGTTTTTAGTGCAGGTGCGGAAGCTCTTGAGGCTGATGACAAGCTGCGCTGCGAAATTGGAGAGAAAGTCAAAACTCAATTGCGATTTGTTCAATTAGGGGCAACGATAAAGCGTTAGTTCTTCCCTCTTCTGACTAATGCGCTATTCCCATCAGATCACTATCTACGGATTGCCTATAAGATTAATGCCAAAAGGAGACGCAGAGGCAGTAACAGTGCAATATTTGTTATTGCCCTATTTTTAACGCGTTATTTTCTAGTCAACAACACGCCGGCTTCTATGTGGTGTGTAAATGGAAATTGGTCGAATAACGCAGTTTTGGCCACAGTATGAGTAGTGCACAATAATTGCAGATTATCGGCTAACGTCTCTGGGTTACAGGATATATAGATAATATTGTCGTAATCTTGAATCATTTTTAATGAGTCCTCGTCCAGCCCTGCACGAGGTGGGTCGACTAACACAGTTGTGAAGTTATAATCGCTAAGTTCAATGCCTTCCAAACGACTGAAGGTACGCTTTCCTCTCATGGCTTGAGTAAATTCTTCTGCTGCCAACCGTACGATTTTCACATTGTCTAACTGATTCTGCTCAATATTGTACTGCGCTGCGTTCACCGAGGGCTTCGCTATCTCGGTACCAATTACGTTGTCGAAGTGACTTGCCAGAGGAATTGAAAAATTACCAGCACCACAATACATTTCTAACAGATCGCCTTTAAGCGGCTTAACACAATCCAGTGCCCACTCGATCATATCGCAATTCACTTTCGCATTAGGTTGAGTAAAACTATTCTCAATATGCTTGAATATAAATTCGCGGTTATTAATGGGCAGCTTTTCGATGACAAAGTCATTACCAACAATAATCTTTTGCTTGCGGGCTCTACCAATAATGCTGACTGCAGGAAACAGAGTAGATAGGGTGCTTTTAAGTTCGTTTGCCTCACGTTCCCATTTGCTATCTAGCTGTCTGTGGTACAACAAACTTATGACTAATTCCCCTGACAGCGCCGATAGGTAATCGATTTGAAACAGCTTTTTACGCAGTGATTCACTCGGGCGCACTATGTCTAAAAGTGCCGCCATGGCTTTATTGATTGCCTCACAGGCTGGTTCAAACGTATCTACGCGATATTTTTCTTTTGTTTGCTGATCAAACATAATATGGAAAAGATCGTCACCGTCGTGCCAAACCCTAAACTCGGCTCGCATTCTGTAATGCGTAGGTGAAGAGGGAAATACTGACAATGATGGCGCATCAAATGCAGAAAGCAGCGACCCAAGACGATCTACTTTTTCGTCGAGTTGTGTCTGGTACTGCAACAGATTGGTAGCTGACGTCTTATTTTCCATCAATTGTTCTCCATCAAAAGCTATGGGCTAACATCTACAAGAGAAGTCGTTTCAAATCTCACTTCTCGCAAGGATGCGAATTGTAGAGGCTTCTATAATATGTGCAAACCTAAATGTTAAGCGTAGTAAAATATTCTGTATTAAAATTAAACAATATTGAGTTAGTGCCGATAAACTCTATGAGGATAGTGAGGATCAAATTATGAACGTGGGTCAAATCAAGGCTTTTATGGGCGATCAGAAGGCCGATCAAAAGACAGCAGTTCATCCTAATGAGGCACTGAAAAAGCAGCTTCAGCAAGATGGATTACAACAGGCTGCTGAGCTAGCAAAGCAGCAGGCATCAACCGTTTCTGTCAACAGCACGCAAACGAGTATTGGATTGCGGGTAGTCAGCGGTAGTCTTAGTCAAACTCTTGAGATTGACGGACAGAAGCCAAAAGAGTTGGCTGATAAGAAAGCAGAAGAAAAGAACAAGAGTTTATTCGATTTCGAAAAAGTGGCTAAGAATGTCATGCGCTTTGTGGGTGGTGTGATCCGCGGTGCTGCTGACGGTGGTGCAAGTGATGAAAAGCTTAGCGGTCTGTTCAGCCAAGCAAGAGAGGGCGTGAGCAGAGGCTTTGCAATGGCAGAGAAAGACTTAGCAGGCTTTATGAATGAGGAGCTTGAAAACGGGATCAGTAGAAGCCGTGAACTTATCGATACGGGGATAGACGATTTAGAAACCGATATATTCAATCGACAAGGTGTGGAAAACGGCAACCTAGCGCGTGTGTCAACACTTGCTGCTGCGTCGGTATCTAACGAGCAGTCAGGACAATTGTCTATACGTACTAAAGACGGCGATGAAGTCACCTTTAGCTTTGAAAGCTTGCAGTCATTCCAAGCTAGTCAACAAACGTCGTTTCAAACCCAATCAATCAGTGATGGGTCTGGTGATGGCGCAACAACTAATGTGTCTGCACAGCAAACGACGGCATTTGAATATTATGAACGAAGTGGAATTAGTTTTTCCCTAAGGGGAGAATTAGATGAAGCTGAAATGAAGTCTATCGCTGATTTGGTGGGCCAAGTTCAAGACCTGGCAGATACGTTCTATAAAGGTGACGTTGACAAGGCTTTTGAAGAGGCGTTGAGTTTAGGCTTCGACGATAAAGAATTAGTGGGTTATGCCCTTCAGTTGAACAGGTCCACACAAACTGACGTATTGAAAGCTTATGAAAACATTCAGCATTATAACGAAGATAATGATGAGCGTAGTCAGTATGGTAATGTAGTGAGTCCAGTGTCTCAGTATTTAGAAAAAATGATGAATACGTTTGAGAATGCCGAAAATACCCTAGCGTCTAATGAAGATTACAACGCATTAATAGCGGGACTTATTAGCAATATGGAAGACGTGCAGGTACCGGATCTCATCAGTGCGATAAATAGATTCCACACATTTAATCAGACATTATTAGGTGGATTGCCACAGGCAGAAATCAATACTGATAGTAATGAGTCTTCTTCTGCATCATAGGTAAACATTGGTAGGTAAAAACTAAAAGATAAAAAGGCCTGGCTTCACACCAGGCTTTTTTGCTTAAGCGTGTTCAACTTTCTCTTTCGCTGGCCTTACTTTTAAGGTGCGCTCCTGAAAAGTGGAATCATTGGTTTTTTCGATAACAGAGTCTACATCATTTGCTACTACTTCTATAAAGCCGTAACCTTTCCGTTTACCTGTTTTACGATCTTTCATAAGACGAACCGATTGAACTTCTGCATAGCTACTAAAATATTCTTTCACTGCACTTTCATTTGCACGATACGGCAAGTTACCGACGTAAAGTGTCTCAACGGCATCTGAACTTAAAGCATCGCCATCGGAAGAAGGTGAGCTTTGAATAAGTGAAGCTAGCCATGGCGTAACGATCCCGCTAATCAAAAGTGCAGCTGAGATAGTCAATGGAACGTGAACGTCCAAACTCGCTGAAGAAAATAATAAATAACCTGCGATTGCAAAAATGGCACTAATAATAGTGCACTGAATAAAGCCTACTTTCATATAACTACCTTTCTATTGTTTTTTTGGGTTGAAGGCCGAAGCTAGTTTACTCATTTGTAACAAATTGAACAATAAAATGTGAAGAAACTAGTCTAAAGACGCATAAAAGTAACAGAAATGATGAAGAAATGAACGGTTAAGATAAAAAGTTCATTAAACAGTAAAAAACACCAATTAAGTGTTGATCTTTTAGTTCAGCTATCTATAATGCGCTCCACGTTTTGAGGGGGCTACAAGCAACTCACAATGTAAGCGCGCAACCAAGCTCAAAAACAATTAAAAAGTTTAAAAGTAAGGTTGACATCCTGAATAAACGATGTAAAATGCGCACCTCACTCAAACGGAGTGAGTCACCAAAAAGCAACGGCTTACGGTGAGGTTGCAGTAGCAACCACGTTCTTTAACAATGTAGACAAGACAATCTGTGTGGGCACTCGTTAAGAGTGTCTATACGACGATTCATAATTCGATATATTTAATTGAAGAGTTTGATCATGGCTCAGATTGAACGCTGGCGGCAGGCCTAACACATGCAAGTCGAACGGTAACAGGATGTGCTTGCACATCGCTGACGAGTGGCGGACGGGTGAGTAATGCTTGGGAACTTGCCTTTGCGAGGGGGATAACAGTTGGAAACGACTGCTAATACCGCATAATGTGCACTTGTGTACCAAACGGGGCTTAGGCTCCGGCGCAAAGAGAGGCCCAAGTGAGATTAGCTAGTTGGTGGGGTAAAGGCTCACCAAGGCGACGATCTCTAGCTGTTCTGAGAGGAAGATCAGCCACACTGGAACTGAGACACGGTCCAGACTCCTACGGGAGGCAGCAGTGGGGAATATTGCACAATGGGGGAAACCCTGATGCAGCCATGCCGCGTGTGTGAAGAAGGCCTTCGGGTTGTAAAGCACTTTCAGTTGTGAGGAAAAGTGAGTAGTTAATACCTGCTCACCGTGACGTTAACAACAGAAGAAGCACCGGCTAACTCCGTGCCAGCAGCCGCGGTAATACGGAGGGTGCGAGCGTTAATCGGAATTACTGGGCGTAAAGCGCACGCAGGCGGTTTGTTAAGCTAGATGTGAAAGCCCCGAGCTCAACTTGGGATGGTCATTTAGAACTGGCAGACTAGAGTCTTGGAGAGGGGAGTGGAATTCCAGGTGTAGCGGTGAAATGCGTAGATATCTGGAGGAACATCAGTGGCGAAGGCGACTCCCTGGCCAAAGACTGACGCTCATGTGCGAAAGTGTGGGTAGCGAACAGGATTAGATACCCTGGTAGTCCACACCGTAAACGCTGTCTACTAGCTGTGTGTGCCTTTAAGGCGTGCGTAGCGAAGCTAACGCGATAAGTAGACCGCCTGGGGAGTACGGCCGCAAGGTTAAAACTCAAATGAATTGACGGGGGCCCGCACAAGCGGTGGAGCATGTGGTTTAATTCGATGCAACGCGAAGAACCTTACCTACACTTGACATGCAGAGAACTTTCTAGAGATAGATTGGTGCCTTCGGGAACTCTGACACAGGTGCTGCATGGCTGTCGTCAGCTCGTGTCGTGAGATGTTGGGTTAAGTCCCGCAACGAGCGCAACCCTTGTCCTTAGTTGCCAGCATTAGGTTGGGCACTCTAAGGAGACTGCCGGTGACAAACCGGAGGAAGGTGGGGACGACGTCAAGTCATCATGGCCCTTACGTGTAGGGCTACACACGTGCTACAATGGCATTTACAGAGGGAAGCGAGACAGTGATGTGGAGCGGACCCCTTAAAGAATGTCGTAGTCCGGATTGGAGTCTGCAACTCGACTCCATGAAGTCGGAATCGCTAGTAATCGCAAGTCAGAATATTGCGGTGAATACGTTCCCGGGCCTTGTACACACCGCCCGTCACACCATGGGAGTGGGATGCAAAAGAAGTAGTTAGTTTAACCTTCGGGAGAACGATTACCACTTTGTGTTTCATGACTGGGGTGAAGTCGTAACAAGGTAACCCTAGGGGAACCTGGGGTTGGATCACCTCCTTACTATTACGTCGATGACGCCCTTGATGCAGTGCCTACACAGATTGTTTTGTCTAGAAAATAAAGAACGACACAAGTTTATGGGGCTATAGCTCAGCTGGGAGAGCGCCTGATTTGCATTCAGGAGGTCAGCAGTTCGATCCTGCTTAGCTCCACCATTCTTTACCGCAAACACTTACGTTGTAAGTGGTCGTGATAAATAACTTACCGTCGATGTAAAATCGACTTGTTATTTATCTACTCGCTAAAAGGTAGAGAGTTTGGCCGCTGAGGCTAATAAACAGTTGTTGCAATGATTTTTGTTCTAGGTAAGCCGTATGACGAGCTGCGACATAGGGCAAAAGACAGCAGCAAGAACAGGCTTGTAGCTCAGCTGGTTAGAGCGCACCCCTGATAAGGGTGAGGTCGGCAGTTCAAGTCTGCCCAAGCCTACCATTTTCCTTCTTACTTGCGTTGCAAGTCGTCGTGAAAAAAGCCGCTTAACCGGAAGCGGAGCTTCCTGACGGTTTTTCTACTCGCTAAAGATGGCGGTAGTGAAAGGGTAAGGTAGAAAGTTGATTTTTGTGTCACGTTAGACCCGAAATCCTAATGAATATTTACTTTTTAAGTAAGCATTGATTAGGGTTTTTTACCCTAAAGATGATAGTACTGCAATAGCAGGAAACATCGAATGTTCTTTAACAATTTGGAAAGCTGATATTAATAGTAATCAATCAGAAGAGTAATTGAGAAGTCGAAAGACGCACTTTTTACTCTATTTGACTTGAATTGCTTGTTATCGACAACGCCGCAAGGCGGGTCAATCGACGCGTTCGGTTGACAAAGAAGATAGCAAGGCAATTCTTCCGATTAGCTTGTCATGCATATAACATTACCCGTGTCCGAATTCAAAAGGCGGACATGAGGCCGATACTCAAGGCTTTTTAGGGTTGTATGGTTAAGTGACTAAGCGTATACGGTGGATGCCTTGGCAGTTAGAGGCGATGAAGGACGTGTAAGTCTGCGAAAAGCTGTGGTGAGCCGACAAAATGCATTTGAGCCACAGATGTCCGAATGGGGAAACCCACCTGTTTACAGGTATCGTTACATGAATACATAGTGTAACGAGGCGAACGAGGGGAACTGAAACATCTAAGTACCCTTAGGAAAAGAAATCAATTGAGATTCCCCTAGTAGCGGCGAGCGAACGGGGAGCAGCCCTTAAGCTGTTTAGTGTGTAGTGGAATCCTTTGGGAAGAGGAGCGATACCGGGTGATAGCCCCGTACACGAAGCGTGCTTTACAGTGAAATCGAGTAGGTCGGGACACGTGTTATCTTGACTGAATATGGGGGGACCATCCTCCAAGGCTAAATACTCCTAACTGACCGATAGTGAACCAGTACCGTGAGGGAAAGGCGAAAAGAACCCCTGTGAGGGGAGTGAAATAGAACCTGAAACCGTATACGTACAAGCAGTGGGAGCCCTTCGGGGTGACTGCGTACCTTTTGTATAATGGGTCAGCGACTTATATTTAGTAGCAAGGTTAAGTGAATAACGGAGCCGTAGCGAAAGCGAGTGTTAACTGCGCGTTGAGTTGCTAGGTATAGACCCGAAACCCGGTGATCTAGCCATGGGCAGGTTGAAGGTTGAGTAACATCAACTGGAGGACCGAACCGACTAACGTTGAAAAGTTAGCGGATGACTTGTGGCTGGGGGTGAAAGGCCAATCAAACCGGGAGATAGCTGGTTCTCCCCGAAATCTATTTAGGTAGAGCCTCGGACGAATTCCATTGGGGGTAGAGCACTGTTAAGGCTAGGGGGTCATCCCGACTTACCAACCCTTTGCAAACTCCGAATACCAATGAGAACTATCCGGGAGACACACGGCGGGTGCTAACGTCCGTCGTGGAGAGGGAAACAACCCAGACCGCCAGCTAAGGTCCCAAAATATTGCTAAGTGGGAAACGATGTGGGAAGGCACAGACAGCTAGGAGGTTGGCTTAGAAGCAGCCACCCTTTAAAGAAAGCGTAATAGCTCACTAGTCGAGTCGGCCTGCGCGGAAGATGTAACGGGGCTAAGCAATATACCGAAGCTGCGGCAGAGGACATCACTTAACTTCATTTATGATGAAAGCTAACAGCAACGTCGCGAAGCGGCCTGCTGGTAAAGCGTTTATCACAGTGGAGTGGGGTTAAGGATGTCCTCTGGGTAGGGGAGCGTTGTGTAAGTGGATGAAGGTGAGTTGTAAAGCTTGCTGGACATATCACAAGTGCGAATGCTGACATGAGTAACGATAATGGGAGTGAAAAACTCCCACGCCGGAAGACCAAGGTTTCCTGTCCCATGCTAATCAGGGCAGGGTAAGTCGGCCCCTAAGGCGAGGCAGAAATGCGTAGTCGATGGGAAACGGATTAATATTTCCGTACTTATATAATCAGTGATGGAGGGACGGAGAAGGCTAGGCAAGCTTGGCGTTGGTTGTCCAAGTGAAAGCGAGTAGGCCGAGAATTTAGGTAAATCCGGATTCTTAAAGCTGAGACGCGAGACGAGCTCCCAAGGGAGTGAAGTTGTTGATGCCCTGCTTCCAGGAAAAGCTTCTAAACGTATGATTATATGAACCGTACCCCAAACCGACACAGGTGGTCAGGTAGAGAATACTAAGGCGCTTGAGAGAACTCGGGTGAAGGAACTCGGCAAAATTGTACCGTAACTTCGGGAGAAGGTACGCCCTTATCTGTGATAGGACTTGCTCCTTGAGCGGACGAGGGCCGCAGTGACCAGGTGGCTGGGACTGTTTATTAAAAACACAGCACTCTGCAAACTCGTAAGAGGACGTATAGGGTGTGACACCTGCCCGGTGCCGGAAGGTTAATTGATGGGGTTAGCGTAAGCGAAGCTCTTGATCGAAGCCCCGGTAAACGGCGGCCGTAACTATAACGGTCCTAAGGTAGCGAAATTCCTTGTCGGGTAAGTTCCGACCTGCACGAATGGTGTAACCATGGCCACGCTGTCTCCACCCGAGACTCAGTGAAATTGAAATCGCAGTGAAGATGCTGTGTACCCGCACCTAGACGGAAAGACCCCGTGAACCTTTACTACAGCTTGGCACTGAACATTGAACCTACATGTGTAGGATAGGTGGGAGGCTATGAATCACGTACGCTAGTATGTGTGGAGCCGTCCTTGAAATACCACCCTTGTATGTTTGATGTTCTAACATTGGTCCCTTATCGGGATTGTGGACAGTGTCTGGTGGGTAGTTTGACTGGGGCGGTCTCCTCCCAAATAGTAACGGAGGAGCACGAAGGTTAGCTAATCACGGTCGGACATCGTGAGGTTAGTGCAATGGCATAAGCTAGCTTAACTGCGAGACAGACACGTCGAGCAGGTACGAAAGTAGGTCATAGTGATCCGGTGGTTCTGTATGGAAGGGCCATCGCTCAACGGATAAAAGGTACTCCGGGGATAACAGGCTGATACCGCCCAAGAGTTCATATCGACGGCGGTGTTTGGCACCTCGATGTCGGCTCATCACATCCTGGGGCTGAAGTCGGTCCCAAGGGTATGGCTGTTCGCCATTTAAAGTGGTACGCGAGCTGGGTTTAGAACGTCGTGAGACAGTTCGGTCCCTATCTGGTGTGGGCGTTGGATGATTGATGGGAGCTGCTCCTAGTACGAGAGGACCGGAGTGGACGAACCGCTGGTGTTCGGGTTGTCATGCCAATGGCATTGCCCGGTAGCTACGTTCGGAACGGATAACCGCTGAAAGCATCTAAGCGGGAAGCCGGCCCAAAGATGAGTCATCCCTGACCTTAAAGGTCTGGAAGGGTTGTTATAGACGATGACGTTGATAGGCAGGGTGTGGAAGCGTTGTAAGGCGTTAAGCTAACCTGTACTAATTGCCCGAGAGGCTTAACCATACAACACCCAAGAAGCTTTAGGCTGGTGTGTTGTAAAGCGACAAGCTTATAAAGAATAAAGCAAGTAGAGTGAGAAGTGATTACTCCTTGATTGATTGAATATCAGATTTCCGATTTGTTAAACCAGTTTATTCCTGGCAGCCATAGCGGTACGGCACCACCTGATTCCATTTCGAACTCAGAAGTGAAACGTATTAGCGCCGATGGTAGTGTGGGGTCTCCCCATGTGAGAGTAGGACACTGCCAGGTCCCATTAAGAAAAACCCGCCTAACGGCGGGTTTTTTGCTTTCTGGCGTCCCAAAACCTTCACGACAAACAAAAAATAATGGGGGTCAGAACCCAATTATGCTTCTCTCACTCCCTCTTCACCGCATCCCACATTCAATAAACGGGGTCAGATCCCGATTTGTAGCCAATAATAATGTTCAGCGCACGATAGATGGGAATTATTGTGGTTCTGACCCCGTTTATTAAAAGAGCATTAGTTGATCGTTGACGATGTCGCTGAAATCTATTCCGATTAAGGGCAGAATACTTTCTGCAATGGGGCGGATTTGCTTTTCAATATAGTGGCTATGGTCTAGAGGAGAACTCACCATATCGCTGGTTTGAGGGCCATTTAATGTAATAACATAAGCGATGGTTCTATTACGTTGATACTGTAATGGTGATTGGCGCTCTGCATTTAACTTATCGGCTAAGATAGCAGCCTTCACATGAGGTGGGTGAGACTTGGTATAAGACGATAGTGGCTTTCTTAAACGCTTTTTATAAACCAGCTGTTGGTCTACAGCTCCACTGTTTATTTTATCAATCGTATCACGTATGAATTGTTTTACAGGCTGCTGTTTAAATACTTTACTGTAAAGCTCGTACTGAAAGTCCTTTGCTAATTGTGTCCAATCAGAGCGAACGTTTTCTAGCCCTTTAAACACTAACTCCTCGTTTTCATTACTCTCACCGACGTTACTTTCAGAGAAAGTGGTACCGTCATCGTCGGTAGATGCTCGTTGAGTCTCAGTATGAGTATGTTCTATATCGGTATCTCGAATGCCGGCATAACGCTTTTTACTGCCTTCTGATGAGCCTCTGATAGTAGGCATAAAGAATTTAGTAAAGTGAGATTCAAACTCAATTTCTAACTCACAGGTGAGGTTAAACTCTTCAGCGATGAGTGTCTGCCACCGTTGATTTATAATTGTAGCAAGCTGCTTACCTGTTTCCTTTGGCGTGCCGAGAGAAACATTATTGTTTAAGTGAACAAAGGTTGAGTCTGTATCACCGTAGATAACCGTATACCCTAACTCTTCAATCCATTTCGCAGTGGTCTGCATAATGTCATGGCCACGTAGGGTAATTGAACTAGCAAGTCTTGGATCGTAGAAGGGGCATCCGCCGCTACCTAACACGCCATAAAACGAGTTCATTATAATCTTGATAGCCTGAGAGCGGGGTTTGTCTTCTTGACGCTTTGCTTCGTCACGCTGAGCCCAAAGGTTTTTGATAATCTCAGGTAAGAAATGCTTGGTGCGGCTAAATACAGCTCCCTTGAATCCAGGTATGGCTTTTTCAGGAGATTGTAAACCTTCAGCCAGTCCTAAAGGGTCTATATTAAATGTGCGTATTATTGACGGATAAAGGCTTTTAAAATCTAAAACCAGTACATCATCATACAGTCCCGGCAGGGAACGCATTACGTATCCACCCGGGCTTGCAAGCCCACCATTTGACGGTCGCACGCCAGCAACGTAATGCTGCCTATGCAGCTTTGGTAAATATACGTTTAAAAACGCGGCAACTGCCCCACCGGGTCTACCTAACTCAAGTCCCGTCAACGTACCTCGCAGCGTTAAGAAGTCAATAAACTGGGTTTTTCGTTGGATACCGTTGACAAGTTCGCTGTCTTTAAAATTATAGTCGGCAAGAGATAAGGGCTCGTGCAAATACTGATGCTTGATTGCCTTGAGTTTATCGTCTTCTTGAATAAGCTTATTTTCGTTTAAAAGCTGCTCGGCTACATTGTCTAAAGAAAACGAGTCGAAGTGATATGTCATTGTTTTGAGCGCTTCTATACCGTCGACAATGCAGCGGCCCGGTATATTAACCAGTACTTGGTCATCCCATTCTCTCGCCGTGGCCTCTCTGCCTTGTCGGCCCATCAATAGTTTTTCATTAACGCGCTTTGCACGTCGCGCTATGACAGCGAAGTCAAACTGCTTCACATTCCAGCCCAAAATAATATCTGGATCGATGCTGCAGATTCGGGAGAAAAATACGTTGAGCAGCGTTTTCTCGCTATCAACCACCGTCAACGTGTATTGCAAACTCGTTGATGCTAATACCTTACCTTCGAAAGTAGGGGGCCTAACTAAGATGACTTCGTTATGGCTCTCACCTGCGATTGAAATACTGAATAGTGATTCGGTCTCATCACATTCAATATCAATACTTACCCACGTAAACGATGGCAAGTAGTGAGATGGTCGAATTCGAACGTTGGTTATTACATCGTCATTGTTGTGAGAAACAAACTCTATAGCACCATAAATGAAGCGTTCCATAAGGTATCGGTCGGCTAACCGAATATCTGCTTCATAGAGCGTGATACTATTTTCGGTCGCAATTTTTCTTAGCTTATGCATTTGGCTTTCGGTGTTTGTTTTTATAGTAACAACCGGTGTTTGCTCTAGTGTTTTAAAGTGGCCAGAGGGAAAGGACACATCACGGTTTAGTATACCTGAGGCGCCTAAGGCACTAATAAGTTTGGCCTTATTATCCATAGCAACAAAACAAGTGGGCTGCTGAGGCGCAGACACTAGCCTTACCGTCTTTTCTTGTGTTTTCACCCATAGCTCAACAAACGCTTTCCCCTTTTCGGTAAACGTACTTTTATTGAGAATATAACCTTGTTTAATCACGCCATGCTTTTCTTTTGTTTATCAACTTTAAACAATGAGCTACTACCACTTTTCAAAACCTATTGGTGCTAATTAGGTATTAGAAACCCGATTCCCAGCCAGAAAAAGCTAAGTATACCGCACCTAGCCGTTGGTTATCCTCATTCCATTAACTTCAAAGTCAGTCCATTGCTATAACTTACTACTATAGATGTCCATTCGAGAGATACGTTTGTTTTTAAGGTGTAGCCGCGTTAGAAGTAATATCCCGTAGAATCAGTTTTGTATCATTAAAAGAGGTATGCCATGCAATATCTAGCAGACAAACAGCCACAGCCTGGTGAACTGGTTGAAATTGCAAACGGTGTTATGTGGCTAACCATGCCTTTGCCGTTCGAGCTTGACCACATTAATCTCTATCTCATTAAAGATGGAGACAACTGGGTAGTTGTTGATACAGGTATTGGTACGTCGACAACGAAAGCGCTGTGGCAGCAGATATTTGAAAAGCTCAATGGCAATATATCCGCTGTTGTCGTCACCCACCTTCATCCCGACCACATTGGGTTAGCGGGTTGGATTGCCGACCAATTTGATATTCCTTTTTATATGTCGCAAACAGAGTATTTCACTGCTAGAGCGTTTTGTGCGGGCAAAAATGGTGCGTCGAATAAAAGGGATGTCCGTTACTTTAGGCAAGCAGGCTTAAACAGCGAGTTAATTGATAAGCTTACTCAGGGAGATGGCAAGGGGTTTAGCCAAGTTGTATCGCCCATTCCAGTGAGTTATACGCGGTTGAAGCACAATGATGTTTTGTCATTTGACAATAACCAGTGGAAGGTATTAATTGGAAAAGGACATTCTCCAGAGCACGCTTGTCTCTACTGCGAAAATAAAGGGGTGTTGATTTCAGGCGATCACATACTGCCCATGATAACGCCAAATATTGGCGCTTACTCTACCGAACCTGACGCGCTTACTTTGCATGACTACCTCACCACGCTCCCTCCGTTCAAAGCGCTCCCAGAAGATACAGTTGTATTACCCGCTCACAAGTTCCCGTTTGTAGGCTTGCACCAAAGGGTTGATGAATTACTTGCTCATCACCATCACCATCTTCGTGCATTAAAAAGTGCGTGCGCTACCCCTCAAACAGTGGCTCAGCTATTGCCCGTGATGTTCAAGCGAAAGCTCTCAAGCAGAAACATGGTGTTTGCCGTGGCAGAGTGTTACGCCCATTTAAATTATTTGGTAGCCGAGGGAGAACTAACAAAAACGCTAGTAGATGACAGTGTATTAACGTTTACTCAGCGCTCGGCCGCTAAACTGACAGCAACTCACTGAGAGCGGCTAAACTAACCGGCAAGATAAATACGTATTGCGTGTTTGTTTTACGTGACTGATACAGGTGTTGAATCCAGCGCTATCTCACAGATTGCGATGGGCTTATTAGCAAGAAACTATTAGCAAAGAGCTATTAGCCAGAAACGATGCCGAAACTTAGCCAGAATCTAGGCACGACGTTTTTCGTTAGCGCTATTTTGAAAGCGCTTCAGTCGCGGGCTCTGAATTGTCAGAAGATGAAGGCTGCGGGGGGCTCTTTGGAATAGTAATTTGCACAACGGTACCTTTGCCTTCTTTACTGCTGATAGACACTTTCCCCTGATGTTTTTCTATTGCGGTATAGGCGACGGATAAACCTAACCCCTGGCCTTGCCCTTCAGGTTTGGTCGTAAAGAAAGGTTCAAATATACGCTTTACGTTTTGTTCGGCAATACCACACCCACTGTCTAAAACTTTAAACGCGATATCATTGTCGTTTTCGATAATACTTAGCTTTATAAAGCCTTTATCTTCAATAGCTTGGGCTGCGTTAACCATCACGTTCATCAGTGCTTGTTTGAGCGTGCCAGGGTCGCCAATAATTTCTAGCTTTTCCTTAGCACATTCAAACTTATACTCAGGCTTTGCATATTGCGCTGATATAAGGGTAATGAGCTGTTTCGCGACTGAGCATACTTCAATGTTTTGATACCCATCTGCGGTTTCTAAAGAAAAGTTTTTAAGATTTTCGACGATATCTCTCACTCGACTTAAACCTTCGCTCGACTCATCAATAAGCTCAGTAATGTCGTCTTTGAGCATGGCATAGTGATTACTTTCAAGCAGAGATTGCATCTGCTCCTGCATCTCTTCTGTGAAATGAGTGATTTGAGATTCCACCCCATCACATATTGCCAAAAGATGTGACGCATACTGAGACAAGGTATCTAAATTTGCAGTAACAAAGCCAATAGGATTATTTATTTCATGAGCAATGCCTGCTGCTAACTGACCCGTAGAGGCCATTTTTTCAGCCTGAATAAGCTGGCTCTGTGCGGTATCCAATTTTCTGATGAGCTTGCGCTGTTCAGCGTGTTCTTTCTTAAGCGCTTGAGAGAGCTTTTGCTGCGCCCGAAAATAGCTGGCTTGTGCCGTTACGTCTTGAAGAAATATGCAGGCTAACTTTTTACCAGATGTATTATCTTTTATTGGAATAATTTCCATATTTTGATACATCTGGGTTTCTTCGCCCGTGATGGGACGGCTACTTTTAAACGGAAAGATATGTGGCCGTTGTTCCCAATAACTAAAGCTGGGGTGTTGCAACACAAACACCGACTTAAGTCGCCGTTTGAGAAATTTTCCTTGGCCTTTGAATAATTCAGTGACAGGTTGCTCTTTATAGTCTTTTCGCAATTCGTGTGGCAAGCGGTCTAAAAAAAAGTCATTCAAGTAAACCACATTGAATGCTTCGTCAACAATGCCGATCCCGACGGGAAGTTTACTAACGAGTTGCTCGAACATTACCCGAGTAACTCGTCTAATGTGTCTTTCATTCTAATGAGGGATTCATCGTCTAAACAAAAAACAACGCGCATACTGAATGATGATATGGCAATGATAAATTGCACCTCCATCACTAAGGTATGCTGCCACTGCAGGTCGATAAAGTTGGACTTTTCAGGTCGAAATAGTGTTGGCATATTTAAGTTAGTGGTCAGGTCTAACTGATCAGACAGTCCCGCTAAGCAAGCACCTGCAAGAATGTTACAAAGCTCAAGTATGATTTCTTGAATATCTTCTTTTGTAAGAGGCTCCTCGTAATCCATCAGCTTTGCCACTTCCGTGAGTCCAGACTGTGATAGCACAGACATGACTTCGCCATGAATATCACCTAGAAATGACTGGCGCGTATAAAAGGCGTCTTTTGTTTCATACAGCAAACCATACAGTTCGTTTGGCGTCACCGTAGAGATTTTTGGGATAGAAATGTCAATTTTCGTTTCGATGAGCTGCGCTAGTGAGTTTGCAGCTTGTCCCATTGAGATATTGAGCAACTCTTGCAGCGCATCTCTTTGATCTTCGTCAAGTGGTAAGACAATACTCATAAGTACCCCAATTCGAACATCGCCATAGCGAGCTCTTCTTTGTCTAGTGGTTTTCTCAAAAAGCGTTTTGCGCCAAGGGATATGACAATCTTCTGTTTTTCTGGCTGAAAATCAGCACTGATAACAATGACGTTAAGTATACTGGCTTGTTCATGAAGGTATTCCAACACGCCGACGCCATCTACCTCTGGCATAGTAAGGTCAAGCAATAGTAGATCAAACGTGGTTTCTGCAAGCAAGTTTATGGCCTCTTGACCATTCGTTGCTTCACTAATGGTATAGTCTAAATCTTCTGGCAATGCACGAATAACACTGCGTCTAGACAGCTTAGAGTCATCAGCAACTAAAACAGATATCGACATTAAAAAATCTCCTAGATGGCATCTATCGTGTCCGCACAGTAGTAAAGTATGTGCAAGATTAGCGTTACTGCAACACTCTATGCGAAAAATTTTGCAGTTAGCCGCCCTTCAATACCTATGATTATAGGGCAAAAGTGACTTTTGTGCGTATTATACTTTAAGTTGAAAAGATAGGCGAAAGAGGGCAAACGAAGAGCTAAATAAGGGGACAGTGGCGTGCGCCGTCATATTCGGCGCACATGAACAACAATACTGGTTAGACGTTTTGCGCTTTTTCCATTTTTTCTAGGGCTTCTGGCATTGCATCAATATACCTTTGCACGTCACTAATTTTGCCCATGCTTACCCGAGACCAATTGTTGTAACTTCTATAAATACCGCGGATCAATATGTCTTTTTCAGCCATGGCACGTCTGAAGTGTTCAGCGTTTCCACTCCCCAAATTGACAAACACAAAATTAGTACTCGATGATGCCGCTGTCAAACCGTTAGCTTTGACAGCATCCATTACCATAGTGCGTCCCTGTAGAATCTTGTCTTTTGAAAACGTGAGAAATGCATCGTCGTTGTAACTTGCGATAGCAGCCGCGAGGCCCGCTTGGTTTAACGTGTAGTTACCCATCCCGTATTGATTTACCCATTCAGTATTTTGCTCTGACGCTATCAGGTAACCAACCCGCATGCCCGCGAGCCCATAAATTTTCGAAAAAGTACGTGCAACAACAATATTATGGCCAGCCTTAACTAATGGGATCATGGTGTGCGCCGATGGATCATCAGTAAGCTCGTTGTATGCTTCATCTACCAGCACCAGCGTTTTTTTAGAGGCCTTAATGCAAAATTCTCTCAGCGCTTTAGGATCTAAAATTTTTCCAGTTGGGTTATTAGGATTACATATGTGCACCATACCAATAGAGCCATCAATGGCGTTATAAATAGCGTCTAAATCAATATCCAGCGCAGTTGTATTGGCGACGCGGATAATTTCATGGCCCCCTTGTTTTTCAGGCGCCCTCGATGTGGTATCCCAAAATAGGTCAGGCCCTAAAATATTGCCTTTTTGACTAGCAGCTAACGCGGTATAGGATAAGATTGGACTTGAGCCTGCGCTTAACGATATGTTTGTTTTTTCAATGCCATGCCGCTCTGCGATCATGTCTATTAATCTCATGGCTGCAGGGTAGGCATAATATGCACCACCTTGCGCTGCAGCATCAGATATGGCTTTGAGTGCCGCGGGGCTGGGTCCAAATGGGTTTTCGTTAGCATTAAGCTTGGCTACACCAGGTTCTGGTCCGTAGCGAAGTGGCGGTTGATTTTTTAAGGCCTGAGCGGAAGTTGCCTGAGCGCCTAGCGTAGTAATAATGCCGCTTGCTCCTATAGCCGTAGCCGCGGCGCTTCCGCCAAGAAATAAACGTCTTGAGCGATTCATAGTCATGGTGTTATTCCTTCTTTTTAATCGTTAATTTTCTTGTTGCAGGCCTACATTGCTTTGTAAAACATAGCGCTAGACACAAGGACGAGATAGATACCAAATAAGCGCTTCAATCTTTTTTCACTAAAATTATGAGCCATTTTGGCTCCAATAGGCGCAGTGAAAATAGCGCCAATGCTAATAGCCACAAGGGCAGGTAAATTAATGTAGCCAACGGTACCAAACGGCAGTGCACCGGTTTGGGAATGCGTCATAAATAGAAAGCCGATCGCACCGGGCAACCCAATTAAAAAGCCAACGCCTGCTGCGGTAGCCACCGCTTGCTGAATACTGCGTTTGCACATCACCATGGTGATAACGGTTGGCGTGCCGCCACCAATACCAAGTAATGCAGAAAAGCCCCCGAGAACGAAAGCAAGCAATGCTTTGCCCTTTCCCGTGGGCATTGCGAACACGAGACCTGGCCGAACGACGAATTCCGGAAACAAAAAATACACCGAGTAAAGGAGTACACCTGCAGCGAATACCACGGTGAGTCCGTTAGCGCTCGTATAGCTAGCTATTGCCACTCCACCTATTACGCCGAGCACAAGCCAAATGCTCCACGAACGGAGTATGTCGAAATCTACCGCGCCTTTTGCTTTGTGAGCCATAACAGAACGTGCACTTGAAACAACAATAGAGGCTAATGAAGTTCCAATTGCTACCTTCACCAATGCCTCTGAAGGAGGGGTAAAGAAAGGAAATACGGCTAAAAGGGCAGGTACTACGACAAAACCTCCACCATTGCCGAACAGGCCTGCGGTTATCCCCGCGATAGCGCCTGTTGCACATAAGGTAACTACAAACAGCAGTAGTTCTATTTCCATTAACGCATTTGCTCCATTGAAGTTGTTGGGTTGATACAGTGAGCTGAAAGTGCGTTTGATAATTGCCTAGTGAGTCGTTGCTCTTTCTTCTGTTTTACGCACTGATCTTAAGCAATCCGATGCACAACAAAGGCGCTAAATAAAGCGACGATATTCACTCACTCACTCTTAAAAAATTAATTTAGTGTTTACAGGCTAAAAGCTCTTGTACCAGTGAGGAAGAAAGAACATTGTTTAGGGGTATAAGAAAAGTGTTGATCCTGTCTTCTATCTATTGTTTTTGTTGGTTTGTGACTAATTAAACTAGTTTTTTAATTTTTTTAATGAAGAGACGCTAAAAAAGTCAATGCTGTGTTTAATGATTAACACATACAGTTGAACTGTAAGCAAATTTGATGGCATACACTTTGCTGCTTCCATCTGTAGAAGGATACATTCTAAAAATGTATGCCCATGAACGGTCGAGCTATAAATTCTCTGCTTATCATCAGCTGTCTATCAATAAAAACTCAAATTTATACTGAGGAAGCGTCCAGTACTTTGAGTCTGCTAAACACAGCGAGTGCGTGAGGAAGTATGCACCAGTATGTTGATTAATAAATTTCACCGAGGTAGTGATATGCATTCAAAACAGTTGGAATATTTTGTTACCGCAGCGAAGAAGGGCAGTATTGCGTCTGCAGCTCGCGCGCTCAATATTGCTCAACCTGCGGTGAGTCAACAATTGGCGAGCTTAGAAAGAGAGATTAAAGCCACCTTATTCAATCGCAGTTTTGCGGGCATCACTCTGACGGCTGCTGGTGAAATCTTTCTCACTCATGCAACGGCACTTTTAGAGCAAATGGATATTGCCAAAAATGCAGTGTGCGAGGAACGTTACTCGCAAGACAAAGTGATTAAAATCGGCGTTATTCCCTCCATCGGAAATGTGGTTTCGTTGCCGCTGTTAACTGAAATGGGGAAATCGACTGATAAGTTAAAAGTAGAAATAAGCACAGGCCCTTCATACACCATTAAAGACTGGCTCGAATCAAAGCAAATCGATATAGCCCTAACATATCGAGAGGCCGTAGATGATAAAAGTACACACGCTACCCCTTTGATCCAAGAAGAAATGCACCTAGTCTTTTCTGCATCCACTGAAGCACGTGAATTTGAATTTCTTAGCCGTAGAACAGAGGTTTCGTTTTCTGAACTACGAGAAGTTCCCTTACTCTCACCCGGAACCAAAGATGCGCTAGGACAATTGATAGCGCATTATGAGCAAAAAACAGGGGTAATGTTAAATCACGATCACGCTTATTCTGGGCAATTGATGACAGGATTACGACAAGTCATTAATGGTGAAGGTGTAATGATTTTGCCTACATCCGCTATTTTTCATCTCAAAGAATCGGGTTTAGTGGCGTCGGTAAAAATTGTTGAACCCGATATGCACCGAACAGTTTTTGCATTCATAGATAAAAAGGCAGTCAAACAGCATCATGTTCAAAACGCCCTGAATACCATAAAAAAAGTGGTTAGCGCCGAACACGGCCTCCAGCACTGGTGCGGTAAACTTGAATTTGCTACAACAGTGACTAAGGCCCAGTAATGTGAAGGCTATCATTCCCGACGTTATTAACGTTGTTCCGGCAATTCGATATCAACAAGTACAGGAAGATGGTCAGACATTACTACGGTTTTCTTGTCCTTTATCTTACCGTACTTCTGCACGCGAATATCCTCCGATACCCACACTCTGTCGAGTGAGAAAATGGGAAGGCGACTAGGGAATGTCGCCCCCATTTTTTGCTGGTGTAGCAGCGAATTTAGTGACGTAAACGCTTTTGAGAAAAACTGCCATTCGTTGAAGTCACCGGCAAGAACCATGGGCGTTGGGCGACTTTCTAACCGTTTTGCTAAATAAGTATGCAACAGCGAAAACTGAGATTTTCTCTCTTTTGTTTTAAGCCCTTTGTGCGTATTTATGACTGTTAAAGGGCCTTTTTCCGTTTGAAGCTCAACTAACTGAACATTTCGAGGTTGCCTGCCGTCCTGACTAACATCCAATGTTTCTGTAGACAATACGTCAAAGCGGCTCAACACTGCATTGCCGTACCATCCATCGGGCCCAGTAAGCGCCGGAGATGCAGTAAGACTAAACGCATTGTTAGCGCAAATATCATTAATATCTTGCGTCGTGTCCCTGCCTCGTGGGCGAGTATCCATTTCTTGTAATAACACAATGTCGGCACCGAGTTGTGTTAAATACTGGCCAATTCTTTTATAGTCGTGCAGCTTATCTGTCCCAATGCCACTGTGAATATTATATGACACTATGCGGCACATTCTTTACTCTCACTTTTTTCCGTTTGTTGAACAGACGTATTAGCCTGTTTCTTCTGCTGATAAAAGCGTGCAAATTTTTGTGAGCCCCATATTAAAAAGCCCCAAAGTAGTATGCCTGCAGCGAGGTAGCTAATTGTCTCAATTGACGGGTTACGCCAAATTTGAGTAATCGAATCTCCCACTAAGCCTTTTGCTATCATCGGTGGAAACATGCCAAGAAAGGTACCTACCAAGAATTGAAAAATGCCAATAGATGAAATACCCGCGACTAGATTAACTAAGCTGAATGGGGCGATAGGCAGCATACGTATAGCTGCAACACCCACTATGCCGCTGCGCTTGAGTTTTTCATCGACAGCGGCAACCTTCGGTCCTCCCAGTTTTCGCAAGCCGGCATTGCCCGACAGCTTACCGATACCAAACAATATAGCCGAACTCAATAACGCTCCCATCATTCCGTAAACGGGGCCCCAAATAGGACCAAAAATAGCTGCAACAGCGAGGGATAATACGGTAACAGGGAAGAAGAGAATACCGCCTATCATATAAACAAGCAGCACCGTGGGTAGGGCAAAATAAGTGCCGCGACTTTCTTCTAAAAATGCATTGATGCTATCGGCACTCAGCCACGAAATAGATTGGCTGGCCCAAAACATAAGTCCGCCAAGCACCGCCAACACGGTTAAGCCGATGGCAATCATTATACTGCGGCGTCTTGGGTTTCGAGCAGGTGTTACAGCGCCGCCTAAGGTGGGGATAGAAATTAGTGGTTCTTCAGGATCTGATAGTGAGCGAAAAAGGTTGTTGCTCGACTGCTCAGTAAATATTTCATCTCGCACTTCAGTTAAAATGTAACCGTGTGCGATTTGACCGCGCATAAGAGCCTCAACAGGCTGCGACTCTGTAAGAATTGACGCCATATCTGCTATCGTTCTGCCCGTATGCTCCGCCAAAAGGTCATTTCTTACATGGGCAATACTTTGTCTATTTTGAGGTGTGTTCCCAAACAGTATGGTATCAATCTCAGTATCTAAGGTCATTGAGCGGTTGCTCAAGTTTGATGAACCGATAACAAGATACTTGTCATCAACTGTCATTACCTTAGAGTGAATACGCTTGTATGCTCGTCTACCCTGCATGTCTTCAATAGACGAATAAGTCACTTTTACTCGCTCAGGGGCGATGCCTTTTTCTAAGATAGATTTAAACTGTATTCTACTTGCCCAGAACGCTTCGCATTCAAACTTTCCCTTTGGCTCGTAAGAACTCACAATACACACGCTTAAGTCAGGCTTTAATTTAAGCTGCCTATTTAATGCTTCTGCAATTTCTTGGCGGGTGGTGAACTGATTTTCAATATAGATAATCGATTCAGCTTCGTTGATGAGGTCGAGCAGCATGTTGCGTACTTCTTGTGCAGGTTCTACTTCATCCATAAATGGAATAGTTCTAGCCAGTGCACACTCAACATTCTCAAAAATAGGTGGGTAATCTTGAGGCCACGATTCCGGGATGGGCGCGTCAAAGCTTATGTTCGCATCTTCTCTCATCATAATAGGAGTTTCATTCGCTACCCGCTGCCATCTCCAGCGAACGAGTTTAGCGAAATCGGCTACTACCGGACCGCTTGATACCATTTGAACATCGTGAAGGGGGCCATATTCACCATCTGGTCCGTCACGTTCTTCAGAGACAACGGGATGATCTCTTGTGTCCCAACGGTTGGTTGATACATCCATACCGCCAGAAAAAACCAGCTCATCATCAACAAGTACAATTTTTTGATGCTGGCTTCCACCCATGGGAATGGTGTCGTCGAGTTCGGTTTTTACATTGTCAGGGGTCTTTTCATCCCACGCCTCTTTTGCCCACATTTCTCGCTGAGCAAAAAATGCTAATGAAGAATCCCAGCGAAGCAAGTAAATTTTCATGTCAGGACTTTGTTCAGCTTTCCACTTGAGCAAGTCGCTGATTCTACTCGGTGCGTCGCTTTGCTCTTCGTCTTCCCCACGAAGAAGTCGAATTCGACTATCTATGTCCCAGCCAACGATAAAAATACTGTGCTTTGCTTTGACAATGGCACTGTGCAACGCTTTGTAATAATTCCCGCAGTCAATTAGGGGCGCAGCAAAAGTAGCATTGCTCTTTACCCAACAGTTTTCACCCGGTTCAAATATATTGTTGTGCGATGTCATTACGCTACCCTTTGGCTAATCATTTCCTTTAACGAGAGACAGTTGCAGAAATCATTCCGTTTAATACCAGTCTTAGTTTCTACTTTAAGGTGATGTTTTTAAAAGAGTAATTTTTTATCGAAACCAGAGGTGATCAACACTCAAGATAATGCACTGTAATAATTTCACGTTCTACGGTCTTATTTTCGTTGTAGTTGGTAAAAACATCATTCTTCGCCTATATATTTTGGTACTAATAGTTCGGAGTGAAACAGTATGGCGTTTTTTTCTCGTGAAAATGCGGCTAAACAAGCATTATCCCAGTCAATACTTGCGGTTGTAACCATAGATGAAAATAATAATATAACGTTTTATAACGACGCAGCATCAAAGTTGTGGGGGTACTCTCCTTCCGAGGTACTTGGAAAAAACATTAAAATGCTGGTGCCAAGAGAGCATCAGTCAAATCATGACAGCTATGTGAATACTCATCGCAACACGGGTGTGAACAAAATAGTAGGTAGTTCGCGAGAAGTAGAGCTAGAGACCAAGTCAGGGCAACGTATATGGGTGCAGTTAGCCCTTTCTCAGGTCATCGTTGGCGGAAAAAAGCACTACACGGCATTTGTAAGAGACGTTACAGAAGAGCGAGAAGCGCGGGAAATCGTAGAACAAACCCTAGAGCAAGCCCTCGATGCAGTTGTGTGTATTAATGAACGCAACGAGGTGACGCTGTTTAACGCATCGGCTGAGAAGTTTTGGGGATATCGCCGCGAGGAGGTAATTGGTAAAAACGTCAAAATGTTAGTTCCCCAAGCTATTCAGGCAAATCATGACAATTATGTAAACGCAAACAGAGAGACTGGACAGGATAAAATTGTTGGTACTAGCCGAGAGGTACGGGTAGAACGCAAAGACGGTGAAAAATTATGGGGACGACTATCTCTTTCTAAAGTTCGTCTGGCAGATAGAACGCTGTATACCGCATTTGTGAGGGACGTTACTAAAGAGGTAGAGCAACGTGAAGTACAGCGCATGCTGTCTCTCGTGGCCAACGAAACTGATAATGCGGTTATCATTTCTGATGCCGATGGGCTAATTGAGTATGTTAACAACGGTTTCTATCGTCTTACAGGCTGGAAATTAGACGAAGTTAAAGGTAAAAAACCTGGATCGTTCTTACAAGGTGAGGAGACCGACCATAGAACGGTAGATGTTATTCGACAAAAGCTTAGAAATCGCGAGGCGTTTTACGATGAAATTCTCAACTTTCGCAAAGACGGCTCACCTTACTGGACGTCACTGTCTATCAACCCAGTATTTAAAGAAGGTCAGTTAGTTAATTTTATCGCGGTACAGGCTGATATTACCCGCGTAAAACAAATGGCGCTCGACTTCACCAATAAACTCAATGCCATTGGTAGTGCGCTTGTGCTTTTAGAAATGGAGCCGGATGGCAAATTAATAGAAGCCAATAAGTTACTCAAAGAGACGATTAAAGGCGCCTATGATTCTAAAGATTTTGCGCGAGAGCTGATGTCCCGTCTTACCTCTGACGATCAGGCCCAGCTGAACTCAACGGGTTTTGTCTCTAAAATTCTGGAATTTGAAAAAAACGGCAAATACCTTGCGTTTGATTCAAGAGTAAGTGCATTAAAGAATTTTAACGGGCAAGTCACCCGCTATGTATTTTTTGCTATCAATGTATCTTCTCGCAAACAAGCGGTTAATGATACGCAAGGGGCAATGCAGGAATTGCTGACTACAAGCCAGACCATCAGTACTATCGTCGGTACTATTAACTCTATATCGGAACAGACCAATCTACTTGCACTAAACGCTGCGATTGAAGCGGCTAGGGCCGGTGAAATGGGAAGGGGCTTTGCAGTGGTAGCCGATGAGGTAAGAACGCTGGCCGGTAACTCTCAATCCTCATCGAATGAAATTGACAACCTTGTTAAAACCACGGTGTCGAAAATTGAGGAGCTCGCTAAGTTGATCAAAGGTATCGACGGGTAAACGTGCAGTGGCGTGCACAGCACGCCGTTTCCGTTTGCTATTTAATGATAAATGTTAAGCAAAGTCGCAATTAGCATAGCGGTGTCAGATAGTCTAATTAAGCACTGGATAACGACGTGAATTTGTTTCAAGTGTATGAAAGAATTAGCAAAAATTCATTGATTGGAAAATACTATTAAGTGAATCCAATTTATTAACTATCGCAAGTAGGGACTTCTGTCTATTCTTGTCTACGTTGAAGTAAACATTTTGTTAATTGAATTGCTAAAGGAGAGACCTCTTCTTTAGGGTTGATATAACTAGCACCAACGGGATGAAAATATGACCATGATAAGGTTTAGAAAAACAACACTATCTGCACTAGTAGCATTATCGTTAAGTGCGACAGGCGCCATTGCTAACCAAGAAATCAGTAAGCCAGCGGGCGCTAAGGGCACTGGGATGAGCAAACCATTCCAAGCAAAAACCAACCAATTTTGGTGGCCAGATCAATTAGACCTGTCTGCTCTTCGCGATCACGACAGCCGCTCTAATCCCTTAGGCAATGAATTCAATTATGCTAAGGCATTCTCAAAGCTAGATTTAGACCAAGTAAAAGCTGACGTTAACGAGTTACTTACTACATCGCAAGACTGGTGGCCAGCAGACTACGGTAACTATGGCCCATTCTTTATTCGTCTATCGTGGCACAGTGCGGGTACCTATCGCACGCTGGACGGTAGAGGCGGCGGCGATGGCGGCCAAATGCGTTTCAATCCGCTCAATAGTTGGCCTGACAACGGTAACCTCGATAAAGCACGTCGCTTACTATGGCCAATCAAGCAAAAGTACGGTGAAAGTTTATCTTGGGGTGACTTAATGATACTTGCCGGTACCGTAGGTATGGAAAACATGGGCTTTGACACATACGGATTTGCAGCCGGTCGTACAGACGACTGGGAGCCGGACATGGTGTACTGGGGTCCAGAAGTGGAGATGCTGGCAAGTGACCGTGAAGAAAGTGATGGCGAGCTGAAGCGTCCTCTCGGCGCAACGCACATGGGCCTAATTTACGTTAACCCTGAGGGACCCAAAGGGGTTCCTGATCCAATGGGCTCTGCGAAAAACATCCGGACTGCATTTTCTCGTATGGCGATGAATGACGAAGAAACCGTAGCGCTAATCGCGGGTGGACACACCTTCGGCAAAATGCATGGTGCACACAAGCCTGCTGATTGCCTAGAAGGCGAGCCGGGCGCTGCTGGATTAGAAGAGCAAGGTTTAGGTTGGAAAAACAACTGTGGTAAAGGGCATTCTGAAGATACAGTAACCAGTGGTTTGGAAGGCGCGTGGACACAAGCGCCAACTCGCTGGACAAACTTGTATCTTTCAAACTTGATGGGCTTTGAGTGGAAGCAAACGCGCAGCCCAGCAGGTGCAGTACAGTGGATCCCTAAAGACGAGTCTGCGCATCAGTCAGTTCCAGATGCGCACGTTGAAGGCAAAATGCACGCGCCAGTAATGACCACTGCCGACCTTGCATTAAAATACGACCCTGAGTATCGTAAAATTGTAGAACGCTTTTTAGCAGATCCTAAAGAGTATCAAACTGCATTCGCGAAGGCGTGGTTTAAACTCACGCACCGCGATATGGGGCCAAAGGCTCGCTATTTGGGTAACGATATTCCAGAAGAAAATTTCATTTGGCAAGATCCAGTGCCTGTTGCTGACTACAAAGCCATTTCTGCGGGCGATGTAAAAGCATTGAAAAAAGACATTCTAGCGACCGGCCTTTCTGTGCAAGAGCTTGTGAAAACAGCGTGGGCATCTGCGGCTAGTTTCAGAGCTTCAGATTATCGCGGCGGTGCCAACGGTGCGCGTTTAGCGCTGGCCCCACAGGCGAGCTGGGAAGCGAATGATCCAGCTGTGGTAGAATCAGTGTTAGGTAAGCTTAAGAAAGTCCAAAGTACCTTTAACGCTAAAGCCTCGTCGAAAAAGAAAGTATCATTGGCTGATTTAATTGTTATCGGTGGTGCTGCAGCGATTGAAAAAGCAGCATCGAATGCTGGTGTAAGTGTAAGCGTACCTGTAGTCGTGGGTCGTACAGACGCCACGCAAGCGCAAACGGATGTGAATTCTTTCTCATTGCTTGAGCCAACGGCTGATGCATTTAGGAATTATTACGATGCCGAAGCAAGCTATCGCTCGCCGACAGAAATGTTAGTAGACAAAGCCGACCAATTAAACTTGACTGTTCCTGAAATGACGGCGCTTATCGGCGGGATGCGCACACTCGGTGCAAACACTGGCGATAGCAAGCACGGTGTATTCACTGACGACGTAAGCGCGTTAACTAACGATTTCTTCGTTAACTTGCTTGATATGTCTACGATGTGGAGAAAAACTGACGACCCGGCTGTCTATGAAGGCGTTGATCGCAAAACGGGTAAGGTGGTATACACAGGTACACCTGTAGACCTCGTATTCGGTTCGAACAGCGAACTACGTGCAGTTGCAGAGGCCTATGCTTATGACAACGCAAAAGAACGTTTTGTTGGTGATTTTGTTAACGCATGGACCAAGGTCATGACATTAGACCGATTTGACCTGCGTCACGATCTCACTGCAAAGCTAGGCAAATAGTTATACATTAACCATGAAAAAACGGGGCTTCAGCCCCGTTTTTTGTTTCTAATGTTAGACAACCTACTTTACTTGTAAATACTTGGTGGTTACGATTAAAGCGATGTGCTAAAGAGCAGTAAAACCAATAGGTCGAAGACAGCGCCGCAACTTTGGCTTAAGAGGGTTAACAGGCAAAAATTTATGACAAGCCCACAGCGTACGTTAATCGCGCTAGACATGTTGAGTGACGATATAAACCTACTGAACGACTCACAAGTCAACAGTGAACTCCATTTCAAGTTACTCAGCGATTTCTTATCACAACTCAATCAGTTAAACGATAGTGTGCAGTTATTATCTGAAGCTGCAATGACACGACTCTTTGTTGGGTCTCTTTTTGACCATATTATTAGCCGTAAATCTATGATTACGGTATACATGAAATTATTGAACTATGTACTCACTGCATGGGATGCAACGCTGAAAGCCGATGCAATTATTAACGATTACTTTGATGATAATGCGGATGTGCGATTAGAGCTTTTGCAAGTTAAGGCGATAAAGGCTAAATCGCAACTAAAAACAGTGGCCTCAGCGATGGGAAAGCAAGATTATGAGGTGTTTTGTACATTATTAGGGCTTAGTGCTGATAAGTGGCAGTGGGATACACTGCGCGCCCGTTTTTGAGGCAGTAGCGCGCCGTCGCAACCCTATAAACTGGAATTATATCAGTAACGCTAAGCGTTATTCAGAAGTCTTTATGCTCATCTTAGACATTCCGTCACTTTCATTGAGTACACGCACTTCACGTTGAGGGAAAGGTATCTCAATATTATGTTCTCTCAAGGTTTCAAAAACTGTCAGCAACAAGTCGCCACCCACGCGATTTTTACCGTCGTCTACCCCTTCCATCCAAAACTCGATAAACATATTAACGCCTGAGTCGCCAAAACTATCAATTTCACAGTCTGGCTGCTCTTCAAATGGAATCCCTTCACCGCCTATCACCTGCGGGTGGTCTGCTACAGCAGATTTCACTATTTCAACCATCGCGCGGATATCGGTTTTGTAAGCCACTGAAAAATCGATGCGGTAGCGCTGTTTTGAATCTTTGTGTGTCCAGTTGATAAGTAGTGAGCTGATGAACTTTTCGTTGGGCACTAAAATATCTTTGCCATCAAAGGTTTCTAATACTGCGTAGCGCATTTTAAATTCGCGAACGATACCTTTTCTACCATCTTCAAGCTCTACGTAGTCGCCAACGGTTAATGAACGATCGAGTAGAATAATAATGCCGGAGATAAAGTTAGAGGCGATTGATTGCAATCCGAGGCCTAATCCAACACCTAGTGCACCGCCAAATACTGCCAATGCGGTGAGGTTAATGCCCATCACATTGAGCAATAAAATAAACGCTACGCAAAATAGTGCGACTTCAAAAAGTTTTGCAAACACTTCTTTTGTCGATAAATCTAACGACTTATGATTTCTGATTATGTCTTGGCCAATGGCGTTTGAGCTTCGGCCTAGCCAAAAGAGAAGCCCGCCGAATAGCACAACCCTAGCAACGCCATAAGCAGAAATTTGGACGTTTCCTACCGAAATAGCGATAGATGCCAAGGCTTCATTAATTATTGGAAGCAGCCCGATAAGGTGTAAAAACAAAATAGGTAAACCCACTACTCTCATAAGGCGAGCGGTAGATTTATTCTCTACAAAACCGTTGATAATTGAATTGACAAAAATAAGTACAGCAACCACAACGGCAATATCTAATAGCCATGCGTCAAACTGAAAGCGTTCTCCTAGTACAGTAGAAAACTTCAGTAGGCTTATGGTAATAATAGGAAATAGGGAACGGCCTAAGTTGTACAAAAAACCATGCAATGTATGAGCACCGCTTTGTGGTTTGCTTTTTGTAAATCTGAGAGATTTTTCAATTTGCCTAGAAAACAAAAATGCGCTCAGATAAATAAAAGCGATAGTGAGCAGCTGTGCATAGAAGCTTGTCGATAGTATCGATGACTCAATAATTAAAAGCTTACTTTCGATAGCTTGATAGAATTGCTCTATATTCATTCGTTTATTTACTCCAAGAGCATACGACTATGTATGCAGAAAACGCGTTTTATACTGAATAAAAGATTTGGTAAAGATTTTTCTTAAAGGAGGTGCTTATTTTGCTGTGTGATTTTGCAACAACTTGTGCGTTTACTTATTCAACACCTCTGAGTTTAGCATAGTTACGGTACTTCCGAAAAAGCGATAAATAAGCAGGCGGAGAAACACCATGATTAAAAAGCGTGCTGGTTATCATGCGTTATAAATGATAGACTCCGCGCGCGCTTAAACAGGATAGCAGCGTGCGTTTATTCCATCTTGTACAATAAATCAAAAGAGCTTTTTAAGTCGCTTCGGTGCCTTGGTCATCCCCTTTATATTTTAAACCCATCGGTTAGCAAAATAACCCATCGGTTAGCAAAACGGCATTCTCGCTTCACCCAAAGGTACCTACTGCTTTATCAGACAAAGCAACAATTTTTCAGGAGTTAGTTATTTAATGTCATTTTCCCAGCTAGGGCTTGCCGAGCCGTTGTTGAAAGCAATCGAAAAACAAGGGTTTAGCAAACCATCACCTATTCAAGAAAAAGCAATTCCCGTCGTGATGGAAGGGAAAGATGTACTTGCTGCTGCGCAAACCGGAACCGGAAAAACTGCGGGGTTTGGCTTGCCTATATTGCACAACCTATTAGATGGTAAAAAAGCGTCAGGCAACAATATTAGAGCCTTAGTACTAACACCTACTCGAGAATTAGCTGCCCAAGTAGAAGAAAGTATTCGTTCGTTTAGCACGTTTGTGCCATTAACTACGGCAGTTGTATTTGGTGGTGTAGGTATAAACCCGCAAATGATGAAATTGAGAAAAGGGGTTGATGTACTTATTGCCACGCCCGGTCGTCTTCTCGATTTGTATCAACAAAATGCTGTTAAGTTTTCCCAGCTAGAAGTGCTTGTGTTAGATGAAGCCGATAGAATGTTGGACATGGGCTTTATCCACGACATTAAAAAAGTACTTAAACTGTTGCCCGCGAAGCGTCAAAGTCTACTTTTCTCCGCCACATTTTCACCAGAAATTACAGCATTAGCGCAAACGATCACTCGCGATCCAGTGCACATCTCTACGGCGCCAGCAAACACCACCGTAGACTCAGTAAAACAGCATTTGATTACTGTAGACAAGTCTAAAAAGACCTCAGCACTGATTAGCTTAATTAAGCAGGAAAAGTGGAGCCAGGTACTCGTATTCAGCCGTACCAAGCACGGTGCTAATCGTGTTGCCGACAAATTGTCGAAAGCGAAGATTCCAGCAGCCGCTATTCATGGTAATAAAAGCCAGGGTGCGAGAACCAAAGCACTATCAGATTTTAAATCAGGCGACATTAATGTGTTGGTAGCAACCGACATCGCCGCTCGAGGCATCGACATCAGTGAACTACCTATTGTTGTGAATCTTGATTTGCCAAATACGCCTGCAGACTATGTTCATCGAATTGGTAGAACGGGAAGAGCAGGCTCAAGTGGACAGGCATGGTCTTTTGTCAGTGTAGATGAACTTCAAAGTCTTAAAGATATTGAAACCCTTATACAAAAACTGCTTCCAAGAGAGACGTTAGAAGGGTTTGCACCCCAAGTGCCGGTTCCTGCTACCACACTGTCTGCACCGAAAAAGCCAAAGAAGCCTAAAGTGGCAAAAACGTTTGATAGTGCAAATCGATCTCAGGGTTCTGAGAGTGGACGAAGCGCAAATAGAGGCGGTGCTAATAAGAGCGGTGCTAATAAAAGTGGAGCTCAGTTTAAAAACAAGCGACGCAGTTCATCAAACACGGAAGGTGGCAATCGCGGAAATTCTGCGGGCCAAAGTCAGGCTAAGGGTAATGGCAGCAGCCATTCTGCCGCCAGACGTTCAAAGCCTCAAAACGCTTAACACGCTATTTAGCGCGTTACTGCCATGAGAAAGGGCCATGCTCAGTGAGTGTGGCCTTTTGGGTTTCTAATTCCCCTTCACTTGGGTTTAGCTGTGCTTGAGTTCGTTCCATTAGCTCCTTTTGTAGAGTAGCGCGAAACTGGCGAACTTCTTTCCACATAGCGTAAAAATTATCAGCTGTGTCACCTTCTAAGTCACCATTGATATCATCCTTTAACAAAGGCGATAGCTCCTTGTACGCTGCCTGCAAGCGGGCAGCATGTTCTTCATTGTATGACGTCTCTTTAGGCGTGGGGGTATAAGACTGTAACGCAGCAATTTCTTGCTCACTTAATTCGCCATGAGCGGTAAAATATTCAACATAATCAATAAGTGGAATGCTATCAGCATGGGCCCATCTCGCCATGCTAGCGCGATTAAGTAACGTTCCTGTGTTGGGTTCAACAATCATTACTGTGGGTGTGGCATAGTAAATGGGGTAATCAAACCGCTTGGTAATGCTGCGTCTATCCTCTAGTAAACCAACATCCACAAGTAGGGTTGTGTAATACTTTTCTAGAATAGGTTGCAGTGCTTCCGATTCAAAGTGTGAGGCCAGTCCCGTACTGTCATGACACCACTGGGCACCTAACACCACCAATAAAAGCGTGTTGTTTTCGACCGCCTTTTTCTGAGCGTTTATTACATCGTGTAAAGGAGACTCGCTTGGGACATAGGAAAGCGTGCTTTTATCACTACTTTCATCGCTACTGCCGTTATTGGCCGCCATGGTCGATTCGGCAAAAAGTATTGCCGACAGGGTGGTTAGCATAATTGCGGTTAAAAAGGATAGTGCAGCGTACTGAATTGTTGATTTCATTGTACCGGTGTCATGTGATTGGGTTGTCTACTTTTTAATGTATCACAACAAGGTCCGTACGCACTAAATTAGGGGCTGTACTTTCAATCTGCGTTTTAAAAAGCTTGTGCGTTTACCGGTTTTAGCCCCATTAAATATAAGTAAATTGTATTAAGAACCTGACGGTTCCCTCTTTGTTCTATTTCGCTTTCGTGTATAGTTCCTCACCAGCGAAGAATTCCTATTTTAACGTAGAGAGACCCATGGCCGTGCACCTTGATACCCAGTCGTTGATTACGTCTATGCAACATGTTGTTGGACAAGCTTACTTACTGACGGACCCTGCTAAAAAGCAACCTTATTGTAAAGGTATTCGCTTTGGCTCTGGTGAGGCGTTGGCGGTGGTGCGCCCAGGTTCGCTGGTGGAAATTTGGCGAGTGTTACAGCTATGTGTCGATGCAGATGTAGCCGTCATTATGCAGGCTGCTAATACAGGTCTCACTGGAGGCTCTACGCCTGACGGAAAAGAGTACGACAGACCCCTTGTTATCATTAGCACTATGCGTATCGACGATATTCAGTTGGTGAACGAGGGCAAGCAAATAGTCGGTCTTGCAGGCAGTACGCTATTTGGCTTAGAAGAGCAGTTAGCGCCTTACGGCCGAGAGCCTCATTCAGTAATTGGCTCTTCGTGCATCGGCGCATCAATAGTCGGCGGCGTTTGTAATAATTCCGGCGGAGCCCTTGTTAAGCGTGGCCCAGCCTATACCGAGCTAGCGTTATTTGCCCAAATTGACGCCGACGGCACGCTATCACTGGTGAATAACCTCGGCATCAAGTTAGGCAGTGATCCTGAAGAGATCCTCGAGAATTTAGAAAACAAACGCTGGACAGATGCTGATGTAGAGCAGCCTGACGCAAGAGCGTCGGACAATGAGTACGATGCTAGGGTGAGAGACGTCGATTCAGACACGCCATCGCGCTATAACAATGACGGTCGCAGGCTGCACGATGCATCTGGATGTGCGGGAAAGCTTGCCGTATTTGCTGTTCGTTTAGACACCTTCCCTATACCTGACAAGAAACAGGTGTTTTATGTGGGTTCAAATGATGCGAACGTATTTACGTCAGTGCGTAGAGACATTCTTTCTACTTTTACGCATTTGCCTGACTCTGGTGAGTATTTGCATCGCGACTGTTACGACGTGTCGAAGAAGTACGGTAAAGACATGTTCATTGTTATTAATAAACTGGGTGCAAAGTTTATCCCCCAACTGTTTGCGTTTAAACGTAAGTTTGATGCATTCGCGGATAAATTAGGGTTTTTACCCAATAAAATGTCAGACCGTGTTATGCAGGCTTTTAGCTATTTATTTCCGAATCATCTCCCTAAACGCATGGATGAATTCAGAGATAAATACCAGCACCACTGGATTTTGGAAATGAGCAATGAGGGTGTTGACGAAGCTCGCCAATACCTTAATGAATTTTTCAAAACCAACGAAGGTGGCTACTTTGAATGTACCGAAGACGAAGCGGATAAAGCGATACTCCATCGCTTTGTAGCAGGGGGGGCAATTGGTCGTTATCACATTATGCACTCTAAGAAAGTGGGTGCCATGATGACAATCGATGTGGCCCTTCGCCGTAATGATCCTGCATGGTTTGAAGTATTACCTAAAGATATTGATGAGCAAATAGACACCAAACTTTACTATGGCCATCTGTTTTGCCATGTCATGCATCAAAATTATATTGTCAAAAAAGGCGCTGATGCAAAAGCGCTAAAAAATAAGATATTAACCACCTTTGACGAGCGCAAGGCGGAATACCCAGCCGAGCATAACGTGGGGCATGAGTATGCAGCCAAAGAAACACTGCGGAATTTTTATCGAAAACTCGACCCTACCAATAGCTTTAACCCGGGCATAGGTAAAACCACAAAGCTTAAAAACTGGGCGGGACAAGGCGGTGGCTGCTGTGGCGGTCACGACTAGGGTCAATATTAGACCTTCAGGCCAGAAACGCGAACGCGGGAATACCCACCAACGTTCCACGAAAAAAAACCGATATTGACGTGCTACGTTACGAGCATGCATTATCGGTTTTTTATTCGTCCGCTTTTTCACGGCTCAACTGCCAAAGCGCTGAGCCGCAAAGCCTGTAGTCCCACAGTCAGCAACTACTTTCTTGCCAGCGGCTTAGTGAGTTTACACTTGCTTAAGCAAGCTTATTAATAATGGATGAAAAATCCAGTGAGCCGTTGCCTTCATCGCAGTGTTGCTCAAACCACTTGGCTGCAAGTTCGCCCATAGGCACTTGAGCATCAACCCCTTCAGCGCCCTGCATGGCGAGCGTTAAGTCTTTCAGCATGAGTGCAGAGGCAAAACCGCCAGCGAAGTCGTTATCAGCCGGGCTTTGCGGGCCCACACCTTTTACCGGACAGTAGGTGGTTAACGACCATGTTTGACCGGAGGCATTTGATGCAATATCAAAAAATACTTGAGGGTCTAAGCCTAGCTTTTGCGCTAACTGGAGGCTTTCACAGGTGGCTATCATTGAGGCGCCTAATAACATGTTGTTGCAAATTTTAGCTGCTTGACCTGCGCCATGGCCTCCTGCATGGACAATTTTCTTGCCCATTGCGCCTAGTACGCCTTTTGCCTTTTCAAAAGCATCGGCATCACCGCCCACCATAAAGGTAAGTGTTCCTGCTGCGGCAGCCGCTGTGCCACCAGAAACTGGGGCATCCAGCATCTTCAGTCCGTAACTTTCGGCTAATTCAGACACTGCCTTTGCTGTGCCCACATCAATGGTTGAGCAGTCTATTAATAATGTGTTTTTATCCACATTAGCCAGTATCTGGTTGGCGTAAATGTCGTGCACATGCTTCCCAGCAGGCAGCATGGTCACCACTATTTCAGCGCCTTTCACAGCGTCAACAGCAGAGGATGCGACCTTACAACCAAACCCTTTTGCTTTGTCTAGCGCCGCCTCGCTGAGGTCGAACGCTGTGACGTCAAAATTGCCTTTTACCAGGTTGTCGGCCATGCCTGAACCCATATTGCCTAGGCCAATAATTGCAACTGCAGTCATGTTTTACATTCCTTATCCTACGTGTTATCGAGGGCTTGTTGGTCTACGTTAGCGCTTTAATTAGCCCATGGTAGGGATGACAAACGCGTTATCATTAGTGTCTGAACCATCAGGCCAGCGCTGCGTGATAGTTTTCACCTTCGTCCAGAATTTAACACCTTCCATTCCGTGCTGGTTCGTATCCCCAAACGAAGAGCGCTTCCAACCACCAAACGTGTGGTAGGCAACAGGAACAGGAATAGGAACGTTTATGCCTACCATACCTACATTAACTCGCTGAGCGAATTCACGGGCCGCGTGACCATTACGGGTGTACATGGCTACTCCGTTACCGTATTGGTGGTCGCTGGCAAGATTAACCGCTTCATTAAAGTCGTTAGCTCGCACGATTTGCAGTACTGGGCCAAAAATTTCTTCTTGATAAGAGCGCATGTCTTTTGTCACATGGTCGAATAGCGTAGGTCCGATAAAAAAGCCTTTGCTGTCAGTGGGGATTTGCGAGTTACGGCCGTCATAAACAAGCTCTGCCCCTTCCTCAATAGCAAGGTCGATGTAGCCTTCAATACGCGCTTTGTGTTCACCGGTAACGACAGGTCCGTAATGGGCATTAGGATCTTCCGAATGACCAACCATGATCTCTTTAATGGCAGGAAGCAGTTTTGCTTTTAGCTTTTCTGCGGTTTCTTCTCCCACAGGCACTACTACCGGCAGTGCCATGCAGCGTTCACCTGCTGAGCCGTATGCTGCGCCCACGAGGTCAGCAACTACTTGGTCAAGGTCGGCGTCGGGCATAATAATACCGTGGTTTTTGGCACCGCCCATGGCCTGAACTCGCTTGCCAGCGCGCGCGCCGCGTTCATACACGTAATTCGCAATGTCGCTTGAGCCCACAAAGCTCACTGCTTTGATATCTTTGTGATCTAAAATGCCGTCTACGGCTTCTTTGTTGCCGTGCACTACATTGAGTACACCGTCGGGTAACCCCGCTTCTGTCATTAATTTCGCTAGCTCAACCGGTACAGATGGATCCCGTTCAGAGGGCTTTAAAATGAATGCGTTTCCGCACGCTATTGCCACACCAAACATCCACATTGGGATCATGGCAGGGAAGTTAAACGGTGTTATACCCGCTACCACTCCCAGGGCTTGACGCATAGAGTACACATCAATACCAGGCCCTGCGCCTTCGGTATATTCACCTTTTTGGGCATGAGGAATACCACAAGCAAATTCGATAACTTCTAAACCGCGCTGAATGTCGCCCTGTGCATCGCTTAATACTTTTCCGTGCTCACTGGAAAGTAGCTGCGCCAGCCTGTCGCGGTTAGCTTCAAGAAGCTCTTTAAATTTAAACATTACCCGAGCGCGGCGCTGCGGGTTAGTCGTAGCCCATTCAAGTTGTGCGGCTAACGCAGAATCGACGGCTTTTTGAAGTGTATTTTGATTCGCTAAGGATACTTCAGCTTGAACATCACCTGTGTTTGGTGCGAAAACCGACGCAGTACTCTCTGACTCGTCGCGGTATGATTTACCTGCGATATAGTGATTAATCTGTCTCACGTAATTACTCCTCATTTTTTTACAATATTGAAACCTTGTGTTTGCAAGGTCAATACATATACTTACAGCTTGGTGCTGTAAAAATGCAGGTGTATTGATGAATTGGGACGACATGAGGCTATTTCTCGGGCTGGCGAGAAACGGTCGGGTAGCGATTGCAGCTAAAGGACTTGAGTTAGATCCCACCACACTGATACGACGTGTAAAAAAGCTTGAAGATTCTCTAAACTGTAAATTATTTGAGTTAACAAATAAGGGATATGTTCTCACCGCCCACGGCGTAAAGCTCGTTAACTACATCGAAAAAGCAGAGCATTATTTTCTAGAGGCGCAAAACGAGCTACACGATGAACGTTCGCATTTGGCGGGAACAATCAGAGTGAGTGTGTCAGAGGGGTTTGGAAACTGGTTTTTAGCACCGCGGCTTCCGGCTTTTAAGCGCATGTTTCCCGGCATCTGCATTGAGTTGGTGGCAACCAGTGGTTTTTTGAACCTAAATAAACGAGAAGCCGATATTGCTATTCTGCTCGAAAAGCCGAGCAAAGGACTGTTAGTCACTCAAAAACTCACTGAATACTGCTTGTATTTATATACTAAGGAATCCTTAGTAAAAGGGGGTAAACCTGAGTCTCTCAGCGAGCTTTCCCAATTTAACTTAGTCAGCTATGTGCCCGATTTGGTGTTTGCACCGCAGCTCAAATTTATCGAGGAAACCGCGTTATCTCAGTTAAGCGCGTTAAGAAGCACAAGTATTCACGCTCAGTATCAAATGCTAATGAATGGCGCTGGTGTAGGCATATTGCCAAAGTTTATCGCAGAGCATCAGCAAGGGCTAACTCGACTGCTGGAAAGAGACATTCATATCAAACGCACGTTTTGGCTAGCCACCCACAAAGAAACCCATTCACAAGCGCGCTTTCAAGCGTTTATTAATTGGCTTACTGATGAAGTAGAGACAGAAAAAACACGTTTTTGCGATAGCTAGACAAAAACGAACTCGTCCTCGTCAATGGGGTGAGTAGGCAAGACAGCGGAACAATAATACGCCTAAATTACATGGTCAAGCTATTGAGTAAGGCCATCAATTCAGTGGTTTTAGCTACACCAAGCCAAGGGCAGATAGAGTGCCAAATCCTACGGCGGTAATAGGTAGAGAAGTTAAGGTACTTACTGCAATAATACTTGCCGCTAAACGGTGATCGCCACCTAAGTTCCGCACCATGATATAGCTAGCCGCTGCCGTAGGGGCGACAGAAAGTAACAGCAATACGCCCAAACTCATACCCCTTATTCCCGCCATATAAGCCATGCCAACTAGCAGCGCAGGGTAGACAATACACTTACTTATGGTCGTAACCACAATGTTATACCAATCACTAGAGAAAGATCGAAATTGCAACGAAGCGCCCGTGCATATTAAGGCAAGGGGCAAGGTCAACTGGGCAAAGTATTCCCCAGTTTTAAGCACGACTTCGGGTAATTGCCACTGATAATAGGAAAATGGGAGAGCTATCACGATAGACAAAATTAGCGGGTTTTTAGCAACTCCCTTTATTTGGTTGATTGGCGCACTGAAGCCTATTTGATAAAAATTCAGAATAAAAACCGATAAAACGTTATACAAAATAGTGATGCAACCCATGTAAACTGAAGCGGCTGCCAGTCCCTCTTGCCCGTAGGTATTCGCCGCATAAGCCAGGCCGATAATGCCCATATTAGCTCTAAACCCGCCTTGCACAACTACACCCTTGGCGTTGGTATTAACTACGGTGAAGTGAGCAAGAACCACAAGGGCAGCAAACATGATCAATGTGCCTACAAGACCGATAGCAACCAATGGAAGGTTAGCGGCTTTCGAAAAGTCAGACTGACTAATAGAGAGAAACAGTAAGGAAGGTAGCGCTATATTAAAGACCAGTTTAGAACCAGATTCTACAAAGCCATCGTTAAGCCATTTAACGCGCACAAAGTACCATCCTAAAAGTAATAGTATGAGGACGGGAAACAAAGTGCTAGTGATGAATGAGAGCATCTTAAAAATTAGGTAAACGACGGTACATAGTAGAGTATCAAAATTTTTGCTTGCACGAGGGCTTTATCAAAAGAACTGTCGAAGTCCGTACTTAATTTTCGTTTGAACTATTGCGTCAAGGTCTTTCGATTAAAAAATATTCACAAATTCTTACAAAAAGAGTAGATTTTATTCATCGGCTAATTTAGGGAAATATGGTGAGTCAGCAAAATAAGTTGAAGGGTATTTGCGCCTTTCTCACAATAGCGATTTACTGCATTTTTGGGGTTACCTCGTGGTATGCCTCTGCTCAAGCAAACAGTATCAATAGCGGCTCTCATTTTAACATCCAAACCAAAAGTAGCGCCAACAGCAAGTTGTTATTTGTTTCTCCCTCCGACGATCACCGTTCTCTGGTTAACAATAAACTCTTTTTAAGTCAGCCTGACAATACTATTACTAACGCACAACAAGCGCTGGCGGCATTTAATGAAGATAAATTCATTAAAAACACAGCTAATAAAGTGAGTTTTGGGTTTACTGATGAGATTCTGTGGGCTGTATTACCTATTCAAACGGATACAACGAAGGATGGCGGGCTGTCTGCAGTTATAGAGATTGATAATGCGTGGCTCGATGTTGTCGATATCTTTTTCATTTACGGTGATGAAATAGTGAGGCAAGAGTCGCTAGGCGACACTGAGGCGATAAGTGGGCGTACATACAACGCTAGAATGCCCTCGGTAAGTCATGTCTTTGCGTCAGGCAATACGTATGTGTTGTTTCGCTTCATCTCTCAAGACCCAATGACAATTCCAATTTACCTCAGCAGCGAAAGTGCAACAAAAAGTGTCATGCTTGAGAATGCCTATTTTTATGGATTTTTGTATGGCGCACTGCTGATTTTGCTGGTGTATAACCTGGTACTTTACACCTACCTCAAAGAGCGTAGATACTTACTCTATTCTTGCTATTTACTTGCATTCACCGCCTTCAATTTTACCTATACAGGCCATGGTTACTGGTGGCTTTGGGGTGAAATGCCATCGGTGCAGCAATGGCTCATGCCCACTCTAATGCTCTGTTACATAATCGCTGGCGTAACCTTCACTATTGAGTTCCTAAATGTTAAAAAGTACCTACCCTCATTATTTGTCAAGCGCAAATTCATATACGCAGGATTGTTAGGCTTAGCTGTTGTTATGCTGGTCTATGGTAGTCAGCAGTTCGCCATCATGGTGCAGCTGGTTATTTTAACAACGCTGTCGTTGTGGATGCTTCTTATTGGCGTAATGTGTTACAAAAACGGTAATGTGTTAGCGACGTTTTTTGTGCCGGCAATTGTGCTTGGCACTGGCGGTGCGACAGTATCGAGCTTGGCAACATGGGGTATTGTACCCTATTCACAGTGGGCGTTTAGGGGGATAGAGCTTGGTATGCTGCTGGAAATGTCGCTGCTGTCAGTCTCTCTAGGATTTAACTTTAAAGAAGTATACAAAGCTCGGTTAAGCGCTGAATTTACTTCTAGAATCGATCCACTCACTAACCTGTATAACCGAAGAGCATTTACGCAATTAGTGTATCCCATCTGGGAACTTGGCGTTCGTAAAAAGCAGTTCATGTCGATTGTAATCATCGACTTAGATTGGTTTAAGCAAATTAACGATCAATTTGGCCACGACATCGGTGATGCTGCGCTTGAGCTCGTGGCAAAGACAATTAAGGCAAGAGTACGCAGTTCAGATTTAGTTTTCCGATGGGGAGGCGAGGAGTTTTTACTGTTCTTGCCTGATACCAATGTGAACGATGCCAACGCACTTGCAGAAACCCTGCGGTCGAGTGTTGAGAAAGTAACAAGTGAATCTATTACCAAAGTAACCACGAGCATTGGTGTTGCGGCGTTTAACTTTCAAGAACCGGGAGACAACAAAATAGAAGGTTTAATTAAACTAGCCGATAAAGCGCTCTATTTAGCTAAGCAGAAAGGAAGAAACTGCGTGGTAGTAGGCTGATGTACGTTTACCTCGCAGCACAATATTTTTTTAATGCTTTCAATGTGTTTTCCCGTTGTTGGCCATTGTCGTTCTAGCGTATGCTTTTACTTTTATTTTTGTCGCAGTGTTCCTATGTATCAAAATTTTCAAGCCGAGCTAGACTGGGCAAGCCTTCATATGCCGCGAACCAAGCGTGCAGTTTCTTCATTACCCGATTTAAGCAAGGTAAAACTTGCTTGTAATATGCATCTAGACCTAAAAATGGCGCCTTTAGTTGAAGGGCTGCTATCGCAAGGGTGCGAGATATTTTTAACAACCTGTAACCCCACTACCGTGCAAGACGACGTGGTGGACTACTTAGTTAAAAAGGGGGCAAAAGCACAGGCATGGCGTGATATGAGCCAGGCTGAGTGGTCAACATCCTTTGATAAAGCGTTGAATTGGCAGCCAACGCACTTATGCGAGATGGGCGCAGACCTCACCACTCGCTTACATGAAAATGCCGACAAAGGAGAATATACGCCTACTATAAAAGCGAGTTTGGAAGCCACAGGTTCTGGTATTAGTCGTTTAAACGGTATGGCACCACGATACCCTATTTTTAACTGGGACGACCTACCCGTGAAAGAGGGTCTTCACAATCGGCACATGGTAGGGCTAAGCGCCTGGCAAACTTTTTTTCAAACCACGCATCTCACGCTGCACGAAAAAGTAGTCGTAGTTGTAGGTTACGGTTTGGTTGGTCAAGGTGTGGCGGCGTCAGCGAGAGCGTTTGGGGCTCAGGTTCAGGTGGCTGAGTTAGACCAAGCAAGGGCACTGCAGGCAAAATATGACGGTTGGCCAGTAGTAAATTTACAAGACGCGATTAAAGACGCTGACATTATTGCCACGGCTACTGGCGCTGAAGGCGTTATTGGCGCTAGGCATTTAGATACCATGAAAGATAACTCATTTATCTTAAACGTGGGGCATGTAGCAAAAGAGATTGACGTTGCCTATTTAAAAGCCAATAGCAGTTATAGCGAGCCCTTGCCTTATGTCAATGCATATAAGCTCAACAACAAAACCATTTTTTTATTGGCAGATGGCTCTATGTTTAATTTAACGGCAGGCTACGGCGACAGCCTCAATGCGTTTGATGTCACACTGGCTGTAATGGCCTCAGGCATTGGGTATATTGTGGGCGAGGGCTCGACACATCAACGCGGGCTTTACTTACTGCCTGAAAATGCCTGGAAGTCGGCACTATAAATCTGGTGTTTTATGGCGCATTTAAAGTTTGTATCTTAAGCTGGGCTACTACCAAAGAGGCAATGGCTTACGCCATTGCCTCTTGCTATTGCTTCACGCTTTTTATAAGCAGGGCTACTCAAGTAAAGAACAAAACTTCGTGTTAGCTTTTTGAAATTTGAAGGCGAGTACTCGCCAGCGTTAAGTTATTTGATGAAAAGCGGTTGAGCTTATTTGCTGCAACCGAACGCTCGAAATTCTCAACACACAGCGTGGCCTTGTTTTGTAGGCAATTCAATACAGCTAAATTGTTAAGCGCGATGCTTTTATTACCTGACTGGTTTACGGCCTTCTCACAGTGTGATTGGGCTGCTTCTAGGTTCCCTGTTGCAATGTGCGCTACACACAGGTTTGTGTGCAAAGGGGCTTGCTTAGTCATTACGGTAGTGCGCGCTAGCTGCGCATTTAATTTGCGAATGCCGTCACTGTAATTTCCGTTCTCCACTTCCTGAACGCCGTAAACATCTTCTAAGGTGGTACGAAGCTTATAAATGTTGTTGGTTTGCGCTAACGCTGTAGTCGCAAAAAGAAGCGTAGCTGCTAGGGTTAATATTTTAGTCATGATAATCTTCCACTTGTTGCGCTAGTTGAATTGCTTTTAGTCTAATCACGTTGCCGTGAGTCAGACTCTGGTTAACGTTTTGTTAAACGATGAGTGGAGAATAGTGAAATTCGATGTAATTACATGATGAAAAGATAATTACGCACATATTTGTTTCTAATGAAAACCTAATGAACATTATTTTTCTATTTTAGTTCATCCAAATCAGTTATTTATGTTTTTTGAAATGAGGTTGCTTGGTGCCGTCTACGCTATTTTGTATTGAAAATTATATTGTTAATACCGTGGATAATACGATCTCCAGCGATGATAGCACTGTGAAAATTGAGCCAAAATGTATAAAAGTGTTAAATGTTTTGGCGGAAAGTGCGCCTAAAGCAGTAAGCAGAGAGCATATTCACAAGGTGGTGTGGGGAGAACGAATTGTTGTTGATGAAGCCCTGTCCCGTGTTATCTCTCAGTTGCGTCATGCGCTGAATGATAATAAATCGAAGCGTCTGATCAAAACCATCCCCAAACTAGGTTACAAGCTTACGGTAACGCCTGTTGAGCTATCAACAGCTGTGAGCTCTTCGAATAATCAGTTTTCAAAATCGTCGTCTTCAAATATGCCCTTTTCAAATAAGACAACAGAGCACGCAGCGGTTAACATAAACGCTGAGACGAGTGGCGACACCGAGGAGCAAGACCGGGACCAAAACCAAAAGTCTGCAGTCACATCTATCGAAGACAGCGCTCTACTCTTAAATGAAGATGCGAATGAAGGCTCAAGCAGAGACTCAAACACTGGCTCAGCCGCAGTCCCAACAGAAAGTGTAGAAAAATCTGATAACACGTTAAAAAAGAACCGAGGGCTGTGGTTGCTAATTGGTGTGCTGGTGGTTGCCGCTATCGCAACTGCTATTACATCGGTTTTTACATCGAGCAACAATCTGTTGGCAGATTATGCCAATCAAGCGCCTATTAAGAACAACTCTATTGCAATACTGCCTTTTAGTCAGATTTCAGATGATACCGACTCTTCGTATATTTCACTTGGGCTTACTGAGGAAATAATTTCGAGCTTGTCTACGACTCCTGGCTTTAACGTACCTTCGCGATACTCAACCTTGGCGCTGACCAAGAAAGGACTTTCTCTCGCTGACATTGCCACCGCCTTAAACGTAAATTATGCCCTTGAGGGAAGCGTCAGGCGTATTAATCAAAGCTTTAGAATATCCGTTCGACTGATTGCTCCGTTTGAGGACAAAGCGTTGTGGACTGCTCAGTACGATGCCACCAATAATGATTTACTAAAAGTGCAGCTTGAAATTTCTAATGCAATTATTGCGCAGGTTTCCAGCACGCATTCTTCAACCAATACGACATTGAAAGCAGGGATCACCGACAATGCTGCTGCCTACCAAGCGTATCTCAAAGGCACTTATTGGTGGATGAATGGCACTACCAGCGAGTGGTTCCGCAAAGCTGAAGAGGCATTTTTAGATGCCGTCAATTATGACCCTACTTTCTCTGCTGCTTATGGCAGCCTTGCGTACATTTATGCGCGGTATAATTTTTATGATATGTACATACCGCCAGATCAGGCGTTGCCCAAGGCAAGGGCTGCGATTGATAACGCACTGCGTTTAAATCCCAACGACGCAAATGCGCACAATGCTACTGCTATTTTGGCAACCCTACGCTTTGATTTCAAAAAAGCAGAAGCATCGTTGGATCGCGTATTGAATGAGGATGCACATAATGCAACGAGTCTTTACTTGTATTCAGAGTTGGCGCTAGCGCAGCTATTACCCGATAAAGCATTATCGTTTGCGCAAAAAGCCCGTGAGGAAGAGCCGTTATCCCCATGGGTGAATGTTAATCTCGCTATTGTGCACTATTGGCGAGGTGAAGCTACGCAAGCGTTGGCTGCGCTTGATAACGCGTTGGAATTAGATAGTGCATATACATGGGCTTATGTGTGGAAGGCAAAGGTGCTAGCGTTACAGGGCAACAATAATGACGCCATCGATATTATGGAAGCTTGTTTGACCATCGATCCATTTTCTACGATTAACGCCGCTTACCTTGGCACGCTTTATTCAGCGCAGGGCAGCACAAATAAAGCCAACCAGTGGTTTACCCATACCGCTTCCTTGTTAGGCGATACCACTACGGCTAGGTTCTGGAAAACTCATGGAAACAGGCTAGAGAGGGGAACAATTGGCAACGCAGATATTGCGCTGATGGAGTCGCTCCTTCAAAAGCAGACGCAAGCATTCAGTGTTATTCCACTGCTCGTCAAGGGATATATAGCGACACAGCAAGAAGATATTGGCTTTGATGTCATTCGCGGCCATTTTCCATCGCTCAGCACAGTCAACCCGATGGTTAATAGTCGCAACGCTGAGGCTGCATTGGCACTACTTCAGCTTTCTTCCCAATCACTACCTGATATCCGAAAAGCGCTAACAACATTTATTGATGCCTATCCTGCATGGACAACGCGAACGGGATTTAAAGGAAGGTTTAAAAAAGCGGTGTCAGATTGACACCGCTACAGACTTGTATAGCCGATAGGCTATTAACGGCGTTTGAATGGCGGGTGACCGCTAAAGTTTGTTGAGTTTTTGCTATCGTCGATGGTTTCGAACTGAGCAACGTCAATAACTGGAATGCATTCAATTGAGCGTTTAAATGGCGGTTTACCACGCATATCCACACTCATTCTATTTTCACATTCAGTGGAAGCGTTAAGCAACTCAAACTGAGCTACATCGTGCTCTTGCACTTCCACAAGCCTACGCTCGAATGGTGGCTTGCCTGTGCGATCCACAATAATCATTTTCGTTACGCTAGCATTGTCTGCGCCTTTGTTGGCGCTAGCTGTCGCAAGCGGCACTGCTGCTATCGAAGATAGCATTAAAAGAGGTAATAAACGTTTTTTCATAGTAAGCCCTCATTTGCAAGTAATCATGTTTGTATACGAACAAAGTGTAGCTTTTGATGACAAAAAAATAACCCTATCTCGAGATAGTTAAAAACTATCAGGTAAGTATAGAATAGCAAAAAAACTTTGCCAGCACGGCGTGGGATTGCACATTTAATGTGCTATTTTGCACGCTACTGGTGCGATGGACTGCCTAGAAATAAAATTTTCATTTCAAAATCAGTTGCTTAAGCATTGGCTTTGATGTTGCTGTGTTTATCTTACTACGTCATTGCTGGTTATGAAGCCAATCACAACTTATGATATTACAAACAAAGCGACTTTTTACACGCACCTGGTTGATGTTATTTTTTGCCGTATTCACATACTGCGTACTTAGCTGCAGTGTAGCAAACGCAAATTCCTTCTCGTTAACAAGCAGTAGTGGCGGAACCTTGTACTTGCAAAGCTTCGACGCCGATGAGCGCGAGTTCAACTACCTCATTGATACCGGCTCTTCCCTCACTATTTTGAATAAGGCTACGTTTAAGGTTTTTGCAGCTCAGCAGCATGTTACTGAAGAGGGCGTGGTGATTGCGAAGCTTGCGAACGGCAGAAAGCAAAAGGTGAAGCTTTACACCATTCCTTCATTGGCGTTAAGTGCAGACTGTCATTTTGACAACGTGAAGGTGGCCGTTATGGACAATCAGCACAATATCCTCGGAATGGAAGTGTTGGGCAGAGCAGCACCGTTTGGTATTCAAATGTCGCCACCCACATTAACGCTGCACCAATGCGACGATGAAATAGGCTCAGAATTACTCGCAAAAAGCCCTGCAGAACCCGTTTTGTGACCAGCTTAATAAAAACGGGTTGTAAAAACCAGTTTCCATCAATTTATCTTCCTCCTGTTGCCCTCTGTGGTATTTGCCTATCGACATCGTTACCAATCATGTAAATTAACCACATTGCATTTAACGTAACCAGGCAAACAATTCATGCAAATTGGCGGAAAAACTCAGCAAGAAGCACTAGCAACACTGCGCGACATGACAACAGATATGTCCCAACCTTCTGTTTCAGAGCACACAAGCAGAATAGAAAAAGCGCAGCGCTACATGCAGGCCAATAATATAGCTGCACTTTATCTTAATGCAGGTACTAATTTAGCCTACTTTACGGGAATGCAATGGTACGCCAGCGAGCGCTTGGTTGGCGCTATATTGCCAGCTTGTGGAGACGTTGTTTATATTGCCCCAACCTTTGAGATTGATTCCTTAGAAGAGCGTAAGCTTATGGCTGGACACATAGAAGGTTGGCAAGAGCACGAGAGCCCCTACGCCTTATTTGCAAAGCTAATGAGTAACATTGATACTGCATATGGCAGCAAGGTTGCTATCGACGAATCAACACCGTTTTTCATTGTGGATGGATTCAGTAAAACCTTGCCTAATACCATTGAAATAATAAATGGTAGCGAAGTGACTGCCCATTGCCGTATGCACAAATCGCCTCATGAGCTAGCACTTATTCAGCGAGCCATGGATATGACGTTAGCGGTTCATAAGGCAACCGCAAGTATGCTCAAAGAGGGAATGACAACGACGGAAGTAGAGGCATTCATCAACGAAGCCCACAGGAAAGTGGGTGCAAGTGGAAGTTATTTCTGTATCGTTTTGTTTGGCAAGGCCACCTCATTTCCACACGGGGTGAAAGATCCTCAGGTTTTAAAAGCCAACGATCTTGTGTTAATCGATACTGGCTGCAAGCTGCATGGATACCTATCAGATATTACGCGAACCTATTGCTTTGGCGAGCCAAGTGCACAGCAAAGGCTGCTGTGGAATAGTGAGAAACAAGCGCAAATAGCGGCGTTTAATGCGGCAACGTTGGGAAGCACATGCGGCGATGTAGACGCTGCTGCTAGGCGCAGCCTAGAAGCCGATGGTTTGGGGCCAGATTATACGCTGCCTGGATTACCTCACCGCACGGGTCATGGCATTGGGATGGACATTCATGAATGGCCGTACTTAGTTAAAGACAACCCTCATCTATTAGCGCCCGGTATGTGTTTTAGCAACGAGCCTATGATTGTTGTGCCCGGTGAGTTTGGCATTCGCTTAGAAGATCATTTTTATGTTACTGACACCGGCCCGGTGTGGTTTACCGAGCCAAGTAAATCGATCACTGAGCCGTTTAATGACTAAGCGGCTTTTAAAACCCTATCTCATACCGGTCAATAAATAGTAGTGATTACGCATACTAGATAAACATCATTCGAACCCTTCAGTGGGATCCTCTACACTCATCACAATGTAAAAAAGTTGTAAATTTAGAAGGGCGAATTGCCGCCTGATTACGTTTCATGAGGTAAAGTGATGTCTGACAATAATGCTGCTATTAATGAAGAGCTTACTATGTTCAAAGACATGGTATTGCGTTTTATGGACCAAGAAATACTGCCCCATTATTCAAAATGGGAAGACGACCATCATATGCCTCGGGAAGTGTGGCATACCATGGGACGAGCGGGAATGCTGCTGGTTGATATGCCTGAAAAGTATGGGGCAGCTGATGCTAGTTTTGATGTTTGTCAGATGATTCAAGAGGAAATGTGTCGTCTCGGTCTGCACAGTTTAGCAACGGGCTATAATATTCACGCCAATATTGTAGCGCCCTATCTGTTAAACATAGGAACCGAAGAACAAAAAGACTATTGGCTTCCTAAAATGGCCACAGGGGAAGTGCTTACCGCATTAGCAATGACAGAGCCTAATGCGGGCAGCGATGTGGCAGGCATGAAAACCAATGCGGTGAAAGAGGGCGACAGCTACATTTTAAACGGCTCAAAGGTGTTTATCACCAATGGCAACCAGGCCGACATGATCATTGTTTGCGCCAAGACCGATCCAAAAGCAGGTGCTAAAGGGGTGTCGTTGTTTTTGGTCGACACCAGTCTTCCTGGGTTTTCTACCGGAAAACCCATTCACAAAATAGGTCAGCACAGCAGCGATACTGGCGAACTGTTTTTTGAAAATATGAAAATTCCAGCTAACGCACTATTAGGCGAAGAGGGACGTGGCTTTGCCTATTTAATGCAAGAGCTACCTAGAGAGCGCTTGGGTTGCGCAGTGCAAGCTATTGGTCATGCACAAGGTGCACTCGACCTTACCATCGATTACGTAACCCAACGCAAGGCGTTTGGTCAAACAGTCGGGCAATTTCAAAATACGCGGTTTAAATTAGCCGAATGTCAGACTGAACTCGAAATGTGTAAAGCGCTATTAGAAAAATACATGGACAAATTTAGTCGTGACGAAATGACGGTAACCGATGCAGCCATGCTAAAGCTTGCGGCTACCGAAATGCAGCTAAAAATGGTGAATGAATGTCTGCAATTATTCGGCGGCTATGGCTATACCGATGAATACCCTATTTCACGTTTTTATCGAGATGCACGGGTGCAAACCATTTATGCAGGCAGCTCTGAAATTATGAAAGAGGTGATTGCAAGAGGGATGTTAGGACGATGATTATCACGCGTGAGTCACATTTACCTATGCCCATGTAAGTTGGCAATACGTGGGATAATCATCTTTCACCGTTAAACTAGCGTATTTAATCAGCCCGCTTATTGTGCGGGCTCTAATCGTTTATGACTCTTTTATATCTCTTTTACAACTTTTTTATAACAACACCGGCATGCTTGCTCAATCGATGTATCAAGGCATCACCCAGTGCTGAAGCGGGTGTCCAAAATCCACCTTTCAGGTCAGGGATATCTTTTGCCAAGCAAAGCGCGGCTTGCGAAAGCATTTTTGCAGTACTGCCATATCCTGGGTCTTTGTCACCGGTAACTTGTACTACCTGTCTCTTGCCATTGTCTAATTCAGCATAAAAGCGCATGTCGAACATGCCGTTTTCTTGGTCTTCAACCGATGGGCCTTCACCAGGTTTTGGTAAAATGTGATTTGCCAGTAAATTCCTTATTGGCGCAACACTGGCTGCCCCTACAAATGCACCCAAACCAAGGGTCGTTATCCATGCGGTGCTCGCGGTTTTGCTCGACATAGCCTCATCGTACTTGAAATCTTTGCCATACAGAGTACCAAGCAGTTGATTACTGCGATGAACAATACGCTCGTTAATAGCAGCCATAACAAAGGGCATTGTCCAAACACCAAGGTCGTTATCGTATTCTGCTTTTTTATGATTTTTTTGGCGTAAATGAAAAGGATGTCCAGCATTACAGAGCATATAAGGGTTTACCAAAAGCTTTCTAAGGCTCGGGTTATCACTGGCCTCTTTAAGTACGTTTAACATGCTGGCGATAGTGCCCCCAGATGCTGCGCCTTTAATCTTATATACCCGCATTTTTATTTGCGTGGCAGGGCTTCCCGTTTTTTCAATAGCGCTTCGCTGGGAAAAATAAACCCCTAAATCTGATGGGATTGAGTCGAATCCTGAACAATTAATAATACGAGCTCCTGAGGCTTGTGCCTGAGGTTCATATTTATCGAGCATCGCTTTGATCCACTGAGGCTCACCGGTTAAGTCGCAGTAATCTGTGCCGGTGTTTGCGCATACTTTTACCAGAGTCTCACCGTATAGCGCATAAGGCCCCACAGTGGAGATAATAACGTTGGTTTTCTCGCACAACGCGGTAAGCGCTGTTTCGTCGCTGGCATCAGCAACAAAGTGAGGGACTGACGTTAAGCCATGCTCTTTCTTTAATGCGAGAAGCTTCTGCTCGTCTCTTCCTGCAATAGCCCAGGAAAATTCTTCTTCAGCGTATTTGGCAAGATAGGAAGTCATGATTTTGCCAACGAAGGAGGTGGCGCCATATAACAGTATGTCGAATTCTTTTGTGGGCGTAGTCGTGTTCATATTCTTCTTATAATGATGTGGTTGTAAAATCTAGGTACGAATAGCTAAGCCAGGTCAATTTCTCTAGCTATTCTACTTGCCCTGCTGAGGGCGAAGAGCCAGCTTTCCTTGCTCAACAGACAGTGTGATGGGAATAGTAGAGAGAAGGTTAACCGTCTTATTTGTTGTGTCTAATTTATATACGGGGTTGGACGCTAAGTAGCCATTAATAAGCTGCATCACTTCTTTGCTTAAAGGGGCAAGATTACCTTTATACCCCGCGGCGTCCACAGTGCTATCAAGCAATGACAATGAATGAACGAAAATCGCTTTTTTCTCATTGTCGTAATAAGGCGTGCCTTCTAAAGACAAGCGTATTTGGGCGGGATAGCTAAAGCCAAACGCGTTTATGCTGGCTGTGGCCTCGGTGCCTAACTGAACAACATTTCTTCCTTCGGGGCCAATGTTTACCGATATGTCATTCACCTCTAATAGTAGAGGAATACCAGCAAGGGACGCTTTTTGTTGAAGTTTATCTAGCTGACTACCTAATACTTGCTCTACATCTGCATTTGAAACCGTATACACAGATAGCTGAGACAGTGCCGCGCACCCATTCAAAAATACAATAGCGGCCAATAGGGATAAAAACTTCATTACGTTTACTCTCTTCTTACATTCATGTTGGCACATAGTAGACATTAAAGGGTGTGTGAGGTCTACCTTTTAACGTCATAAGGCTTTTTTCCTATTGGTTAATAGCTTCAGCTGTGATTCGAAATCTGCCAGCTTCTCACTTCCTTCCCGTCTAGCTGGACTGAATATCAGTTAAGAAAGTGGTGATGTTGAAAATGTAGTGGCTCAAGTGGAGGGGGGAAGAAGGAGCGGTGCCTATGAACTTCTATTGGTCGGCGTCAGAAGATGATGCTAACTGGGCACTAGTCGTCAATTAACCACCAAGGCGCCTGTAATTACTGCAGGCGCTTAATGCTGTTACTCTTGATGGGCGCGTTTCATTAACCAAGCATAGGCCGTAGTGAAAGCAGGCTCTTGAAATTGTTTTAAGCCTGTATCTGAAAATGGCACTGCAACCGGGTTTCTGCGCAACGATTCTTTAATTTCAGTGGGTCCAAATACAACAACCTCTAACCCGTCAATTAATTCAATAGCCGCTTCAAGCTTAAACCCAATAGCGCTGCCAGCAAACTTGCCTTTACTCTGGCGCTGACGAATAACGACAGCATCAACTTTATAATCAGCTATTAATTTAGCAAACGTGCTTTGAAAACTTTTAAGGCCTTTTGCACTCGTATCGGCCAACGTTAAACGGCGGGTTCGGCAGTCGGGAACATGAAACAAGCCATCTATTAATGACAAAAGACATACCGTTGCCTCATTGCCTTTTAAATCTACACCACAAACTTTCATAGTATTTCCTATTGTAATCCGCTTTCAAGTATAACCTGTTTCATTGCGATTGAAGAGTATGTCTACAGTTTTCATCTCCCCGCCGCAGGGTAAACGCGAGCCTTGCTGGGTATCCAAAAAGAAAGGGGCTATTCTAGCTCAATAAAATCGATTGCTAGGTGCATCGCCAATGCCCCTTCTCTTCCTTCAACAAGGTCGTAAAGAGAATATTGGTCTAATTCCGCAATGAATTTTGCTGTTGCGTCCTGAAGGATCGTTCTTAATCTACAAGTGGGTGAAATGACGCATTGATTGGTGGGTGAAGCAAAGCATTCAGCCAGCGCAATATCCTCCACCGTAAGTCTAAATACCTTTCCAATATTAATCTCTTTCGGTTCTAAGGCTAACCTAATGCCGCCACCACGCCCTTTAGTGCCCAAGATATATCCGTGCTCAATGAGTAAAGAGATAACTTTTTTCAGATGGTTGTATGAAACAAAGTAGGCATCTGCAATTTCACTGGTTTTTACGGTTCTATTTTTCCGTAATGCTAAATAAATAAGAACGCGAAACGCCAAGTTAGTAAAGGTGTTTATTTTCATTTGTCATCTAAAAAACCGATTGATGTAATCTTGAAATTTTACAGTAATCGAAAAATTAAATATATATTTAGAATATACTTTATTGTATATTTTGTTCTAAGATATATTTTTATGTAATAAGTTGGCGTTATCATGATTATTCTCGGTTACATTGCAGCGGTGCTGATGGGGTTGGTGTTAGGCGTAATAGGCGGAGGTGGCTCAATACTTACCGTGCCAATATTGGTTTACCTGATGGGAGTGGCTCCAGATGTGGCGACGGGTTACTCATTGTTAATCGTTGGAGCTACTGCTGCTTATGGCGCTGTGCGCTATTTCAAAGAAGGCTTGGTCGATGTGAAGTCTTCCATATTGTTCGCCATTCCCTCCATTATCGCGGTCTACCTATCTCGTGCTTATCTTATGCCTTCAATTCCAGAGACCATCGAGTTTCAATCAATAACGATAGAAAAAAATCTCGGCATCATGGTGTTGTTTGCCACTTTAATGCTCGCGTCCGCAGCGATGATGTTGAAAAAGGCTTACAGCAAAGCGACTCCTTCCAAAGTAACAGCAGAAAATACCTCTCCTAATATTGCTCTCATTGTTGTAGAGGGCGCTGTGGTTGGCGTGATCACTGGCATTCTTGGCGCAGGCGGTGGCTTTCTTATTATTCCAGCGCTGGTGCTAATTTTGGGTATGCCCATGAAAAATGCGGTGGGCGCTTCTCTATTCATAATCGCACTTAAGTCGTTACTTGGCTTTGTTGGCGACTTACAAACTGGGATCCAATTGGAGATGCCTTTGCTTCCACTCATGTTGGTAGCGACGTTCATTGGGATGGCAATCTCCACGAAGGTAGCGGGGAAACTAGATGGTGCAGCGTTACAAAAGTTTTTTGCATTTTTCACTCTAGTTATCGCCGTTTTTATTATGTCAAAAGAGCTTCTTTAAGGGGAATACCATGAACGTTGAAACATTCTACGACAACAAAACAGCAACATTCACCTACGTACTTTTCGATCCAATTTCCAAAGAATGCGGTGTTATAGATTCGGTTGCCGATTACGACATTTTTTCTGGTCGCGTAACGATGGAAAGCGCCGACAACGTTGTTGCATTTATTAATGATAACAAACTGATCAATCAATGGATTTTAGAAACCCACGTACATGCAGATCATATAACGGCAGCGCATTATTTGAAGTCGAAAGTGGGCGGCAAAATCGGCATTGGGTCGGGCATTAGAGCAGTGCTTGATACCTGGTTAGACGTTTTCGAAATTTCAAATGATACGCCCAATGATGGCAGCCAGTTTGATGTGTTATTCGAAGAAGGTGACACGTTTAACATTGGTGAATATGAAGTAGCAGTTTGGCATACGCCGGGTCATACACCGGCATGTGCAAGCTTTCTAGTCGACGGGAAAATTTTTGTCGGTGATACCATGTTCGCGCCGAACTTGGGCACAGCGAGATGCGATTTCCCGGGCGGCAGCGCAGAGCAACTCTATAACACCATTCAACGCTTTTTTACTCTGCCTGACGATACCGTTGTGCATCTTGGGCACGATTACCCGAAAGAAGGTAGCGAGCCACTGTCTACGCTGACGATCAAAGAGGCAAAAGAAACCAATAAACAAATCCGCCCAGATGTGCCTTTAGCAGAATATGTTGAAAAACGAGAAGCAAGAGATGCCACTCTCGCTGTGCCAAAACTACTGTTGCCGGCTATTCAGGCGAACCTTAGAAATGGGCAGTTTGGGGCACCTTCAAAGAGCGGCAAGCAATTTATCAAAATTCCAGTAAACGCTATTTAGGAGGTGAGGTATGAATTACGCAAACGTTACACAACAGCTTTCTGTTTCACCCCAGATTTTAGTTGAAGATATAGAGGCAATAAAAGCCGCCGGGTTCAAATCGATTGTTTGCAATAGGCCAAATGGTGAGGGCGCAGATCAGCCCACATTTTCTGAGATAGAGGCGAAAGCTACCTCAGCGGGTATTCCCTGTGTCTATCAGCCCGTAGTGAGTGGGAAGGTTACAACGGAAGATGCCGTTAAATTTGAAGAGAATCTACAAAAGTTAGAAGGCCCAGTTTTTGCGTATTGCAGAACGGGGACTCGCTCTATAACGTTATGGGCGATGACAGCGGTAAAAACCTTATCTTTTGAAGAGATACTTACCCTTTCGCAAAAGTCAGGTTATGACCTAAGTGGTGTAGTGCGACGCCTAAAAAATAGTGGTGAAACGCCTACCGACCATGCCGATTATTCTCACGCCGTAGTGATTGTGGGAGCCGGGGCTGGCGGTGTAGCGGTGGCTTCAAGCCTTAAAGCTCGATGTCCAGACCTCGATATTGCCATTGTTGAGCCAAACGAAGTGCACTATTACCAACCAGGGTGGACGCTTGTTGGCGGAGGTGTTTTTAACGCTAATGAGACAGTGAGAACCATTGCATCGGTTATTCCACAAAATGTGAAATGGATAAAAGCCGGTGTAGCTGCCTTTTCTCCAAAAGAAAATATGATTGTTGTCGACGGATGCAGAACCGTAAAATATGAGCACTTAGTTGTATGTCCTGGAATTAAACTGGATTGGAGTAAAATTGAAGGTCTTAGTGAGACGCTAGGTGAAAACGGTGTCACTTCCAACTATCGGTTCGATTTAGCACCCTATACGTGGGAATTGGTTAAAAACCTCAAAAAAGGCAAAGCGATATTTTCGCAACCTCCAATGCCTATAAAGTGTGCTGGTGCGCCTCAGAAGGCCATGTACCTGTCATGTGATCACTGGCTTAAAGAGGGCGTGCTGGGTAATATTGATGTTCAATTTTACAACACCGGAGCCGTGCTCTTTGGCGTTAAAGAATACGTACCCGCGTTAATGGAGTATATTCAAAAGTACAATGCGCACCTCAACTTTGAGCATCAGTTAGTGAAAGTTGATGGTAAATCAAGAGTAGCTTCATTTAAAAATGTAGCTGAACCGGATGCGCCGCTCGTGGAGACTGAGTTCGATATGCTCCATGCTGTTCCTCCGCAATCGCCACCTGACTTTATAAAGGTAAGCCCGCTTGTCGATGCCAATGGCTGGATAGATGTAGATCAGTCGACATTACAGCATAAAATGTACGAGAACATTTTTGCATTAGGTGATGCAACAAACTCTCCCAACGCAAAAACCGCAGCAGCAGCCAGAATGCAAGCGCCAGTAGTAGCAAACAACTTGCTTTACGAGCGAGGAGTGCAAACAGGTAAGGCAATATACAATGGTTATGGAAGCTGCCCTTTAACGGTAGAGCGCGGCAAAGTGGTACTCGCGGAGTTTGGTTACGGTGGTAAGATTTTAAATAGCATGCCGTCATGGGTGTTAGATGGCACTAAGCCGTCCCGTCTCGCTTGGTATTTAAAAGAAAAGTTGCTTCCACCTATCTATTGGGAAGGCATGCTTAAAGGGCGCGAATGGTTGGCAAAGCCTAAAACGCACACACCTCAATAAGTACTGCGAAATCAATATTCAATAGCATAGTTTAATAACATCGGGTAGATAAGAAAGCTCACTGCCTGATGTTATAAACCCCTCCCGCTCAAGTAAATTAGTTCATCATGACTTCAGTTTTAGAAAGCAAAGAAACCAAAAAAAGCAGTGTCCGATTTTTTATCGCAGCGGTGGTATTAGGTGTGTTCGCCACTGCCTTTCTCGATATTATTAATTACTTACAACACATCGTTTTTGATAAGCCTTTAACTCGGTATGAATTCATCGGAAGGTGGGTTATCTATATGACCGACGGTATATTTTCCCATGCATCTATCAAAGCAGCCGCTCCGCGTGTGGGGGAGTTAGCGCTAGGATGGCTAGGGCATTATGGTATCGGAGTAAGTTTTGCTGCACTCATGTTGGCGTTTACTGGATTGAAATGGATGCAAGCCCCTTCCTTTTTGTCAGCATTTATTGTGGGCTTCGCAACCTGCAGTATTCCTTTTTTTGTTATGTATCCCGGCATGGGCTACGGTATCGCTGGGTTATTAACACCTAATCCTGGCATGCTTCAAACAAAAGTATTGCTATCCCATTTTGTATTCTCTGTTGGTCTTTATTTAGCGGGTTGGTTTAACGAAAAATGGTTTATGGAGAGATGGATGAGCACGAGGCGAGAGTTCTAGACCGATACGCTTAAGACTGGCGCGCGGTAGATTATTATGGCTCTTCAAGTAACGCATTTTTGTTAAGGGTTTTTCATGACAACGTTCAAGAGTAAAGGCTGGCGGAACCTTACAGCCTGCTCGCAAGACTTTTTATCTTTAGTCTTACCTCTAACCATGCCTTTAGGTATGTTGATGTTTCCCGCTCATGCGTCTGAGGAAGTGCATGCACCTAATCATTTATCAGTATTCACGGGTCATACTGACTTTTCAGGACATGGCAGCGGTTTAACCCTCGGTATTGACTATGAATACAGAGTTTCTCCCCTTTTAGGGCTCGGAAGTGTTGTCGAATATGCGTACGGCTCGTTAGATGCGCTAACTGTGCTTGCAGTGGCCGATATACATCTTACCGAACAATTTATTGTGCAGGTGGGGCCGGGTTTTGAACACTCTAGTGAACATGATTTCGCAGTCACACGACTAGGAACGCTATACGAATATCGCTACCATGGGTACACGGTTTCGCCACAACTACATGTTGATTATCACTTTGGGCACGGTAGCTCAGTGGTAGCTGGTGTAGCATTGGGCTTCGATTTTTAACAGTTATTATTGCAAATCTACATCTAAGTGCTGATTCTTATCTTCTTTGCCTAAAACAAAACTAGGCACTTCATGCAGCAAAATAATAGATTTGCGCGCCTCAAGCCATGGCGATATTCGGTCATAAATACGTTTGGCCATGGTGTTATCTAGCCCATTAAACGGTTCATCTAATACAACTAGCGCGGGATTTCTAAGTAGTAGCCTGGCCAAGCACAAGCGCCTAGCTTGCCCTCCTGACACCTGCCCGCCGCTCTCACCAAGCCATGTATTTAAACCCTCTGGAAGCGCATCGGCCCATTCAAGAAGCTCAACTGTAGCGAGAACATCAAATATTTTTTGTTCATCTACGTTGTTTAAACCGAGTGTTAAATTGTAATACAGGCTTCCCGATAATAGGCTAGGAGACTGCTCAAGGTAACTACTCATGCTGTATAAACTTTTTGATGATATATCTGATATAGAGCGGTTATTAATCTTCATATCAACATTGGGAGAAACAGCCGGAGTAAGCTTAAATAAAAGCTTCGCCAGTGTCGATTTGCCAGCGCCTGAACGACCCGTTATAAAAAGTGGTTTGGTGTCAAAAAGGGTAAAAGATATCTCTCTATCGAAACTTGCGGGAATAGTGAGGAGGTTTCGTACTTTACACGCAACCGTTTGTATATGATTGATGTGGGTTAAATCCGTTTCAATTTCTGAGGACGCCAGTTTTTTAAGCCGCTCACAAGCATATTCTGTTTTCCCCCACGTGCTAAATTGCTCCGGTATGGTTTGCAGCAACTCAGATACCCCAACAAACAAAAGCGCTAACATAACGGCTGTAGGGCCTTCAATTATTTGGTTATTCACGGCCCAAAGGCCAGAGAACAAAACGGCACCTAGTGCAATACCAAAAAGGCTGTCGGTAATAAACTGAAGTTTTGCTATGCGTTTTTGTAATGCAGCATGGTGGTATTCAAACAGTGACAGCTCATCAAGAGTATTGGCTTGATGCGTATTCATCATATCTTGGCTAGATAAAACAAAAGCCCCCTTAACATGGCTTATTAACGACTCTCTAGTGCTATTGAGTTGGGAAATTGATGCTTTTGCCGCCCCCTTAGTTAGTGAAATCGAAAGCCTGATCAATAACATCCACGAAAGTGCTGCTGTAAGAAAAAACACGGCGGCAAAATCAAACCAGATAAAGCACAAAAAAGCACTGACCAATAAGATAACAAGCCCCGTGGAAAGCGTAGGTATCGTGTAGCGAATTAAAATACCGTCTAAGGCATCTAGGTCTGAGGTAAGACGGCTCAACCATTCGCTATCTGAGGTTTGTCTTATTTCGTGAAGTGGCTTATGCGAGAGTGCTTTGAATATTGTTACTCGATAGGTCGCGATAAGCCGCAAAATGGTATCGTGATTATAAAGCCTCTCGATATAGCGGCCGATGGTACGGCTTAACGCAAAGTAACGAATACCCGAGCCAGGCATATACATATCAAGCTTTACAATCAAGCCTGCACTTATAGCTAGCCCTGCTAGTGCAGTGGCGGTAATTAGCCAGCCTGATAGAGCCAGTAGCCCAACGCCGGATAGCATGGTTAATAGCGACCAAAATAGGCCAATGAAAAGTCGCTTGCGTTCGCTCTGATAGATAATCGATAGCCAAAACTTCATTGTGGCGACTTCACCTTTTTAGTGAGGTCGATATGGATATCTGCCATAGAAATTATCCTTGAGTCGTGGGTAGAGATGGCGATTATGGCTTTCTCTTTAAGTTCCTTAATAGCGTCATAAATCAAACCTTTGCTCTTTACATCGAGGCTTGCAGTGGGTTCATCTAGCAATATTACTTGAGACGGGTTGAGCAATACTCTGGCCAGAGAAATTCGCTGCATTTGACCGCCAGATAGGCCTTGGCCGTGCTCACCTAATACGGTGTCGAGGCCTTGATGCTTGAGGGCGATTTCGTTCGTTAAATCAAGTTTCTCTAAAGCCGCTAGCATTTGGGGATCGTTAGCAGCTGGAGCGGCAATAGCAAGATTATGTCGAATGCTGGCATTTTTAATCCATGCTTTTTGCGGTAAGTAGGCAATGGAGCGTTTACTGTTTATTGTTACATTTACCTCTCCAGCAATAGGGTTGAGATAGCCTGCAAGGGTATTTAACAGGGTCGTTTTTCCGCAGCCAGAGTCTCCTGAAAACACAAGTAAGCCGCACTTTGAAATCTCAGCGGTAACACTTTTATTTAATGGCAAGTGAGATCGGTAGCCCACAACAAGATTTTTCAGTTCAAGCCTTGCGTCACCCTCCGATAGCGTAATTTTTCTTGCATCACCATTGCCGTACTGTTCCTCTTCATACTGTAACTGGGTTAACGATGCTACGATATTATTGGCGGCACCCACCGCGCTGGCTTTATCGTGATAGTAGGCTGAAAGATTTCGCAGGGGCTTAAAAAACTCTGGCGCTAGCAACAAAATGGCAAGGCCTGAGTATAACGTGAGCGACTGAGCTGGGCCCCAGTTAATGGCCCCATAAAGAGAAAAGCCGATATAAATCGCGAGACTAGCAATGGCCACACTGGTAAAAAACTCAAGGACAGTTGAAGATAAAAACGCGAGCTTGAGTGTTTTCATAACAACCTGACGATAATTATCGCCTCGTGTTGCTACTTCCTCAGACATAGTTTGCTGAGCGCCTAATAGAGAAATAGTAGAAAGGTTAGCAATGCGATCGAGAAAGTGCCCAGCTAAGCGCTGTCTGAGCAACGCATATTTTTCATTGATATGCTCTGCGCCCATGCCCACTAAAACCATAAATAGTGGAATGAGCGGCGCAGAAACGATTAACAGCACTGCGCAAAGCCAATTTAAATAGCCTACGACAATGATAATAAAAAGGGGCGACAGGACAGCAAGCATTTGCTGCGGCCAGTAGCGCGAGAAGTAACCGTCAATAGCCTCTATGTCTTCAATCCATTGCGATGCAATAGCGCCGCCAGAGAGGATTTGTAAGGCAACGGGGCTTGTGTTGTTCCAGCGCGTCATTAGCGTGCTGCGAATACTGCGCTTTACCTTTGCGCTTGCAACCTGAGCTTGGTTACTTTGTTGGAAGTTAAGCCATGGTTTTATCACGCTCACAACAATGAGCAGCAGCCAATATACCCACAAACTTGATAAACTCGAACTGTCGACAAGTACACTATGGGCTATAAAGGCAACTAGTAGCCATTGCGCAATCATAAACAGCGAGGCGCAGCCTCCAAATACAACCGAACGATTAAGGAGAGGGCGCTGACTAGCTATTTGCTGTTTAAGAAATTGTGTGCCTGATATGTCTGTCATATCAGGCATGAGAGCCGGCTTATTGTTCATATTTAGTGGTAACCAGCGTCGCCCACTTTTCCTCTAAATACCCAATAAGTCCAGCTTGTGTAAGCCAACACAATAGGAATGACAAATAAGAAGCCAAGCAACAGAAATAACTGTGAGTTGTAGGCTGATGCGGCGTCGTAAATGGTAAACTTAGGCGGTACTATGTAGGGCCATTTACTGGCTAACAGGCCTAAATAAGTAAAGAGGAATATGCCCATGGTGGCCACAAACGGCATACCGTCTTGTTGCTTTTTCACTGCGCGAAGAACAATGAATGCACAAAATAGTGCGAGAGTGGGAAGTGCCCATATTAGGCTAATGCCATCGAACCAGCGTGACATTACTGAACTATCAACAAAGGGAGTGTAAATGCTTACCGCGGCAAAAACTGCCATCAGGCCAAACAGAAGTTTTGGCGTTATTTTATACGCCCACTGTTGAACTGCGCCATCGGTTTTCATAATTAACCATGTGCTTCCTAAAAGGGCGTAACCGATGACTAGTCCAAAACCGGTTAATACCGTAAACGGTGTAAGCCAGTCTAGCGGGCCTCCTGAATAGGCAAACCCCTCAGTTTCAAACCCTTGAATGTAAGCACCCACTACTGCTCCTTGTGCAAATGAGGCAACAAAAGAGCCTACAGAAAATGACCAGCTCCACAGGTACTTTGATGTCTTTGCTTTAAACCTAAATTCGAACGCCACACCTCTAAAAATTAACCCAGCGAGCAATAGAAAAACACCGATATACAAAGCAGGTAGAAATATGGAGTAAACCAGTGGGAAGGCCGCGAGTAAGCCCGCGCCCCCCAATACAAGCCATGTTTCATTGCCATCCCATACAGGGGCGACGGAATTCATCATTTTATCTCGCGCTTGTTCATCTGGCGCAAAGGGGTAAAGGATACCTTGGCCTAAATCAAAACCATCCATAAGGACATACATCATGATGCCGAAGCCAATTATACCGGCCCAAATAAGTGTTAAATCAAATGTTTGTTCCATAATTATAGGTCTCCATCAATGGCAACGTGGCCTGCAGAAAAAGGACGGGCTGGTCTTTCTATTTCATCCATCTCGTGAGGTGCATTTGCTTTTTCTAAGCCACCTTTGAAAACTTTAAGAAGGTAATAGATACCTGCACTGAACACGAGTGCGTAAACTGTTATGTAGCCAATTAATGAAAACAGTGCCATACCACCTGTAAGCGAGGGAGTTAGGCCCTCTGCATGTGTCATTTGACCATAAATAAGCCAAGGTGCACGGCCAGCTTCAGTTACTACCCATCCTGCTAATACCGCTAAGAATGGACTAATGCTCATCACTCTTAGACCCTGTAAAAAGACGGGAGAAGTATAAATTTTACCGCCTCTTCTGTAGATGAGCCCCCAGATGCCAAACACGACCATAAGAAGACCCAAGGCCACCATGACTCTGAATGACCAAAATACGATAAATACAGGAGGTTGCTCTTCAACCGGCACCGCTTTCAAACCTGGTACTTCACCGTCCCAGTCGTGAGTAAGAATGAAACTGGCCAGTTTAGGTATTTTTACCTCAAAGTGATTTGTTTGTTCTTCTTTATCTGGAATGGCAAAAAGCAGTAGTGGAACTCCGGTACTAGTCTCCCAGTTCCCTTCCATGGCAGCGACCTTTGTTGGCTGATGTTTCATGGTGTTCAAGCCATGGTAGTCTCCCACGACTGTCTGCATTGGAGCGAGAAACAGTAAAAACCAGAGTGCAACTGATAGTGCTTTCTTGTTAGCTTCCAATTCGCGTTTTTGCAATATAAACCATGCGCTTACGCCAGCAACAACTAGGGCGGCTGTTAGGAACGAAGCTAGTGCCATGTGGGTAAAACGATAGCCAAATGATGCAGTAAACAATGCATCAGTCCAAGACTTCACGTGATACATACCATTTATCAGCTCTAAACCGTCTGGTGTTTGAAGTAGAGAGTTGGCTGATAAGATCCAAAACGAAGAAATAAAGGTGCCTGTTGCCACCATGATGGCAGCGAATAGGTGGACGCCCTGAGGCACTTTATCTCGACCGAAAAGTAACACCCCTAAAAAGGCAGCTTCTAGGAAGAATGCAGTGATGACTTCGTAGCTTAGCACTGGCCCCAAAAAGTTAGCCGTGGCATAAGAGAAATTACTCCAATTAGTGCCAAATTGGAAAGACATCACAATGCCCGATACCACCCCAATACCAAAGACAACAGCAAAAACCTGTATCCAGAACTTAGACAGTCGCTGCCATATCGGGTTTTCGGTTTTGAAGTAAAGTGTCTCGAATCCTGCAATTGTGCTTGCCAGGCCAATAGTAAAGACGGGAAATATGGCGTGGAAACACACCACAAAAGCAAATTGTATTCTCGATAATACGAGCGGATCCAATTCCATAGCGTAAACCTCTTTGTAAGATGACTGGCAATAGTGTGTTTGGTTTTGTTCACTATTAGCACGGTGGGAGCCATGAGCGTAATGTACTCTATTTTTTCTTAAATGTATATTTTAAATGCTCATTTAGAGTGAGTGGGAAGATTCAAAAAACACGTAAAAACAAGGATTAAAAAGCCGAAAACGAATCCAATTAAAGATTAAATATAGTTAACTTTAAGCTGTTTTATACTTTTCCGTTGTGTGCGGCCGGCGCTTAAATGCATGCACGACTAAAAGAAATAAGAAGACTGTAAATAGCCGTAATTATTTACAGGTTGAGAAAGTAGCAGCGCTTCATTCAATCTGCTTTTTGCAAATCCCGCTTCAAGCTTAATGCTTGGGTTGAGCTGCAATCGCAAACGCAGTTCAAAAAGAGTGCCTAAAAAGTCGTGGTTTGCTAGGGCAATCCCATTTAAGCGCCCCGAATTGCCGCTTTTATGAATATTGAAGTATCTATATTTAAGCTGTAACTCTGTATATTCGTTAATAGCAACTTGAGTTGAAATACCCGGTGAACTCATGTTGTCTCGAGCAAACAAACCGAATATTCCAGTAGGACCAAATTCGAATCTACGAGCACCGAAAAGCGTACTGAACCCTTCATAAGTATCGGTAGCGGGATCATCACCCGTTGCTTTATCAAAAAAGAGCTGCATGTTTACATTATCAAGAGATGATGTGACAGCGGTATGAATAAACTCTGCTCTAATAGCTTGAAAACCTCTATTTCCTCGTTGAAATGCTACCTCATAATCAAGGGTTGTGTTGTTCGTCAAAGCGACTTTTGCTAGGTGCCCAAAAGTATTTCTTTGTGTATTTGATTGAGGACCCGTTTGGCCACTTTTATCGATACTTGTAAAACGGTCTCGAAAAGCATAGAACGCTAGGTTGAGTCGGTCTGTCTCTACGTCTGAAAAAAAACCGTAAAAGCGTTGGTTACTCGACGACTTATCGAGTTCAAACTCGGAAGCACTTTCTTCGGTGTAGCGTTCGGGAAAGCGAGAAACGGGAAAGGTATAAAAGAAAGTGGTAGAAAAGCTTTCTTTGCGATAATCGGCTTTCAATCCATCAAAGGTGTTTATCGTATTTCTAAATCGGTTCCTTGCTACAAGTCGGCGGCTTCCTATGTCCATTGTAAATCGCCCAGCTTTTAGTGATAACTCGGATATTTGTGCGGTTTTATCGCGATCGTTTAGCTGGCTTTTCCATGATATGGATAGCTGAGTAGGCTCCGTTGTATTTATGTCATCTGTGCCAAGTGGGGTAAATTCACTTGATCGGAATAATCGGCTATCAACAAGCTCGGCATCTAGTGCAAATGGCCCTTTTTGTAACGTAAGTTGTGAAGAAATTCTTGTGGCGATAACATCGTCCGTCTTTTGTACAGCGCCCAGTTGACTATCGAAATACTCATATCGTGTTCGAACATTGGTAGTAATTTTTATGGACGCTTTTTCTTTTTTAAAAGGGGACGCGTTTTGAGGTCTTCTTTTTTGGTAGCTTGACTTTTGAGAACCATGTTGTTGATAGGCTGTGTCTTGATAAGCTATGTCTTGATAATATAGATGGCGGGATTCAGCTGATGATGCGGGAGCAAACACAAAAAGTAGTAGCGCTGCTGTTCCCGCTTTTTTGTTGAAGCACATTTTATGTTCTACCGATTAGTGTGTAACGGCAAACCTTTCCTATGCCACTCATCCATACCGCCGGCCACAGAAAATACGTAACGGTGACCCATCTCACAAAGCGACTTGGCTGCCAATGCAGAGCGCCCACCTGACCTACAAATTAAGTAGATACTGCGTTGGGCTAAATCGTCAATCGCATCTTTCTCTTCACAATGATGCGACAGTAAGGGGTGACTACTTATTTTCATCTCAAGTAGCCCCCTTGGCATATTAACCGCTGCTGAGATATGGCCGTTTTGATACTCTTCGTTTTCTCTAACGTCGATCAAAATAACATCGGGTTGCGTTAACGCAATCATCAAATCGTCCACGGTAACTTCTTCAACACAGGCTTTTACTTCACTAATGTAAACCTTTGGCGTTTTCATTGGATAGCCTCAAAGTTGGTTAATCGGTATTTTGATGTAGCTCACCTGGTTATCTTCCGGCGGTGGTAACTCACCTGCTCTTACATTTAATTGTATTGAAGGAAGAATCAAGCGAGGCATACTCAATGTAGCGTCTCTTGTTTCTCGCATCTTAACAAATTCAGCCTTCGAGACGCCGTCCTTGACATGAATATTGTATTCTTTTTGCTCACCGACTGTGACTTTGCTTTCGTGAGTACGATGCTGTGTCGGATAGTCGTGACATACGTAGATATTCGTTTCTTCAGGTAATGCCAAAATACGATGTATGGAATCATATAAGGTAGTTGCACTGCCCCCAGGGAAGTCACATCGAGCGGTTCCTACGTCCGGCATAAACATGGTGTCACCTACAAATACCGATGCCTTATTAAGTAAATAAGCAATGTCTGCAGGAGTATGGCCAGGTACATGCATCACTTCAAAGCGCAGGTTGCCCACTTCAAGAATATCACCTTCCTCAAACAGCATATCGAATTGCGCACCGTTGGGAAGAAATTCTTTTTCCAAATTAAACAGCGCTTTAAAGATTTTTTGAACCTCTGTAATACGCGCCCCAATACCAATTTTTGCGTTGTATTTGCGTTTGAAGAAGGAAGCGGCCGATAAATGGTCAGCATGAGCATGAGTTTCCAGTACCCACTCAACCTGTAATCCTCGCTCTTCAATGAAGTTTGCTATTTTTTCTGCACTTTGGGTATGAATGCCACCCGCACTGTAATCGAAATCTAAAACCGGGTCTATGATCACGGCTTTAGACGTGGACTTGTCTTCTACTACATAAGTGAAAGTTTCACTGTCGCTATCTAAAAACGACGTGATTTCAGTATGTGTACTCATCGTAATCTCCTTGTAAAGTCAGTGATATAGCATTTCTATATCACTGATATATTTTCAAAACGTTAGATAACAGTTATAGAGACTTTTTACAGAAGTACCAATCTACATAATTGTAGCCCGCAGTGTCTCTACCTTCGGCGTCTTCTACAGTGTGTGGAGGTGGCACAATCACTTCTTCGCCCACTTTCCAATTTTCAGGGGTGGCACAACTGTGCTCATCACTGGTTTGTAGCGCTTCAACAAGTCTCACAAATTCGTTAATGGCGCGGCCGTTACTCATTGGGTAGTAAACCATGGCGCGCAAAATACCTTCAGGGTCGATGATGAAGGTTGCACGAACCGCTGAAGTGTCACTGGCACTAGGTTGAACCATACCGTAAGACTTGGCCACTTCCATTGAAAGGTCAGCAATAATAGGGAAGGGAATTGTGACGCCGAACTTCTCTTTAATGTTGCGAACCCATGCAATGTGCGAGTGTGTGCTGTCAATAGATAACCCCAGCAGTTCAGTATTCAAAGATGCAAACTTGTCTGAAGCGTTGGCAAATCCGATAAATTCTGTGGTACACACCGGTGTAAAGTCTGCTGGGTGAGAGAAAAGTACTAACCACTTACCTTTGTAATCAGAAAGTGATTTCTGACCGTGTGTTGTTTTTGCACAGAAGTCAGGTGCTGGACGATTAAGTTGTGGAAATGTAACCGTGTTTGAATTTTCAGTTGTCATAGTGATGCTCTCTCTTATTAAGGTGTATTTTAAATGCATATTTAATATAGCGAGAAATATAAGTTTTATCTAATCTAATTTGATGATTACTTGAATTGAGTTACCAGATTGAAGGGATAGTACTATGGCGTTGGGATTTATTTTGTAAATGCTAGGTTTAATGTAAATGGATTGATTGATCTTGAGTACTTGCGTGAAGTGAGTCAGAAGGATACAAAAGTGGTAAGTAGCATTGCTGTGCTGTAAAAAAAGGCGAGGCCCCATTAAAGGGGCCTCTAGTGCGGCCCGGAGCCGCTACCATGTTGAAACTGTTTCTCACATGGCGTGATAAATTGTTTGCGTTCGTCTATTAAATTCTTCCGTTAAGCTCAGCTGCAATAGGAGAGTCTTGCAAACCCTGTTCAGCAATCCACGCTTGAAGTGTTTTGCCATCTGCTTCAGGGGCTTGTAAGTCTTTACTTGGCATCTGCTTGACCAATAACGTGCCAACTTCAACCGCGTTGTTTGTTACTGCCGTGCGAATAAGACTTTGACCGTCACAAGACACGCCCGCGTAGTAATCGCGAAGCTTTAAACGGTAATCTGCCTGTACACTTCGCATTTTTTTACGAAGTTCACCTTTGTCGTCGGCTTGTACGATGGTGCAGATATTAGCAAGCGCATCGTTGATGTCATTTGCTTGTGCTGTGTTTGAGAAAGCAAGCGAAGACGCTGCGATGATGATAGAGGTTTTAACTATTTTCAACATGGTTAAAGTTCCTGTGGTTAATTGTTTAATGTTTTTTGCAACTCACTTGTCGTTGCTTGAGTTGTATTAAACGCCCATTTCAGAAAAACAAAAACATGTTGAGTAATATATAGGTATTTAAACCTATACTTTAGTTAGAGCCTAAGCAAAACAACAGTACAGAAACGTGCTCTATTACATTCTGTTTTGCTTTCTTTTATCTTTATCTGCCTGTAACAAACGGCTTCCTTTACAGTTGAATTAATGAGTAGTAGGTTTTGTTTACCATCAATGATAAGGAAAAGCAGATGAAGCATCTGTCGATATATTTTGTTGTAGTTGCGGCGGTATTGATTGCTGCGTGTTCGCCGGATCATCAGGCACCTGCGGTCAAACAGTCAGTTGATAAAAAATCAGAAGAAATCTCACGTTGGCAGGCGATCGCACAGCATGTGACTATCACTCGAGATAATTGGGGTGTACCGCATATCAAAGGGAAAACCGATGCAGATGCCGTGTTTGGTATGCTGTACGCCCAAGCTGAAGACGACTTTAATCGAATTGAGCGTAATTACATCAATGCCATGGGGCGCTTAGCCGAAGATCTTGGGGAAGACGAAATTTACCGCGACTTGCGCATGAAGCTATTTATTCAGCCTGAGAAAATAAAACAGCAATATGAATCCAGCCCAGAGTGGCTTAAAAAATTAATGGTGGCGTTTGCCGACGGTTTAAACTATTACCTCTATACACACCCTGATGTAAAACCTAAAGTCATTACCCGCTTCGAGCCTTGGATGGCGCTCACCTTTAGCGAGGGCAGCATTGGTGGCGATATAGAGCGCGGCGTTAACCTCACCAGTTTGGCCGAATTCTACGGCGATGATATGGCAAACGTACCATCTGAAGCTGACCCGCTAACCAAAGAACCGGGCGGCTCAAATGGCTTTGCTATTGCTCCTAGTCGTACGAAAAACGGTAATGCGCTTCTTTTAGTAAATCCTCATACCAGCTTTTATTTTCGACACGAAGCTCACGTGCAATCAGAGGAAGGGTTAAATGCCTATGGGGCATCTACGTGGGGCCAGTTCTTTATCTACCAGGGCTTTAACGAGCGAGTAGGGTGGATGCATACATCAACCTATGTAGACGTCATAGACGAATATGCTGAGACAGTCATCGAAAAAGATGGTGAGCTGTATTATCAATACGGTAATGAACAGCGTAAACTCGAAACACGGCTCATTGAACTGCCTTATAAGGCAAAAGATGGCACTCTGCAGCAAAAGCAAGTGACTGCTTACTTTACTCACCGCGGGCCAATTGTGCGCTCTCATAGCGGCAAGTGGGTGTCAGTGCGCCTGATGGAAGAGCCAGTAAAGGCACTCATACAGTCTTACACTCGCACAAAAGCGCAAAATTACGATGAGTTTTATTCAGCAATGAAAGGCTTAACGAATTCATCGAACAACACCGTATACGCCGATGCAGATGGCACTATTGCCTACTTCCACGGTAATTTTGTACCTCGTCGAGATACGGCTTTCGATTTTACTCAACCAGTAGATGGAAGTAACCCTGCTACAGATTGGCAAGGCATTCACCCCCTTGAAGAACATATCCATATAAAAAATCCGGGTAACGGGTGGATTCAAAACACCAATAACTGGCCTTACAGTGCGGCAGCTGAGTTCAGCCCTAAAAAATCGGATTACCCAGCGTACTACTCGGGAACTACCGAGAACTATCGCGGTATTCACGCTATCAATGTATTAAAAGACAAAACAGATTTTGATGTCGATAGCCTAATTGACGCGGCTTACGATAGTCACCTAACAGGTTTCGATGTGCTGTTACCACCGCTCTTTGAAGCCTTTGATAACCTGCCAAATTCTGATCCGCGAAAAGCAACCTTAAAGGAGCCGATTGCAGCGTTACGAGGATGGGATAATCGCAGCGGTATTGAAAGTATTCCAACCTCTGTTGCCGTTTTCTGGGGCATGGACCTGATGATGTCTGCCCGTCAAAAGGCGCGAGACGCTGATGTGAGTATTTATACTTACATGGAAACTATTGCCTCTAATGAAGAGCGTATAGCCTCACTAGAAGCAGCATTTAATAAGCTAACAAATGATTTTGGAACATGGCAAACCCCGTGGGGTGAAATTAATCGTTTCCAGCGCATTAGCCCCGATATTCGACAGCGTTTCGACGATAATGCACCAAGCTTGCCCGTTGGTTTTGCGTCTGGCCGGTGGGGAGCTCTTGCGGCCTACGGCCAAAATTATGGCCAGGGTGAAACAAAGCGAATTTATGGCACGCGCGGAAATAGCTTTGTGGCAGCAGTTGAATTTGGCGAAAAGCTAAAGGCTAAGGCCATAACCGCGGGTGGCTTGAGTAATAATCCAAACTCTCAACACTATAACGACCAAGCGGAAGTCTATGTCTCAGGTAAATTGCGTGATGTGTATTTTTATGCTGACGATATCGCGGCAAACGCAGAAGAGACGTATCGTCCTGGGCAGCGATAGTATGCATTGATGAGCGAACGATGGGTGATGAGTGATGTGTGGCTTTAATTTATCTTATCCTGCATCACCCGTTGTTATTCTTCGTTAAGTAACTAGTGCTTCATATTGTTTACCCTATCAAACAATTGCCGCCTTTTGCCTTTGCTTTGTATAGGTTTTCATCGGCAAGTTTTATGACATTCGAAGGCGTTTGTCCCTGATGTATTGTAACCGTACCCATGCTGATACTCACTACGTTCCCGTCTCGATGATTAAAATCATGACGAATGTCTAGCTTTTCAATCAGGGTAATAACCTCATTGAGGAGGGTCGGGGATTTATTCAATCTAGTTTCTTTCACCAGCAAAGCAAACTCCTCTCCACCGTAGCGATAGACCTGAGCGTGGTTAACCTGCTGTAAGCATCGGCCAACGCGTCGTAAAACCGTATCGCCTGCTTCGTGACCATAGTGGTCATTATAGGGTTTAAACGCATCAATATCGGCTAAGGCTAAAATATAGTTGTCGTTTGAGTTTAATGCTGCCTGTAAATCTCTATCGAATGAACGCCTATTCATCAGCCCCGTTAGGCCATCTATATGCGCTATTTCCTCAAGCTTGCTATTTGCCTGTGCAAGCTCGGTGGTTCTTGTCTGAACCTGTTGTTCAAGGTTAAGTTGCGCTTCTATAAACCGACGGGCCATTGTTCTAAAGGCGTCAAGGGCTAGCTTTACTTCGCCTTTGAATTTCCAGACGTGCTCTTGATTTGTAATTACGCCTTCATAATTTTTTGAATCCATCTGCGCTGCGACAGAGGCGAGTCGTCGAAGAGGCTGTGATACCTCACGAGTGACTTGCCAGTAGACAACGAGTAATAAAAGCCCCAACATAATTATACCCGTAGTAAACACCCGCAATGACTGCATACCAGCTTGCTCTGAGATCATATTCTGTGGATAAAGAGCAACGTACCACCAACCCAAACGGGGCAGAGGTTGAACAATAACCAGCTGTCCTGGCACGGCGTCTTCAAACACCGCAGGTCCTTCTGTAAAAGAGCGTTGAGTCATCAGTTGATACACTGATTGATATATCGGCTCGAGATAATTGTCATGATTTAATAGCGGCTGGGCTTTGAGTTTGTCACTGATACCGGGGGCCGCAATTAAATCCCCTTTTTGATTTAGTACCATAAACTGTGTAGCATCTTGTCGCTGTCCCTGCAAATCTTCCAGCAATTGCGTCAGTTCTACATCAAAACTTGCGTTTGCTAGGTGTTGCCCTGCTAAATCTATTGGCCTTTGATAGGTTATCGTCCATAAGTCCGCAGAGCGGTCATAATACAGTCCAGTCCAATTAGGCTCGCGGGCGGGATTATTAGACTGCAAGCTTGATTTCAGCACACTGTAGTTTGTCATTATTAAGTCTTTATCGGCAAGACGACCCCAGGCGCTGTGTTGTGAGTAAAGAACAAGTGCATTTTCTGGCATAGAAAGGTGACTGTTGCTAACGCTATTTGACCATGCGGGACCAAGTTCGTTGAGCGTGAGCGTCGCGGCAATAATACGTGCTTTTCTCTCGTCATCAAGGGGCTGCTCAGATTTACCGATGAATGCTGACATGCCTTTAATGAGAAAGTCGTTGTCATTTTTGCCATCGAAGTAAGACTGCTTTAGACGTGTGACTCCTGGTGACGTCTGCTCGAACCAGTGATCAAATTGGTCCACGCTATCCCGACTGTCAGTATGAAAATATTGATAATATGCGAGAAAGCGCGACGTCATCGTCTCGGCTTGTGAGGTTACGCGTGCAAACAGGGATTCTGCCGGTACTAACGCAGTGGCTATATCCTGCTGTAATGACGTAATAATACGTTGTTGGTAATTCGGATAAGTTGAAAAAAATGTCGCCGTTGAAGCAATGAAAACAACCAACAAGGACCAAATACTGATACGAGCAACGAGGCGTCTGCCTAATTGTTCCTTGCTACTTATCTCTCTTGTTAATTTTCTTTTTTCCAAAAATGTGTACCGATAAATGATTTAGGTAGCTTAAAAATGGTAGCTGTCAGATAAATTCTGAATATAGTACGTTACACTATGAACACTACACTAGTACATCACAACCGTTTTGCTACTCGACAGGCAATGAGTTTATGAGCGAAAGCCCAAAATGATGGACAAGAAATAGAGGTAGGCCTGCCAGAATATAGATGAGTTCTGACGTTTGCACCTTGGTTTTCTGTGATGATAAGATCGTCAGTTGGCTGGTAAGTGTTTCATGATCTTCGTTCGTTATATGGCAAGCCTTTTTATGATTGATAGACGCTAATTTTATCCAGTCAGTATGTGTTATCTTTCTCGCATCACTCAACTCTTTTATTCCCTCTTCAGCTGAAAGGCGCTTGTAGATTTTGCCTCTACAACTACCTACTCCAATTTGGCTCGATAGAAATGACTCCGGCGTTTTTACGTGCCTTGTAGCTTCAACCATAGGATAGTTGACGAAGGCGTATCCCAAATCAGTCTCATCCGAATAGAGCCCAATGAATGTCTCTAGCGTTTCGAAAGAAAATTTATCATCGTTGTATTCGAGATCGAAGAACAAATAGATTTCTGTGAATTTATGTCGAGATATGCCAGCCAAGACCTCCTTATTCTTTGGTTGAGTTACCGACTCCCGCAATAATTCGACTACGTCTAGATCAGGGTCCTCCAAAAGCTCTTCGGAAAGCTCAAAAACATCATTTCCAAAAACGCAGACGCAAACCGCTGTTTCATCTTGATCGAAAAACGCTCTTTTCAGACTTTGATAGTAGTTAAGCTCGGTCTTTTCTCCCTCAAAAATCAGTAAAACGTGTCTACTCAACCCTCATTCCTCTGTAGATTTTCTCTATATTATGAGCTTTCCGTAATTCCTTATGAACTAAGCTTGAGAAAGGAACGATTTTGTTGTCGTTTACCTCGAAATAACAATCTGGCCTTAGGAGATCATTGTCCAGTAGTGATAGGTTATGAGTCGTTAAAATAGTTTGGCATTCAAGTTCACCGAGTTTGTGTACAATTTTTCTCGATAGCTCAAAATGATAAAAAGCGTCAAACTCATCAATAAATGCGAACTTTATTTTTTTGTCACACAACTGCAAATACCAATAATAAAAAATACCCAAAGACAATGTCCCTGTACTGGCAATTCTTGAAAATTCTATTGTCTTGTTCCGATACTTAAAGACAATATATTGGTCGTCTGATGCTCCCTGTATATCAAGGTTGCAATTCACTCCCACCTCATTCAAGAAAGTTTCGAATTCTTGGACTTTTCCTTTACCTATTATTTCGTCCGAAAGCTTACTTGAGCTAATCCTTTGCCCCTGATATTCCGTTCGATTGAGGCTTCGAAAGAACACCATGCCACCTACAAATTCAATAAACTTATCGAAAATATAATTAAGTCTAGTCTCATCTAGCACGGACATACTGAGATAACGAATAATGGAGATATCAGCTCTGGATATGTCAGTTTTCAGATTTTCACTACCATCTAAATCAAAGAAAGCTTTATGACCTTCGTCTCTGTTTATTTCCGCGACTAGTTGCTTGTCTATATAAAGTGATTCATATACAAGGCTCAAGTCGTCAGTTTTACCATAGCGATATACCACCTCATGTCCTTCGATCTCAAACTCATACTCAAAGTTTGCGTGTTGCTCATCCGTATCCGCATTGAGAAAGTTATCTTTCAATGTATTTATTTGCACAGTTGAATCAGGTATGACGTGTGAAACGATATCTAATATCGCTAAACCGACATTTGATTTCCCACTACCGTTTTCACCATAGATGACACTATGGTTTACAGTACCGTTTTTGAGAGCGTGTGTATTAAATTCGTACTTGTTAGTGCTTCGCAGATCGAATTCTAGTTTGTCTTTAAAATTCCTAAATCCTTGCACCGAAAAATAAATAAGCATCGTAGTCTCCAGTATTCAGTGTCAAGATAGCACAGCTTTATCGTGCCGTAAAAAAATTACGGTACAGGTTTTTTATCTTTTGAACTACAATGGTTTCATAAGAATCCTACGGTACTTCACACTTCTTCTTGACCTCAACAAATGTATAACTTGAAGCAAGAAAAAAGGAGTATAAGCACCCATCGTTGAGCTATTAACTACGTATCTTCTTTACAACCGTCTCATAATAAACCACACTGGACTAAAGTATAGAAAAGTACACAGGGACGATGCTCGACTCTATCAGCTTTGCTCAAAAACAACGTCTTGCCTACATCGACTTTTGCCTGTTATTCAAAGGTGCGATTTATCGTCAGGACTTAATTAATCGTTTTCAGGTCGGCTTGTCGGCAGGTTCCCGCGATTTCGGCATTTACAAAGAGCTTGCACCGGATAACCTGTCTTACGATTCGCGAGAAAAGCGATATTTCCAGACGCCTCAGTTCAAACCTGTTTTCGAACACGACGCAAGGCGTACCTTAACCAAACTTGCCAACGATATCTCCGATGGGTTTGATGCGATAGGCGATATCCATTTCCCAGTAGAAGCTCCGTCCAGCCTGAATGTGCCCGACATCTTTATTGTTGCGCGTCTCGTGCAGGCCATTCTTAATAACAAAGCGGTTAGCGTTATCTACACGTCACTTTCTAGCGGTTCGAATGCCAGAGAGCTCGTTCCACATTCCATCGTGGACAATGGCCTACGCTGGCACGTTCGCGCCTTTGACCGCAAGAGTCAGAGTTTCCGAGATTTTGTATTAACGCGTATTAGCAAAGTAACAATTAAAGACACGCGTAGTGATGAAGAAAGCGCCCAAGCAGATGCCGAATGGCAGCGTCTTATTCCGCTTCAACTCGTGCCGCATCCCAAGAATGTTGAACATCCAACCGCGATCGAAATGGATTACGGCATGGAAAACAAACAACTGCTTATCGAGGTACGAGCGGCGATGGCGGGTTATCTGTTAAGACGATGGAATGTTGACTGTACCGAAAGCGGAACCTTAATTGGATCAGAGTACCAACTTTGGCTACAAAACCGTTTTACGCTAAACAACGTGCAAAACTTAGCGATTGCGCCGGGGTATGAAGTTAAAGGTAATGCAAGCGGAGGTAGTAAGTGATCCTACATTGCACCAAGAAGCTTTACGCCAAACTGCCTGATAAGGTGAAAGCTACAGAACAACCTGCGACTGCTATAGGTATTCAGGCGCAGTGGCTAAACTGGCACGCAAACCTTATCACTATTCAGCGCAGGCAATGTGTCATCGCGGTACATGATGCCACACGTTTTACGCTGTTCATTCCATGCTTAACCAAGAAAGACTTCGCGAACCTCGATTGGCATTTTAACGATGTGTTTATTAACACCTTGTTGAAAAGCGACATGCCGCCTGAGCTCGTTAATGCCGCTGCGACGAACTACCAACCACTTACGTTCGATACAAACTGTAATCGTTCGGTACAAGGTACGATGAATCAAGTATCTCAAGATATTGATTATGGGTTGTATTACAAAAACACCTCGGTCGCGGGTATCAGCCCGTGCCGATACAGCGCAGATTTAAGCCATAGGCCTTGTGGCGTAAAAGGTCAGAAAGATTACATTTGGCCAGATAGAGAAATGGCCCAGCTTTTAAAAAAATTAACGCAACAAACACCGAATAAAGCATTAAAGCCCAACTAATAATGTTGCAGGAAAGATGTAGCAAGGAATAAGAAACAATGGTTGAACAACATAAGAAAGCATTAGAAAAACAGCTCTGGAATATTGCCAACGCGCTTCGAGGTAATATGAGCGCCGATGAGTTTCGCGACTACATTCTTGGTTTTATTTTTTATAAGTACCTCTCTGAACGAATGGACATTTATGCCGATGAACTTCTCAAAGAGGATGGCATTAAATTTGATGAAATTGACGAGAATTCACAACGGGGTAAAGAGTATCTGGATGCCATTCACGAAGAAGCGATCGATCACTTAGGCTATTTCCTAAAGCCCAGTGAGCTTTTCCATGTGCTGGCTGAAAAAGGTAAAAACGGTGAGTTCATTTTAGAGCAGCTTACTGAAGTGCTGAATCATATTGAGCAAAGCACTATGGGTACGGCGGCTGAGGATGATTTCAATGGTTTGTTTGACGACCTCGACTTAACCTCAAACAAGCTCGGTAAAACAGAAAAAGCCAAAAACGAGCTGATCGCAAAAATACTGGTTCATCTCGACGACATAGACTTTCTGCATCATGAAACGGAAATTGATGTACTGGGCGATGCTTATGAATACTTGATTGGACAGTTTGCATCAGGCGCTGGCAAAAAGGCTGGTGAGTTCTACACACCGCCTATGGTGTCGAAGCTTCTGGCGAAACTGGTTACTCATGGAAAAGATAAACTTCGCAGTGTATATGATCCTACATGCGGCTCTGGCTCTTTGCTTTTACGGGTAGCAAAAGAAGTGAAGGACGTTGGGCATTTCTACGGACAGGAGCAAAACCCCAGCACCTACAACCTGGCTAGAATGAATATGATTTTGCACGGTGTGCACTATCGTCGATTTGATATTCAGCAGGACGACACACTCGAACAACCACATCACTTGGAACACAAGTTCGAAGCCGTTGTCGCGAATCCTCCATTTTCAGCTAAGTGGAGTGCATCTCAAGGATTTCTCACTGACGAACGTTTTCAAGACTACGGCAAACTTGCACCTGCATCAAAGGCAGACTTTGCTTTCGTGCAACATATGATTCATCAGTTGGATGATAACGGCACAATGGCAGTGGTATTGCCTCACGGTGTGCTCTTTCGAGGAGCCGCAGAAGGCCATATTCGTAAACATTTGATCAAAGAAAAAAACTATCTTGATGCGGTGATTGGTTTACCAGCAAACATCTTCTACGGCACATCTATACCAACTTGTATCTTGGTTCTAAAGAAGAACCGTGAGCATAGAGAAAATATCTTGTTTATTGATGCAAGCCAGAACTTCGGTAAGGCAACCAATCAGAACTACCTCCGAGATGAAGATTTAGAAGCAATATTGGAAGCAGTTGACCGTCGTGAATTCAAAGATAAGTTTGCTAATGTCGCACATATCGATGCAATCTCTAGTGAAAATGATTTCAATCTAAACATACCAAGGTATGTCGATACATTTGAAGATGAAGTTCATGCTGACTTGGGAGAGCTAATTTCTGCTTTAGAAAAGTTAGACGATAAAATAGTTACAGCAGACAGAAAAGTCTCCAGTTACTTGATAGAGCTAGGTCTCAAGGAATAAGTATGCAAAATACAAATGCTCCTTCTACTCGATTCAAGGTTTTTAGCAACCCATGGGCTACCAAAGTTGTAAGCGAAATTTCGACAAAGGTAACTGACGGTACTCATGACACTCCAAAGGTAAGAGAGAGCGGAGTGCCATACTTAACCGCGATACATGTCAAAGATGGAAAAATAGATTTTGCAAATTGTTACTATGTCTCTGAAGAAGAGCATCAAATTATTTTCAAAAGATGTAATCCAGAGAGGGACGATATTCTGCTGGTCAATATAGGCGCAGGTACGGCTACTGCCGCATTAGTTGACGTAGATTTTGAATTTAGTTTAAAAAATGTTGCTCTTATTAAGCCAAATAGGGATGTAGTCAATCCGGTGTTTTTGGAGCAATCGCTAAGAATGCAGACCCGTAAGTTATTCCATCAGCTTACAAGTGGTGGAGCACAGCCATTTTTGTCCCTTAAACAAATTAATAAGCTTAAAATTTCAATTTGCGATATTGAAGAACAACAAAAAATAGCCGATTTTTTAACGGTAGTAGACAAAAAAATCAGCCTGTTAAAAGAGAAGCATGCCTTGCTTGAGCAATACAAAAAAGGCGTGATGCAACAGCTTTTCAAGCGAGAAATTCGTTTTAAAGATGATGATGGAAGTGAATTCCCTGATTGGCAGGAAACGAAGCTAGGTACTTGGTTAGAAGAGTATAAAGAAAAATCTCAAATCGAAAATCAGTACGAGGTACTTACGTCATCTAGAAAAGGGCTTATCAAACAGTCGGACTATTACGGTGAGGGTAGGATTACAGAGCGGAAAAATTTGGGTTTCAATGTCATTCCTTCTGGTTTTTTAACTTACAGGTCAAGGAGTGACGACAGACAGTTTTTCTTTAATAAAAACGATCTTGGATTCACTGGAATTATCAGTACATATTACCCCGTTTTTACAATGAAAAATAAACAAAATGATTTTTTTGTTGAGTTGACACGAATGCACAAAAATAAATTTGGGCGTCAAGCAGTAGGAACATCGCAAGTTGTCCTATCTTTCAATGAGCTTAAGAATATCAAGCTGCCAATGCCTTCAAGTAAAGAGCAAGAAAAAATAACGAATTTTTCATTAGAACTAGATACAAAATTAAGATTGCTTAAAGAACAAATAGAGCTTATTCAAACCTTTAAAAAAGGGTTGATGCAGAAGATGTTCGTTTAGGGTAAGGAAGTACAAGGAGTAAATGTGGCCTATCAGTCGGAGCAAGAATTAGAAAATAAGCTCGTTGCACAACTTGCGAAGCAAGGTTTTGAGCGTGTACAAATCACGGATATAAAATCATTACGAGAAAACTTGAAAGCGCAGCTTTCCAAGCTCAACGGTTTTGATATTAGCGATACCGAACTAAAGCAAATTCGCAACGCATTAGTGAAGGGTAATGTGTTCGATAAGGCCAAGATTCTTCGTGACCGACTGCAAATTAATAAGGACGATGGCACTACTGGCTACATTCGCTTTTTGGATGAAGATGTTAAGCAAAATCACTTTCAGGTTACTCAGCAAGTTACCGTAGAAGGTCGTTACAAGAACCGTTATGACGTCACCATTCTGGTTAACGGTCTGCCTTTAGTGCAAATCGAACTTAAGCGCCGTGGACTTGAATTAAAAGAAGCTTTCAATCAGATAAACCGTTATCAGCGTCATTCTTATTGGGCAGAGGATGGCCTGTTTCAGTACGTGCAGGTATTCGTTATATCAAACGGAGCGAACACCAAGTATTACGCTAACAACCGCAAACAAAGCTTCAAGCAAACGTTCTTCTGGGCAGATGAGTTAAATACCAAACGTTATAGTGACCTGACTGAATTTGCTCAGGTGTTTTTAACGCCCAATCATCTCACCGACATGATCACGAAGTATTTGGTATTAAATGAGACTGACCGCATTCTCATGGTAATGCGTCCTTACCAGATATATGCAACGGAAGCGATTATCGAACGCGTTGCTGAACGCCAGTCTTTAGTTGCAAATGCGCAATCCACGGATAAGATGAATGGGTACATCTGGCATACAACGGGCTCAGGTAAAACCTTAACCTCTTTCAAAACGGCCCAATTGCTTACAGGCGACAGCCAAGTTCACAAAGTGGTGTTTGTTGTTGATCGCAAGGATCTCGACTACCAAACCAGCAAAGAGTTTAACGGCTTTTCGAAAGGGTGCGTAGATAGCACAGATAACACAAAGCTACTTGTAGATCAGTTTACCGATGCGCCGGTTGCCGCAGATAAGATCAATGAGCAACGCAATACAAAGCTGATTGTCACAACCATTCAAAAGCTTAACAACGCGATAAGCCACAAGCGTTACTCTAAAAGAATGGAGCCGGTGAAAGATAAAAATATTGTGTTTATCTTTGACGAGTGTCACCGAAGCCAGTTTGGCGATACCCACCAAAAAATCAGCCAGTTCTTCACTAATCATCAATTGTTTGGTTTCACTGGTACGCCGATTTTTGTGGAAAACGCCGTCTCGAAATCATCTCGCAAATACACAACAACGGACTTGTTTCATAAGCCTCTGCACAAATACACCATTGTCGATGCGATTAAAGATGAGAACGTCCTTAAGTTTAACGTTGAGTATGTCGGCAGGTACAAGAAGAAAGACAGTGCAAATGAGATAGACATTGAAGTTGAAGGTATCGACACCAAAGAACTGATGGAATCAGAGATTCGGTTAGAAAAAATTGTCGATTACATCATTGCTCAACATAACCGTAAGACTCATAGCCGAGAATTTACGGCGATGTTTTGCGTATCCAGCGTTCCTGCGTTGATAAAGTACTATGAACTGTTTGCCAAAAAGAAAGCGGAAGAAAAGCACAACCTCAAAGTTGCAACTATCTTTTCTTATGCAGCCAATGAGGAAGATCCCGACGCCGATGGATTGGACGATAACCATTTAGATAAGGTGGCAGAACCTCAGGCTGTGTATAGTCACAGCCGCGATAAGTTGGAGCAGTTTATCGGTGATTACAACGAAATGTTCAGTTGCAGTTACACCACTAAAGACAGCGAGTCTTTCTATAACTACTACAACGATATTTCAAAGAAAGTTCGCCAGCGTAAGGTAGACATACTGTTGGTAGTAAACATGTTCCTGACAGGCTTTGACAGCAAAACTTTGAACACGCTGTTTGTCGATAAGAATCTCAAATATCATGGATTAATACAGGCATATTCGCGCACCAACCGAATTCTTAACGAGCAAAAGTCACAAGGTAATATTGTGTGCTTCCGCAACCTCAAAAAGCGCACAGATGAAGCTCTTGCTCTGTTTTCAAACAAAGACGCTAAAGACACCGTCATCATGCCGCCCTACGAAGAGTTTGTGAAGCTCTTCAATAAAGCCTTTGGCAACCTTTTGGCTTTCGCCCCTGATCCTGAAAGTGTCGATAGTCTGGAAGATGAAAATCAGGAACTGGAATACATTAAGGCGTTTCGCGAGTTAATGCGCTTGAGAAACATTCTCGAAAGCTTTGCAGATTTTAGCTTTGAAGACGTGCGAATAGATGAACAAGAGTTCGAAGACTTCAAGAGTAAGTACCTCGACTTACACGACAAAGTGAAGACGAATAATGCCAAAGAAAAGGTGTCTGTTCTGGAAGAGGTCGACTTTGAACTCGAACTCTTGGCGATGGATGAGATAAACGTTGCCTACATACTGAAACTCCTGAGTAAGTTAAAAGAAACCGAGTCGGAAGAAGAATACCAGTACCAGTACAAGGCACTGATGCAAGCGGTGAATGGTGATCCCAACCTGAGAAGTAAGCAGGAACTCATCGATAAATTTATTAAGGAAAATCTACCGAATGTGAAGTCTGCCGAAGAAGTAGACGACGCATTTGCAGCTTACTGGGAAGTTGAGAAAGAAAAGGCGACAAAGCAAATTGCAGAAGAAGAGCAACTCGTTCCAGAACGCATGAAAGATGTTGTCGAACGAATGATTTACAACAACCAAGAACCGTTGCGTGAAGACGTTGCAGGGCTAATGGAGAAACCACCCAGCATACTTCAGCGCAATAAAGTCATACCGCGCCTTACCGAGAAGCTGAAAGACTTTGTGAATACGTTTTATGGTGGAGTGTAGTAGGTTTCTAATTAGCCAGCGGATACGAAATGAAAGGGTTAGACCAATATTTCTTAAATTTAAATGCGATGCCTACGAAATACATCGCAAGGCTTTTGAAAGATGACAACTATCCAAAGGGTGGAACCGTTTGGGAAATAACAAACGAAATAAAGCCAGTCGATTTGTACTGTTATCTCTATGCCAAATATGGTGAGCCTAATGGGCTGCAAAACTTTTTTAGACATGATGACTCTGACAACCTAATTCATTGGGAGTGGGTGCTGAGCGGAGATTTGGGTTTTACAACTATTCAGGGGCACAATTTTCGGTCGGAAATACATTTAGCTGGCAATTTTGGCTCTTCTAAACTTTCTATTTCAGACTTCGTTAGTCAAGTAAAATTAGATATAGGGAATTATGGAAAGCAGATTTCGCAGTTAAGGAATAAGCTTGAAAAGTGGCAACAGTTTTTAAATCCATATAAGCAAATAAGTGAAGCTATAGATCAACAATATAGAAAAATCGAAGAGCTAAAACTTAACCTGGCTAAGGATAAAATTCCTCAACCTACATCCCCATCTGACTTCAAAAAATTCAAAAAAAGATGGGAGATCAATGCAACGAAGTATAGCTTTGCAGTTGGCTTAGCCTACGGTGCTCGCGCAATGCTACCTGTGCAAGCTGAATCTTTTATCAATCTATTGCTTTTTGTTTTGAGCAAACCTGAAATAAAAAAAAGTGAGAGACTTTTCCAAAATGTATTGCGCCAACCAATAGATATACGTGTGCAGTCACTTCATATTAATTGTAATGGTTTTCAGTCGCCCGTGGATTATGAATCACCTCAATGTAAAGCATTCCATACGTTAATGAATGAGAGGAATGACTTATTACATGGAAATGTAGATTTAAATAAACTAGGCATAGGCAACGTTTTCTTTAACGGTAAAGTACCAATATTCATTTCATATGAAGATTCGTGGGATAAAACTATTGGCGTATCAACAAGCCTGGTTAGGTTAGAATCACTGAATGATGACAGAAAAGCCGTGAACAATTTTATTGAATATCTTTTAAGTCTTCTAAATCCAGCGATAAAAGTTCAAGTCGAATCTATCGTTAATAAAAGTCAATTAGGCTTTAATCATGCTACTGGAAGAGTTGGAGTGTTGTTCCCAGATCATCTCGTCGACTTTAGGGCGATCAAAGGTAAGAGTAAAAAGCGTAAAAATTAAACAAAAAAACCGACTCAAAGGTCGGTTTAGTTGCTAAATAACCTTGCAAAGAATGGTACCAGAGGCCGGACTTGAACCGGCACGCCCGCGAAGGCAACGGATTTTGAATCCGTCATGTCTACCAATTTCATCACTCTGGCATCAAATTTTGCTATTTGCGAAGTGTAAAAACTTTGCAAATCTTTGCAAGCAATTTTTAGCTTGTTAAAGTCAAAAGGTGCTATACCTTTCAATGACTTGCCACATCGTAATTGTTAGACGCGATTAGTTTTGAATCCGTCATGTCTACCAATTTCATCACTCTGGCATCATATTTTATTGGCTACAAGCCAATGCCCTGCATTATAGCGATGCAGGGCGCGCATACAACACTTTTTTTCGAGAATTACTTTTAAGTGTTGAAAGAATGTTCAACAAGTCTTTTAAGCACACTCATTTCTCACAATAGCGGCGCCATCAGATAAGGCTTTGAGTTTAGCGCGGGCTACCTCTCTTGGCAGCGGTGCCATCCCACAGTTCGTGCAGGGATAAAGTTTATCTGCATCTACATATTTTAGTACGTTTCTGAGCGTGTTGGCGACTTCATCGGCGGTTTCTACTGTGTGGTTGGCAACATCGATCGCGCCCACCATGATTTTCTTGCCTCTTAACAATTCAATAAGCTCTAGCGGTACCCGAGAGTTGTGGCACTCTAATGAAATGATGTCTATGTTTGAGCGCTGAAGCATAGGGAAAATAGATTCGTACTGTCTCCATTCGTTGCCCAGTGTCTTTTTCCATTCAGTATTCGCCTTAATGCCGTAACCATAGCAAATATGTACAGCAGTTTCGCATTTCAGCCCTTCCACAGCGCGCTCTAAAGCGGCTACGCCCCATTCATTTACATCGTCGAAAAATACATTAAATGCCGGTTCATCAAACTGAATAATATCTACACCAGCCTCTTCTAGTTCTTTTGCCTCTTGATTGAGAATCTTCGCAAACTCCCATGCCAGTTTTTCACGGCTTTTGTAGTGCGCGTCATAAAGCGTATCTACCATTGTCATAGGTCCGGGCAGGGCCCACTTGATAGGTCTGTCCGTTTGGCTACGCAGGAATTTAGCGTCTTCTACAAATACGGAATTGGGGCGAGTAACGGCATCAATCACTCTTGGTACGCTTGCGTCGTAACGATCTCGAATTCGTACAGTTTCTCTGTTTTCAAAATCAACGCCGTTTAAATGTTCAATGAAAGTGGTAACAAAATGCTGCCTTGTTTGTTCGCCATCGCACACAATATCAATGCCAGCACATTGCTGTTCGTGTAAAGATAGTTTCAAAGCATCTCGCTTGCCTTCAATAAGGGCTTCATTGTTAAGTTTCCATGGCGACCATAGCGTTTCTGGCTCTGACAGCCAGGACGGTTTTGGTAAACTTCCAGAAATTGTTGTTGGTAATAATGTTTTCATAATCAAATCTTCACTTAATAGGGTGGTTGAGCATTAATACGCGCTGTCGTATGGGCGCTACTTTAAGCGCGTTGCTTGATGTATTGCTTCAAGGTTGCGCGGTAAGGCTTGATAAAGGTTTCTTCAACAAATTTTCCTTGCTCAACACCTAGCTTGGTGCGTTCATCTCTGTCGTAAACAATGCGAGTAACCGAGTGGTCTTGATGACGCAAATTAGGCTGGTAACGTTTTCCGGCAACGGCATTCGCGTTATAAATCTCCGGGCGATAGATTTTTTGAAATGTTTCCATCGTGCTTATGGTGCTGATTAGCTCTAAGTTGGTGTAGTCGTTTAGCAAGTCATTAGAGAAATAGAACGCAAACGGCGCAACACTATTAGGCGGCATAAAATAGCGGACGTTTAAGCCCATTTTTTTGAAGTAGCTTTCGGTTAATGACGTTTCATTGGGAACATATTCAACCCCTAAAATCGGGTGTTCATTTTCAGTTCGGTGATACACCTTACTGTCTGAAACGCTTATACAAATAACAGGAAGCTTTGAAAAGTGCGCCTTGTAAGCGTTTGACTGCACAAGCTGTTGAAAGAGCGTACCATGCAGGTCGCCAAAGTTGTCAGGAACACTAAAGTGAGACTGCCCCTTATTATGCGCTGGAAGCACTACGCTGAAATCGTAATCTCTTAGGTAAGAAGAAAAGTTGTTACCCACTATACCTTCTGTACGCTGCTTTGTTTTGGTGTCCACAATCGTCGTTTTAAGAACTTCAATAGCTGGAAAGCTTTTGTTAACACCCTGAAGCTTGGTATCTGAGGGGGCGGAATTTTTGATACTGTGATCGTTAATCTCGTTTTTAGTGAGTGCAGGGGCTTTAAGGGTTACTTCTACTGTTATTATGTCTAACTCTACGGCGTATCTTTGCCCCGTAAGGTTGTCCCATGTAGCCAGTGCATTAAAGCGGTTGTTTATCATTTGCAGAGCATTGCGGAGATTCGCTTTACGATGTTCACCTCTAGCTAAATTTGCATAGTTAGTGGTAATTCGCGTGGTCTCTGAAGGGCTATACTCCTCATTCAACGGTGTGCTAGTAATAGTAAATTCAAAGTTTTTATTCATTGTGTTTCACGCTTCCCTCAATGGTGTCTCTGCATGGGAATGTTATACGCAATGTTTGTTATGAATAAAAATGACTTAATTTCATCTATCGATGAACTTTATTCATGTGTTGGTGGATTATAGTGGGTTATAGAAGGTGAGTTGAATTGTATAGATGGTGGTCTGAAAGTGTTGAGTAGCAGAGCAGATCGATTTGCCAATCAATAATAAAAAAGCGGTAGTGAAAAAATAGAGTAGGGTAGCTTGGTCACACGCCCAAGCTACCCAAGTTGTTTAGAAGCGTTTACCTACACTTACTGTAAAGGTACGAGGCAACACAACACGGGCGTTAAATGTGGTATTTTGCCCAGCTACAGTTTCTCCAGCTCGTGGATCGCCTTCCGATAAGCCTTCAGAATTGTTGATGTTTTTAACGTCAGCTCTTACGTAATAGCCATCTTCGTTTTCTATCGCAAAGCCAAGGTTAAGCATGCCATAGAAAGGGAGTTCAGCAGTATTGGCATCGTCTGCATAACGTTTTCCGCTCCACGAGTAAGTGGCGTTTACACTGGCTACGCCCCAAGCAAAATCTTCGAATTCATAGCTACTAGTAAGCTGTCCAAAATGCTTTGGTACTCGCACTGGCATATTGCCATTAATATTTACTGTATCAACATTACCATCGCTATTAATAAACTCGGCTGCAGGGGTGTTAACAAATTCTGGATCTTGATACGTGGCAGACAAGCCAATGCTCCATCCTTCCGTTACTTGCAAATTGAATTCAGCCTCAAGACCCAACGTTTCGGTATTGCGGAATGCTTGGCGTTGTACCACCTGATTATCGACTACCGTGGGCACGTTAAAGAATAGGTCGTCTGCTGCGGCATAATAAGCTGTTAAGAAAGCAGCAACGTCGCCTGAGTTATATTTGAAGCCTAACTCTGCCATTACTGTAGAGGCTGGCTGGGTTTCACGACGTTCAGAGCGATTAAACTCGTCTATCTCTGCTTGACTTGAAAGGTCGGTAATTGCCATATATTTATCTACGTCAGGCATACGGAACCCGTCTGCATATCGAGTAAAAACAGCAAAGTCTTCATTCACGATGTAATTCGCAGCAACTGTCCACGCTAACTCGCTATATTCAATATCAAAATCTCGATAAGTGCCGTCACCGAAGGGTAGAACAATGCTTCCGTTTACTAGGTCAGCATCGCTGGTAAAGCTACTTATTTCGTAGTTGCCCTGATTCTCGGCTTCACCATTTGCTCTAAGTGTTTCGTAGCGTGCGCCAAGGTTTAGGGTTAAATCATCTATCTCGTATTCAAAGTCCGCATAAGGCGCAATGGTCGACTCGTTATAAACAATATTGGCAAAGCCGTGTGAACCAGCCTGTATTCCTTTATATGTACCGCTGGCAATGTCATTGCCTTGTTCGTCGATAAACGCGATATCTAAACGTTGTGGTAAAGGCTCAACAGACTGAAGGGTGTTAATTCGGTAATCGGTAACATGGCCGTTAATATTAGAAACAAATAAACCAAATGTAGAGTAAATAGTGCCTTCATCTAAACCTTCGTAAACATGACGCAGTTTTGTTTCATTTTGAAGGTTATCGCCTTCAAAGCGGCGATGCCAAAAGCCTGCATTAATACCAAAACCATTGGTATTAAAAGTATCAACATTGCTGTTATTAGCCAGTTCAAAGCCTGTCCCGGCATCGAGTATTCTGTAGTTCAAACTATCATTAAAAACCGCATCGGCAAGGGCAGTTTGGTTGCTATCAAATATAGCTTGAGCCTTACCCGATAAAGGTTCTGCGTTGCCAACATTAATAATACCGGTGAACGTTGTTAGTAGGTCGGTATAGCGAACTTGGTTGGTAAACATCCAGTTGTCGTTTAGCTCTACCTCTGTGGTGTTTCCGATGTAGGTTACGTCTGCAAAGTTACCGTCGGTAACGTCTAAATCGATATCGCCGCTAGGCGTATTTGCTAAGCGAAGTAAACGTGCGCCCGCTGAGTTACCCGTTGTTCCATCGCGAATGTCCATCCCCCCTGGAATGGTTTGCGCATCGGTTGTTGAACCGGTAAGAGGCTGAGGAATGAAGAAGAAAGATTTGTCATCTTGTTTGTTAAATTCAAAGCGAGTAAAGCCACTGCTGTCTTTAAAAAAATATTTTACGTTGGCATTAATTTCACCACCTTGGTTGGCGGTATAGCCCGGGTCGCGAGCAGAGTCACCTCTGCGATACCAACCGCCAATGGCATAAACGGTTTGATCGTTAATTGAGCCACTCACCCATGCTTGCGCACCTAAGCGGTTGTTACTATTGGTTTCAAAAAATACATCGCCTTCTGTATCGTCACCGCCTTCACGAGATAAAAAGTTAATAAAACCAGCAGGTGCACTACCTACGAAAATCGATGATGCACCACCTCTAATGGCTTCAACATTACCTATAAAATTAGAAAGGCGAGTAAAGCGGTCGTTTTGAGAAAACAAAACATCCTGGTTATAAAATACCGTCATACCATCGCGCAATAATGCAGTAAATTCCGTCTGCGTTGACAGCGGAAAACCACGAGGCGCAACATTGTTACCTGTTTCACCACCTGTGTCTTCCGCATGAAATCCAGGAATGCTGCGAACTAATTCACCCACACTATAAGGTGCTAAACGCTCAAGTTTTTCTTCGCCAAACGTTGTCATTGCGTTTGTCGATTCAATTTTTTCTTTTGGTCTAGATGTACCCGTAACAATGATTTGCTCAAAATCCAGACTGCTAGGTTTGCTTGTTTCCTCTTCAGCAGTTTGTGCCAAAGAAGTTTGAGAAATAGATGCAGTGACGGCTGCTGCGATGAGTGTGAGTTTAGTTGCGCATTGCATAATGTGTCTCTCCAGTGATTTATTTCTTAAAGTTGACTAACCCTGTCCCGTAGTTAGATTTGATCAAATGTTAAGGGTGGTAACAAGATTGTTAACGAAATGTAGGTTATTAAAAATAATAAATCAACTAATATTATTTAATATTTTATGCACAAAATAATATCAACCTATTTACAGCGATTCGAAAACGCTTAAAAAGATGGGGAAGCCCGCAACGCAATGCTGTGTTTTTTTAAAAAAGAGGTAGGGAAAACTAAGGTCGTTAGACCTTAGTTAAAAAGGCTTCGACTGTCTTGAGAAAAGTTTGCCAATAGTGGCAGGTTTGCGCACCCGATAGACTGCGCTTTGCCTCCTATGGTGCCGCTTACAATTTCGCAGGGTGAGAGCCCTCGAGTATCTGATTTTGCTATTTTTTCTGCAGTAGCACGTATAATTTTTTCTCTTACCGTAACGGGAATAGCGCCATCAATAACGATGGCCTCAAAATCAAAAATAGCCATAGAGCAAAGGGCTGCATAGGCGAGACCATCGGCTACTTTGTCAATCCAGTCATCCAAAGTGGCACCTAACTCTCCCCAGTATTCACTCGACTGCCATAGTGATTTTCCATCGTAACCTGCATCAATTAGCATCTGTTCGAGTATGTATAATGAGGACTGCATGATCAGCTGTTGGGATGATAGCTTTCCTTGTGGGTCGAGTACTGGTTGAGGTAATGAGCCAATAGCACCTGCATTACCCGTTTTGCCGGTAAACAACGAACCATTGAGTACCACACCACCACCAATAAACGTACCAATAAACACGTACATGAAATTGTCGAAATGATGTGGGTTACCAAAGCTTAGCTCGGCAGAGCATGCAGCGGTATCATCGTTACAAACATAAACCGGTAAATTGATAATACTCGTGATCCCTTGAGTAAAATTAAAGGTTTTCCATTCGTCCAATACTTCCGACGGGGCGCCTGCTTCTTCCGCCCAACTCCATATTTCGTAGGGCGTTGCCACGCCCACTCCTAAAATTCTTTCACGCAAATCGGTGTTCAAACCTAGAGTAAGGGCCTCAATGCCTTTTTCTAAAAATGCCAGTAATTTAGTAACGCTGGGGTATTGAAAGTTTTCATGAAGAGTAGCGCGAACATTGCCGTTCAAGTCAATTAAAGTGAGGTCGAAACTTCGTCTTCCGACCTTTAAACCTATACCAAATGCTCCTTCTGAATTGAGTGCAAAGGGCACTAAAGGTTGTCCTACTCTGCCTCGCTGGGGTGTTTTTCTTACTAGTAGTTCGTCAGCCTCTAAGCGATTTATAATGACTGTGACTGCTTGAGCAGACAGTCCAGTTTTGTGGGCTATTTCTGCTTTAGGTAATGCACCATGTTGGCGAATGAGGGATATGATTTTTCGCTCATTCTGGACTCTTAGACCAGATTGACCTCGGCCTTCTCGTGTCGATTTCTGAGTTTTTGCTTTATCGGTCATGTCGTCTACTTCAAAGAAATTTAGGTTGGTTATGTTAAACGTAATAACTCCGTTTTTTAACATTTGGTTTTTGCCAATAAATTTGCTTAATCATATTTAAATAAATAAAGTTGATTTATTGACATGGTGAAATTTTGTTGATTAAATGCGTTAACCAAAAATTAACATGCGACCGTAACCCATGCAACAAAAAGCCCCCTTAGTCTCTCGTGATATGTTACTGCCTTTTATTCTTCTTACTGTATGTTTTGCTGCATGGGGAACTGCCGCAAATATGACTGATCCGCTTGTTAAAGTGTTTAGCAAAATTTTCACTATGTCTTCTTTGCAATCAGCCTTAGTTCAGTTTAGTTATTATGGCGCTTACTTTTGCTTAGCCATACCGGCTGCATTTATCAACAAACGGTTCTCTTATAAAACTGGAGTACTGACAGGCTTGGGGTGTGCCATCGTTGGTGCGTTTATGTTTTACCCTGCAAGCCAGATGATGACGTATGGCTTTTTTCTCGCTGCGCTTTTTATTTTAGCCGGTGGGTTATCTATTCTTGAAACCTCTGCTAACCCCTATGTCATGCGAATGGGGAGTGAAGTTACAGCTACTCGACGTCTGAATTTCGCTCAGTCATTTAATCCTGTTGGCACTAATTTAGGAGTGTTTTTGGCAGCAACGCTCATTCTTCCCCAATTAAATCAAGCAACAGCCGATGAGCGAAGTAACATGAGTGCTGATCAACTCGTTGCGGTAATGAGTGCTGAACTTGAGGCCGTTATGGTGCCCTATGTGGGGTTTGCATGCGTTTTGGTGGTAATTTGGATAGCCATTGCCATGATGAAAACGCCCGCAGTTTGTCAGGCTCAAGAGACGAGTAATAAGGTCGATTTTAGGGCCACAATGGGAAGGCTTTTCAAAAATCGCCACTATCGCTTTGGTGTAGTAGCGCAGTTTTTTAATGTAGCAGCACAAACTTGTGTGTGGACCTTTACTATTCAATACGTAATGGAAGCCAAAGGCGGAGATGAAATATCTGGTGGGACTGTGTTGCAATACAGTATGTTGGTTTTCCTTGTTTCGCGTTTTGTAATGACATGGATCATGGGCTTCATTAGGCCTGCGGCTCTGTTAACTGTTATGTCTACTGTCGCTACGGTACTGTGTCTTTGCATGATTGCTATGCCCAATGATACAGGCGTTTGGGCGCTTATTGGTATTTCGGCTTGTCTATCACTCATGTTCCCAACTATCTATGCCATTGCACTACACGGATTAAAAGATGACGCTAAATTTGGTGCGGCAGGATTGGTAATGGCTATTCTTGGTGGGGCACTTATTCCACTTATTCAAGCGGCACTGATTGATAACTACAGCACAGCGCTATCCTACATTGTCCCCGCGGGTTGCTTTTTAATCGTTGCTTCATATGCCGTTTTCGATCTTAGGTCAAAGCAAAGAGCGTAACACGTTGCCGTGCTGGTACGTTGAAGGTCCAAGGGGGCTTTAATGTGCCGCGCATTAAAACTCTATAGCCCAATACATATTCACATCTTCTCATTATTGTATATTTGCTTGTTCAAATTCCTCACCAAAGTCATTGCCTTAACGCTACGCTGGCTGCAATATAAGTGTTCATCGTTACAAAACATCAAAAATAAGCATTTCCACTTTTAAAAATAATAACCAAAATAAGGCGTTCAGCAATGATATTACGGCGAACATTAGCTGCTCTAGTTGTGTCTGTGAGCACACTGTTGAGTTTTTCATTTTCAACTTATGGATTAGAAGACACCATTGATGCAGTACTTTTCGACAAAATGGAATACCGTTTTGTCGGTCCTTACCGTGGTGGTCGTTCGGTTGCCGTTAGCGGCGTTAAAGGCAACCCGCAGCTTTATTACATGGGCGCTGCTGGTGGTGGAGTATGGAAAACTGAAAACGCGGGAATATCGTGGAAGCCGCTATCAGATAAACATTTTGCAGTAGGCAGCATTGGTTCTATTGCAGTAGCGCCTTCCGACCCCAACGTAATTTATGTTGGCACTGGCGAAGGCCCTATTCGAGGCGTTACCACAAGTCATGGCAAAGGCATCTATAAATCTACCGACGCAGGCGAAACATGGAAGCTGGTTGGATTAGACAATCGGGGTCAAATTCCAAAAATACGCATACACCCTTCGAATCCAGACGTTGCTTGGGCTGCGGTTCAAGGCAATATTTGGGCTCCCAACGAACAGCGCGGTATTTTCAAAACCACTGATGGTGGTAAAAATTGGCAACACGTATTAAAAGTGAATGCAGATACGGGCGCAGCCGATTTGGCCATAGATCCTTCTAACCCAAGAATACTCTATGCAAGCATGTGGCATCACGGCAGAACGCCGTGGTTTGTAAAATCTGGCGGCGATGAGGGCGGCATTTATAAGTCTATTGATGGCGGTGAAACCTGGGAGCAGCTTGAAAAAGGCTTGCCAACGCTCATTGGTAAAGTGGGAATTGATGTATCACCATCAAACCCTAAACGACTCTACGCCATTGTTGAAGCTGATGAGGGCGGTTTATATCGCAGTGATGATGCTGGGGCTACATGGGAGTTAATGAATGGCGACAATATTCTTAAAGCCAGAGCTTGGTATTACAACCATATAAAAGTTGACCCGAACGATGAAAATACTCTGTACGTTATGAATGTGCAGCTGCATAAATCCATTGATGGCGGCAAAACCTTTGAAATTAAGTCGCTGCCTCATGGCGATACTCATGATATGTGGATTAACCCTGAAAACAGTTTAAACATGATAAACGCCAACGATGGTGGCGCAACCGTTACGTTTGATGGTGGAGCGTCGTGGTCGAGTATTTACAATCAACCCACTGCGCAATTTTACAGAGTGACCACAGATAACCTTGAGCCGTATCATATTTATGGAGGCCAGCAAGATAACACTACTATGGCAACGCCTTCTGCGACTTGGGATAGCGGCATAGGCATTGACGAACAATTTGCAGTGGGCGGTGGTGAAAGTGCCCATATCGCGTTTAATCCAAACGATCCTGCGCTTATCTACGCCACTACTATAAACGGTACACTCACGGAATTTGATAGAGAAAGCGGGTTAACTCGCCCCATCATGCCTTACCCTGAGTACGTGTTTGGTCGTAATGCTCGAGACCAGAAATATCGCACTAATTGGAATGCGCCAGTTTTAGTATCAAAACACGACCCAAATACTGTGTATTACGGAACACAGATGATACTAAAAACCACTGACAGGGGTGTAAATTGGCAAGAAATTAGCCCTGACCTTACCCGTAACGATGCTGAAAAGCAGGGGCTAAATGGCGGGCCTATTACTAACGAGCAGGCGGGCGCTGAATACTACAACACAGTGTTTTATATTGCTGAATCTCCTGTAAATGCGGGAGAGCTTTGGGCTGGTGCCGACGATGGTAAACTGCATCTTACTAGGGACGAAGGAAAAAACTGGGTAGATATTACCCCTCACAAAAAAGAAGCGCAGGTAAATGCCATAGAGTTAAGCTCTCATGCCGAGGGCAAAGCTTACGTTGCAGTGACTGGCTATAAACTTAACGACTACAGCCCGTATATTTATAAAACGACAAATTATGGAAAACGCTGGACTCGTATTGATAAAGGCTTGCCCGAAGACGCTTTTGTAAGAGTAGTTCGTGAAGATACTCAGCAAGAGGGTATGCTGTTTGCCGGCACAGAAAGTGGAATGTTTATAAGCTTTGATGATGGTAAAAACTGGCAAAAGCTGTCGCTCAACTTACCTCCGGTTGCAATAACAGACCTTAAAGTGAAAGGTGATGACCTAGTGGTTGCTACACAGGGAAGAGGCTTTTATGTGTTAGATGATATATCGCCTCTTCGCGAAGTTAACGAATCTTTGGTTGATGAAAAGCTATTTCAATTTAGCCCTGTTGACGGCGTGCGGTTACTAAGCGGTGGTAATATGAGCGGTCAACCTGAGGCTAAGAACCCTCCTCGCGGCGCGTCATTCAGATATTATTTAGGCGCAGAGCTAGAAGAAGATGACGAACTTCGCATTGACATTTTTAATGCCGACAACGAATTAGTGCGCTCGCTATCGTCTAAACCTAGCGCGTTTGAATCTTGCGCGAAAGGCAATGAAGATATTCGCAGCCCGGTCAAGTTCAAGCATCCATCGACAAATAAAGGCTATAACACCTTCGAGTGGAATTTGCGTCGCGCACCCCTTAACTGTATTGATAACGTGAAGCTTTTTGGCGGCTGGAATGGTGCCAGAGTAATGCCGGGAGAATATAAAGCTACGATATCGCTTGGCGATATAGCGCAAACGAGATCTTTTAAGGTGCTACCCGACCCACGAGAGAATACCAATGCGCAGCAGTTAAAAGTGGTTGAGCAGAGTATCAAGGCCAGTGAAACTATTTTAAATGAACTGTTTGCACACTTACAGAAAGCCCGGAATGTGCGTGAAAAGCTTAATGACGTCACACATTCTAATGTGATGCTGTCTGTTGAAATGTCAGAGTCTATCGACCGTATTGTGAGTGAAATTGATGAGTGGGAGTCGTCAGTGATTCAGCCTAAACATCAAACTTTTGAAGATGATATTAATTGGCCTAATATGCTCGACAGGCAAGTACGCTTTTTAATGGATAATTTCGACGGAACGGGAGCTCCAGCGCAAGCGGGCGCATTAAAAAGACTAGAAGACTTAGAAGCAAAATGGCTGCAATATAAATTGCAATTACAAACCCTGTTTGAAGAGCGAATAACGCCGCTCAATAAAAAGCTATCAGAGCAGGGCGCATATGATTTAGAACGTTTGTAGCTCACTGCTAATAAGTAAAACGTCCTCGGTCTCAATTCAACCAAGGACGTTTGAACAAGGCCTAAGCACTGACGTAAGTACAAGCTTACCAGCAGAAAAAGCTTGGCCGGTAAGAATACTTAGCTACCGAAAAAAGGGCTACCACCGCTGTAAGGTCCAGTTTAATGCAACAATGGCGATGACAGAGGATGCAAACGGCATAATTGTTTTTGCATAAACATGCCAATTACGTGCAAGCATAAGGAGTGGCAGAAGTACTGCAACAATGGCCAGTTGGCCTATTTCTACACCAATGTTGAATGCGGCCACGCTCATTACTAGGCTGTTTGATTGTGCGTTTAATTCAGCAAAAACACTGGCGAAGCCCATGCCGTGAAGAAGACCAAACCCAAAAGTGAGTAAGCCCACTCTGAAAACAATAGGAAAAATATTGTTTAGCGCTGTCAACATGACCGAAATAGCAATACCCAATTCAACCCATCGACTGTCTAGCGTAATTATATCAAGGGCTGTAGCAGTAAGCGTTATTGAGTGCGCTAAGGTGAACGCACTCACTAAAATAACCGTGTTTTTAAAAATATCCCATTTCTTGTCTTCTTTTTTCCACGAACGCTCATTACGCGCTAAATTAACGGTAAGTAAGGTCGCCACTAGAAAAAGAATATGATCTAGGCCAATAAAAATATGCCAAATGCCTTGGTATACCATTTCAAAAAACTGTGTAGTGATAGAGAGAGCCGCAGGTGTTAGCGTTAATATGCGCTTATCTTCAGCTATCACGGTAGTTAAGGTTTCTTGCTCAAGTTTTATTGTTGTCAGCAGTTTATGCGTAGGCGTTACTTCAAAGATCCCTTGATACATTATGCTAATCTCACCGGTTCCTTGGCAGCTGACATTTAACGGATAAACAATAAGGGACTCGGCAGATATTGAGCGCATAGAAGGAACTGTTGTTGCAACATCGCACTTGGTTTCGCCCTGCTTTACTTGTAGCGAGGACGCGATATATTGCTCTGCAAAAGACTGATTATCTAACACTTCACCCCACTGCAATTGCCCGTCATTATTGGAATCTAAATTAGCGGCTTGCCCAATATCCTCAGGCTTTAGCAGCAATTCCCCTTTTAAGAGTCCTCCTTGTTGATAATTCAGAGTTAAATATCCGTTACTTAACTCATGGGCAAAGCCTTTTGCAGTAAACGCAAAAAGAATAAAGAAAAATAAAATAAATCGTTGCATAACCTTGTTGAAACTCCTAGCTACTTAGTTCTGAATTTGCTTTTTCAGCCCTTTCAAGTAGTGCTTTATCGTGTTCTGTTTGCGCATACTGCCAATTCAGTTGGGCAAATTTTAGGGCGAGCTCAGGTTGATGATCGATATCAAGATAGTAGTTTGCCACTTGCGCAGCGTGAGAGGTATCTTCTCGCCAAGCCCTTATTTTCATGCGCTCGCCTAGAAGGCGCATCTCTTTAGTGTTGTCTTCGCCTAGCGCTTTTTGTGCTTTAACCCACCGTAGTAATAACGCGTCGTCTAAGCGTGAAAGGTCAGTAACATCTCGCTCTAAGGTTGAAGTGATAGTGCCATATTGACCACTAGCATAATGGGCATCGGCCCAGGTGATAATGGCACTGATGGGAAGCGAAGCAATTTCAAATTCAGCCAATTGCTTTATTGCTAGTTCAGGCTGCCCAACAGAAAGAGCCATGCTTGCTAGTGTTTCTTTGAACCAAATGAATTCAGAATTTTCAAAGCTTGACGAAATGGGTGACGATGAAGAAGAAGGTAGTGATGAGTATTGTTCAAATTTTTTGAGTTTATAATATACCTCTATAGAAGGTGAGATAGCAAAATCAGCATTTAACATGCAGCCAAAAGACAACATAAAGCTTGTTTTGCCCAGCAGGCGCTCGCAGTGCTGCTTCGCTTTATTTCCATTACCTTGTTGAATGCTAATGTCGGCAAGCAGCAATTGCGCAGCCGCAGAGCGAGATACATCGATAGTATTCAAATGACTCATGGCATCATCAAATTTATGAATGCCTTGCATGAGCTTTGCTTCAAGAATAACAACTCGTTCGAGCTGCGTTCCCCTTAAAACGGGTTGCTCAGAACGTAACTTATGTAGGAATTGGCTTACGCGCTGGCGCTCGTTTCCTGAGGCAGATAAATATCGGCTAGATGAGAGTAATTGCTCGGCTTCAAAAAGGCTTGTGAGCGCTTTTTCGTCGGGTTGCCAAGTGGCGATTATGGCGTTTTGATCTATTTGATTTTTTACGGGGTGTGAGGACGCAGATTCTGCGTTTGCGAATGTGGGTAGTGAAAGTAGCACTAAGGCACATAACGTCCATAAAGATACGAACTTTGACATGAAAATTCCCTTAAAAAAAGGCCGTCCATGGCCTTGCGGTTATGCTCCTTTACAACGATGTATTAATCAGTCTTTTTATTGCCTGCTGTCAAAAGATTGTTGTTTAATCTGAGTGACAAAAGACAGTCTAATTGATAAAAGACAGTTTAATCGATTAACAGATCGTCAAACGCGGCATCATCAGCATCCTGAGTAAACTCCCGTCCATTGACTGGAAGCGGCTCATCTGTTGGGGCTTGATTAAACGCCGCTCTGGTATAGCTGGTTACTGATAGTTGCTGTGCCTCAATTGTCACTGTGACGGTTCCAGTCACCTTTTGATTAACGCTATCGCTAACACTAAAAGTAAAGCTATCTGAACCTGTTACCTGAGCATTAGGCGTGTAGGTGAAACTACCGTCTGCGTTTACAGCGGCTGTACCTAGCGAACCATCTTCTTCTAACGCAAACGAAAGTGGATCGTTCTCAGGGTCTGACGCGCTAAGCGTTCCTTCAAAAGCGATGTCCGCCTGCGTTGTCAGCGCGTCATCAACTGCAACAGGTGCTTCATTGATTTCAGGTGCTTTGTTGTCATTATCGCTATCAAAACAGCCTGATAGGGCTAGTGCAAACGACGTAGCGATCCAAATTCGATGAATACTTCTATTTGATTTTTTCTCAGTAGGTTTATTCATGGTTGTGCTCCTTACTCAGAGCCAGCAATAGGCGTTCTTAGGTATGGGAATGATGAATCAATCATGCTCGCATCCACCGGTGCACCATCAGTAAATGGCACTGTACCTACGCTTGCATCTTCCGGTGCACAAAGACCTAGGTCTGTATCTTCACCTGCTACTGGGATTGGATAGCACAAACGGCCCATGACTACGCGAAGTGCAATGTCTACAACATCATCACCTGGACGGCGACCGTTAGGGAAGCCTGCTAAATCGTCGCCCGCTACACCAAATGCCGATTGTGACGCTGCTGGTGTGGCTGGAATACCCGTGTTTAAACGAAGCATTTCAGACGGTGTTACTGTTGCCTGCTGATTCACACCAGGGAAGCCTGTTAGGAACGCGGTTACCAAGTCGGTTCTTGGGAAGTTAGTTGGTGCTAGCGTCTCAATTTCCGTACCTAGCGTAGTGTTTACCGCATCTTTAAACAGAATATTCAGTAACTCAGGTAAAGACGGATGCGTTACGTAATCCGCAAATTGACCGTCCTGACTTGGGTGTGCGCTAGAGAACTTATCTTTATCGCCAATACCAATCACGAGTTCGTTAACTAGTGGGCTACCTAAGCGAGACACTTGTGTCATTGCACCGCCGTTAACTTCAGGCTTTGCAAAAGTAGCATCTGGGTTTAGGATGCGTGCTTGCGGCAGACTCGCCGTAGTCCAGCTTCCGATTACGCCATTGCCATCGCCGGTTACACACGTTGCAGGTACTTCAACAGACAGTGACGTGACGTTTTTATCTAGTAAGTCATCATTGTTTGCACTTTGTGTAATACCGCCTGGGAAACCCGCTCCATCACCAGCACCCGGCGCACTATCACCTTCAACAGGTACATAATTTACCAAGTCGAATGTTTTACCAAGGTTAACTACAAAGGGGTCTTTACGCTGACCTACAAATACGCGAGCCATGTCATCACAGCCAGGAATAGCAAACGAATAGATAAAGCTTTCTGCATAACGGGCATATTCAGCTTCACTGGTGAATGTTTTATTACCGATGTAATCGAGTGGCTTCTTAAACATATCGCCCATCGCAGGCGTTAGCATAGTACGCTCGCCGCTTTGCATGTCACCAGAAACCATGGTTAGCGTATACATTTCTGAGAAGTTGGCGGCGCTTGAATCATCAGCGCTAATACCACCGATATTTTTAAGCGGCACTTTCACCATTTTCTGATTGCCTTCAGGGCCAATCGGAAGGGCTATGCCTTCGTTACCAGCAGCAAGCATGTTAGTGAAGTTAAATACAAAACTTACGTCTTCAACGGCATCACCATCACTATCGATGTGAATGGCATAGTGCGCGTTTGGATCCATAGCAAAGTAATTTGGACCGCCATAGGCGTCTTGCAATGGAATATAGTTGGCTATGAAGGTGACATAACCTTCTCTGCCTTCTTCGTAACTGTTAAAGGCGTAAAAGTCTGTGCTATCTACAGCAGGTGCGCGTGTAATATTTGGCGCTTCTCTGTGACTTGATGCGAAGGCACCAGCAGTGACGGCAGCGCAAGTGAGAGCTATTGCAACCGATAGTGTTTTGCGTTTTAAGATTATCATTGTGTATCTCTCTGTTTGATGAGTTCACAAAGCCAAACGAGGGAGATGCGCTATTAGATGCAAAAAAAAGCAAAAAGAATGAAAATAAAGGTTTAACTAATGGTAAAAAAATGGAGAAGCCGCATTTTTATCAGTAAAAATGCGGCGTTTAGCGAAGTTGAAAAATATTTTATACCGACAAAATTGGCGCGATATAAAGTACTTCGGTTGGCGAACCAGTTTTAGAGCCGCCTGGCTCTTCTAAACTGATCGCGAGAGCTGCTATGCTGCTATCAAGTAAAATGTCGGGCGTATCTCTACTATCGCTGCCCAGTTCAGGCATCAGTCCCAGTGATATCGGCGCTTCACCATTGGCAGGAACCATCCATAGTTCGTAATCTTTATCAGCAAGTGCAGTAAACGCATCGGTTACTTTCACGTCCAACGTGCTTGGTGATACTTCAATCACCCACAGTGGGGTGTTATCCGCGTTGTTCACTACCGCAATATGCGACACCTCTTCCACAGGAGCCGGTTGCATAACCACAAGCAACACAGCAAGTACTAGTGCAGCAGCGGTAGATAGTGCAGACAAGCCTCGCCAGCGATCGCGTTTTGCGCGCTCAAAATCAACAATTTGCGCTGACGTATCTTTAGAATCTGAGTGGCCCAAACGCTGTTGAATCACATCCCACACCCGCTCTGGCGGTTGAATTGGTGTAACCGCATCGTTGAAACCGGCCAAATACTGTTCCCATTGCGCTGTGGCGTCACTCACCGCTTGATACTGCATCATCAATTTTTGATAGCGAACGCGCGCCTTTCCTCGTAGTGTCCCTACCACATATTCCGCTGCAAGCGCGTTAAGCGTTTCTTCTTTTAAATAATTCATAGTGATAAGCACCTTTGAAGGCTTTGTAATCCTCTTCGGATCCAGCTTTTTATTGTGCCTAATGGCGACGATAAATAATTCACCACCTCCTGATGAGATAAGCCATTAATGTAAGCGAGGTGAATAGCTTGTCGTTGTGGTCCGTCGAGTTCATCTAGGCAAGCGGCGAGTTTCTCCTGCTCGCCGCCTAACTTAAAAGTCTGTGGAGTGTCTGGAATGGCGGTAGCATCTTCAGTTAACTCAACTTCATTGCGAACATTGTGGTAGCGCATCAAATCGAGTGCTCGATAGCGCACAATACTCACCATCCACGTTAATACCGTACCTTTAGTCCGTTGATAGCTTCCTGCATTGTGCCAAATTTTTATGTAGGCATCTTGCGTTGCTTCATCCGCAAGTTCTGGCCGCTTAAGCATTTTAAGTGCTACTGCGTAAAGTTGCGAACTGGTTGTTTTATAAAGCTTAGCAAAGGCGGTTTTATTACCTTCAGCAGTTTTACATAACAGCGGAAACAGGATTTCGTGTTCCATTTTGGCTCCTTGAGTACAGCTATGTGAGCTAGGCCCGCTGCCGCACGTTTATTTATTGTTGTTAGCCGTGTTAGTCATAATAAGACCTACACGTTTTTAATATATAACGATCGTCACTCGTATCTAGATGCAGTAAAAGATGCAAAAAAACAGTTTATAGAGTCTTAGAATGACAATAGCATGCTTTGCCCAATTGTCATTGCTTCCTACTATTGGCAAAAACCATTTTGCTTTTCGTGTCTGAGTTACTGTGTCTGTCTCTTTCGTTCCTTTTGTTCGGCCTTTTACACTTGTTATTTTATTCGCTTATTGTTCACCTCTTATTGAGAGCGCTCGAGGTACTTATACGTTTAGCCTTTTTTTGATAAAAACGAGTAGCGCTAAACGCCAATAAATATGAAAAGCACGTAATTGAGCGGTGTGCGTGTTTATGCAAACCGAAGCTTGTGTCACACTACGTAAAGCAAAAGTAAGTATAAGAGTAGTGGAAAAAACACCGTGGCGAAAAACAAAACAAAAGCGCAACAACGAGTTCGCAATAAAAGTGAGAAAAATGAAAAAAGTGCTGACGCTGAGCCAAGAGCGGTTCAGCAAGCCAATGATTTTGGTGAGCGGGCAGGTTTCTTTAGACGCCTTGCTGCTATGGTATATGATGTACTCGTTGCAGTTGCGGTAGGTATGTGTGCAGCAATGGTGATGATAGTGACGGTTATCGTTTTGCTTAAAAATGGTTGGCTCGATATGCAGGGCTTTGCTGAGCCAGCAGACCTTATTCAAGCTTCTACGGGGTATAAACTATTAATTCAAAGCTGGGTAGGGCTTTGGATAGCGGGTTTTTTCTTGTGGTTTTGGAAACGCGGCGGCCAAACGTTGGGTATGCGAGCATGGCGTTTACGCATATTCAGTACGGTAGAAGAGCCGGTAACAATGACCCGATTGATAACGCGTTTGGTCGGTTCGCTTTTCGGGCTAGGTACGTTATTGGTTCTATTTGATGTGAAAGAAAAGCAGTCACTTCAAGATAGGCTAGCAAAAACTGAAGTGTTAAAGCTGTCTAAAGAAGCTAACGATCATAAAAGCTGGTAGAACATTTAAATAAACAAAAAACGGAAAATAACAAAGGGCAGTAAGACTGCCCTGGTTTAGAAAAAAATCGGCTCAAAACGACCTGGCCCCTAAGAACTGTTTTATAGACAAGAATGCCAAAGTTAGGTCAATACCAATTAGTGCATACCAAATCGAGTCGAAACCTTTCAGCGCTTGAGCATTATTCCAGCCACGGCAGCAAACAGAAGGCTGGGTAGAATAGCACCTAGGAAGGGCGGCAGTTGATAAACTAAACTTACAGGCCCAAACACTTCATTTAAAATGAAGAAACCAAACCCTGTCAGCACGCCCATAATAACCCGAGCGCCCATAGTAACGCTTCTCAGTGGGCCAAAGATAAAAGACAGCGCCATGAGTAACATGACACCAACGGATACAGGTTGGAGTATTTTGCGCCATAGGGCCAGTTCGTAGCGAGCAGAATCTTGGTCGTTGCTCTCTAGGTAATTGACATAATCAATCAGCCCAGTAATGGATAAGGCCTCAGGTTTCACCGCAACAATACCTAATTTGTCTGGTGTAAGCGTTGAATTCCAACGCTTTCTTTCAAAACTTTCGCTGGTAATTTGCTGCTCGGTAAATGAGGTTATTTCAACGTTGTTCAGCCACCAGCCATCGTCATCAAATGCCCCTGAATTTGCATAGCTGATGCTTTGTAACGACAAGTCTGGGTTGAAGTCGTAAATGCGAATGTCTTTTAATGCGTCTTGACTCAACACTTGGCCGATACTAACAAATCGCTCCCCATCCTTCGCCCAAACCAATTTATCAGAAGAGAACAAGCTTCCCTCTGAAATAGCTTCTGTGCGAATTTGTTTGGCTTTTGTTTCACTCAGGGGAGTTACCCATTCACCCACTGTCATTACCACAAGGATCATCACAAGGGTAGATTTCATAGCCGAGTTTATGATGTTCCATCGGCTCAATCCCGCTGCTTGCATCACTACCAGCTCGCTGTTGCTGGCAAGTACCCCCATGCCTATTAAACCACCGAGTAGGGTAGCCATAGGGAAAAACTGCTCTAGGTCACGAGGTAAGCTCAGTATCACGTAGAGAAAGGCTACGAGCATGTCGTAGTCGCCCTCACCAATTTTTCGCAGCTGTTCTACAAATTTGATGAGAGCGCTTAGGCCAATCAACACGCTTAAGGTAACGGTTACCGTGCCGAGTAATGTGCGAGCGACGTATAAGTCTAGGATTTTAAACATTTACTTTTTCCCCAGTACCCAAGCGCGCAGCTGCGTGCCGGTTTTCCTATCGCGCACAATTAACACAAACCCAATAATCAACATGACAGTATGAACCCACCACAAGCCAAGTTGCACAGGCATTTTCCCATCTTCCAGTACACGGCGGCTTGCCAGCAGTAACAAGAAGTAGCCCAAATACAGCAGTATGGCGGGGAACATTTTTCCAAAGCGACCTTGTCTTGGGTCAACGGCACTTAACGGCACAGCAATAAGCACTAAAAATGGGATGGATAGTGGAATAGCAATACGCCACTGCAATTCTGCTCGAGCTTCAATACTGCTGTCGTTCCATAATTCTGATGTGGGCAAAACGCTTACTTTTTTGCGAGGTTCCTCAGCTGGCTTATCTGCAATTTGAATCTGATATTCGTCAAACTCTACTTTTCGGTAGGCCTTGCCAGACTGAGCCCCCTCATACTGCACGCCTTGCTTTAAAATTAGGCTTCGGGTGCCGTCGGCATTAGTTGCCACGTCGCCGCTTTGTGCGTAAACCACACGAACTTGCTCTTTGCTATCGTCGCTCTGATTTTGCGACAAAAACACCCGCTGAAGCTTATCGTTTTGATCTACGTCGTGAGCAAAAATAACCGCCTTTTCATTCCCTGTCTGTTGAAAACGGCCGGGCATTAGGGCAGAAATCCCCGCTTCATTACGCGCCTTTTCTCTTAATTGATATTCATTTTCTGCGGCTAGGGGCGCAAAATACAGTGTGATTGCACCAGTCACTATCATGATCAGAACCGACAGGAACAGCATTACTCTCGTAATGTACCATTCACTAATACCACAGGCGCGCATGACGGTCATTTCACTATCGACGTAAAAACGCCCGTGAGCCAACATTATTCCAAGATAAGCGCTTATTGGCAGCACAAGAGATGATAGTATGGGGGCATAAAGCGCCAAAAAGCCTAACACGAGTCCGGCTGGAATATCGCCATCAGAAGCGTCACCTAAAACGCGAACAAAGCGTAGCGTGACAAAAATGGCCATTAAGATAAAGAAAATCGCTAGCTGAGATTTAAGCGTTTCCTTAAGTAAATAGCGGAATATCAGCATCTCAGTCTGTCCGGATAATTAGGAATTTTAGTGAAAGAAAGCACAATTTTGTTTAAACTTACCGTTTTTACAAGTTTTGCCTGCAACCATAAACCGTTTGCATGATGTTTCGACGCAAAATTGGCCTATATTTAATGGGCAAACGCGTTAATTGCAGTGAACTAAAAAGTTATGCTGCGTATTAAAACATAAAGCAGCGCGAAACGTTACGTGATTTTAGTCATCGTGCAAACTATAAACGACGAAAAGCGAGGTAATATCGTGGAGTTTAGTGTAAAAAGTGGCAGCCCAGAAAAGCAACGTAGTGCCTGTATCGTTGTAGGTGTCTTCGAACCACGCCGATTAACAGCAGTGGCGGAGCAACTTGACGAAATTAGCAATGGCTATATCAGCAACCTCTTGCGCCGTGGCGACCTTGAAGGTAAAGCTGGGCAAATGTTGCTACTGCATAACGTACCAAACGTGTTAAGCGAGCGTGTGCTGCTCGTCGGGTGTGGTAAAGAGCGAGAGCTAGACGAGCGTCAGTACAAAAACATCATCGCTAAAACAATTCAAACACTGAATGAAACGGGGTCAATGGAAGCGGTCTGCTTCTTAACCGAACTTCATGTAAAAGGTCGTGACACCTACTGGAAAGTGCGTCAAGCAGTAGAAGCTACTGAAGACTCTCTATATACCTTCTTACAACTGAAAACCAAAAAAGGCGAGCCTCGTCGCCCACTGCGTAAAATAGTCTTCAATGTGCCTACCCGTCGGGAATTAACAGTAGGAGAACGCGCAGTAGAGCATGGTCTAGCCGTTTCTCGAGGTGCAAAAGTCACCAAAGACGTGGCCAATATGCCGCCAAATATTTGCAATCCAGAGTATTTGTGGAAACAAGCCCAAGAGCTCGCGAGTCGCTATGACAGTGTAACTGCTGAAGTGGTTGATGAAACACAAATGGCTGAGCTAGGCATGCAAGCTTATTTGGCTGTAGGCCGCGGTTCAGAAAATGAAAGTATGATGAGTATTATGCATCATCGCGGCGGCCCTGCAGAGCAAGCACCTATTGTCTTGGTGGGTAAAGGTCTTACTTTTGATTCCGGTGGTATTTCGTTAAAGCCAGGCGAAGCTATGGATGAAATGAAATACGATATGGGTGGCGCTGCAGGTGTGTTGGGAACCATGCACACCATTGCTGCGCTCAATTTGCCAATCAACGTAATTGGTGTGCTTGCTGGCTGTGAAAATATGCCTAGTGGCAATGCCTATCGCCCTGGCGACATACTGACTACTATGTCGGGACAAACCGTTGAAGTACTCAATACCGACGCTGAGGGCAGATTGGTATTGTGTGATGCGCTTACGTACGTAGAGCGTTATGAGCCAGAGTTGGTCATTGATGTGGCAACACTCACTGGCGCGGCAATTATTGCGCTAGGTCACCATGCTACGGCGGTCATGAGTACCCACAACCCACTTGCACACGAACTGTTAAATGCTTCTGAGCAGAGTTCAGATAGGGCGTGGAGATTGCCGTTATGGGACGACTACCAAGAGCAGCTAGAGAGCCCGTTTGCTGATATGACAAACCTAGGTGGACGACCTGCAGGCAGTATTACTGCTGGGTGCTTTTTGTCGCGCTTTACTAAAAAGTACAACTGGGCCCATCTGGATATTGCAGGAACAGCATGGCGCAGTGGCAAAAACAAAGGCGCAACCGGACGCCCCGTACCTATGCTGTCGCAATTCCTAATGAATCGTGCCGACATTAAACTAGAGGATTAATCTTCTATGCCACAGGTTATTTTTTATCAACTTAGTGCTAGCGATAACGGCGTAACGGGTAAAGCCAGTGAAGTCGTTGCTAACGCGTTTGCTAATAAACAAAAAATTAGCGTGCTGTGTGATACACAAGCACAAGCAGAAGAAGTTGATGAATTGTTGTGGCAACTACCGGCGAACCGTTTTGTTCCTCACAACCTCTATGGTGAGGGACCGCAAGCGGGCACGCCGGTAGAAATATGTTGGCAGCCTGAGCAGGTTGCCAGACGACAAATGGTGGTCAACGTGGGTTCAGGGATGGTGTCATCGCCTAACCAGCACCGCCAAATTATCGATTTTGTGCCCGTGGATGAAAATGCTAAGCAAGCAGCGCGGGTGAGATACAAAAACTATCAGCAAGCTGGATGTAATATGCAGTTTAAGTCTGTGTGACAAAGCGTTTGTGACGTGGCTAGTAAGATATGGCCTAGATAACACAGGGTGCTTGATTTAAGCGAAATACTGAAAATCGCTCACAGTCGTTAATTTTTACATCAGTTTCTAAACGAGAGTCAGTAATGGATAAAACCTTCGAACCGCAGTCTATAGAGCAGCAATGCTACCAAAAATGGGAAGAGGCGGGTTTATTTAAAGCATCTGGTAGCGGCGACCCCTATTGTATTCTTCTTCCTCCACCGAATGTGACGGGTAGCCTGCACATGGGTCATGGTTTCCAGCAAACCATTATGGATGCGCTTACTCGCTATCACCGCATGAAGGGCGACAATACCTTATGGCAGGTGGGTACCGACCACGCAGGTATTGCTACGCAAATGGTGGTTGAACGCCAGCTAAACGCTCAGGGCAAAACTCGCCACGATCTAGGTCGAGAAGACTTTATTAAAAAGATCTGGGAATGGAAAGAACACAGTGGCGGCACAATCACTAGCCAAATGCGTCGATTGGGCACCTCTCCAGACTGGTCTCGCGAAGTCTTTACTATGGACGATGACCTTTCAACAGCAGTAACCGAAGTGTTTGTAAAACTGCACGAAGAAGGGCTTATCTATCGCGGTAAACGCTTAGTTAATTGGGACCCTGTTCTTCACACCGCCGTTTCTGACCTAGAAGTGCTAAACGAAGAAGAAGACGGCCATATGTGGCACATGCGCTATCCTCTTGCCGATGGCAGTGGGGAGCTTGTGGTAGCCACAACCCGCCCCGAAACGATGTTAGGTGATACCGCCGTAGCCGTTCATCCTGACGATGCGCGTTATCAAGATTTTATCGGCAAAGACATTAAGCTACCTATTACGGGCCGTTTAATTCCTATTATTGCTGATGATTATGTGGATATGGAATTTGGAACTGGCTGTGTAAAAATAACGCCGGCTCACGATTTTAACGACTATGACATGGGTAAGCGCCACGACTTACTTATGATCAATATCTTAACCGACGATGCCAAAATTAATGACGATGCGCCAGAGGCGTACCGCGGTTTAGATCGCTTCGATGCACGCAAGCAAATTGTTGCTGATTTAGACGGCCAAGGTGTATTGGTTAAGATTGAACCGCATAAACTTAAAGTGCCTCGTGGGGACCGCACCGGCGCGGTTATCGAACCGTATCTGACCGACCAGTGGTATGTAGCGGTGGAGTCGCTTGCTAAGCCAGCCATTGAAGCTGTTGAAAGTGGAGAGATTCGTTTTGTACCAGAGAATTGGAACAAAACCTACTTCCAGTGGATGAACAACATCCAAGACTGGTGCATCTCTAGGCAGTTGTGGTGGGGACACCGAATTCCTGCATGGTATGACGAAAGCGGCAAGGTATATGTAGGGCGCACAGAAGAAGAGGTGCGTGCAAAACACAGCCTTGGCAATGATGTGACGCTTTCACAAGATAACGATGTACTTGATACTTGGTTCTCAAGTGCGTTATGGCCATTTGCAACAATGGGGTGGCCTAAAGAAACCCCTGATTTAGAAACGTTTGTTCCTTCGTCAGTGTTGGTAACAGGCTTTGACATAATTTTCTTCTGGGTAGCCAGAATGATCATGATGACCAAAAAGTTTACCGGCAAAATTCCTTTCAAAGATATTTACATTACCGGTCTTATTCGTGATGAAAATGGCGATAAAATGTCAAAGTCAAAGGGCAATGTACTTGACCCTATCGACCTCATCGACGGTATCGACCTAGAATCTCTGGTTGAAAAGCGTACCGCCGGCATGATGCAGCCTCAGCTAGCAGAAAAAATTGTGAAGCGCACCCGCCAACAGTTCCCTGACGGCATTCATGCCTACGGTACAGATGCACTGCGTTTCACCTTTGCTGCAATGGCATCCACCAGCCGTGACATCAACTTTGATATGTCTCGTGTGGAAGGTTACCGCAACTTCTGTAATAAAATTTGGAACGCATCGCGCTTTGTATTAATGAATACAGAAGAGCATGATACTGGCGTTAACGGCGGCGAGATGGTACTCAGTCTGGCCGATCGTTGGATTTGGGCGAAGTTCCAGCAAACTCTCGTTGAGTTTGAAAAGGCATTGTCTGACTACCGTTTTGATATTGCAGCACAAACAATTTACGAGTTTACGTGGAATCAGTTCTGCGACTGGTATTTAGAATTAACTAAGCCGGTACTGAGCAACGACGGGAGTAGCGAAGCTGAAAAGCGCGGAACCCGTCATACGCTCATCAATGTGTTAGAAAGCCTTTTGCGTTTAATGCACCCAATAATGCCATTTATCACTGACACTATTTGGCAACGTGTAGTGCCTTTAAGTGCCCTTAAGATAGAAGACGGCGCTAGCATTATGGTGCAACCATTCCCTGAAGTAGATGCGGCTAAGCAAGACGATACGGTTCTCGCTGATATTGAGTGGGTGAAGAAGTTTATTGTGGGTATTCGCAACATTCGAGGCGAAATGGATATCTCACCGAATAAGCCGCTAAACGCATTGTTGAAGAACGTCAGTGATTCTGACGCGCTGCGTTTAGACGCTGCGAAAGGCTTCTTAGACAAGTTATCTAAGCTTGAAAGCGTAACCATTTTAACCAAAGACGATACCGCGCCAGCCAGCGCTACCGCGTTAGTGGGGGAGATGGAAATTCTTATTCCTATGGCAGGATTGATTGATAAAGATGCAGAACTTGCTCGTATCACTAAAGCCATGGAGAAAGTGGAAAAAGACGTGTCTCGAACTCGCGGAAAGCTAAGCAATGACAAGTTTGTCAGCAATGCGCCAGAAGCGGTTATTGAAAAAGAGCGCGCAAAATTAGACGAAGGTGAAAAGGCCTTGGCCAAGCTTAAAGAGCAGTACGATACTATTGCTGCACTTTAAATGAATGATTTCGCTAACGAACACCGAATACTTAGGTTAGTTTAAACCACGTGTGTTAACGCTAAGCCTGCTTGAGGCTTAGCCCTTTCAACAGCCATACGAATTGCCTTAAATGCTCAATGTTCGAGTGCCTTCGTTTGCTCAGTAATCCATAAAAAACGGGACCACAGTACGCTATGCGTGTACAGTCGGCCCCGTTTTTTTTGCAATGACTTAAATGTGATAGTCGTTTTTGCCATTAACGACGTAAGCTCCATTTGTTAGAAATTGCGCCAGCTTCAAGGTCAGGGCTTTTTGTTTGATAGGCTTGGTAAGATAATCGTTCATGCCCGAGTTTAAAGCGTTTTTCTCGTCTTCTTTCATCGCATTAGCAGAAAGGCCAATGATAACAATGTCAGTAAAACCCTTTGCCCTAAGTGCTTTTGTTGCCTCGTAACCGTCCATAACAGGCATTTGAACATCCATTAAGATAAGGTCATATTCCGAAGAGTTTTCAATTTTGCGAACGGCTTGTTGACCATCTTCCGCCACGTCAAACGTTAAGCCTAAGTTGGTCAGCATTTCACCAGTAACAAGCTGATTGATGTTGTTGTCTTCTACAAGCAAAACATGCCCTTCAAAGAGTACGTTTTTCTCTTCGTTTTCTTCGTTGTGTACAGCCTGAAATTCCTCTGGTGTGTCTTTTACAATCACTTGCTTAATAAACCGTTCAAATTGAACTGGTGTAAACGGGTGCATAATGAGTGGATTGTGCCAAAGGGATGCATACTTTGTTTGCAGCGCACTACCCGCACTCTCCATTATCAGTCCAACAGACTTTCCCTCTTCAACTAATGTTTTGAACCAACTTAAATTCTGCCTGAAGGTAACAAAGTCGGGCACATCAATCAGAATATGAGCCGGCAGATTAGCCTGTTCTTGCGCGTACTCAATACTTACAATCGATTGTGCTAAAAGCTGGATATGCTGAATGTAGGCCTTAGGCAGTAGTGCAGAGTTAGTCACATACATACTGTTGTCAGGTAAGGCTGGAGTTTGGTCCAATATGCCTCGCTGTTGATTAATCACTTTAAGCGGAAGAGTAATGATAAATTCGCTTCCCTTTCCCAGAGCCGAAGTGGCGTGTAGTTCGCCATGCATGAGTTCCACAAGTTGGCTCACAATGGCTAAACCTAAGCCCGTTCCACCATAGGTTCTGTTGGTCGAGCCGTCGGCTTGTGTAAAGGGTTTAAATATTCGGCCAAGCTGAGCTTGGCTCATTCCTATTCCGGTATCAGACACGCGCATTGTAAGATTGAATACCTCACCAGAATCACTCAACGCACCGTCGAACTCTATTTCAATACGCCCTTGCTCGGTGAACTTGACCGCATTATTACCTATATTCATGATGATCTGAGCAATGCGTAAAGGGTCGCCGACAATTTGTGAATACAGGGAAGGGTTGACAGAAAAGCGCACCGATAGGTTTTTCTCTTTCGCCCTAAGCGCTATCACGGCAATTAAATTATCAAATAATGAGTGAAGGGAGAAATTCACTTCTTCAATTTTTAATTCCCCCGCTTCAATTTTTGAAAAGTCTAAAATGTCGTTGATAACACTAAGTAAAATTTGTCCAGAATAAGCAGCCTTATCGAGATAGTCTTTCACCGTACTGCTCAGGGCCTGCTTTTGAGCAAGTTCTATTAAGCCAATAATGCCATTCATTGGAGTACGTATTTCATGGCTCATGTTGGCTAAAAAAATACTTTTTGAAGCAGTGGCCTGTTCCGCTTTAAGTTTGGACACCCTTAGTTCGTGATTAAGACGCTCTTGTTCAACGTTTAAATTTTGTGCATCTTCCAATAGCTTTTGGGTCTGCCTGTTTTTATTGCTAAACACCATGGCTGCTCTCGACAGCTTGCCGATTTCATCAATTCGGTTGTTACCGGGAATATTTTCAATTTGCACGTCTCGCGAAAGCTCATTAAACACATGAGTAATAGACCTAATAGGCTCGAGAATTCTTACCATGGTAAAAACAGCGGCTGCAAGCGCTAATAAAATAGAAATTAGGGAAAAGAGTTCACCGTTTTCCTGCGTTTTTGCAGCAAGCTCATAGGTTTGCTTTGTTGTCGCGTCAGATTGTGCCGATACGTTATTTGCTAATTCGCCGCTTAGGTACAAAAATTCTCTCGCTGAGCCAGCCATGACCACATTGACTAAAAACAAATTACCTTGAGTAATTTGTGTCAGGGTTAAGAAATCGGCTTTTAATCTGTTCGCTCTCGCAGCAATACGATCGGCGGACCTTCTATTTAATTCACTCAAACCATCAACACCATTCACACTATCAGTAAGTGGTAGCAAAGCCTGATTAAATGCTTTAACAAAGGTGATATCTGGCTTTTGCAGGTATTTGAGTGTGGCGTTTTCTGCAAGAACAAGCTGATTTTTAATTCCATTAAAAGTAGCGTTGCTGATTTCGCCTTGCTCCAAAAGTCGGTTTGCAAGATTTTGTAGCGCGATGATGTTGGCAAGGGTTCCCTCTGATACCAAATTATCACGTTGTGCTCGTGCATCAACCACTTGAGAAAAATTGTCTTTATAAGCTTCGAGATGCTCATGCATTCGAGTGAGCACATTATTCTCGTCTGATTCTGGGTAAACTATGTTTGATTGCGCTAGCGTGTCGAGCTTTACATTAATTGAAGTCATTAAGCGAGTGAAACGGGTAATGGCCGTTGAACTAGCATTTTCTTTAAAAATCAGCACGTTTCGCTGTAAGTCGACTACATCACGCTCTAGTTCTTTTACAATACCTACCGCCGCGATTGCTGAGCTGGCAGAATCGATGCCTTGATTTAAGACCGCTTGATTCTCATGGGCGATATAACTTTGAACAAGTATCAGTCCAATAAGTGCAGCAAGAACGATAACAAGCTGTGTTCGTATTGAGGATAGCATGCAGCGCGAAAGCCTTATTTTGTTTATTGACTAAGAGGTAATAAATTCATACCACTTTTGTAGGCTGTATTCATAACTTGGCATAACTGTATTCCAAACTGCCACATTACTAAAGCGGTTTTCGTAACTGCCGCCGTTTCGTTGTGCGCCTTTTAGTACGCTTATTTTGCCATCTGTTCCGGTTAGGTCAGAGGGCGCGGGTTTACCTTCATACCAATAATCCCATTCGGCGGTAGATAGATATTTCGCTGAGCGCTGAGGGTTAGAGATATAGTACCCCTGTCTGGCGATAAATGCGCCAGCCCAGCCCGACAACCACCAATTCATATATTCGTAGGCCACGTCTTTGCTGCGCCCAGTAGATGCAGAGGAGAGGCACATCACGCCATGCCATCCGCGATATCCTTCTTTTGGCGCAGCAAAAGTTACTGGGATATTTTGCCCGTTGAGTACTGAAACGGCAGGTGAAAACATACTTTCAATGGCCACTCTACCGCTTTTCATAAACTGCACCGACTCGGGTACGGAAGTCCAAAAGCCATTAAAGTGGTTTAGCTGCATTAGCTCAATTAGTACGCTGAATAAGTCATCAAGTTCTTGCTCGGTCATGGCGCCCACATCGTTGAATGTTACAAAGCCTTTAGCTTGAGCGGCCAGTGCTAAGTCGAAGAGACCAATAGTGGGGTCGTTCACAATAGCAACCCTTCCTGAGTAACGACTGTCTAGTAGCCATCCCCAGCTTTCAGCTTCGCCTTGCAGGTCTGTAGGCACGTGCCTTCTATCGTAACCAAAAGAATCTACGTTGTGTACGTAGGGCAGAAAGCTAACTTCATCAGTAGAGTTAGCACCTAAGGTGCCATCACTTTGAATGTTTAAAATTTTATGAGGGGCATCTCCAGCTCCCATTCGCGCACTAGCGGTGAGTTTACCTGTTTTAGAAAGGTCGTTAATTTCTTCCCAATACCCAATACGTTTTTTTTGGATAGGTTGGATAGCGCCTGCTCTCCACAGCACTCCTATACTATTTGACCATTGTTCGTACAAATCGAAAGCAGTAGGGTCCATAGACGCCTTTTGCAATACCGTTGCACTGCCGCCGGGTTCAAATTGAATATTGATACCCAGATCTTCCATTGCTCGTTGCCTTATGGATTCTTGCAACGTTACGTGGGTTCCCATTACCTTTAGCGTTGGTTTAGGCTTTCCAATGGCAAAGGGGGTAACGCCAGCGGTAATTCCTAGAGCTAACGTTCCTTTAATAACGCTTCGTCGAGCAATAAAAGTAGAGGTGTCGTTTCCTATATTTTTCGTCATCAACTCACAATCACTTTTGAAATTCGTCTCTACAGTGTGGCACTAATATGGCTTGTTTGCTAAGCAGCTCGTTAGCACGTTACCGAGTTTTGGCGATAACTCAAGAGCGAGTTATTGCTTCTATACTAATTGAGTATTTATCCAGTCTGTTAATTACAGTGCAGTCTGACTGCTACTGTGTAAAATTCTTCGCTCTCACGGGGGCTTAGTTTAAGATAAGATGGGGTTAACACGCCCGTGATTCATGGCATCAAAAGATTGCATTCATTTTTTGACTAGCTGGCGAATATGTAAATGCCGTAAGCTCAAACTGGCAATGATAAACAGTAGCGCAGCCCAATTGAGAGAGCCAGCGTGTTCTTCAACAATAACGACCTTGTCTTCTATAACATATTCATTCGTTTCACTTTCTAGCGGTACAAAAGCAAACTCAGGGTTGTCATAGCCGTCAGAAAACGCCACAAGTTGTTCAGTCTGTGCATCGTAGAGTTCCAATAAAATATCGTAATCGTACGAAGAAAATCCCGAGACTAAGGTACTTTCTATCACAAAACTGTCGCTCGATTCTTCGCCATAGATATAGAATTCTGACGACACATGGATAGCGTCATAGACGCCGTTTTGACCCAAATAGAGCACTGCATAGACTGGTGCATCGATAAAAATTGTGTCGGCATCAAATTCCACCGAAAACGTAGAGAAGTAACCGTCGTAATCTAAATCATGCTGAAGGTTTATCCAGCTATCGTATATCCAAAACTCATTCACACTGCTTAAAACAATATCGCTAGATGATTTTGTTGTGTTTGAATGCTGTTCAACACGAACAGCATGTTTTGAATCGATTGAGGAGGTATCCAAACTACTTCCCGTGTAGGCAGCGTTAACTTCATAATTGGTTTTATGCTCGCTGGGCTGAGTTCGCAATGGTTCAGCGCTGGTTTGACTAGGCGTATGCTGCGTCTCTTTGGCGTCAGCTTGCTCGCCGTCTTGTTTTATGACGGCTTTTTCTCGCCCAGTGTAAGGTTGGTTGTAGCGGTATTCTTTTGAGGTGACCGTTTTCTTTGTCGAAGCGTATTCTGTAGTACTCTGTGCATACACGTTTGCTGCAGGCAGTACCAAAAATGTAAGAGTGGATATTACTGCTAAAAGGAGAGTGCTAATACCTAGCGTGCCTCTGTTATAAGAGGGGCTGCTATAAGTAGTATTACTACATGCGTTACTAACACAAGAGGGAGTTCTGGGTAGTGCGGTGACAACAGACAATAATTTCATAGGTACATCCTTTTCCAATCAACAATGACACTGTTATTGTTGATGGAAAAAGATGAACCAAAGCTGAAGCAAAACTTAATAAATGGGGTTTACCGTTAGCTAGCGTTGATTTCAAATAATCACGCCAGCAAGTTACCGCAGGTAAACAAAGAGCGTGCTAGTCGTTTAAGTGGGGGTGTTCATCTTCACCTTCGCCATCCATTACGCCATCTTCGCGAGGCTCAAAATAGGTGCCCCAGCCGTCATAAGTAACGTCGTGTTTGTCAGCTATTTTCAATAGCTTATCAATGTCTTCGTTAAGCACGTTGATATCGAGTTTACGTTCCACTACAGCGTCGAAGCAAAACACTTCTTCGCCATCGTCTAGCACTAACTCTTCAGCATCAGAAACCTCAAAGCCTGCTTTAAAAGCATCCACTGCCGCTTTTTCTAACACATCGAAGTCTGTACTCGCAAAGTGATGTTCAATGGCATAATCAGCATCGGCTTGGCTGCCATCTTCTAGTAGTGCATCAATCGTTTCTTGATTGAATTCATACCATTCTTCTCGTTCGTCAAATTGATTCATTTTTTTGCCTAACCTATGCATTCATATTGGCAACAAGTTTACCTGCTTTTCTCTAAATCATCGACCTGCTCATTCAACTGTTCGAATTTTTCTTTCATTTTCTCGTTGAAAATTCCCATCCATTCTTTAATAGAGTGCTCTTCGGTTAAAGGCTGTGGAGCGGCAATGTCGATAAGTACAATACCGTTGTCCCACCTATTCCAGCGAACTTTCTTGTGTAGGTTACTAGCCGTTACCATTACCACTGGTTCATTCGTGGTTTTGGCCAAACGAAAAGCGCCTTGTTTAAACGGTAAAATACCTCGGCCATTACTGCGAGTGCCTTCGGGAAACAGCCACACTGAGGTTTTCTTCTTGGCAATGCGGTTTGCAGCGATGTCTAGGGTATTTCTGGCCGCGCCTGAGTTTTTTCTGTCAATCATAATGTTCCCCGACAGCCAGTATATTTGACCAAAAATAGGGATCCACTTAAGGCTTTTTTTGCCAATGGTAACAACCCCAGGCAGTGCGGCTTTGCAAATTGTCATAATATCGAAACTATTTTGATGGTTTGCAATAAACACATAGGGCTCATTCAGTTTTACTGCGGGGTCTCGTTTAATCATAACTTTTAAGCCTACAATCTTAGCCATTTGAGAATACAATGCCCCTGCGGCCTGAACATTATCTTTATGAAAAGGACGTAAAACGCAGACAAATAGAAGCACTAGGTTGATAACCAAGAATGCGATAAAAAGAATGGGAATACGGAACAATGCTATCAAAACAACTCCTAGCGAATAATTGAGCGCGCAGTATAGAAGACTTTTCAGCGTACACTTGTCCGATGAGTTTTTATAGTGAAGTTTATGATCTAGTCTACACTTATAAGTTGTGCCTTAAGACTTTCTCAATTAATCGGGTGTACCTAATAGCACTTCTTAAGCAACCAATGAGACAAACAGCATGGAGCCAAACCATGCCACTTTAAAAACAGTTAACCGTATTGTGTTAAAACAATACTTTATCGCCTTTAGTATGAAGCATTTTTATCGATAGCCCATTACAATAGAGAAGAACGTGAAGCCTAACCGTAGTTGGTACCAATAAGTATGTTGACATTTACCCCTGACGAACTAGAAGAAGATATTCTTGCAGACCTCATGGAAGAAATTAACGAACTCTACGAGTCAAGTGAGCAAACGTTAATTGAGCTTGAGCTTCGCCCAGCAGACAACGAGTTGCAACGCGCCTTGTTTCGTTCAATCCACACTATTAAGGGCGACTTAGGGCTAGTTAATTTCTCTCCAATGATTCCACTTCTGCAGCATGTAGAGGATTTGCTCGACTTTCTTCGCAAAGGCCAAGTTGATTACACCAGCACGATGAGCGATCTCGTTCTGTTAACTATGGATAGGGTAAAAGCGTTTGTTGAAGAAGTTATGCGGCGGGGGAAAGCAGATTATGACAATACGCTGCACGAGCAGCTAGTCCTTGCGATAAGCCGAATTTCACCTGAAAATTCAGCTGAGCATGAGCGGTTTCTTACTGAGGCCGTATTGCTGTTAAATCCGGCCCTTGATGTGTCAGAGGGGAGCAGCGCTGCGTCCAGCGCAAGCCAACCCAAGGCACCTGTATTGGCATCTACAGGTATTCCAAAAGACATCAGTAGTGAAAAGAAGCAAGACGTATTATTTTTTCGGGAGCTAATGCAAACAGTAGAACGCCGGTCAACTTTTTGGACAGGCAAGGGCGACCGCATCGCCAAACTGGCTATGTATATCAACGACGTTGCCGATAAACTTATTGATGAAGACCAACTTGCAGTTGCAAGCTATGTTCATGACTTTGGTATGGCGTTTATGCCCATGAAATTGCTGACTAAAGTCGACACCCTTAGTGAAAATGAATTCAATCTAATGCGCTCTCATGTCTATAAGAGTGCTAGGTTACTCGAGCACTTGGACCAATGGGATATTGCGAGAAAGATTGTTATGCAGCACCATGAGCGCACTGATGGCTCAGGGTATCCATTGGGCTTAAAAGAAGATGATATTTGTGAGGGGGCAAAGCTGTTGGCAATCATTGATACTTACGATGCGCTAACTCATGCCAGAGCACACAATGAAGACGCAGTCATGTCGAAGAAAGACGCCGTAATTCATATAAACAAACACGCGAAAGGCCAGTTTAGTATGAAGTGGGTACGCTTCTTTAATCAGGGAATGACAGGGCTGTTAACAAAAGGGCATTAAGCCCCTTTGATAATAAATTCAATAACTGTTTCGATTAACTAAGTGCGATACATTGTGTTCCCACTTTAGTTAATCCCAAGCTCTTTTAATTTACGGGTAAGCGTATTGCGCCCCCATCCTAATCGCTTAGCTGCCTCTTGTTTGTGGCCATGGGTGTGATGGAGTGCTCGTTCAAGCATCACTTTTTCAAATGTCAGCATGGCATTGTTCAATATGTCATTGGCGCCATCTCTAAGCTGTTTGTCTGTCCAATTAGCAAGAAGCTCGGGCCAGTCTCCTACTGTGACTGCGGCGCTTTCTACACTGCCATCGCTGTGAATTTCAGGCGGCAAATCACTCGGTATGACTTCTTGCCCGCTAGCCATAACGGTAAGCCAGCGACATACGTTTTCTAGTTGTCTTACGTTTCCAGGCCAAGGCAATTGAGACATTACCCTCTCAGCATTTTTACTGATACTTTTGGCATCAACATTTAGCTCTTTTGCCGCGCGGCGTAAAAAATGACGAGTTAACAGTGGAATATCTTCTCGGCGCTCGGAAAGTGACGGCAGGTGGACTCGAATGACGTTTAGGCGGTGAAATAAATCTTCACGAAACTTACCTTCGGCAACTCTAATTTCTAAATTTTGATGGGTTGCAGCAATGATTCGTACATCAACGCTTACCGACTGATGACCACCCACCCGATAGAACTGGCCATCAGCAAGTACTCTCAATAAACGGGTTTGTACATCGAGAGGCATGTCGCCAATTTCATCGAGAAACAGGGTTCCACCATCCGCCTGCTCAAACCTACCTTGACGGGCTGCTTGCGCACCCGTAAAGGCTCCTTTTTCGTGTCCGAATAACTCAGATTCTACGAGGTCAGCAGGAATTGCCGCCATGTTTAATGCAATAAAAGGTTTGCTCGAGCGGGGACTGTGCCTGTGAAGGGCGTGAGCAACGAGCTCTTTACCCGTTCCAGATTGACCGTTAATCAGTACACTGATAGATGAGCGTGAAAGTCGGCCTATGGCGCGAAAGACTTCCTGCATTGCAGGGGCTTCACCAATAATTTCAGTAACCACTTCATCAGGCTGTACCTTGGAGGCTGAAGACTGCTCTCTTGAATGATCCAATGCACGCTGCGTCAGGGTAACGGCTTCATCTATATCGAAGGGTTTGGGTAAATACTCAAAAGCACCCTTTTGATAAGCGTTTACTGCACTGTCTAAATCTGAATGCGCGGTCATAATTATAACCGGGAGCAATGGATGAGAGCTGTGTACTTCATTTAAAAGCGTCATGCCATCCATTTGGGGCATACGTATATCTGATATGATAACTTCAGGCGCCTGACCGCTTTGAATTTGACGCAGCAAGTCTTCAGGGTTTTCAAAACTTAAGCAGCTTATATCGGCTGCCTGTAAGGCTTTTTGCAACACCCAGCGAATTGAACTGTCGTCATCAACAATCCATACCGATTCATTCGTCATCGCCTGTCTCCTTGCTAATAATTGGAATGTATATCACGAATTTTGTGTAACCGGGGTGGCTGTCCACATCTATCTTGCCACCGTGATGGTTAATAAGGGTTTGCGATATTGATAACCCTAAGCCTGATCCATTCTGTTTGCTGGTTACCATGGGATAAAACAACGTATCTTTGATATCCGCGGGGATACCCGGACCGTTATCAATTATTTTCACCTTAGCTACTAGTGCATGACGCTCAGACTGAATGGTCATCTGTCGCTCGATACGTGTGATCAAGCGAATTTCAGGGTTTGGCGTATTGTATTCGTTTAGTGCCTGAATACTGTTTCTCACTATATTCAGTACTGCCTGTTGAATCATATCAGGGTCGATCTTCAAATCGGGTATGCTAGGGTCGTAATCTCTAATAATTGATATTGGGTTCACCGTATCTATCAACATCAGGCTTCTCACTTTCTCTAGCGCTTGGTGAACATTGCTCATCTCAAAGCGAGGGAGAGAATTGGGGCCTAACAATCTATCGACCAATGTGCGTAAGCGATCGGATTGCTCAATAATCATGCGAGTGAATTCTTTATGCTGCTCTGGCAGCTCTTTTTCTAGCAGTTGTGCTGCGCCGCGAATTCCCCCTAACGGATTTTTGATTTCATGTGCTAGACCTCGAACGAGCTCACGAGCGGCATAATGCTGGGCGTTTTGCAGGTTTTCTCTCGTAATACGCTTTTGTTTATCAATCTTCTTCACTTCAAAAAGCAAGCCAGGACCGTTTGCCGTATTGATATTTGTAACTGTCAAATCTACAGAAACATAGCGGTTATCTTTGAAAGCGAGCTTTACTTCGTTTTCAGTAAAGTCTTCACCTTTTCTAATCGCCGCTTTAAGTCGCGTAGTTTCTATAGTATCGGGCAAAAAGAAGTCCGGCAGATAGTGCCCTTGAAGTTGTTTCATGCCTGTTTCAAATAGTGCTTCACCAGCATGGTTGGCGTAAACAATACGCAAGCTACTGTCAACGGTAACGAGCGCTGTATTTAAACTGTTTAATAGCAGCAGTGTTGCTGACTCGGTAGATACCATCCGAGTGTGTCTCCTTTGCACTAATTTTGTGCATTGTAGCGTGCAGCTAAGAAGACCGCCTCGAATTCATTCAAAAAATATTTCGAATGAACCGCCGTGGTGCGCTTGTTTGTAAGGACTGCACGCTAGTTGTTATTTATAAACACCGATGCCTGATGTAGGTAAAGGGTTTGTATAGGAGACGATGCAAGAGTCTTGCCCGTATTGTTGGTAAGTTCAACTTTATAATCGTGTGCTCCACGATTGATACCTTCTAACTTAAAAATTCCCGAAGAGTTGCGCTGAATTGGGGCGCCATTAAAAACTAGCCGATACAAAGGCGCTTTTGATGCACTGTTTTGTGTCGCTTTTATAACAAAGTCTCCCGCATTGTTCCTAATTGTAGCTTCAGGAGCGGGACTGATGATACTCACGCTGTAATCGGGTTTTTTCTTTGTCACTTTACTTTTTTGTGGTTCAGGTATCTTCATTGCAGACACCACATTACGCGTTTTGACGTCCAGTTCAACAATATTGGCATCAGGTGGTGGCGTATCAGTATAGGTAATTGAGCCGTCTTCGTTGACTACCTTGTATATCTGCGGAGCGCTCTTAGCCGGAGGCTGTTTGGGAACATTTTTTTGATTATCTTGCCATGCAAGTGTGCTTTGCGTGCTCAGGAGCAAGCAGCATGACGACAAAGATAAAAGCTGCAGAGCGCGTTTTGCTAGATGAGTCATGGTCATTCTTCCTGAAAATACTATGTCTTAATAATAGATAATGTTCGGGCAATAAAAAAGCCCGCATGAGCGGGCTTTGATATTTGTTCTAATAACGTATCGGTATAAATAGGCTATTAAACGCTGTAGTACATATCGAACTCGATAGGGTGAGTTGTCATGTTAAGCTTGGTCACTTCTTCTGACTTAAGATCGATATATGCATCAATCATGTCATCTGTCATTACGCCGCCAACAGTAAGGAACTCACGATCACTATCAAGTGCGTCTAGCGCCATTTCAAGTGAACTTGCAACGGTTGGAATTTCTGCCGCTTCTTCTGCCGGTAGGTCGTACAAGTCTTTATCCATAGCATCGCCAGGATGGATTTTGTTTTTGATACCATCAATACCCGCCATAAGCATCGCCGTAAACGCAAGGTACGGGTTAGCTGTTGGGTCAGGGAAACGAACTTCGATACGGCGTGCTTTGTCGCTTGTTACATAAGGAATACGAATAGACGCTGAACGGTTACGTGCAGAGTATGCAAGCATCACCGGCGCTTCGAATCCAGGTACAAGACGTTTGTACGAGTTAGTTGATGCATTAGCAAACGCATTAATGGCACGAGCGTGCTTAATGATACCGCCGATATAGTAAAGTGCTTCTTCAGAAAGACCTGCGTATTTATCACCCGCGAAGATGTTTTTACCATCTTTAGAGATTGACTGGTGGCAGTGCATACCAGAACCGTTATCGCCAACAAGAGGCTTAGGCATAAAGGTCGCTGTTTGGCCGTATGCATGTGCCACATTGTGAACAACATACTTGTATATTTGAATTTCGTCGGCTTTCTTAACAAGGGTGTTAAATTCGCAGGCAATTTCGTTTTGTCCAGCAGTTGCTACTTCATGGTGATGTGCTTCAATAACAAGGCCCATCTCTTCCATAACCATACACATTGCAGCGCGGATGTCGTGAGCAGAATCTACTGGAGGTACTGGAAAGTAACCGCCTTTCACGCCAGGGCGGTGAGCCATATTGCCGCCTTCAAACTCTTCGCCTGAATTCCATTTTGCTTCTGATGAATCAATTTTGTAGAACGAACCCGCCATGTCTGTATGGAATCGAACGTCGTCGAACAAGAAAAACTCTGGCTCTGGGCCAAAGAAAACCGTGTCACCGATACCTGTTGATTTAAGGTACTCTTCTGCGCGACGAGCAACAGAGCGTGGGTCCCGCTCATATCCTTCCATAGTAGTAGGTTCAACGATATCGCAGCGAATGTTAACTTGCGTTTCTTCTGCGAAAGGGTCTACTACGCAGCTGTCTGGGTCTGGAAGAAGAACCATGTCAGATTCGTTGATACCTTTCCAACCAGCAATCGAAGAGCCATCGAACATCTTTCCTTCTTCAAAGAAATCGTCACTCACTTGACTCGCGGGAATAGATACGTGTTGTTCTTTGCCTTTGGTATCGGTAAAACGTAAATCGATAAACTTAGCTTCGCTTTCTTTAATCAGCTCTAATGCCTTTTCTATTGACATCGTGTCCTCCAGGTTTAATGTAAAAATGCAGAGCGATCAGGCTCGCCCCAACAGTAAAAATGTGAAAGCGATAATCATGCCATCTATCCAATCGCCGTATTTTGTGACGTGAGAAAGGATCGAGTTTGAATTTATGATCCCTGCTGCACAAACTTGGTGCGCTCAAGCTTTTTTTTGGTGCAGTGTGCAGGCGCCTTGACGAATTAGACTAGAATACTTTTTCACACCTTTCCACCGTTTTTCTGGCATACGCAGAATTCTCGTAAGACATAGAATTGGCTAAAGGCCTTTAAAAACATAAGATAACTATAAACATTTACTGCAAAGTAAAAAAAGATGCGCAAACGCCGCGTTTTTTCTGTACAATCCGCGAAATTTTTCCATCTGCATCTTTGCAAGAAATCTCATGCATGCCGTTTTGGTGTGTATCGATTTATACAGGCTCTATATAAGCATGAATACCACTGATATAAGTAAGTTGCGTAATATCGCAATCATCGCCCACGTTGACCACGGTAAAACTACCTTGGTAGATAAGCTTCTTCAGCAATCTGGAACGTTGGAATCTCGCGGCGTACAAGAAGAGCGCGTTATGGACTCGAATGACATCGAGAAAGAGCGTGGCATCACCATCTTGGCGAAAAATACGGCAATTAACTGGCAAGACTACCGTATCAACATTGTTGATACCCCGGGACACGCCGATTTCGGTGGTGAAGTAGAGCGTGTAATGTCAATGGCTGACTCAGTGCTGTTGCTTGTTGACGCTCAAGAAGGCCCAATGCCGCAAACGCGCTTTGTTACTCAAAAAGCGTTTGCTCAAGGCCTTAAGCCTATCGTTGTTATCAACAAAATTGACAAACCAGGCGCTCGTCCAGATTGGGTAATGGATCAAGTATTTGATTTGTTTGACAACCTAGGTGCTACTGACGAGCAGCTTGATTTCCAAGTTGTGTATGCTTCTGCATTGAATGGTTGGGCGTCTAACGATGCTGACACACCGTCAGAAGATATGACTCCGCTTTTCCAAACTATTGTTGACCAAGTTGCTGCACCAGATGCTGATGCCAACGGTGGCTTCCAAATGCAGATTTCACAGCTAGATTACAACTCGTATGTGGGTGTAATCGGTGTGGGTCGTATTAGCCGCGGTTCAGTTAAAACTAATCAGCAGGTCACTATCGTGACTGCTGATGGAAAAACTCGTAACGGAAAAGTTGGCCTAGTATATGGCTATCTTGGTCTAGACCGTCACGAAGTGGACAGCGCGAATGCGGGCGATATCATCGCTATCTCTGGTCTTGGTGAACTGAAAATCTCTGACACTATTTGCGACGTTAATGCTGTTGAAGCACTTCCGCCACTATCGGTAGATGAGCCAACAGTAACCATGACGTTCCAAGTAAATACATCACCTTTTGCTGGTAAAGAAGGTAAGTACGTAACGTCGCGTAACATCCTTGAGCGTTTGCATGACGAGCTTGTTCACAACGTTGCTCTGCGCGTTGAAGAAACTGCCGATCCAGATAAATTCCGCGTATCAGGTCGTGGTGAGCTTCACTTAGGCATACTGATTGAAAATATGCGTCGTGAAGGCTACGAGCTTGCCGTTTCTCGTCCAGAAGTTATTCTGAAAGAGGAAGACGGCCAAACAACGGAACCGTTTGAAACACTGACCGTTGACTGTGAAGAAAAGCACCAGGGTTCTATTATGGAGCAGCTTGGTCTTCGTAAAGCAGAAATGACTGATATGTCTCCAGATGGCAAAGGTCGTGTTCGCATCGACTTCGTTATTCCAAGTCGCGGCCTTATTGGTTTCCAAACTGAATTTATGACAATGACGTCGGGTTCTGGTTTGCTATACCACTCATTCGACCATTACGGCCCTTACAAAGGCGGCATTATTGGTAAGCGTAAAAACGGTGTTCTCATTGCTAATGCGAACGGTAAAGCGCTAACGAATGCATTGTTCAATCTTCAAGAACGCGGTCGTTTGTTCATCGGTCATGGTGTTGAAGTTTACGAAGGTATGGTTATCGGTATTCACAGCCGTGACAACGACCTAACGGTAAACGCATTGAAAGGTAAGCAGCTTACTAACGTTCGTGCCTCTGGAACTGATGAAGCGCAAACGCTTGTGCCACCAATAAGAATGTCTTTAGAGCAAGCTTTAGAGTTCATTGATGAAGATGAATTGGTTGAAGTGACACCTGTATCTATTCGTATTCGTAAGAAGTTACTTACAGAAAACGAACGTAAGCGTGCATCACGAGCGCCAAAATAGTTAACGCGATAATCTCATCGCGTAAACGTAAAAAAATGCCAACTTCGTGTTGGCATTTTTGTTTCTGCTTCTCTGATATTTGAATGCACAGTGCTTAAAACCATAACGTTTAAAGCCATTATGTTTAAAAGCGCAGTGGTTGAAAGAATTGGCGAGCTTCGACCAAAGGCGAGTAGCCATTTTGGGCGTTTGACCCTACACTTTACACCATTGCTGCCATGGACTGCCTAACCAAAGGGCAATTTTTTGAGAGGTTTGTAATGATATCTGTTGCTGTTATTGAAGATGATCTCATCACTCTCGATTTAATCACCACTGCCCTTGAAACCGAACTCAATGCAACGGTTTATCCTTTTGGCAGAAGTAAATTGGCCCTCGATTTTCTGTTACAACAAACCGCCGACTCTCTTAATCTCGTTATAAGCGATCAGGTAATGCCCGATTACGACGGATTAAGCTTGCTGAAGATATGTCGTGCAAAAGGACTAGATATTCCCTTTCTGCTAATAAGCGCCGATACGAATAAAGCGCTAGTATTGGCCGCAGCAAAATTGAAGGTCGCTGGCTTCCTTGCTAAACCCATCAGAATGGAAGAACTTGTGGCAACGTCTTGCAAAGTGACAGCAGCGTTAAGCTAATCGAGCGAGAAAATAGCCCTAATTAAGTACAAATTGTTATAGGGAAATTGGCTGTTGACCCTAGTTTCTCATGATGCAAAATTTTACACTCAATGATTAAATTTCTCGGCAACAGGATGTAGTGTGAGCGCATTATTTGATAATACTCCTTCTCGTAAAGAAACCCATTCATTTAAGTGGCAGAAATATAAGGGCAAAGACATTATTCCGGCGTGGGTAGCGGATACTGAATTTTCTTGTGCCCAGCCCATACTCGATGCTATTTCGGCGCAAGTTGCCCACGGCAACATGGGATACATGCTTCCTGCGCAGCACACCAGTGCTATTAATGCAGTAGTACGTTGGCTAAAAGAGAAGCACGATTGGCATATTGAACCTGAGTGGTTGGTATGGACGCCAGGCGTGGTGCCGGCGTTTAACACAGCGTGTAAAGCATATTGCAGTGCGGGTGACAAAGTACTCATTCAAACCCCTAACTACCCGCCGCTTTTAGCTGCTCCCAAACTTAACGGATTAGAGCGGGTGGATATTGGTACGGTTATCGACAAGGAAAGTAATGGTGATAATCCCCGTCACACACTCGATTTTGACGCCCTTGAACGCGAAGCTGCCGATCCAAAATGTACGCTTTTCATTTTGTGTAACCCCATGAACCCTGTCGGTACAGTGTTAACGCAAGCGGAAATAGACCGAATAGCTGATATTTGCAGCAAAAACAATGTGAAACTGTGTTCTGATGAGATTCATTGCGATCTCATTTTAGAGGAGGGAAAGAAGCATATTCCAGCCGGTCGCGAAGCGTCACTCGCTGACAATAGCGTCACCCTTATGGCGGCAAGTAAAACCTTCAACATTGCAGGTCTTGGAACGTCTTTTGCCATCATCCCAAGTAAAACGCTTCGGCAGTCATTCACTAATGCGGCTGCAGGCATTGTTCCATGGGTGAATGTAATGGGATTGGCCGCCACTGAAGCAGCTTTCACACAATGTGACGACTGGCACGAACAAGAACTCGACTACCTTCGTGGTAATCGAGACAGAGTGTATGAGGCTATCAATAACATCGACGGACTTAGTATGTTAAAAGCCGATGCCACCTTTTTGGCATGGGTTGATGCAAGTGGGCTGGGCGTTGACAACGTGCAAACGTGGGCAGAACAAAAGGGTGTGGGTCCGTCTCCGGGGGTAGACTTTCACAAGGCTGACCATTTCCGAATAAACTTTGGCTGCAGTCGAGTCATGCTAGAAGATATATTGGCACGTCTGGGCTCGTAAAATGTCCGTACTCTTTGTTGCGTCACCTTGATGAAGAACCACTGCACCTGCGGTAACACGCTGTTATTACGAATATTTTAAGTCTCGCTGAGTGGAACTATCTACGCAGAATGGTACTTCACCAAGAAAGCCTTTTCATCGCGACAAGGCTTTCTTTTTTTAGTGATGATGAATTGTGTGGAAGTGTGTCGATATAACGTTGAAATAACTCGCTGGGCCAGTTTTGTCCATGCTGTAGCTAAACCTTTTGTAAAGCTCAAAGCGTTTTGATAATAAGTAGCCTAGCTAAAAACGTTCAACAATTTATAGCAGCCTAGGCCAACAACGGTGGCCACCACAATGATACCGGCTGCATTGCTCTTCCATGAGTTCTTAAACGCGCCTAAAGCCTGGCTTTTATTCATTACTACCAGTAGGAAAATAGCGATAACGGGAAGTAACAACGCGTTAGTCGCTTGGGCGAATAATATGGCTGGTAAAGGTTTAAACCCAAGTGCGGCCACACTTACTCCAACCAAAATAATCACCATCCATACCGCTTTGAAGCTTTTGCTCTTCATGTCATCGCTAAAGCCTAATGCACCTGTTACGGCGTAGGCCGCTGCTAAGGGTGCTGTGATAGCGCTTGTTAAGCCTGCAGAGAACAAGCCTAAGGCAAAGAACCACTGCGCTTTATCACCAAGAACCGGCTTGAGCTGCTCACCCATATTGCTAGCATCCATGGAGGCTGCTTGATTGAAAAATGCCATCATGGCAGTTGCCATGACAATAAGCGTGATCAGGCCGCCCATGCTGATGGCTCTTGCTGACTGGCTTCGACAGGCAATAACCGCTTGCTGCTTATCTTGTCCTTTAGAGGATTTAGCAACAAGGCTGGCGTGTAAAAACAAATTGTAGGGTACGATGGTCGTACCGATTAACGCCAGCACGGTAGTAATGGCATCGCTATTAAGTTTTGGTGATGTTAACTGGCTGAACATAGTCGATAAATCGGGTTTAGCTACGAGTAGAGTTATTAAAAATACCCCAGCCATAATAAAGACCAAATAAACCAACACGGTTTCTATCCACTGGTAGCTACCAGAGTACAGCAGAATAATGGCAATGGCGGCTAAAATACTGGCCCAGGGGCCAATACCGATACTCACAAATGCATCAAGGCCAATAGCAGCTCCTGTTAAGTTGCCAGATTCGTAAGCGGCGTTTCCAACACCAATGGCACTTACAATGAGAACAACAAACAAGGTTTTAAGCCATGGTTTATAGGCCATATTTTTCATAGCACCGGCAAGGCCTTGACCAGTAGCAACACCGAGCCGAGCAGCCATATCTTGCAAAACAATCGTTGCGAAAACAGAAAAGACCAGCGCCCATACAAGATGAAAACCAAAATTTGCGCCGGCTAAACTGGCAGTGGTAACAGTGCCGGGGCCAATAAAGGCGGCTGCGATGATATATCCTGATTTATCTTTTGCCATTTGCAACGACTCTTAGTTATGTTTTGATAGGGCGTATTGAACGTTGCTTTGCATTTTCACAGCAACGTTCAATACGCCCCAGTATGATAACAGCTAGATAGACAATAGGTAGACATGCCGTAGACATAAAAAGCAGTCTGCGCTATTAGATATCAATGTTAAAAAAAGCGCGCAGCCTAACGTGTCAAAAATCATAACGCAAACGAAAACGAGAAGACGACGTGAATGAGCCATTACCGATAGAAATTATTAAGCCTGTAATAGAACGAGATAGTTTTCGCAGCGTGCTACCTTGTGTAGAAAGAGTGGATGGAATGATCTTTGCTGTTGCTGCATGCCCTGAAATACCCATGCCAGAGCAGTGGATGCCCTGGCTTATTCAAAGTGGCGCTAGTCGACTCGTAGACAGTGATGTAGATATTTTAGCCGATACACTGATGAATGGTCTTCGTTCTCATTTAGACTATATGCGCAAAGGTCGTATTGCACTGCCGCCGTATTGTGTGGATGCTATTGAGTTTAAAGATGACACCAAACGGCCAAGCTACGCGCTATCACAATGGCTAACCGGTTTATTGTTCGTTCATAAAAACGTGGAATCAGTGTGGCAACACGCTTGGCAGCAAGCAGAAAAAAAGAAAGGTAGTGCATCAATGGGCTCAAGTGAGCAAGAGGATAATCGCGAGCAATCGGATAAAAGTGAGCCGCCAGACGCTCGACTCACACGGTGTTTGAAGATGTTTTCAACGCTGGCAAACATAGAGTTAGCATATCAGCAAAGACGTGCAGAGCACGTTACTCAACTTAGTGAGCACTTGCCCTTACTCATGCAGCAGTTACCTGCATTACTAAAAGACTACACCAGTCTCGCTGGTGATTTGGCGTGCGCTTTACCCAATCAGTTCGAGATCTTTACCAGGTCTCAGCCCTAGTAATACAAGTTACCGGTGCCGTTGTTGAACACATTTGTCGCTCAGAGTTTGTTTGAGTGAAGAGATGTAGGTATCGAGCGCTATTTTCGCTTCTTCATATTGTTGATTAAGCAATAGCGAGTTGGGCTCACGCATAAGGGCTTTAAATGCAATATCGGTTTGCTTCAATAACTCTTTTACGTGTTGATTGCTGTCGTCCATGGTCTTCCCTGTATTTTTGCGTTTACGTACGAACGTAAAGTTCATGTTCCTAAAGCATTGCTTCAAATGATGTAATACCAGAGCAACCTGCACTAGTCACTGTCAGCCTCTTTATCATAGACCCAGAATTTGACTATGACACTGTAATTGAACGCATTGAGCTGCAATAAGCCTAACTTTTTTTAGCCATCCTCCTGCCTTGAGTCCTTACTATGCGAATACCTTTTCAGTGTGCGGTGTTAAAAAGGCTTCAGGATAGCAAGGCATACTACTGCGAAGATAATTAATACTGGCGCCTCGTTCAGTATGCGATAAAAGCGTGGTTTATGTGTATTTTCATCGCGGGCAAATTGCTTCATCAATTTAAACAAGTAGAAATGATAGCCATAGATAGCCAGTAAAAGAAGAATTTTTATATGCAGCCACCCTGATGCTTTAAACCATGCAGCTCCGTAACTGACGATAAGCGCAATGCCAAAGGCCAGAGTAAGAAGTGCAAAAGGGGTGACAAAATACCAAAGTCGTCGCTCCATCACTTTAAACTCGTCTTTCACTATCTGTGACGTAGTAGTGGCGTGATAAACGAAAAGGCGTGGTAGATAAAAAAGGCCTGCCATCCACGCCAACATAAAAAAGAGGTGAAGCGCCTTAAACCATAAAATGTGCATATTAATAATTTGCCTTCTGTAAAAAGCTCTGGAGTATATTCCAAGTAATCACCCCAATGATATCGTTATAGTCTTGGTCGTAAATATAAACTGCGCCAGAACGCGAATTTTTAAGGTGTTCGTATACTTCGTGCAGTGTCGACTGTGCGTTAAGGCCCTCCATTTGGTAATAGCTTAAGGCTGCAGCATCGTGTTCTAAGCTCACATTGTATTGTACTAGCTTGTACTGCACATCAATTTCAAATTTAGACTGTTGAACGACTATTTTTGTTGGTTCTTTTTCCAGATGATCGGTCAGCGCTTTCTCTGGCGCATCGTTAAACAGTTTATAGTCTGTATTCATGGCTGCCAGTACACCGGTTTTCTCTAATGCTTCTCTAATTGAGGAGATGGCATAAGGCAAGTTTTGATAGTCGAGCTGGAGAATGAAGATAGATCGATTTTTAAAAAATTGGGTTGAGGTAACATACGCCGGAACAATAACCAGCATTGCTGGGAGTATAATTTGAGGGCTATAGGACAGCTCCATTACAGCAGATAGAGCAGCTAACGGCGCATGCAATACAGCGGTTAGCATGCCTGCTATACCTAAGAGAGCAAAACTGTTGGTAAATTCGGGCACATCGATAAAGTATGACAACGGCAATAGCAGCACTGCGCCAGCGAGCATCCCAATAACCATCACTGGGCCAATAATACCGCCTGGGATCCCGAGCCCAATGGCAAAAACCGCAAGAATTACTTTAAACACCAGCACCGACACTAACAATAGTGTGCCGGGGTCTCTGTCAAACAGGTGCTCTACATCAATAAAGTTTGCGCCCAATGCCTCTGGTAATAGTGCGCCTATGGTACCCGTAATACACGCGGCAAGAATTAAACGCCACACCATAGACACCGGTCTGAACCACGTCATCACTCGCATTAGCTGTCGGTTGAACAACGTGGCAAGCATGCCAAGCAAGATACCCAGTACGACCAGATACAAATACATCCACTGACTAAATGCGGTGAATGAGAGAAAGGAGAGTTCATTGACCTCACCAAACACACTACGTGCCAGCACCGAGCCACAGGCTGCTGCGAGCATAATAGGTACAAAGATATGAATTTTGTACTCTCTTAATACCACTTCCATAACGAAAATAACGGCGGCAAAAGGGGTATTGAAAGAAGCGGAAATGCCTGCAGCAATACCGCATCCAACAAGAATTCTTACGCTGTTGTAGGGCAAGCGCAGCCACTGACCCAACAGGCCGCTGCTCGACGCTCCCATATGAACGGATGGGCCTTCTCTCCCAACCACAAAGCCGCCAGCCAGCGCGAGCATGCCACCAAAAAATTGGTTTATTGTGGTGCGAAAAGGAATGTTGCCGTAAAAGTATTTTACGCGGTGAATAACAAAGGGAATACCAAGCCGGTAATGTTTAAATCCGGTTAAAAATGCAATGAAAAGAATAATAGCCACACTGATAAGCGGCATGAGTAACCACACCAACCAATCGTGAATCAACCACGACTGTAACGTGTTTACGCCGCTCTTCCGTATCCATTCAACACACAAGCGAAACAGAATAATAATGAGCGCAGCAAGGGTTCCGCCAACAATGCCCAAAAGGCATAATTGAACCGATGTGCGTGGGTGAGCCACTTCCTGTCGTAAAGCCTGAAAGCGCATGATGTGGTACAGTAAAGTAATTGTGTTATAAAGCTTACCACAACCACTTAAATTTCATAATGTTAAGAATATAGTCTTAGCAGTAATCAGCAGTGAACAAGATTTACATGCAGCCAACTATGACAACAGACCAACTCAAAACCCTACTTGGTAACCATAAATTCGCTTTGTTAGTGGCGTTTTTGATGCTGATAATGCTTGGCTTCGGCTTTCAGTTAGCGCGTTACATAGACAAAGGGGATCGGTTAATTGTGAAGGCGCAAAAAGAGACTATCGCTATTCTGTCCAATGAAAACAATAAGCTAACGACTCGTGTGAATCAGTTAGACGTTGAAATGGAGCTCACGCAGCTAGAAAGTGAGTCTCTCACAAAAACCCTTGTCGAGACGAGGCGACAGCTCGAAGAGCAGCAGCAACTACTGACTTTTTATGAGAGGGTAGTAGCGCCAGAGAAGTCTGATAGCGTTTTCGTCGCTGACGATATCGAGGTATTTTCACTTGGCGATAACAACTATCAGTTGAGAATGGTATTGCTGCAGCCCACTCAGCAGAAATCTGTCATTAACGGCTCGCTTCAGCTGAGCATAAAAGGAGCATTAGGGGGAAAAACCGTGGCGTATACGACAAATGGTGATAACTTTATTGGCGATGACATTGCGTTTCGCTTCCGCTACTTCCAAGCAGTCAGCGTAGACTTCTCGCTTCCTGAAACCTTTGAGCCCGAATCTCTTTCGATGTCCACCACTGTGTATCGGTATAAAACAAACAAGGGTAACTATGAACGAACGCTACTTTGGAGTGATATTGAAACGGATATCAGCAGGAGTGACGTTTCACAAAGTCCCGTTAGTACGCTTTAGTTGAGCCAGCCCGTTAGGGCGAGCTGGCTTTTAAGTTTTCCAGCGCTAGGCTAACACCTTCACAGCGCTAAACTATCAGTTCTATAGCGCTATGCTTGAACCGTCACCGTACCTTTCATAATACCAATGTGACCTGGGAATGAGCAGAAAAACATGTATTCTTCATTCGCATCTAGCCCTTTTACCGAGAAAGTTGCTGTTGCCTCTTCACCACCACCAATAACATCAGTAGCGCCAATCACTCTTGCATCATTTGGCTTCAAGTAATGGTTAGCTAGGCCTGCACTCATGCCATCATTCGCTACTGCTTGACTATTTGCTTTCGTCGTCATTACCCAGTTGTGCCCCATGGCTTGCTTAGGCAACTGTCCCGTATGCTTTAACGTGACGGTAAAATCGTCACAGGCTGCAGGAATGACCACATTAGCTGTGTTGAATTTCATTGCGTCATTACTTTCAACAGTTATGGCGCATTCGTCTGCAGCCGCCGCGTCAGTTGCTCCCAATAATGCTGCTATTGACAATACGGTACTGAAAAACAATTTTCTCATCACTTTTTCCTCTTTTTACTGCATAAGGCGGCAAACGCCAGCCTATTAATTTTCACATAATTGTTACGCTGTGGCTTAATGAGAGATCACCTTATTGATAATAGTTATCATTAATTTCTTGTTGGCTTTGTTATGGAGTTGTTTCAACGATAAAGTGATCAAAAACGTCAAATAGCATTACAAACTTGTAAGGTTAGAAGTGAGGGCAAACATACTTGGATGTATTACGTTTTATAACGCATCGATTTAGCCTCTCTTATTTAACCCTACTTGTTTAACCCCAATTATTTAACGAAATGTTTGAACTGCAAAAAGGATAAATGCTATGACTAAAACGCGAGTGGAAAAAGACAGTATGGGCGAATTAAACGTACCCCACGATGCTCTGTATGGCGCGCAAACACAGCGTGCTATTAACAACTTTCCCGTTAGCGGTCAGCGGTTACCCGAGCCTTTTATCCGCGCACTCATCACCGTAAAAAAAGCGGCCGCGCTTGCCAATATGAAGCTTGAAACCATAGACGAGTCTAAAGCAAAGGCCATTGTCAACGCTTGTGATGAGCTGCTTAATAGCGATGATGTCATGGCGCATTTTCCCGTAGATATTTTTCAGACGGGTTCGGGAACCAGTTCAAACATGAACGCCAACGAAGTCATAGCCACTGTGGCGGGTCGCTATGCAAACGAGACTATTCACCCGAACGATCATGTCAATTACGGTCAAAGTTCGAATGATGTTATACCCACCACCATTCACGTCAGTGCGGCATTGGCGTTATCAAAGGGTCTCATTCCCGCTGTTGAAACATTGATAGCGCAAATAGAAGAAAAAGCAGAGTCGGTATCCCAGTACTGCAAAACAGGCCGCACGCACTTGATGGATGCCATGCCAATAAGGATGGATCAAAGTTTGTTGGCATGGTCGGCGCAACTTAAACTGCAGGTCAATACACTCCGCTCGCATCAGTCTGCTATTCAATCTCTTGCCCAAGGCGGAACCGCCGTGGGTACAGGTATAAACGCCCACCCAGATTTCGCCGCTACATTTGCAGATACCATCAGCGAGTTAACAGCGCTTACATTTACCCCGGCAGAAAATTTCTTTGCTGTCATTGGCTCTCAAGATACCGCGGTTGGCTTGTCAGGCGCGGTAAAATCCCTTGCCGTCACCATGATGAAAATTTCCAATGATTTACGCTGGATGAATTCAGGGCCCCTTGCCGGTTTAGGAGAAATAGAGCTTGAAGCATTACAACCAGGCTCTTCAATTATGCCGGGAAAAGTCAACCCGGTTATACCAGAAGCCGTTGCCATGGCCAGTGCGCAGGTTATTGGTAACGACGGGGCAATTACCGTTGGCGGTCAGTCTGGTAACTTCGAGCTCAATGTTATGCTGCCGATGATAGCGAGTAACTTACTTTCCTCTATCACCTTAATGACAAACAGCGTCTCGCTTATTGGCGAAAAGGCAATTAACACATTTTCCGTTAACAAAGCGGCCTTAGAGGAAGTGCTTTACCGGAATCCGGTATTAGTGACCGCGCTAAACCCTGTAATTGGTTATGCAAAAGCGGCCGAAATAGCCAAGGTGGCCTACAAAGAAAACAAGCCTATTTTAGAGGTAGCAGAAGCGATGACGGATATACCGAAAGACGAACTGGCGGCATTGCTCGACCCCCAAAAGCTAACGTCTAACCGTTAGTGGAATAGTTGTTACATAAGGCAAGCAGTTTACCCACAGTCTACCAAAAGACGGCCTTTGTAATCGATTTTGCAGAGGCTTTTATCAATATTCCCTACAAGGTTTTTCTTACCACCTATATTGAAAGAAGACAGCCTTTCGATGCAATTGCGCAGTCTTTCTTTTTTATTTCCATTTATTGGCTATAAAGTAGACGTTTATGGGAATGATGTTCGCTTTATAGTTGCTGTAAAGGGGATTTTTGATACAGTTGACCTACAAGTGTGACGCAGCGTTTTACGGACTTTACAACCAGCGTCCTATAAGTCTTTCGGGAAAAATAAATGACAGCAACGTGCTTTCGCATGAAGGGTACTACGCTTACCAGCATAGTACTGGAAGTAATCGACTTTGAGCCAGATGCATTTGCATCGCAGTTAGAGGTGAAAGTCGCCAGTGCACCTCAATTTTTTACGCGTTCCTCGCTGATAATACATTTAATGAATCCACTCTCTGCAACAGAGTTTGAGCTGCTTATTGCGCTTTGTCGACGTTTGCAGTTGCAACCTATGGCCGTGAAAGGTGAGGTGGGAAAGCTAAAGGCCGTTATAAACGATCTTGGGCTTGCTGATGTTAGTCAAAGTAAGTTTAGTGACAGCGAAGTAAATACACCTAAAAGTGGTTCAGTAAAGCAAGAGGATGCACACGCCACAAAGCCGAGTTCACATCCAAAAGTAAAGTATCAAGCGCCGGAGACCGAGTCGACACCGACTCAGGCTTCTCTGAAACCGGCAAAGGTCATCATGCGCCCAGTACGTTCTGGCCAGCAAGTTTATGCCGAAGGCAGCGATTTAGTAGTGACAGCGTCAGTGAGTGAGGGAGCTGAGTTATTGGCAGATGGTAATATTCACGTTTACGGTACGCTGCGGGGCAGGGCGCTTGCGGGTGTAAAAGGAAATAGTAGCGCACGAGTTTTTTGCCAATCTCTTGACGCAGAGCTCGTTTCAATTGCAGGGCAGTTTATTATGCACGATACCGTAAAAGGTGAATGTTGGAAAAAGCCTGCTCAAATATATTTAGAAGAAGATACATTGCGTATAGAGGCGTTAGGTTAACGGTTTGTGTGCGTTCAAAGGAAAACAGTAAATGGCTAAGATTATAGTAGTAACGTCGGGAAAAGGCGGTGTGGGTAAAACCACGTCAAGTGCAGCAATTAGCACAGGTTTGGCATTGGCAGGTCACAAAACCGTGGTTATCGACTTCGATGTGGGTTTGAGAAACCTCGACCTTATTATGGGGTGTGAGCGTCGCGTGGTGTATGATTTCGTTAACGTCATCAACAAAGAAGCCTCCCTTAAACAGGCATTAATTAAGGACAAACGAACCAGTAATCTATTTATACTACCGGCCTCGCAAACTAGAGACAAAGATGCGCTAACTGTTGAAGGTGTGCAAGCGGTATTAGACGAGCTTAAAGAGAGCTTCGATTTTATTATCTGTGACTCACCAGCAGGTATTGAGCAAGGTGCACAGATGGCGCTTTATTTTGCCGATGAAGCCATTGTAGTGACAAACCCTGAGGTGTCGTCAGTACGAGACTCAGACCGTATTCTTGGTATTTTGCAAAGCAAATCCATGCGCGCAGAGCAAGGTAAAGCAGTAAAAGAGCATCTATTGCTTACTCGCTATAACCCTGCCCGAGTAGCAACGGCAGAAATGCTTAGCGTGGCGGATGTAGAGGAAATCCTAGCTATTCCACTGCTTGGTGTTATTCCAGAATCAGAATCGGTGCTTAAAGCATCTAACCAAGGCCAGCCTGTTATTCTTGATGAAGAAGCCAATGCGGGGCAAGCCTACACCGACGCCGTAAGGCGCCTGCTTGGCGAAACTGTTGAACATCGTTTTCTTGATGCTGAGAAAAAAGGATTCTTCAAGCGTCTACTAGGAGGAAAGTAATGGGCATTTTCGATTTGCTGAAAAAGAAGCAAAAGCCAAGTACTGCGGCAGTCGCAAAAGAGCGCTTACAAATTATAGTGGCTCATGAGCGTAGAAAGCGCACTGAGCCAGATTATTTGCCAATGATGCAGCAAGAGATTATCCAAGTTATCCGCAAATACGTGGCAATAGCAGATGACCAAGTATCCGTGCAGCTAGATAACAACGATGACTGCAGCGTGCTAGAGCTAAACGTCACCTTGCCAGACTAATTGGCATATACTCAAATCGAATTAAACTCACGTTATTTGCCGTAAATACTGATGTATTAGAGACTAATGCATAGTAAAATGCATGAAAAGTAATTAACGTTAGGGGTAAATATGTCAGTCGAAACGGCGTTGCCAATAGAGTTTTCTGATGCAGCGGCACATAAAGTTAAAGCGCTGATTACCGAAGAAGAGAATACAGAGCTTAAGCTACGAGTTTATGTAACAGGCGGCGGCTGCTCAGGTTTTCAGTATGGCTTCACATTCGATGAGAAAGTCAATGAAGGCGATATGACCATAGAGAAAGACAGCGTAACTCTGGTTGTTGATCCAATGAGCCTACAATACCTAGTAGGCGGTGTAGTTGATTACGTTGATGGCTTGGAAGGTTCTCGGTTTCTAGTGCAAAACCCTAACGCAACCACCACTTGCGGTTGCGGTGCTAGCTTCAGCGTGTAAGTTCGCTCTACTTAATCTAAGTCACAGGCAGATATGGATTTTTTCTTTTTATATCTGCCTAGTTTATTCTCTTATCTCTTTCCATTCCTTTTCATATAGGCAACTTTGCGTCTACACTATGGATTAAGCATAGCTATGGAAGGACGCAATAGTGAAATTATATGGCTCGACCACCTCGCCTTATGTAAGACGCATCCGCATAGTGCTCGCCTCAACAGAGCATGAATTTTTAAACCTAAATATATTCTCTTTAAATGACAGGGCGCTATTAGCTTCGCGAAACCCCACGATGAAAGTACCGTGTTTAGAAGATGGCAGCGAAGTTATTCTCGACTCACGCATTATTTATAATTACCTTGCCGAAAAGTATAACTACGACGCACTTTCGTGGGAGGCAGAGAATCAATTAACCTTAATTGACGCAGTCAACGACTCCTTAGTGCAGCTTTTACTTCTCAAGCGTTCCGACTTCGATATTGAGCAAGAAAAATTGTATTTCAATTTGCAAAGTGAGCGCATAGATGGTGTGTTTTCTATTCTTACAAAGCAATGTAACGAGGGCAAATTTGCAGGCTGGCACTATCCTGAAATTTGCCTTTATTCATTAATTGACTGGGTGTTGTTTCGCGAGCTTCACGATATGCGGCATTATCCCGAACTACTGGATTTTCACGAAAAACATCAAAACAAAATTGAGGTGACCGCTACCGATCCCCGCGTATAAACTTTTAGTCCTACTTTCATCTCAATCATACATTAGGCTTAATGCCAGGGCGTGTTGATCTTTGCGGGCATTTTTGCAGCGGTCTGTGTGCTGTTAATACCCTTTCGTAAAGTCGAGTTTATAGTGTAGTGGTTGATGGTTGAGATAGCGCTCCGCATTGTCTAAAAATACCTGTGCTACATCTTCAGGTTGGGATTCTGCGGCGCTGTGAGCAGTTACCGTTATTTTGGGGTGATGCCAAAACGGATGCGTGGACGGTAATGGTTCATGGTCAAACACATCTAAAACAGCGTGAGCCAGCCGGCCTTCGTTTAACGCATTAATTAATGCGTTATTGTCTATAGCGCTTCCTCGACCTGCATTGATTAAAATAGAATGGGGCTTGAGATGATCAAAGAAGTCTTTAGAGAGCAGTTGCTGGGTGTGCGAGGTGTCAGGCATAAAATTAACAACATGATCCACGCTCTCTGCAAATTGGTTAATTTGCGAAGGCATATACATGGCGTCTGTACCTTCGACTGGCTTAGCGCTTCTCGACACGCCAACTACTTTCATTCCAAAACTATGCGCTACAGGTATAAGCGCACGGCCAATATTACCTAAACCAATAATACCTAAAGTTAATCCGTTAAGGGGAAAGCGTGTCTCGGCGCGCCACACCGGTGGCTCAGCGTTTTGATTAGCGGCAAATGCGGGTATGTTTCGCGCAAACTGCAGCAAGTAGGCAAACACATACTCACGCATTAACTCTCCAAATACGCCTTTTAGCCCCGTTAATTCATAGTCAGTTTTTTCAAGGTTGAGAAGCGGGGCATTACCAGCCCAAGTCGATTGGCACCATGTTAAATGCTGGCAGTGCGGAATAACCTTAGCCGCTAGATTGGGATCTGCAAGCAGCACTTCAATGCTATCACAGTCGATGCCTTCGGTGCTCTCAGTGGCGATGCAGATATCAATGTGCTGAAAAGTATCGGGTAATAGAGCCGCTTTTGCACGAATAGCAGCGGCAATCTGCTCTGCTTGGTTGCTTAAAATGACGACTTTTAATGGTTTTTGAGCGCTTTCATTCATTCAGATTTGACTCTTAAGTAAACTTTTCTTTCCTAGTGCGTGTTCATCTATCGCACGTCTGTTTGTTCTCAAATTGTAAATATGGCTTTAAGTTTTAGTTAAAAGCTTGGTTTTTAGCTTAGCTAAAAGCCCTAATCCAATTTCACTATTTTAATGGAACTATCATGCAGTCGGATAATACTCACAATCATTCTATCTCGGTTGAGCACGCCAAAGTACTTTCACCTAAACGCAATACCACTGAGGCCAATACCACAGAGGGTTTAGTTGGCGAACAGCTAAGTCATTTTGGCATCGATGCGTCCAGCGACTACGGAAAAGCCCTAGCTCAAACTGCGCACCACCTATATGGCGCGCAATCCAGTGTAATGCAGCTTTGGGATATTACTAGTAATACCCTTCAATCTCTAGATAAAGAAGATAGGGTGGCATACTTCAACGCCAAGAAATTTTTATCCTTTCAAATCGCTAAAATTTTAGACACCCTACAAAACCCATTTCGTGCTACCTATCAAAGCTTATCGAGTGGTAATGGATCGCAAGGGCATTACCCGTTATTTGACAACGTAACCGCGCTGTTTTCGGCCACCCCCGTGGTTGTGAGAACGGCAACCTATGTGTATGCCTGCACCGAATGGGTAGACGACGCGTTTCAAGGCAAAGAATTTACGCACCAAATATACTCGCGCTTGTTAAACCCCACCAATATTTCACTAGCCAACGCCATTGTAGACATGGAAGCAGGCCCCTATGCTTCTGAATACCTTGCATGGAACTTTAACTCAGGTATGGCGGCAATCGATGCCATGTTGTCGAACGTATTGAGCCACGGCGATGTGTTAATTGTGTCTAGAAATGTCTATGGGGGCGTTTACCAGCTCCTTCATGATTTTTTCGCAAGAGAAAATAGAATGGATATTCAAATTGCTTGGTTCGATGGGTATGACAAGGAAAGCTTTGCAGATTTTATGGCACACACCAAGCACCAGCACGCTGAGCGTTTAAACAATGGTGCTTCAATGCATGTTTATATGGAGTCTCCGTGTAACCCCCATGGCTATGTTCTCGATGTGCCTGGTATCAGTGAGCTTGCTCATGCTGAAGGTGCGCTGGTAATGCTTGATTCTACGCTTGCCACACCGGTATTACATCAGCCACTGCAGCATAAAAATAAAGCTGCACGCCCAGATTATGTTGTTCATAGCTATACCAAAGACTTGTGCGGCAGTGGCGCAACAACCGCTGGTGTGGTGATAGGTGAAGGCCACCGCATGTTTCAGCCCAAAGGAAGCCATGTAGACGGTGTAGATTGGTCGCAAACCATGTTCTGGGACGTGTATTACATCAAGGGCGCTTTCTTAGACTCTGAAAAAGCGTTTGATGTATTAAATGGCATGAAAACGTTAGAGCAGCGAATGATGACGAAAGTTATCAATACACAAGTGTTTACGACATTTTTAAGCTCTCATCCGCTCATTAGAGTGAATTGCCATGCACTGCCAGAGCACGAAAATGCAGGACTTAGGGAAAAACAGCACGCTCATGGCTGGCCGTGTACCTTATTTACTATCGATATGGCACCCGCTGGTTTAGCGAAAGACGTATTTACCCGCTTTTTCGATGCCCTAGAGCCTGCGTTTAGTCATCAAGTGAGTATTGGTCAGAATAACACTATTGTGCTTTGCCCTGCGTTAACCTCGCATTCTGAGTTAAGTAAAGGCGAGCAGTCGAAAGCGGGAATTGAGCTTACTACTATGCGCATTGCAATGGGTACCGATAACGTAAAGCATCTCATTGCACATTTTATGCTGGCTTCTCGTCACTTCATTGATTCCAGCACGCCAGGGTTTAGTCATCAATTTATGAATAATGAGGCAATTGATGCGCTGTATGTAAAGGTAAGCCAAAGAGTCTGCGCTCAGCATTTTGGTGGTAAGCCCAGTATGAAGTCACTTATGGGCAACTCATGCTGAGGAATGATTATCTCAGCGCCATTCTAATGAGAAAATGGTATTAAGCTGGATTGTGGGAATATAGCCTTATTAAGTCACTCTTGTTCTGCGTTGTGAGATTCGAATAATTTCAAGGTAAGAAAAAGTTGAGCCTTGACTTGATTGAACAATGTTTCTAAAGCGTCAAACTCTGCTTCTATAGCATGCTCTTCTAGCATAGCTAGAGTGTTGTAAAGCGCAGCTGCGCCGACGTCACCACAATTGCCTTTAAAAGCATGGGCGTCCATTCTAATCTGCTCTCTGTCTTGCGCAGCGAATGCAGTGGTTAGAGATTGAACTTTTAGATCGCACTCGTTAGTGAACAACTGAATGAGTTGGTCTAACAATTTATGTCTTCCGCTCAATCGTGATAGGGCACTTTCCTTATCCCATAAAGTATCATTTTCTTGGTTGATTTTTTGCTGCGAAGGCGCCTCTGATAGTGTTTCTTCATATTCGTCGACGACAACAGTATTAGGCGACAACGCTTTGTTTGTATTAAATTGGTCGGTTATTTTTCCAATCAGAATATCCGGTTCAATAGGCTTTGTCACATAATCGTTCATGCCCACCTGATAACATTTATCACTCTCGCCTTTCATGGCATTAGCGGTGACGGCTATAATATGAATAGACCGGTAGCCTTGGCCGGCGTCTCCACGTCTAATCGCTTTTGTGGTGTCGTAACCATCCATAACCGGCATATTACAGTCCATCATAATAAGGTCGAAAGTGTGAGGCGATTTTGTGAGCACATCTAATGCTTCTTTACCATTTCTTGCAGTGGCTAACGTAACGCCGAGAGGCTCTAAAATAAACTGCGCGACCTGCAGATTAATTTCATTGTCATCAACGATCAACACGCTATGTGACTTAAAAGAGACCAGGCCAAACCCAGACTCGGCGCTCCGAGCATTTTTTGCCTCAATGGCAGTTGTTCGACCATTCGATAAATAATCACTTAGTTTTGAAACAAAAACAGAACGGTATAAAGGAGTAATTAAATTAATCGAGTTGCTTGGTAAACTAAGTGAAGATTGAGGCGATTCAGATATCTGACGTGGTCAACCAAAATTGACCAACCCAGTTAAGCTACTTTCTTCTGTTTCAATGCTGCCACTTCATACTGATTCGGACTCATATATCCTAAGTATGAATGTAACCGCATCGGATTATAAAACATCGCGATGTACTGCAAGATATCTTGCTGTGCTTCGAGACGGGTTTGATATGACTTCCAATGCACACGTTCTTGTTTCAGTGTACCGAAGAAACTCTCTACCACGGCATTATCCCAACAGTCGCCTTTTCGACTCATGCTGCCAATAAAACCATGGCCTTTCAATAATCGACGATACTGGTCACTTGCATACTGACTTCCTCTGTCAGAATGAACAATCAATCCTGGCTTCGGGCGACGTTGCCAAATCGCCATTGTCAGTGCATCGCAAACAAGCTTGGCCTTCATTCGTGAACCCATACTCCAGCCCACAACCTTCCGCGAGAACAGATCAATAACCACGGCTAAATACAACCAACCTTCACGTGTCCAGACGTAGGTAATATCGCAAACATACGCTTGGTCCGGTGCGTTAACGTCAAACTCACGGTTGAGTACATTGTCGAATACGGGCTTGTCGTGATCACTATTGGTGGTGATTTTATACTTCTTCTTGTATCGAACCTTTACGTTGGCTTCTTTCATTAACTGCCGCGTTTGCTGTCGGCCTACTGGATAACCTAAACAGTTCAATGCTCGCTGCATTCTGCGGCTACCGTATGTATGCTCACTCGCAACATCTATGGCTTCAATCCATTCGAGCATCTCAGCTTTTTCGTTATCCTTCTGCGTCTGCGGCCATTCCTGCTTCTTCACATACCGGTAGAAGCCATTTCTATTCACGCCCAACAGTCGACACATTAAATCGACTGGATAGGTCTTTTTACGTTGCGCGATGAAACGATATTTTATTTCGTTTCCTTGGCGAAAAAGACCGTCGCTTCCTTTAATATGCGCTTTTCCATTTCAAGCTGTTTGACCTGCGCTTTAAGTCGACGGATCTCTTCTTGCTCTGGTGTTAATTTACCGTTGCCCCTAAATGCTTGCCCATCATCATCTTGCTGGTATTCCTTGACCCAGCGACTGATCATCTGATTGTTAACATCTAACATTTTGGCAACATCGGTTCTGCTATGGCCTTGATCAAGCACAAGACTAACCGCATCGAGTTTAAATTCTTTGGTGTAACGCTTTCTTTCAGGCATCTCTTTCTCCAGTTAAGCTGATATTATACTCTTAACTGGACTGGTCAATTCAATTGGACCACGTCAATCACCATCAGTTTGATAGTCTGTGTGATTGAGGAAGGGAGTCCATTCCAACAGTCTTTGAATAAAGCAAAGTCTGGGTGCTGATAATCGATAACTAAAACGGAGTATGGTTTGAACATTGGCGGTGAAAATGGAGCACTCAGCGTTACAGCCTCGCCACCAAGGGAATTCACCATGTTATGCAAAAATGACAGTAACCCTGGGTTTTGAACGATTAAGCCTGCGCTTTTTTCTGCCATCAAACTTGTGGTGTTGTCTTGTTTTTCCCTCCAATCTTCAACAGGAATGTCTAAACTAAAAACAGAACCTTTATGCCGCACCGAGCTAACTGATATTTCCCCACCTAAGAGTAAGAGTATCTGCTTACAAATTGATAGTCCTAGACCGGTGCCGCCATATTTAGCTGAGGTAGTGTCATCTGCTTGAACAAAGGGTTCAAATAAACTGTCTACTTTGTCAGCTGCGATCCCAACGCCCGTATCCTTCACTTCAATATGTAAATAGCTGACGTGCGGTTTGATATCACTCCACACCTTAACCCAAATCTCGCCTTTCTCGGTAAACTTTATTGCATTATTGAGTAGATTGTTGAGTACTTGTGTGAGTCTATGTGGGTCGCAGTAAATTTGAGCAAAGCCCAACTCTGTGGTGTCGATATAAAGAGTAAGATTTTTTTCTTTTGCAATAACCGACATCGTACTGGTTACGCTCTCGAATAGCGATTCTGGTTCGAAGTAGCGGTAGTTGAGCTCTAGCTTACCTGCTTCGATTTTTGATAGATCTAAAATGTCGTTAATAACAGCGCGTAGCGAGTCGACGCTATTTTCAGCAATTTTGACAAGGTTGAGTTGCCTCTCACTCAGCACTTCCTTTTTTAATAAACTGGTAGCGCCGACAATACCATTTAACGGCGTACGCATTTCATGACTAACGTTCGAAATAAAGCTAGTTTTTAGTTCACTGGCTTCTAAGGCCTTACCCATTGCTATTTCTAATTCCTCTGTGCGTTTTGCGACAGTCGATTCAAGCTCTTGGTTTATGGCTTCTACTTCAGCTAGTGCAACTTTTTCGCCACTTACATCTTGTATAACTATTGCGTAGGCCGCTTCAGATTCTTGCAAGCGCACCTTCGATGCCTTTATTCGCAGCCATTTTTGTTCTCCGGTGGTAGGGGAATACAGCCAGTCATATTCGGGAAACACCAGTCCTTTAAGGAGTTCTTCCCTTGCAGTATCGAAATGTGAGTCGCCCAGCTGTCGTAAAACATGTGGCAGTGATACTTCTTGAACGTCGCTAACGCGTAATGAAAACAAATCTTCGAATGCCCTATTCACAGAATTAATATGCCATGATGCATTGGTAGTAATAATGGCATCCTCTGCCACATCAACTGCTGCTTCAGACTCTTCAGCTTTACGAAGTAAGTTCGTAAGTCGTAAGTTATTTTTTTGCAGGATAAAAATAGAAATAAGTGAGACAAAAAGTACCCCTACCAGCAAAAGCCATGATTGAATTCGCCGTTTGAATAAGCCGTCTCGGTATTGCTGTTCAGAAAGCAGTAAGGACACTGACAATTTCCCTCCTTTTTCTGTTCGTGCAATGGTGATAGTCTCATGATGTCCAACCCAGCTCCTACCGTTGTGTCTGTATTCGTTCATATCGCTATCAGAAAATGGTGTTTGGTCGTAGATAGAGTTGAAAGTCGCTTCGGGGAACAAGTCGCGACTGTATTGAAGGTCTCTATTAAAGTGTTTAATAAAATAACCGTCGCGGTCAGAGAGCATAATATTGTATTTATTGGTAACAAGCTGCTCTATAGTATCTAGCAATTCAGTTGTGTCGACATTCATTACCAGAACGCCAAAAAATTCATTTGTATTCGTAAAGATGGGGCGTGCTAGACGAACGGTCGGCGTATAAGGAAAAGATAATTCACCGTTTTCTTCATTTAAATCGATGTGTGATGTAAACTCTTGACCTATTCCTAATTCCTTGGCCTGTTGAAAATAAAAGCGTGTACTTTTATCCTGAAGCTCGCTCTCTGAAAGCCTACGTACACTGCCTTCTGTTTTATCAACCCTTATAATTTCATGTCCAGAGGCATCGAGAACGCGTAACTGAAAAACGTTGCCGTTGCTCTTTATCATGCCTTTAAAAATTTTAGACAAGCGTTCTTTAAGGCGCTCTGACGTCGAACCGTCAATAGGGTCTATTCCGTTATTTTTTGATGCACGAGCAAGACCGCTGATGGGAGGGGTGCTGTACAAAAGAGATAAATCGTCATGGAATGCCTCAAATTCGTTGACTAGTAGTGTCTCGAGTTTAAGTATGTCATTTTTTAAATCTTTACTTAGCTCTCTGTTGTAGGTGTCGATAACTTGCTGGTTAGCAAAAAACGTGACAATTATTATACTAATAATGACAAGTACCGAATAAATCCTGAACGGTGAATAGCTTTTCATCAATTTAAATTCCGGTATAAATATTTTTCTTTGAATAAAGTTTCGTACGCATTAATAGTATAACGGTCATTGTCTGGCTTAAAATTAGACTTTCTAATCAATTTACGCAAAAAAAATAGCATGAAATGGACATATATTAATAAAACTTAAAATATGTTCATTAAATAATAAATTAAAGGTCTACAGTTTAAGGATTAAGTTTTAGGTTTCGCGACCGGTAATTTTTGGGTTTAATAGTGATTTCAGTTTACTTTATAGAGGGTGGTGTGTGGTTACGAGTTATGTTGGTGAAATAGCTGCTGGTAGAGGGATTGTTTTGGCAATCGATGACCAAAAATCGGATCTTTTAGTTATCGAAAATGCGCTATCCGACATGTATCGCGTTATTACTACTACGTCGTCTGAAGACGCAATAGTGTTGGCAAAGCAGCACCTGCCTGATGTTATTTTATTAGATATTGATATGCCAAAAATCAACGGTTTTGAGCTATGTAGAGCTATGCAAAGCATTCCCGAACTTTCGTTTTGCAGCTTTATTTTCATCACTAGCCACACCCGGGCATCTATAGAAACAGAAGCTTTTGAATTAGGCGCGGCTGATTTTATTGGAAAGCCGATTCACTTGGATATCTGTCGTCTGCGCGTGCAAAATCAAATACTTATAAAGCAGCAGTCAAGGTCGTTGCACAAAGCCTATTCTCTATTACACAGTGAAAAAACACATTTAAACACCATATTGCGCTCTATCGGCGATGCTGTTGTTGCTACAGACAATAACGAATGTATAACGTTCATTAATACGGTAGCACAAAGGCTCACAGGGTATTCAGAAAAAGAATCACTCAGTAAGCCTATTACAGAAATAATGCACTTACGAGATGCCTCTGATGGTAAATTAATGATAAATCCTTTATCCGTAGCCCTTAAGCAAAGGCGTTCAGTAGCGATGGCACTTAATGCTGAGTTAAAAAGTAAGGACGGCTCTTGCTATCGTGTAGAAGATACAGCCAGCCCTATTTTTGATATGGAAGGTAAGCATATGATTGGGGGAGTAATCGTATTCCAAGACGTAACAGCGTCTGTTGCTATGTCAACGCAAATGACCCATCTTACTCATCACGACCAATTAACCGAGCTTCCCAATAGGGTACTTCTGCACGATAGAATGCTGCAGGCTATTAACTTGTCGCAGGATACCGACATTATGGTTGCCGCCTTACTTATTGATATTGATAATTTTAAATATGTTAATGACGCCAAAGGCCATCATTTAGGCGATACCATAATCAAGCATGTAGCGTCGAGACTAGAGAACGTAGGAGATGCTTACACAACCGTCTCTCGCATCGGAGGCGATGAGTTTGTGATATTGTTAAGCCGGTGCAAAAGTTTTAGCTACATTAATCAAATTGCCAGCAGCGTAATTAGTGTTATCAATACCCCGTTTGAGCTTGATAATCAAGAGCATAGGCTAACGGTAAGCGTAGGCGTGAGTGTGTTTCCAGATGATGCAAAAACACCAGAGCAACTTATGCGACATGCTGACACCGCCATGTACAAAGTAAAAAATGACGGCAAGAATGGCGTTTCTTTTTATGCCAATGAGCTTTCCGAAAATTTAGAGGAGCGTGTGAGCATAGAGCAACTGCTTCACCAGCGTCTTAACGAAGGCGCCATGATAGTTTACTTTCAGCCCAAATTTAGCCTAAAAAGCAATCGCATAACGGGCATGGAAGCGCTGGTAAGGATGGAAGGGCATAACGGTGAACTTATGTCTCCGTTTATATTTGTACCTATTGCTGAAGAGTGCGGATTAATAAACTCTTTAGGGAAAGCGGTGCTAAAAGAGAGCTGTCGCCAGGCAAAAAAATGGCTAGATGATGGCACCCCAGTAAAAGTTGCGGTGAATATAGGTGCATCGCAGTTTAATGAGTATGGTTTCGCTCAAAATGTAAAGGAAACTCTCGCTGAGTATGGTTTGCCAGCACAGTGGCTAGAACTTGAAATTACCGAGTCAGCGCTTATTCAAAATATCACTAGTGCTAAAAAAGCTATTTATTCTTTACAGCAATTAGGCGTGTCTGTAGCGCTTGATGACTTCGGCACAGGTTATTCGAGTTTATCGTATTTAAAGAGTTTTAATTTTGATGTACTAAAAATAGATCGCTCATTTATTATTGATATTGAGACAGACAAGCAGTCTCTGAGCATTGTAAAAGCCATTTTCGATTTATCTAATTCACTTCAGTTAGAGGTGGTGTGTGAAGGTATTGAAACACAGAGCCAAATGCAGGCACTAAAGAAAATGGGGTGTGAGTATGGTCAAGGATATTATTTTGCTTACCCCGAACCAGCTGAAGCACACAATGACTTACTTCAGGAACTTATAGAATAGCAGTGGGAGTCAGCATGCCAGAGCAGGATTACACAACAATCGAACTTCCAAGTGTTCACCGCCGAACTTTATCCGAGTGTTGTGTGCTGGTTGTTGATGATGAAAAGTCAAGTAGGCTAGTGCTTACTTCAGTTATTGAAGAGTTCACTCAATGTTATGAAGTTGATGATAGTTGTTTAGTCTTTGAAACGTGTGAAGATATTCGTCCCGACTTAATATTGCTAGACGTTAATATGCCTCGAAAAGATGGTTTAACGTTGTGTAGGCAATTAAAACGGGATACTCGCTTTGTCGATATTCCAGTGATTTTTATTACAGGAAGTGCAGAACGTGATGTGCAGGACAGGTGCTGGGAAGCTGGGGGAGCAGACTTTATTGAAAAGCCTATAATAGCGTCAACGTTGACTCATCGAGTAAAAAACGCATTGCAAAACACGCTGCGACTATCGCTTCTTAAAGAGTTCATTTTTCATGACCAGTTGACAGAATTATACAATCGTCATTATCTAGCAATGGAAGTGCCACTACTACTTAAGCAAGCGATGCGTAACAAGGAATTTTTTAGCGTAATTATGTTCGATATCGACTATTTTAAGGGGTACAACGACACATATGGGCATATAGAAGGCGATTCCTGTTTAAAGCTGGTTTCCAATACGCTTGTCGGTAAAGTTAATCGACCACAGGATTGCGTTGTACGCTATGGAGGAGAAGAGTTTTTAGTGATATTGCCCTACACATATCCCAATGAATGCATGAGTATAGGCTGTGAGTTAATAGGAGCCGTAAACGCCTTAGCCATCACGAATGAAGCAAGCCCATTAGGCAAAGTAACTGTTAGCGCCGGGTTTTCATCTTGCCAAACATCGCAAAATACGTCGATAGAACAGCTTATCGAAGAGGCAGATAGGGCGTTGTTTGAAGCTAAATCTCAGGGTAAAAACCGCCTTTGTGGTTAGGAAATTGAAAGGACTTTTGACACAAGCCTGAACGAATCCCTTATCAAAACCATTAACTTAACATGAGCCCTATCCTATTCGTAAATCTGGCAGCGCAGTTTCGCAGAGCGTGTGGGCAATCTATGCAGTTCCATTATTTGCACAACCTTGATTGAATGATTTGTTGCATCTTTATTAGCTCAACAACGTGTATCAAAAAGTGGAAAAGAGGGAGTTAAAACGTCAAGCATTCATGAACAATGGTCGATAACCAAACTAACAGTCAAGTAGAGTCCATATCGCATACGTCAGTGTTAAAAGTGACTCTCTATAATGTACTTCAAGTAAATTGACAAAGGCCATCTTATGCATCAGTTCACCATAGACGTTACATTTACTGCACCTCTTTCGTTTATTTACGCTTCATTTCATGAAGTTGAGTACCTCTCACAGTGGTTTGCGCCGGGTAACTGCTCAGTTACGCAAGTGATGAACGATTTTAAAGAAGGCGGACGATATCGAATTAAGATGATGGAGCCAAATGGTGTAGAAATGTCTCTAACAGGCGAATACGTAACTATACTCACCGATGAGCAATTGGCTTTTTCATGGGCGTGGGAAGATAACTTAGACGAGTCTCATATTACTTCCGTAAACCTTCATTTTAAGGAAGTAGAGCCTGATCGTATAAACGTAGTGTTAATGCAAAGTGGCTTCGTTAATAAAGAAGAATGCAATCAGCATGAATATGCGTGGATGTCATGTTTGGAAAAACTAGCGGTATTAGCCGACAGGCAAAAGGCGTTAAATTAAGGCGTTAAATTAAATAGTGTTAACGCCATCAGTACTACATGTTTTGTGACAGGATCCTGCTTTAACTTCAATTGATAACGCTCGTTTATATTGCGTGATAGCACGTGTAGTGGGAGCAGGTATGAGCGTTGTTGCACTATGGCCGTTTTTGTTCCGTGTTTCCTCAAATTTGATCTATTTATCACTTCACTTTTTTCACATAAAAAGTGAGTATTACCGGTACATCATTCGCTCTCTGATCTTGGATTTGTTATGGCATCAGCAACGTCATCAACACAGCGCTCTTCTGCATTGTCTGAACAGTTTACGTCGTTACTTCACACATTAATGCGTCAACCCAGTGTAGTAGGCAATGAACATGCGTTTTTTCGCGTATTGCAGCGAGAATTGGAAGAACGCGGTGCAACCGTCACTTGGTATGAGGGATTACTGGTTGCTCAAGGCAAGCAGCCCGACCAACTTTACTTGTCTGCCCATATTGATAGACACGGTTTAATTTGTACCGGCCCTAACGAGTTTCAGTACGCTGCGTTTGTTGCTGGAGCGCGTTCCGATTTGCTTGGCAACTCTGTGTCGGAGCAACTGATGAATAAAATTGTGGGCCGTTTTCAGGGGGAGAAGGTCTTTGCGTATGAACCTTGGTCTGGCAGCTATCGAGGAGCAGGGGTAATAGAATCGGCGAGCGTATGTGAATTTCGCAATAACCTCATTTTTTCACTTAAAGGATTGGAACATCTTGTCGCTGGCACCCCTGTGGCATTCAACGATAGCTTATCTATCGAGGGCGACTTTATTGTGGGTCAGCTAGATAATGTGCTGTGCGCAGCGGTGTTGGTTTATCTTTTCGAGCAGGGTTTCGAAGGCACGGCATTTTTTACGGCTCAGGAAGAAGCGGGTAAAAGTTGGCGCTACTTACTCGAGTGGTTCAGACGTTTTGGCGGACAAACAAATCAGCTTGTTGTAGTAGACACCAGCCCCTTTGATACACATGAGCTTGCAGCATCACAAGACCTAGTACTCAGACATAAAGATGCCAACGCCAGCTTCAATAGCGAACTAACCGCAAAACTTCAATTACTGTGCGACGAAATGAGCTATTCGACGCTGTACAAAGACACGTATGTCGAGCAGAAGAATGCGCTTAAAAGTGCAGACGAAACACCTACATCTCTTGGTTCGACCGAATTGGGGCGTATCATTGCGGCATCGTCGGGTTTAGTTGATGGTACGACCTTGCAAATTCCAAGTAGCGGATATCATACCATGCAAGAGTCTGCGCCTTTAAAATCAGTGGCCGCCTTTATAAATTTATTGAGCAACATGATAGCAAAGTGAATCATGCTCTCGCTGAACACGCGACCACTTTAAATCGAGAAACTCTGCACGTTATAGATGAAAACTCACAACTCATCGCATTTTTACTCTGCGCTTAATTTAAACAGTTCTATGATAAAAAAGATGACCCAGAGTGTGACGGCAAAGGCAGGTAAACAACAAAAAACGCCTAATCGTGGTAAAACAATTAGGCGTTGTTGTTCATTACTTTATGGCAGTAAGAATTAGGTTAGCGAAGACATTGCCGCTTTACCGCTTGATTCGCGATAGGTTTCATAGTCGGTGTAGCCTTCTTCGTCGCCGCCATACCACGTAGAAGGGTCGTCAAACGGTGTAAGTGGGTAGTTGTGCTTAAAGCGTGTTGGAAGGTCTGGATTGGTTATCCATGGTCTACCAAAAGCAATCATGTCGCCGTCGCCGTCGCTAATGCGTTTTTCTGCTTCTTCTTTCGTGTATCCGCAGTTACCAATAATCATACCGTCGAACAGCGCTCTAAACTCTGCAAGAGTCATTGGCTCGCCACGCTCGTGGAAACCAAAAGCCAGTCCGTCCATTACATGCAAATAACCAACTTTCAGCTTGTTAAGCTGCTGTGCTACGTACGTAAAGGTTTCTCTGTAGTCGTCGGCACCCATGTCGTTGAACACACCATTGGGTGATAAACGAACGCCTACATCGTCTGCAGGCCAAACGCTCAGCACTGCATCCATTACCTCAGAAAGAAAACGATAGCGGTTTTCGATACTGCCACCATAGTTATCGTTACGCTGATTGCTGCGTCCATCTAAAAATTGATTGATTAGATAACCATTGGCTGCATGAACCTCGATACCATCAAAACCAGCGGCTTTTGCATTTATTGCCGCTTTTTTGAAATCTTCTACCGTGCGCTGAATATCATCAGCGGTCATAGCGCGGGGTACTTCGTAAGGTTTTTTACCCTTAGGGGTATGAATTTCGTCGCCTTCAATCTTGATAGCCGATGCTGAAAAAGGTAGCTCGCCGTTGTGAAAGTCGCTGTGCGATGCGCGGCCTGTATGCCATAGCTGCAGCACAATTTTCCCGCCTGCGTGGTGGACGCGATCAATGACTGAACGCCAGCCTTCTACCATTTCATCGTTATAGATACCGGGAGCATTTACCCAGCCCACACCTTCTGGAGAAATTGATGTGGCTTCAGAAATGATAAGGCCTGCATCGGCACGCTGTACGTACTGATCGCCCATTATTTTATTAGGAATGCTTTCGTTGCCAGCGCGTCCGCGGGTCATTGGTGCAAGCACCATTCTGTTCTGTAATGTTTTTCCTGCCCACTCTATGGGTTGGAATAATGCTGAATCTGTCATTAAGTATCCTTTATGGTTTCTACTTTAGTGGTAGTAAATACATAAGTGGATGTAACTTGGATTGATTCAATAGGCGATATTAGTGCGAAATTATATATTAAAGATGTTTTGAGTCTTTAAAGGCTCGCTTTGTAACTGAGGAAGCCGGTGAAATGTTCGTATTGATGCAAAATCAGCACGCTAGTTCTTTTTGTAAAGCGCTCCAAGAACAGCAGCTCTACTTGCTCCGGTGACTTGCGGCACATTGCCTGTAATATCATGAAGGTAAGCAAACGCTAGCCAAGCAAATGCGGCCCCTTCAACATGCTGAGGGTGAATGCCCACATGGTCAGAAGTGAGTACGGTATAGCTTGATGGCTGGCTAGAAGAGTTAGGGAGTGAACTAGAAGCCAAGTCAGCAGCCAAGTTAGCAGCCAAGTTAGAAGAAGGTTCAGCAGGTGTCTCAAAAGCTAAGTCGGAAGCTAGCTGATTCATTAACACATTATTGAAGGTGCCGCCGCCACAAACAATCACTTCAATATTGTTTTGCTCGAAGGAGCTTTCAATATGGTTCGTATGCTGAGTACTTACCACTTGCTGTATTGCATTGGTAATGGTTTTAGCCGTAAGTTGCAACAGCGTGGCTTGAATATCGACGGGGCGAAAAGCGTTGTCTTTACTGCTTTCATCAATGTATCCGGCTCTCTCAGAAAAGAAAGGTGATAAATAATGGCTGAGCCAATCGATATTAAAATACTCTCTGCCGGTACTTTTAGGGAAAGGTGAGGAGAAGTATGTGTCACTTAACATGTGATTCAACAGCGGCTGATTCACGCGTCCCTGGGCTGCCCAGCTGCCGTTGCTATCGAACGGTTGGTTTAAATGTAGGCGTATCCAATTGTCCATTAGTGTATTGCCAGGCCCAGTGTCAAAGCCTAAAGGTGGACGTTGCTGATAAGCAGGTGGAACAACAGTAATATTGGCAATGCCGCCAATATTAACCAGTATTCGATATTTTGAGGTGTGTGCGAATACCGCATTATGGTAGGCCGGTACTAGGGGGGCACCTTGACCTCCAAGGGCAATATCTTTTTTCCTAAAGTCGGCAACCACATCAATTCCGGTGAGTACGGCAAGGGTATTGGCATCGCCAATTTGACAGGTAAACGTGCGTAGGTTGTCTTTGCTAAAGCTGAGGGAAAGCACGTTGCAGTCTGGGTGATGTCTTATGGTTTGTCCGTGGGATCCGATTGCTGTGATATCACTAGCAGATAGGTTTTCTTGCGCTAACAGGGCGTGCACAGCGTCGGCAAATACCTCGGCGACTAGTCTGTCGGCTATCGCTAGGGTATTGAGTTCATTGTCGCCTGTTATGCATAACGCGTTCAAGGCAGTAAGTAACTCATCGGAATAGGGAAAAGAATAGGCGGCAAGTGTTTGGCATCGGTAACCGAAAGCATCACCGGAAATATCACAAAGGACGGCGTCTACGCCGTCCATACTCGTCCCTGACATCAATCCAATGTATTTTGCCATTTAGTTAGTATTCACATAGCCATTTATATTATTAACGCATAGCAAGCATAATGCGCTTGTTATTATCCAGTTGCTGTTGTCTTACCGACGCAATTTCCATAAATTGCGCTTTCTCTTCTTTTGCTATAGGTAATGCTTTAGGCAACTGGACTGTTCTTGGATTGCGGTGCACGCCATCTACTAAAAACTCGTAATGAAGGTGTGGACCTGAGGCAAGGCCAGTACTGCCTAAGTAACCCACCGTTTGACCCTGTTTAACCGTATCGCCTACTTGTACTGCACGCTTTTTGAAGTGAAGGTATTTCGTGGTGTACTTCTCTCCGTGTTTAATAAATACGTGGTGACCATTGTATTTATCGTAAGCCGATTTAATTACTTTGCCATCGCCTGCTGCCATAACCGGCGTTCCCACTTTGGCGACATAGTCGGTACCTCTGTGTGCCTTCCATCGTTTTTGTACGGGATGAAAACGGGCCTTAGTGAAGTTAGAGCTGACATATCGAAAATTAATAGGCGCACGTAAAAAACTCTTACGCATACTGCGCCCGTCGGGCGTGTAGTATCTGCCATCTTCATGCAAAATAGCGCTAAACTGCTCGCCTTGGTTGGTAAATTCAGCGGCAACAATATCGCCATAGCCAACAAACTCACCATCGATGTACTGCTCTTCAAATACCACGTTGAAGGTATCTCCAGCGCGTATCTCCATGGCAAAATCGATATCCCAACCAAAAATACCCGCTAAATTCATAATTTGGTTGCTGCTCATACCCGCATCGCGGGCGGCGTTCCAAAAGCTAGACGTTATTTCGCCCTGAGCAAAATTATAGCGAATATCTACGCTGCGCTTTTCTAGCTCTACGACTAATGCGTCTGAACTAACGTTGGTGTGCCCATTTGTATCGCTTTGAGATTTATTGCGGCGTACCAGCAACGTTTCGGTTGCCGATAAGGCGTATTTCAATTCGCCAAAGCGACCTTCGCGGTCAGCTTTAAACGACAGTTCGTCGCCTGGGAGTAAAGTAACTAAGGTTTTCGCGAGCTCTCCCGCATTGGTAACGTTATAGACATCACGTGAAGTAAAGCCTGCGCGTTTAAAAATTTTTGCTAACGTGTCACCACTTCTTACTTTATAAGTCTGCCAAGGTGATTCTTCTTCACCAATGAAAACGTCGGAGGACGAGGTGAGTTGAAGTGTAACGGGGTAGCGTATGCCCGCATCAAGAGATAATGCCTCTTGGTGGCGACTCGCTTCTACCGGCTCCGATGGTAAAAGAATAAGCGCACCTAAAAACATGCTGGCTATTGCGAGGCTTGTTCTGTGCTGCTTTGGTAACTTTCTAATCAAATTGACAGCTTTAGAAGTGTCTATTTTTTTCGCCATTTCTTTTCTCATTTATTTTCTCTTTCTACTGCCTTCTAGAGAAATACTGTCTACATAGTACTATTCATCAAATACTATGTCACATAGGTTGCTTAAAAATGCAACTTTTCTTGCTGGTTTGTTTATCTAAATGCCTCCTAAGAGAAAAATAAAAAGAGTATAAACACACAGATAAATTCTTACTTGATAAAGCGGCAACCGCTGATAGCTCAATTTTGACGAGTAAACCTTTTAATGGTTCCGTAGTGTGCGTAAAATGCCGACCAAAGTGAATTAGTGTTATCAAAGAGTGTGAATAATAAATGAATGACTGGCAAACAGCTCTCGCAGAAATTAAACGGGGTGTTGATGAGATTCTCCCTGAAGACGATTTAATAGAGAAACTTAAATCTGGCAAAACCCTAACAATCAAAGCTGGTTTTGATCCAACTGCGCCTGATCTTCACCTTGGTCATACTGTTTTGATCAATAAGCTTCGTACCTTTCAGCAGCTAGGTCATAAGGTTGTTTTTCTTATTGGTGATTTTACCGGTCTTATTGGCGACCCAACAGGTAAAAACGTCACGCGTAAGCCATTAAGCAAAGAGCAAGTCTTAGAAAATGCAAAAACCTATCAAGAGCAGGTTTTTAACATTCTAGATAGAGACCAAACGGAGATACGTTTTAACTCTGAGTGGATGGATAGCCTTGGCGCGGCTGGCATGATCAAGTTAGCGGCCAGCCAAACGGTGGCTCGTATGCTAGAACGTGACGACTTTAAAAAGCGTTATAACAACGGTCAGCCAATCGCCATTCACGAGTTTCTTTACCCACTGGTTCAGGGCTGGGATTCTGTTGCACTTAAATCTGATGTGGAGCTTGGCGGAACCGACCAGCGTTTCAACCTGCTTATGGGGCGTGAGCTTCAAAAAGAGCAGGGCTTAAGTCAGCAGTCTATTGTAATGGTGCCGCTGCTAGAAGGCCTAGATGGCGTTCAAAAAATGTCGAAGTCGCTCAATAACTATATCGGCATTACCGATGCACCTAACGATATGTTCGGTAAAGTAATGTCAATTTCTGATGATTTAATGTGGCGATACTACGACTTACTCAGTTTCAGGCCGTTAGAAGAGATTGCCAGCCTTAAAACCCGTGTTGCTGATGGTGAAAATCCTCGTGACATTAAAATTCTGCTTGCGAAAGAGATTATTGCTCGCTTCCATGACGAAGCCGCAGCTGAAGACGCCCATCAAGACTTTATTCAGCGTTTCCAAAAGAACGCAATTCCAGATGACATGCCTGAATTAGACATTACCCTGCCTGCCGATGGCGTAGCTATTGGTAACTTGCTAAAAGAGGCAAAGCTTGTGGGCTCAACCTCAGATGCAATGAGAATGATTAAGCAGGGTGCAGTTAAAATTAACGGCGACAAAGTAGAAGATACACGCCTTGTGCTTGTTGAAAAGGGCGAAAATGTTTACCAAGTGGGTAAACGCAAATTTGCTCGTATCATGCTTTCTTAATTCAAAGGTCTACACGGTAAACTTGCGAGTACTTAAGGCGAAAGATAAACGTTTAACAAGAAAAACTGTAAAAATATCAGAAGCCTGTTAATGAAAATTACGCAGGCTTTTTATTAGCATCGTTATTTTCTAGCTGAACGGAAGCAACATTTCGGCACCTTCGCAGTAACAGTGCTTGTCGCAAACAGGGCAGTCGTAACCTTCGTAGATTGATGCGTGCTGCCATTTGTTCGAATGTTTTTTGATAAGAACACCGCCATTTTTGGAAAAATAGTTAAACGCACTATTGCCTGGGCTAGCCAGCCATATATGAGCCAGCCCTGCAACGGCACCCTGCATTGATGCGCTTTCAATCGATTTAGCCAACAGCTTGCTTCCAATCCCTAAGCCTTGTTTACTTGGCGCAACCGTATTGCATTTAAAATAACAAACTTTGTCTTTGTGGACGGTCCAAAGGTTTGTTGAACACCATTTATCTGGCGTCCATTGAGTATGGGCAAAGGTAAGTCTGAATCCCACGACTACGCCATCGTGCAACGCCAGCCAGCTAGCATTAACGTTATTATGAAAGCTGCGAGTGTAATAATCAGTCATTAGCTCGGGGGTTAAATAGTTATCCCCATGGACGTAATTTCCCAGTGTAATTACATTCTCAAAGTACTGAGGGGCTAGCTGAACATAGTGTAAGTCATGTGGAGAGAAGATATTTCGAGCCAATTCTTCTCGAGATACGTTATTTAGGGGCCTGTTGCTGTGTGTTTCTGCGCTTTTATGTGCGTCTTTAGGGGTAGTATTGTGCATCAGTCATCCTTCATACCGTCTAAATGAACGTCAAGGGCTTCAACAGAAATCAAGATTTCTCGAACAGACATCCAGAGTGAATAAAGTAATGACACTAAGCTTGCAGCAAATATCCAATTACCTACTTTTTGATAAGTAAGGTAAATGGCAAGCATAGAAACCACGCATAAAAAGAAGCTGCCTACGCCAGCTATTTGCATGCGTTTTATCAATGAAATGCGTTGGCGTAGATTAGTGATCTGTGCGACCGTATTGTCGTTGCGCTCTTCTTTAGCAAAGTTCCTAATTATGGTCGCAAGCGTAAGAAATCTGTTGGTGTAGGCCAGTAACAGTAACGAAATAGCAGGGAACAACATGGCGGGAGTAGCAATATCTATTTGCATTTGGTTTTCTTAAGGTTGCTTATATGAAAACGTGTAATGAGAAAAAGTGTACCACACAGTTGTGCTGCTTCACACGGCTCTCGTTTTGCTATAATTAGAAACCGGATGGGGCGTAGCTAGGTGTTAGCGCCCTCGTTATGGTCAGATGGGAAATTTATTGAATAAATGGAGTTTTAGATAACGTGCTATTGTCATAAATTGCCCAGTTGCTACATTTTTTCAACAGCGTACCCAGCTTCATTCCAACCCAACATATCCCCTTCCAAATGCATTACGTCGGTAAAGTCGTGTTCTTGCAATACCTTCATGGCGAGTCTTGCTCGTCTACCAGAGTGACAATAAAGAATGATAGGCTTGTCTTTGTGTTCTTGCAATTCGCTTATGTATTCATCGATGCTTTTATGGGGAATGTTGATGGCACCAGGAATGTGTCCGTTGGCGTATTCTTCAGGTGAGCGAACGTCAATTAGCAGCCAGTCGTTGCTGGCTATTCTTTCTAGCAGAAAAGGAGAAGCTTCAATATCTCGATATGTGGTGGCTTTGGCTGTGAGTTGCAATGATAAAAACAGTGCAATGCCTACAGCAAGTAAGAAGCCTGTGACGACCAATCGCATGTTGGCTGTTCCCGTTGCGATAATTCAATTAATAATATACTACAAAAGTTTAATTAATACCGCTGCAAAGTCGTTTTAGTTCATCTGCAAGACGCAGCGAGAATCGGCTGGTTATGTCGGGGTTCACAGTAACTATTTCCGCATCTAAAAAGTCTGAATGAGGTTCCCAGAATGATGACAATGACGCTTTGCTTTCGTTACTTGCCGCAATAATTACATCAACCTGACGGATTAGCACTTCTGAAACGGATACTTGAGGGTAATCGATGGGGCTGTCATAAAATGCCGTCTGCGCGCCGCATACGTTCAGCAGTTTGTTTGGCCATGCTTTAGGGCCCACTGTCATCAGAGGTGTGGACCACGAGTAATAGAACACGTTTTTGGGCGTCTCCCTTGAATAAGCGTTTTTTAACGCCGCTATCTTCTCATTAAATGCTTCAGCCAGGGTTTTCGCTTTTAAACTAGTATGCGTTAGCGTACCTAAACGAATCAGTTCTGATGGGATATCGTCTATTTGCGTTATTGCGCTATCAAATACGTTAAGCCCTAAAGACGACAATTTTTGTATATCTTGTGGCTTATTTCCTCCATTCCACGCTAACACCAAATCGGGCTTAAAAGCGAGGATGGCGGCCATATCTGCGCCTTGGTAGTCAGCAACTCGAGGCAGCGCTTTCGCTGCCTCGGGGTAATCGCTGTAATCACTCACTGCCACAAGGTTAGGGCCTAACCCCAAACTGTACACCCATTCGGTGAGGTGTGGTGCCAGGCTAACTATTCGCAAGCTGTCTTTATTAGGAGCCTGTTGCCCCTCGTGTAATGCAGGGTTTTCTGCTTGATGATATTCAGTGTTGAAGCTGCTGGGTGAGCCCTTATTTTGCCCTTGTGGCAATAAGCCGGCGGCAACAGCTACGTTTGCCACAAATGAGCAACTCAAGATAGCGCTGCCTATTACACTTTTAGCTAGGGACAAACCACAAAAAGCAGAAGGGCGACAAGCAAAGCGAGAAAAAAGCCGAGAGAAAAGAGGCGGGCGTTGAATACGATGCTTTAGTGAAGTCATTAAATCTACATGCCTATAACAATGAGTAACAGTGTGGCTATCGCAGTTACACCAATCATGGCGCTGGTGATTGTTCTTTTAACATAAACCATGTTTGAGAATGTAACCTCGTGTTCTCCACCTACCCGAGGGTAGCGTATTTTTCTATTGGCATAAATGGCAGGCCCGCCCAGTTTGATATTATGTATACCGCCAAGGATTGCCAATAGCAGCGAGGTTTTATCCTTAGCAGAACAGCGTTTAACGGCTTTTAAACCGCGAATAGGTCTGCTGCTTATTAACGTGATGAGCGCGCCTAGTAAAGCGGGAGGAAGCACTAATACGCTAACGACTTTTTTTATGGGTTTAGCAAATAGCGCCATTTTGGGGTCTCGATAGTGCCACTGCCATGAGGTTAAAAGCAGCAGTCGATACACTAATGCGCCAATGGGCCCAAAGACGACATAGTAGAAAATAACGCCACAGAAGAGATAAAGAAACTTTAGCCATAGCGACTCTATAGCCGCTTTCGCAATACCTATATCAGTGAGCGTATCGCATTGACGCGCTGTGATGCTCGAGACTAACTCACGGGCTAGCGATTTTTTGTTTCTGCCCACAGTAGCCAACACTTTTTTGTACTGCTGACGCTGATAGCCGTAATCAAGCAGCACCACCATAATGACAGCATCAAAAAAAACAGGGTACTGTGCCATTGAAACTAAAATGGCGAGGCAAGCAACGAAAGGGCTAAGTAATACAATGGCTGCCAGTGTACCTGAAATGTAGTGCTGGCTGGGTGCAAACGATGAGGACGGTAACACTTTACGCCCCATCTGAGTTACCAAATAGCGCATAAGTGTTAGTGGGTGAGTACGCTGCGGCCATCGCCAAGAGGCGTCGATAGCGATGGCCAACCAAAGCATCAGTAGTGGTTGAAAATCAATGCCACTAATCAGTGAATTCATTGGTGTGGTACGTCTTCATTTTCGCTTAGACAATCAGTTATGCAAAGTTTTTTACCATTGCCATTACCAGCTGTGCAGAGTGCTTTGCTGCGGTCTCTAAATACTCTTTAAAACTCACTGACGAGGTTTTCCCGGCAATATCTGACAAAGAGCGAATAACAAGAAATGGCGTATTCAGCATGTAGCAAACCTGGCCGATTGCGGCCCCTTCCATCTCAACCGCTTTCATTTCTGGAAAGTCTTCTCTTAATTTTGCTACGGCTTCATCGCTACCAATAAATGCGTCGCCGGTGCAAATTAAGCCGCTGGTAGATTGTATTTCAGCAATGTGTGATGTGGCATTTTTGGCCGTTTCAATGAGCGCTTCATCACAGCGAAAGTCTTCTGGCATACCGGCGCATTGGCCAAGTTTGTAGCCAAAGTGGGTAAGATTGGCATCGTGATGAATAACGTGGCTAGCGATAACTACATCACCAATGTTTAAGTTTTTATCAAAACCACCCGCCGAGCCAGTGTTAACAACCGCATCGGGAGCGTACTGCTCAATGAGCACCGTCGTTGCGATCGCGGCTGCTACTTTACCTATGCCGCACTTCACTAAGATAACTTCAATGCCGCTGAGTGTGCCTTCGTAAAACGTTAAATGTTTCCACTTCGTTTCTTTCAAGTCGTCGAGTGACGCTTTAAGTAGCGCAACTTCTTCATCCATTGCACCTAAAATACCAATTCGTTTCATAATTGTACCGACAAGTTAACGTTTTAAAATGTGCTGTTGCACTGCTTTAACCGCAATATTATAAGCTGTTACGCAAGCAGTTATAAAAGCCGTTGTATTACTAATTGTATAAGGAATGTGGTGAAACTGACAGAAAAATGCCTTTGTTACCGTCACTCTGTGTAAGTATGAGCTGTAACAAAGGCAGGGGGAAGGGGGGAATTATCTATGCGGACTGGTATATATGATTAAGCAGCAGCAGGGCGGCTTGACCGAATAGGCCTTGTTGGGCGTTTCGTGGGCTCTGGATTCAGCGTAGGCTGTTGCGCCATTTTTTGCTGTAGACGACGATATAGCACAAGTTTGTTTTCAAGGCATTCTCGAATATCTTCAATACTGTAGCCCGACTTTACTTTAATGCGAACATGAGGAACTCCAGCAGCGTCCAAAGCACCAGTAACAAACCAATCTTTTTGGGTTTTGTAGCCCTCTTTACCTTGGTTGTGTACTAGGTCGATGGCTAACACTGGGCTCATGGTATCTTTTTCTACAAGCACAAAATCCAGTTGACGACTTGATGCGCGTGAGAGGGCTTGTGATGCCGTTTTCTTTTTTGTCGATTGACGAACGGCAACCATGTCGTTTAAACGGACGCGACACATCACTCTGAATTCTCGGCCCATCGCTTGTTCAATTAACGTCAAAAATGAGTATTCCACTTGGGTAAACAGCTGTGGCTTACGTCGAAATGGAAATGCCATTCCTCCATCAGACAATTTTATGGCGCCTAGAGCAACGACAATAAGTAACATCATCAAAATAATTGCCAATTCCATCTTTATCCTCACATATATCAATCAATAGTAGCGTCAAAAAGGTGACGCGTAATCAAGCTAGACCTTTGGTAAGGAAGATATTGCAAAGCAGATGCCAAGAATTGCTGTTTGGGTAATGAAGAGTTACGGGGGTGTAAATAAAGAGTGTTCTGACTTTTTATAGCAAAGTTTCTTCTAGCGCTGCTGCGGCATCTAATAACGCTCCCTCATTGCCAGGGGCTGATGCGAGCATTATGCCTGGAACTAAGCCGGTTTTTGGATCGCTAAAACCACGAGCCGGCACCGTAATGCCAGAAAGGTCAAGCATGTTAACGAGTGTGTGGGCTGTGATCTGTTTATTGAGTCCAGGTTTCATTAAGGTTGCACGGTTCATAGCACCGTGCTTTGGCGCGAGCATGCCTATTGTGGGCAAGCATAGTAATGCATCACGGCCTAATAACGTTCGATAGTGTTTTCGTGCATGTTCATAGGTTGCAATGATGCCGGTCAAAGTGCTTTGATTACGAGGGCGATATAGGCCATTGATAAGCGATAGCCAAAGAAAAAAGCCAGGTTGTACTGTGGGTCTTCCAGTCATTTGACGCAGTGTTTCATTGATAATTGAAAATGGTTTTCCGTCAACAGAAAGCCAGTCTTTCCATACAGAGACCATTTCTCCGGTTACCAATTTAGGCACGTTCATAAATAGTGTTTTGATATCATCAAGCACAGGTTCGTGCTTTACCATTCCCGCTGTTTGCAACCCCTCTAATGCGGCTCGATAGGCCGAATCTATGCATTCGTCTTTTGCTTCGAAGGGGTAATTCTTTGGAGCGATGAGCTTTAGTCCACTAATAGTTGCGGGTAACGCTGGTGGTTCATTGGCTATTACCGAATACGCTAGGCGGGCATCTCGAACGCTTCTAGTAATTGGGCCTATTCCATTGAATGTTTCAAAGTACGGACCCGACTCGGGGTACACCGAACTTTTGTTAACGGCAGCTGAGTGAGGCCTAAAACCCACTAAGCCACAAAACGCAGCCGGAATTCGTATAGAGCCTAAAATGTCTGTTCCAAATCCTATCGGCGATACACCACTAGCTACCAGTGCGCCTTCGCCTCCAGTTGACCCACCCGGCACACGCGTTTGATCTTTTGGATGATTGCTGCGGCCAAAGCGCAAATTACTTGTTTCCGCGGTCATCACAAATTCGGGAATATTGCTCCGCGCGATAACAATAGCGCCTGCTGATTTGAGTCGTTCTACTACTGGAGCGTCTTCTTTGCATTGGATAGCCGGCATACGAACACTACCAACAGTAACTTGCTCTTTAGCCAGTGCATAGGTTTCCTTCAAGGTGATTGGTAGGCCTGATAAAGGCCCAGCAATTGGATTTTCAGCCGCCGCTAATGCTTGCTCAGTGAACACCTGGGTTGCGGCATTTAAATGTGGGTTTACTAGATGGAGTCTGTCTAAGCTGGCTTGTACTAGCTGTTTACTGGAAAGCTCTCCGGTGCGCATCTGCTCTAGCATTGCGGTGGCATCGGGCATGTCGTGGAGAGTGAAATCTGGCAATTTACAATTCTCTCTTTGATTTGGCTTGTTACTTAGCCGCCACCAAAATATCTACCTGAGCACCTGCATTATCGGGTGATACGACAATTTTTGTATTTCGCTCTTTAGATGTAATCAACGTGCGCTGATTGATTGCTGGATGCGTTTTAAATAAGGGGAAGCGCTCTTTATAAAAGCTCACTACCTGGGAAGGCGTAAGCGCGGTGTGGTACACCATAGCTGCGGGAGTTTCGCTCTCAAATTGCTGACATTGAGTGGCGTCTGAGGATAGTACTATAGAATGAAACTCGTTCGGACATGGGGTTGTGTTTGGTTTACCAAGGGTTTCAGTTTTCTGTGCAGTTTTTTGCACCTTCTCTTGCTCAGTGGCTATTGTGTCAGCATGCACCGATGCGCTTCCTAGCAAGAGCGCAGCGCAAGCGATGGCGTTTTTAAAAACTGGATATTGAATGAGAGTTCGCTTGTTCACCAATGGCTGAGAAGACAAAAGTGCAAACGACAAAAGCTCGATGAAGCGGCGCTTGGCATATGAGACGTGCGCAATAAAACGGTGTGCTGAGCTTTTTATTTTCATGATATTACATATTCTCTTTATTTTTTACAGAGGGAGGCTTGTCGTGTGTTTGCACTCATAAAACAATTAGTTTTAGGCTCGTCTACGCCAGCTCATACACAACAGCTTGTTTGTGCCAGCTTATGTATACCACTTATTTTATGCAAAAGAATGTAGGGTTAGCCCCACTTAAAAGATTACTACAAAAATAAGTTATAATGATAGTAAGAAGAATCACGAGGAAGTTCAACTTATCCTGTACGTACTCAGGTATAGGAAAATGGAAAAAGGTATAGGGGTTCTTTACATGTAGGGCTGTTGAATGCTGTGCAGTTCAATAAACCTAAGTGCAAACAAACACAATATCAGTCGCAGTAAAAATAAAAAAGGCCCAAATGCACAATGCATTCAGGCCTTTCATTGACTTATGAAGTATTACACACCCATAAAGTCCATTATGCCCTCAGCAGCTTTACGGCCCTCATCGATGGCAGTAACAACTAAGTCACTACCTCGAACCATATCACCACCGGCAAATATTTTCGGGTTAGACGTTTGATAAGCAAATTTACCTGCACGCGGAGCACGCACTCGGCCTTTTTCATCAAGCATAATGCCGTATTCGCCAAACCATGGCGCAGGACTTGGCTGGAAACCAAAGGCGATAATAACCACGTCTGCTTCAAGAACGTGCTCTGAACCTTCTACCTCGATAGGGCGACGACGACCGTTTGAGTCTGGTGGGCCCATTTCAGTTTTAACCAGCTTAACGCCTACCGCATTGCCGTTGTCGTCTACGGCAATATCCAGTGGCTGAAGGTTAAACCTAAACTCAACGCCTTCTTCTTTGGCATTAACCACTTCGCGACGTGAACCAGGCATGCTTTCTTCATCACGACGATAGGCACAGGTTACGCTTTTAGCGCCTTGACGAATAGACGTACGCAGGCAGTCCATCGTGGTATCACCACCGCCAAGCACTACAACGCGTTTGTCTTTCATATCGATAAAGTCAGCGGGGTCTTTTTCTAACCCCATTACGCGGTTGGTGTTGGCAATCAAAAACGGCAGTGCTTCATGAACACCGTGTACGTGTTCATTGTCAAAACCACCCTGCATCGATTTGTACGTCCCCATTCCTAAAAATACGGCATCGTACTTATTCAGCAGCTCGTCGAACCCAACGTCTTTACCAATTTCGGTGTTAAGTACAAACTCAATACCCATATCTGAAAAGATTTGGCGACGCAGTTTAATCACGTCTTTTTCAAGTTTGAAAGAAGGGATACCAAAGGTCAGAAGGCCACCAATTTCTTCGTACTTATCGTACACTACCGGCTTAACCCCGTTTCTGATAAGAATATCAGCACACGCTAGGCCAGCAGGACCGGCTCCAACAATAGCCACTTTCTTATCTGTCCACTCAACATCGGACATGTCCGGACGCCAGCCCATTTCGAAGGCTTTGTCGGTAATGTATTTCTCAATACTACCGATAGTAACAGCGCCAAAATCGTCGTTGAGCGTACATGCACCTTCACACAGTCTGTCCTGTGGGCACACTCGCCCGCACACTTCAGGCAAGCTATTGGTTTTATGTGAAAGTTCAGCGGCTTCAATAATTCTGCCTTCGTTAGCCAAATCTAACCATTGAGGAATGTAGTTGTGCACAGGGCACTTCCATTCGCAGTATGGGTTACCGCAGTCCAGGCAGCGATCTGCCTGGCCTTCGGTTTGAGACTGGCTTAGCGGCTGATAAATTTCCGCAAACTCTTCCTTACGCACCATGATCGGCTTTTTAGGCGGATCGATACGTTCAACATCGACAAACTGATATACGTTCTTTGCCATTAAGTAAATCCTCCTATTGAGCCTGAATGCGCAGTTCAGCGCTTGAACGACTGATGTGACCAAGCAAGTTTTTCACATCACTGGTTTTAGGCTTAATAAGTTTGAAGCGTGCTAGCGTTGCACTGAAGTCAGTAAGCAGGGACAAAGAATGTTCGCTGCCTGTTTCTTCGTAATGCTGATTGATAAGACCACGTAAATGTTCAACAAGAATGGCTTTGTCACCAATTGGCATGATATCTACCAAGTCAGCATTAACACGGTTGTCAAGGTCATCGCCATCGTCCATTATATAAGCGAAGCCACCTGTCATACCTGCGCCAAAGTTTACGCCCACTGGACCAAGCACAGCAACGATACCACCGGTCATGTATTCACAACCATTATCACCAATACCTTCAACAACGGCTATCGCGCCAGAGTTGCGAACGCCAAAGCGCTCACCTGCACGGCCAGCAGCAAATAACTTACCACCGGTTGCGCCATACAAACAGGTATTCCCCATTATTGCGCTTTCGTGTGCATTGAACTTGATGTTTTTCGTTGGGTGTATAACTAGCTTACCGCCAGTCATGCCCTTACCTACGTAATCGTTAGCGTCGCCCTCTAAGTGCATGTGTAAGCCACCTGCATTCCACACGCCAAAACTTTGGCCCGCAGTACCGGTAAGCTCAACTTTAATAGGAGTATCTTCAAAGTCTTGATTGCCGTGATGCTTAGCAATTTCACCTGAAAGCAGGGCACCTACCGAACGATCTGTGTTACGAATAGGGTACTTCAGCGTAATTGATTTGCCATTCACTACGGCGCTTTTTGCATCGGCAAGCATCTTAGCGTTTAGCTCGCCCTTATCCATTGGCGCATTGGTCGTTTGCGAACAGAATAGACGAGTGTGCTCACCAGCAATGGGCTGCGCCAATAGCGGTGATAAATCAAGACGGTTTTGCTTCGCAGTAATACCATCAAGTACTTTAAGAAGCTCCGTACGACCTACTAAATCGTCGAACTTGCTAACACCAATGGACGCCATGATCTCGCGCACCTCTTGAGCAATAAACTTAAAGTAGTTCATTACCATGTCGGGAAGGCCGATAAAGTGGTCGTCACGAAGTTTCTGATCTTGGGTTGCCACACCGGTGGCGCAGTTGTTTAGGTGGCAAATTCGAAGGTATTTACAGCCTAGCGCTACCATTGGACCAGTACCAAAGCCGAAGCTCTCAGCACCTAAAATACCTGCTTTAACCACGTCTAAACCGGTTTTCAAACCACCGTCAGTCTGCACGCGCACTTTATGGCGTAAGCCGTTTTCAATAAGTGCTTGCTGTGTTTCAGAAAGACCAAGCTCAAACGGGCTACCAGCGTATTTCACCGAAGTCAGCGGGCTTGCACCTGTTCCACCGTCGTAACCAGAAATGGTAATAAGATCGGCATAAGCCTTTGCCACACCGGTTGCGATAGTACCTACACCCGGTTCAGATACCAGCTTCACCGAAATTAACGCTGTAGGGTTTACCTGTTTTAAATCGAAAATAAGCTGGGCTAAATCTTCAATAGAATAAATGTCGTGATGAGGTGGTGGAGAAATAAGCGTTACACCCGGTACAGAGAAGCGCAGCTGCGCAATGTACTTGTTAACCTTATCGCCCGGTAACTGACCACCTTCACCTGGCTTGGCGCCCTGGGCAACCTTAATTTGTATTACGTTGGCATTGACTAAGTAATGGGGCGTTACACCAAAGCGACCAGAAGCAACTTGTTTAATTTTTGAGTTCTTTTCTGTACCGAAACGAGATGGATGTTCACCACCTTCACCCGAGTTAGACTGACCGCCTAAGCGGTTCATTGCAATAGCAAGGGCTTCGTGGGCTTCAGGACTTAGTGCCCCAATTGACATAGCCGCAGTGTCGAAGCGCGGGAAAAGATTTTCCGGCCCTTCTACATCGCTTATATCAATAGGATCGCATTCTGGGTTTAGCGCAAGCAGGTCGCGAATGTGCGATGGCGCACGCTCGTTAACTAGCTTAGCGTATTCCTGATAGTCGGTGTATTCACCCGATACTACCGCTTTTTGCAGTGTGCTAACCACGTCTGGGTTGTACGCATGGTACTCGCCATCGTGTACATATTTCAGTAAACCACCATGAGAAACAGGTTTGCGTTTTAACCACGCAATACGGTTTAAGTTGATGTGGTCTTGATGGAAATCATCGAAACCTGCACCCTGAATACGCGAGGTAACTCCTTTGAAACAAAGCTGCATCACCTCGTTGTTAATACCAATGGCTTCAAACAACTTTGAGCTTCGGTAGCTTGCCACTGTGCTAATGCCCATTTTAGACATTATTTTATATAAGCCCTTATTGATACCTTTTCGGTAGTTCAATGTTGCTTGCATGGGCGAAATGTCGAGCTCGCCTTTTTCGCACAATTGCTCGATGGTTTCATATGCAAGGAACGGATAAACCGCAGTTGCACCTAAACCAATAAGCACGGCAAAGTGATGTGGGTCACGCGCACTTGCGGTTTCTACCACAACGTTTGCATCGCATCGCAGCGACTTTTCAACCAAGCGTTTTTGCACTGCGCCTACTGCCATTGCCGCAGGAATTACTAAACGATTCTTCTTGATGTTCCGATCTGACAAGATTACAAACGCTGCGCGTTTGTTTTTAACCAGCATCTCGACTTCGTTGCACACGCGTTCCACGGCTTTTTTCAAGCCTTCTTGCGGAAGGTACTGAAGTTCAATTACCTCAGAGTAATAGTTATCAGGGTTAAATTCCCGAAGCTGTTTAAGGTCGGTGTAGACTAATATGGGCGAGTCAAATAAGACGCGATCAGCGTAACCAGAGGTTTCGCTAAATACATTTTGCTCTCGACCAATACAGGTTGCCAACGACATCACGTGATTCTCACGCAATGGATCGATGGGTGGGTTTGTCACCTGTGCAAATTGCTGACGGAAGTAATCGTAAATGGTGCGCTGACGAGATGACATAACCGCCATTGGCGTATCGTCACCCATCGAGCCAACCGCTTCTTGACCGTCTTTTGCCAATACTTTTATGACTTGCTGAATTTCTTCGTAGCTGTATGCATGAAGTTTGTGATAAACCGCCATTGCATCGTCGTCAAACACGCGTTTACCGATAAGCGATGCATCTAGTGCTTCGATAGGCGTTAGGCGTCGAATGTGCTTTTGCAGCCATTCTTTGTAAGGATGTCTCGCTTTTAGCTCGTCGTCAATTTCGGTAGACCGCCAGATTTTGCCCGTGTACGTGTCTACTGCAAGCATTTCGCCTGGACCTACACGCCCTTTTTCAATGACGTCGGCTTCTTGATAATCCCAAATGCCCACTTCTGAGGCTAACGTAATAAAACCATTTTTGGTAATGACGTAGCGCGCTGGACGTAAGCCATTCCTATCGAGGTTACATGCAACGTGGCGACCGTTGGTTAACACGATACCCGCTGGACCGTCCCAAGGCTCCATGTGCATGGAGTTAAACTCGTAGAATGCACGAAGGTCATCGTCCATTGTTTTGTTATTTTGATAGGCTGGCGGCACTAATAAACGCATGGCACGGAACAAGTCCATACCACCTGCTAGGAACAGCTCAAGCATGTTATCCAGTGATGAAGAGTCAGAACCTTCTGTATTGACAAACGGGGCTGCGTCTTTCAAGTCTGGAATAAGCGGTGTTGAGAATTTTGCCGCTCTTGCCATTGCCCAATCGCGGTTGCCTTTAATCGTGTTAATTTCGCCATTGTGAGCAAGAAAGCGAAACGGCTGGGCAAGCGGCCATCGAGGTAATGTATTCGTTGAGAAACGCTGATGGAACACGCAAATGGCGCTTTTCATGCGCTCGTCTGCAAGGTCGAGATAAAAGGTGGGTAAGTCTTTCGGCATTACCAAACCTTTATAAATAGTGACTAAACCTGATAGACACGCCACGTAAAAATTTGGGTCGTCTTCTAGGCGTTTTTCAGCACGTCGTCTGATCATATAAAGACGACGTTCTAGGTCGCGCTTTCTCCATCCAGCTGGGGCATTGACAAATACTTGCTCTATTTGCGGAACACCAGTGAGGGCAAGCTCGCCAAGTACTGATTTATCAACAGGCACCTCTCGCCATCCAACAACAGAAAGCGTTTCTTTCTCTAACTCTTCGTTGAGTACTTCACGTGCAGCTTGGGCAAGTACAGGATCCTGATTTAAAAAAATCATCCCTACACCGTATTTTTTACCCAGCTTCCAACCATTTTCGTCGGCAATTGCATGGAAGAAGGCGTCTGGCTTTTGTAGTAATAAACCACAGCCATCACCGGTTTTCCCATCGGCGGCGATACCGCCTCGATGTTGCATTCGGTCTAGACCGTGGATTGCAGTGGATACCAATTCGTGACTGGCTTCTCCGTGAGTGTGGGCTATTAAGCCAAACCCACAATTATCCCGGGAATCGTTGGGATTGTATAAACTCATCTATTAACTCCTTCAACCTTATTGACTGGGCAAGGTATGCGTTGCGTGCAGATGCGCCTAGGTGTGCGTATCGAAACATAATTAGACATCTTTTTGCGCTTGGGCCATCTAGCTCAGCGCATGCGTCTTTCTTGTCGTTTTTATTATTAGAGGATTCCAGCCGTTCCGCATTTTTATGCATTTACGCAATGCGGGTCGTACAAAATACCCACATTGAAAACTAAAATCAAACGCAAAAAAAGCCTCATTCCTCATGAATTAGTCTAATATTTAAAAAGTTGATAAAATTCAATGCTATAAAAACTTGATTTTAGGTTTGTAACAATAATGTTATAAAAATATAGCGTAGGAAAACAAATCTGCTCGAGATGATAATACTTCTCATTTGCTATTCAGCTATGAATAAATATTCATTGGTGTGGGTTTTTTATCCAGTCAAGGGCTGGTTTTTGTATTTTTATCTACTTGTAAATAAACCATTCCACTCATAATCGTCAGTTATGATGTTAACCTCCGAGGGAGCGAAAAATATGTAGTGTTGTCGTTTGTCATTAATGAATATCCAGCTGTTTTCATCACCGGATCCGTTACCCTAGTCACCCATATGAGCAATACAGGTGAGTAGTCAATTAGCGTCGGGACAAGTAGTAAAGATATAAGAGCATACGGGTAAATGCTTCCGTGTGCTTGTTGCTAATTCATACTCAAAAATGTAATGAGCATTAGCGTGCATTGGTTAGTGGATTCCAGAACGCCGGAAAGACTGATAGGATAGGGCAAAATGGTTACAGACTAGACGTACATGCATTCAGACTCTCCTAACGATTCATGGGCCATTCGCTTTGCCCAATTTGTGCAGCGATTTGGCACACTAAAACTAAGCATATTATTCGTTGTATCCTCACTGGTATTTACTCTTGGTGGCTCCTATGTCATACGCGTTAGCTTAGGTAGTCAGGTGCAGCCTGACGACTTTATCAGCGCAGTAATTCTAACAATGTTATCAGCACCTTGGGTATTGTACTTTTTTAGTGAGCTGATTAAGCAACTCGAAAACTCCCGAACAAACTTAAAGGAGGTGGTGAGTCAACTAGAGAGCCTGCGCGAGGAAGATGTGTTTCTGAATCGCGAGTTGCAAAGCAATATTCGACAGCTTAATCACGAAATTGAGCAGCGAAAAATTGCCCAGGAAGAACGAGAGGGGTTGTTTAAAGACTTAGAGCAAGAAATTAAAAATAAGTCTGAGCAAGAATCTCAGGCACGCAGGCTGTCTACCCTATTGCGCTCTATCATCGATGCCTCTCCCGATCTTATCTATTACCGCAACGAAGAGGGGCAGTTTGCAGGCTGTAATCGTATTGCAGAGCTAATGACGGGGAAAACTGAACTTGAGCTACTTGGGTTAACCCCAGAAGATGTGTACGAAGAAGAGCTGGCACAACAAATTGTGGCCAGTGATAACGAAGTACTTGAGACAAACGCTAGCATTACCGAAGAGTTATGGCTTAAGTTCGCCGATGGCCGACGTCGCTACTTCGAAATGAAGCGAGTTCCGTTCTTCGATAAAGAAGGTAATCGACTTGGCTTGTTATCGTTTGGACGAGATATGACCGAGCGTAAACAAGCGGAAAATGCTGCGGCAAAAGCCAACACAGACAAAACCCGCTTCATTGCCACCATCAGTCATGAGCTGCGTACGCCGCTAAACGGCATTGTGGGTTTAAGCCGCATGCTTCGCGATACTGAGCTTTCCGAAGAGCAGTTTAGTTGGGTGAGTACCATTTACGCCAGTGCCATTACTTTAGGTAATATATTTAACGATATTATCGATCTCGATAAGTTAGGCCGAGACAAACTAGAACTCAGCTTAAAAACCATATCGTTGAAAGATTTTACGGAAGAACTGAGCAGTATTATTCGCCTACTTGCAGGGGATAAACAACTTGAATTTAAAACCGCAATTAAAGACCCATTGCCTCGTTTGGTTGAAATAGACGGTACGCGATTGCGCCAGATATTGTGGAACATTCTTTTCAACGCGGTGAAGTTTACTCAAAAAGGCCACGTGAGTTTGTCGGTATCGGCTACCAAGCCAGAGAACGACAAAGCCTTTGTCACCTTTATTGTTGAAGACACCGGAGTGGGGATTCCAGAAAGCGAAATAGACAAAATTTTCGCGATGTACTATCAAGTTGATCATCCCGATCACCAGTCGGCAACAGGCACCGGCATTGGCTTGGCAATTTGTAAGCAAATGGTCGATTTGATGAGCGGTGAAATTAATGTGACCAGTAGTGTAGGTAAAGGGACTCGCTTTGAAATTATCTTGCCGGTGCAAATTTCAAACAGCCCAATGAAAGTGGCTGAGCTTGAAGTGACGGGGTTACATATTCTTCTGGTGGAAGATATAGAGCTCAATGTGATGGTAGCCAAAGCGCTGCTTGAAAAACTTGGTCAGCGTGTTGATGTAGCAATGACGGGTCAAGAAGCATTAGATAAAGCAAGAGAGACGCAATACGACCTAATTTTACTCGATATTCAGCTACCCGATATGACGGGGTTTGACGTGGCCAGCACGCTTATCGAAGAAGATTTAGTGATGCAAACCCCTATTGTTGCGCTAACCGCTAACGTCATTAAAAAGCGGGATGAATATTTAGAGAACGGCATGGACGATGTTATTGCTAAGCCAATCAAAAAATCTCGGGTTATTGAGGTATTTAACGACCTATTTCACGCGCCGCCAGCGCCGCTTGAAATAGAGGGTCGGGTAGAGCGAACGCAACCCAACAAAACATTAAGTAACATCTTAGATATGGACTTATTGGAGATGTTAGTGGATACCATAGGCGATGACATGGTTCGGGCGAGCGTGAAAGTTTTCCAAGAGAAAATGCCTGAATACATGGAAATACTGCAGCTGAGCTTAACCGCTGATGAAAAGTCTGAGGTGTGTTCTCAAGCCCATAAAATAAAAGGCGCTGCGGGGTCGGTTGGTTTAGCGAGAGTGCAGCGTATTGCGAATCAAATTCAGCAGGGCGATCACCCTACATGGTGGGAGAACGTACACGACTGGGTTGAAGAATTACAAATGGCAGTACAGCACGATATGAAAGGGCTGAACAGTTGGCTTAACGAACAGCAGTTTGACGACTAGTACATTGCTATGACTAGGTAGCATATCAGCTGCGTGGGCTTATTTGAGTAGGCTTAGTTGAGTGGGCATAGCTGTGTAGGCTTAACTGAGTGGTTCGATTAATGTGGTTGACTAATAGTAACTACTATAAATGAAGAGGGGGCTGATGCTCCCTTTTTATTCTTTTTGAATTACTGGTTGGGGCATTTGGCCGCTCTGGCAGTAACGCTATGAAGTGAACTTACCTCAATTTTTACAAGGATAAGGTGTATGTTTTCAGCGTCAAAGGCGGCAGATTTTTCAAACGAAACGCTTTCTCAGCAGAATTTACCCGCGTTAGATTTACTGGCCCTTACGCCGGTGTCGAAAAAGTATCGCACCATTAATTTAGGCGTATGTTCCACCGTCACTGTGCTTTTGCTTGGCGCGCTATCCGCAGCAAAATATCAACCTTGGTTTCGTGTGCCAGACGACCTTCACAATGCCTACCCCTATGCGTGCCTAGCCATTTTCACGTTGGGCTTTTTGTGGTTTACCTATCATTTTTTTGCTGACAAGAAGGTGAAGTTTGCTGTTAGAGAACAAGATGTCAGTAAGGAATCAGGTCTTTTCTTTCGGCAGTTATCTTGCCAGCCTATTCTTCGTGTACAGCATGTTGAGTTAAAGCGAGGTCCTTTAGACCGATTGGCTGGACTGGCCTCCTTACAGGTTTTTTCAGCTGGCGGTGAGATGCATACCTTTGAAATTCCTGGACTTGAAATTGATGAGGCCAACCAAATTAGGCAGTTTATTCTCGATCATAAAGATGTGAGTGCCCGATAGTGGAAGAGCAGGAGATGACATCATCGAATGCCGAGAGATCAGTGAAAGTAGAAACCGGTGATGCGTGGCAGCGCTTGGCCATCATCGCTATTTTATATTTTTCGGCACGCAACATTAAAAATTCTGCCCAAGGGCTTATTTATATTATTCCCGCGCTGGCCATAGGCTCTAACGTGCTCTCCAAGCTAAACTCGCCAGAGGCGTATATTGCTATCGGCACCCTAGTATCCCTGGCGGTGGGCAGTGGCCTGATAAGCTTTTTTATGTACACCTTTCGCGTGCACAATCAGCATGTTGAGATTCAAACTGGCGTATTTCAACGTCGCTATACTAATTTACCGTTTTGGCGCATTCAGAATATCAAAATAGAGCACCCCTTTTATTATCGTCCGTTTGGCTATGCATTAGTGGTGCTGGATACCGCAGGAAGCGGTAAGGAAGAAGCCAATATAGTAGCGGTGCCGGTTTCCTATGCGAATGCGCTTAGAAAGCAAGTGCTGGCTGAAAAGAAGAAAGAAGAGTATTCCTCTGCCCATTCATCTTCAAACTTAAATGACAGCTCATTTCAAAGCCGAATTCAGAGCTCAGCTCAGAGCCCAGCCGAGCAGCTTTCTAAAGATAATGGGGCGGCTCGCTTTGGCATGTTAGCAGGGGACATGCTAAAAGGGGACAAGCTAGAGGATGATAGTGTAGAGAGCAGCGAAGAGGTGCTCAACACCCGCTCGATTGGCGATATTGTCATTCATGGCATTACCAATAACAGGGTGTGGATAATACTTGGTGCCGCTGCTCCTTTTTACGATGACGCGATAGGGTTAGTCTCTGACTGGTTGGCGGATAAAGGTTTGCAGCTTAACCAAATAGTGGGGGAGCAAACCGTCGCATGGTGGCAGTTTGGGCTTTACGCATTTGTTATTCTTATGATGATAATGGCTGCCATGGCGCTACTTAGCGTGGGGGGAGCGCTATTCACGTTTTATGGGTATACCCTCTCGCGCTCTGACGACAGATACATTCGCCGCAGCGGTCTATTGAATAAACAAGAAGTCAGCATGCGTGCCTCGCGCATTCAAATGATTACCGCTAAACAAGACTGGCTCGACAAAATACTCAAGCGGGTCAACTTGTATTTTGAGCAAAATTCCACGGCGGGTCAGCAAGTACAAGAACTGATGTCGCCCAATAAGCTTATTGTGCCATCGGTTACCGAGCGTGAAGCGGTTGAGCTTAGTCAAGAAGTGATGCCTGATTGCCAGCTTCACCGCGATGATTATCTAGGCATTAGCAAACGCTTTATACTGCACTGGTTAATAATAGCATGGAGCGTACCCATAGTAGCGTTGTGCATTATTGGTATTGTTACATATCAGCTCGATATTTTTCTTGGCTCTATCGGGCTTTTGATTGCAGGGTGCCTGTTACTCACCCTGCGCTGGTGGCGATGGGGCATAGCGGCCGATGGCAAATACGTATACGTAAGACGAGGGCGGATTGGTGTTGATTACCTCTGTTTCGAGCCATACAAAATACAACAAGTGATTGTTAAACAAAGTGTGTTTATGCGACGGCATCAACTTGCGTCTATCAAGTTCGTATTAGCGTCTGGATCGGTTACTGTTCCTTTCTTGCCAGAGCATTACGTTAAAGCGCTTGCCGACAGCGTGCTTTATGAGGTGGAGTCTACGCGTAAGTCATGGATGTAAATGGCGTTCTAAAAGTAGTGGCTGACTCAGGTTATTCCCTCGACTTGCTATTTTGCACTAGTTTTTTCATCGCGAAGAATTATTTGGTCTTTGCCCGCGTGTTTAGCGTAATATAAGCGCGCGTCGGCAATATCTAGCTGCAATTCGAAACTGCTATGGTCCTCTACACATACACCTACGCTGCACGTAATATTGAATTTGTGAAGAGTGAATTTTGTTTGCCTTACTGCATTCATAAATGCTGATAGTGCGGATAAGTAGGTTTTGGCAGAGCGTTGAGACAAAACGGTGAATTCTTCACCCCCATAGCGAACAATGAGATCTTCAGGAAAGTGGAGTTTAATGAGCGCGGCAAATTCTTGAAGCAGCGTATCCCCCGTTTTGTGGCCATAGGTATCGTTGACGTTCTTAAAATTATCAGCATCGATCATCGAAACAATGATGTTATCGCCAGGCCTTTTGTTGGCATACAGTTCTTCTGCCTTTTCGTGTAAATAACGACGATTATAAACTTGGGTAAGAGGATCGAGGTTGGCGTTATCGCGAATAGTTTGAATCATTTCCTGCGACTCTAAATTTTGCATGACGCGGCAAAAAAACTCTTCATGATAAAAAGGTTTTGATAAAAAGTCATTCGCTCCGCTTTTGATAAACTTAGAGGTCAGCACGCTATCACCCGTAGAAGATAACCCGATAAAAATCGTATCCTGCATCCTGCGTTCTTGACGAATGGCTTTGATGAGTTCGTACCCATCCATTTGAGGCATTCTATGATCAGATATCACCATTTTAATGTTTTTGTGGTTGTCCAGTTGCACCAAGGCTTCTATTCCATTTCCGGCTTCATGAACCCGAAATTTGAACTTTTTGAGAAGCTTACAAATGTGATTACGGCTGGTTATCGAGTCTTCAACTACAAGGACATCGGTATAGAGGTTCTTGCGGAGCCTATCAATAAGCTTTGCCACTTGCAGGTAAGAATAACGAGATTCTTTGGTTATATAATCGAGCACGCCCTTGTCGAGGAGTTGTGAACGAGTAAACTCATCGAAGTTTCCGGTAAGCACTATAGTTGGTAGATCATAAGAAAGTGCCAAGTCTACGCTTTCTCCATTTGGTGCATCGGGTAAATTAAGGTCAACAATAGCGGCAAGATAATCACTCGAAGCCTGCAAGGCTAATTCGGCCTGTGCTAAGTTTTCACACAAATCACAGGAGAACAGGGGATTATCTTCGATCAATTTGTAGACTATTTTTCGAACCGTAACACTATCTTCTACCACAAGAACTTTATACATTGGCGATACTCAAATGACCTTGTGAGTAATCATATGCAATTATTCACAAAAAAGCCCTTATAAAAAGGGCGTTTTAGACTTATGTATAGCGCTTGTGTTCATGTGTGTGATGGCGGAACCCGAACATTTCCTTCCATCAGCACTCGAGCACTTCTACTCATGGTTGCTTGAGCAATATGCCAACGATCATTTGAGAACTCTGCTTTTGCACCAACGCGCAAGGTGCCAGAAGGATGGCCGAAAACAACGGCATCGCGGTCAACACCGCCAGCACTCAAATTAACTAGTGTGCCCGGAATGGCTGCGGCAGCAGCAATGGCAACAGCAGCAGTGCCCATCATGGCGTGATGCAGTTTGCCCATGGACATGGCGCGAACCAAAACATCGATATCAGAGCCTAAAATATCTTTTCCACTAGACGCTTTATAAGGCGAAGGTGGGGCAACCATAGCAACCTTAGGGGTATGCTGGCGACTGGCCGCTTCACCGATGTCGGTGATCAAGCCCATTTTCACTGCGCCATAGGCCCTAATGGCTTCAAACTTCGCCAGTGCATCAGGGTTGCTATTAATATCGTCTTGCAGCTCGGTACCGGTATACCCAATGTCTTCTGCATTGATAAAAATAGTGGGAATTCCAGCGTTTATCATCGTTGCGTGCAGCGAACCCACTCCCGGTACTTCAAGGGTATCTACCAGTCTTCCTGTTGGAAAAATAGCACCCTCGCCATCGGCCGGGTCAACAAAGGCAACTTCCACTTCTGCTGCGGGGAACGTTACGCCATCAAGCTCAAAGTCACCGGTTTCCTGCACTTCGCCATTAGTAATAGGAACATTAGCAATAATAGCTTTGTTGATATTTGCTTGCCAAATTTGCACAACAGCAATGCCATTATCAGGAATTTTACTTTTATCGACCAGACCGTTGTTGATGGCAAACGCGCCTACGGCCGCAGTTAAGTTACCGCAGTTTCCGCTCCAATCTACAAAGGGTTTATCGATGGCAACTTGGCCGAAAAGATAGTCGACGTCGTAACCTTCTCGTTCACTTTTACTAATTATCACGGTTTTACTGGTGCTTGAGGTAGCGCCACCCATGCCATCGGTGTGTTTACCGTATGGATCTGGACTTCCGATTACGCGAAGTAATAGGGCGTCTCGCGCTGCCCCTGGTTGTTGGGCAGCCTCTGGCAAATCCGTTAAATTAAAAAATACACCCTTACTGGTACCGCCACGCATATAGGTAGCGGGTACTCGAAGCTGTGGCGCATACTGTGTCATGTTTGTTCCTTTTTCTTTTGAGTAAGGGGAAGTTTGATTACGGTTTGAAACACGCGGTGAATACATCCATGTACGCTCCCCAGCCGCATCCATGCGGCTGGAGGGTTTCAAATCGTAATCAAACTCCCTCTAAAAATAATTAAACTTTGTTAGAGGAGAGTGTTTAGTCCATGCGCCCCGAAGGTTTCACTTGAGCACTCGCTCTCTCTTCAAAATTTCAACATCTATGAATTTGTAGAGGAGAAGGGTTTCAAATCGTAATCAAACTCCCTCTAAAATAACTAAACTTCGTTTGAGGAGAGTGTTTAGTCCATGCGTTCCGAAGGTTTCACCTGAGCACTCGCTCCTCTCTTCAAATTTTCACATCTATCAACTTTAGGGAGAGAGGGTTTCAAATCGCAGCCAAACTCCGCGCAAAAACTACAGCCTCCATTAAAGAAGGCTGGTGAGTTAGGTTCAGGGCCCTCAATTCGCACGGATGCGAATTGGGAGCCTACAGGGATGTATTTACGGCGTGCCCTGCACCTAACTTACTTGCCTTCCCTCGCGAGGGTTGATTTGACCCAATCCACATGGATGCGAATTGCGAGCCAACAGGGACGTATTTACGGCGAGCCCCGTACCCATCTCACTTACCTTCTTATTGCTCAAAATAAGACTCATTTTATTTGTACAACATCAGCGGAAGTGAGAAAGCACTAAGTTGGGTATGGGACCCTCAATTCGCATGGATGCGAATTGGGAGCCTACAGGGATGTATTTACGGCGTGTCCCAAACCCGGCCTAGTGCTTTCTAGCCAATCACGGCAAATTAGCCAACCTCGGCTTCTAAGAAGTCTTTTGCAAAGCGTTGTAATACGCCGCCAGCGCTGTAAATAGAGACTTCTTCCATGGTGTCTAACCGACAGGTAACCGGTACTTCAAGTTGCTCACCGTTAGCACGATTTACCACGAGGGTAAGGGTAGCGCCTGGTGAGGGCTCACCTTTAACATCGTAGGTTTCAGTACCATCTAACTCGAGTGTTTTGCGGGTGGTGCCCGGTTTAAACTCTAGCGGTAGTACGCCCATTCCAATTAAGTTAGTGCGGTGAATACGCTCGAAACCTTCTGCGGCAATCACTTCAACACCGGCTAAACGCACGCCTTTTGCCGCCCAGTCTCGTGACGAGCCTTGGCCATAATCAGCGCCAGCAACAATGATCAAAGGCTGTCTGCGGGTCATGTAGGTTTCAATAGCTTCCCACATGCGCACAACGTTGCCTTCGGGTTCAATACGCGCCAGCGAGCCTTGTTTCACTTCGCCATTTTCTTGCACCATTTCGTTATACACTTTTGGGTTGGCAAGCGTGGCACGCTGAGCAGTTAAATGGTCGCCTCGGTGGGTTGCATAAGAGTTAAAGTCTTCTTCAGGCAATCCCATCTTGGCTAAATACTCACCGGCTGCACTATTTGCCATAATCGCATTTGAAGGTGATAAATGATCAGTCGTGATGTTATCGCCTAAAATGGCAAGGGGGCGCATGCCTGTCATGGTGCGCTCTGCGTCCATAGCGCCTTCCCAATAAGGCGGTCGGCGAATGTAGGTGCTCTGCTCTCGCCATTCGTAAAGTGGGTCGATATGGCTGCCATAATCTACGCTTAAGTCGAACATTGGCTCATACACTTTTCTAAAGTGCTCGGGCTTAACGCTCTCTGCCACAATGGCATCAATTTCTTCGTCACTTGGCCAAATGTCTTTTAGCGTTACAGGGTTGCCGTCGTTATCAATACCTAAAATATCTTTTTCGATATCAAAGCGTACCGTACCTGCAATGGCGTATGCCACTACAAGAGGAGGTGACGCTAAGAAAGCTTGTTTGGCATAGGGGTGGATACGGCCATCAAAGTTTCGGTTACCCGATAGAACAGCAGTGGCATATAGATCGCGGTCTATGATTTCCTGTTGAATTTTAGGGTCTAGTGCACCACTCATGCCGTTACAGGTAGTACAAGCAAAAGCCACTACGCCAAAGCCAAGGGCTTCGAGTTCGCTCATCAGGTTAGCTTCTTCAAGATAAAGTTTTACGGCTTTTGAGCCAGGCGCTAATGAGCTTTTCACCCACGGTTTACGGGTAAGGCCGCGCTGATTGGCGTTACGAGCAATAAGACCTGCAGCAATAACGTTTCGCGGGTTAGAGGTATTGGTACAGCTTGTAATGGCAGCGATGATTACTGCGCCGTCAGGCATTTTATCGTCTTCTTGTTCCCACTTAGCCGCAATACCGCGACTGGCAAGATCGCTAGTTGCCAAACGTGCGTGTGGATTAGACGGGCCTGCCATATTACGACCTACTGATGATAAGTCGAAGGTAAGCACACGCTCGTATTCAGCAGTTTTTAAATCATCAGCCCATAAACCCGTGTGCTTGGCGTAGTTCTCTACTAAGGCTATTTGTTTTTCTTCACGACCGGTAAGGCGCAAATAATCGATGGTTTGCTGGTCGATATAGAACATAGCCGCAGTAGCGCCGTACTCTGGCGTCATATTCGAAATGGTTGCACGATCGCCAAGGGTAAGGTGTGAAGCACCCTCCCCATAAAACTCTAAGAAGGCAGACACCACACGCTGCTTACGCAAGAATTCAGTTAGTGCCAAAACTACATCGGTAGCAGTAATACCCGGCTGTGGTTTACCGGTTAATTCTACACCCACAATGTCTGGCAAACGCATGTAGGATGCGCGACCAAGCATTACGCTTTCGGCTTCAAGGCCACCTACACCAATAGCGATAACACCAAGTGCATCTACATGAGGCGTATGGCTGTCTGTTCCTACTAAGGTGTCAGGAAACGCCACGCCATCGCGAGACTCAATAACTGGTGACATGCGCTCCAAATTGATTTGGTGCATGATGCCGTTTCCTGGGGGAATAACATCTACGTTTTTAAACGCCGTCTTTGTCCAATTGATAAAGTGAAAACGATCGTCGTTACGTCTGTCTTCAATGGCGCGATTTTTTTCAAAGGCGTCTTTTTCAAAACCTGCGTGCTCAACTGCTAAAGAGTGGTCGACAATTAGCTGGGTAGGAACCACTGGGTTCACTTTAGCAGGGTCACCGCCTTTTGCCGCTATCGCATCGCGCAAGCCTGCTAAATCAACCAGAGCAGTTTGGCCAAGAATATCATGGCATACAACACGAGCTGGAAACCAAGGAAAGTCGAGGTCGCGTTTGCGATAAATGAGCTGTTCTAGCGCTTTAGTCAGTTGCTCAGGTGTGCAACGGCGCACTAAGTTTTCAGCAAATACTCGAGAAGAGTAGGGCAGCTTTTCGTAAGCCCCAGACTCTATGGTATTTACCGCCTCGCGGGTATCGAAGTAATCGATACCCGCGTCTGGTAGGGGTTTTCGGTAATCAATATTCATAGCGTATTACCTTACGCTCGGTCAGCGATTGATGGCACTGGACGAAGCTCTTCACCGGTATAATCAGCCGATGGGCGAATAATACGGTTATCAGAACGCTGTTCCATCACATGTGCTGCCCAGCCTGTTAAGCGAGACATGACAAAAATTGGTGTGAAGAGTTTTGTAGGAATTCCCATGAAGTTATAAGCAGAGGCATGGAAAAAGTCTGCGTTACAGAACAGTTTCTTCTCGCGCCACATCACTTCTTCACAGCGCACTGAAACAGGGTAAAGTACTGTATCACCTATGTCAGCAGCCAGTTTTTCAGACCACTCTTTAATAATGCCGTTACGCGGGTCTGAGTCGGCATAAACCGCGTGACCAAAGCCCATGATTTTTTCTTTGCGTGCCAACATGCCCATCATTTTTTCTTCGGCATCGTCGGCAGAGGTAAAGCCTTCAATCATTTCCATGGCCGCTTCGTTTGCGCCACCGTGAAGTGGACCGCGAAGTGAACCAATGGCACCCGTTACGCACGAGTGCATGTCAGATAGGGTTGATGCGCATACACGGGCTGTAAAGGTTGATGCGTTAAATTCATGCTCTGCATAAAGAATGAGCGACACATGCATCACTTGTTCGTGAAGTTCACGAGGCTTTTCGCCGTGAAGCATGTGCAGGAAGTGGCCGCCAATGGAGTCGTCATCGGTTTCAACTTCAACACGTACGCCGTCGTGAGAAAAGCGATACCAGTAGCAAATGATGCTAGGGAAACACGCGAGCATGCGATCAGTCACTTGTTGCTGCTCGTCAAAGCTCTTTTCCATTTCAAGATTACCTAACATGGAACAACCAGTGCGAAGCACGTCCATTGGGTGAGCATCTTTTGGAATACGCTCAAGCACTTCTTTAAGCGCGTCGGGTAAACCGCGCATGCCGCGAAGTTTTTCTTTATAGCTATCTAGCTCAGCCTGCGTTGGCAATTTACCTTTTAAGATAAGGTAAGCCACTTCTTCGAACTGACATTTATTGGCCAGATCTTTTACGTCATAGCCGCGATACGTTAAACCCGAGCCTGATTTGCCCACGGTTGATAATGCTGTTTTACCTGCAACTTGGCCGCGTAATCCCGCGCCACTTAATTGTTTAGCCATCTTGTAATCTCCGGTCTTTTAAATTTGTAGGGTACGTTAGTAAAAAAATCTATTATGAAAAAGGAACGGATTCCTTAGTCGCTATTAAATGTACACTTTCATAAGCGGGCTCAATGCATTGAAAAGTGGGGGCGGTACTTAGGTCGTTACCCCTGCGAGGCATGGATGCCGAGCCGGAGCGCCCATGGATGGGTTCACGGCGTGGTAACGACCTAAGTACCGCTCCCGCTTCAATAGTACATTGCGTCCCAGTTACTGTTTATTGTGTTTAGTTTAGTTTTTACCTTTGGCGAAAAGCTCATCTAGCTTTTGCTCGTAATCGTGGTAACCAAGGTAATCGTATAGTTCCATGCGGGTTTGCATGCTGTCGACAACAGCTTTTTGATCGCCATTCTCAAGAATAGACGTGTAAACCATTTCTGCAGCTTTATTCATGGCTCTAAAGGCGCTTAATGGGTAAAGCACCATACTGGCTCCCCATTCACCAAGCTGTTCTTTGTTCCATAGTTCGGTTTGGCCAAATTCGGTAATATTGGCAAGAATAGGCACGTCTAGCGCGTCGGCAAAGGCGCGGTAGTGTTCTTCGGTTTTTACTGCTTCAGCAAAAATGCCGTCTGCACCGGCTGCTACATAAGCTTTAGCGCGTTCAATCGCCTTTTCCAATCCTTCTTGAGCGAAGGCGTCGGTGCGAGCCATGATGAAAAAGTCAGGATCGGTTCGAGCATCTACCGCCGCTTTTATGCGGTCTACCATTTCTTCTGTGCTAACAATTTCTTTATTTGGACGGTGTCCGCAGCGTTTCTGTGCAACCTGGTCTTCCATGTGCACAGCGGCTGCTCCCGCTTTTTCCATATCGCGAATGGTTTTGGCTATGTTAAAAGCTCCACCCCATCCTGTGTCTATGTCTACTAATAAAGGAAGATCGCATGCCGATGTAATACGTTGCACATCGACAATAACGTCGTTAAGCGAGGTCATGCCTAAATCGGGAAGGCCGTAAGATGCGTTCGCTACACCACCGCCAGAAAGATAAATAGCTTGGTGACCAATGGATTTTGCCATCATGGCCGAGTAGGCGTTGATGGTGCCCACGATTTGAAGCGGTTTGTTTTTCGAAAGGGCGTCTCTAAATTTTTTTCCTGCACTCATTTTATTTACTCGCTTAACGTGAAGTAGGGTAGAGGTGAATGAAAGTTAAAAAAGCTATTTTGCACTTATGCATTATGAAGCTTCTTTTCTATATTGTTTTTTGAATAAAGAATGTGTCTGCGCATGAGTATTTCAGCTAACTCTTCATCTCGGTTAGCAATGGCGTTTACTATGTGTCTGTGTTCATCAAATGCCGTGGTTACTCGCGGGCCTGCCATGCCAAGCTGTACGCGATACATACGCACCAAGTGATACAAGCCATCTATTAATACGCTGATTAAGTGGCTGTTTTTGCTACCAGTGACAATTCTGTAGTGAAAATCCACGTCACCAGCTTCTTGATAGTAGCTTTCGCCGCCTTTTACTTTGTTGAAGTGACTGTCTAATAGGCCCTGCATGGCAGCTATTTCATCATCGCTCATGTAGCGTGCTGCTAGCCTAGCTGCCATTCCTTCTAAAGCTTCTCTTACTTGATAAAGCTGCACTAAGCCTTCTGGAGACAGTGCGACTACACGAGCACCTACGTTGGCTTTTCTTTCAACAAGATGGCAAGTGGCAAGGCGATTAATCGCTTCACGTACGACGGCGCGCGACACTTCATATTTTGTCGACAATTCGGTTTCGCTTAACTTAGAGCCCGAAGGGATAATGCCTTCGACGATATCGGTCCTTAGCTGGTAAAACGTTTTGTCTGCACTGGTAATGGCTTGTTCGTTATTGCGTGTCACAGTTAGCTACTTGCTTCTTTGTAATGTCGACAATATAAGCTGTTATTATCAATATATCAAACTTTAAGGGTTAAATTGTCGACAAAGTAAGATTAAGGTCGTATGCCTTACTAATATTGAGCGCGGTATCTTTTTGCATTTTTCGTATTTCGACAGTCATTGAAATGATTAAATAGAACACACAGAAAATGTGTGCAAGCGCTGCGGTTTAAGTAACAGTGAGAACAGGTATCTGACGAATAGGATAAATAGTAGAAACCGACGGCGTTACTTGGCCACTTGGTCAGGTTGTCAAATGGCTTTAACAGGAGCTCGTTTTCTTTTTCTAGATTTTAAAGTTATGAATATTAGGTTAAGTAATTGTTTCTTTGATGAAATTTAAAAGGTCTAACCACCTAACCTCTTGGTCTACTTAGTGAGTTTCAAATTGGCGAAAAAATGATATTTAGCTTTGCAAGAAGGCATTCTGTCGGTATTATGCCCGCCCAGTTTTCGAGCCTACGTAATGCGCTTAAATGGCGAAGACTGGTGTACGCTATTATGCTTGCTGTCAGTAAAATACATATCAACAATGTACTTCTTTGCCTTTAACGTTTTTAGGCTGTAAGAGTTCCGCAGAAGAACTTGAAACACAAACTATCAGCCGTAAATATCACATACTCACGCAAAGGGGTTCCACCAAATGACCAGTCACACTGACGTGTCTAAGACACTCGCCAGTAAGCTCTCTCCTGTCGCTTTAGCAGTAGCGATGACCATTCCAGTATTATCAAATTTTGCCGTTGCACAAGAAACACAAGATGTAGAAGCAACAGAAGAGCAAAAGTTTGAAGCGATCACAGTTACCGCAACAAAACGTCCACAAGTAATCTACGAAGTACCAATTGCCCTTAGCGCTTTTGATGGCGATAAGCTAGCTGCTCAAGGTATTACCGACTTAACTGATGTGGGTAAATTTGTACCTAACTTGAACGTTACTGGTTTTTCAGCAGGCCATACCTCATCAGTTAACCCGTTTATTCGCGGCATTGGTTTACAAGATCACTTGATTACAACCGATCCTGGCGTAAGTGTATACGTTGACGGTGTATACCTAGGTCGTCAGGTAGGTCAAAACTGGAGTCTGAACAATATACAGCGTATTGAAGTTTTGCGTGGTCCACAGGGTACACTTTACGGTCGTAACTCTATTGGTGGTGCTATCAACATCATTACTAAAGAGCCAGATCAAGGCGATGTGACCAAGGTCAATACAGAGTTTGGTACCCGCGGCCGTGTGAAAGCAGACTTGTTTGTTAACCACGCGCTTTCAGACACAGTAGCATTCAATGCAAACCTATCGTTTAACAAGCGTGATGGCTTAGGCGAATTTATTAACGTTCCAAATGCAGAATACGATGTAGGCGAGACAGAAGACGTATCTGGACGTGTATCAGTTAAGTGGGAACCATCAAACGATTTTCGTATGGTACTTACAGCTGACGCAAACAATGGCGACGGCGGCCTTCGTCCATACACTGTTCTCATCGATGAAGTCCCAAATGGACGTTATTTTACCGGCCTAGATTCTAACGGAGTTCCAATACCCAGTGGCCCATTAAGAAATTCTGACGTAATCCCAGAAGGAACAGATCGCTATGACAACGCCACGGGGAGTCAAGAAGTTACCGGCGTATCTAACGAAGCGCGTGGTCTTTCACTCTCCACTGAGTGGGATATTAACGAAGACTACACGGCTAAAGTAGTAGCGAGTCAGCGTACTTCAAATTACAAAGCTGGCCTCGATGATGATGGTACTGTTTTCTTACTAGACCAATTCCCAGAGCGCGGTGAAGCAGACCAAACCTCTATTGAACTGCAGTTGAACGGCTACCTTAACGAGTATACTGACTTTGTTGCTGGCCTTTACTACTTCAACGAAGAAGGGAGTAACCGTCAAGGTGAAGGTTCTAGCTTTAATGGCGGTGGAAACCTACTTGAGCTAGACCAAGAAACAACATCAAAAGCGGCTTACATCAACCTTCGCCACGACATCAATGACGAACTATCTGTATCGGGTGGCTTGCGTTACACCAAAGATGAGAAAGACGCTTCTGCAAACGTATTTGGCCTTTTAGGCACTATAGGTGACTCAAATGACTGGAACGAGTTGACCTGGGAATTAGCCACTAACTACACGTTCGAAAATGGTATGACAGGTTACGCGACTATTCAATCTGGCTATCAGTCAGGTCAATACCCAGCGCGACCATTCTGTTTGTTCGATGATGTTGTGGAACAGGGTAATTATGATAATTTAGGCGGTTTTATAAATGCTTCTGCTGGAGAGCAGGAGATGGTTCGTGATTTAGTTCGCGCTAACAACTGCTTTACTGCTTCTGACAATATTACGGCAACAAACTACGAAGTGGGTGTTAAAGGTCGTATCAATGAATATGTTGATATGAGCGTTGCGGTGTTTAACACTGAATTTGAAGATCTGCCTTATCAAGTAAGTCGTGTAAGTGAAGGTGGTTTCGATACAGCTAATTTAGTTGTTGAACAAACTTCTCGCGGTATTGAACTAGATACAACGCTTAACTTAGGCAATTTCAGCATGATGACCAGTATTGGTTATATGGATGTTGATGTGGAAGAGCAGGCAGGATTCAGACCTGTTGCACCACTTACTCCTGACCTAACGCTTGCTATTGGTCCGCAGTACACCTTCGAACTTGATGGCGGCGACTCAATTCGCGTGCGCGCTGATTATTCATACCGTTCAGAGATGTACGGCGAGCCAACATCAGCACCAGAGCGGATGACAGAGCTTGATAGTCGTGAGCTGGTAAACGTTGATATTGCCTACACGCCAGCAAACGAAGCGTACACAGTAGCATTGTACGGTCGTAACATTTTTGATGAGCGTTATGATAATGCTCGTTTAAATACTGGCGATTATATTCTGCAAATACTTAGCAACGATGCGAGTGAGTTCGGTGTGAGATTCTCGACCGAGTTCTAAAAAGCGCGCTCAAATGAGCACGCGACAGCACACAAACATAAAGGCCGGTCCTTTGTTAATGAAAGTGAAGTGACCGGCTTTTTTATGCCTACAAGTTTGAAATAGACGGTAAAAAGTAGCTATAACGCAGTTTGTATAGGTAATATGCAACTAAATACATTCGTAATCTTGTTTTACTAGCAATATTAGAATAGTTTTATTACATCGACCTTGTGTGACTAACGCTTCATTAATAACCATCGGTTAGTGACAATCAAATGGACAAGAGGATTTGCAGGGGTGGGGATACTTTCTAAGTTACAACGTTCTTGGACTGAACGAAAATTCAAAAAGCATGACTGGCGTATCATACAGCAGATCCCCTTTAACGCCTTTGAACAGCTTATCGTTTCACATGTTGATGACGGTTGGGAAATTGAAGAAGACTATTTGCCGCTCAAAGAATCCACTAAAAAGTGGGAGTGTGAGCTAAAAAAAGGCACCAGTATTTTAGTATGCACTTGGGTTAGCGACAAGCTAGGGCAGGTAGTAGGGCCAGAGAGAGTGGTGACTGGACTTGCATCAACATTGAATCTACCAGCACATACGTCCCCTCAGTACTCTTAAACGTAGCGTTAAAAAAATAGCGGATTAAAAAGTAGTACTACCCAAAGCGTTCAGACGCTAGGGCCTAAAGCCATCCTTTTTGCTGCGCTATTCGAGCGGCATCAATGCGGTTTGTTGCATTTAGCTTTGAGATAGCCTCTGAAAGATAATTTCTTACCGTACCTTCAGATAAAAACAACGCGCTAGCAATATCATGAGTTTTCATCCCCTCTGATGCGAGCTTCAGCGCTGACATTTCCTTTTCAGACAGTGGATTGTTATCGTCTAACGCCATTAGCGCAAGTTCAGTAGATATAACGACTTTTCCTGCAATTACGTCCTTAATCGATGCAATTAAGTAATCGCTATCGGCTTCTTTTAATACAAAACCTTTTACGCCAACACTCATGGCTCGCTTTATATATCCGGGTTTGGCAAACGTCGTCATTAACACTACGTGACTAGTAATATGATGACTTGCTACATGTGCAGCTAAATCAAGCCCACTCATTTGAGGCATTTCAATGTCGCTTAAAATGATATCTGGCGCGTGGTTATTTTCTAAAAAATGTATGGCCTCTTGGCCATTGCTACATTTTCCTATTACCTCGAGCTCATCTTCTAAAGACAGCAGCATGGCAATAGCATCGCGTACGAGCGATTGATCTTCAACAACGAGAATGGTGGTCATCTGCTTCCTTTATAAGTTAGTATGCAGGGGCGTCTTGTGTGTTTTGTGTTTAAGCGTAAATGTAAAACCAGGGTGAGAGGAAAATGTCATAGTGGCCAGGGCGTTTATCGACGCGGCTCTCTCTCTTATGCCCTTTAAGCCATTGCCTTCTTTTATTTTATTGACGTTATCTAGACGACCAAAGTCGTGATATTCCAGTGTATATGCAGGGTGGGGCGTACCAATCAGCGATAATTTTAAACTCAAGGTTACATGAGTAGTATTTGAGTAGCGAAGTGTATTGGTAAAGAGTTCTTTAAGCATAAGCGCCAGCTGGGTTTCTTCCATCGCGTTAATATGTTGATTGATATCATCATCAATATCCAAGTTAACACTGACGTCTTTTTCCATGAGTAAGGCTTTGTTTTTGGTAATTTCATCAGTTAATGAAAGTTGTTTAATGTCTGATACTGCATGGCGTATTTCACTTAGAAGTGACTGGGATAACGCTGCTAGAGCCCTCACTTCTTGCTGTGCTAATTCAACGTTATTTTTGCTCAGTAGCTTATCGGCAAGTTGTGCTTTTAAAGAAATAGAGCTTAGCGCGTGGCCCGCAACGTCGTGTAAATCTCGTCCAATGCGTTCACGTTCTGCAATAGCTGACAGTGTGCGTAACGACGCGGCGTGCTGGGACTCTTTTATCTGATGAAGGGTTTCTTTGCGCTCCATAATGCCAAAGCCAAGAAGTACGACGCTGTTTATCGCTGCCGCAAGCAAAAAGTAATCGTTTGTTTTGATGAGATAAAATTGAAGTGCGGCAAGCGAAACAAGCACCAATGACATGATAAGCATTGACCGTTTCAGCGCATAGTAATAACCGCAAATAAACGCGACAAAGCCAAAAAATACGGCACCACCTGGATTACTGTAGGTGGTGATATACCCGAGTGCCAATATAAAGGTTATGTAAAACGGAAGCTGGTGCTGCGGTTTATTAATCGCGACAAGGTAAGTAATTACAAACAGCGTATAGGATAAAACGTTAAACGATATTACAGCGTTGCTCAGAGGCAGTGAAAGTATAAGCGGCACAAAAAAGAACAAGGAAAAAAATAGGCTGCTATACGACCACCGCTTTTTGCGCCCACTTGCGAGCAACGGCATGGTGGGCACTTGTTCTAACTGGGTATCAGTATTGTGTTTAAACACAAGTATTTCTTCCTTATTGAAATACGACGGCAGACTTACTCGTAATAAGCACTGTTCCAGACACAATCAGTATAATACCTATCACGGCAAACATGTCGAAGGTTTGTTTATAGAAAACCACTGATGCCGCTGTAATCAGTGCTATACCCAAACCAGACCAAATGGCATAAGCGACTCCTATACCCATGTGCTTTAATACAACCGAAAATAACCCTCCAGATACAGCATAAAATGCAATGGCAGCATATCCAAATGCCCATTTCTCCCATCCATCCGACGCTTTAAGAAGCATGGTTGCAGTCACTTCGGTAACAATGGCAAGTGCTAACAATAGATAAATCATAAATAACTTCCTTTTCTTGTAGTGTTAAAGAGACTGGTAGCGACGTTCTAATGCATAAAGAGATACAATGTAGACAGCAACAATAACCGCTGAAATGGCCTCTACCCGCGCATCAGGAAATAAGTACCATGCTGCTACAATACCTGCGGTGCGGGCGCTAGTATGAAAGTAGCCCACCCAATGTTCGATAGACCAAGACAGGGGCATCCACATCAATCCTGCTAATATGCCTAAGGTTAACGGTACGGTGGTATGGTCGATGGCAGCTACAGGCATAGCTATCCCGAATACCATTAAGCTCATTACCATGCCCACGAAAAAGAGTGTATCGAAACTCGTTCTAGGCTTATCTTTTGAGAAAAAGCGTTCGCCAGTGAGATAAGACAAACCTGCGCCGAGATAAAAAATAGCGCCTGTGCCAATGTACAACATCCACGTAATCGCAACCTCAGATACAAAAGGCGCCGCACTACCGAGCAAAGCCCATACGATGGTGCCGGCCAAAGGCATGGCAATAAACCTATTCTGCTTAAATAGCGCGCGTTGCTCATCAAGTGATAAGTCACGAGCTGATAGAGGTTGATTTTGGGCTTTATCGAGTGAGCCGCCTTCTATTTGGCTATTTAAGTGGTTCGCCAAGTGGCTTTGTGAGTTTTGGTGTAATGGACGCTCTGCAATAACATCGTTCATGTTCATTTCCTTCAATGCTGTGTTGAGAGTGCTGAGAAGGTTGAAGTATGAAGGTACGACTGCACTTAAGTAAGTCACAAACATCACCAATGCCGCATGACAATTGTCATCGATACGGTGAACAATGGACACGCGTTAAGAAGGCGCTTTGTAAACCAAATAGGCCTAGTTTCAGTATTCTACTGTCTTAGTAATACACTTTTTAGTATCGTGTTGCTTTGCCTGAGCGTGTTGGATGCACAAAAGAAAAACTACCAGGGCCCTTGTTGAAGGTAATGAAAACTAGAAAGGAAAGTTTCATCTAATGAGCCTATTTTGGATCCCGATTTTATTACTCATCGGCACCCTTGTACCGAAAGCTACCGAAAAGCTCGGTAGAAATGTGTGCACTGCCATGACGATGCTCGCCCCTGCGGTATCATTGTCTATTATCGCGAGTTTTGCACCCGCTATATTTGCTGGCGACGTTATTACCGACTATATCGAATGGATCCCAGCGATAGGCCTTACACTGTCAATGAGGCTTAACGGCCTAGCGCTGCTTTTTGCTTTTCTTATCCTAGGTATTGGCCTGCTTGTTATCTTTTATGCGCGTTACTACCTGTCTGCAAAAGAGCCAGTGGGGCGGTTTTATGGTTTTTTGATTCTATTTATGACCGCTATGCTCTCTATTGTGCTGGCAAATAATTTGCTGCAGCTTTGGATGGCATGGGAAATCACCAGCATCAGCTCGTTTTTACTAATAGGGTTTTGGTCGTCTAAGTCGGAATCTCGAAAAGGGGCGCGTATGGCACTTACCGTAACGGGTGCCGGTGGATTAGCTTTACTCGCAGGGTTTCTGTTAATAGGTGATATTGTAGGAACTTACGATATAGGTGTAATAGTAGATAGCGCCAACACCATAAGAGAACACAGCCTCTATCCAGTGGTGTTGGTATTAGTGCTAATTGGTGCATTTACCAAGTCGGCACAATTTCCTTTTCATTTTTGGCTACCTCATGCCATGGCAGCACCTACGCCTGTAAGCGCCTACTTGCACTCTGCTACTATGGTGAAAGCGGGGATATTCCTTTTAGCGCTGCTTTACCCCGTATTAGCAGGTACAGAACTATGGTTTTTATTAGTCAGTTTAGCGGGTCTTGCCACGTTTTTGCTAGGCGCTTACGTGGCTATGTTCAAACACGATTTAAAAGGCGTGCTTGCCTATTCCACTATTAGTCATTTGGGGCTTATTACATTATTGCTAGGTTTAAATACCGAGTTAGCTGCGGTGGCAGCGCTTTTTCATATTATGAATCACGCTGTGTTTAAGGCCTCGCTATTTATGGCTGCGGGTATCATCGACCATGAAACCGGTACACGAGATATGCGTGAGCTTAGCGGGCTGTGGCGTTTTATGCCCTACACGGCCACATTAACAATGGTGTCTGCTTTAGCAATGGCAGGTATTCCTTTATTCAATGGCTTCCTGTCGAAAGAAATGTTCTTTGCAGAAACACTAGAACAAGCTGTGTTTGGCTCGCTATCGTGGATGGTCCCAGTTTTTGCAACCGTAGGCGGTGTATTATCGGTTGCTTACTCATTGCGCTTTATCAAGGACGTATTCTTTACAGGTGAGCCAGAAGCATTGCCTAAAACACCGAAAGAGCCTCCTGTATTCATGATGCTGCCCATAGCACTTTTGGCGGTACTGTGTATTTTAGTCGGCATTTTCCCTGGCTTTATGGCAGGCGATTTACTCGCTGTTTCAGCTTCTACGCTATTCCCTGCGTCACCTTTACCTTACTACAGCTTGTCGATATGGCACGGGCTCAATATTCCGCTGCTGATGAGCGTAATCGCTATTGTGGGTGGGGTAGTGTTGTATATTAACCGTCATCCTCTTTACCGCTTTCAGTTTCAGTTCAACGACCCAGATGCAAAGCTGATATTTGAGCAGGCCATGCAGAAACTCGTATTGTATGCTCAGAAAATGCATAACACGCTAGACAATGAATCACTGCAGCGCTATGTAGGGTTGCTGTTCCTGTTAGTGATAGTGATGACCGCACCACCCTTGATAATGCTGAACAACGCCGCGGGAAGTTCACCACTTCAATCTGTAAACGGCATTGAAATTATACTGGCGGCAATACTGTGTATTGGCGCTATCGCGACTGCTATTTTGCATAAACAGCGTATGACCGCACTTATTGCAATTTCGGTAGTGGGGCTTGTGGTATCAATTACCTTTGCTCGTTTTTCGGCGCCGGATCTTGCGTTAACCCAGTTAGCGGTAGAAATTGTTACGGTTATTTTGTTGATGCTAGCACTGTTCTTTTTACCACAAAAAACCTCTGCCGATTCAGCGCCAAAGCGGGTGGTTCGCGACTTAAGCATTGCCGCCGTTATCGGCGGTATAGTGGCAACAATCAACTACGCAATAATCACTCGTCCCTTCGAGACTATCTCTGACTTTTTCGTGGAAAACAGCAAAACAGGCGGCGGAGGCACCAACGTTGTTAATGTTATTTTGGTAGATTTTCGTGGCTTCGATACCATGGGCGAAATTACCGTTTTGGGCATTGCTGCACTGGGGATCTTTAAGTTGTTGACCAGAATTCCCCTTGCCATGCCGTCGGCCAATGAGAGGGGCATTCCGTGGACGAAGGATATTCACCCGCCTATTTTAGTGATGATTTCTCAGTCGTTGCTTCCTCTTGCGCTACTAGTGTCGGCCTACATTTTTGTACGAGGTCATAATATGCCCGGCGGTGGGTTTATTGCAGGCTTAGTTACCTCCGTAGCGCTTATTCAACAATATATTGCCCATGGCGTTAAGTGGGTAACACCACGTATACCTGTTAATTATCAAAGTGTGATCGCATGGGGCGTTTTGCTGGCTGTACTTACAGGAGTGGGTAGCTGGGCTTTCGGAAAGCCATTTTTAACATCGTGGTTTGATTATTTCGATATTCCTTTCATCGGAAAGACAGAGTTGGCTAGCGCACTGGTATTCGATTTAGGTGTTTATCTCACGGTAGTTGGGGCAACGTTATTAATACTGGCAAACCTAGGTAAGCTTACCACCGAGCATCGTCCTACGATGGAGGAAAACTAATGGAATTACTGTATTCACTTTGTGTAGGCGTGATGACATTTAGCGGCGTATTCCTATGTTTGCGAGGCCGCACATTTCCAGTGGTAATGGGGTTAATGATGCTTGGTTATGCCGTTAATTTATTCCTGTTTTCAACTGGACGACTAAGTTTAGACGGCGCCGCTATTTTAGGTAAATCAGAAACCTACGCAGACCCACTTCCTCAGGCCTTAGTATTAACGGCAATTGTAATTGGTTTCGCCATGACAGCCTTTGCGGTTATTTTGTCTATGCGGGCAAGGGCCGATCTTGGTAACGATTTTGTGGACGGGAAAGAGCCACCCGGCAGACCTAAGCAGTCGGTGTCTCGCTGGAGCAGTAAGCAATGATGGACCATTTACCCATACTGCCCATTCTCGTTCCTTTGATAGGTGGGTTACTTCTTTTACTACCGCCTTTTGCTGGCATTGAACGCAACGTAAATAGAAGAGTTGCAGCAGCATTGTTGTGCTTACTGCAAATTGCTATTTCAATAGCGCTAATGGCAAAAGTTATCGATGCTGGGCCTATTATGTATGCTGTAGGTAACTGGCAGGCGCCTTTTGGCATCATATTGTATGCAGATTCTCTAGCCGCACTTTTGGTTTTTCTCACTGGCTTCCTGGGGCTAGCATCTACGCTTTATTCCTTTGCTGGTACCGACCGTGAAGGACGTTATTTTCACCCTGTAATGCAGTTTCAGTTAATGGGGATAACCGGAGCGTTTTTAACACACGACTTGTTCAACCTGTTTGTATTTTTTGAAGTGTTATTAATCGCATCTTATGTGCTGCTGGTTCACGGTGGTGGAAAGCAAAGAACCCAAGCCAACGTGCATTATGTGATATTAAATTTAGTGGGCTCGGCCATATTCTTGATTGCCTTGGGCACTTTGTATGGCACTACCGGTACGCTAAACATTGCAGATATGTCTCTTAAAATAAGTGCCTTATCAGAGGCAGAGCAAGTGCTGGCCAAAGTAGGCGGCATGATGCTATTGGTGGTGTTTGGGCTTAAAGCCGCCATGCTGCCCTTACATTTTTGGTTGCCCAATACCTACAGCGCTGCCAGTGCCCCTGTGGCTGCGCTATTCGCCATCATGACAAAGGTGGGTATTTACAGCATATTTCGGGTGTTCACCGTCATTTTTGGTGATGGGGCAGGGGCGCTTAGCAACATGGTTTTGCCCTGGGTATGGCCGCTCGCTATGTTAACAGTAATTGTTGGAACAATTGGCGTGTTAGCTAGCCCTAACTTACGCAATATTGCGGCTAATACGGTGCTTATATCGGTGGGCACTTTGTTAATGGCTTTCGCAATAAGAGGCCCTGAAGCAAGTGCGGCGGCATTTTACTATGCTCTGCATAGCACATTGATTTCCGCAGTACTTTTTATGCTTGCCGATATGATAGGGCAGCAGCGAGGCAAAGCCTTTGACCGTTTTGTTGTCGCTAAAAAGGTGACTCAACCAGCACTGCTTGGCGCGCTATTTTTTGTTGCTGCTATGGTGGTTGTCGGCTTGCCGCCTTTTTCTGGCTTCATCGGCAAGGTGGTGATTTTACAATCTGCCGCGTCTGGGCTCGATAAGGCTTTAGTGTGGTCTACGGTACTTATCTCCACGCTACTCACTATTATCGCCCTTGCACGAGCGGGTACGACACTTTTTTGGAGGCATGCTGGCGATAGCAGCAACTCAGAAAATGAGTCGGCATCTTTCTGGCAAGTTGTGGGTGTTGCATTGCTGTTGGTGGCATCGCCAGTAATGGCAATTTTTGCTGGGGCTATTACCGAATACACTGCAACGGCGGCTACGCAGCTTCACGACGTGCGGCTTCCCGTAAGTGTGTTGCAATTACAGGGAGGTTCGCAATGAGTTTGTTGTCACGCCTGCTTCCCACGCCTGGTCGCAGCGCCATATTACTTGTTATTTGGCTTATGTTGAATGTGACCGTAAGCTTAGGCCACATTATTCTGGGGTCTGTATTTGCTATAGCGATCCCCTTATTGTGTGCTCCGTTACAAATTTCACAGCCGAGAATTAAAAAGCCGCTTAAAGCACTTAAATACTTCTTTATGGTACTTGGCGATGTGGTAGTGGCAAATGTGCAGGTGGCGATTTTAGTGCTTGGCCCCATGAGCAGAATAAAACCTGGCTTTGTTGCCGTGCCGTTAGATCTTAAAGAAATTCGCCCTATTACCATACTGGCAAGTACGGTAACTATGACGCCAGGAACGGTTACCGCCGAGCTCTCAAAAGACAAACGCTATTTGTATGTGCATGTGCTGCAAATGCCAGATGACGAGCAGGAAGTGATACGGCTCATCAAAGACCGATATGAATCGGCCATTAAGGAGATGTTTCAATGTTAGCATTTACGCTGCTTTGTGTGGGGATCATGATTTCAATAGGGTTAGTCCTTAATCTATGGCGATTATTAGTCGGGCCAGACGTGGTAGACCGCATATTGGCACTGGATACTATGTTCATTAATAGTATCGCGCTAATCATGGTGTACGGCATGCACAAGGGCACGTCACTGTATTTTGAAGCGGCACTACTTATTGCCATGCTAGGTTTTGTGAGTAGCGTTGCATTCGGAAAATATATTCTTCGCGGCGATATTATTGAATAAGATATGATTGAATAAGAACTTTATAAAAGCTGAATAAAAGATTGATAGCTAAAAGTAAGTAATCGAATGAGTAATAAAATGAAAAGGCTGCGAATAAGGAGAGGTAATGAATTTTTGGCTTGAGTTAACCGTGTCAGCCCTACTTACGATTGGCGGTATCTTTGTGCTTGTGGGCTCAATTGGTTTGTTTCGCTTGAAAGATGCTTACACACGACTTCATGCTCCCACTAAAGCGACCACAGTGGGCTTAGGGGGCATTTTACTAAGTTCGGTTATTTACATGTCTCACCTTCAAGGCTACATCAGTGTTCACGCGCTGTTGATAACGCTGTTTTTGGTGATCACAGCGCCGGTAACTGCACACATACTGGCCAAAGTTGCCATGCATCATAAAGTAAAAACCATGCAGTCGACTCAAAACCAAGCGTTAGTTGATAATGCTAGAGAGCAACAGTCTGTGGATGACGAAGCTAGTTCGAGTAGAAATGACGAGTGAAGTGCGGATTGGCGAGTAACATAGTTATGGGGTCTTTACCGCCTTTGACTAAATTAAATGAGTCGTTTTATCCACAACGGGTCGGTTTTCCCCATTTGTATTAAGTGGCGCTTCGTTCTCATTACATGACGAATACTTTCTAAAAACGGTGAGTTGGCCATTTATGCCTTCTTTGTTTTGAAGCGTGATGACTGAAAATATCCAGTCAACCGCATTTTACAGAGGGGCAGCCGACCTACAGAACAGATTAACCATGAACTACGAGACATAAAGGATAATGTCATTACTATGCGTGCATGGTAATAAAGGGTTGTTTCAATGAAGTTTTCATATAAGCCATAGATGAGGGGGGAAGGATGACTGAATATTTGGGTTCTTGTCTGTGTGGTGCTGCGAAATTTGAAGTGCAAGGAGAGTTTGATAGCTTTTACCTGTGTCACTGCCAGCATTGCCAAAAGGATAGCGGTTCTGCTCATGCGGCACATTTATTTTCACAGTCAGCTAAACTAATCTGGTTGGCAGGTTCAGATTCTGTAGCTACCTTTAAGCTTGCAGGCACTCGCCACAAAAAAAGTTTTTGTAAAGTGTGTGGTTCAGCATTGCCAAGCACTCACGACGCAGGTCTTATAGTCATTCCCGCCGGGTGTTTGGACACGGAAGTCTTTATGTCGCCAACAGCTCACATATTTACATCTAGCAAAGCTGTTTGGGATAAAGAATTAGGCGCATTGCCAAAGTTCGAAGGGCTGCCAAATTGATAGTCCATCACATAACAAGTCAAAGCACTCAGACGTGGCAAAGCTGTCACCATAATAAGGCTATTTTGATTTATATTATTCAGCCAGTTTTGCTAAGGTTATAATAATTGAACTTCGAAACTCGTGTCTCTACTACAAATCCATTTGATACCCATATAGAAATCTAGCGTATCATATCATCATGTTGATAAACACATCAGCTCTATGATGAAGACAATGAAAACGGTGATGATGAAGACAGTGATAGCACAACATCGCGTCGCTCGGCGGTGCTTCTCGACAGGTCCCGTAACAGCGGCTTATGAACGCAAGGTGGACGCGGGAGAGATGCGACGAGATGATGCGCAAGTTGCTCTGGCGGCAAAACTCGATGCTCTGCACGAGTCTCTTGCTTCTCTCCCACCAGTACCCATGCGCACCGACCATCAGACAAAGGGCAGCACTATAAGCAGCGGTCCGCCGTTACTGGCGCGTTCCCTGGCATCCGCCCAGTCTTTTCTTCGAAAGAAGTTCCATTTGTGGTCTTATGGTCCACCACCGCGAAGTATGTACATTCATGGGCCGGTCGGGGTCGGCAAGAGCTTTCTAATGGATCTCTTTTATGCGTTGGTTACTGTTCCTGATGATGAAGATTCTTGCAGTAAAAATAACAGCCACAAACACGCAAAGATTACCAAACGCCGCGTCCACTTTCATGAATTCATGCTAGACGTCCATCATCGAATCTTTGTCTACAAACAGGAGCACCCACGAGAGGATGCGATCCCCATCATTGCGAAACAATTGGCACAAGAGGCCCAACTCCTCTGTTTCGACGAATTTCAAGTCACAGACGTTGCCGATGCCATGATATTGAAACGACTTTTTTTATTATTATTGGATCAGAATGTCGTGGTGGTGGCCACCTCGAATCGTTCCCCCGATGCCTTGTATGAGGGAGGCATTAACCGCTCTCTCTTTTTGCCATTCATAGCATTGTTAAAACACACGTTCGACATTGTTTCCATGGTGGATTCCCAGAAGGATTATCGACGTGAAAGTCGGGCGGATGGTCAATCCTATTTTTGGTCAAATAAGGATGTTCATGGCGATAATGATATTAACAACAACATACAGGCGCAGTTGGAAGAAATATTTGGTGGCACTGCATCCACAACTGAGGCCGAGAGCATTTCCGTCCTCTTTGGTCGTACCGTCCAAGTCGCCAGATTGAATGACCAGTGTGCCTGGTTTGACTTTTCTGAATTGTGCTACCAACCGCTCGGGGCGGCCGATTATATTTCCCTCTGCCGCCGATTTCCGGTCATCATTATGGAACGCGTCCCCCAACTGGACGCCAATCACCTCAACGAAGCACGACGATTTGTGACGCTTATTGACGCGTGTTATGAGTCTCGTACCCGCTTGGTGCTGGCGGCTCAAGTTCCGCTCGACGAATTGTTTGTTGATTTTGAAGCGCAAGTCGAAAGCAGTGACGGCGATGGCGAATTGATTGTCAATGACAAGGGAGGAAACTCGAGTTCCTTTGCGACCACCATGATCCGCACCAAAGAGGGGAAATATTATGAGTGGTCGGCGACGGGGCGAGTTGGCGTGTCACTGGCACAATTTTCATCTGCCAATGATCTCGCCTTTTCCTTTCGACGAGCCGCATCTCGGTTGGTAGAAATGGGTGGAAAGGGATGGGGACGGCAATAACGTCATGCGATAAGGTGCTCTACCAACTAAAAAGTGCCTCTCATCTGTAGCAGAGCGAATTAGTGACGTTTGTTATCTGCTTACCCCACGATTGCAATGTGCTTCTGGCTGCCAATCAATTTGCAACAAATCAAGGGCCGCTTTAGATAGGCCCGTTTGTAAAAAAAAGGAGCTTGGGATTAAAAAGAAAAGTCCCATTGTGCCCACAATCTATTTTCAGAATCTTCTTTCAGTAAAATAGGGTCTTGCAATGTTAAATGGCTCAACTGCAGACTTATTTTGCTACTGTGCCCATCTAAGAAATAGTTAATCACCGTGCTTAGTTCTGTTTGTTTATCGCTACTGCGATCGGTATTCATATCAACAAATGCATAGCGCGCCGCTAACTCAACTTGTGGTGATAAAAACTCCATATGGTAGTGCGGGAAGAAACCAGCCTGCACAAAACCGCCTAGTAACGTTGTTTCCTCATCATTATTGAGTGTGTCTTTAATTTTTTTACTGTGCAATTCATGTAAAAAAGAAAAGCCCTGCCATTTAAATTGTATTTCGCCCATTATTTGGTCAATTTTATATTGACCATTTTGAGCGTCTGTTGATGGGTCCCGGTATTTTGCAACACCATTGGTATCAACGTCTGTCAACCTTCGACAGCTGCGATTATCTGTTTCAAACGCAGTACACCTGCTTGTATTTGTATTGGCCGCTATCGAAATGTTCAGTGCTGGCTGCTCATGAAATGTCAAATCAGATTGAGAAAACTTCATTTCTCCTCCCAGCGCATTCCACTGAAGTCTGCCTGAATACATCAAGTTGTCATCATCATTATTCCTTTCGCCTACACCTAATCCAGTGAATACCCCGGCATAGTAAGTGATGTCATGCCACGCACTTGGAAACAGATTTCCTTTGACTTCGATACCCTGTTGGCGGTCTACCGTAAATATGTCATTGACTATCGAGCGATTAACAAATTGCTGCTTTCCTGACGATGTCACACGCTCGTTGTTGTAGCTTACTTTGCCACGTCCAATTCTTACCTGTGCCCATTTGTATTTATCGATAGTTAAATTGAGATCACGCAATACAGGTTGGGCCCAGTCATACTGCAAATAGTATTTCAACCATGGCACATAAGCATGCCCTCTTAACTTAGTACGTGCTCGACGAATCATGAACGAGTTTTGATCTCTCTGTAAGTCATCTAAAGTGCGAGGATCACTATCAAAAGGTGTGGCGAAGCGCGCTTGAATTCTGTTTTGAATGGCCAATGAAAAATTTTCATTATCGGTGCTGAATGTAAAGCCGTTTTGACCATAACTGATGTTAGCGTCTGACGCTGATTTGTTTTCTTTTAGTGCGGTTTTAGTGCGGGAGTCGTCTGTTGTACGTGAGTCCGCTAACACTGTGTCATTCTGCTTATCAGACGATTGCCTTTCACTTACGATGCCGTATTTTAATGAAAACTCTTCTTCAATTTCTGCTCTTAATTTCGCCTCAAGTTCCTCGATGTCTTGCTTTCTTTCAAACTCACCTAGCTTTACTCGGTTTTTTCCCGGCGCAGCATAAACTTGTTGCGTATCTTTGTCGACATACAGCTCAAGCGCCATCGAAGGGCTTGTAAAAAAAGCCGTCATAATTAACAAAAGGCAGAAAAACCTGATTGTAACACTCATAAATTCACCTGAAAGGATTGGGCTAACGAAATATCCAGCGCTGTCACATTTCTGACATAAATCTGTAATAATCAAAAAGCGGCAGAGTATAGTGATAATTGAAGCAATGTGAAAGGATATAAAGTTGTTTATCAACGAAAACTTTTTTTCGTGGTGAATACTAAATTATTCTATCGTTAGGTTTTGACGAAGGTGATAGCTTCTCATGGTGCCAATTGCAATTTTAGTGGCGTTTATCGATATCAGCGCACTCTCAACTTTATATTTCAACCGTCGATGTTTAAACGAATAAATGACACGTCTTTTAATGTGAATTTTTGCGTTTGTTTAACACCGCGTTGCCGTCGTTATTTGAAAGCATGATGCTGTCTGTAATGCTTACTAACGCAAGAATTGACATAAATACCATGGCAATGGTGAATGTTGTTAAATCTGGTGTCTCGGCAGATTGACCGAGGATTAAAGCTGCCACCGCAATGGCCAGTGCAGAAAGTGTTATTCCCAATCCCCTGTTCATCTGCATCAATATTGCACTTAGGGTGTTTGCGTCGCGCATCTTATCAGGGGGGACATCAGCAAAAGCGATGGTATTTAGTAAAGTGAGATGCATTGAGCGTGTAATGCCATTGATAAAAAGCAGCGCTGCAATGGTAAAGGATGAGGTGTTTACATTAATCATTGCCAAGGCGACAAAACCTAACGCAATGAGTACTCCGTTAACAATCAATACTGGCTTAAAACCAAAGGTATTCATTATCCATGTTGTAGCAGGTTTAATAGCAAGGTTACCTGCAAACAGCCAAAGCAAGATAGAGCCGGCTTCAACAGGTGAGTAGCCCAAGCCCAGTTGTAGCATCAGAGGAATAAGAAAAGGCGCACTGCCTAGTGCTATACGCACCACAGAGCCACCATACACCGATAGTCGAAAGGTCCGATGCTGCATTGCATCAAATGAGAAAAGCGGGTGCTTTGCCGATTTTATATGCCATATAGCGAGTAACATACTCGCAAAACCTACCGAAATAATAGCGGCGCTTTGTTTTATACTTTCAGCGTTACTTGCAAGCAACTCAATGCCAGCCATAAAAAGTGCAAACCCTACGCCAGTAAGCAAAAAGCCCTTTATATCGAATGTGCTTACTTCGCCTTTCGTATTTTGAAGTAAATATCCTGAGGCAATAATAGCAATAAAGCCCAAAGGAATATTCATAAAGAATATCCATTGCCAGCTGAGATGGGTGGCAATATAGCCCCCTAATACGGGGCCGAGCAAAGGGGCACTCAGCGCCGGCCAAGTAATAATGGCCACTGTTTTCACTAACTTTTCTTTTGGCAGGTCACGAAGTACCACTAATCGGCCAACGGGCACCATCATTGCCCCGCCAATTCCTTGTAATATTCTCGATAGAGTAAATTCAACCAAAGTGGTGCTTAAACCACATAGCACAGAGGCAAGGGTAAATACCCCAATGGCAGCAATAAATATGGTACGAGCGCCAAAGCGATCGGCTACATAACCACTGAGAGGAATGAATAGGGTAACCGCAACAAGGTATGCGGATACCCCAATGGAAAGGTGCGCAGCAGGGATCCCAAAGTCTGTTGCAATAACCGGAAGCGCCGTGGTAATGACCGTGGCATCCAGAATTTCCATAAAGAGCGCCCCCGCCACAAGAAGGGCGGTGGCTGTGTCTTTACTGATTAATTTCAAAGGCGCGCACAACTCTAGCTACGCCTGTCACATTACGAGCAATGTCGACAGCTGCGGTGGCTTCTAGACTGGATAATCTGCCCATAAGAAATACTTCTGAGTCTTGCACTACTACCCTGACTTGTAACGCAGGCACGCGCTCATCAGCAACGAGTTTAGCTCTCACTTTCGAGGCTAGCCAAATGTCGTTTGCTTGAGTGCCTGCACCAATTGGAGTGCCAATGCGCACTTGGTTATGTATTTTCTTTAAGTAATCCACGTTTTGGGCGCGTTCAACCGCTTCGTCTATCAACGCTTGGTTAGGCGCCTGACCAGTAAGTAATGCTACACCGTTATAAACGTCAACCTGTAAGTTGGCTTGCTCTTTCAATGCATCGCTTTTCGACCATTGAAATGCGACAGCACTGTCGGCATTTTGATCGTCAAGTTGGGTACCCACGGTTCGCCGGTCGTTGGCTACCTTTGCCGCCACTGCGCCAGCTGCGCCAACCGCTACAACACAACCCTGTAAGGTCATGGCAAAGATTACCACTAAAATGCTAATGGGCTTTGTAAATGGCATCATAAATAAATAATTACTCGTCACCGTGATCAGCTGGGAATAAGCTATCGTCGATGCACTCGCACAAATTGTGAATGACGAGTAAATGTACTTCTTGAATTCGTGCGGTGCGGTTCGAGGGAACACGAATTTCTACATCGTGCTCACTCAGAAATCCGGCCATTTCTCCGCCGTCTTTACCGGTCAGTGCAACTATCGTCATGTCACGCGACAGTGCGGCTTCCATGGCTGCGGTGACGTTGCGTGAATTTCCGCTGGTAGAAATAGCAAGAAGAATGTCACCCGGTTGACCTAACGCACGTACTTGTTTAGCAAAAATTTCATCATAGCTGTAGTCGTTAGCGATAGACGTAATAGTTGAAGTATCAGTAGTTAAGGCAATAGCAGGGAGGCTAGGGCGATCTCTTTCGTATCGATTAAGCATTTCAGAAGAGAAGTGCTGGGCATCGCCAGCTGAACCACCATTACCGCAGCTAAGAATCTTGTTGCCACGAATAAGCGCTTCAACCATCATGCTCGCTGCTTTCTCAATCGACTCTGGTAAAATCTCAGAGGCAGCAATTTTAGTCTGAATGCTTTCGGTAAAGTTAGCTTTAATTTGTTCAATCATACTTTTTCTCTTTTTATGCAAGCTGCTGATAGGAAATTTTCAGCGCTGGTGGGCGCGTATGAGGCGCTTCGAATTATTGGCTTTTGTAACATAACAACTTAGCCGATATTTTTTAGCCATTGAAGATGATTACCGTCTATAGCAATAACGTCGATCCGCAATGAGGTAGACGTCGAATTGAGGCCATTATCTAACAAATAAAACTCAAACGCAGCTTGAATTCGCTGCAGTTTTTGTGCGGTGACGAATTCTGCTGCATTGCCAAATTTTGTACTCTTTCGGTATTTTACCTCAACACACACAATGGTGTCGCCGTCTTGCATCACAATATCTAATTCGCCTCGGCGAGTACGATAATTTTGACAGCGCAAGATTAGACCTTGTTCCAACAAAAAATTGCAGGCTTGTTGCTCTGCTGCATTCCCTTGCACTAGCGACATAATGACTCTCTATTCTGTGAGCATTTCCACGTTTTCGTTGCGAATAATAGCCCTAGGTTGCTGCCGTTCTACTTCACCATGATTGTTTAACGACAGCGAGCCGGTAAGCCCTTCGTGACGTAAATATGGAAGCGTGTTTAATATGCCGAGCTGTGGAAGCAGCTCATAGGCGTCATAGCCAAAGGCGAATAAACGCTTTTGCATGGTACTTTGTGCTGTAAAGGCTTGGTCGACGGTTTGGGCTAAATCTTGCCATTTATGCTGGGGCATTAACCAGGGCATATCGATAAAGTGAATGTTTTTCAAATCTCGCCACTGGTTTTTTCCGCTGTCGTAATCCATAGAGCGAGACGTCGCATAAACGGGTATGGGCTGTCCGTCTAGAGGGTTAAGGCTTGCTTCAATAATCGGATTAAGTAGTTCAGTGTCTTGTGGTGAAGCAAACGCGATAATCGCGTCTATGTCTCGTCTGCTGCGAGGCATGTTGTACACTTCGTCATTGGTCATGTACTCAATTTGATTAATTCGCTCGTTGCTTTGCGCCACGTCTAGCGCTGAAGTAATTCCCTCTCTCAGCGAGTTGCTATCATTAAACGAGACCGACGTGATGTTGGTGCGGCGCTTACCCTCTGCCTTGTTCAGTGTTTCCCAATGCGCTTTAAATGTGTCGTCCATACGCATGTAGAGAGAACTCTGCTCTGCAATAACAATAGGGGCCCTGAAACCTTTGTTAAATATAAGCTTTGCAAGCTGTTTGGCTTCATCTTCTGGTGCTAGACCAAAAAAGTTAGCTGCAACAGGTTGATTTGCCATTGTGTGTTCTTTCGGTGCTTGTTTGGTTAGGACGGATTGCACAGCAGAGCTTTGCTCTGTAGTTTTTTGTTCTGAAAGTGGTTTGCGTTCAACATTATCAGCATTCGCAGAAGTGTCTTGGTTTTCAAGCAAATCAGTAGTTCTATTAAGCTCGCCCATTGCCTGTTGCACGTTATCAAACCGATTTAGGGCTAATACGTTTACCCCAGTAGGTAGGGCAGGCACTATGCGTTCAACGTTATCTTTAAGTAGCGGGCCAATAACAAATTTTGCTTCTCCGATGGCACTTACAATACTCTCGACGTTTTTATCGGTGGTATCGACAAAGCTGAGCTGAGGCAGGTCGCGCTCGCTCTGATTATCTTCAATGCTCTGATAATACGCTGCCATGATGCCGTTTTTAATGGTGTTTCCCGTTGCGCCAAGACGCCCAGATAACGGGAGCAGTACAGCAATACTGTCGATACTTGGGCGAGAAAGCTGGGTAGCGCTATCTACGTTTTTAGGAAAAGCCTTGCCTAGACTATGACCTGCATACACACGTTTAAAATTGCGAAGATTGGCGGCAAGTTGCTCAGGCTTAAAGCGATATTCTTGCGTTAACTTTCTAAGTGAAACAAAAGGAGAAAGAGCGGGATACTGCGAGCTCACGTCGTCAAGTGACGATAAGGTGATTGACGTTACCCATGCCCAAATTTGCTCTACTTTTTGTTCGTCAGTGATGTCGGTCTTCAACAGGCTGTTTGCCGCCGCGCCATAATTGCCTTCGCGGATAAACAACTGTGTCTGCAGGTGTGCTTTTTCAACAGCAAATTGGCTTTGGTCAGAAACAGACTCAAGCATGGTGAGTAGGGATTGAGGCGATGCATCAGGGTCGTTTACGTATATTTTTGCCATAAGCAGGGCATAAGCAGACTGGTTTGCGGTAGACACGCCGTCTTGCTTTACCTCGTATAATACTTGCTGCGCCAACAGGGGCTTTTGATTTGCGATATACAGCTCAGCGGCCTCTAGAAGTAAGGTGTCTCTTTGCGCTTTATTGCGAGTTTCAATCCACACCTTTTTTGCCTCGACAAGCTTGTGTTCAGGCGTAATCTCTTTTTGGAAAACAGGTTGCTCGACAGGCGATTTTACGTTTGTTGAGACACTAACCACTTTTTGAGGCGTACTCGTGCAGCCTACTAACAATAACGGTGAAAGCAGTAATGAGGTGACCGCAAAACGCGTAATGTGTTTTCCAGGGGTTCCGGTATGGCGCACAGTTTCATTCCTTTTACTTCAATATGGGCTCAGTTTATCTCAACCAGTGTGAAAATCTACGCTTGGCGGCATAAACTGGACTATTGGCATGTTACACTTACCGCATTATTACGTTTGTATTATTTATTTATGACTAACTCTGCCAATGCTATGAATGATGTTGCTACGCTATACATTGTACCCACCCCAATCGGAAACTTAAACGACATCAGTGCTCGTGCTATCGAGGTACTTGGCAATGTAAGTTGGATTGCCGCAGAAGACACGCGCCACAGCTCAAGATTGCTTCAGCACTTAAGTATTTCTACCAAAACATTATCGCTGCACGATCATAATGAAGATAAGCGTGCAGCCATGTTATGTGAGCGACTAAAAGGTGGCGAGGCGGTTGCGTTAATCAGTGATGCAGGTACACCGCTAATAAGCGACCCTGGCTTTATCTTGGTACGTCGCTGCCGCGAACAGGGCATTCCGGTTTGCGCATTGCCAGGCCCCTGCGCCGCCATTACTGCATTAAGCGCGTCGGGCTTGCCCACAGACAAGTTTATCTTTGAAGGGTTTTTGCCAGTAAAAGCACAGGCTCGTGAAAGTGCGGTTACTGCGCTGCTAGATAGACCTTACACCAGTGTGTTCTACGAAGCGCCGCGCAGAATTTTAGACACAGTAACGCTTATTCAGCGCGTGCTCGGGGAGCGGCATATTGTGGTGGCGAAAGAGCTGACTAAAACTTTCGAAACCTATGTAAGTGGCAGCGCCCAAGATGTTATTGATTACCTAACATCCGATGCGGCCCACCAAAAAGGCGAATTTGTGGTGATGATTGGTCCAGCTCACGTTAGTGAACAGGAAATTCCCTCTGAGGCAATGTCATTGCTGCACACACTTTGTGAGCATATTCCACTGAAAAAAGCTGCTGCGGTAGTTGCAGGCCACTATGGTTTAAAGAAAAATGCACTTTATCAAGCGGGGTTAGACGCAAAAGAATAAACCTGAGGTGATAAGGGTTAGCACTGATCTTAACTGCCTTGTACTTATTACCAATTACAAGGTGTTAGTGAGAGAATGTTAAATAACAGCAAATGGAGGCGTAAATGAAAAAAACACTGAAAATCACTATGGCAGAAGGCAAGTGGCTGGTTGATGTTTTCTCTAAGGCCAACGATTCGGGCGTGTTTGATTTAATTCACCCTAATACCAGCGCTGAAATATCGTTTAATGAAGGCGAGATGTATGGTTTTCGCTACAGCGTAACCGGAAAGCAAGGTACCCCATTTACCATTGAACTAGATGACATAGTGTTAGTGGAAGGGGAAATAGATGAAAGCGAAACCGCGAAAGGTAGTGGTGTTATTTAAGCGCTATCGATGAATTCCTGCAAACGTGTCGGTAACTAACACCGACACGTTTGCAGGCCTTTGACTTACCACAATAAAATCATGAGGTATGTAATGCCGTTACCCCTTTCACTGCTTGATTTGGCACCTATTTCAGAAGGCCAGAGTATAAGTGATGCACTGAGTAATTCGCGAGAGCTAGCTCAGCAAGCAGAGTGCAGTGGATATCAACGGGTTTGGTTGGCAGAACATCACGGTATGTATGGCGTGGCAAGTTCTGCGACTGCGGTAGTACTAGGGAATATTGCTAATGCGACCAATCATATTCGAGTTGGAGCGGGTGGTGTGATGTTGCCCAACCATTCGCCTCTGGTCATTGCTGAGCAATTTGGCACATTAGAAACGTTATATCCCGGGCGTATTGATTTAGGGCTTGGCCGAGCTCCAGGTACCGATATGGCTACCGCTAAAGCATTACGTAGAAACCTCAGCAATTCAAATGCTATAGACACCTACCCCGATGATATAAAAGAGCTTCAGCGTTACTTGAGTACTCCTGAACCCGCGCAAAACATTGTTGCGGTGCCAGGCGCTAATACGCATATTCCTTTGTGGCTATTAGGCTCTAGTTTATACAGTGCGCAGCTTGCCGCATCTTTCGGGCTTCGCTATTCATTTGCCTCGCATTTTGCACCAGACCAGCTTTTTGATGCTTTGCATATTTATCGTTCTACGTTTACCCCGTCCGAAAAATTGGAAAAGCCTTATGTTATGGCAGGGGTAATGGCGGTAGTCGCCGATACTGATGAGGAAGCGCAATACCTTTTCACTTCGGTTCAACAACAGTTTATGAATATGCGCCGAGGGCTTAATAAGCCTTTTGCTAAACCCACAAACGACTTATCTACAATGTGTACGCCTACTGACCATGCAATGCTGTCTCATGTATTGCAGTATGCGCTAGTCGGCTCAAAAAACACTGTGAGTGAGCAGCTGGCACAGTTTGTAGGGAAAACTGAGGTTGATGAGCTGATTGTTTCAATGCCCATCCATAATGTAGACGCTAGGTTAAAGAGTGTGTCGCTATTAGCCGAGATAATGCATTAGAAATGCGGGACTGACGCGTAATTAAAATGGTTTCGGTTACATCGAAACTCGTAGAAAAAAGGTCAGCACGGTAGAACATAAAAAACACTAAGAAAAGTCGGCCAATGTTGGCCGACTTTTTTAGATTTATAGGCTTAAGACAAGCGCCCTTTGAAGTCTTCGTATGTGAAACTTCGCACTAATTCAAATTCGCCGTTCGAGCGCAATATGCCAATGGAAGGATGGTCAACACCATTAAAAAACGTGGTTTTTACCATGGTGTAATGCATCATATCTTCAAACTGAACACGGCTTCCCGCCACCAGAGGCTCATCGAAGGAGTAGGTGTCTATAACATCGCCAGCGAGACATGAGTTGCCGCCAAGTTTGTAGTTGTGTGATTTTTCATTTGGTAATGCCGCATTTAACACGGTAGGTCGATAGGGCATCTCTAACACATCTGGCATGTGCGCCGTGGCCGAGATATCCAATATGGCAATATCACCTTCGTTATTCACCACATCCACCACTTCTGATATTAAAGGGCCTGTTTGCCACGCTACGGCAGAGCCCGGCTCTAGAATAATATCAAGGTGGGGGTAGCGCTCTTTAAATGACGATAATGTGTTGATTAAGTGCTCAACGTCATAGCCTTCACTTGTCATTAAATGACCGCCGCCTAAATTCAACCATTTCAATTGATGTAGCCATTTGCCAAATCGTTTTTCAATGGCTTGCAATGTACGCTCTGTTGCAAAAGAATCGCACTCGCACAAATTGTGGCAGTGAAAACCTTCAATTCCGTCAAGGCTTATTCCCTCTAACTCATCCGCTCTTATCCCTAACCGCGAACCGGGTGCTGCGGGGTCGTAAAGTGGTGTATCTGCCTCTTGGTGCTCAGGGTTAATTCTCAGCCCTAGTGACACGTCTTTAAGCACATCACGATGGGTGTGCCATTGGCTGAGGCTGTTAAAGGATAAATGATGTACTAGTGAAGCCAGTGCTTTTGCGTCCTCGGCTTTATAAGCAGGGGAATAGGCATGAACCTCTTTGCCCATTTCGGCTGCTAACTTTGCCTCCCACACTGAGCTTGCGGTGGCTCCCTGAAGATATTGTTTGACGATATCGAAGCAAGACCACATGGAAAAGCCTTTAAGCGCTAAAATAATTCGCACGCCTGATTCGTCTTGAACCCGCTTCATCAGGGTTAGATTACGAATTAATTTTGCTTCCTCAAGAACGTAACAGGGTGAGGGAATATCAGTGCGTTTGGTGAGATCGGTCAAGGTGTTCACGCTCCGGTCAATGACGTAAAAAGGGGCACTTAAAAAATAGCGCCCCTCGTAATTTTGTAGATATAGCATGTTTAAAGCAATCTATCTTACTGGCGATACTCACTGCAGTGGCGAAATCGGCATCAATCTCAGCGCCAGTTTTGATAGGAGCTCAAACTTATTTACTTACTGAATGGGCTGCTATCGCACTCTAGTACATGCCACGGCAGTCCGTGTTCGTTAAGCATATCCATGAAAGGGTCTGGGTCAAATTGTTCCATGTTCCACACACCGGCTTCTTTCCACGTGCCGTTAAGCATAAGCGCTGCGCCAATCATTGCAGGAACACCCGTGGTATAAGATACCGCCTGAGCACCTACTTCCTCATTACACTTAGCGTGTTCGCAGTTATTGTAGATAAAGATGGTTTTTTCTTTGCCATCTTTTACACCTGTAATGTAAGTACCAATACAGGTCATGCCGACATAACCTTCTGCAAGCGAGCCTGGGTTAGGTAGTACAGCTTTCAGAAACTCTAAGGGCACAACTTGTTGACCTTGAAATTCGATAGGCTCAATGCTCGTCATGCCGATACCTTCAAGCACGCGAAGGTGGTTAAGGTAAGCTTCACCAAACGTCATCCAAAAACGGGCACGTTTAAGGGTTGGGAAATGTTTCACCAACGACTCAAGTTCTTCATGGAACATAAGGTACGAAGCGCGCTCGCCTATATTTTGGTAATCAAGATCTTCTCTCACACTAAGCGGGTCGGTTTCTTTCCACTCACCATTTTCCCAGAATTTACCGCGCTGAGTAATTTCGCGAATATTGATTTCAGGGTTGAAGTTAGTCGCAAACGCTTGCCCGTGATCACCACCATTACAATCGACAATATCAAGGTAGTGAATTTCATCAAAGTAGTGTTTAGCTGCATACGCAGTAAAGACGTTAGTAACACCTGGATCAAAACCGCTACCAAGCAGCGCCATGATGCCTGCGTCTTTAAACTTGTCCTGATACGCCCACTGCCAAGAGTATTCAAATTTTGCTACATCTTTTGGCTCGTAGTTCGCAGTATCAAGATAATGCGTTTTGGTTGCTAAACATGCATCCATGATAGGTAAGTCTTGATAAGGTAATGCCAAGTTAATCACTAGGTCTGGTTTAACTTCGTTTATCAATGCTTCCACTTCTTTAGCATTGTCAGCATCTAAAGCAAAAACGCCTTTCACGCGATCTTCGCCAACTTCTTGCTGAAGAGCTTCACACTTAGCCACCGTTCGGCTTGCTAAGAATATTTCATCGAAATGTTGTGGTAAACGAGCACACTTTTTAACCGTTACTGAGGCAACGCCGCCAGCACCAATAATGAGAACGCGAGGCATAGTATTAATCCCTAAATTTTGCGAGTAAATTTTTGCTGAATGCTAGCAGACACCGACGATTTGGCAAGCAAAGTCAGTGTCTGACAGTATAAATAGTATAAATTTCCCTGCTAATCATAGAAAACGTTATGAGCGTTTTAACTACCGCGACGTTTGCAAGGTTGTTAAGTCAAGCTAAGGTCGTGCATAGACTTCGATTAAGGTGCCGCAGTAGTTATTGGCGGTGATACCACCACTGACCCGTCGATCTTTTGATAAGGATATAGAAGCAACCGCTCTTCCTGATCAGGCGACGATGTTACAACCGCTATGGCATCAACATTTTTACTGTTCTGTGTGTTGATAGTAGCTGCATAGACTAAAACACTGTAGCTGTATGTATCTGTGGTGGTGTCGATGATCCTCCACTGGAGTTGCTCGATGAGCTGGGACTCACGTTTACTCTCGGTGGTTTCGTCTGCAAAGATACAACCGTTTTTACCGTCTTGATTTATTGCTGCAAAAGGATAAAACACGTCGCTGTTTAGCAGCATTAGTTTGCATATGGAAAGTGATTTGGAAACAAGTTCTTTTAATGGGGTTGGCAATGTAACTGGTCGGTCGATCATGTTGTATCTCCTCAAAGTTAGCGTTGCTTGCGATGCTATGACTACATAGATCGTCACTGTTATTTTAGGACTGCTGTTTTTAATACCCTGTACTTTTTTTCCTTTCATTAATGTTTACGGTGTATTGGACTCATAAGTTTACTATCACTACACAAATGAGCAATGTGCTTAGCGAGCACCCTGAAGTCCGCCGGTGTGTAAGACAATAATCTTACTACCTGATTTAAATGTGCCCTGTTTAAGCATATCTTTCAATGCGAAAAATACTTTGCCGGAATAAACAGGCTCAATATTAAAGGGCATGGTGTGGTTAAAGTGCTCACAAAACGCCTTTAGGTAGGGCGGCGCCTTTGCATATCCACCGCAATGATATTCATGGTTAATATGCCAGTTACTGTTTGCTTTATTTTCTTCTTCATTGCTCGCAGGCGCTTTTGCTGCGAGTTCTTTTGTCAAAATTTCTTTTGCCACAAGGTCGGCGGGTAAGAACTGATTAACTAAGGATTCCAAGTAATCTTGGCCTTTAAGCACGCCAATACCAATAGCGTGCTGATTTGGCGTTAACGCACTGACAATACCTGCCATTGTGGCACCACTGGCTACAGGGGCAATAACAGTGTCGAACTGGGTATTGTGATTGGTAGCAAGCGCTTCAGTAATTTCACCAACTAATTCAGCAACCCCTTCAATTGCCTGCTTTTGGCTTCCCCCTTCTGGGATGACAATGGCTGGGGAAAAGCGCTCTTTTAGTGTGTTGAGGTATTCAGCACACTCTCGTTTTTTGTAGGTTATTCGGTCAACATACTCAATATCGACGTTCCATGAATTCAGGTCACTAATCATTGGTGTTGGTGTCGCAGAATAGTCACCGCGAATAATGGCTGTAAGCGGAATGCCTAGCGTATGACATACATAACCTAATGCATGAAGATGATTTGAAAAGCCACCACCAAAACTGATGAGTCTGACAGAGTCTTGAGCTTCAGAAGATCCTCTAGCGCCCGATGAGAGCCGATCAGCCTTTTGAGATAATTCATCCTTAGATGGAACGTCGCCTAGATATTGCTTCGTGTATTCATGAATAAACGGTTGCAGTTTTCGCCACTTATTACCAGACACCACAGGATGAATTTTGTCGTCGCGCTTAATATAGATAGTCACATCTTCGGCACCAGGCCAATCCGGTGTGAACACTTCTAACGGTGATGGCAGTGTAAGTGTTTGCTCGAAAGCTGTTAATTTATTCACAGGTTAGGCTGTCACAACTGATCATTCATTATCTGCTTGCAGTATACCTAATAAGGTAACAAATAAAAAAGCATGGAAAATGTGGAGGTGTCAGCTTGGCAAATAAGGCAATTAAAATTAACGTTGGCGCTTCATATTGGGAAAAATTATGAGAGCTAAATCAGTGTGTACTAAACCAGTAACCCCAAACAGATTATTAGAAGAGCAAAACTCGCTCATGAGTACGTTTCACTCAGTCGTGAAGCGAGCTGCTTTTTTAAGTTTAACAATGATGAGTATTTCTCTGATGAGTGAATCTTTTGCATCAAATGCTGCTTTGCCTTCGCCAGTATCTGAAAGCGTCCCCAACGCAGAAGTTGTGGGCAAAGACATGTTTACTTATTACTTATTCGACGTTTATGAGGCTACGTTGTTTGCTCCTAAAGGAGAATATGAGAAAGGAAAGCCAATTGCATTAACTTTAAAGTACCAACGCTCGCTGGACGGTAAAAAAATAGCAGAGCGTTCTATCGATGAGATGAAAAAGCAGGCAAAGCTTGATTCAGATAAAGCCAAGCGCTGGTTACAAGACATGGTAGATATTTTCCCGGATGTAAAAGAGGGCGACGTATTAACAGGCGTAGCCACCGAAGAAGGCAACGCCTTATTCTACTTCAACGGCGAAAGTGCCGGAGAAGTCAAAGACCCAGAGTTTACGCAAAAGTTTTTTGATATTTGGTTAGGTGAGAATACCTCAGAGCCTAAGTTTAGAAGAGCGCTGCTCGGCATCAAATAAATTGCGTTATGTTCGGCGAGGCCTTTCTGTTTTGGAGTGAGACCTTTAGTAGTGAGCTGTTTAGAATAGAGGCATTTGTCAATAATCGGTTGGTAAAAAGCCATTTAGTTAACAGCACATTAGGAAAATGAAGCGGAAATATTAGCAAGGCTTAATTACTATTTTTAATGTTAGCAATAGAGTAAAGAACAGGATAATTATGAAATCATTGAAACGCGCTGCATATGCACTAGCAGGATTGGGAGTAAGTGCAGTAACACTGAGTGGTTGTTCGGTTTCGGTGGAAGGTAAAGACTATACCTCTGTAAAGCCGGCTTTCAACATCGAGCAATTTTTTGATGGTGATGTTAAAGCGTGGGGCATCGTCCAAAATCGCTCAGGCGAAGTAGTGCAGCGCTTTAAAGTGGATATTGATGGTTCTATTGACGGTGACACGTTAACACTCGATGAAAGCTTTGATTATGGTGTTGGTGAAGGTCCAATGTCCCGCACATGGAAAATTGTTAAACAAAGCGACGGTACCTTTGTTGGAAACGCTGGCGACATCGATGGACCTGCTGCCGGCACATCTTACGGAAATGCTTTCAACTTCCATTACCAGATGGATTTACCTGTTGACGACACTAGTTATTCAGTAACCTTTGACGACTGGTTTTGGGCTTTTGATGAAACAACTATGATGAATCGTTCTTATATTCGTAAATTCGGCATCGTAATGGCCGAGGTTACCATATTCATGCAAAAGCAAGAGTAGTCACAAACTGGCATTGTTGTTGGCCTCACATTTTAACTGCGTTACAACGCCTGAAAAACATTTTGGGGGAGAAGAGTAGCGGGCACCACTATATAAGTGATAACCGCTACTCACATGCACTTTTTTCGGTGACATCGAAGCGTTCGTTAATGACTGATTCGGCTAATAATGTTTCTCTTTCAGCTTTAGCAACATAAGCGGGCTTGCCGCTTTTGTGCAATTTAGCGTTCGCTTTTTTGTCTTTTTTCTGAAGTTTTTTGATGATTTTTTTGCGACGATTCAAAACCAATTCCCTCACTGAATTTCCGATGTTATGCATTATAGAGTGTTAACGTGCATACGTGACAGTTACATGTGGTCGGGCACAGTTTTTTAAGTCAAGGAGCTATAATAAAAAGTATGACCACCTAGTGCTTGAAGCTAAGCACCACGCCTAAGCCCGTTCCATTCATGAGTGGGTCGTGTACAAACCACACACGGCCTTCGTGTAGCTTAACAATGGCAGAGACAAGAGACAGCCCCAAGCCGTTGCCTTTACTTGTTCTGCTGCCATCTGCACGATAAAAACGACGTTCTAAGCTCTCCAGTTCGTTCTCTTTTACGCCCATTCCCGCGTCGTTAATGGATATAATGTGATGTGTTTTCGTCGATGTTAATTGCACCACCACACGACTACCATCTGGGGAGTATTTCAGTGCGTTATCGAGCACGTTTGCGACAGCTTGAAACAGCAAGTTGGGGTCTGCAATCATGGTGATGGGCTGCAACGAGCTAGTAAGGGTTATATTTCTGTCCTCCGCTAACGGGTGGTAAAGGTCTACAACATCTTCAACTATCGCCTGTATATTGGTACTGCAAAAGCCTTCTTTTTTGTTGGTGGTCTCCAGCCCGCTTATCCTCAGCAAGCTATTAAACATATTGAGAAGATTATCTGCTTCGTGAGTTGTTTCATCACGCAGCTTATCGTCGTCAATTCGTTCTAGCGTATTGCGTAAACGAGCTAAAGGGGTACGGAGGTCGTGTGCAATACTGTCTGTTACTGTCTTGATATTGTTAACCGAGCTTTCTATGGTATCTAACATTTGGTTAAACACGGCAGACAAACTGCTTAAATCGTCCCAATTACTATCTATTTCTAAACGTTCTTCTAAGTTGCCAGTTTTAATTATTTTGTCTGCGGTTTGGGACATTCGATTAATGCGATTGACCACATAGACGGCTATTGCAAAACTGAGCACGCTCAACATAGAAAGCAGCACCACAATAATCCAGCTAAATGCTCTGCCAAACCATTGGGCGCTATATAAGTCGTCAATTCCACGACCTACAATTAGCGTGTAGTTGCCTAAGGCCACTTCGCGCACTAATGCCTTTCGAAGGGTTTTGCGCTCTCCGCTATTAGGCAGCGAGATAACAATTTCAGCCGTGTTGAAGTTTGCGTGTTCGTGACGCTCTAGAATGAGCGGAATACTGGCAAGATTTCCGGTGACAAACTGTTGGTTTTGACTTAATACCACGAAAGAGCGAACGGACTTGGGGAGTTCGTCGGATGAGGCGCTGGTAGTCGATGCAGAATTATTAGCCATCGTGGAACGTGAAAACTCTCCACTGTCGATGGCTTCTTTTACCGCATCAATACCCAAAGAATTGTATATCTGAGAAAGAGCGGCAATCTTTGCGTTAATCGCCGCCGTAGATTCTGTTATAAAAAGGTCGCTGCTTGTTAGTCGCCAAAAGTAAACAATGAGAATAATTGCTACGCTGGCCAGTGTGGTAAGCAGCGCGCCAACACGAAAACTAGAACTTCTCGTGAAGTCGCGAATTGCTATCATGTAGCGCTATCGGCGATTCGGTAACCCGTACCTCTTACCGTTTCAATGAGGGGAACGTTGAACGCTTTATCCACTTTTTGGCGCAGTCGGCTAATATGCACGTCAATCACGTTGGTCTGGGGGTCAAAGTGGTAATTCCACACTTGCTCAAGCAACATGCTCCGGGTTACTACCTTACCCTTGTGGCGCAGCAGGCACTCAAGTAATTGAAACTCTTTTGACTGCAAATCAATTTCTTGATCTCCACACAGTACCTTGCGGTTAACTAGGTCGAGAGTTAAGTCACCCACTTTAATTAGCGTTTTGTCATCACCTTCTTTTGCGCGACCCGCTAACCCCTCAATGCGGGCGAGCAACTCTTCAAACGCAAATGGCTTAGTCAAATAATCGTTTGCACCTGTGCGCAGACCGCGTACTTTATCTTCCACTTGGCTCTTTGCACTTAGCAGTAGGACTGGAGTGTTGTTGTCGGCTTCCCTCAGTTTTTCTAAAACAGTGAAACCGTCGTATTCTGGAAGCATTACGTCAAGTATCACAACATCAAGCTCATTTGATGTTGCTTCCCTAAAGCCAGATGCTCCGTCACCCGCAGTAATACATTCATGACCTTCGCCCAACAGTCCATTTGCGATGTGCGAGGCAACCTTTGGATCATCTTCTACAAGTAACACTTTCATGATTACACTTCTACTTTTAGGTTGAAACGAAACGTAAGGCCGCTATTGGCTTACGATGTCTTTTACGTGAAAGAAGACAAAAAGCGATCACTTTTACCCCTTTTGAGCGATAAAAATAGCCTTCATTCTAGTGGCCATGTTTAAATCATTTCACCGCGGGTTTTACGCGCATGCGAACGGGAAGGCACTCGACAGCCCCCCTAGTCACGCTTGAAACGCTTACTCGCTGCATAAGGGGTGAAATGTTGTACATCGCCTCGCTCACACTTTATTTGCACACTGCGCCAATATTCTTGAGTCATCAGGTCGCCATGAAGTTTTTTTAAGATATCTTTGAACTTGCGCTTACCAACAATGAAGTGTTCAAATTGTTCTGGAAATACGTCGTTAGGCCCTACTGAGAGTGTATCAATGGCATACGGGTCATCAGATTTGGGTAGCGAGCGGAAGTGTCGTTCATTCATAAGACAAATTTCGTCGTAGTCATAAAATATGACGCGACCGTGGCGCGTGATGCCGAAGTTTTTGTGCAGCATGTCGCCTGGAAAAATATTGGCCATCGCAATTTGTTTTATGCACATACCAAGTTCATCCAATGCGCTTGTTATCTTATCATCATCTGTTTCTTGCTGAAGATAAAGGTTGAGGGGCGTCATTTTGCGTTCAATGTACATATGCTTTATGACGAGCTCATCCTCAGTGAATTCTAAACTGGAAGCGCAAGTTTCTTTGAGCTCTTCAATTAATTCTGGCGCTATTCGGTCAAGTGGAAATCGAAAATTCACATATTCGTGGGTATCGGCCATTCTGCCGATGCGGTCAGACATCTTCACTAGTTTGTAGCAGTCTTTCACGTGCTGTCGTGTGATTTTTTTACTTTCAGCAAATTCATCTTTTATAATTTTAAACACTACGCCGTACGAGGGGAGGTGAAACACCATCATCACCAAGCCCCGTATCCCAGGCGCTGCCTCAAAGTGGTCTTCTGAGGCCTCTAAATGAGAAAGAAAGTTGCGATAAAACACAGTTTTACCGTGTTTGTAATGGCCCAGCGCCATATACAATTCAAAATTCTTTTTATTCGGCAGTAGCTCTTGCAGAAAGGCGGCGACTTCCGCAGGGTTTTGTGTGTCGGCCATAAAATAACTGCGAGCAAAGCCGAAGATAACGCTTAGATCTTTTCTGTCGGTAAGCAGAGCATCTACAAACATATTTGGCGCATTGTAACGACGCATAGCAATGACAAAGGGCAGCGTTTCATCTGGCATACAAATTCGGCCAATCAAATAAGCGGCTTTTCCTCTAAAAAAGGTAGGCTTGAGTATTTCTACAGCCTGCACACTGGCAAGTTGAGATGTCGAAAGGCGAGCGCGCAGTGCGTCTTCCAGATTCTGCAGATCGCGCTCGTAATCTTCAAACGGAATGTTGTACCGATACGTCTTGAAAATAGCTTCATACATCTCTTTCACCGTGGTGGTGGTATCGAAACTATTGATCACTTTATTCCTATCCTGACCGGGTAAAAAGCAGCGACTCGGATGCACAAACATCATGTCATCATCTATTTTTCGGTGTTTGAATATGCGACCAATCACCGAGTTAAAGAAGGTTTCGGCAAGTTCAAATTGTGGATGTCCTTCCAATTGAAGGGCAAAAACTTTCTTTAACTCTTGCCAGAATAAATCGTCTTTTTTGTGTACCGACGTAAGGTGGTAAATCTCGGCAACGGCGTCGGATAAACTTTGCTCATAAATATTGATGCGCTCTCTAGATGCCAATTGGGTTTCTTTCCAGTTACCCTTTTCAAACCGCTGTTGTGCGCCTCGTGTAATTCGAGTAAACCAGCGGTAGCTTTTGTCGAAATGAGATAACACCAGATAGGCGGCCTTTTTGGCTAAGCTTGTTTCTTGGGGCGATAGGATATTTTGCATTAATGTGTTCCTTAGCAAAAGCAAGCGTCAATTGGCTATGTCATCGAACTTTTCATATAGAGGCTGCACTGACAGCGTTGCCTATAAAAAGGTAACGCAGGCAACAGGATGTGGCGCGAAAAAGATCTAATGTAGGTTAATAAAATAATGCAGATGGTACGCAGATGCCACTTGTTTCATCGGTAAGTTGTCGATAATTAGCGACTTATTTTGTTTTCTTATACTTTAGTTTAGGGTACATTCAAAACGTCGACACTACGCAGCGAAGAGTTTTCAATGAGTTTCAATGTCCTAATTTGCGATGATTCACCGTTAGCGCGCAAGATGATGAGAAAAAGTTTGCCTGATGGTTTTGTTGAAAAAGCGTATGAGGTGTCAAACGGAGTTGATGCGCTTGAGGTATTAGCCTACCACTCTATCGATTTGATGTTACTCGACCTGACCATGCCAGTACTTGGTGGAATAAGTGTTTTGGGAGAGATAAAACGCAGAGGTCTAGAGACGTTTGTTATTGTTGTGTCAGGCGATATTCAGCCGTTGATACACAGAAAAGTCGCATCGTTAGGTGCGCTTGATTTTGTCCAGAAGCCGCTCCAGCCTGAGCGCTTACAATCAGTGCTTAAAAAATTTGGTTTCGTTACCACTTTAGAAAAGGAAGTGCTCGCGGGTTAGTTTTTGATAAGTTGGTCGTGTCGCCTTTAAACATAAAGAGTCTCCGCTAAGAGTGGATGTTTTAGGCAGGTTGGTAACCAATGCCGCGTTCTATTTGCACATCACTCGCTCACGTTTATGACTGAATCGCTTATGTAGCTTATTTAAAGGCTACTGTTAGCTTTTGGTTTCTGGAATAGCAGCATCAAAAGACATCACATTATTTGTGTTATTTATTGCATTGTAGTGAGCAAATACGCCTTCCATAAAGGCATACCAAATTGGGTTAGGCTGCCAAATGGCCAGTAAATCATTCTTGGCAATATTTTCATCCTCACCGAGCACGTTCACCCTGTAAAGGTAAGTGAATGAGGCACCGCGCCAATTCAACTTACAGTGGGTAAGCACTTTTTCTGACGCTTTATCTACCCGCTGCATAAACGCAGAGTAGTTTAAAAAATCGGTGAGTACCGGTTTCTCCCACTCAACAGGAACGTTGAAGTAGTTCAATCCTAGTTCCGCAGTATTCATAATCTCCTGAGAGCGATCGCCTGGGATCAGATCGACAACATAGGCAACGCCGTCTTCTTTTAGTAGTGCTAAATGTGCTTTAGCCGGTAACCCAGAGGAGAGCATAAAGTCGTTATTACTTTGAAGGTTGGTCAATGACGTTAAGTTATTAATGTCTTGACTCTCTTCACTTTGCTGTTGTGTTGCTGCCATGGCAGGTGCGCTAGCACTTAACGAGGCTAACGTTCCTAACATGCTCAATATCCCTAAAAAGCCTAAAACAACAGGCGACATTGCCAACATCGAAGAGATCGTTTTTTTTACTGTAACTAAGTTCATAAACTTTCCTATGCGATCAGTGCACTATTGATATTGTGATTACTACTATGACATTAATATGCAATAACGGCTAACTAATGAACACTACAAAAGTCCATCTTGTTAGCAAGGAGAGCTTTTGCAGTGTTCATTGCTTTTAGTGGGCACTATTATCTATTGCATAGGCACCGTATTAGAACATTCTTGTTCTCCATGAATTCTACTTATCCATATGAACCACAGATCGAATGCTTTCACCTTTATGCATTAGGTCAAACGCTTCGTTGATCTCGTTTAGCCCCATGGTGTGAGTGATAAATTCCTGTAGGCCAAATTCACCGTTTAAGTATTGCTCTACAATTCCAGGCAACTGTGAGCGACCTTTTACGCCACCAAAGGCAGAACCGCGCCACACTCGACCGGTAACAAGCTGAAAAGGTCTGGTTGAAATTTCTTGGCCAGCCCCCGCCACACCAATAATAACCGACTCTCCCCACCCCTTGTGACAACATTCGAGTGCTGAGCGCATTACATCAACATTACCGATACATTCAAACGAATAGTCTACGCCGCCATCAGTAAGCTCAACAATGACATCTTGAATGGGTTTGTCGTAATCGTTTGGATTCACCAAGTCGGTAGCGCCGAGTTGTTTCGCTAATTCGAATTTACTCTCGTTTATGTCAATGCCAATTATGCGTTTTGCACCCGCCATACGCGCACCGATTATTGCTGACAGTCCAATACCACCTAATCCAAAAATGGCTACCGTGTCGCCTTCTTGCACTTTCGCCGTATTTAAAACCGCGCCCATACCGGTAGTGACACCACAACCTAATAAGCACACCTCTTCAAGGGGGGCGTTCTTGTTGACTTTAGCTAACGAGATATCTGGCAAAACAGTGAACTCAGAAAACGTGGAGCAGCCCATGTAGTGATAAATCGGCTCGCCGTCTTTCGAGAAGCGGCTTGTTCCGTCAGGCATTAAGCCTTTTCCTTGAGTAGCTCGCACTGCCTGACATAAGTTGGTTTTGCCTGACGTACAGAATTTACATTCGCCGCATTCAGCGGTGTAAAGAGGAATAACGTGATCGCCAACCTCTACGCTTGTTACTCCCTCACCTACCATTTCGACAATACCGCCACCCTCATGGCCAAGTACTGACGGAAAAACACCTTCAGGATCTTCACCTGATAAGGTAAATGCATCGGTGTGGCAGACACCGGTCGCCTTTATACGGACTAATACTTCGCCTTTTTTGGGCAACTCAACATCTATCTCTTCCATTTTAAGTGGCTCGCCGGGGCCCCACGCCACTGCTGCTTTGGATTTTATATGCGTTTGGCCTACTTCTAATGAATCTTGAAACGAGCTCATACTTTACTCCTGTTCTTACCATTCGAGTTAGTGATGTTTGATGGTGTGAGTATAGGAGAGGTAGAGCGATTGATAAATACAGATTTAGTAAATCACTATTTCTTATTTGTAATAATAGTGAAAGCACCATAGGCTTTTGGCTGTTCTGTTGTCTATTTTATCGAGCAAGAGACTGGGCCATCGGCTCATCAAAAAAAAGCCAAACACTCAATCAAATACTTAGTTTAAAAGAGTGGATTAAAAAGAATGATTTCGACAAATAATTAGCTTTATACACGAGGCATAGCGGTGAAAAATTTAGATGGTATTGTTGAGTTTTGTAACGTTGCGAATGTGGGTAATTTTACCGGCGCGGCCAATAAGTTAGATACCTCAGTAGCGCAAATCAGTCGAAAAGTTGCTGCGTTAGAAAAACGACTTGGAGTAAAGTTGCTGCAACGAACGACGCGAAATGTGTCGTTAACTGAAGCGGGTGCGCTGTACTTGGAACAAACTAACCCAGCGTTAGCCATGCTTGAAAACGCTCAGCTCACAGTGAGTGCGCTGCAGCAATCTCCACAGGGACTGATCAAGCTAACTGCGCCGGTGGCTTTTGGTGAAGCATTTGTTGCTCCGTTGCTGAACAAGTTTCTTGCTATCTATTCTGGTATCAGTGTGCAGTGCACATTTTCTAACGATAGACTGGACATTATTGAACAGGGACTCGATTTAGCAATACGTATTGGTAAACTTGACAATTCTTCACTCATTGCAAAAAAATTGGCCACGCGACAGCTATATGTCTGTGGGAGTCGAGAATACCTTCAGACCACATCAATACCTCGTACCCTTGACGATTTAAAACAGCATAGCCTGTTAGTAGGTTCCCAGCCCCAGTGGCGTTTTCTTATCAATCAGCAAGTTACTACTTTGAATGTAAACGGTCGAGTGCGCTATAACAGTGGAAATGCACTAAAAGCAGCTGCGCTTAACGGATTAGGGTTAACGCAACTTCCCGGGTTTTATGTAAGAGATGCCATCACTCAAGGACACCTTATAGAGGTCTTACCAGACTATAAAGATAATCAAGAAGCCATTTGGGCCGTGTTTCCATCTAACCGAAATGTGGCACCAAAAATTAGGCTGCTTGTCGATTTTCTGTCCGAAAACCTCACCGATGACCGCTAATATTACGTTAATTAGCTTTTTATGTACGAAAAAGAAATGTTTCGATTTTAGTATTGCACTTTATGCAATACAGTGTGGTGAAAACTGCGGTTGACAGATAGACGTCTATACGGCAAATTGAGCCTATGAAAAAGAGCTCAGCAATTCGCACGATGACCATGTTCATTACCACCCCAAGCAGGGCGGTCGGTGACTAGTGCGAATAAGCAAAAGACAACGAAAGCCCGCCTCAACCAGAGCGGGTTTTTTTTTAGACACGTTTTAGCATGCGCAACCTTAAGGAGTAGCATATGAAAGTCTTAAAGTTTGGAGGGTCTTCTCTAGCCGATGCACCGCGATATTTACGGGTGACAGAGATTAGCATGGCTACTCACCAGACCGACGGTGCTGCCGTTGTACTCTCGGCCCCTAAAGGGGTAACCAATGCGCTTTCATTATTGTGCGAACAAGCAGCCGGTGGCGAAGATTTTCAGCCGCTACTTGATAAGCTAAACGATACAGTGACAGGCATCGCTAACAGCTTAAATGATGAGTTAGACGGTTTTGAATACAACCACGTTATTACTTTTATCGACAGTCAGCTTGCTGTACTCAAGAAACATCTACAGGGCATTAATCTGCTCGGAGTGGCCCCTGATAACGTGGCAGCGGGCATTTTAAGTATTGGTGAGTACATTTCGGTAACACTCTTTAGTGCCATTCTCACTGCGAAAGGGGTGACTAATCGCATCATCGACCCCGTGACTTACATTCTTGCTGATGGTGAGTACTTAGATAGCATTGCCGATGTGTCGCTTAGTAAGGCACGATTTACGGACGTTCCAGTTGATGGCAGTGAATTTCTTATCATGCCAGGGTTTGTCGCTGCAAACGAAGAAGGGCAGAAAGTCACGTTGGGTCGAAACGGTTCTGATTACTCAGCGGCTATTCTTGCCGCGTGTATCGACGCTAGCTGCTGCGAAATTTGGACTGATGTTGACGGCGTTTACAATGCGGATCCGAATCAAGTCGAGGGCGCAGTACTACTTGATAAACTTACCTATCAAGAAGCGATGGAGTTATCTTATTTTGGCGCAAAAGTTCTGCATCCAAAAACAATAGGCCCTATTGCTCAGCATCATATACCGTGCCTTATTCGAAATACCCTTAATCCAGCGGCTCCTGGAACGCTTATCAGCAATGAGAAAAGTGAAAAGTGGACGTCGGTAAAAGGTATATCGCAGCTTGATAATGTCACTATGTTTAACGTGGCAGGGCCTGGCCTTAAAGGCATGGTGGGAATGGCAAGCCGCGTATTCGAAGTTATGTCGAACGCCAATATCTCAATCAGCCTTATTACCCAGTCGTCTTCTGAATACTCTATTAGCTTTTGTATACAGAGCAAAGACGCAAATAAAGCCCTCAACTTGCTTGAAGATGCGTTTGCGTTAGAGCTACAAAATCAATTACTCGACCCGATTGAAGTGCGCAACGACCTTGCCATCGTCACGCTAGTTGGCGACGGTATGCGTCAGACTAAAGGGCTTGCGGCTCGTTTCTTTAATTCATTAGCGCAAGCACGAGTGAATAATGTCGCGATAGCGCAGGGTTCTTCTGAACGCTCTATTTCTACTGTGATAGAGACTAAGCGAGCGAAAAAAGCGGTGAAGGTTATTCATCAAAACTTTTTCTCAGACCGGCACACAATCGACGTATTTCTCGTAGGTTGCGGTAACGTAGGAAGCGAACTATTAGCGCAAATTGCAAAGCAGCAGCCCTCATTGCTAGCGCGTAATATACAGTTGCGCGTATACGGCATGGCAAATAGCCGCAAGTTGTTACTCAACAGCCAAGGTATTGACTTAAACGGTGATTGGAAAGCCGCACTAGAGTCTGCCCGCGAAGGGTTGAGTGTCGAGCGTCTTGATCAGTTTGTGAATGACAACAGCTTAGTGAACCCTGTTATCGTGGATTGTACCAGTCATGAAGCTATTGCAAATCAATACGTAGACATGATGGAAAGTGGATTCCACGTGGTAACGCCAAACAAAAAGGCGAATACCTCAGCCATGGAATATTACCGCAAGCTAAGAAAAACGGCTCAAGCGACCAACCGTCAGTACCTTTATGAAACGACTGTAGGGGCTGGGCTACCGGTTATCGATAACCTTCAAAAGCTGTTTAGCGCTGGCGATGTTCTCCATCGCTTTGAAGGCATACTTTCTGGCAGCTTATCCTATGTTTTCGGAAAGCTGGACGAAGGAATGACGCTTTCTCAGGCGACCAAAACCGCTAAGCAAAACGGCTTTACTGAGCCAGATCCACGTGACGACCTCAGCGGCATGGATGTAGCACGCAAGCTTTTAATTATGGCCCGTGAAGCAGACCTTGCGTTAGAGCTGTCTGATATTGAGATTGAATCTGTATTGCCTCCAGGCTTTGCAGAAACCTGCTCGGTTGATGAGTTTATGACTCAACTACTAGAGCTTGATGAGGGGTTTGCAGAGCGCGTTAAAAACGCCAAGGTCGAGGGCAAGGTATTGCGCTACATTGGCAGTATTGAAGATGGAAAATGCAAGGTTAGTATTCAAGCTGTGGCTCCAAGCAATCCGCTGTCTCAAGTGAAAGACGGCGAAAATGCACTAGCAATTAACAGTGATTATTACAACCCTATTCCCTATGTGATACGCGGCTACGGGGCCGGCGGTACAGTAACCGCGGCCGGTGTGTTTGCAGATATTTTGCGAACGATGCCTTGGAAACAAATGGCGTACTAAGCGCAAAAAAGTAATTAGTAGGAATACGAATATGAAAGCAATACGTGCCTATGCGCCGGCCTCAATTGGTAATGTTAGTTTGGGCTTTGATGTCCTTGGTGCTGCACTTGCGCCGGTGGATGGCACTAGACTAGGTGATGAGGTAGAGGTAAAAGAAGCGGCACATTTTTCACTTGAAACGATAGGGGCTTTTGCGCACAAATTACCTAGTGATGCCGACAGCAACATAGTCACAAAGTGCTATCATTACTTTTGCGAAAAAATGCTAAATGAAGGCAAGCCGGTATCGCCTGTTGCTATCACATTGAATAAAAATCTACCCATTGGCAGTGGCTTGGGCTCAAGCGCGAGTTCAATTGTGGCTGCCTTCGCTGCGTTAAACGCTTTCTTTGATAGCCCATTCGATAACGATACCTTGTTAACCATGATGGGGGAGTTAGAGGGGCAGATCAGTGGCAGTGTTCATTACGACAACGTGGCGCCCTGTTTCCTCGGCGGTATGACGCTAATGACGGGCTCACTATCGCCGGTTACGCTATCGCTACCCCTTAATGACCAGTGGTACTATGCTATTTGCTATTCTGGTATCAGCGTATCGACGGCAGCAGCAAGAGATATTTTGCCCAAGCAGGTGGATATGGCAACCGCATTGACCTTTGGTCGTCAGCTGGGTGTGTTTGTTCATGCATTACATACAAACGCATTTTCTCTTGCTGCATCGGTGATGAAAGACGTTATCGCTGAACCTTACAGGAAATCATTGTTGCCAGGTTTTGATAAAGCACGAGCATACAGTGAGCGCGAAGGTGCACTAGCCTTTGGAATTTCGGGGTCTGGACCCACCGTGTTTGCCGTATGTAATAGCCAATCTCAAGCTGAAATAATTGCAGCTTACTTAGATAAACATTATGTGCAAAATGACGATGGTTTTAGCCATGTATGTCAAATTCCAACGCTGGGGACGCTGATATCAAAGGCCTGATACAGCATAAAGCTTAGCCCAAAAGGCAAACAGTCGTGAATAAGACTGACACAAGGCCGAATGGCCGTGGTAAGAATTTAAGAAGGTAAATAAAAGTGGAATTGGTAAATTTAAAAGATTCATCAGATACTGCAAGCTTTGCAGAAGCGGTAAAACGCGGCTTGGGTAAACATCAGGGGCTGTATTTCCCGGAGAAAATTCCAGCCTTACCTGATATTGATGGTCTGTTGGAGAAGCCTTTTGTTGAGCGCAGTATTGAAGTACTTCACACGCTTATTGGCGACGAGTTAGCAGAGGGTGAGCTTAACGCTATTGTCGAAACTGCATTTTCATTTGGTGCGCCGGTTGAAAAAATTAATGACAATATTTATTCGCTTGAACTCTTTCACGGTCCGACGCTGGCATTTAAAGATTTCGGCGGGCGCTTTATGGCGCAAACCTTATCTCGCATCAGTGAAGGTAAGCCGATCACTATTTTAACTGCAACCTCAGGTGACACTGGCGCTGCCGTAGCTCACGCATTCCACGGTATTGAAAATATTAACGTGGTGATTCTTTTTCCAAAGGGAAAAATCAGCAAGCTACAAGAAAAGCTATTCACTACGTTAGGCGGCAATATTCACACGGTTGCCATTGAAGCCGATTTTGATGCTTGTCAATCGCTAGTGAAATCAGCATTTGACGACCCAGAGGTGCGCAAAGGTTTACATTTAAACTCCGCTAACTCGATTAACATCAGTCGTTTGTTGGCTCAAGTATGCTATTACTTCGAGGCGATAAGCCAGTTGCCAAAAGAGAAGCGCGACCAGGTGGTAATTTCAGTGCCTAGCGGTAACTTTGGTAACTTAACCGCGGGTATGATTGCTAAAGCAATGGGGCTGCCGATTAAGCGCTTTATTGCTGCGACAAACCTCAATGATACCGTTCCACGTTATTTGAAAACGGGAGAGTGGGATCCAAAGTCAACAGTGGCCACTATCTCCAATGCCATGGACGTAAGTCAGCCGAATAATTGGCCCCGCATTGAAGCCCTTATTGAGCGCGGGTATATCGACAAAGCGTGTTTAAAAGGCGAAATGGTTGACGAGGAATACACTCAGTTAGCTATGCGTCAATTAGCACAACAGGGCTACACGAGCGAACCTCATGCTGCTATTGCCTACCGCGCAGTGAGTCATGACTTGGAGGAGGGCGAAATTGGCCTGTTCCTAGGTACTGCTCATCCTGCGAAGTTCCGCGAGACGGTAGAAAACGTATTAGGAAACCCAATCAGCTTACCTAAGCCCCTTGCTGATGTGGCGGGTGAAGATAGCTTAGCCGTCGATTTGCCGGCAACGTATGAGGCACTAAAGCAACACATGATGAGTCTTTTGAAGCCATGATCACGTGGACAGAGGCATTAGCACAAGAAAAAGCGGCACCGTATTTCCGAGAGTTAATGTTACATGTTCAGGCAGAAAGAGAAGCGGGTAAGGTTATTTACCCGCCAAAAGAAGATGTGTTCAACGCCTTTGCTATGACGGCATTGGAAGACATTCGTGTCGTCATACTGGGTCAAGATCCCTATCATGGTCCACATCAGGCACACGGGCTCTGCTTTTCTGTTCTGCCAGGGGTTAAAATTCCACCTTCTCTTAGAAATATCTATAAAGAATTGGCCGACGATATAGACGGTTTCACTATGCCAAACCACGGCACATTGTCGCCCTGGGCTGAACAAGGCGTGTTGTTATTAAACACGGTGCTGACTGTGGAGCAGGGAAAAGCCCATAGCCATGCCAAATTAGGGTGGGAGACCTTTACCGATAAAGTGATAGAGGTTGTAAACCATCATTGTTCCAATGTGGTTTTTCTGCTGTGGGGCAGTCACGCTCAAAAGAAAGGTAATACTATTAACCGTGAAAAACATCATGTTTTACACGCGCCTCATCCATCTCCGCTGTCAGCACACAGAGGTTTTTTTGGAAGTAAACCTTTTAGCCAAACAAACGTCCTGTTAATTGAATCGGGTAAAGTGCCCATTCAATGGCAGGTCTGAATGCTGACAATACGTTACTACACTTATCCTAGGTGCATAGCAAAAAGCCGCCTGAACTACATTCAGGCGGCTTTTTGCTATCGTTCTAGTGTTTCGAGTTCGTACTCAAAACCACAATCTAACTCAGCGAGTTCTTTTTCTAACTTGTAGCGATCCTGTAGCGCCTCGATTTCTCTCCATTTTCTTTTTTTACTTTTTGTTTTTGCTGGGCTTGCTTCGATGTCTAATATGGCAAATAGATCTGATTTATCCATTGGGATCTCCTTTGTACACCACTACAACTAATACAGAGCAATTGAGTAATTTCCCTCTGTATGTCTTTTATCACAGCCACCTTTAAAATAAAATAGTTTTATTTACTTTTTATTAACAAGGTGTTGCATTTTTATTACACTGGTTAAGGCGCGTGAGATCTATTTTCAGCGTGTAAACTACTAATGGGCTTATGAGTTGATTCACAAGTTGTCCAACAAAAACGGCCGGGTACTAGCCGGCCGTTCAGTTTATTATTTGCACCAAAGAGGGGTGGTTACCCCATATTTTCCTTACTTTGGTGCATTCGCTGCTCTGAAGCGGGCAATCAATTGTTGCGTTGAAGCGTCAAAGTTGTTTTTGTCTGCTTCGCCTTGAATGCCTGCAAGCACTTGGTTTCCAAGTGCTTTTCCTAACTCTACGCCCCATTGGTCGAAGGAGTTAAGGTTCCAGATAACGCCCTGAACGAATACCTTATGTTCATACATTGCAACCAGCGCGCCAAGTGTTTTAGGCGTAAGGCTATCAAACAAAAAAGTATTGCTCGGTTTATTACCCGGCATGGTTTTATGAGCAGCGAGACGTTTGCGCTCTGTATCGTCAAGGCCCTGACCTTCAAGGTCTTCATAGCATGCTTCAAAGGTTTTACCCTGCATCAGTGCTTGAGTTTGGCCAAAGCAGTTAGAGGCCAACATGGCATGATGAGTGTCATCTTGATTGGGCACGTTTAACGGCAACATGAAATCGGCAGGAATGATGCCAGAGCCTTGGTGGATAAGTTGGTGGAAACTGTGCTGACCGTTAGTACCTTCACTGCCCCAAATAATTGGGCCTGTAGGGTAGTCAACGCTTTCGCCTGCTTGAGTCACCTCTTTACCATTACTCTCCATATCCAGCTGCTGTACATAAGCTGGAAGGCCACGCAAATAGTGATAGTAGGGAAGAAGAACATGAGATTGTGCATCAAAGAAATTGCGATACCAAACGCCGAGGAGGCCTAAAAGTACCGGCATGTTTTCTTCAAGAGGCGCGGTGGTGAAATGGGTATCCATTTCAAAGGCACCTTCAAGCAGTGCTTTGTAGTTATCAAACCCAAGTGCCAATGAAATAGGAAGACCAATAGCAGACCACAGTGAGTAGCGCCCGCCAACCCAGTCCCACATTGGGAAGATGTTGTCCTCACTAATTCCGAAGTCGGTAGCCGCTTTAACGTTCGAAGATACAGCAACAAAGTGTTTTGCTATGTCTTGCTGCGTGCCACCTGATTTTAAGAACCATTCTTTGGCCGTGAGGGTATTTTGTAGCGTTTCTTGCGTCGTAAATGACTTAGAAGACATGACAACAAGGGTTTCTTCAAAATCTACACTTGAGAGCACGTCGTGAATGTGACAGCCATCAACGTTGGCGACGAAGTGCACGTTAACGGCATCAACAGTGTGAGGCTTAAGCGCCTCAGTCATGATCTTAGGGCCTAAGAACGAGCCGCCGATACCAATTGCAACAATATGCTTAACGGGCTTGCCGGTGTAACCTTTGTGCTGGCCACTGTGAACCGACTCGGTAAAGGCTTTCATTTTCTCAAGCGTTGCATGCACTTCAGGCATGACATCTTCACCGTCAACCATTACTGGGCGGTCAGAGAAGTTGCGCAGTGCAGTATGCAATACCGCGCGGCCTTCGGTGGTATTAATGTGTTCACCTTCGAACATGCTTGTTCGAATTGTTTCTAAATTACATGCACGGGCTAACTCGAAAAGTGAAGAAAGCGCATCGTCGTTTACACGGTTTTTAGAATAATCTAAATAAATGCCGCATGCGTTAAGCGTCATCTTTTCAGCGCGTTCATTGTCAGACGCAAACCAGTCTCGCATGTGTGCGCTTTTCACCGTCTCGGCTATCTTACTTAACTTTTTCCACTCGGGTAGTGATGTTAATACGCTCATCGTAGTTTGGTCCTTACGCATTCAGTTTTTCGCGAAGCAGAGTCTCAAGTTTATCTTGGTCTGCAGCAAAGTTACGGATACCTTCAGATAATTTTTCTGTTGCCATTGCGTCTTGGTTCATGTCCCAACGGAATTCACTTTCTGTTAAGCGCGGACCAGGCGTTTGAGTTGCGCCATTGTCTTTAAGCATCACCTCAAGCTCACCCGGTTCATTGGCGAGTTCTTCAAGTAAAGCAGGGCTAATGGTTAAGCGATCGCACCCTGCCAATGCCTGAATTTCACCAATATTGCGGAAGCTAGCACCCATGACTACAGTGTTGTAGCCGTGGTCTTTGTAGTAGTTATAAATGCTGGTTACCGATACTACGCCTGGGTCTTCAGTGGGAGAATAAGACTCTTTACCTGTTGACTTTTTGTACCAATCTAGAATACGGCCCACAAAAGGAGAAATAAGATAAGCGCCTGCCTCAGCACATGCTCTTGCCTGTGCGAAACTGAATAACAAAGTAAGGTTGCACTGAATACCTTGTTTTTCTAAAACCTCTGCCGCTTGAATGCCTTCCCACGTCGATGCAATTTTAATAAGAATGCGCGACTTATCGATGCCTGCGTCTTTGTAAAGTTGAACTAGGCGTTCTGCTTTCTCGATAGTGGCTGCGGTATCAAAAGATAAGCGTGCATCCACTTCGGTAGAAATACGACCGGGAATAGTGTCAGAAATTTCTTTACCAATAGCCACAGCGAGTTTGTCTGATGCATCAATAAGCTGCTGCTCGGCATCGTTAGACTGCAATTTTGCCCAGGCTACGGCGTCGTCAATCAAGCTTGCATACTGTGGTAAGCCAGCCGCTTTTAACAATAAAGACGGATTAGTAGTAGCGTCGACAGGCTGGTATTTTTTTATAGCGTCAATGTCACCGGTGTCGGCAACAACGGTGGTGATATCACGTAACGATGCTAGCTGATTGCTCATAGTTCTCTCTATTAGTCATTCAAAATTTTACAACTTGCCAGAGAGACAAGCTGAATAAAAGGGTTCGTTTTTCTGCGAGTAGGGAATTAACGTTTGATTACGTTAATGAAATTATTATTGTACATAGTTATACCAAAATCATGTGACAAATTATAGCGTACAGACGCTAATTTACACCTAATCGGATTTCTCTGTTAAGCCAATGTGTATGTTTGTTGCAGGGTATTATTTTTTCACTATCAGGTGGTGATATACTCAGGTTTATAAGAGCTAGTCTGCAGAAACCTAAGGAGTTGACATGTTAGTTGTAGTTTCCCCAGCAAAGAATCTTGATTTCGAAACTGAAATTCCAGTGAGCTCGTTCACTCAGCCAACCATGATGGACGATACAAAGCGTCTGATGGAAGTGTGTCGAACGTTGTCGCCAGCAGACTTATCGTCACTAATGAAAATTAGCGATAAGCTAGCAACCTTAAACGCCAATCGTTTCGCTGAATTTTCTACTCCTTTTGATAAAGACAATGCCCGTCAGGCCATGTATGCGTTTAATGGTGATGTTTACACCGGACTTGATGCATATACCCTCAGCGATGAATCGGTAGCGTTTGCGCAGGAGCACTTAAGAATATTATCGGGGCTTTATGGACTGTTGCGCCCTCTCGATTTAATGCAGGCATATCGACTGGAAATGGGGACAAAACTCGCCAACTCCGAAGGTAAGGATTTATATGCGTTTTGGAATAATCGCATTACCGATGTGCTGAACGAAGCACTAGCAGCTCAAGGCGACAACGTGTTAGTTAATCTTGCGTCGAACGAATACTTCAAAGCCGTCAAGAAAAATACACTTGACGCTATGGTCATCACCCCTACGTTCAAAGACTGCAAAAATGGGCAGTATAAGATAATTAGCTTTTTTGCTAAAAAAGCGCGTGGTCTCATGGCCCGTTATATTATTGAGAACAAAGTGGCTGATGTAGACGGGTTAAAAGCGTTTGACACCGATGGTTACCAGTTTAGTGAAGAACAAAGCTCCTCAACTGAGCTTGTCTTTTTGCGAAATCAAGAAGCCTAATCAGGATGTACAGCGCTATAACGACGCGCCAGAGAGCGTGTCGAGCTTGATTCTCTATTCTTCTGTTTACGACGTGTTCTTGAAGGTGCTTATTCCTTTAAACCGTCGCCCTGCAAATAGCTCCCTTTATACAAAGTGTAACAATTGATGCGCACACATGCATGGCACTTTGTATCGAGAACGCCTAAAGTAAGCGCCAATCAATTAGGTCAACCAAAGCTTGCTGTATTACAGTCTGCAAAACCTATTTAAAACTAAAACGACAAAGGAAAAGGTATGATGATTAATAAGATGCTGTTGATTAGTAGTGCGGTGGCGCTAGCGCTTGGTACGTCAGTTGCTTTCGCAAATTCTCATAATGACGCTTTAAAAGAGCCAACCGTTATGCAAGAAGCTCAAAATGAACATGAAACACTTTTTGCGCTTTTTGCTGCATCGGACGAGCGTAATTTAGCACTTAACCCTGTAATGGCGATATTTCGTGGTGATATGCGACGTGCCGACCGTTTAGGCGATTTTTTAACAGATGCCCATGATTTAGCAAGCAGGACTAATACACAGCTCAATTTGTCGGAACTTGCGCAGATTGACAGAAGCAAGCTAGATGATACTGACAAATTGGCTTACGACGTATTTAAATACAATCAAGAGCGCGCGCTTGAGATGTCTTCTCCTGAAATAAGCGCACTAACCCAAGTACGCCCTGTTAATCACTTTAGTGGGTTTCATACATTCTATCCCTCATTTGCAAGTGGTAAGGGCGCTGCTCCCTTTAAAACCGTTGAAGACTACGAGAACAATTTATCACGACACAAAGATTATATTGCCATTTCAGATAGAGCTATAGAGCGCTTTAAAGAGGGTATGGAATCTGGCGTGTTAGAAACTACGCTTACCATAGACCGCGTTATTAAGCAGTTTGATACACAGCTAGCAATACCGCTTAAAGAGTCGCAGTTTTGGGGGCCTATCACGATGCTTCCAGATTCATTTTCTGATGAAGAAAAGGCTCGCTTAACGAATGAATATGAGCAGGCTACGCAAGACATTTACGATGCCACCACCCGTATGCGCGACTTTCTTCAAACTGAGTATTTACCTGTTGCTCGTAAAACCATTGGTTTGAGCGAGATGAAAGGCGGTGCAAAGCTTTACGAACTCATGGTGGAAGGCTCTACCACGCTGCCATTAACGCCTGACGAACTGCATGAACTTGGGCTTAAAGAAGTTAAGCGCGTTAAAAACGACATGCTAGCAATAAAAGACGAAGTTGAATTTGACGGCACGTTAAACGAGCTTTTCGATTTTGTGCGCTCAGACCCGCAGTTTCAGCCTGAAAGCCGTGAAGCATTAACCCAAAGTTACTATCGTATTGGCAAAGAGGTAGACAAGAAAATTGGTGAGTATTTCTCATTATTGCCAAAGTCAGAGCTAGAGATAAAACCTTACGATCCGGCTATTGAGCAGTTTAGCGCCGGTGGTTCTTATCAACCGGGTACGCCTGATGGGTCACGTCCCGGAACGTTTTTCTTTAACGCCTATGATTTACCTAGCCGTTTAACCACGGGGAATGTGACGCTGTATCTTCATGAGGGAGCACCAGGTCATCACTTCCAAGTAAGCCTTGCTCAAGAAAACGACTCATTGCCTTCGTTTATGCGCTTTAGCTTTTTACCCGCTTTTGGCGAGGGATGGGCGCTTTACTCTGAAACGCTAGGGTACGAAATGGGCTTTTTCGATGATCCGTGGAACCGTTACGGCACATTGCAGGATGAGCAGTTAAGAGCCATGCGCTTGGTGGTTGATACTGGTATTCACGCCAAGGGCTGGAGCAGAGAAAAAGCCATCGACTTTATGCTTGATAACTCTGGTATGACGCGCACTGAGGTGGTGGCAGAGGTTGAGCGTTATATTGCTATTCCTTCACAAGCATTATCTTACAAGGTTGGCGCATTAAAAATACAAGAGTTGCGCGCACGGGCTGAACAGGCCCTTGGCAAGCATTTTGATATTCGAGAATTCCATGCGAAAGTATTAAACACAGGTGGTATCCCGCTGGCTATTCTTGAACAAAAAATAGATCGTTGGATAGCTAGCCAAAAAAGCTAGTCTTTAAAACATAAGACTACAAAGCCAGCTTTTGCTATCTAGCAAAAGCTGGCTTTTTGTTTTTTAATTAGTCCATATTCCGAAGCAGCCAATGTTATAGCTGATTTAATCGCTATTGGCTTTTGCCCGTATCACTTATATCTTCGCAGCCAATTCGGCGCCCTGACGAATGGCTCTTTTAGCATCAAGCTCAGCTGCTACGTCGGCGCCACCTATGATGTGTACCGTAAACCCGGCTTCTTCAAGAGGCGTTTTTAAGGGTGTATATGGCTCTTGGCCGGCACATACGATCACATTATCAACTTCCAGTAGTTTTGGTTTGTCGTTAATAACAACGTGAAGCCCTTTGTCATCAACTTTCTCATACGATACACCGTTGATCATTTGCACGTTATGAAGTTTGAGAGACTGACGGTGGATCCAGCCTGTTGTTTTGCCCAAGCCCTTACCCACTTTTGTGGTTTTACGCTGAAGTAAAAATACTTCACGCGTGGTTGGGGTGAGCTCTTTTTCCTTAAGTGCGCCGCCGGCGGCATAGCTTTTATCAATTCCCCAGTGATTGAGCCACTTGTCTTTATTCTCCGACAGATCTGCATCTTCAACTAGGTATTCAGCGACATCAAAACCGATGCCTCCGGCACCGATCACCGCTACGCGTTTGCCCACTTCCACATGATCTCGCAATACGTCGAGGTAACCCAATACTTTAGGATGGTCGTGGCCTTCAATAGTTAAGCTTCTCGGTTTAATACCGGTAGCTAAGACAACCTCATCGAAATTTCCATCCTTTAATGTCTCTGTGTTAGCAAGAGTATTTAAATGAATAGTGACATTGGCTCTTTCTAATTGGTGTGTAAAGTAACGAAGGGTCTCATAAAATTCTTCTTTTCCTGGTATCTGCTTGGCGTAATTAAATTGACCACCAATCTCGCCAGCTTGGTCGAATAGATGCACATCGTGCCCGCGGTCAGCGGCGTACATGGCAAAGGATAAGCCTGCTGGTCCTGCACCAATAACCGCCAGTTTTTTCTTGTTAGCGGTTGGCGTGAAAGTGAGTTCGGTTTCATAGCAGGCCTGGGGATTCACTAAACAGCTTGCACGCTTTTGCTCAAAGGCATGGTCTAAGCAGGCTTGGTTACAGGCTATACAGGTGTTGATAAGCTTCGATTCATTTTGCATTGCCTTGGCCACAAAATGAGCGTCGGCAAGAAAAGGGCGCGCCATGGAAACCATGTCCGCGTGGCCCTCTGCCAACACTGACTCAGCAACTTCTGGCGTATTTATACGGTTAGTCGTCACTAGCGGCAATGATACCTCTGCCTTCATACGCTTGGTTATCCAAGTGAAAGCCGCTCGCGGGACCGAGGTTGATATTGTTGGCACTCTCGCTTCATGCCAACCAATACCTGTATTAATGAGCGTTGCGCCTGCCTTTTCTATCTCTTTAGCTAAATAAACCACTTCATCCCATTGGGCTCCGCCCTCCACTAAATCCAGCATTGAAAGACGGTAAATGATTATAAACTCAGCCCCTACTTTTTCACGCACAGCTTTCACTACCTCGATGGCCAGTCGCGCTCTATTTTCAAGGCTACCTCCCCATTCATCGTCTCGCTGATTAGTGCGTTCACAGAAAAACTGGTTAATGAGGTAGCCCTCTGACCCCATAATTTCTACGCCGTCGTATCCAGCCTTTTGAGCTAAACCTGCGCAATTTGCATAGTCTTTTATTGTGCTTTTAATACCGCTTGAAGACAGTGCTCTGGGTTTAAAAGGGGTAATGGGTGATTTCATGGGTGAAGCTGATACGGCTAGAGGGTGGTAGCCGTAGCGCCCAGAGTGAAGAATCTGCATGCATATCTTGCCGCCCTCAGCGTGAACAGCGTCAGTAATGACTTTGTGTTTTTTAGCGTGTCTCTTACTGGTCATCCGCCCTGCAAACGGGGCTACCCACCCAGAAATGTTAGGGCTTATTCCTCCTGTTACGATGAGCCCTACGCCGCCTTTTGCCCGCTCTGCATAAAATGCAGCCAATTTATCAAACCCGCCTTTTTCTTCCTCTAAGCCTAAATGCATAGAGCCCATCAATGTGCGGTTTCGCAATGTGGTAAAGCCTAAGTCGAGAGGCTCGAGAAGGTGGGGGTAGGGCGTAGTCATAGACATTTCTCTATTTATAGTTTTAATGGTTTGCCTCACGTTTTCTGAAGCCTTGTATATTAAGTGCTTTATATAGGCAAAAGGTGTTGAGGTGGATAATCTAAATTGCACAGGTCGCAAAGCAAGTGTTCCAACATATAAGTCGCAGTTACAAGCCGCACCTAACAAGCCTCTCTTATGCCTAATACAACATAGTAATCTGTGAATACATAAAATAACGCTGTTCTGATTATTTACTAGGAACAGCGTATCGTAAAGAGAGTTTATTAAAATATAGCGGACATAAAAAAACGAGGTCAAAGACCTCGTTTTTAAAAAGTAGCCAACAAGGGCAGCTTGCCTTAGTCCACGTACATTTTTTGTTTAAACTTAAGGGTTTGCTTTTCAGCGGCTCTTTGAGCGGTGACTTCAAAGCGATAAGTCTCTTGGTCGCGAAACGGCAATACTGCCAAATAATAAATAGCATCACCGTCTTCCACCTTCTTAAAGGTCAGCTGCTTTTTACTACCAAGCAAGTTCGTTGCGTTGCCAGTCACTGATACTCGCTGAGCTTCGCCAGAGTCTTTATTCAACACCGAAATATTCACTAGCGCATTGTATTTACTGCGAACGATACCGTAGCTAGCTGCCACCTCAGGTGTTAAAAACGGCGTATTCACTACCATGTAGTGCACATCCCACTCACCGAGCGTTTCTTTTTGCTCCGCATGAGCCTGCACGCTTAAGCACATGAGTAGTGCACCTATAAACACTGATGACACTTTTTTAACTTTATTCACCGCTGTTCCTCGTATTGACATTATTCGCACCGTTTTTTTCGATTTGGTGGACGGCGTTAGCGTAAATCATCACCGACGTAAATATTCACCTAGGTAAATCCTCACCTACAAAGAAAGAGAGGATTGCCCATTCATCGATTACAAACTCATAGCACTCTGAGCGCGTCTTGGATCAGCAGCTGTAAAAACTGTAATCCAATGATTGCGATAAGCACTGACAAATCTAGGCCGCCCAAAGGAGGGATAACTTTGCGAATAGGCGCTAAAAAAGGTTCGGTAAGCTGATGAAGCACATAGTCTATAGGAGACTGACCCTGTGAGACCCAGCTTAAAATTGCCCGCAATAGCAGCACCCAGAACATAAGCGACAAGGTTTCTTTTATCACACCCATGACTGACATAATGACAATCCCGATAGGGTTTAGATTGCCGCCAGATATCAAAATTAAGGTAATGATTTTAAGCGCACAAACAGCAATCGCTAACACAAAGGTGGCCGTATCAAATCGACCTATGGACGGGATAACGCGTCGCAACGGCCCTACAATCGGATGTGTGGCCTTCACGATGAATTGGCTCATGGGGTTGTAAAAATCGGCTTGCACCATCTGCAGCCACAACCTCAAGATGACAATCATCAGGTAAAGGTTAAATAATGTATCGACTAAAAATACCGTTGCGTTCATCTACTGTTTTTCCTAAAAACGTTAAAGCTGTTTTGCCATTTCTTCGGCTCGAGCGACGGCAGCGCGCATAGACTTGCTGACAATATCTTTTAAGCCTTCGTCAATGAACGTATTTACCGCCTGTGCGGTCGTACCGCCTTTAGAGGTAACTTGGGCACGAAGCTCACTTAATTCAAGGTCAGGGTTATTGCACACCATTTCAGCTGCACCTAGCATAGCTTGCTGTACCATAAGACGAGACTGGGCTTTATCAAACCCCATATTCATGGCTTCTTCTTGCATGTTCTGAAGGAATAGGAAGAAGTACGCAGGACTACTACCGGCAGCGGCAATGACACCGTTAATACCATCTTCTTCATTAACCCAAACGGTTTCACCTACGCTGTTCATTACATCGTCTACATAGGTTCTGTCTTCTTGCGTCACTGTGTCATCGGCATACATACCCGACATGCCTTTACCTAATAAACTTGGCGTATTGGGCATAATACGAACCACTGGGTAGTCACCACCTAACATCTCTTGCAGGCGAGACACTGGAAGGCCTGCTGCAATACTCAAAAAGAGCTTACCCGCAAGGTCATTGTTTTTCTGTAAGTCGGCGCACATGTCGCCCATAATCTGTGGTTTTACTGCAAGCACAATGGCATCGGCAAACTGGCAGGCTTCATCATTTGATTGTGTGGTTCGTATGCCAAACTCTTCTTTTAGCTTGTCTAATTTCGGTGTAGACGGGTTAGCTGCAAGTATATTTTCTTTTGCATAGCCAGACTGAATTAATCCACTGATGATGCTGCGGCTCATATTGCCTGCGCCAATAAATGCCAATTTTTTCTGTTGCATGTAAATCCTATTTGTTGTCTGTGTAATGCTCAATTCAACACGTTTAATTGCATAAAGGTAACGTCGCACTTGCGTATTGCTTAGTTAAGTCGTGCGTTTCAACGTTGTCGGCTCATTTTTCAACGCTAATGCTTAGGGGGAGTCAACTCACCCACGCTGACCGAATATAGCGGTGCCTATACGCACCATGGTAGAGCCATTTTTGATGGCAGCGTTCATATCGCTGCTCATTCCTACGGATAGGGTATCAAAATTAGCCAGCGATTTGTGGTAATGGTCATATAATTCTTTCAGTTTACCGAGAGTATGGGTTTGTTCTTCTTCGCTTGGGTTGGCTTTTGGAATGGCCATAATGCCTCGAAGACATAATTTTTCTTGCGATTCGATAAACTGAATTAAGCCGTCAAGTTCGCTAGGTTTAACGCCAGATTTGCTGTCTTCATCATCAATGTTAAGCTGAATACATACATTTAGCGCAGGTAAATTATCGGGGCGTTGTTCGTTTAATCTTCGCGCCACTTTTTCTCTATCAACCGACTGAACCCAGTCAAAGTGCTCGGCAACAACCTTGGTTTTATTCGATTGAATAGGGCCAATCATGTGCCACTCTATATCGGTAAGGTGAGCAAGTTCCTGAACTTTTTCAACACCTTCTTGAACATAGTTCTCTGCGAACATTCGTTGTCCCGCATCATACGCTTCAATAATATCCGATACGGGTTTAGTTTTGCTCACCGCTAGTAATTTGACTGAATTTGGTGGACGATGTACTGACGTAGCGGCTTGTGTAATTCCCTCTAGTGCGGAATTTATTCTTTCTGCTATTGTTTGCATTATTCACCTTGTTATGGAGAAGTGGTTGTGGATATTACCGAACTTTTAGCGTTTAGTGTTAAGAATAACGCCTCAGATTTACATTTGTCAGCCGGACTCCCGCCGCTTATTCGCGTTGATGGCGAAATGCGTAAGCTCAACGTTCCAGCCCTTGATCACAAGCAGGTTCACGGCCTCGTTTATGAAATCATGAACGACATGCAACGCAAAGAATACGAGGAAAACTTAGAAACCGATTTTTCTTTTGAAGTAAAAGGACTATCGCGCTTTCGTGTAAACGCGTTTGTGCAAAATCGCGGCGCCGCAGCGGTACTTCGTACCATCCCAAGTGACGTACTCACGTTAGACGATTTAGGTGCACCTGAGATTTTCAAAGACATTATCAACCAGCCCACTGGGATCGTATTGGTGACTGGGGCCACCGGTTCGGGTAAAAGTACAACATTGGCGGCTATGGTCGATCACATCAATACCCACAAACGAGAGCATATTCTTACCATAGAAGACCCCATTGAATTTGTGCACGACAATAAGCTTAGCCTGATTAACCAGCGTGAAGTGCATCGAGACACACACTCGTTTAACAATGCGCTGCGCTCGGCGTTACGTGAAGATCCCGATGTTATTCTTGTGGGCGAGCTACGTGATTTAGAAACTATACGCCTTGCTATCTCTGCCGCGGAAACTGGCCACTTGGTATTTGGTACCTTGCATACCAACTCAGCGCCAAAAACCATCGACCGTATTATTGACGTATTTCCGGCAGAGGAAAAGTCTATGGTGCGTTCTATGCTGTCAGAATCCTTACGCGCGGTAATATCGCAAACCCTATTGAAAAAAGTAGGCGGTGGACGAGTCGCTGCCCATGAGATTATGGTGGGGATCCCGGCCATTAGAAACCTGATCCGCGAAGATAAAGTGCCGCAAATGTACTCGGTTATTCAGACCGGTCAGGCACATGGTATGCAAACCATGGATCAGTGTTTGCAGCGCTTGGTGGCAATGGGCGTGATTACAAAGCAAGATGCTGCGGCTAAGTCTGTTGATAAACAATCGATGAATAACTTCTAGAAAGTTTGTTGAACACTTGTAATTAGGTCCAATTTTTCAGGTTTAAAACTCAGGAACCACAATGCTAGATTCGCTTTTACAAAAAATGATCGACGGTAATGCGTCAGATTTATTCGTTACTGCAAATTTTCCAATTAGCGCAAAAATCAACGGCAAGCTTACGCCTATCTCCGATTCAGTAACCTCTGAAGAATTAGCGTTGTCTCTGGTTCATGAGGCGATGACAGAAAAGCAGCAACACGAGTTTCATACGTCTAAAGAATGCAACTTTGCTATTGTTAGAGAAGGCATCGGGCGTTTTCGTTGTTCTGCTTTTTGGCAGCGCGACCAAGCGGGAATGGTTATTAGGCGTATTGTAACTCAAATCCCTAAAGCCGATGATTTAGGGCTGCCTAGGGTCTTAAAAGAAATCATCATGGCAAAACGCGGGCTCGTGCTATTTGTTGGGGGAACCGGTACCGGTAAATCAACATCATTAGCCGCGCTAATTGGTCACAGAAATGAAAACTCCCATGGTCATATTCTTACCATTGAGGATCCTATTGAATTTGTTCATGAACACAACAATTGCGTTATTACCCAGCGGGAAGTAGGCATAGATACGCAATCTTTTGACGATGCGTTAAAAAGCTCTCTTCGCCAAGCGCCAGATGTGATCCTTATTGGTGAAATTCGCTCCATGGAGACAATGGAATATGCCATGTCGTTTGCCGACACAGGGCATTTATGCGTAGCCACTTTGCATGCCAATAATGCTAATCAGGCCATTGAGCGAATAATGCACCTAGCGCCAAAAGACATGCACGACAAGCTGCGTTTCGATTTAAGCCTAAACATTCGCGCTATTGTTGCGCAGCAGTTAGTGCCAACGCCAGACGGAAAAGGCCGAGTTGCTGCAATAGAGGTATTGCTAAATACGCCGCTTATACGCGACCTTATTCAGCGAAACGAGATAGGTAGCCTTAAAGAAGCTATGAAAAAAGGGAAAGAGCAGGGAATGCAGACTTTTGATATGGCGCTTTACGACCTATACAAACAGGGGCGCATTGAAATAGACCAGGCACTGCACCACGCTGACTCGCCAAACGATCTTCGCCTTATGATTAAGTTAGATGCCAGTGATAACTCAAGTTTGGGAACGCTATCAAATGTGTCTTTCGATATGGATGAATAGCATCATTATTTGGTGTGCGGTGGGAGTCACTGCTTGAAAAAACTGTTTTACTCTGAGGATGCTTTTGAACTTCAGGCCGTGCGCAGTGAGCTCGACGCACTTGGCATTCCCTACATGGTTAAGAATGAGTTTGCTAGCGGCGCTCTGGGGGAGTTGCCATGGCAAGAAGCGCAGCAAGAAATATGGTTAGTTGACGATACGTGGTTTACGCGCGCTTCAAAGGCAGTAAACGGCATCAAAGCCAACTTTACTTCTAGCCGAGGTAGCAAAGGCGGCAAAGGCGAAGAAAGGGGCGAATGGGTATGCAGTAGTTGCGGTGAACAAAATGGCAGTGCATTTGAGATTTGCTGGCAATGTGGCGAGAACCTTATGAGTTAATAGCTACGGGGCTGACAATCAAGAGCAATTCACAAGCGCCGACGCTTAAAAACACGCCTTTGCCTTACTCGTAAGCGCGTTCAATCCAACTGGTAAAAATAACGCACGCCGACACACTGTCTACTTTATCTTTCGTCAGCTTTTTATACCCACCTAGTTCGAACAGCATGGCTTTGGCGTCGGTGGTGGTTAGCCGCTCGTCACATACGTCTACTTTAACTTTAAAGCGATTGTGCAAACGGTTAGCAAACTTACGAGCTCGCTGCGTCATCTGCTGCTCAGTACCATCCATATTGAGCGGTAGCCCAACAACAACCACATCAGGAAGCCAATCCTTATAAAGGATTTCGATTAGGTCCCAGTCAGGAATGCCGTCTCTGGCTTTTAAAGCTGGAAGGGGCGATGCGGTACCCGTGACTTCTTGGCCTACGGCAACGCCAATACTTTTCGTACCAAAGTCGAAAGATAATATTGTTCTGTTGCCAGTTTTATTTCCCATTTTAGGCACGACCAGAGCCTGGTGCTAATTGCCACACATCTACCCCAAGCTTATTGACGGTAGCTTGCCATTTCTTATGGATGGGTGTGTGGAATAATATTTCCTCGTCAGCCTCAATCGTTAACCACGCGTTGTCTTGCATTTCCTGCTCTAACTGGCCCTTAGACCAACCGGCAAACCCCAATGCGATAATGGCTTCATCAGGGCCTACATTGTTACCTATGGCGGTTAAAATGTCTTTTGACGTTGTTACCATAATCCCTGGTGCTAAGGCTAAACTCGATGCCCAGCCTTTTTGCGTAGAGTGCAAAACAAACCCTCGTTCCTGACTTACTGGGCCGCCTGCGAGTACGATTTCTTCTGCTTTATCGTCTGACACCATTAATTCTTTATCGGTTTGCTCTAAAAGTTGCTTCACATTCATAGTGGAGGGTTGGTTCACCACAATTCCCATTGCGCCTTCTGAGTCATGCTCACAAACATAAATCAGAGAGCGAGAAAAATAAGGATCGTCTAAGCTTGGCATTGCTACCAAAAAATGATTTTTTAAACTCGTTAACTCTGTCATATTTTTTATTTTCAGCTTGTCGCAGTCAAATTTCATTATGTTTAAGGGGTCACGCTTTTAGTGCCAAGCGCTTTTCGATGGCCTCAAACAGTTTCGCCATAATATTGATACTGAAATGACCTTCAATTTCTCGTACGCATGTGGGGCTTGTAATGTTTATTTCTGTTATTTTATCGCCAATAACATCAAGTCCAACAAAAAGAATGTTGTTTGCTTTCAACGTGGGTGCAATAGCTTCTGCTAACGCTCTGTCTGATTCAGAAATGGGTTGGGGCCGTCCGGTACCGCCGGCGGCTAAATTACCCCGAGTTTCTCCCTTGGTAGGCAAGCGAGCCAAGCAATAAGGCATAACTTCACCGTCAACAATGAGTACGCGCTTGTCACCGTCTTTTATTTGTGGCAAATATTCTTGCACCATCATATAGCGCGTGCCAAGGTGAGTCAGCGTTTCAATGATCACACCAAGGTTATTACCGTCAGGCTTCACACGAAATATGGATGCCCCACCCATTCCATCAAGAGGCTTACAAATAATATCTTTATACTTAGCGTGAAATTCACGAATTGGCACTTGGTTATTAGCAACAAGCGTAGCCGGAATGTGCTCAGGGAAATACGACGTAAACAGTTTTTCGTTGTAATCTCGTAACGCCTGAGGATTATTTACAACAAGCGCACCTGCATCTTGCGCCAACGACAGCATTTGAGTGGCATAGAGAAATTCGCTGTCAAATGGCGGGTCTTTCCTCATAAGTAATACATCAATATCACCAAGGTGAACCGCATTGGTGTCGGTAATCTCGTAAAAGTCTGCGGGCTGATCTTTTACTGTTACCGTCTTCGCCAAACCCATAGACTTACCGTTATCTAAGTAAAGATCGTTAAGTTCAAAATACACTACAGTTGCACCGCGGCGCTGTGCTTCTAGCATCATTGCGAAGCTAGTATCTTTGTGTGGTGTGATGGCCTCAATGGGATCCATGATTACGCCGACAGTATATTGCATTAGGTTCTCGCTTTTATATTAACGGTAGTCAATGTGACCTTATACCCTTTATGTTGGGGCGCTCTACCACAGTTCAAGACAGCGGCGCTCAGCACTGAGTTTAAAATTTCACTTTACATTAAATAAAACAAAATGCCTGCACCATTCCATAAACAGCATTTAAGTGACTTAGAAGTCGCCATGTTGAGCTTGCAGTATGCTTAACGACGTGAGGGCTGCAGTTTCTGTTCTTAAAATTCGTGGACCTAAGCTTACCGACAGGTATCCATTCTCGTTGGCCTGATGAATCTCGGTTTCAGAAAGTCCGCCCTCAGGCCCTATCAATAATCTGTAACCCTGCGTATTGTAAGGCTGTTTAGCAAGAGGGTGTGACGCACCCGGTGCAAGCACTAAGCGAGAATTTGAAGTAGATTGAGACAACCACTGCACGAGAGAAATTGGCTCATTAAGGGTAGGCACTATGTTCCGACCGCTTTGCTCACAAGCGCCAATGATAATTTTTTGCCATTGTTGCAGCTTTTTTTCCCAGCGGGATGGCTCTAATTTTACAGCACATCGCTCAGTGATAATTGGGGTAATTTCACTTACGCCCAGTTCAACGCTCTTTTGTAACACTATATCCATCCTGTCGCCTTTTGAAACCCCTTGACCTAAATGCAGGTGCAGAGGCGACTCATTTGAGACGGACAAGCAGGCATCTATTTCAACGATAACGTTTTTTCGCTGCACACTGATGATTATTCCACTGTACTCATTGCCGTCGCCATTGAACAAGACTATTGGGCGATTAGATTTTAGACGTAAAACCGTTGCAATGTGGTGTCCCGCCTCATGGGTAAGCTCAAATTCTTGTTCCAAGGGGATAGTGCCGGGGTAATAAACTCTAGGTATACGCATGAAAAGTTTGCAGTTGTCGTTTTTGCGTATAATACGTGGGGAGGGGGGCGACATGCAACGCCGATGTCAGCGAAATCGGCGCTAGTATGTTTAAACCAATTTTTTCGCAGGTTTTTCCACTATGCATGCCAGTAATTCGATTTCTGCGGATGCGCGAATAATTATAGTGAGAAAGCGTTACAGAAACGATACTGATGTTGACGAGTAGCGTTTAGGCTGCGCGAGCAGAATCCGTAGAGCCTGACTGTAGGGAATGGGGAGAAGAGCCAACTACATGATTGCTTTTCTTGGCATTCATGTCTTGTTGAGCTCGAGCGTGCTTAGTATGTTTACCGGTGTCTGTTCGCAGAGAATAAAGAAAGATTCCAGCAACTACAGTAAATAATAGGGTTAAGAGCAACATACGATAATCCTTTTTATAATAATTTACTAAAGCATTAATGTGGCTGTCGTTTGATGTAACAGCGTGATCAATATCTTTGCATCAGGCTTTCAGTAAACAGACTTTTATTCATTGTCTGAGTGATTTCCTAATGGACCCATCCGTGATGCTTTAGTGTAAGCTTCTTCGATTAAAAAAACATCACCATTCGTCTTTTCATACTGTCTAAAAAACTATCTATGTGATCAATATGAAAATTTAAAGTAGCGTATTTAAATAAATACGTGAGTAAAACCGATGCGCAAAGCTTAGGCGAGAAATGTGACAGCTAAGTGAACGCAAGATTAGATTCAAAACGAAATAAGGGTGTAGAATGGTGGGATAATAAAAAAGGTAAATTTCGGCCAATAAACGTACTACTTTTGGATAATAGGCGCAGGTTATAGGCGGCGTCAGCGTTAGACTTTAGCTTAGTTTTGAAGGTTAATTTAGTTTAACTATTGGTGATGTTGGTTTTTACTGATAACGTGCGTTGCATAGTAATTACAAACTCAACAAGGAATAATTATGGAAGAACAACTCTCGCTCTTTTCTGCAAGTGACGTTGAAAGGTATATAAATGATTACGCAATTCCATGGGGCATTAATATCGCCATGGCTATTGCGATTTATGTTGTTGGTAAAATTGTCGTAGGGCTGTTGTTGTCAGTCTTTCGACGTGTGATGGCAAAATCTAAATACGACGACATGCTTGTCGATTTCTTAGAAGCAATCATTAGCGCCATATTAATGCTCTTCGTTATTGTGGCATCGCTAGATCAGCTTGGTGTTGATACCACATCGCTTGTTGCTATTTTAGGTGCGGCCGGCTTGGCTATTGGTTTGTCATTGCAAGACTCGCTCAAAAATTTCGCAGCGGGTGTAATGCTTCTTGTATTTAAACCGTTCAAGTCGGGTGATTTCGTTGAAGCTGGCGGGACTGCGGGTTCAATTAAAAAGATTGGTATTTTTACTACCACAATGACAACGCCTGATAATAAAGAAATTATCGTACCAAACGGTAATATCTACAGTGGTAATATTACCAATTACTCGGCTAAGGAAACGCGTCGCGTAGATATGGTTGTAGGTATCGGGTACGACGCTGACCTATTAAAAGCGAAGCAAATACTTCAAGAAATGGTTGCAGCTGATGAACGAATTTTAGCAGAGCCAGCGCCTACGGTAGCAGTATCTGAACTTGCCGACAGTAGCGTGAACTTCGTGGTTCGCCCATGGGTTAATTCAGCAGACTTCTGGGGGGTTAAGTTTGATTTTACTGAAGCGGTTAAATTGCGTTTCGACCAAGAAGGCATCTCTATTCCGTTCCCACAAATGGATGTGCATTTGCATAAAACAGACGGTGAGTAAGATTGCGCCAGCAAGATAAATAAAAAACGCCGCTTTATAAGCGGCGTTTTTATTACGGTCATTTTTATTAGGACTTGCAGTTTGGACGCTTAGTCGTCGCTTGGTAATCGGCAAGTGCTGGGCTCATGTTTGCCCTTAAATCTTCAATGCGGGTTTGGGGAGCTGGGTGAGTAGATAAAAACTCCATCGGACTGTTTCCCCCACTCGCTGCCTCCATATTCTGCCAAAGGTTGACGGACTGACGAGGGTCAAAGCCAGACTTTGCCATGAGTTGAAGACCTATTTCATCTGCTTCTGATTCGTGAGTTCTACTAAAAGGTAATTGAACGCCAACCTGCATACCTAATCCGATAGCTGCCATAATAGGGCCTGACTGAGGCACCTCATTTGCCGCTAGCACTTGACCTGCTGCCTGAGTCCCCATATTGATTAAGGTTGATTGAGACATGCGCTCGTTACCGTGTTCAGCGATAACGTGACCTACTTCATGCCCAATGACTGCTGCGAGCTGGTGCTGGTTTTCAGCGACGCCAAGAAGGCCGGTGTAAACTCCTATTTTACCGCCAGGTAACGCAAATGCATTGACTTGCTCATCGTCAAAAACCACCACTTCCCATTTTCCATCAAAAACAGAGGCAGGTACCTGTGAGGTAATTGCATTAGCAATACATTCCACGTACGTGTTTTGCACAGCCTTGGTTGAGACTTTGAGCTCTTCTTTCATACCTGAAAATGCTTGCGCACCCATTTCAGACAATTGGGAGTCGGAAAAAAGCAGTACTTGGTTTCTACCTGTTGGAGAGGTGGCACACGCTCCTAGTACAAGCGCTGCGGCCACCGCCGCTGATACGGTGAATTTCAATTTCATTTTAAGTCCTTTGTGTCTTTAACTTCGTTTGGCCTATGAGCCTATGATCTGTGGATTGCAGGCTTTAGCGCTGATAGGCAGCCCCGCCCTCATACAAGCGCAAAACCCGTAAACCAGAGGCCAAAAGGCTTTTAGTAAGCATACCTTTATTTTAGATGGCAACATAGTTATCAATATCGGCTTAATCTTTAAGTGAATCACTGAGACATGTAATGAGGAAAATGTCATCGTCTAATAAGCTGTTGATAGCCCTTGGTAAAGCCTTTGCCAAATTAATATTTGTGTCATAAACTGACGTTAATTTATACATAGAAGTTACATTATATTTCTGTTGTACTGAAACAATGTTGGACAGATACCTACACCTGCTGATTGCACTAGTGCGCAGGAAGCGATACCCATTCGAACAGTTCAACACTGAATAACACACTAATAAAAAAGGAAATAACAATGGCAGTGCGTAATAAATTCAAGTATGGATTACTCGCTCTTCTGGTTTCGGCATCGTTAACAGGATGTGGTCTAGACGGAGATGATGGTGAGCAAGGCGAAACGGGTGCTCAAGGACCTCAAGGTGAACAGGGAACACCTGGAGCAGATGGTTCTGATGGTACTGACGCATCAATTGGTATTGCCTTAGATGTTGTAGGCCGTGCATTTTTAGGTAATCAAGGTGCTGCAGAAATTGTTCAATACCACGCGGGAACGCAAACGATTTACGCGACTAACACTTCAACGAATACCATAGCGGTTATTCCGGCTGGCACTGTCACTACCGCTGTTTTGAGCGATCCAATAAATACAATTAACCTAACGCCTTCAACAGTAGAGTTACCCGCGGACATCGATGGTGTTCCCCTAGGCGGTGTTAATAGCATTGCGGTCAGTGGTGACCTTATGGCCGTTGCCGTATCCGCAGCAGTGAAAACTGATAACGGCTACATTCTGTTCTATAGCGGCTTAGATGACGCAAATCCAGCATTTTTAGATTCGGTAGAAGTGGGAGCGCTGCCGGATATGGTCACTTTCACTCCAGATGGCGGTAAGGTGATAGTGGCAAATGAAGGCGAGCCTTCAAGCGATTACACGGTGGACCCGGTTGGTTCGATATCAGTTATCAATATTCTCGCCAGTGGCGAACCAGAAGAAACCAGCACAACGGTAGGGTTCTCCGCATTCAATGGTTCACAAGCCGAGCTGATGGCGCAGGGGATGATGTTCCCCAACCCATCTGGTCGCACAATCAATGGGACTGCCATTGCAACGACAGTGGCGCAAGACCTAGAACCTGAGTACATTACAGCAACAAACGACGTTGCGTATGTCAGCTTGCAAGAAAATAACGGCCTAGCGGTGCTTGATTTAGAAGAGTTGACGGTTGATGTTGTTGGGTTAGGTACTAAAGCATGGGCTGATTTGAATATCGATATTCAAGAAGACAGTTCAGTAAGCTTCGGTCAGTATACTGGTCTATACGGCGTATATCAGCCAGACAGCCTTGCTACTTTTACTTGGAAAGACGCTACTTTCATCGTAACAGCTAACGAAGGTGATGCCCGTGAATACTTCTTCGATGCAGATGACGCTGCAGCGTGTACTGCTGCCGGTGGTGTTTCGTTTGATGAAGACGATGGCTGTTTAGCTTACACCGATGAAGTGAGGGTGAGCGATTTAGTTGCAGAAGCAAACTCTGAGTTAGCTATGTTACAAGCTACTGGAGAAGCTGACGATTTACGTGTTACCTCAGCCATGGGCGATGCCGATAATGACGGTGAATACGACGCTGCTTTCACCTACGGCGCGCGTTCATTTACCATTTGGGATCAAAACGGTTTAGTGGTTTTCGATTCAGGCGATGATTTTGAGCGCATTACGGCGTCAGTACACGGGGTACAATTTAATAACGACAATGATGTTAACGAAGGCGATTCGCGTTCTGAAAACAAAGGGCCTGAACCGGAAGCTATTACCGTTGGTCAAATTGGCGATCGTACGTACGTCTTTATCGGTTTAGAGCGAATGGGCGGAATCTTTGTTTACGATGTGACTAATCCGTATGACGCGCAATTTACCGAGTATGTAATCAACCGCGACTTAACTGAAGGCCTTACGTCTAACGATGTTATTGGCGACTTAGCTCCCGAGAGTTTGGTGTTTGTTAGTGCAGAAGATAGCCCAAGCGGTGAAGCTTTGTTGATTGTTGGTAACGAAGTAAGTGGTACCGTTTCGATATGGCAGATTGACCAGCTGTAACGAATCATGACGGCAGCACTGTTTGCTGTGATAGTGACAAAAACCCGCTTAAATGCGGGTTTTTATTTTTGCGTTGGCAGTTTACTTTGGCAAGTGAATAGAGATTAACGCGCTCTCAATGAGGCAGATAGGTTCAATGGTGGAGAATAGTTACAGGACGCAAGGATTGAGGTAAGCTATAACTAAAGATATGGCGTTTTACATGATGCCAGCGAGCAAAGATGTCGAAGGTTTGCCTATTTCAACTACACAACCTGTGTGTTAACGCCTTTAATATTGATGCGTAGGTGATTCAGCCGTAAAGCAAGGTGCAGTCGATTGCTTCAACAATAGCGAACACGCCCTGTATTTACCAAAGAGGGTCACCAATTAATTAGAAGACTACAATTAGAAAGAGAGTAACTATGTCTCAGCAAGTCGTGATAAGTGGCGTGGGTGTCTGGCACCCTGAAGAAAGCATCACCAACGAAGAATTGGTGGCAAGTTACAATGCATATGTAGACAGTTTCAACGAAAAGAATAAACAAGACATCGAAAACGGCAATGTAGCACCAATGCCTTACTCAAGTGCTGAATTCATCGAAAAAGCATCAGGTATTAAAAGCCGATATATCTATCAGAAAGAAGGCGCTTTAGATATTGAACGAATGAAGCCCAAAATTTCTCCTCGCAGTGATGACCTCTTGTCCCACCAGGCTGAAATAGCCGTTGAAGCGGCGCGCTTGGCACTTAGTTCGGCCAATGTTAATGCACAAGAAATAGATGCTGTTATTGTTTCGTGCGCTTATACGCAACGCGCTTATCCAGCAATTGCTATTGAAGTACAAGAAGCATTGAATATAGAAGGTTTTGGTTTTGACATGCTTGTGGCATGTTCAGCAGCAACGTTCGGAATGCACAGAGCATTTGAAATGTTAAGTGCCGGCAACGCTTCTAGGGTGTTGGTGATTAACCCTGAGCTAGTATCGCCGCAGATAAACTATACCGACCGAGATAGCCACTTTATTTTTGGTGATGTGGCGACAGCAACCGTTTTGGAATTAGCTGATACTGCGAAAAGTGAGCATGTGTATGACGTGTTGAGCACAAAAGCGGTAACAAAATTTTCAAACAATATACGTTCAAACTTTGGTTATCTAACGAGAGCTGAAGACGTTGAACCTTATGGTGCTGATAAGTTGTTCCATCAGGCCGGCCGCAAGGTGTTTAAAGAGGTTTGTCCCATGGCTGCCTCACACATCGAAGCGCATTTAGAAAAGCACAATATTATGCCTGCACAAGTTAAGCGATGGTGGCTACATCAGGCGAACATCAATATGAATACGCTGATCTGCAAACGTCTGCTTGGTAGAGATGCCACACAAGAAGAGGCCCCGATCGTGCTAGATGAGTACGCTAACACAGCGTCAGCGGGTTCAGTGATTGCGTTTGGGTTACATCATAAAGACCTCGTTTCTGGTGATGTGGGCGTGCTATGTTCATTTGGTGCAGGTTACTCGATTGGCTCGTTGGTGGTCAAAAAACGATAAGATTTGAAGAGAGCACTTCAGAGAAATAGTCTATCGACACTCAAATAACAAGACTGACTAGGATGATAGCGAAGGAATGGTTTCAGATTTAGGTTACGGGCTAAATAGTCTTGCGCATTTAGCACTGTTATTGCTATTGCTAACGGTAAGGAAGCCAGGTGTAGCGAAGCACTTACTGGTGCTCGCTACTGCCACTACATTCGTTTGGTCAACCAGTTTAATAACGGTGCTGTTCGGCCCTATTTCGCTAAGCTGGTTATTAACGGTTGATATAGTCAAACAGCTAGCGTGGCTTCTTTTCTTAGCTGGCTGTATTCAAACTAATTTTCAAAATTTTCATCATGTGCTTCGACGCCCTGCGACATTAATGATTATAGCTCCCGCTATAGTGGCACTTGTCGCACCTTATCTATTTGCCATTGAGCCAACGTGGAGCTTTTTAACGCTCATCGTGTTATCGCTGGAAGTGCTGGTGTTACTCGAGGTTGTCTATCGCCAGGCAGGACGAGAGCAGTGGGCTTTTAAACCCCTTATCATCTACCTCGGCGCAGCAAATGTATTTGAATTTGTCACCTATGCGAATGCGACCATGGTGAACCAAGTTGAGATTGGATATATTGCAGCGCGCGGCTACATCTATTTCTTCCTTATGCCGCTGCTCGTCATTTCTATTCGTCGCATTCATCACTGGGGGATCGATATTTTTATTTCCCGAGATGTGGTGCTTCATAGCTCTTTATTACTCGTTGCTGGCGGCTACTTATTTGTTATGGCAATAGTCGGCTATGCGATTAACTTTATGGGGGGGAGTTGGGGCGCCACAGTACAAATCATTTTGGTGGTTATGTCTTTCGCATTATTAGCCACAGTTTTCCTTTCCAACGCATTTCGAACAAAAATCAAAATTTTTATTACTAAACACTTTTTTGCTAATCAGTACGATTATCGAGTGGAGTGGGTAAAGCTTACTAAATGGTTAACCCATTCAGGTGATAGCACTGCAGACGTTTACCATGCTGGTTTAACCGGGCTATTAAACGCTATTCAATACGATTCAGGGCTGTTGTTTAAGGTATCAAAAAGCGGGTTCGAATGTGTAGCCGCAGCCTCACCTTCAGATGATGCAGGTCCGGATGAACAGCAGCACGCAATGCTCACGAAGCTAGTTGAATATAGCGGTGAAAAAGGCTGGGTAATTGATACAGATGCTTATTTGGTAAAGCCTTTTGATTACGAGGGCTTAAAGCTAGACCGGGATGTATTAAAGCAATGGAATTACCAGCTGTTCATTCCTTTTATGCAAGACTCTCAGGTGTGGGGGTTTGCGGTATTAGCCGCAGATGATAAAGAAAAAGTCGTTTTAAACTGGGAGGTTAAAGATTATCTCAACGCTGTATCAGAGCAAGTCGGCACGTTTATACAACATCATGAGGCAGCGCAAGTCGTTGCTGAAAATGCACAATTTGCGGCTTTCAATCGTATGTCTGCATTTGTTCTGCACGATTTGAAAAACGTGCTTGCCCAAGTCGATCTCATTCTTGCTAATGCACAGCAGCACAAACACAATCCTGAATTTATTGAAGATACCTTCGAGACGCTTGAACATACAAAAGCGCGTATGGAAAAAATGCTAAAACAATTGACTGATAAGAAGGTTGTTGAAGAGAGCGTGAATGATGAACATAACCTTTCGCGTATTGTGGATGAGGTGATAACGCAGCGCTGTAGTTCGATTTCTCCGATACCAAAAACCCACTTGATGAAAGAAGAATCTGTTATTGTGGACAAAGAGAAAGTGGCCAATGTACTTTACCATTTAATAAGTAACGCTCAGCAGGCCACTGCTGATGATGGCGAGGTTGATGTGGTGCTGACAGTTGATGGCGCGCAGCGCATGCAAATGATCATGATTGAAGATACCGGCACGGGCATGGATAAGGCTTTTATTGAAGAGCGCCTTTTTAAGCCCTTTGATACTACAAAGGGTAATGCGGGTATGGGCATTGGCGCCTACGATGCAAAAACCTACCTAGAGTCTATTGGCGGAAAACTTACTGTAGAAAGTGAAGTTGGAAAAGGCAGCTGTTTTACACTGCATTTTCCCATAAAATAGGCAATAATTTGTGTTCGCAACATAGCGCTTAGGCGCATCAAGCACGCAATGAAATACGAGCGCAGTGGATTGTTCGCGGCGTATGATGAAGTAGACGAATAGGATGACAAGATGACAGATACCATATTGGTAGTTGATGATGACCTCGGTATCCAGAAACAGCTCAAGTGGAGTTTAACCGACTACAACGTTGTGTTCGCCGATGATCACACTACGGCAATTGCCCAGTTGCGACGTCATGAGCCCAAAGTTGTTACTCTTGACTTAGGGCTCCCTCCAGACCCCGCTAACGCATCAGAAGGGCTACGTATACTTCACGATATAATTTCTCTTGCTCCTCGTACAAAGGTAATTGTGGTAACGGGCAATAGCGACAAACAAAACGCGCTGAAGGCCATCGACTTTGGCGCCTACGATTTTTATCAAAAACCTATCGATTCAGACACTATTAAGCTATTGGTAAACCGCGCCTTAAATTTAGCAAAATTAGAGCACGAGAATGCCATTTTAGCTCGTACTCGAACGGGGATGTCTCGAATTGTAGGGAACAGCGAAGCCATTCAAGCAGTAGTGAGACGTGCAGAAAAAATAGCCAATACTGATATTAGCACCTTGCTTCTAGGAGAAAGTGGTACGGGCAAGGAGGTGTTTGCTCGCAGCATTCACGAACACAGCCCGCGCAAAGATAAGCCGTTTATAGCGATTAACTGTGCATCCATACCGGAAAACTTACTTGAAAGTGAGCTGTTTGGTTATGAAAAAGGGGCGTTTACCGGCGCAAACAAAACCACGTTAGGTAAAATTGAAACCGCTCAGGGCGGAACCCTATTCCTTGATGAAATTGGCGATATGCCAATTGGCCTGCAGGCTAAAATGCTGCGTTTTCTTCAAGAGCGTGTTATTGAGCGTGTTGGTGGAAGAAGTGAGATACCAGTAGATATAAGGGTAATCTGTGCAACTCACAGAGACTTACAAGCCATGGTAGCGAATGAAACATTCAGAGAAGATTTATACTACAGGGTAGGAGAAATGCCCATTATGATCCCACCGTTACGAGACAGGGATCAGGATGTTATTTTACTCGCAAGAACGTTTCTCAATATCTACCGCGAAGAGTTTAAAGCCAAGGCCAAGAGTTTTTCCGAATCTGCTGTTAATGCACTGCTGGCTCACAAATGGCCTGGCAATATTCGGGAAATGCAAAATAAGCTTAAATCCGCGGTCATTATGGCCGAGGGAACAGTGATACAGCCAGATGATTTGGGGTTGCTACCCGCAGATGGCATTGAAGAGCCGATTACATTAAATTTGAGGGAAGTGCGAGAAATAGCGGAAAGCAAGGCAATTCGAAATGCCTATCAAAAAGCTGAAAAGAATATGTCCAAAACCGCGGAGTTACTCGGTGTTACAAGGCCAACGCTTTATTCGCTTATCGATAAATATCACATGGAAGACATTAAAAGTAGCGACTAAGGTAGAGAACTGGGCTTGTGCATTGGTGCCAGTAAAACTTTCCGGTAAAGAATAGGCCGGTAAAAAACGGTCAGCAAAAAAAGAGTTCTGTTGAGTGCACGGTAAGAAATAAAGTGTTGGGTGACTTACGCCAACCAACACTTCACAGGGCTGCTTACTACATAGCTAGGTAATTCGTATTCGTTAAATTAGTCCTGCGTATCGCATTCGCTAACGTCGCCACCCATTTTTTTCTTCATTGTGATACACGCTTCGCGCATTTTTTCTGACGCTGCATCTTTTAGTTCTTCAGATTTTTCAGCGCCCTTGTCCATCATATCTGCACCCATTTCTTTGCCGTCTTCATAGGCGTCAGAAGCCATATCTTTGCCGTCTTCATAGGCGTCAGACGCCGCATCTTTACCTTTTTTGTAAGCATCAGATGCTGCACTTTTGGTTTCATCCCATGAATCAGCCGCTGTTTCTTTTGCATTTTCATAGGTATCAGCAGTTGCTTCGCCTGCCTTTTCCATTTCGGCCATTACTTCTTCTTTTGGCTCTTCTTTCTGATCAGAACAGCCTGCTACGCCAAGAGTAGTAAGCAGTAGTGCTAGCGCAATTGTTTTTGTTTTCATGGTAAAACTCCTTTTGCCGGATAGTTTGAGTGCTGGTTTCACAAGTTGGTAAGCGAAGACCGGATAATAAGGCTAACCGCTATAGTCTTCACTTGCCCTAACGAGTCTAGCTTAATTCTAAAGCAAAGTGTGAGAAGTATTTATACGGCGAGAGTTAGTGCCGCAAAAGAAGTCACTGCAACACGTTACCACTGCAAATTACAGAATGGGCCTTTAGCCGCTTTAAGGGCTTTTTGTGCCCTCTACTATACCCCAAGCGCAGCCACGGCAGGTGGCTTAATTAGAGCGCACTCTTAGGTTAACCCAATAGATTTACTGTGTCCTGCAAACATAACTTCAAGTTTAAGGGTATTAGGTTTCACCTCAACAAAGAGCAATGACCCACATATATTGCAAACATGGTGTGTTTCGCCACTTGAAGTATGAAGTCTCGCAACACTTGATGGCGCGCAATCCACAATGACATGCTGCCTATCAGTTTCAAGCATGATTTTGCTATCATCTGTTGGCAGTAACTTTGAAGAATGGGTTTCTACATGGTTTATATCTGCCAACTCAAAATGCACTGCTTGGCATTTGCAATTTCCTTTGTACATACTGCTACCTCGTTACTTCTTCAGGCCATTGGATACTTGCGATATTGTTAAACGATGTTGCTATTCTTGAGCTTGGGAAGTCAAACTTACAGTCTAATGGCGTACGATTGGCGTCCGTCGTGTGATAGGTTTCAATTAGTCCAATCCACCCATTTCTACCGGAGAGTTTAGCGGCATACAGAGCGTAATCAACTACCGCAAAAGTTCGTTGCCACGCGGTATCAAAATTTGAAATTTCATTAGGTGGAAGCAGTGAGAACCCAATACTGCAGGTAAGTTTCACTGTTTTGTCATTACCGATGGTAAATACGCTACTCGCTACTGTTGCCCGGCAACGCTCAGCTAATTCGGGAAGTTCTTCTCGCGATGAATGGCGGCAAACGACAAGAAATTCTTCTCCGCCCCAGCGAATGATCAAATCAGTATGTCTAAATACTTCCTTAAGAACCGCAGAAAAACCTTCTAGCACTTTATCGCCAGCCAAATGTCCATAGTCATCATTGATACTTTTAAAGTGGTCTATATCAATGAGTAAACACAGGAGATCCCGCTTCTTTGACGGCGCAGAGATATTGTCAATTTCAATTTGGCTGCGTTTGATCTCTGAAGGTAATTGAGATTCTAAGTAATGTCTGTTGTATAGGCCAGTAAGTGGGTCGCGTAAGCTGACATGCTCTAGTGTTTTGTACGCTCGTTCTAATTCGCTATTTTTCTCCTGCAAGGCTTCAGTTTGTTGCCTAACCTCTCGGCGTAAAATAATGGTTTGTTGGCGCTGCTTAAACCTACTCCATATCAAAAAAAGCATAAGTAATACTGCTACAGATGCACTCCAAAAAAGGGTGTTTTTCAGTTTTTCTCGCTCGGCTTTTGCAATAACAAGCTGTTTGGACTCTTCTAGTTTTTCCAGCTCTCCCGACTGCCTGACAAGCTCAATTTCCGCTTGGAGACCTTTTAAAGCATCCTGATTTTCGGAGTTAAGTAGCGCCTCGCGAAGTTCTTGAACCACCGACTGTATGTTCAATGCTTTCTCGAAATCGCCAAGGCTAACATTGGCGCTTAACTGAATAGCTAAAAAACGCAATTGGTCTCGTAAGTTCCCATGTATACGAGCATCAACGGTTCCGGCGCGCGCAAAAACGAGGGCCAAATCAAATTTCCCCTCCCGCATGTAGCCTTGTGCAAGTGCAAGGCGAACATCATTCACTAGACCAATTTGTCCTGACTCTAATGCAAAACTCATCGCTTCTTGGAGTAACGCAGTGCCTTTGGCTGTGTTTCCCGTTTCTAACAGCGCTTTACCCATTAACATTTTTGCTTCAAAAATGGCGCCAACATCATTAGTCGCTAAAAGAAGGTCGAGTCCATCAGTAATGGATTGTAGCGCCTCTTCCTTCTCATTATCCCTTAGCTGAAGGCTTCCCATCTTGGTTTTTATCATTCCCAATAAGCGCTTATTCTCTGCCGTAGCGTTTAAGTAAGAAATAGCAGAATACGCATCCTCATAATAGGTAAGGGCGAGGGCAGTGTGGTTCAGCAAACTGTAGATATCTCCAATATGAGATAAGCAAAGGCTTGAGTAAGTCACGTTGTCGTTATCGCGAAAGACAGCTAAAGCCAGCTTTAACGGTTCTAACGCGAGCTCTAATTTATCTTGTTCTTTATAAACAACGCCCAGTTCTAAATGCACTTTTGCTTTAAGCTGTCTGTCGTTTCTCATTTCGGCAATCGACAGAGATCTGCGCAGGTATTCTTCTGCAGAAGCGTAATTTGATAAGTGTCGTTCAGCACTTGCTAAATGTAGAAGTGACTGTGCAACGTTGCGTAATTTGCCTTCGCGCGTATAAGTTTCAAGCGCTGTATTTAATACTGCTTTGGAAGTTTTGAATCGTGAGTAGTCTTGCAACAGCTTGCCCAATGGCAGGAAATCGGTCGACGTATCATCTTTTTGAAGAGATGTCTCTATGAGAAGCAGCGCCTGTTTATCAGCATCAGCATACCTTTTTGCCTCTAGGAGTCCGCTAATAACGTTGAGATCATCTGCTTCACTACTGTTAGCAAACAATGGCGTGACGAAAAGACTGCCGAGTAAAAAAGAAAGAGTTAGCGAACGAATAAGCTTGAAGCCGTAAATCACGTTCTTCCTCCTGAGTTGCGTGATAGTATTTTTGATAATAACGCTTTAGGTGATAGCTTTTTACGTATGGCTTGTTAGGCTTTTTTGAGAGCACTCCTTGTTCCTGGAGCGCCAGGTGGCCAGAGCCGTCGCCATACGTCTATTCTCTGTCAGATTCGCTGTCATTGTGCGCCGTTGATACATTAGTGTAACCGTGTTGACGGCGTTGGTTATACTTTAGTATAAATGATTAAACAAGCTGAGCCTAACCAAAGCTTGATATTTTATACATACTATTCGAAAGTGAAGCATGTTGGTGTACGCTTACTTCTTATTGTTAACGCTATCTGTATGATGACATTTTGCACATTGGCGTTTTACAAATTCTGTTGATATCCATTCTCTTATTATTGCCGATTTTGCCACACCGCTATCTTGTGATAACAGGGAAAGCTGCGTAATGCACTCGGGCGTGAGCGTGAAGGTTGCATGACGCATTCCTTTTTGCGGCTTTTGAATTGCAGTGCACTTCACCGTTTTCAAACATGGCTTGATTCGTCTTTCTTTTTGGTTTGTTTCTGACAGCTCTGCCAAGGATGTTTCATGCTGATGAAACCCTTTTCCGGCCGCGTAAGAAATAGCATCATCGATAAACGAGTCGACCGAGTGAAGTGTGGCTTTAACTGATGGCTTCGACTTTTTGAGGCTGAGTAAACTCATGCGAATCCTCCACTTTTCCCGCTAGCAGCTCTTCAAATAATGTTCTTATTTCGTGAGAGGCTTTACCTTCCGGCTCGCTTTCTATCACTGACTTTCCAGACTCTTCAGAATCATCGTACATGTTACGGCTGAATGTGACCGCGTTGAGCACTGGAATACCAAAAGAGCGACATACTTCTTTCGCTTCTAAAATTCGTCCTGCAAGGCTAGGAAGAGAGGGACACTGCGTGACAACGAATGCCGCATTCATTTTAGGGTTTACCATTTTACAAGTTGATAGTATGTCTTCCATGTGAGGCACAGTTTTCAAATCTCTGCGTTTTGGCCGAAGCGGAATCAGGATATGGTCGGCCACTGCCATAGAAGAGCGAAGTGCGAGGTTGTCTTGTCCACCGCAATCTATCACTACATAGTCATAATACTGACGCAAATTCAGAAGCTCATTACGTATTTTCCCGTATAACTGAACGCAATTTATTTCAGCGAGTCTCGGGTTTGCCTTTCGCTCTTGGATCCAGTCCGATGTGGTTCGTTGAGGGTCGCAGTCGACCATCAGAACATTTGCACCTTTTTCAGTACGCAAATACACTGCAATGTTTTGAGCTAAGCAGCTTTTACCACTCCCGCCTTTTTCACCACCGACTAGAATAATCATGGTACAAACCCTCAGGTAAACCTTTAATAAATTATTTCATTACCAACGCTCGCCAGTGTTGAATGTAGCGGAATGTCGGTAACCTGTATTTCACAGCATAGAAAGACTTGAGTGGATGTTCAGCATCAAAAACGATATTAACGAATGTAGTTAAATACCTAACAATGATTAAGTGGCTGTTGTTGCGGCATAATCCCAATATGCTCTAGTTAATAAAGGCTATCTATTGATTTGTGATCTAACACAAACTAGTCTTACCGGTAGCTATGGCGTGTTGAATTTTGATGAACAGCAATGTTCAATTCACCTTAAACATAACTTTAACAGTGAGAGAAATATGTCAGAGAGTCGCTTCACATCCAAAGAAGGCCAAAAAGTACCAAGCGTAACGTTTCAGTGTAGAGAAGGTGAGTCGTGGGTAGCGAAAACGACGGAAGACATCTTTGCTAAAAAGAACGTTGTCGTGTTTTCTTTACCGGGGGCTTTCACGCCAACCTGCTCATCTACACACCTACCACGCTATAATGCTCTTGCGAAAAAATTCGCTAAGCACGGTATCGACGACATAGTGTGCATGTCAGTGAATGACACGTTTGTGATGAATGCGTGGTCTGCCGATCAAGAGGCAGAAAACATCACCGTCATACCTGATGGAAATGGAGAGTTTACTGATGGAATGGGCATGCTAGTAGACAAAGCGGATCTAGGTTTTGGAAAACGCAGCTGGCGCTATTCCATGCTAGTGAAAGACGGCGTGGTAGATAAAATGTTTATCGAACCCGATGTGTCGGGCGACCCATTTGAAGTATCAGATGCCGATACTATGTTGTCTTACATTGCACCTGAAGAAGTCGCCAATGCACCGGTTGCACTCATTACTAAGCCAGGCTGCCCTTTCTGTACAAAGGCTAAAGCACTTCTTACGGAAAAAGGATACGAGTACGAAGAGCTAGTGCTAGGGAAAGATGCTACGTTAACTGGCCTTTCAGCAATTAGCGGCAGAGAAACCGTACCTCAAGTGTTTATCGGTGGAAAGCACATTGGTGGTTCTGATGATTTAGAAGCCTACTTCAGCTAAAGAGGTTGTTGTAAGCTAAAGGTAATTTGAACAACATTTAGCGGGGCCGTGATAACATGGCTCCGCTTTTTTATTGTCATTTGTTAACCGCCGTTTTTTGAGTTTTTCCGTGGAGATTTAAGGTGTCGTCAAAATTAGGTTTTAAACTACTTACTGCACTTATGCTGTCGTTAATGTCGATGTTAGCTGTGGCTAATGAGGCCAATGAGCGCTTTAAAGGATTTTACGAGAGCGAGTGGGGACAGACACAAACGTGCCGCGAAACGGCGTTAAATAAGTTTGGCGTTTGCAGCAACGTTTTGCGAAACGAGGGAAATGCGCCTTTTATTTTGCACAATAAAAATAGCGAACGGGTTGCAGTGTTAGTGCACGGTTTAAGCGACTCGCCCTTTTTCATGCGTGCAATAGCACAAGTATTGTTTGATGAAGGCTTTTCAGTTGTGGTGCCGCTATTACCGGGTCACGGCTTACGAGAAGCCGATGACGATATGTCGGACTGGGATCTCGCAGAGCGCTGGCAAGCCCACGTAGACGATGTCATTTCATTAGCGGGCACTATGGGTGACACCCTTGTGGTCGGCGGATTTTCCACGGGTGGGGCGTTAGCCGTCGATAACTATCTTACCAAGGAAAACAATATTGATGGACTCATGCTGTTTTCGGGGGCGTTAGCGTTGTCTGATAACGCAGAAGGTATGTCTCGAATTTGGGGTATAAAACTGCTTGCCAAAATTGTTGATGGTACTTATGAAACTCATGGTCCCAATCCATATAAGTACCCTAATGTGGCTGGTTTTGCTGGCTTGGAGCTAATGGATATCATTAATGATATTCGCGACGTGCTGGATGCTTCCAACGGCACTGAAGTTAGTTCTGATGGCAGTGATCTTGAAAAAACCGGCTCTTATAAAAACAGCTCTGGCGCACAGAAGCACATAGATATTCCTGTATTTGCTGCCCACTCTCAGGCGGATTCAACAACGCCAATTTACGGGGTTGAAAATCTGATAGCGCAGAGTAAAGGTACCAACACCTTTTTCGTGATTGATGAATCTTACAAGCTTTGTCATGCCGACTTAGTTGTCAACGCTGCGCTACTTGCCACAATGGACTTTAATGCAAATATGGTTAATCAACAGGAAGAGTGTGCTATTCCAAAAGCGAATCCGTTGTTTCCCACCATGAAACTGATGTTAGTAGATTACTTGGCCCAGTTTTAGTTAGGCAGGTTTAAGTAAGGCATACTCGGTTTAACCGTGACGTTAAACGTCAGTGGCAGGCGTAATTGAAGAAGTAGCCCGTGAATCATAAGCCAGTGAAGCACAAGCAACGAAGACGTTTTAAGCTGAGATGTGGATTGCAAGCTGACGACACTATGATTCAATAGGCAGTGGCAATAAACAGTAAGCAAAAAAAAAAATGGGCGTTTTTTTAATTAGAAAACGCTCATTTTTCAATATTTCAGATTACCTGAGGCTCGGTGAGTAATAGATACTCACTAGAGCAGCAGTCTTTAATAAACGTGTTTTAGTGTGTTTTTGCATAGTCTTCTACTTCTTGCCAAACACGGAGTAAATTGCCACTCAAAACCTTCTCAATATCGGCTCTGCTGTAGTCTCGGTCCAGCAAGCCTTGCACTAAGTTTGGAAAGCTCGACACGTCCTTAAGGCCTATAGGTAGTGAGTCGCCAACGCCGTCATAGTCTGAGCCAATACCCACGTGTTCAATGCCAATTAAGTTAACCACGTGATCAATATGGTCCAATACTTCGTCAAGGGTAGAGTATGGATAAGGTACTTCTTTGCGATACTGTGTTTCAAAATCTTCGAGCTTAGGACTGTCTTCGCCTTCTGCTTTTATTTGCGCTTGTCGCGCATTAGTGAGTCCAGTGCGCCATTGACCCGCTTCTTTAGAAACAAAGCTTGAGCCAAAGTTAATCATGATCACGCCACCATTGTCGCCCAGCTTTTTAATCATGTCATCATTCATGTTGCGCTCAAACCCCGGGGTAAAACGGCGCAGGGAAGAGTGGGATGCAATGACGGGAACGTGAGTAAGCTCAACTACCTGATAGAATGCATCATCAGACACATGAGAAATATCCAGCATTATGCCAATATTGTTCATTTCGCCAACCAGCTGCTTCCCAAATGGGCTCAGCCCTTTCCACTGTCGACGCAGGTCATACGAAGAGTCGGAAATATGATTAGACTGGCTGTGAGCGAGAGTGATATAGCGAATGCCGCGTTCGTAAAAATCCTTCAGGTTGTCTAAATTACCCTGAATCGGTGAGCCATTTTCCATTCCAAGTGGAAGTGAAATGATGCCTTTTTCAAAATGTGCTTTTACGTCGCTTGGGCTTTTGGCAATGGCAAACTTATCGGGCGCTCTGGCCACTATGGCCTCTACTGAGTCGATAAGTAAATGTGCCAGTTGGGTTGATTCGGGAGAGTTATCCAAACTGGCTGGAACATAAATACTCATAAAGGGAGCGTTCAATCCTCCTTTTACCGCCCGAGGGTAATCAAAGTCACCATCGTCTGTGGCTTTAGTCACATCAACCCACTGATTTTTTACCCGATAGGGAACATCAATATGGCCATCGACAATGATGGTTTCCTTGGCAATGTTAACCGCTTTTCCCGAAGCGCGATATGATTTAGAAACCGCAGAGCCATTTCCTTTTACCTGTTCTTGATACAATGCTCCAAAAGCGAATGCGCCAGCAGAAAATACACTGGCGGTAAAAAATGCGGTGATAGCCAGTGCACATTTATTCTTTAAAAAGTGTGTTGTTGGAAGACGCCCCTTCATTGATTCATTCCTTATTTATTATTGTCATTACTTGTGAGTCAGAGCTCTTACATCAGAGCTCCAGCATAGGAGTTTTTAACCAAACCTTCTAAACCAGAGGTTAGGCAGGCACTATGAGCCTAATGCATATTTCGGTGAGCTACAACGACTGCTTTTGTGTTGCCTGTCGTCACATTTTCTAAATCGCTTATTCCGCTTTTCACCGCCTTTTTTGGGGCTGCTTTCCACATTCTCTAGTACCCCAATGATGACGATTCACTTTCTAAGTGATTAATGCTTCTCTTGTGTTTCTAAGAAATGTGAATTTTTTGTGACAAGCAATAAAGTGATTGCTTTTTGTTCACTTTGTGAGTTAAAACTTGATAAAAGTCGGGCGTATGACATGTACTCCGAACAACCCAAACTTGTTGACATGGATGTGTAATAAATGAAAATTCAAGCAGTAACGCTATATTTGTCTCTGTTACTTACCCCAATTTGTGCGGCGGACACCCTAGAGCCTGAAGTACTCTCCCTCTCTTTGTCAAACAACCAAGATTCCGAAGAATGCCCCATCAGCGGCCACGTAACGGCCTTCATTGAATATGATTTAAAAAATGAACGGTACGCTGAACTTCTTGTTCAGATTCTCTCTGAAAATGACGTTGTTTATGACACAAACTTTACGTTGTATAACAGTGTTAACACGTTAACAGTTGAATTGCCGTACATCGATTGCGCAACGGATGTTATAGCCTCATTTAATTAAAATCTTAGAATAGGGAAGTTTCAATGAAAATTTCACGTTCACTTATTGCCCTATTATTGGCAGTTCTGCCTTCTGTTTGCTATGCAGAAGTCGTTGGTCTGACTCCTGGTGAATTTCGAGTCGATGAAAGTGGCTCTGCAACGTACACGATCCCGATTTCCGCCCCTCAGGGTAGAGCAGGCGTTCAGCCGCATATGGCGCTGACTTATTCATCTTCAAGACAGTTTGAAGGGCCCTTGGGCGTAGGTTGGAGCATAGCATAGCAGGGCTTTCTGCTATAACTCGGTGTGCGAAAAACCTCGCTCAAGACGGTAGAATAGAGGGCGTGAATATCGATAGTAACGACCGTTTTTGTCTTGACGGACAAAAAATGAAAGTTAAAAGCGGTACTTACGGAGCGCCAGATACAAATTACTATCTAGAGAGTGACGATTTTAGTCATGCAAAAGCAATGGGAGGAAATAGCGTAAACGGTCCGAGGTGGTTTGTTGTATGGAAAAAATCCGGAGAACTGCTCTATTATGGCGATATCCGCGATGATACGACTATGGGAAATGTTATTTTTGGCACTGACGGATTTGTTACCGCAGAGGGCGCGCCTACCTCTCGTGCCAATACTTGGATGCTAAAGGCTATTCGAGATAGGAAAGGAAACTATATAAGATTTACCTATATAAAAGAGTACGGCACGGCGTTTATCAGTAAGGTGGAATATTCAGGGCATCTCGGACAACAACTGCCTCCTTTTGCATCAATCAATTTTAACTATTCATCAAAGAACTATTATGCTGCCGGTTACAACAATGGTGGTTACTCGATGTCTAGGAGGGTACTAACTAGCATTGTATCCAAAGTGGACGACTTAGATTATCGAGCATATATATTAAATTATGATGAAAATCAGCGCAGAGTACTCAGCTCTGTGCGCGAATGTCCCACTTTGTCTTCTGCCGAGGCCGATTGCCTTGAGTCTACGCTCTTTAATTGGACACTTCCCAATACGTCAACAGCTGTGGATTACGGCAATATTAATACTTACATTACGGGTGATGCTGATAATCGTCATGAGGCACAGGTATTTGACTTAACGGGCGATGGTAAGTCTGACTTATTATTTGTTAAGAGTGGATATTGGCGCGTAAAGTCAGCGACCTCTGCTTCAACTACCACGCTAACCAATATCGGTGACAGTAATTCCCAGCGTCAATATGCCCTTAATATTGATTTTAATGGTGATGGCGTACGAGATTTATTGGTTGCTGATGGTCAAGATAAAAACTGGTATGTCGTGTATTACGAAAACACGCAGTCAGCACCTAGCCTATGTGAAGGTTCGAATGAATGTCCTGCGCATTTTGTTAATCGCTCCCTAAGGCAAGGGTATATCAAAAGTTCGACAGGGAGTTTTCTTCGAGCGTGGGGGTTCGATGGTGGTGCAGCAGTGATGGACGTGAATGGGGACGGATTTGAGGATATCGTTTATCGAAAAAATCATGAGGTTCGTGCTTATATCAATACGGGAAATAAGTCTTTTACCGACAATCATCTATACACGTTTAGCTCAGAACTGAGTGGCGATGCAATATTTGGCAACGCTCAAATGTATCGCGCTACCATTAAGTCAGCCAGTGCTATCGACATCAATGGTGACGGCTTGTCAGATGTGATTTTACAAGTGACATCCACTGACGGGTACTGTGTCAACTCTAGTGGAAACCGTCTACCAGCCCAAACAAGTGGCGAGTGCGAAAGAGATTTATTTGGCACGTGGCGAGAAAATACAACGTCTAATCGACAGGTATTTATTTCAAAAACCAACAGCGCTAATGACCCGTATTTTAGCAAAGTTCAAACATTAAGTGCATCCTACAAAGACATCCGTTATGCCGACTTAAATGGAGATGGCTTAACAGATATGGTTTACTCCTACGCTAATAAATGGCGATATCGTTTATCAAATGGAAAAATGTTTGGTAGCGAGCAGTTATTGTCACAGCCATATGACATTGATAGTGCAAACTTCTCTCACTTTGTTGATGTAAATTACGACGGCAAGGCAGACATGCTGTATGCCACCAGTAATTCTTCCTGGCATATTTATATAAGTAGTCTCTCCGCATCCCCAAGCAAAGTGGATTTTACCTATGTAAGGACTCGAAATTTTGGGGCAAATAATACAATACGATTTGGTGATGGCAACGGTGATGGTAATCTCGACCTATACATTGGGTCTTCTGGCGACTGGAGGCGTTACTCTGTTCGTCCTTACCAATACGAATATACGGTTAACAAAATTACAAACGGCTTTGGTGTTGAGACAAACATTCAATATGCCCCCATGACTGACACTGCGCTATATTTTCGGCAAGATTCTTCATATAACACACATACCAACGTATTTTCTCCTATAGCAGGAGGAAAGCTGGTGTCTGAAGTACGCACCGCCGTAACGAATAATAGCGATTTAGCGGTCAAATATCAGTACGGAGGGCTGTTGCTGCATCGCAAAGGCCGCGGCAGTCTAGGTTTTGAAGTGCTGAAAACTATTGACCAGCAAACAGGTGTAATAACGGAAACCTATAATCATCAGTACCATGGCAATACGAATTTCGTTATGACTGGCATCCCTAGAGTTACGGCGCAATTTAAGGACGCTCAATTGCTATCTTGGGCGAAAAACAACCTAAAAGCCGTCAAAACTGCGCAGGGTGGCTATTATGCATATGTCTATGACTCCTTTGAGAAGGGCTACACTTACGACGGTAGCAATTCGCAATTTGTTAGTCAGACTAACACAAGAACAATACAAGACACGTGGGGTAATGTTGACAGTATCAGCGTGACCGTAATCGACAAAGACAGTAACAACTTCAGCGATACATACGGCGATTATCAAAAAACGTATTCAGTCAATACCTATAAAGATAGACGTTGGGGGAGGTTGGAAACCACAAAGGTTGAAAAAACCGTTAATGGTGTCGACAAAATTACGCGAAACAGTAAATTCACGTACAACAGCACTAATTATCTTCATCAGGCAATCGTTTCACCAGATGACGCCAAATATAGAACAACTACTACGTACATTTATGATACTTACGGGAATAAAACCGAGGTATCAGTTGAGGGCTATTCCTCAAACACGGGCAATGCACAAACACGCACTTCGAAAACTGAGTATCAAGGCAACGGGCGATTTGTGCACCGCCAGCATGATGCCATGGGGAACTACGTTACGTATCAATACAACGGGGTTTATGGAAATGCGGTATCGGGTTTAATAAAGAACTCAACGCTATACTCGGTTAATTCGCAGCAAACTAAAACCTTTTATGATGTATTTGGCCAAGTCAATAAAATTGAGCATCCAGATAGCCGAGTGACTACGATTACTCGCAGTTGGTGTTTAAACTGTGTGCCCGGCTCGCATTATTACGAAGCACAAGTTGAGTCTGGTAAGCCGGCAGTCAGAGTTTACTTCGATAAATGGGGCAGAGAAGTCGCTAAATACGTACGAAGTGCTGCAGACGATTGGGATAAGGTTTTTACCTATTATGATGAACAGGGGCGAGTTGATTATGTGACCGAGCCGACATCCAGTAGTTACCGCACAACTTATTTATACAATGCAATAGGCCAAGTTGAGCAGGTTACTCGTCCAAACGGAGAAGTGGTTTCTTACTACGTAAATGGTTTAGAGCAATCTACTGTGGATGAGCGGGGTAATACATATTTAAAATACGCTGATGGCTTTGGTCGAACTACAAAAACCATTGATCCACTGGGTGGAGTGGTGACGTTTACGTATGACGCTTACGGCAATCTGAAAGAAACACTAACGGAAGCTGACGGTAAAAGCAGTAAGATTCAGAATTGGTATGATGCCTATGGACGAAAAACCAAGATGGTCGACCCAGAAAAGGGGATATGGGAATACACCTACAACGCATTTGGCGAATTGTTTACGCAAAAAACCGGACGTGGACACACCTTTACATTCAATTATGACAAGCTTGGTCGCAAAGTTCGAAGTTATGAGGTGAATGAAGGGACACTTTGCTGGCATTATGCGACAAATACCAGCGCCAATAGAAATGAAAAAAAAGCTGGGAAGTTGTTTGCAACAGCTAAATATAATGCCAAAGACCAGGCATGTGGCGCGACGCCAGCCACCAGTGCGACCCTACGAAAGCATTATGGCTATGACAGCAAGGGGCGTCCTAACGAAACCCAAACTTATGTTGGCGGAAATACTTATTTCCAAAATACAAGCTACGATGAGTTCAGCCGGGCAGACACACTGACTTATCCAGCGGATAGCCAAGGGCTCCGTTTGTCAGTACAAATGCACTATTCGTCTACCGGCGACTTATACAAAATCACGAATAAGCAAACGGGTGCACTACTTAAGCAAATCGTGGAATTCGACCGACGTCGCCAAGCACGAGAAGTACGGTATGGAAATAATGTTCGGTCGTATTTCGATTATCGAGGGGACACGGGGTGGCAAACCAGCATTCTTGTGAAGAGAGCGACTTCAGACATTTTTTATTCGCAAGTATCGCATGATGAAATGGGTAACGTTGATACGCGAACAACGGAGTATGGTTCTAACCCAGGTGTGGGCACGAAGTTTACTGAGACTTACAGTTACGATGACCTGAACCGCCTCGATTACCGCTCAGTGAGTGTGGCCGATTGGGGGAGTAACATGCCCTCAATGTTTGATGATAGCATCGATTATCAATATGACGGCTTCGGTAATTTGAAAAAGAAAAATGGTGTTAGTACTTATAACTATAGTGATGCAAACCGCGTACATCGCCTTACCTCAGCTACAGGTTTTGGTTCGTTCGCCTACGACAATAACGGTAATATCCGTAGTGACGGCACTGGACGCGCATTCCACTACGGCACTTATGACAAACCAACTCGAATTACAAAAGGCGCCTTATATGCCGATATGAAGTATGGTATCAATCGAGAACTTTACTTTAAAAAAGAGAAACGTGTCGAAGAAGGAAAAACGAACGAGTATCAAACTATTTATCTTGGTAATTACGAAGAAGTGAAAAAGACTGGTGGTAGCGGTTCATTAACTGAGCATAAGTACTATGTAGCGGGAGACATCGTTATTTCGCACCGCAGTAACGGAACAAAAGAGTATTCCTATTTACATAAAGACCATCAGGGCTCTATTACCACGGTAACGAACGTTAATGGTACTGTGGTACAGCAGGCATTTTTTGACCCGTTTGGAAAGCGTACGCAAATTCACCAAGCATCGGTATTTGCAAATGCCAGTTACATGCAGCCGACAGACCGAGGTTATACTGGCCATAAAATGATGGATGGCCTAGGCATCATCCATATGAACGGTCGGATCTACGATCCAACACTGGGTCGATTCCTACAGGCAGATCCGCATATTCAGGCTCCATCAAATTCTCAGTCATATAACCGGTATTCTTATGTTTTGAATAATCCGTTGAGTTATACCGATCCGAGTGGGTATTTCTTTAGTAAGCTTTGGAAAGGAATTAAGAAATTTGCAAGTGTTATAATTGTCGCAGTAGCTTCCTATTACTGTGCTGGAACTTGCACCGCTGCAATGTGGGCGGCTATTGGAGGTGCGGCAGGAGCAACTGGTGCAGCACTAAACGGCGGCAATATACTAACTGGTGCTCTAGTAGGTGCATTTACTGGCGGGATAGGTGCGGCCGCTGGACAAGGGCTAGGGGCTTTCTTCGCGAATGGCATAGCGGGTGGTATTGCGAGCAAGGTTCAAGGAGGCAAATTTGGTCACGGATTCTGGTCTGCTGGCCTAGGTTCGGCAATAGGTGGCGGCTATGGAAAGAGCTTCGGTAAAGTTGTAACAGCAGCTGTTGTTGGCGGGACTATCTCGAAACTAACAGGTGGTAAATTTGCTAATGGAGCAGTTAGTGCTGCATTCATGGCTGCTATTCACGTTGGTACTCCTGAAGCGAGGAAACCGACCGAGCAAGAGGTTACATATGCTAAGCTCGCGAATGATGTCTACGATCCTCAAGGTAATGCGATTGATGGATATGAAATGAGCGGAGATTTATTCGTGGACCCTGATTCAGGACTTCAATCAGCACTTTATGTTAATCAAGATACAGGTCACAGCGTTTTAGCATTCGCAGGTACAAATGGGGCTTCAGACTGGATTGCAAACATTAGACAAGCATTTGGGTTGGAAAGCGCACAGTACACACAGGCGATGGTACAAGCTCAAGCTGTTCATGCAGCTACAAATGGTAATGTTCAATTTGTAGGCCACTCACTAGGAGGAGGCCTCGCGTCCGCTTCTGCAATTGTAACTGGAGGACGAGCTACCGTTTTTAATGCTGCTGGTGTTAATTCCCGAACAGTTGGTGGTCTGACACCTGCTCCGGGTTCAATTACTCACTTCCAAAGTTCATTTGATGGATTGCAGATGTTGAATTCTATCACTCCTGTAAAAACATACGGTGAGCAAGTAGCTCTTGGGCCTGCTGGTTGGCATCCTATGGGCGGAGTTTGTCAGAGAGTAGGATGTTAATTGTGTTTAGACTAGCCTTTAAACTAATAACTCTAGTGACCATGATGAGTTTATCATTGGGGTGTCAATCCATGGAGCCATTGCAAAATACAGATTCAAGAGAAAAATCGTTTGATCAAAAGAAAAGTAATGAGTTAATTATCTCTATGCCTTTAGACAGCATGTTTGTGGACACAAAGATTAGAGAATTAGCGAAGTATGCCGGTAAAGGTAATATCTCTGGAATTCAATCATTGATTGATCAGGGCGTCGATGTAAATTCGAGAGGAAATCAGGGAGTAACTCCTTTATTTTGGGCATTGAGACGTGAAAATTTAGCAGGATTTAAGAAACTTCTAGAATCAGGAGCCGACCCTAATATTACTTTTGCAAGTAGCTCAATCATTCACTGGGCAAGTAGATTAAAGGATACTCGGTTTTTAGAAGTAGCATTGGCAAATAATGGAGATCCAAACCTATACGCAGGGCATCCTCAAAAGACTCCAATCTTCAATACTATAAGTGTAGATAATGGAGAAAATCTAGCAGCTCTAAAGTTGTTGTTGGACGCGGGCGCTGATATTGATGCAAAAACTGGAAATGAAATGGTGTTCGGTATGTCTATGGGTGGTATTACTCCGGTATTAGCTGCGGCAGATATTGTTAGATATGATATTGTCCTCATACTTCTTGAGGCTGGTGCGCAGTATGAGACAACAGATGATACTGGCCGAGATTTAATCTCTAGAATTAAAGCCGTTCAAAACAGATTTTCTGAAGGAGCTACGCAAAAAGCCAGTTTAGATAGAGTAATTAAATGGTTAGAAGAAAAAGGCGTAAAATTATAGATTGTGCCAGTCGAGATATTCGGAACACAAGGTGGGCATCGACATTTGGGGATAACCCTTCATGCTATGGACGGGCACGCAATAAACTAAATAGAATACACGCCTCCCTTTGAAACCAAACCCGCTCCGGCGGGATTGGCATATCTGGCGGGGCTGAGCAGTTCATGGTGTTTGGCTGCCGCTACGTTTTTGTTTTCAACAGTTGAAGGCGCAGCAACTCCATCGCCTTGCGTTTGTTAGCGTATTGAGTCGGTATGTTCACGCGTAGCGAAGCCAGCGTGAGCTGGTTTTCTTTTATCTGGCGTTTAGCGCTTCGTGCTTCGCTTCCTTTGGGTTGGTGCCAAAGCTGGCAGTCGCAGCTATATCTATTCATAGTCCAATTGATTAAAGAATGTTTCGCCATCAACAAGGTCATTGTCGTCTAGATCTTGATAACGCTTTTTGACTAGCGCAAGCTTTTCAATCTCATCGACATAAATTTACATAGACACCCACCTTAAAATTCATCTGGTCCAGAATAATTACTAGACTGGTCCAACGAAATTATATTGGTGGTCCAAAGTCATTCGTTACTTGCTCCAAAGTCACTGCAATGTGCATATGCTAATTACGGTTATTTGGATTATAGCCGCGATCTGATGGGCGCAGCTGCGTGATTTGCAAGTAATTAAATAGGACACCCACCATAACTGTCAATATGACGGCTTCGGTAATTTGAAAAAGAAAAATGGTGTTAGTACCTATAACTATAGTGACGCAAACCGCGTACATCGCCTTACCTCAGCTACAGGTTTTGGTTCGTTCGCCTACGACAATAACGGTAATATCCGTAGTGACGGCACTGGACGCGCATTCCACTACGGCACTTATGACAAACCAACTCGAATTACAAAAGGCGCCTTATATGCCGATATGAAATATGGTATCAATCGAGAACTTTACTTTAAAAAAGAGAAACGTGTCGAAGAAGGAAAAACGAACGAGTATCAAACTATTTATCTTGGTAATTACGAAGAAGTGAAAAGGACTGGTGGTAGCGGTTCATTAACTGAGCATAAGTACTATGTAGCGGGAGACATCGTTATTTCACACCGCAGTAACGGAACAAAAGAGTATTCCTATTTACATAAAGACCATCAGGGCTCTATTGCCACGGTAACGAACGTTAATGGTACTGTGGTACAGCAGGCATTTTTTGACCCGTTTGGAAAGCGTACGCAAATTCACCAAGCATCGGTATTTGCAAATGCCAGTTACATGCAGCCGACAGACCGAGGTTATACTGGCCATAAAATGATGGATGGCCTAGGCATCATCCATATGAACGGTCGGATCTACGATCCAATTTTGGGTAGGTTCTTGCAGGCAGATCCGTTTATTCAAGCTCCTTCTAATTCGCAATCTTATAACCGTTATTCTTATGTACTGAACAACCCGTTGAGTTATACCGATCCCAGTGGATATTTCTTCAAGTCGTTGTTTAAAGGTATTAAGAAGTATTGGCGACAGATAGCTTCTATAGCAGTAATGTTTATACCGGGTGTAAACGTAATGGTATTGGGAGCACTGTCGGGTTACATCTCAACAGGAAGTTTGAAAGGGGCGTTAGTAGGAGCGTTTTCGGCAGGTATGGCAGGTCCTGCGAACTCACTTAGTGGCTTTATAACTAATGGTGTTGTAGGTGGACTAGCAAGTAAAGCTATGGGTGGTAAGTTCGGTCATGGGTTCTGGTCAGCCGGTATCGGTGCGCTTGCGGGAGGCAGAATTAGTGGACTAAGCAGTGTGACCGGGAAGATTGTTGCTAGCGCGGTTGTTGGTGGTACTGTTTCCAAGTTGACAGGTGGAAAATTCGCTAATGGTGCGTTTGGAGCAGCATTTGCGAGGGCACTAGGGGAAGCAAGATCCAGTTATGCGCAATCTGCTGACTCCAGTAATGGAAGTGAACCTAAGAATGTAAGTGACATCGTTGATGCTGACGACAGATTAGGTTTAACAATCTCTGAAGATGGAAAAACCTTGTCGGGAACATTAAAGATTTATTGCACTAACGTTTCTTCGGAAGCATGCTCTGGGCTTGCAAAATCTTTCGAAAGCATAAATCAAACTGTTGATGGACTCACTTTGGATTTAACAATAGAGGTTACAAATTGGAGCTTATTGTCTGTATCCGTCCGGTGATCCCCACATTCAACTAGCAAATTAGCTGCGGCATGATATCCCTTTTAGTAGGAGTATGTCATGCGACAACCTCAACGCAGCCAGCATGAATGGCGACAACTATTCAAACAGCATCAACAGAGTGGTCTCTCGGCTGTCGAATTCTGCCGGCAACACCATATCAATATCCAAACCTTTTATGCCAGGCGCAGTGATATTCGCTTACAACACCGGCAAAGCAAATTTGTTCAGGTGAAACGCGAAGTCACGATGGTTGAACCCCGGGAATGTGCCGAGGCCGAACAGATAACGCTGGAGTATGGCGCGGGTCGACTCAGTTTACCCATTGCTGTAGAACCTCATTGGTTAGCGGCGTTGATGAAGGCGCTTAACGAATGAAGATGTTCGTCGAGCCTGCTGATATCTATCTGTACATGGACATTGTCGATTTCCGCAAGTCCATTAACGGGCTGATTGTGGTGGTTGAGCAACAAATGCAGCTCAGTCCGTTCCAAGATGCACTGTTTGTCTTCTGCAATAAAAAGCGCGATAAACTCAAAATCCTCTACTGGGATAAAACCGGCTTCGCGCTGTGGTATAAACGGTTGGAGAAGCATCGCTTTAAATGGCCGAATGATGCTGAGTTACCACACATGCATCTCAGTGAACAACAGTTGCAGTGGTTGCTATCCGGCTTTGACGTGATAGGTCATCAGCCCTTACATTACACCGCGTCCGGCTTATAACCTGTGATCATAACCAGCGATTATTGATCACGAAATAGTCTTAATAATGTCGGGTAATCAGTAGGTTATTGCATGATAATAACATCATGAATATTGATATCGATATCGAAAACTTACCTGACGACCCAGCAACACTGAAAAAGATGTTGTCGCAGGTTATGTCGCGTTATCAATACTTGGAAGAGCAGTTCCGTATTGCCCAGCATAAACAGTTCGGTAAAAGTACCGAGGGCCACCCTGGACAGGGGGAATTGTTTAATGAGGCGGAAGAGCTGGTTGCGGAGGTGGAAGCGCCCGAACAGGAAGCGATTAGCTATACGCGCAATAAACCCAAGCGTAAACCGCTTCCTCAAGATTTACCCCGCGAGGTTATCGTTCACGATATCCCTGAGGAAGAGAAAACGTGTGACTGCTGTGCAAGCGACTTGCACTGTATCGGTGAAGATAAGTCAGAGAAACTTCAGTTCATTCCTGCGCAGGTGAAAGTGATTGAGCATGTTCGCCCGAAGTATGCGTGCCGTACCTGTGACAAAGACGGAATTAGCAATAAGGTAAAGCAAGCGCCTGTGCCTCACAGTGTTATCCCAAAAGGTTATGCCACGCCAAGCTTGTTAAGCCAAATCATCACCAGCAAATATCAGTATGGGTTACCCCTTTATCGTCAAGAGGCGATGTTCAAACAGCACGGTATCGAACTCAGCCGCAAAACCATGGCGGACTGGATAATCCGCTGTGCTGAATTATTTAAGCCCCTCTACGACCAGCTTCATCAGCATCTGCTACAACAACCGGTTATCCAGGCGGATGAAACCACACTAAAGGTTGTCGATGCTGACAAAGCGACCAGTTACATGTGGCTGTATGCCACCGGTGCGGATTCGCCAGCAGGCAAGATACCGGACTCGGTTATCCCAAACATCGTCTTGTACGACTACCACAATAGTCGGGCTGGGCAATGTGCAGTGGACTTCCTTGCTGGCTACAACGGCTATCTGCAAGTGGATGGTTATCAGGGTTACGAGCAGACACAGGCCACATTAGTGGGCTGCTGGGCTCATGCACGCCGTAAGTTTATGGAAGCGAAGAAAGGCGCAGGTAAAAAAGGCAGCGGCAAAGCGGATTGGGCACTCAATCACATCCAAAAACTCTACCGCATAGAGACCCAGCTAAAAGATAAAACAGTGGAAGTGCGCTACCTCACCAGACAAGAAAAAAGCCTGCCGCTGCTAACTCAGTTCCATACATGGTTAGAGAAATCAGTTCAACAAGTGTTACCGAAAACCAAATTAGGTGAAGCGATACAATACTGCTTGAACCAATGGGAAAAGCTTGTACGTTACACACTCGATGGATTACTGAATATCGACAATAATCGCGCTGAGCGCGCGATTAAACCGTTCGTCATAGGAAGAAAAAACTGGCTGTTTAGCCAAACCGCCACAGGTGCAAACGCCAGTGCGGTGCTTTATAGCATCATTGAAACCGCAAAAGCTAACGACCTCAATGTGTTCGAGTATGTCATGACTTGCCTTGGCGAACTCAGCAATCACGACGCTAATATCGAGCAACTGCTACCATGGCAGTTTGCTAACCGCTAGGTGGGATCACCGGACGCTTACTATTGTCTGACATCGAAGTGAGCTACAAAAACTTTAAGGCCAGTGGAAGTGTAGGTGGTAGAAATGGCGACTCGCAAAGGGTGAAATCGTTTCTGTGGTTTGGGCCATCTAATAGAATTAGATTACATGATGGACTTGGATTTGGTACTAATATTGGCAGCTTAACCCCTGCTCATGAGCTTGGTCACGCAATAGGATTAAACCATCAGTTTAATAATACCGGTGCCCTGATGAGTTATTCTTTGAATAAATCAAACGCAATAACAAGTCCGCAGATGAGAAACTTGATTGAGGCATACAGATAGTGAAATTGATATACAAAATTTTGTTTTTTGTTTGTTTGGTAGGAGTTTTTTTATTGCTAAATCTTCCGTTGAATGAACCTGTTGAATTTAACAAGGTTAATAAGGTTTTAGAAGATAAGCAGAAACTAAAGGAGAAAGTAAAAGAAGCTTTTAGTCATGATGATTTTTACACAAGACCTTTAAGATATTTAACACAGGAAAAAAAAATCAAAGTTAGTGGTGTTCTGAACACCACATCTGCATTAGATAAAATTTTATCAAGGCGGAGTTATGATTTGATCCTAAACGAAGGGAACGATGCAGAATATTTAATTGAGATCGTTATTTTTAGAAATTTAGACTATGAGGTAAAAAGCTTTTACCTAAGATTAGTTTAACCTCCCCAAACTACAAACTAATTTGGACAGTCATTTTTGAAACCAAACCCGCTCCGGCGGGTTTTGCATTCAAAGAAGGCCGTCTCTGCGATGGACGCTCAGAGAAATCTTGTAGTGTTACTGAGCCATCTCACCAAATTTCATTTCAAGCACAACTTGCATAAGCCGTGCTCTATCCGAAGGAGTGTGGAAATAGCTTTTAGGCGTTTTTGATTCCAGAATGGGGATTTTGGCAAAGCAATGGGGTATTCTTTTAAGTTTATGAGATATAAAAATGCTGGAGGGTATGGATTTACTTGGTTGAGAAATGGAAAGCGAAGCTTTGGAATCGACAACCACCCAATTCCAAAGCTTGTTGGACACAATAAAAATGTTTGGCATTTCCATGCGGGAAAAACAGGAAATCAAGTTCGTAAACATAGACCATATCAAGGAGGCTGGAAATGGTGGTAAATAAGTTGCCTGTTTATCCAATAACGGTGAAATATATACGAGAAAAAGAAGAAGTAACTTTTGACAATGAGTTCGAAATGGTCACGTATTTAGAGTTTTTTGATAGCCATGATCCAGAAGAAGATGTTGAAGTAAAAGATGCGTTATATCGAACCATTAAACTCATTATATGGGGTCTAGAGCTTAAAAAATTTGAGGTAGAGGATGGTTCAGAGACAGCTTCCAATTAAGTTAAATTTGGGAGCAACCTAAGCCAAGCAAACGAAAGCAAGCATCCGCTGGTTTTCTTTTATCTGGCGTTTAGCGCTTCGTGCTTCGCTTCCTTTGGGTTGGTGCCAAAGCTGGCAGGCGCTGCTACATCTCTTCAGAGTCCAATTGATTAAAAAATGTTTCGCCATCAACAAGGTCATTTTCGTCTAGATTTTGAAAACGGTTTTTGACTAACGCAAGTTTTTCAATCTCATCGATATCGGAATCGAGGTGATCTTCGCATCGAAAGATAATTTTCTAGCGAATAGCGTGACGTGGTCAACCAAAATTGACCAACCCAGTTAAGCTACTTTCTTCTGTTTCAATGCTGCCACTTCATACTGATTCGGACTCATATATCCTAAGTATGAATGTAACCGCATCGGATTATAAAACATCGCGATGTACTGCAAGATATCTTGCTGTGCTTCGAGACGGGTTTGATATGACTTCCAATGCACACGTTCTTGTTTCAGTGTACCGAAGAAACTCTCTACCACGGCATTATCCCAACAGTCGCCTTTTCGACTCATGCTGCCAATAAAACCATGGCCTTTCAATAATCGACGATACTGGTCACTTGCATACTGACTTCCTCTGTCAGAATGAACAATCAATCCTGGCTTCGGGCGACGTTGCCAAATCGCCATTGTCAGTGCATCGCAAACAAGCTTGGCCTTCATTCGTGAACCCATACTCCAGCCCACAACCTTCCGCGAGAACAGATCAATAACCACGGCTAAATACAACCAACCTTCACGTGTCCAGACGTAGGTAATATCGCAAACATACGCTTGGTCCGGTGCGTTAACGTCAAACTCACGGTTGAGTACATTGTCGAATACGGGCTTGTCGTGATCACTATTGGTGGTGATTTTATACTTCTTCTTGTATCGAACCTTTACGTTGGCTTCTTTCATTAACTGCCGCGTTTGCTGTCGGCCTACTGGATAACCTAAACAGTTCAATGCTCGCTGCATTCTGCGGCTACCGTATGTATGCTCACTCGCAACATCTATGGCTTCAATCCATTCGAGCATCTCAGCTTTTTCGTTATCCTTCTGCGTCTGCGGCCATTCCTGCTTCTTCACATACCGGTAGAAGCCATTTCTATTCACGCCCAACAGTCGACACATTAAATCGACTGGATAGGTCTTTTTACGTTGCGCGATGAAACGATATTTTATTTCGTTTCCTTGGCGAAAAAGACCGTCGCTTCCTTTAATATGCGCTTTTCCATTTCAAGCTGTTTGACCTGCGCTTTAAGTCGACGGATCTCTTCTTGCTCTGGTGTTAATTTACCGTTGCCCCTAAATGCTTGCCCATCATCATTGCAGGTGGGGCATTATCTGGTTACGTTGCAACTGGCTCGCTAAAGGGGGCATTAGTTGGAGCATTTAGTGGGGCGCTTTTCTACGGTGCTGGTGAGTTAATTGCCAATAACGGGATACAGAATATACTCGGAAAAGGACTTATTCGAGGGATGGCAGGCGGAATAAGTAGTGTCCTTTCTGGTGGTAAGTTTGGACATGGTTTTGCTGCCGCAGGCGTATCAAGTATGGCAGGAGGCAAGATTGATTCAGCCTTCAAGGATACGGGCGCAAGAGTTGTTGCCGCTGCTGTCGTCGGTGGTACGGTTAGTCAGGTTACAGGTGGTAAGTTTGCTAATGGTGCAATAACCGCAGCCTTCATGAAAAGCGTATAATGACGCCAACCACCCCAAGTTTGAGTCGCCTGATGCCCCATTAACTAAATGGTTTAGAAGTATTGCTGATGGAGCGGCTCAACTTAGAAGTTCAATAGAAGGAGTAATGAGCGATATTGGTGACGGTATATCTAATACAGTGAGTTCTTTAGCTGAAGACCCTGCTAGAACTGCTGCCAATACTGTCGCTATAGCTGGTGCGGGAACTTGTGCATTTACGGCTGGGGCAGGATGTGTTTTAGCTGCCACTGCTGCAACAGTAGGAGCTAGTGATATGCTGGAGCAAACAACTGGATATGATCCGGTACAACGAGGTACTGAAAAAGCTTTCATGGGAGCTGGCATGGATGCAGAAACTGCAAGACAAGCTGCAGCTATTGGCGTAAACGTTCCGGGAGCTTTAACTGGAGCTGGTGCTACAACTAATATGTTTAGAGCATTAAGTGTTAACCAAACGATTAGTGCCTCTAGTGCTGCAAACGCATACTTATCAGCATATAGTGTTAATGCTGCACAAAGGGAGGTTTCAGGAAATTGATTCGATTAATTACTATAGCTTTATTTGTTTGTTTTATTATCTCTTGTGGAGAAGGTAGGAAGTACCATCTTGCTACAGGGAAAGTGACCGACATATCTTGTGAAGATATTTGGAGGTCAAGTAACGTATTAAACATACAAGTAGTAAGTAAGGAGTTTGAATCTCCAGTAAACTTTACTTCAAAATTGTGGAATGTTGATTGCTCTCAAGTTTCGAAGTTAATAAGCAAAGAGCAAGAAATTGAGTTTCAATATGAAAATGCAGGAAGAAAGGGAGCTGTATTGGTTTATTTAAAAGTTGCAGATATTGTGGTTGTGGATAATAAATAAGAAAACACCAAGGAAACAGTTTAATTAACTTTAAGTTACACTGCCCCTTCAACTTGGGAGCAACCTAAGCCAAGCAAACGAAAGCCAGCGGGAGCTGGTTTTCTTTTATCTGGCGTTTAACTTTTGAAGTTGGCGCTTCGCTTCCTTTGGTTTGGTGCCAAGAGGGGCGAAGATTGTAAATTACTGAAAATCAGCTTGGTGTCAAATCTATTCAGACTCCAATTGATTAAAAAATGTTTCGCCATCAACAAGGTCATTTTCGTCTAGATTTTGAAAACGGTTTTTGACTAGCGCAAGCTTTTCAATCACATCAACATCGCAATCGAGGTGATCTTCGCATTGAAAGAAAATTTTCTTGCGAATAGCGTTTGGTCTATCTGGTGATGCAGGGCAACCGCATGAGTGTTTAGTTTTCGAACATTTTTGTTAATCCAGCCTTCAATACTGCCTCAAGGTAGTCAGTTTTTATTAGCGCCCGTTTTTGTTTTCTGGGGATACTTAACTGAGAAGGCTCTGCTCGGAGCATATTAAGGAGAGTTACTTGGACACCCATCTTAACTTAACGTCGTACAAACTAATCGGAAATCCTCTATAATTTGAAACCAAACCCGCTCCGGCTGGTTTTGCATTCAATAATCGAGGGTTGTGAATTAAATAGGACACCCACCATAACCCCCCTGCTCAAGGCTGGCTTTGACGTCAACGCTGCCTGCAATGTGTTCCGGCACTCTGCGGCGACACACCTGTTAGAGAATGGCGCGAACTTACGCCAGATTCAGGAGTATCTCGGCCATGCTGATCTTTCTACCACACAGGTATACACGCACATAGTGAAGACTGAACTAAATCGTGCGTATAGCCAGTTTCACCCGTCTGCTATCTCAGGGGAGTAGACGTTCATCTTTTAGTGTCATAACTTCATGAAAAGTAATGAATACAGCGTGATTCTGTGTCGTGTTTTTGATGTCGAAGTATGTCGTATTTTTGCATTTGATTAATGTCGTATTTTTGCCTACTATATAGTCAATATGCTTAGGGGGTGTCAGATGACGATACAAGACAGAATAAAGACAAGAGTGAAGCGCTCTAAGCGTTCTGTTTTTCTGCGCTCTGATTTTAAAGATATAGCCGACTATGACCAAGTAGGTCGTGGGCTTAGAAACCTTGCTCGTGAAGGCTTGTTGATGAAGATAGGTTACGGGCTTTATGCACGTGCCAGAGTCAATCGCATTACAGGTAAATTGATGCCGGATAATGCTGCGGGTGCTGATGGTGTGCTAATAGAAGCTATGGAAAGGTTAGATGTAGACTACAAGTTCGATGATTTGTCGAACATGAACTTTTCAGGCCAGAGCACGCAAATTCCAGCCAGTGTTAAAATTGTTCCAACCGATCCACGCTTTACCCGTAAAATTACCGTAGGTAAACAGCGTGTCAACGAAGCTCGATAGCTCGCTATTTGTCGATGTTGCCGACGCCATAGGGCTAGGCAACCCGGCAATTATCGAAAAAGACTACTATGTTGTCCAACTACTAAAACTCATCTCGGAGCACAATCCAGAACATTATCAGATGGTGTTCACAGGAGGAACAGCACTTGCGAAGTCAGCAATCAAAACCTATCGCATGTCTGAAGATATTGATATTAAATTGGTCCCGAACGAGGTATTCAGCGGCCTTACTTCAGGTGGTGCTAAGAAAAAGGCGCGTAAGGCGATTAAACAGTGCATTGAGAGATTGATTGATGACAATGATACTTTTTCGATTGACGGGGAAGTTACGGTAAAAGACCAGTACCGCTATTTCAGCTTTAACATCCGCTATCCTCAGGAGCACCAGCAGGCACCATGTCTACGTCCGTTTATAAAACTTGAATTCATCGAATCGAAGCTATTAGAAGAGCCAGAATCAAAAACTGTCCAGTCAATATACGCAGAAACACTTAAATCTGACATCGAACTTGAAGAAATGGCGTGTGCAGCCATTTCAGAAACACAAGCCGAAAAGTTGATTTCAATGACTCGGAGAACGGCAAGTGTTGCCAGAAATTGCGAACGTGATGATGACGAAACCTTAATTAGACATATCTACGATACATACCACATCCAACAGGCTCAACCATCTGACATTGAGTCGCTAGGAAGAATGGTCATAACTGCCATTACTTTAGATATTGAGCGATTTGGTAATCAACACCCGCAAATGGTTGAGACGCCCATTGACGAATTGCGGTTCGGGTTAAAACTATTGAATGAAGAACCCAAATTTAAAGAAAGGTACAACAACTACGTAAGTCCAATGGTATACGCAGAAAACCCAGTGCATTGGGACGATGCATTTGCGGTTTTTACTAAGTTGGCAAATGAAGTATTAGATTATGTTCGGCAAAACAGTTAGCCTGAGAATGATAGTAAGATTTTGAAAAATATAAAAGTATAAGGAAATTCAGATGCCTCGCTCAGCTTTTAAAGGTACAGCGAATATTACCGATCAAGGAATAAAGAAGCATTTTAAGAACTATGAGCCATGGCAGGCTTTGTTCGAATTGGTTTGGAATGGTCTTGATGCAAAAGCGTCTCGGATTGACATTAACATCGAAAGTAACAATATGGATGGGTTAGAACTCATTCATGTTATAGACAATGGTGATGGTATTGATTTCCACAACTTGTCAGATAATTTCGATAGGTTTAATGAGTCATTGAAGAAGGGCGCGAGTCTGCACGGTAGCCACGGAAGGGGACGTCTGTCTTTTCACAGATTATGCCAAGTTGCATCATGGTACACGCGGTTTGGGGGCAAAGACGCCTGTATTTCAATTAACAGTGCTAACGTAAAGGATTATAGTGGAGAAAACCTGCCCGATAGTGAACAACTTAAATGTATTCAACAGTATGGAAAGGGCACTTGTGTTGAGCTCAAAAACTTCACTGAAAACCTTCCGGAAATTGATGATTTACTCCACAGGTTTTCCATCGAGTTTGGCTGGTATCTAGCATTAAATAAAGAACGTGAGATCTTTTTCAATAACGGTCAGCACAAAGTATCTATACCTGCTCATGATTTCAAAGAAGTCGATTTAGTTATTGAGGAAACCCCGTTCAAACTTACCTTCTTAAGGTGGCATGACAAACCGTCATCTGAGCAGTCACATTACTATCTTTTGAATAGTGCAGGCCGTACTGTTTACAAGCAATATAGTAGTTATAACAAAAAGAGCCTGTTTTGGCTGAGCGCATATGCACAGTCTGAATGGGCTGATGGTTTTACTGAGCAAAAGCCGGATATGTTTGTGGCTGAAATCCGCACAACATCTTCTCGAACATACAAAAAGCTGTTAGAAATTCTCAATGGTTACTCAAAAGAAATTTATGACGATTACTTACGTCGGTTCGTAGATGACGAAATAGAAAAGTTTAAGGATGAGGGGGCTTTTCCAACCTACTCACACCAAGACCCGAGTTATGCTAAATGGAGGCTTGAAAATACACTAGCACTTGTTCGTCAAATATATATTAGCGAACCCGCTTTATTTAAGAAGTCCAACAAAAAACAGCGAAAAATTATCATTAGACTACTGGATAAAATAACAGTATCTGACCATAATGAAGATCTTTTTGAAGTCTTAGAAAGTGTGTTGGAATTGGAACCGGAGAAAATGAAGCTGTTCTCTGAACAGATGCAGAGATCAAAGCTTGAACACATTATAAGTACAATTGATGTCCTTCATAGGAGGGAACACGCTGTGAGCATGATCAGGGAGATAATGAGAAATCATTATCAAAACGTATTAGAAACACCTGATATGCAGATCGTAATAGAAAATAATACATGGCTGTTTGGGCCACAGTACGAAACGATTGGCGCAGAAGAAGACGACTTTATTTCCATTACTAAAAAAATGCGTAATGAAATTAAGGGTATTGATGACATTGAAGAAGACGATGTTGAAGATATATCTCATATTGACGGTGTAAGAGGTCAGGTTGATCTTTTCCTTGCTGGGCGTATTCCAAAAACTGATTATGATGGCACAAAGTATTTCCATTGCGTTGTCATAGAGATAAAGCGCCCCGGCATAGCTTTGAATTACAAGCACCTAAGTCAGCTTGATAGGTACGCTTCAATATTGGCAAAAAACCCAGAGTTTAATGGCGACAATACAAGAATCGACTTAATCTTGGTTGGCAGAAAAATTTCTGGAAGCGACACGTCAATCAAGGCAAGACTCGAAACATGCAGAGACAAGCAAGATCCCGGCTTGGTAACGGCGGGTAAAATTAAATCCTATGTTAAAACGTGGGAAACGATATGCGAAGAGTTCGAGCTATCGAACGATTTCTTGCTTAGTACCTTAGAGACCAAGAAAGCTAGCCTTTCTGATTATAGCGCCTCAAAGTTATTGGAAAGTTTGCACAGCAAAAATTATTAAAATTCTCCTAAACTTGATTGGTTATATAGACAGTGACTGAAAAAAATAACTTTAAATCAATTTTTCATGCTTCGGTTCCCACACTTTTAGTAGTAGTGATTTTGTTATTGTTTATTGCTTTAGAAGAGTATGCCACCTTACCAAGTCCCGGAGATTCACTCGAAGGTACTCTTGATCTTGATGAAGTTAGTAAAGTAAGTATAGATTGATTCAGAGTTTAGTTGCGACTCATTTGTCTATGAAATTATGTTCATCATCGCTGGCCGTACCGCTACTGTCTTGATGTGCCTTGACTATGCTGTCATCGATAAATAGCCATTCTGCATCACCATCTACAGCCAAGCTTTCAAATAGCTTGTCTAGCACGCCTTTCTTTGACCACAGATTAAAACGCCGAAAAACGGTACTCCAATCACCAAACTCATTTGGTGAATCTCGCCAAGGTATGCCTGTTCTCATGCGGTATAGAATGCCTTTCAGTGTATTTCTATGCTCATATTTTTTGTAGACAGCCCACTCGATTTGAGTATTTGTTTTAACTTTTCTCATGCATTGCCTGATAACAAAGTTCGTGGCATAGCAACGTCCGTTCTCGGTGGTATGTTGATTTTTGGCGAAACCATTATATCTTGTTGCTATGCCGCTGTTTATTTTTAAAACAAAGAACAACACCCTTTTGTTCTTTTACGATCTTTGGGCTAGGTTTTTATCTCAATTGCTCATTTTTAAAGCGGTCGAGCATGTTTACCTCAAGTTTACATTGCAATAAAAATTTAAAACTTGTTATTGTTGAGCTTGCGTGACTTCACTGTGCGAATACGGGATACTCCGTTGCGTTATTTTCGGGAAAATCCCTAGGGTGTGTTGACCTTTGCTTTGCATTTTTACAGCGAGCGGCATGCCGTTTAGACAAGGCTAATGGTTGACGGTCTAGTGAACTAAATCGAAACCATTTAGACCAAAATCTGTAAAGAAAGGTCAGCGCGCCTTAGCGCTCGTCCGGTGGGTGATGACGACATATCATCTGCACGGCAAAACTACATTTTTTGTGGCTCCGCAGTTATCACAACAATAGCAGGGGTCACCGTTAACAAGTATGAGAAATAAATATGGCTATCAATTTTGTACCGCTAGATAAAGAAAAGCATAAAGACCTGAAGGTTGCGGTAAATTCATCTTTCAGCTTCGCAAAGAATACTCACCTTGCTGCGGCAACGATCCGTGAGTTTGCGCAACTTGCGGCGTCGATGCCTCTCGTGTTCATTGAAGATCCAACATCAAAGCGTCACCACGTAGTAACAATGTTAGGCATGGAGCAAGGTCAAAACTTGTTCCTTACAGGCGACACATGGAAAGGTCCTCATGTTCCAATGAACATTCTTCGCTATCCGTTTGATGTGCGTCCTGACGGTGACAAGCTTGGTGTTTTTATGGATGAAAACAGCGACCTAGTGTCAACTGGTGAAGGTCAACCCCTGTTCACTGAAGCTGGAGAGCCAAGCGAGTTTCTTGAAGGCCGTCAGAATTTCTTAGCAGACCTCGCTAACAGTGAAATGCTAACACAGCGCTTCGTAGCTAAAGTCGTTGAGCTAGACCTTCTTGATCAAATCCAAATTCGCCTGACTTACCAAGATGGTAAGCAACGCAACGTCACTGGTATGTTGAGTATCAATGAGAAAAAGTTACTTGAGCTTCCCGACGAGCAAGTGCTTGAATTGCACAAAGCAGGCTTTTTAGGTGCAATCTATGCAGTAATGATGTCTGTAGGTCAGCTAAACCGATTGGTTGAGCTTTCTAACGGGACAGAGAACCCAATTCGCAACATGCAACTTTCAGTAGTACAACCTGAAGAGCAACAAGCAAGCGAAGAAGCGCCAAGCGAATAAGTGATGCAACAGTAGGCTACACGGTCTAGGAATATTTTTAAGCCCCGTTTTACGGGGTTTTTTATATCGCAACGAAATCTATCTGCTAACCATCTAGTTTAATGCAGTTCATCGATTAATTTTTCTCAGCTCGATTTCTTTTTCTATTATTTTTCTTTTTTTTACACGCCTAATCATACACTTCCTCCTAGTACTGTATATACAAACAGCTCAACGCCAGTAAATACGCGGCCTCGGCATTGTTTTTATACTTGACAGTGGGGATCAATGATACCTAAACTGTCAACTAGTGGGTAAATGTGGCGAAATGTGGATCAAATCATCATCACTTTGCAGATTAGTACTCAAAAATTAAGAAAAATAAAAGCAAATAACAAAAGGCTAGGGGAATGTTCCGCGGCGCTAACGCAATCAATCTGGATACAAAAGGCAGACTAGCTGTACCGACTCGGTATCGTCAGTCTCTGCTGGATGATTGTGGGGGACAACTTGTATGTACGGTAGATACACAACAAAGTTGTTTGCTACTTTACCCACTCCCTGAATGGGAAGAAATAGAGCTAAAACTTATTAAGCTCTCTAGTATGGTTCCAGCAGAGCGCAGAATGCAGCGCTTGCTATTAGGTCATGCTTCAGAGGGCGAAATGGACAAAAGCGGTCGAATTCTTATACCTACACCTTTGCGTGCTCACGCAAAGCTATCCAAAGAAGTCATGTTAGTTGGTCAGTTAAACAAATTTGAAATTTGGGATGCCGATGTTTGGGCTCAACAAATTGAGGTTGATATAGACACCGAACGCAAAGGCGAATTTGAACTTACCGAACGGCTACAGGATTTCTCTCTATGACATCGCAAAACACGTCATCAACAAGCGAATTTAAGCATGTTTCCGTACTGCTTGATGAATGTATTGAGGCGTTATCTATTAAGCCGAACGGTATTTACATTGATGCGACCTTTGGTCGAGGTGGCCATTCTGCGCACATTTTAGCGGCGTTGGGTCACGCCGGGAAACTTATTGCGTTTGATCGCGACCCTCAAGCTATCAAGGCTGCTGAACGCTTTGCTGGCGACGAACGCTTCAGTATCATTCATGCGCCCTTCGGCAATATGGCCGAAGAAATTGAAGCCTTAGGTTTGATGGGGAAAATAGATGGTGTATTGATGGACTTAGGTGTGTCATCGCCTCAGCTTGACGATGCAGAACGGGGTTTCAGTTTTCTGCGCGATGGCCCCCTTGATATGCGTATGGATACCTCTAAAGGTCAAAGTGCCGCTGATTGGTTGGCTCACGCTGAAGAGCAAGATATCACCCAAGTGATTAAAGAATTCGGTGAAGAGAAATTCGGTAAGCGAATAGCGCACGCCATTGTGAACACTCGCAAAGAAACACCGATCATTCGCACGGCTCAATTAGCGAAAATTATCGATGAAGCTGTGCCGGTAAAAGATAAATATAAGCACCCAGCCACGCGAGCATTCCAAGGCATTCGAATTTATATCAACGCTGAGCTTGAGCAGCTTCGCGTTGGGTTAAAAGCAGCCACTCAGGTGTTGGCAAAAGAAGGTCGACTAGCCGTTATTTCTTTTCACTCGTTAGAAGACAGATTGGTTAAGCGCTTTATTAAAGAGCAGAGTAAAGGGAAGTCGGTTCCTCACAATATGCCCATTACCCAAGCCGAAATTGATGCCGACAAAGTGCTTAAAGCACTGAGTAGAGCCATCAAACCATCTGAGCAAGAAGTGATCAATAACGTGCGCTCTCGTAGCTCAGTACTGCGGGTGGCCGAAAAGCTATGACGACGACAAATAAAGCCGGTACTAATTTTAATTTAATACTGATTATCGTCTCAGATTTGACCCGCAACAAGTTGCGGGTTTTGTTGTATTTGATGGTTATTACTAGTGCCATGGCCGTGATTTTGAGCAGTCACCACAACAGACAGCAAGTTATTGCGTTAGAAGACCTAATGCAGGAGAAAGACGAGCTTGACGTTGAATGGCGAAATCTCGTGCTTGAGCAACGTGCTCTGACTGAGCACAATCGCATCGAAACTTTGGTTGAAAAACAGTTGGGCATGTATCGTCCTACTGCCGATGATGAAGTGGTGGTCAGACTTAAATGAGCACGGTAACGACTACTCGGTCGCGCAAAAAAACAGGCGCAAAGCAAAATGTAACGCCAAGTTTCATGCACTGGCGATTCCTCGTTGTGCTTGTGGTTATTACCTCTGTGTTTGGCGTACTTGCAGCCCGCGCCGCGTTTATTCAAGTGATAGAGCCCGATGAACTTATTCAACAGGGTGACAGCCGCACCCTACGTACGCGCAACATGCCCACCTACCGCGGTATTATTACCGATAGAAACGGCGTTGAATTAGCGGTCAGTGTGCCGGTAAGAGCGATATATGCCGATCCAAAAGTAATCCATGAAAACAACGGTTTTGATGAAGTGCGCCGCTGGGATGCACTGGCAGACGTTTTACGTCAGGACGTGACTGAACTGAAAGAGAAGGTAGCAAACCCTAAACGTCGATTTGTGTATCTGCAGCGCCAAGTATCGGCAGCTATGGCCGAATACGTTGACAAGCTTGATATCCCTGGTATTTACCTGCGCAGAGAAAGTCGCCGTTATTACCCAACCGGTGAAGTGTCAGCACAGCTTATTGGCGTTACCGATGTTGACGATACCGGTGTTGAAGGCCTTGAACACATGTTCGATGAGTGGTTGACGGGTACGCCAGGCTCTAGAAAAATCCGTCGCGACGCAAAAGGGCGGCAGGTAGAGATTCTGGAAACCAAAGCAGGCGAAAAAGCCGGTAATCTGCAGCTTGCTATCGACCAGCGTATTCAGGCTTTGGCGTATAAAGAAATTAAAGAAGCCATGATTTACTATCAGTCCAGTTCTGCATCGGCCATGGTGGTTGACGTGAAAACGGGCGATGTGCTTGCCATGGTAAACGCACCGTCGTTTAATCCTAATGACAGAAGTGATATTGCGCCTCACAGAATGCGCAACCGAGTGATTACTGATGCCTTTGAGCCAGGCTCTGCATTAAAACCCTTAGCGGTACTTACAGCACTTGAGTTCGGTGAAGTAGAACCAGACGATATCATTGATACAAGCCCTGGCTGGATGCGACTTGGTGGTAGTTTAGTGAAAGATTCACGTAACTATGGTGAGCTATCTCTTGAAGAGATCATCCAACACTCAAGCAACATGGGAACGTCAAAGTTAGGGCTTTCTGTGCCTAAAAACTTCCTATTAGACACGTATTACAATCTCGGTTTGATGAGCGACACTGGGCTTAATATGGCTGGGGAAAGCAGCGGTATTTTTCATGAGCGAAGCCGATGGTCAAAATTTGAATTAGCCACCTTGTCATTCGGTTACGGTATTTCCGTCACTACTGCGCAGTTAGCGCGACTTTACGCCACTATCGCCAACGGCGGGATTAAAACGCCCCTTAATATGGTGAAGTCGCCACAGCAGCCTGCATGGCAAGGGCAGGCTGAGCGCGTGATTAGCGAGGAGAATGCAAAAGCCATTGTTCAAATGATGGAAAGTGTAACCCAACGTGGCGGTACAGCAACCAAGGCCGCTGTGCCTGGCTACCGTGTTGCGGGCAAAACGGGCACAAGTCGAAAAGCAGTGGCCGGTGGTTATGGCGAAGAGTATGTAAATATCTTCGCAGGTATTGCCCCTGTCTCTGATCCGCGCTTGGTTACGGTGGTGCTTATCAACGAGCCAGGTGGCGATCTATACCACGCGGGCGACACTGCCGCCCCTGTATTTTCATCCATTATGGGTGGTGCGCTTCACATATTAAATATTACCCCAGACGACAAGCAAGTAACGTTTAGTCGATTTTTGAAGGGAGGTGAAAGTGGTAGCTAGCGCCTTCACTCAAAGCATTCGGGCCTTACTGGCAAAGTTTGGCGTAGATGCCCCTGATATTCGCGTGGAAGGATTAATTCTTGATAGCCGCGAGGTGAACACGCGCTCAGCGTTTGTTGCCATAAAGGGCCATGAAAGAGATGGTCGGGAGTTTATTCCCCAAGCCATCAGCTTAGGTGCAAAAGTAATTCTGGCGCAAACCGACGACAGTGAAGCCCATGGTGCCATGGAGATGCGTGACCATAGCGTTATTATTTCGCTTTACCGACTACCTAATTTGCTATCCACATTAGCAGGTGCATTTTACGATTATCCTGCACAAAAGATGATATCGGTTGCGGTAACGGGTACGAACGGAAAAACATCGACAGTTCAATTGCTTACTCAGCTTAAAGACGCGCTAGGTACACGTAGCGCCAGTATCGGAACCTTAGGTAGCAGTGTGTTTGAAGGTGCTGATACTCAGTGGCAAACCACGTCAGCAGCAAATACCACACCGGATGCTATTCGCATGCAGTACTTGTTGGCAGAGTTTGTGCAAAGCGATGTGCAGCACGTTGCGTTTGAGGCGAGTTCTCATGCTCTGGTTCAAGGGCGTCTGAGTCATGTTAAAACTGATATTGCGGTGTTGACCAACTTAACCCGGGATCATCTTGATTATCACGGCTCTATGGAAGAGTACGCTAAGGCTAAACGTTTGTTGCTAGAACAACCGGGGCTTTCGGCCATCGTATTAAATGCAAACGATGAAGAAAGTCAGCGTTGGGATAGTGCGGCAAAACAACACATTACTCGTGTGTGGACAGGTGTTGAAAGTAGCGCAGTTTCAGTAAGTACGTACAAAAACCAAGACTCTGTTGCTGATAGAGCAGCACACTCTGACAATGCAGTCTCTAACACGTCAGCAGAGAAACCCGCTAGCAAATATTGTTTTGCGCTAAATGCCGAGTATCACGAAGCAGGCTGTCGTTTTGACATCCAAAGCTCTTGGGGTAATGCCGCGATAGCGCTTCCTCTATTTGGTGCATTTAACGTTGCCAATGTGCTGAGTGCCATTGCGACTTTGTTGCAGCAGGGAGAGCGCTTTAACGAGGTGGTTAGCGCCGTTAATGCCATAACGCCTGTTGAAGGGCGTATGGAAGTATTCCCCTTTCATGCTCGCGCCAATGTGGTTGTCGATTACGCTCACACTCCCGATGCCCTTGAAAAAGTGCTTGCCAGTGCAAGAGCACATACTACTGGAAATGTATGGTGCGTATTTGGCTGCGGCGGAGACAGGGATAAAGGAAAGCGTCCTTTAATGGGGCGTGCGGCCGAAGTAGGGGCAGACAGCATAGTGATTACCACCGACAACAGTCGGAGTGAGGCGCCTGAGGACATTGCAAAAGACATTGTTGCTGGATTGCACAACCAAGACGTTGCGGTGTCTATCCCCGATAGAGAGATGGCAATTCGTTTCTGCTTAGATAACAGCTCAGCGGACGACATTATCATCGTGGCAGGTAAAGGCCACGAAAATTACCAAATCATTGGTGATAAGAAAATAAATTACGATGAACGTGCGGTAGTAGCGCGACTACAACAGGAATACAGCAAATGATAAATACAACGCTGTCTTGGGTAGCCGAGAAGATAAACGGTAAATTAATTGGAAATGATTGCGACGTTTCAAGCGTTAGCACAGACACCCGGACAATTAGCGAAGGGGCCATTTATCTTGCGCTCAAAGGCCCTAATTTTAATGGTCACGATTTTGTTAACCAGGCACAACATGCGGGTGCAAAAGCAATAATCGCCAGTGAAGATATTACGACATCCTTACCCGTTATTCAGGTTTCAGACACAAAAGCAGCCCTAGGATTATTAGGGGCAGCGGTAAAAGCGTCGGTAGCTCCAAAAACTATCGCGGTCACAGGCAGTAGTGGCAAAACCACAGTGAAAGAAATGTGTGCATCTATATTGCAGGGCTGTGGAAACGTGTTGGCCACCAATGGCAACTTTAACAATGATATCGGCGTTCCACTTACGTTACTTCGCCTTGAGCTCCAACATGATTTTGCGGTCATGGAGCTTGGCGCAAATCACAAGGGTGAAATTGCTTATACCACTGAACTGGTAAAGCCTGATGTTGCCACTATTGTTAATGCTGCTGCATCGCATCTTGAGGGATTTGGCAGTGTAGACGGAGTGGCACGAGCTAAAAGCGAAATTTTTGATGGTTTGGGAAGCGATGGCGTTGCCATTGTGAACATTGATAGCGAGTTTGGTGATTTCTGGCTGGAAAAAGTGAGAAGTAAGCAAACCCTCACGTTTTCACCAGAGCAAAAAAATACAGCAGACTTTACTGCGACAGATATTGAAATAAAAGACAGCGGCTGCGCGTCTTTTATGCTGAATAGTCCAAACGGTCAGATAGCTATTCAGCTCACCATTCCCGGTATTCACAATGTAGGCAATGCGCTACTTGCAGCGGCGCTTACTTTAAATGTTGGCGCAACCCTTGCCGATGTGAGCGCTGGGCTCAGTGCAATGAACCAAGTCAGTGGCCGACTTAACGTTAAGCGACTTAATAAGCAGCTACGTGTGCTTGATGATACTTACAACGCCAATGTCGCTTCAGTGAAAGCTGCTATTAACACGTTAGTGGCGTTTTCAGGCGCTAAGGTGCTTATTTTAGGTGATATGGCAGAGCTTGGTGATGAATCAGATTATTACCATCAGCACGTCGGCGAGTATGCAAAGCAGCAGGGCATAAATTATCTGTACACCATGGGGGCGTTAAGTCATCTGGCGAGCGGCTCATTTGGAGGGCGTCACTTCGACAACCTTGACAGTTTAATAGCCTCGCTACATGACGATATAGTAACAGTGCACCAAGATATCTCAATTTTGGTAAAAGGATCTCGTAGTTCAAAAATGGAACGAGTCGTTAAGGCTATTGAATCCTCTTCATTCGGACAGTGCGATAGTAATGAGGAGCAAAGTCAATGTTAATGTGGCTAGCCGATTGGCTAACTCAATTCGATTCAGGGTTTAATGTATTTTCGTACCTTACGCTTCGGGCTATTTTAAGTACGTTGACCGCGCTTCTTATTGCCATCCTAATTGGTCCTAAAATGATCCGCTATTTGCAAAACATGCAAATAGGCCAAACCGTGCGCGACGATGGTCCGCAAAGTCACCTATCGAAATCCGGAACGCCGACAATGGGCGGTCTGCTTATATTGGCAGCAATTGTGATAAGTGGGTTACTGTGGGCTGATTTATCAAACCGTTACGTGCTGGTTACGCTCACTGTGGTAGTAGCCTATGGCATTATTGGCTTTGTTGACGACTATCGAAAAGTAATACGCAAAGATTCAAAGGGCCTTATTGCAAGATGGAAGTACTTTTGGCAATCGGTCATTGCGCTAGGCGTTGCGTTCTACCTTTACAGTAGTGCTACGCTGAGTGCGGAGACATCCCTATTAGTGCCTTTCTTTAAGGAAGTATTCCCTCAGCTAGGGTTATTTTTCATCGTTATTACGTATTTCGCTATTGTAGGCACTAGTAACGCAGTGAATTTAACCGATGGCCTTGATGGTTTGGCCATTGTGCCGACTATTTTAGTTGCCGGTGCATTCGCGGTTTTTGCTTATGTCACAGGAAATGCGAATTTCGCGGGCTACCTCAATATTCCGCACATCCCCCTTACCAGTGAACTGGTTATTGTGTGTACCGCTATGGTGGGCGCAGGGCTTGGTTTTTTATGGTTTAACACCTATCCAGCACAGGTTTTTATGGGCGATGTGGGCTCTTTAGCACTAGGTGGCACCCTTGGCGTGCTAGCGGTATTAGTCAGACAAGAGTTGGTACTTATTATTATGGGCGGTGTGTTTGTGATAGAGACGCTGTCGGTGATTTTACAGGTGGGCTCTTACAAACTCCGCGGGCAGCGTATTTTTAGAATGGCACCTATTCATCATCACTATGAGTTGAAGGGCTGGCCTGAGCCCAGAGTTATTGTTCGGTTCTGGATCATATCCATTATTTTAGTGCTAGTGGGCCTAGCAACATTGAAGTTGAGATAAGTCGATAATGACGTATAACGTACGCGAGCACAGCTATGTAGTAGGAGGCCTTGGAGTTACAGGTCAGGCTTGCGTGCGCTTTTTACTTGAACAAGGCGCAAACGTAAAAGCGTTTGATACACGCCCTACCGCTTCATCGATAATGGCCTCAATACCAGAGTCTATGCAAAAAACCATGCAAGCAAGCATGAAGGGCAATATGGAAACAGCACCCTTGTCTGCCGCTTTTTTCGATAACGTGGACACGCTAGTGCTCAGCCCTGGCTTATCGCCTGACATAGAGCAAGTTAAGCTGGCCAGGCAATGTGGCGTTGAAGTGATTGGTGATATAGAGCTATTTGCTCGACTTAATACCAAGCCTGTTGTTGGTATTACTGGCTCAAATGGCAAGACCACAGTGACCTTATTGACTACACATTTGCTCAACTCACTTGGCGTTAAAGCGATTGCCGCTGGCAATGTAGGGCTTCCTGCGTTAGATACGTTGGATTCCGATGCAGACGTCATTGTGCTTGAGCTTTCTAGTTTTCAACTTGAAACCACATCAAGTCTGTTGCTTAGTGCTGCGACGATCCTCAACCTGTCTGACGACCACCTCGACCGCCACGGTTCGTTTGAACACTACGCGCTTGCAAAGCATCGTATTTTTAACAATGCATCGCAGGCCATTGTGTGGCGCGATGGTCATCATGTCGCACCGCACTCATCGTCTGTTCCACAGCTACACTATGGATTAGGAGCAGCGCAAGAAGGCTTTGGCGTTACTGATTCTACAGAGGAACAACAGCTAACGTTTAACGGTACACCGCTTTGCAGTCTCAGTAGCATCCATCTTGCAGGCACGCATAATGTACTCAATGTAATGGCATCGTTGGGCCTCTGCCATGCGTTGAGTAAAAGCCATGTGTTTAATAAAAGCAACGTACTAGAAATAACGGTACAGGCGGCGGCAAATCATATCGGCAGCTTTAGAAGTGCGCCCCACCGCTGCGTTGAAATTGCAAACAATGGCGTGCGCTTTATTGACGACTCAAAAGCCACAAATGTTGGTGCCACCATTGCCGCCCTTGAAGGGTTAGCGCCTGTCACACAAGGTAAACTCATTCTTATTGCGGGTGGTGATGCAAAAGGTGCCAACATTAACGCGTTGTCGCCATATTTAAATCAATTCGTCTCGCACGTATTTGCCATCGGTAAAGATGCGGCTCTGTTTACCACCGCTTTTGCTAACACCGTAATAAGCAGCAGTTTACACGAAGCAGTAAAAAATGCATGCAAGGTAGCAAATGCCGGCGATGTGGTCCTACTGTCTCCAGCCTGTGCCAGCATTGACATGTTTAACAACTATATGCACCGTGGCGTTGTATTTAAGCAAGCCGTTGAAGAGGTAATAGCAGCATGATGTCAGCCTCTACTACACTCAGTACATTATTCGCTTCTAGGCATGATAAACCGCAGCAGGCCAAATACCCTTACGATACAACCTTGCTGCTAATTGCGCTTGCTCTAATGAGTATAGGCGTCATTATTGTTACCTCGGCGTCAATGCCTGTGGCTGATCGACTACACGGCAACCCTTTTCATTTTGCCATTCGCCACGGCATTTATATCGTCGGCGCCATCTTAGCGGCTATTGCCGTATTGCAGTTGCCCATGCAGTTTTGGCGTGTGACCAACCCCTACCTTCTTTTTGCCGCAATAGGCTTATTGCTAGCGGTACTGCTTATTGGTCGAACCGTAAACGGCAGTACCCGATGGTTAGCACTTGGGCCAATAACCATTCAAGCAGCCGAACCGGCAAAGTTATTTTTCTTCGCTTATCTTGCTGGGTATTTAGTTCGTCGTTATGAAGAAGTCACCGAGAATTTAAAGGGGTTTATCAAGCCTTTGGGCGTGTTCTTCTTACTCGCGCTTTTACTGCTGCTGCAACCCGATTTAGGCACGGTCGTGGTGATGTTTGCCACCACTATTGGACTGCTGTTTTTAGCTGGCGCACGGTTGTGGCAGTTCTTCGCTCTTGTTTTTGTAGGACTTATGGCGGTGGTCGCGCTTATTGTGTTTGAGGAGTATCGACTTAAGCGTGTGACATCATTCTTGGATCCGTGGGCCGATCCTTTCGGCGCCGGATATCAGCTAACCCAATCGCTAATGGCCTACGGAAGGGGCAATTGGTTTGGCCAAGGGTTAGGGAATAGTTTACAGAAATTAGAGTTTTTGCCTGAAGCCCATACCGATTTTGTGATGGCAATATTAGCTGAAGAACTGGGGTTTGTCGGTGTTCTCGCTGTGCTAGGCCTTATCTTATGGATGGTGATTAAAGCACTGCATATTGGCAATCACGCGTTAGAGAAAGGACGAGCCTTTGACGGCTTTCTAGCTTACAGTATTGGCATTTGGTTTAGCTTTCAAACTGCGGTAAATATTGGCGCTAGCGCCGGTATCTTACCTACCAAAGGGCTTACCCTACCGCTCGTTAGTTATGGCGGTTCTTCCCTTATTATTATGTCGGCAGCGGTTGCCATCTTATTGCGAATAGACTTTGAGCTTCGTGTCGATGGCGTACAAGCATTAAATCGCGGGGAAAAGCGAAAGTCGAAAGCATCAGATATTAAGGGGGATAACGCCAAGGCTGATAGTGCCAAGTCTACGAGTGCTGTAAGAACAAGCGTTGCAGCATCAAACGCTGTCGACCCACAAGCTCTAGCTGGAGCAGATGCATCCTCACAGGCTGTGCCTATATCTTCCAGCGCTAAAGCAAAACCGGAAGACGAAGGTAAGGCCGGTATCAAAGCTATACTCGCACGAGTAGCCGAGGAGGCCGACAATGACTAAACGTTGTCTTATTATGGCTGGCGGCACTGGCGGGCATGTATTCCCTGGACTCGCAGTAGCCAACGCGCTTCGTACAGAAGGGTGGGATATTCACTGGCTTGGTACTGCCGAGCGTATGGAAGCGAATGTGGTGCCAAAGCACAATATCCCTATCCACTTTATTCCGGTAAAGGGGTTACGTGGCAAAGGTGTATCAGCGCGTATTCAAGGTGGCATCGCGCTACTGAAAAGCTTGCTATCGGCAAGGCGTATTATTAAGCGTATACAGCCTGATATTGTCGTCGGTTTTGGTGGCTACGCGAGTGGACCCGGCGGCATAGCGGCAAAGACTCTTGGCATCCCGGTGATTATCCATGAGCAAAATGCGGCTGCGGGAATGACCAACAAACTGTTGAGCAAGGTGGCACATCGTGTGTTGCTTGGCTTTGAGGATGCGAAAGCGCAATTTACTAACGTTGCCAGCAAAGTACATGTTGTTGGCAACCCAGTTAGAGAAGATATCTGGCGAATCTCTAGTAAGTCTCAGTCACAGAAGGCTACCCGAAGAGAACCTCAAGTTGTTAACAGCTCGGATAATGTTTTAGAAAAAAGCGCAGTGACTACCAATGAGAACGGCACCTCATCCCTCAATATGCTAGTTGTTGGCGGCAGTTTGGGAGCACAAGTACTCAACGAAGTAGTGCCACAAGTGTGCAGTGCATTAAAAGGGTTATCCATTCGGCATCAATGCGGCAAAGGTAACGCCACGTCTGTAAAGCAAACCTACGATAACTTAGGTCCTAACGCGGCAGATGCCGTTGATGTAAGGGTAAGTGACTTTATTGATGATATGGCAGACGCTTACGAATGGGCCGATTTTATCGTTTGCAGAGCAGGGGCGCTTACGGTTAGCGAAGTTGCGGCGGCGGGAAGAGCGGCAGTTTTTGTTCCGCTACCTCATGCGGTGGACGATCATCAAACTAAAAATGCGCAATCTTTGGTTAAGCAAAGGGCTGGCGTCATGATTGTGCAATCGGTATTAAAAGAGAATTTAGGGCAAACCGTTCGTCACTGGATACAGCATCCAGAGGACTGTTTGAAAATGGGCGAGCTTGCACGTAAATGCGCAAGCCCCCACGCCACACAACAAGTAGTAAGCCACATTAAGTCAGTGGTAGGAGTAGGGGACTAATGGTTTTTAAAACCCCATTTGAAAGCCCGCAAATGCGTCGGGTAAATAATATTTTCTTTATTGGTATCGGCGGCGCCGGTATGGGTGGTATTGCAGAAGTTCTGCTTAACGAAGGGTATCAAATAGCGGGCTCAGATATTCAAGCGGGCCCAATGACCAAACGCCTAAGCGAATTGGGTGCTGACGTTAAAATTGGGCACCGAGCGGAAAACGTCGATGGCATGGATGTGATTGTTGTCTCTAGTGCGATTAACGAGGAAAACCCCGAAATTATCACCGCACGAGAGAACCGTATTCCCATTATTCGCCGTGCTGAAATGCTGGCAGAACTGATGCGTTTTCGCCATGGAATAGCCGTTGCTGGTACGCATGGTAAAACGACCACAACCAGCTTAATTTCGACCATTTTTGCTGAGGCCCACTACGACCCAACCTTCGTGATTGGTGGGTTACTAAATAGTGCAGGCACCAATGCTCGCTTAGGGAAAAGCCGTTACCTCATTGCTGAGGCTGATGAAAGCGATGCATCGTTTTTGCACTTACAACCAATGGTGTCTGTTGTTACCAATATTGAAGCCGACCACATGGATACTTACGGCGGCGATTTCTCAAAGGTAAAAGATACTTTTGTGGACTTTCTGTCTAACCTGCCGTTTTACGGTCAGGCCATTGTGTGTGGCGACGATACCAATATTCAAGAAATACGCCCGCGTATAGGCAGAAGCATCGTGACTTATGGCTTTGAGGAGCACAACGACTATCGCGCTGAGAATATTTCTCTGACCTTTGGTAAAGCGAATTTTACGGTGCAGCGACCGGGCGCTGAACCCCTTGAGATAACACTCAACTTAACCGGCAATCACAACGTGCTTAATGCACTCGCCGCCATAGCGGTAGCCTGTGATGAAGGTATTGACGATGAATCAATAGTAAGCGCACTGGCAAGCTTTGGTGGCATAGGGCGTCGATTTGAACAGTTAGGCACGTTTAATACCAGTAAAGGTGAAGTGTGTTTAGTCGACGATTACGGCCATCACCCTACCGAAGTTAAAGCGACCATTGCAGCAGCAAGAGCTAATTGGCCAGACAATCGCTTAGTGATGGTTTATCAGCCTCACCGCTACACGCGAACCCGGGATTTGTACGAAGACTTTGTTGAGGTGCTATCAAGTGTTGATGCCCTGCTTTTGCTTGATGTGTATGCGGCTAGCGAGCAGCCCATTGAAGGGGCAGATAGCAAGTCATTGTGTCGCTCTATTCGACTACGAGGCCAAATAGAGCCTGTATACGTGGGTGATAAAGAGGCGTTGCCCGCAATATTGGCGAACTTATTACAAGACGGCGATATTGTCATGACGCAGGGCGCAGGCAATATTGGTCAAATTTCAAAACGATTAGCGACCTGTGAATTAGAGCCAGCGAAACTGGCAAGTGAAGGAGCCGGTCATGTTTAAGCCTATGGTTGTTTCCCATACACCCGAGGAATACGGCAAGGTTGCGGTATTGCTAGGCGGTGATTCTGCTGAACGTGAGGTATCGCTTAACTCTGGTAATACGGTATTGAGCGCCCTGCTACGACAAGGGGTTGATGCCTTTGCTTTTGACCCTGCCCAGCGTCCACTAACTGATTTGATTGATTTAAAAGTCGATCGCGCGCTTATTATGCTGCACGGTCGCGGTGGTGAAGATGGCTCTATGCAAGGGGCACTTCAGCTACTCAAAATTCCCTATTCTGGCAGTCGCGTGTTAGGGTCTGCATTGGCAATGGACAAAATTCACACCAAGCAGGTGTGGCAAAGTCTTGGTTTGCCTACAGCGAAATATGAAATTGCTGACAAAAGGCGCTTTGATGCTGGTAAGTGCAGCGCTATAATGGAAAAATTGGGAAATGAGGTCATGGTAAAGCCGGCGCGAGAAGGGTCGAGTATTGGCATGGCAAAAGTGACAAGCGCTAAACAACTAGAAACGGCTGTTCAAGATGCCTTTCAATATGACGATCAGGTATTGCTAGAGCAGTATATAGACGGCCCAGAGTTCACGGTTTCAGTTGTTCAGGGCCAAGCTTTACCGTCAATTCGTATGTCTACGCCTCACACGTTCTACGACTATGCTGCAAAATATCAGGATAATACAACCGAATACTTTTGCCCCAGCGGCTTATCAGACGCGCAAGAAGCCCAGTTGGCATCACTGGCATCTCGTGCGTTTGACGCTATTTCAGGTAGCGGCTGGGGAAGAGTAGACGTGATGCAGGACAACCAGCGTCAGTTTTATTTACTAGAAGCGAATACGGTGCCCGGTATGACTGAGAAAAGCTTAGTACCAAAGGCAGCAAAAGTGGCAGGGTTGAGCTTCGATGAGCTGGTGTTAAGCATTTTATCAACGAGTTTTGATAGCGTTGCCAAGGATGCGAATGACTAAAGCGGTTGATGAGTCAGGCGTACGTTCAAAAGTGAATGCGCCGAAAAGCAATCGGCGCACAATGTGGGCTGGCTTATTGTTTTTGTTTCTTGTGATATCGGGCGTGGTGCTTGGCGGCATAAAGGCTAATCAGTATTTGCACGACGAACAGCAAATGCCAGTACAAGTTATCGATTTTTCTGGGGATTTCCAGCATATCGACATCACAAAGCTAGAGAGATTGATTAGGAAAGCGCAGCCAGGCAGTTTTTTTGCCCTGGATGTCAATGACGTGTTTGAGTTAGTTGAAGCGCAATCATGGGTATACCGTGCCTCGGTTCGCAAAAAGTGGCCTAACACGCTGAAAATTTACTTGGTTGAGCAGCAACCTGTTGCAAAATGGAACGAAGATTTGCTGCTTAATCAGTACGGTGACACCTTTAATGATGAGGGCGTTGAGATTGATTTGCCGCGGCTGTATGGTCCCGGTGGTAGTGAGAAAACAGCGCTGGAAGGCTTTAACAGCATGCATGCGCTGATAAACACAACCAATATGAACATTGACGAACTGTCACTAAGCGAGCGATTTGCGTGGCAGTTACAATTAAAAAATGGCATTAAATTGAATTTAGGGCGTCAGGATTTCATCGATAGGCTACAGCGCTTTATCGATGTGTATCCACTGTTGGCGCAACAAGAGAAGGCCGTTCGTTACGTCGACCTTCGCTATGACACTGGTGTTGCTGTTGGATGGAATGACAACAGCAACACGACAAACAAAGAGAGTTAAGAAAACCATGTCAAAACCTGCGGAACGCAATTTGATTGTAGGACTAGATATCGGCACCAGCCAAGTAAAGGCCGTGGTGGGCGAAGTGCTAGATGATGATCAAATCAGTATTGTTGGTGTGGGCACGCATGCATCGAAGGGCATGGATAAAGGTGGCGTTAACGACCTGAATTTAGTGGTAAAATCAGTACAACGTGCTGTTAATGAGATGGAGTTGATGGCAGATTGTCGTGTTTCGTCGGTGTTTATGTCTATCTCAGGACGTCATGTTAAATGCCAAAACGAAAACGGCATGGTGCCGATTAACAACCAAGAGGTCACACAAGAAGACGTGGACAATGTTATTCATGCGGCGCGCAGTGTGCCCATAGCAGCTGAAAGACGCCTGCTTCACGTGCTGCCACAAGAGTTTACTATTGATGTGCAAGAGGGCATTAAAAACCCTATTGGTATGTCAGGGGTGCGTATGGAGGCCGATGCACACATCATTACCTGTGCAGACGATATGGCTAAAAATATGGTGAAATGTGTAGAGCGCTGCGAGCTAAACGCCGACCAGCTTATTTTCTCTGCACTGGCCTCAAGTTATGCGGTACTGACTGACGATGAGCGCGAATTAGGCGTGTGTGTGGTTGATATTGGTGGCGGTACTATGGATATGGTTATTTACACCGATGGCGCCATTCGTCACACTGCCGTAATACCGGTGGCTGGCAATCAGATTACTAGCGACATAGCAAAAATATTTAGAACACCTATCAGCAATGCGGAAGAGATTAAAATCAATTACGCATGTGCACTAAAAGATATGGTGAGTATGGAAGACAGCATTGAAGTACCTAGCGTGGGCGGACGCCCAGCAAGAGTCATGTCTCGTCATACCTTAGCTGAGGTGATAGAGCCTCGGTATCAAGAACTTTTTGAACTGGTACATGATGAAATTCGTGCCAGTGGTCTGGAAGAGCAAATTGCAGCGGGCCTCGTGCTTACAGGAGGCACTGCGAAGATGGAAGGTGCTGTTGAATTTGCTGAAGAACTTTTCCAGATGCCTGTTCGCGTGGGCAAACCAATCAATGTAAAAGGCTTAGCCGAATATGTTGATGATGCCGGATTTGCAACTGTAGTGGGTTTACTGCAATACGGCAAAGTTCAAACTGATAATAAGAATGCCAGTACGCAGAAGTCGAGCGAAAGCTTATTTCATCGTGTGCAAAGCTGGTTTAAAGGTGAATTTTAATTTTTTAGGGGGCGCTGCAGTAAAGGCACTAAGGCTAGCAGGATGCTATTAGTCAATAACGTGACCTAGTGCAGTGTTTTAAAGACGTACAACCGGAGAGTAAGTATGTTCGAATTAATGGATAGTCACGGCGAAGAAGCCGTAATCAAAGTCATCGGCGTAGGCGGTGGCGGTGGCAATGCAGTTGAGCACATGGTGTCTCAAAGCATTGAAGGCGTAGAATTTATTGCTGTGAACACCGATGCACAGGTACTTCGTAGTTCAAACGCAGATATTACGCTGCAAATTGGCTCAAGTGTGACAAAAGGGTTAGGCGCAGGCGCCGATCCGAATATCGGTAGAGATGCCGCGCAAGAAGACAGGGAAACTATTCGCCAAGCGTTAGATGGTGCCGATATGGTATTTATTACCGCTGGAATGGGCGGTGGTACTGGAACGGGAGCCGCGCCGGAAGTGGCAAAGATCGCTCGTGAAATGGGTATTCTTACTGTGGCCGTGGTAACCAAACCATTTCCTTTCGAAGGGAAGAAACGCACCTCTTTTGCTGAGCAAGGTATTGTTGAATTGGCAAATAACGTCGACTCGTTGATCACTATTCCCAATGAAAAGTTGCTAAAAGTCATGGGGCCTGGCACGCCACTTCTGCAGGCATTTAGCGCAGCAAACGATGTGCTGCGTGGTGCGGTTCAAGGTATCGCTGAGCTAATCACACGCCCTGGTTTGATCAATGTGGATTTCGCCGACGTAAGAACGGTGATGTCTGAAATGGGCAAAGCCATGATGGGCAGCGGCGCAGCAAGTGGTCCAGACCGAGCTGAAGAAGCAGCTGAAGCAGCTATTGCGAGTCCACTGCTTGAAGATATCGATTTATCCGGTGCGCGTGGCATTCTAGTAAACATAACAGCGGGCCCAGACTTTGCTATCGATGAGTTTGAAACGGTGGGTAATGCAGTTAAGGCATTCGCATCTGAAAACGCTACCGTTGTCGTTGGTACCGTTATCGATATGGAAATGACGGACGAGCTACGTGTAACCGTTGTTGCCACTGGTATTGGTTCAGAGCGCAAAGCTGACATTTCGTTAGTGAGTACAGAAGGATCTCGCTTAACGCAGTCTGCGAGAGAATACGGCAGTAACAACAACTCAAACGAATCACGCTCTTCTGTTGGTGGCACCGAAGGTAATCAAGCATTAAAAGCAGAAGACAGTGCGCAACCTGACAATGATTTGGAATACTTAGACATTCCAGCATTTTTACGTAAACAGGCAGACTGACGTACTGCCTGCACTGAGTTCTGAGAAAAATTGAGTGCAACGAAGGAAAGCTGTGGGGAATTTTTTGGTTTTGCTGTGGTCTTACTGATGCCGCTTAAATAATTCGAACATTGTTTGAGTGTGCTGTTAGCAAGCTATGGAGTGTTCTCTTGAAACCACTTCGCACCCCAGCGAAAGCGAGATAGTCAACATTCTTGTTCAATCAGAGTGATGATCGAAATTCCGCTGGATGTGTGTGTTTTGACATGTGAGTGATAACTCACTATAATTCGCGCCCGCTTTTTTAAAAGGTAAAAGCATAAGCAGATGATTAGACAACGTACAATCAAGCACCCGGTTCAAGAAACCGGCATTGGGCTACATAAAGGGGAAAAGGTCACGATGACTCTCCGGCCTGCGCCTGCAAACACGGGAATCGTGTTTAGGCGTGTTGACCTTATCCCTCATGTTGATATTCCTTCTCGCGCCGATGCGGTTGGGAACACCATGCTGTGCACGTGTTTAAATAACGAAGACGGTGTGACCATTCAAACCGTTGAGCATCTTGCTTCTGCACTTGCTGGCTTAGGCATCGACAATATCATCGTTGAAGTTGACAGTAACGAACTGCCAATCATGGATGGAAGTGCAAGTCCGTTTGTATTTCTGCTTCAAACGGCGGGTATTGAAGAGTTAAATGCGCCTAAGCAGTTTATTCGTATTAAGAAACCGGTGCGCGTGGAAGATGAAGACAAATGGGCCGAGCTGGTTCCTTATGACGGCTTCCGCGTGGACTTCAAAATTGATTTTGATCACCCTGTTATCAGTGAAACCCGCCAACACATGGTGATGGATTTTGATTCGTGTTCCTATGTTAACGAAGTTAGCAGAGCACGCACATTTGGTTTTATGCGCGACTTAGAGTACATGAATGCTAACAATCTAGCATTAGGTGGCAGTATGGAAAATGCTGTGGCGCTTGACGAGTTTCGCGTATTAAACCCTGAAGGTTTGCGCTATGACGATGAATTCCTGAAACACAAAATTTTGGATGCTATCGGTGATTTGTATCTTGGTGGCAACAGTTTAATCGGTGAACTCAGAGCTTATAAGACTGGTCACGGTTTAAATAATAAGTTGCTCAACGCATTACTTGCGCAACAAGACTGTTGGGAGTTTGTGACGTACGATTCACAGGAATCTGCGCCAATACGTTACGCACAACCCGTATTAGCATGATTTTAAAAGCCGCCAACTTGGCGGTTTTTTTTCACGTGGCAATCGTTTCAATAAATGATAAAGTAGCCATATAATTCAAAGAATTCCGCCTCGACGTTAATAATAAAGCGCTAGGGAGTAAACCTAGCGAGCAGATAACACGTTCGAGTGTGAAGTCCAGTTTCGTTTCGTGGTATGAAGTTAACAATTACACTAGCAGGTAAAAATACACGCTATCGGCACAGTATCAGTGTTCGTACGCTTGTGAGCGCGACTGTGCTTACGTCAATTTTTATGCTTGTGTCGAGCCGCTCAACTGAGTCTGTTCCCGAAGACGTTGCTCGCGTTCGCTTAGCTCAATCTCAAGTCGATGGCGCTAGAGAAGACGTTGACGCGCTAAAAAATCAAACCACGACAAAATTAAACGCATTGCTTTTACGTGTAGCCGAACTCTCGGCTCAAGCAACTATTCTTGATGAGCAAGGCAAGCAAATAGCAACAGAATTAGGTATGTCAGCGGCTGACCTGGACGCTTTTATACCGGTATCGATACCAGACAACATCCAAGACGACCCCATCCTCAATGAAATAGCCAAGTTAGAGCAATCACTCGATTTGAAATCGCAACAGCTAGCTATGCTTGAAAGTTTGGTTCGGGGTCACCATATCCAAGAGCAGAGTCGATTATCTGGTCGTCCGATTGAGTCAGGATGGTTGTCTTCTTATTACGGTATGCGGGCCGACCCGTTTACCGGCGAGTCAGCTATGCATAAAGGGCTAGATTTTGCTGGTGAAGCGGGTGTAGACGTAGTAACGACAGCGGCAGGTATTGTTACCTGGGCAGGTGATCGTTACGGTTATGGCCAACTAGTAGAAGTAGATCATGGAGATGGATTTGTTACGCGCTATGGGCATAACGATTCACTGTCTGTTTCCATCGGCGATGTGGTTACCAAAGGTCAACCTATTGCTAAAATGGGCAACACCGGTCGTTCAACTGGTGCTCATGTTCACTACGAAGTAATAAGAAATGGACAACACGTCGATCCTCTACCTTACGTAAGAAAGAGATAAAGGTAGCAGCCAGGTAAGCAGGGTAATTCCTGCGTCAATATGAAATGCACTTTTACACTGTGCTAATGCACTACAAACCGCATTTTATGTAAAATCGCAAGGCAATGTCACATGGTGGCTTCGGTCTTATACAATTAACTTTTGCTGTACTTTTAGTATGGCGTCTCGACAAGTAGTGGAATAAAAAAGCTAATGTTTTCAAGCATCCTAAGAAAAGTATTCGGAAGTAGAAACGACCGTCTATTAAAAAAATTACGTAAAAACGTAGATGCCATCAATGCACTGGAAGCAGAGTATGAAAAGCTTTCTGATGAGGCGCTAAAAGCGAAAACCGAGGAGTTTAAAGCGCGTATCGAAAAAGGTGAAACCTTAGATGCGTTGCTCAATGAAGCGTTCGCGACAGTGCGAGAAGCCAGTAAACGCGTATACGGTATGCGTCACTTTGACGTGCAAATGCTGGGCGGGCAGGTATTGCATCAGGGGAACATTTCAGAAATGCGTACCGGTGAAGGTAAAACCCTTACTGCCACCTTGCCTACATATTTAAATGCACTGTCAGGCAAAGGTGTTCACGTGATTACCGTGAACGATTATCTTGCTAAGCGGGATGCGCAGTGGAGTAATCAACTGTTCAACTTCTTGGGCATGGAAGTGGGCTGCAACGTGCCTGGTATGTCATCTGAAGAGAAGCGCAAAGCTTATCAAGCAGATGTGACCTACGGTACGAATAACGAATTTGGTTTTGACTATCTCCGCGATAACATGGCATTTAGCCCTCAAGACAGAGTACAGCGCCCCCTAAACTACGCTGTAGTGGATGAGGTTGACTCAATCTTGATTGATGAAGCGCGAACGCCTCTGATCATCTCTGGACAAGCTGAAGACAGTTCAGAGCTTTATCGCAGAATAAACGTGTTAATTCCTAAGCTTGTGCAGCAAGAAAAAGAAGACGAGGAAGGTCAAGAAGGTGATGGCGATTACACCATTGACCTTAAAGCCAAACAGATTCACTTAACTGAACGTGGGCAGCTTCATGTAGAAGAAATTCTTCAGGAAGAAGGGGTGTTGCCAGAGGGCGAGTCTCTATTCGCTGCGGGCAATATCTCATTGCTGCACCATATCAATGCCGCATTGCGTGCTCACAAGTTGTTTACTAAAGACGTCGATTACATTGTTAAAGAAGACCAAATTGTTATAGTTGATGAACATACCGGTCGTACTATGGAGGGGCGTCGCTGGTCTGAAGGTTTACACCAAGCCATAGAGGCAAAAGAAGGCGTACGCATTCAAAACGAGAACCAAACTCTTGCTTCAATCACCTTTCAAAACTACTTCCGTATATACAATAAACTGGCCGGTATGACGGGCACGGCAGACACTGAGGCATTCGAATTCCAGCATATCTATGGTTTAGAAACCGTAGTGGTTCCTACTAATAAGCCCATGCAGCGTAAAGACATGGCTGATCTTATTTATCTGACGGCCGAAGAAAAATATGAAGCGATAGTAGAAGACATTAAAGATTGCGTTAAGCGTGGACAGCCGACTTTGGTAGGTACAGTGTCTATCGAAAATTCTGAGCTCATTTCGCGTATTCTGAAAAAGGCGAAAATTCCTCATAAGGTATTGAATGCTAAGTTCCACGAACATGAAGCTGACATTGTTGCACAGGCAGGTAAAACCGGTGCTGTCACTATAGCGACCAACATGGCTGGGCGCGGCACGGATATCGTATTAGGCGGAAATTGGCAGGCCGAGATTGAGAAAATCGAGAACCCCACAGAAGCCCAGATAGAAAAAATTAAAGCACAGTGGAAAAAAAGGCACGACGAAGTGCTTGCTGCTGGTGGCTTACACATTATTGGTACCGAGCGTCACGAATCTCGCCGTATTGATAATCAGCTTCGTGGACGTTCAGGCCGTCAAGGTGACCCTGGTTCAAGCCGTTTCTATTTATCGCTAGACGATGCGCTTATGCGCATATTTGCCTCTGAAAAAATGGGCAATATGATGAAGCGTTTAGGCATGGAGCGTGGCGAAGCCATTGAACATCCGTGGGTAACTCGTGCTATTGAAAACGCACAGCGCAAGGTAGAGGGGCGTAACTTTGATACCCGCAAACAGCTTCTTGAATACGATGATGTGGCTAACGATCAGCGTAAGGTAATTTACGAGCAGCGTAATGAACTGCTCGATGAAGGCGATATCAGTGAAACCATTGCTGCTATCCGTGAAGACGTTATCACAAGCGTTGTAGACGAGTACATACCGCCGCAGTCTCTTGAAGAAATGTGGGATGTGAAGGGCTTAGAAGAGCGCTTAAAAGCAGACTTCTCTGTGGATTTACCGGTGCAGTCATGGTTAGAAAACGATGATAAGCTTTATGAAGAGAAGCTTCGTGAACGCATTCACGATGAAGTAGTCGGCGCTTACACAGAGAAAGAAAGAGTGGTTGGGCCTGACGTGCTACGTCAGTTTGAAAAAGCGGTAATGCTGCAAAACCTCGACAGCCATTGGAAAGAGCATCTAGCGGCAATGGATCACCTGCGCCAGGGTATTCACTTACGTGGCTACGCGCAGAAGAATCCAAAGCAAGAGTATAAGCGAGAGTCCTTCGCGTTATTCTCGCAAATGCTAGAAACGTTAAAAGTGGAAGTGATCACTATCCTTGCTCGCGTGAAAGTGCAGGCAGAAGAAGACGTGCAAAAAGTGGAAGAGCAGCGTCGTCAAGCCGATGATGTGCCAAAGAATTTTGAACATCAAGATGCCTCTGAAACACGGCCAGAAGAGGCCAGTAATACGCCGCGAACTGCAGTGAGAAATGGCCCTAAAGTAGGACGTAACGATCCGTGCCCTTGTGGTTCTGGCAAGAAATATAAGCAGTGCCACGGTAAATTAAGTTAATGAAAGTGGTACATGTTGCCGTGGGCGTTGTCGCCCGCGGTAATGATATCTTTACCACCCTTCGAGCAAAGGACGCTCACCAAGGCGGGAAATGGGAATTTCCTGGCGGGAAAGTGGAAAGCGGAGAAACGGTAACCGATGCACTTAAACGGGAGCTTGCTGAAGAGATTGGCATAGAAGTGCTAGCTAGCGAGCCGTTGATACTTATCGAGCATGACTATGGCGATAAGTGCGTAAAGCTAGATGTGCATCGTGTGATGCAATTTAATGGCGAGCCTCACGGCAAAGAAGGCCAGTCATCTCGCTGGCAGCCAGTGAATGAATTACGCGCCGACGACTTTCCCGAGGCTAACGTTGCCATTATTAAAGCGCTCATGGAAGCGAGTAAATAGAAAACTGTCTGAAATGAATAAAAAAACAGCCACTTGATGTGGCTGTTTTTGTGTGTGCGGTCTTAAATATCGGACGCTTATAATTCCATTAGAAAAGTAAACCCGATAGAAAAGCAGATTCCCATCAGAAAGTGAGCTTATATCAGCGCTAGATTTCTATAAGGCTTGAGGTGGCAAAGGCCACATCTAATTTGTGATAGGCCGCTTCATTGATAAAGTGCGGGTAGGTTGGCTCAGTACCTTTCCATACAACGTCTTTACCGTCAAAGCTCCTAAACATGGGAGCGCCAGGCATTAAAGGTACAAAGTCGTTGTCTTGCAACGAATGATGGATCATAGCCGTGCGGTCGCCTTCATCATTTAATGGAAAGAAGACGTTCTCACCAAGTCGAAATGCCTCGCAGGCTGCTAGGTCGCCACATTCTCCTTTATTATAAGCAATACAAAAGGCTAACAACACTTCTGCCATTTTCTGTGTAGCTAAAAATACGTCTTCTCTCAACACACCTTGAGGCTGGGCGCCGACTTCAATCATTACCCCGTATTTACCCGTGGTGCACAAGTAACCGTGAGATGCATAGGGCTTTTCGTCTTCAACTAAAATATTAGCTTCTGGCATATGGTGCTTAACGTACCGAGCCATTTTCACGTATACATCGCTGGTATCGAGAATAATAAGTGTCGCGCCCATATTGCTGGTGGTATTGTGTATATCAATGACAAGGTCGGTAAAGGCATTACCTTTCGGGCCTAGCTGTTCGTTAATCGTTTTTGCTAATTTGTGCTCTTCACTCGTACTGTCAGCGTCAAGAGAACCGCTTGTTAAAGCTTCGGGAGTAAACTGACGGTTTAAATCTTCCTCTAAAAATCGAACGTTGGCTGCAATAGCGGCAGGATTTGCTGTGTAAAGCGTGACGTCTAGCTCACTAAACTGGTCAGGAATACCGTTAGTTTCCCAATGTTGAATTAGCTGTATACCACTCATCTCATTGCCGTGAGTACCGCCTACCAGTGCAATATGGTTAATCATGTTGTTCCTTAAATAGGTTAATTAGTGCTTGAAGAAGTCGTTAGGCTGCTGCGCTAACATTGCCTCTATTTCTTCTATATCCATCGCTTGAGGCGTTGCATCTTGAGCAGGTTTACCGGCTATTTTTCTATCTTCACCGGCCCATTCTCCTAAATCAATCAGTTGACATTTTTTGCTACAAAACGGGCGGTATTCACTTTGTGGCGACCACACAACAGGTTTGGTACAAATAGGACATTTTACTTCCATCTATCTCTCCAAAAAGAATTTTTATACTAAGGCATCAACCGCTGAAAAAATGCATAAAAAGGTGAATACACCTTAAATCACACCAAGTATATAAGCAGGCATAATTTACCCAATCATTGCTTACTCAATCGTTTCCTAATAAGTAGCATTCAAAACACGCTAGGGCTTAACGATTACTGATAATGTTGTTTACCTGCGCTAAGTTGGCTATCAGATAACGGCATATACAGCGCTTATCTTCGACCAACGTAATACAAATTTAATGTACTACATAGCGCAAGTTAAAAGCTTTACTACGAAGCTTAGCGACAAGGTTTCGCTGAGAATGGTAATACGATAAAGCGTTTGAATAAAGATTAGCAGGCGGCTAGAAGGAATTGAACGTTTTCTTCTACAGAACCGCTTTTACTGTCATCACTTGAAAAAAGCATAAAGCGAAGGGCATAGCGATATTTGTTACCGCTAAGGGTGGGGTAGTAGCCTCCATCGGTACGACATTTAACTCTTATAAGCTCATTTTTGTCTTCCGCTGCGCCTTGATAAAAGCCGCTCTCAGCAACGGTACTTTTAAATTGCCCCCGTTCGCGAATAAACGATAGGCCTACCGTGATGGCATCATCTAACAGGGCAAGGGTATCTAGCCATTGCGCTATTTCGGTTAAGCGGCGCTCAAGGGGTTGATGTAACCAAAAATGTAAATTGGGTAAATCAAAACTGCAGGCACCGCCAGGTATGGCGAAACGCTGCCTTATGGAGCTTAATAACTTGTCTTCTTTCAGCGCACTGCCAAATCGACCTTCAGTTTTAATTTTTTGACGTAAACGCAGTACGGTTTTTAACGCATGATCAAGGGCAGTAGAATCGATTTTAGGGTGTTTTGACCAGTAAACGAGGCTCTTTTCGTGAGCTTCTAAATCTTTTGTCAGGTCTGAGCGCAGATCGATGCGTTCTATAAGGTCAAGCAGCTCAAAGAGTTGCTCAAAAAATACAAGCTGCAAGCTACTTTGCTCTGCCTTAGCCGTAATTTTAAGTTGCCCAAGCAGCTGTTCTACGCGTAAGTAATTACGCACCTTTTCCTTTAGAGGGAATTCGAATACAGCGTCGCTCATGGATATCCTTTAAATACAATTACGTAAGGAGAAAGCGTAAAGCCTAAAGCATAGTGACCATTAAGCCAAGTATACTTACCAACCAAACTCGTCTTTAGATACTAAATGAGCAAAAAAGTTTCAAAAACAAGCAAATTGTCATCAATAGCTGCTACAGCAAGATGCCTTTAACTATTTGCCTTGCCTAATTTGAGAATAAGCCACTGTAAAAATGTGCAGAGAGGGAAGGCTCGCCCTAGGGTGTGCGGATTTCTCTAGGAAGAAGGAGTAGTTGAAGCTTGCGTTAATAATTGATGGTGTAAATCTGCTACTTGCTGCTTAAGCGATAGTAAGCTTGTATTGTTATCTAATACATAATCAGCCGCATTTAAACGCTCTTCGCGGGTAGCTTGGGCATCCATAATGTTCTTTATGGTTTCTACATCACTGCTATCTCTATTCACTGCACGAGTCAGCTGAGTGCTCTCGCTGCAGTCAACTACAACGACTTTGTTGCACATAGCAGTGAGTTTGTTTTCCACAAGCAGCGGCACAGAAAGTATGCAGTAAGCGCTCGAAGACTCGGCTATCAGTTGCTGCATACGCTCCCGTATAAGGGGGTGAAGTAAGCTATTTAGCCAGTTTTTCGCAGTGCTATCGGTAAACACTAATTTGCGAAGTTGCGCTCTATCAAGGGTGCCATCGCTTAGCAACACACTGTCGCCAAAGCGCTCGACGATAGTCTGCAACCCAATTGTGCCTGGTAAGACCACATCTCGTGCTACTTCATCGGCGTCGACCACGTCAATACCATGGGTTTTAAATAAATCGGTAGCTGCTGATTTACCGCTTCCAATACCGCCAGTTAGGCCAACAACAAATGTGTTATTCAATTTTTATTCTCCCAAACACGTTAAATAAACACACCAAACCAATCAATGTATCCAACACATTAAACAAGTACGTCACGCAAACGTCTATTCGTTACACATTATAGTTACCGAACTAGCGTTGTTTGACATCGTCGCCGCTCTTGAATGATAAGCTTGAGCCATAAGTTTGAGTTATAAGTTCGAGCCATCAGCTTGAGCTTTAAGTTTGACTGTTAAACTGATAATGAACACTAAAAGCTTAGCTAACTTAGCTAATCGCTACAAAACCATATCAAGGTAGGTGGTAATAATAACGTCTTTGTATAAAAGCGTCAGCCAGCCGGCTACTGCTAAATAAGGTCCAAAAGGAATCGCTAGCGATTTCCCCTTATTTTGTATCACCATAATAGCAATACCAATAATGGCGCCCACAAAAGAAGAGAGCAAAATAATAACTGGAAGGCCCTGCCAGCCAGTATAGGCTCCAAGCGCAGCCAGCAACTTAAAGTCGCCGTAGCCCATACCCTCCTTGCCAGTCACTAACTTAAACAGCCAATAAACAGACCATAAGCTTACATACCCTGCAGCAGCGCCAATGATGGCGTCGGTAGTGCCAACAAATACACCACTTGTGCTTAACAGTAAACCAAGCCAAAGCAGTGGCAACGTCAGTTGGTCTGGCAGCAACATTTTGTCCACGTCGATGAAAATAAGCGAAATAAGTACATAGGTAATTAAAATGGCCCACACGGCTTGGGACGTTGGCCCAAAGTGATATGCAGTAAACGTACAGGCAATAGCAGTAAAAAGCTCAACCAGCGGATAGCGAGGGGAAATGCCTGTTTTACAATTGGCGCATTTACCTTTTAAAAACAAATAGCTGAGTACTGGAATATTTTCCCACGCGCGAATGGTGTGACCGCATTGAGGGCAGGTGCTATCAGGCTTGACTAGGTTGAACGGAGAAGGGGGGGCATCAGTGACAGCTGAGTTTCCATTAGCAGCGCTGTTGTTTCCTGCACCGCTATTGGCGCTAGTACCAGTGTCGGTATCACTGTTTAATTCAGCAAAGTAGCCATCATATTCTTCTTGCCAGCTTCGTTCCATCATAATTGGCAGGCGATAAATAACCACATTCAAAAAACTGCCCACCATTAGGCTAACGAGAAAAACGAACACGTAAAAGAACTCTGGGTGGAGTTGACTGAGGGTAATTATTGCATCCATTAAAGCAGTTCCATTAATGTAATTCTGTTATCAGCAACGTATTGGTGCGCTACCTATACCTACCAGAATTAGAAAAAGCCCGCGAAAGCGCGAGCTAGTTATTTGTTATTTTTTAAGCAGCGTGATTTAACACTGTCCATTGAGAAATTTTGTTAGCACTTTTTGCTAGTTCGGCGCTGTGCTTAGTCGAAGAAGCATTTATACCACGTTACCCATATCGAAAATAGGTAAGTACATGGCCACGATTAAGCCACCAATAACCACGCCTAATACTGCCATAATCATAGGCTCAAGTAAGCTGGTTAATCCGTCTACCATATCATCCACTTCTGCTTCATAAATAGTGGCAATCTTACTGAGCATTTCATCCACTGAACCAGACTCCTCGCCGATAGATACCATTTGAGTGACCATATCGGGGAATACGTTAGTCGCACGCATAGCAACGTGCATGGGAATGCCGCCCGCCACTTCCTTACGCATAAAGAGTATCGCCTCTCGGTATACCGCATTGCCCGATGCACCGGCGGCTGATTCAAGGGCACCGATAAGGGGAACACCGGCTGCGAATGTAGTTGCTAAAGTACGAGTGAATCGAGCAATACTGGCTTTCTTTAATATTTCACCGATAACAGGAATTTTCAACACTAGCTTGTCGCATGAATCGCGTAATCTTTGACTTTTCCTGTACGCTCGTCCAAATAAATAGCCTGCAATACCAACTGCTATGGCAATAAAAATACCGTAATCTTGCACAAATCGAGAAATGCCTAAGACGAACTGGGTAAAGGCAGGTAGTTCAGCGCCGAAACTGCTAAAAATTTCTTCAAATTGCGGAACAACAAAAACCAGAAGGATAGTGGTTACTATAAAGGCTACTACGACAACTGCGATTGGGTAGAACATAGCCTTTTTTATTTTAGATTTTAAGGCCTCTGCTTTCTCCTTGTAGGTCGCAATTCTATCGTAAATAAGCTCGAGTGCACCGGACTGTTCACCGGTATACACTAAGTCGCAATACAGGTCGTCAAAATAATTAGGATGTTTTCTAAGAGCTGAAGATAACGGGTTGCCCGCTTTCACTTCTTCAGTTATTTCGCCTAGCAACTTGCGCATGCTTACTTTCGCATGGCCTTGGGCAATCATTTCAAGAGATTGTATAAGGGTTACACCGGCGCTAAGCATAGTAGCTATTTGCCGTGAGGTTACAGAAATATCTGCGGCAGTTATTTTGGCCGCGCCCGAACCAAAGAGCGGTTTTGCAAGCTTTCTTACTTTATTTGCAGAAATACCCTGGCGACGTAGTAGGTTTTTCGCTTCCGAAAGTGAAACCGCTGAGACTTCGCCTTTACGAGTTTGACCTCTTTTGTCTTTGCCCTGCCAAGTATATGTAACCGCAGCTTTTGCCATACTCTTGTCTCAAAAATCTGGTTAGATAAAGTTAATTTAAAAAAACAAAAACCCGACAATTGCCGGGTTTTTATTGTTCGTTGTTATATCAGCATAGACCAGACGCTTGACAGCCACCTGTTGTAGCCCATGTGACAGCACCATTGTTAAGAGTGCCAGTCAATACGAGAGTATCTGTCGCAGCTATACCACTCACTGCGTTTGGAGTAACAGTGATTGTGTAAGGTCCACCAGCAGTTCCGCCAAGCGCTATTGTGTTGACCGTCGGTGCGTTAGTCCAGCCAGCGTTTACGGTAATCGTGCTACAATCTGCCGGCACACCTGTTTGAGCACATACTTCGACGGCTGTTTTGGCAGCACTTGATGCCGAAATTACTTCGCTGTAGGTAGCGCGCGCTGTATAAGTCTGATAAGCAGGCAATGCGATTGCTGCAAGAATACCGATGATTGCAACAACAATCATTAATTCGATTAGGGTAAAGCCTTTTTGGTTTGTTTTATTCATTTTCATCATGGTCTATCTCCGGGACGCGTATAACACGCTAAGTTTAAATAAATTCAAATTGACGTTTATACCCGAGTCGTCCTTAAACGCCCCTGGTACTTGTTGCTCAGTATAGAATTTTCTTTGTCTATGACAAGTATCTAGAATTATACCTATGTCTGACGCCATCAGTATGACACGTTCTTTCACACCATAGCAGCTCTATGTCATTGAACTTTGGTATAAAAATATTCCTACTGGCAAAGTATGTTGAGCAATACAAACCGCAACATTTAATGTTTACTATGTTGACCTGCGCCGAACTGCTCGTCGCAGGTTTATATTCTGCAAATTTTCCGTTGATTTCGGTATATTTTCTAACTTTCTAGTTTATTGACAGCAATTGTTGATAGCAAAATTAAACAAAATCAGTCTCAATCTAACTGGATACGTAACGACAAATCAATCGCTTGCACGTGTTTTGTTAACGCACCTGAAGAGATATAATCTACCCCAAGTTTCGATAACGACGCTAAACGTTCATCAGTAATATTGCCAGACACTTCAAGCTTACACTGACCATTATTTAGCGCCACTGCCTGCTGGATCTGTTCGTTAGTAAAGTTGTCTAGCATTACAATATCCGCACCGGCATTAAGGGCCTGTTGAAATTCTTCAATGCTTTCAACTTCTACCTCAACGGTTTTACCCGGCATGTTGGCTTTTGCTCGGCTTATTGCATTGTGAATACCACCGCAGGAGAAAATGTGATTTTCTTTAATTAAAAACGCGTCGAGCAACCCAACACGGTGATTTTGCCCACCGCCACAGCGTACGGCATATTTTTGTGCGTATCTAAGCCCTGGAAGAGTTTTTCGTGTATCAAGAATTTTGGTGTTCGTACCGGCTAAATGCTTGGTGTAAGAAGCGGTTACCGTTGCACTGCCTGATAAGGTCTGTAAAAAGTTGAGTGCGGTGCGCTCAGCGGTAAGAATAGCTCTAGCAAAGCCAGACAAGCTCACTAACACCGTATCGGCTTCAACCTGGTCACCGTCTTTTACATGCCACGTTACCGATACCGACTCGTCAATTAAGGCAAACGCTTGGTTTACCCAAGCAACGCCACAAATAACGCAAGGCTCTCTCGTAATAATAGTGGCACGTGCTGTCACGTCTTTATCAATGAGGTTGGCAGTTATGTCGTTATCGGCGTTCAGTTCACCACCTAGGTCTTCAATGAGTGCTTGAGATACCTGTTCGCGGATGGCTTGTATATCGGGTGACGTCATCTTCATTGCTGTTGTCTTTTCACTTTGTCTTTTTACAGGGTACGCAATATTAACCAATCGCCGCGCTGAGTAAACTCTAATTGGCGAAGAACGCTCATTCCGAGCAATATATGGTTGTCTTGCATACCGGGGTTTAGGTTTGCTTCTACATTTCGCAGTTCTATATCACCAATGCGAAGGGTGTTTATGGTGGATTCCGCTATTCTGACCGTTCCGTTTGCGGTTCTTGCCAGTGCTTGCCGCCCCGCCTGCAACTGAAGTTTGCTGGCTAGGTGTGCTGGCACAGCAACGTCCGTCGCACCGGTGTCGACTAAAAAGACAACCTCTTCACCGTTAATATAGCCGCTGGTGACGTAATGGCCCTGACGGTTCTGTTTAAGGCGCACTTCGATTTGCGCTCCCATTTGCTGCGAAATAGGTGCACTATTTGGATTGACTTGTTTTTCCAATAGGTCGGAAAAAACATACACTAGTAAACCTAATCCGCACACCCATGCTAGTAGCACCATCCATTTCCCTGCGGCGCTTGTTTCATTGTGTTCTTGAGACATTACCTTCCCATGATAGCGCTTATGATCGCTTTTATATTAGTTGTTTCCATAGTTTTTTTCATGGCTTTTTAAAACTTGTCTTTGGCTTAAGTTATTGATTTTACCAGTACAGCAATGTAACACTTCTATATTAACAGGCATCTTATATGTAACCTTTCATAGTTTATTCTGCTGCCAAACATAAACGTAACTCCACACCGAGGTGCTTCACCCTATGTTGAAATACGACAATGCGACCTTTGTGCCGTCTCCTCATTGTGATGCGCGTCCAGATAACACAGACGTAAGCCTGCTGGTAATTCATAATATTTCCCTACCACCAACCCAATTTGGTACGTCAGGAATTCGAGATTTGTTTATGGGAACGCTTAATATCGACGAACATCCTTTTTATAAGGAAATTGTTGGTTTGCGGGTATCGGCACATTGTGTCATCTATCGCACGGGAAAAATTGAGCAGTTTGTTCCATTTAACCAGCGCGCATGGCATGCAGGTCTGTCCACTTATCAGGGTAAAAGCAGGTGTAATGACTTCTCTATTGGTATTGAACTTGAAGGCACCGATACACTTCCTTTTACCGACGAGCAATACGGTGCATTGACAAAGCTGACCAAATTTATTGTTAAGCACTATCCTCATATCTCGTTAGGGCGTATCGTAGGTCATAATGATATCGCGCCAAGAAGAAAAACCGACCCTGGCGTTGCATTTGATTGGGCTAGGTATAGGAAAACCCTTGTCAATTTACTGTAGGTCATCCGTACTAAAATGAGAAACAAAATTAATGCCTGTCGTGTTTGATCATTTGTTCACTGTGTTTAATCAGGCCTAATCAACATTGAAAATGAGAACATGCACTTCGTCAAATAAATGGAAGCGATCTACCACATGATTTTAATGAGTTTGCTGTTAGTATTAAGTTTAGAGCGATTGGTAAGTAAAGAGCCACGCTGGCATATTGAACAATACGCCAGTCAATATCGCGAATGGCTGATAAAAAAGAATTGGTTGTCTGAAAAGAACGAGTCTGCGTCATTGTATCTGTGCATGCTAGCCCCCGCTCTTGTACTCGCAGGAATAGAATATTTTATTTTCGGTGCTTTCCTTACGTTTATCGAGCAAAGCATTGTTCTATTCATTTGTATTGGTTGTCCTGCACTAAGGGCAACTTACAAATGCTTCTTAAACGCGGCTGAGCGAAATGATCTTCAAGCTTGCAGTATGTATACCGACCAATTGGGCCATTGCGCAAAGGAGCGCGTTAGTGCTACCAGTGAACGCGCAAGCAATGAAGAAGGCAGTAATGACAACAGTGCCCAATCCCAAGGGCGAAGCTTTGGACAACATTTAACGTGGCTTAACTATCAGCATTACGCTGCTGTTATGCTGTGGTTTATAGCGTTTGGCGCGCCTGGCGCATTATTTTATAGCCTGAGTAGAAGTACTACCGAAGCGCTGTGTTCAGTCAATCACCCCATGCGTGAAACCGCTGGGCGCCTTATGTTTGCCCTAGATTACGTTCCCGTGCGCATTACCGCATTTGGCATGTTAATGATGGGCCATTTTTCAAGAGCACTGCCTGAGTGGATAAAACATGCGTTGCAACTTGATATATCTGCCTATGATGTGTTGACCATTATTTCCGCGAAAGCCGAAATGCTAACGCCTGAAGAACAGGCATTACAGGCCGAAAATGCAGCGATTGAACCTAAGGTACTTGTAAAGTTAGCAAAACGTAATGTTATTTTTTTACTGGTTGTTACGTCAGCACTCACGGTAATTGGCAGTCTCGCATAACCACTATTTTTAACATTTAAAATCATATAAAAATTTGGTCTAGTAAAAAAATGCTGCTAGATCAGATGCTTTAGCCTTTATGTTGCTCTCCTTTTTCTCATCAGACCAGTCGTGACTTAACTATTTTTCTTAACAAATTCAACAATAAAGCTTAACACGCTGCAAAGTGAGTCAGGTTTGCTATGCTTGAGAGTGTTTACCTCTAAATCGATCTGCCTTAAACTGTATAGGTAAAATGGTATTACCAATTTTGGCTGAGTTTACATTATTTTGAAAAATTAAGTGTATTCATGGCTGTTATTTAGAGCGAAGGATTTCACAACAGGAACTCGAGGCCGCATGCGCCAGCAGCGAAAAAAACTAGCAGATGTTATCACTGAGCAACTGGAATCTATGATCCTTGATGGTTCTCTGTTGGCGGGGCAAAAATTGCCGCCAGAGAGGGAGCTTGCACAAGAGTTCGACGTATCTCGTCCTTCTTTGCGCGAAGCGATTGGCAATCTGCAGGCTCGTGGTCTGGTAGAAAGAAAGCAAGGTGGCGGTACGTTTGTAAACCGTAATCTTAACGCTGCAATGAAAGATCCACTTATGGATTTAGTCAGCAGGCGTCCAGAAACCCAGTTTGATCTACTCGAATTTAGACATGCGCTAGAGGGAATGTCCGCTTATTACGCAGCCCTGCGCGGGCAGCCAGAAGATATTGATGCGCTAAAGCAAGCATTAAACGAACTTCCATCGCCAAAAATCTGCGAGAGTAAACGCGAGCAGGCCGAGGCGCTAGGACAATTTTACATCATCATGGCGCGTGCTTCGCACAACATGGTGCTGCTTCATGTAATGAGCACCATGCAAAGTATGTTGGTTGATAATATAGAACGAAATTTAGACATGCTGGCTATGCACACTGATGCGGTGGCAGATATTGCCAAACAGCGACGAGAAATTGTTGACGCTATAGCGTCGCAAGATCCAGAGGCGGCTCGTCAAGCATGTAACACGCATTTGGCGTTTATTGAAAAAACGCTGTTAACCATTAATCAGCGCGACACTCGTGTTCAGCGAGCGTTGCGTCGTTTAGAAATTTAGCCTCGAGCACGCTGCTCGCGGTTAATTATTCGCAGAGGCCGGTCGGGTTGTACCCGTGCCACTGCTAAAGCAGGTGAGCCAGAACGGGTCACTGTGAGTACAACGTAGTTTAGTTTTCTTCCTTAACGCAGAGTGTAAACGTTGCGTAAGGAGGATTTTCTATATAAGCAAAAATAGGATGGCACCATGACTGATATGATGCACCAAGATGTGGACCCTCAAGAAACTAAAGAGTGGCTAGATGCACTCGAATCTGTATTCGAAGAGGAAGGTGTAGAACGCGCTCATTACTTACTTGAGAAGCTTGTTGATAAAGCTCGTCGTAGTGGAGCTCACTTACCGTACGACGCTACAACAGCGTATATCAACACTATTCCCGCAGCGCAAGAACCTAACATGCCTGGCGATCTCACTATCGAAGCGCGCATCCGTGCTGCCATTCGTTGGAACGCATTAATGATAGTGCTACGCGCGTCTAAGAAAGATTTAGAGCTTGGCGGTCACATTGGTAGCTTTGCCTCTTCAGCCATGCTGTACGATGTTGGCTTTAACCACTTCTTCAAAGCGCCAACTGATGGCAACGGCGGCGACTTTATATTCGCTCAGGGCCACATCTCTCCAGGCATTTATGCCCGTTCTTTCATCGAGGGTAACTTAACGGAAGAACAGTTAAACAACTTCCGTCAAGAGTGTAACGGCGATGGGCTATCATCTTACCCGCACCCGCATTTGATGAAAGATTACTGGCAGTTCCCAACAGTATCTATGGGCCTTGGTCCACTTCAAGCCATTTACACCGCCCGCTTCTTAAAATATCTCACCAACCGTGGTATTAAAGACTGTTCAGCGCAGCGCGTATACTGCTACATGGGTGACGGTGAGTGTGATGAGCCAGAATCATTGGGTGCCATTGGTTTAGCGTCTCGCGAAGGCCTAGACAACCTAACATTTGTTATCAACTGTAACTTACAGCGCCTAGACGGCCCTGTGCGTGGTAACGGTAAAATTATCCAAGAGCTTGAAGGCACATTCCGCGGCGCAGGATGGGAAGTGGTTAAAGTGATTTGGGGAAGTTACTGGGATGAGCTTCTTGCCCGTGACAAATCAGGCAAGCTCATTCAGCTTATGGGCGAAACCGTCGACGGTGAATACCAGAACTGTAAAGCGAAGGGCGGTAAGTACACCCGCGAAAACTTCTTCAACAAGTACCCAGAAACGAAAGCGTTAGTGGCGAATTATTCAGATGAAGACATCTGGCGCTTAAATCGTGGTGGTCACGATCCGGTTAAAGTATTTGCTGCCTATCAAAAAGCCATCGATACCAAAGGCCGTCCAACGGTTATTCTTGCGAAAACCGTTAAAGGCTTCGGTCTTGGTTCATCCGGTGAAGCGCAAAACGTGGCTCACAACGTGAAGAAAATGGACGTGGAATCGATTAAGAAGTTCCGTGACCGTTTCAACATTCCGATTGAAGACGACAACATTGCCGACCTTCCGTACTACCGCTTCCCAGATGACAGTGAAGAACTTAAGTATCTGAAAGAGCGTCGTGAGGCCCTTGGCGGTTATTTGCCTGCGCGTAGAGAGCAAGCAGAAGAGCAGCTTGAAGTACCAGAGTTAAAAGCCTTTGACGCTATTTTAAAAGGGTCTGGCGACCGTCAAGTCTCATCAACAATGACATTTGTACGTGTACTTAACGCGCTGCTTAAAGATAAGAAAATTGGCAAGCGCATTGTGCCAATTATTCCTGATGAAGCCCGTACATTCGGTATGGAAGGTTTGTTCCGTCAGGTCGGTATTTACGCTAATGAAGGCCAGAAATATGTACCTCAAGATGCCGACCAAGTAGCTTACTATCGCGAAGATAAGAAAGGTCAGGTACTGCAAGAAGGTATTAACGAACTAGGCGCTATGGCGTCTTGGGTGGCATCGGGTACGTCTTACTCAACGTGTAACGCGACCACTATACCTTTCTATATTTATTACTCCATGTTTGGTTTCCAACGTGTTGGCGACTTAGCATGGGCAGCAGGAGATAGTCAGGCCCGTGGTTTCCTATTAGGTGCTACAGCAGGTAGAACAACACTTAATGGTGAAGGTCTGCAGCATCAAGACGGCCACTCACATGTACAGGCTAACTTAATTCCTAACTGTGTAACGTACGATCCAACGTATGGCTACGAAGTGGCGGTTATCGTGCAAGATGGCTTGCGCCGTATGTACGGTGAAAACGAAAACGTTTTCTACTACCTCACGTTAATGAATGAAAACTATCAGCACCCTGCGATGCCTGAAGATGACGATATTGCAGAGCAAATCATCAAAGGTATTTATAAGCTAGAGCGTGTTGAAGGCAAGAAAGCTAAGCACAATGTTCAGTTGATGGGCTCGGGCACTATTTTGAATGAAGTGCGTAAAGCGGCACAAATTCTGAGTGACGATTACGATGTGTCTTCTGATGTTTACTCGGTAACGTCTTTTAACGAGCTGGCTCGCGAAGGACAGGGCGTGTCTCGCTGGAATATGCTTAATCCAGAAGCGGAGCAAAAAACGCCGTATATAAGCCAAGTGATCACCAAAGATGCAGGCCCGGCTATTGCTGCAACAGATTACGTAAAGAACTATTCTGACCAAGTTCGCGGGTTTATTGACACACAATACCGCTGTTTAGGAACAGACGGCTTCGGAAGAAGTGACAGCCGTGAAAACTTGCGTACGCATTTCGAAGTGAACGCATCGTATATCGTAGTTGCATCACTGTACGAACTAGCACAACGGGGTGACGTTGAGAAAAAAGTGGTTTCAGAGGCTATCAAGCGCTTTGAAATAGATGCTGAAAAGCTAAACCCACTTTACGCGTAGCCACAGACACATAAGGTATTTTACATATGTCAGATATTCAAAAGATTGTCGTTCCCGATGTTGGTGGTGACGAAGTTGAAGTTATCGAACTGTGTGTTTCCGTTGGTGACACATTAGAGGCAGATGAAGGGATTGTGACGGTAGAAAGCGATAAAGCGTCTATGGACATTCCTGCGCCGTTTGAAGGCGAAATAGTGAGCCTATCTGTTGCCGTGGGTGACAAGATTAAAGAAGGCGATGTTATCGGCGAAATCAAAACCAGTGCTGGTGCTGAGGAAAACAGCTCTGACGCTGATGATTCTGAAGCTAATGATTCTGAGGCAAGTAGCTCAGCAGACGCCGAGTCGGACAGTGAGTCATCTTCAAACGAATCGCCTAAAGAAGAGTCTGAATCAACATCAGACTCTGCCAAGTCTTCAGGCGGCAACGTGATTGAAGTTGCCGTACCCGATATTGGTGAAGATGGCGAAGTTGACGTTATTGACGTGCTTGTTGCAGTAGGGGATACCATCGAAAAAGAAGATGGCCTTATTACGTTAGAAACTGACAAAGCGACAATGGACGTGCCGTCCACTCACGCTGGTACAGTAAAAGAAGTTTTAATTAGCAATGGCGATAAAGTTAAAGAAGGCACCGTAGTTATCAAGCTTGAGGTCAGCGGTTCTGACTCACCTGAAAGCACGGAAAGCTCGAGCACTGATTCTTCAGATAGCGCCGAAAAAGAAGCTAAGTCATCAAGCGCAGCCTCTTCAGATTCATCATCAAGTGAAGTAATTGAAGTATCTGTCCCTGATATTGGTGAAGACGGTGAAGTCGATGTTATCGACGTACTTGTGTCTGTTGGCGATACCATTGAAAAAGAAGATGGCCTGATCACCCTTGAAACCGATAAAGCCACCATGGATGTGCCATCAACCCATGCAGGTACGGTAAAAGAAGTGCTTATTTCCACGGGTGACAAGGTTAAGCAAGGCACACTAGTGGTGAAGTTAGAAACGAGTGGTGGCGCGTCAGCCTCTTCGGCGAATGAAGAAAGCAAGCCTGAAGCATCGAAGCAGTCAGACTCTTCTAGTAAAGAGTCTGCAGATAAAAAGACGGAAGAAAAGTCTAAAGCGCCAGCACAAAAGCCAGCGCCAGCTAAAGCAGACACAGGCTCTGATTCTGGCTCTGACAAAGAAAGCAATGACGGTAAAGCGCATGCTTCGCCATCTGTGCGCAGAGTAGCGAGAGAATTTGGTGTAGACCTCACCTTGGTAAAAGGCTCTGGTCGTAAGAATCGTATTTTGAAAGAAGACGTTCAAGAGTACGTAAAAGCTGAATTGGCTAAGCCTAAAACGGCTGCCTCGTCAGGTAATGTACCTGTAGGTGACAATGTACTTCAAATTGTGCCGGTTAAACCTGTTGATCACAGCAAGTTTGGTGAAGTTGAAGAGCAGAAGCTATCGCGTATCCAGAAAATTTCTGGGCCGTTCTTACATCGTAACTGGGCTACTATTCCACACGTTACTCAGTTTGATGAAGCTGATATCACTGGCGTTGAAGCATTCCGTAAAGAGCAGAATGCTTATCATGCAAAAATAAAGTCTGGCTTAAAGATCACGCCACTTGTTTTTGTTATGAAAGCCGTAGCGAAAGCGCTAGAAAAATACGAGGTGTTTAACTCGTCGTTATCTGATGATGGCGAAAGCTTGATCATTAAGAAGTTCATCAATATCGGTATTGCGGTAGAAACGCCTGGTGGCCTTGTTGTGCCAGTAATCAAAGATGTAAACAAAAAAGGCATTGAGCAACTGTCTCAAGAGCTAATTGATAGCTCTAAGAAGGCACGTGAAGGCAAGTTGAAATCTTCCGATATGCAAGGCGGCACATTTACTATCTCTAGCCTAGGCGGTATTGGCGGTACCGCATTTACGCCAATTGTGAATGCACCAGAAGTGGGTATCTTAGGGGTCTCAAAATCAGAGATGAAACCTAAGTGGAATGGCAGTGAATTTGAGCCTCGTTTAATGGTTCCGTTAAGCTTGTCATACGACCACCGTGTTATTGATGGTGCTGTAGGTGCAAGGTTCGCTGCAGAAGTAGCGGCCAATCTAACTGATTTACGTAGAATTATACTTTAAAAAAAAATCGTAAAATGTTTACAATATGGTTAACATTTTTGACGATTTTATAGGCCCTTAGGGCGGTATTTAGGTTATGCTAGCACCTATGTGTGTAAGCAACGCGTGTTAGCATAATCAAAAAAGAGGATTGAGGTTCACAATGAGCGAAATTAAAACGCAATTAGTGGTACTGGGCGGCGGCCCTGGCGGTTATTCTGCAGCATTCCGTGCGGCCGATTTAGGCGTTGAAACAGTTATCGTAGATTCGCGCGATTCATTAGGCGGCGTATGTCTTAATGTCGGATGTATTCCATCAAAAGCACTTCTTCACGTTGCAAAGGTAATTAAAGAAGCTAAGCACTTGGCAAGTCATGGCGTTAGCTTTGGTGAGCCAAAGATTGATCTGGATAAGATCCGTGACTACAAAGACGGCGTTGTTAAGCAGCTTACCAACGGTCTTGCCGGTATGTCTAAAATGCGCAAAACTAAGCATGTAAAAGGCTACGGTAAGTTCACAGGCAGCAACACCCTTGAAGTGCAGGGCGACGACGGCGTTACTACTATTACGTTTGACAAAGCGATTATTGCTGCAGGTTCTGAGCCAATCAGCTTACCATTTATTCCAGAAGACGAGCGCGTAATCGACTCAACAGGCGCTTTGGAAATGAAAGATATTCCAGAGAAAATGCTAGTACTTGGTGGTGGTATCATTGGTCTTGAAATGGGCACAGTGTATGAAGCACTTGGCTCAAAGGTTGATGTAGTCGAGTTTTTAGACCAGCTAATCCCTGCTGCCGATAAAGACATCATGAAAGTATTCATGAAAGACTACAAAGAAAAATTCAACATCATGCTAGAAACCAAAGTAACGGCGGTTGAAGCAAAAGATGATGGTTTGTACGTTACTTTTGAAGGCAAAAATGCACCTGCTGAGCCAGCACGTTACGATAAAGTACTTGTAGCCGTTGGCCGTAAGCCAAATGGTAACCTAGTAAGTGCTGATAAAGCCGGCGTTAACGTTGATGAGCGCGGTTTCATCAATGTTGATAAACAAATGCGTACTAACGTAGAGCATATCTTTGCCATTGGCGATCTTGTAGGTCAGCCTATGCTTGCACACAAAGCGGTACATGAAGGCCATGTTGCTGCAGAAGTGGTTGCTGGTCAGAAGCACTACTTCGACCCACGTGCCATTCCTTCAGTTGCCTACACTGAGCCAGAAGTTGCTTGGGTTGGTTTAACTGAAAAAGAAGCAAAAGAGCAGGGCGTAAATTATGAAGTAGCGTCGTTCCCGTGGGCAGCATCAGGCCGCGCGATTGCTCAGGATTCCACTAATGGTTTGACCAAGATGATTTTCGATAAAGAATCTGGTCGCGTGATTGGTGGTGCAATGGTAGGTACAAACGCGGGCGAAATGCTTGGTGAAATTGGCCTAGCTATTGAGATGGGTGCTGACGGCGAAGACGTTGCACTGACTATCCACGCTCACCCTACGCTAAACGAATCAATTGGTCTTGCGTCTGAAATATTCGAAGGAAGCATCACTGATTTGCCAAACCCCAAGGCAAAGAAAAAGAAATAAATCACTTTTTTCTGATGTAACAAAAACCCGCTAATGAGCGGGTTTTTTTTTTGAGGAAATAAACTCTACGCAATGACCTTGTCTTTTGGTCCTGGTTCGACATTAGGCGCCGCTATGGCATCGTTGGCAGTTTGCAAATGCGCTGAAGTAAACTCACTGCTATCCATATTGCGCTGTGCCATGAGGCGTTTCACCGTATCTTCGCAGTATGCCTTTCTACAGCACTGGGACAGCAATAGTTCATGGCGCTGAGCTCGTTCGCGGGTAAACTTCACAACCAGCCCTCGCAACCACTGCAGGCCAGCGTCTTGATCTTGCCTTTTGTGCCACATTACCGAAAGTGGCGAGCTGACAATTTCCACAGGCGTTTCAAACACTGCCAGCTCGCCAGAACATATTTCTTTTTCTAATACCAGTGAAGGCGCGACGCAGATAAGGTTGCTTTCTCTTAATAAAGGTGCGGCGTTATAAAACTGATTAACCGACATGGCAACACGCCTTTTAAGCCCAAGGTTAGCCAATACTTGATCGGTTGGGCCGGTGACATCGCCAGTGACCGATACCAGTAAATGATCGGCCGCCACAAAGTCATCTAGCGTGAGTTGAGATGCAGCAAGAGGATGATCAGGACGCATTACTACTACCCAGCTTGGATCGAGCACATGCTCAGCACGTATTACCGAATCAGGCTCTTGATGCTTTGAAAACGTTAGTTCAGCCTCGGCGTCTTTTAATATTTTGTCTGTTTCCATATCGTAATTTGGAATAGCGTGAATATTAATTCCCGGCGCCTCATTCTCAATAACCTTTCGAAGGGGCCCCCACACCATGGAAACAATGCTGTCTGTAGCAGCTATACGAAAAGTACGCTTAGCAGTGGCCGGATTAAAGTCGGTGGGGTTGACCGCCACTTCAAGTTCACCCAGTGGCCCTTGAATTTGACTCCATAGGTTTTTTGCGTAAGACGTGGGCTGTATGCCTCTACCGTCTTTTACAAACAGCTCATCTTTCCATGCGGTGCGCATTCTTGATAAGGCGTTCGATACAGCGGGTTGGGTCATCGATAGTCTATCTGCTGCACGTGTGATCGCACCTTCCGTCATGATGGCATCAAAAATCATCAATAAATTTAAATCGTGTGGGCGCATCATCGTCTCCATTAAATCCCGAATTTAGCCCCTATTTTTAGCTTTCTTAGCCAATTTTTACACCATTGAAAAGCAGTGTTAACGCGGGGTTTACATACTTCTAAAGCATCACATTAAATGATGTGTTGCATATGAAAAGATAATTATTTTTATTGTTTAGACTTTAGCATAATGCACGCCATCAAACCTATAGCTAATTTCAAAAGAGTATCTTGCAATGAAAAGTGTAACCCGTTTTATGGCAGTGGTAGCTCTCACTGCACTTATTGCTGCATGCGGTGATAAGCAGGAATCTGATCAAATGATGCAAGCGAGTACAGGTGTGCCGGTAGATGTGGCTACTGTGGTATCACAACGCTTGACCGAGTGGGACAACTTTACTGGTCGTCTAGAATCGCCACATAGTGTAGCGCTTCGCCCTCGTGTTTCAGGCTATATTGATTTTGTTGCCTATGAAGAGGGGGAATATGTCGAGCAAGGACAAACCCTGTTTCTTATCGACAACAGAATGTTTAAAGCAGAAGTATCCCGTTTAACGGCGCAGCTTGAAGAAGCCAAAAGCCGACTATCTCTTGCCAAGCAAAATTACGACCGTGCATTTAAGCTGCGCGAGACTCAAGCGGTATCAGAAGAAGTGCTAGATGCTCGACTCGCCGAGAAGAATCAAGCGATGGCGAGTTTAAATCAAACGCAAGCTTCATTAGAAGTTGCTAGATTAAATCGCGGTTTTGCCCGTGTTGAAGCGCCTATTTCAGGTCGTGTATCGCGCGCTAATATCACTGAAGGTAATTTTGTTACCGCAGGGCAAACCGAACTTACCCGTATCGTGTCTACCGACCGTCTGTATGCCTACTTCGATATTGACGAGCAAACCTACCTTAATTACTTATCTAACAAAACTAGTGGCTCTACCGCAGTAATTGAGCAGCCAGTAGCAATGCGTCTAGCAAACGAAAATGACTATATGCATTGGGGACAAATCGACTTTATCGATAACCAAGTTAACGCAAATACCGGAACCTTGCGCGTACGCGCTGTGTTCGATAATGAAAACGGCCGTTTAATTCCAGGTCTGTTCGCTCATTTGAAGCTTGCAGGTGATACCAATGAGAAGGGCATACTAATTAAAGAAAGAGCCATAGGCACCGACCTTAATAATAAGTATGTGCTTGTGGTAAATGATGACAATAAAGCGGAGTACCGCCCAGTTACGTTAGGCGACAAAGTAGGAAGCATGCGCATTATTAAGCAAGGGCTTTCTACAGACGACACCATTGTAGTTAACGGACTTCAACGAGTTCGCCCAGGCGCAACCGTAGCCAGAAACAAAGTTCCCATGAGCGATGAAGATGCGATTGTGAACCTAGAGCATTGGCAGTCTCGCGTTGATAGCGTGACGCAGGCCACACAAGACATGGCACAAGTGGAAGACGTGTTATCAGCGGGTGCATTTACCATCGGCACAGCAACCGCAGGCCTTAAGTAATGAATGTGTCGCAATTCTTTATAAGCCGGCCGATATTCGCCGGCGTATTGTCCCTACTTATTTTTATCGGTGGTGCCATTGCGGTATGGCAGCTACCCATTACTGAATACCCAGAAGTGGTGCCACCTACAGTTGTAGTCACGGCTAACTATCCTGGTGCTAACCCTGAAGTAATAGCGGAAACTGTAGCAACGCCGTTAGAGCAAGAAATTAACGGCGTAGAAAATATGCTGTATATGTCATCGCAGGCTACCAGCGATGGACGTATGACGCTCACTATCACGTTTGCCATTGGTACCGACCCAGACGATGCCACCACCCTAGTACAAAACCGTGTTAATCGCGCGACCCCTCGATTGCCACAAGAAGTACAGCGTCTTGGTGTAGTGACCGAAAAGTCATCCCCAAATTTAACCATGGTGGTGCATTTAACGTCACCGGATAATCGTTACGACATGCTGTATTTGTCGAACTATGCCGATCAAAATGTGAAAGATGAACTAGCCCGAATTGACGGTGTTGGTCAGGTGCGCTTATTTGGCGCAGGTGAGTTCAGCATGCGAGTATGGCTTAACCCAAGTAAGCTTGCTGCACTGCAAATGAACCCCGGCGACGTGGTTGCCGCCATTGCTGCTCAAAATCAACAGGCTGCCGCTGGTAGCTTGGGCGCTCAGCCTACTGGGTCTAGTGAATTTCAGTTGTTAATCAACGTTCGCGGCCGTTTAAAAGACGAGTCTGAGTTTGAAAATATCATCGTTAAAACTGGCGATGATGGCGAAATTACGCGATTAAAAGATATAGCGCGCATAGAGCTGGGTGCAAACACTTACTCGTTACGTTCGCTACTCAATAACAAGCCGGCTGCGGCAATCCCCATTTTTCAGGCACCAGGTTCAAATGCAATACAGATCTCTGACGATGTCCGCGCTCGCATGGCTGAATTATCTCAGCTGTTCCCTGAAGGGCTAGAGTTCGACATTGTGTACGATCCCACTGTGTTTGTTAGGGGCTCCATAGAAGCGGTAGTCAACACCCTTTTTGAGGCGGTGTTACTAGTGGTGCTGGTGGTTGTTCTGTTTTTGCAGACGTGGCGCGCCTCAATTATTCCCTTAGTAGCGGTTCCTATTTCCTTGGTAGGTACCTTTGCATTTATGCAGCTAATGGGCTTTTCCCTCAATGCGTTGTCGTTGTTCGGGTTAGTACTAGCAATAGGTATTGTCGTTGACGATGCCATTGTGGTGGTGGAAAACGTAGAGCGAAATATCGCAGAGGGTAAAACACCTTTTGATGCCACTGTGCAGGCGATGAAAGAGGTCACTGGGCCTATTATTGCCACCACGCTAGTGCTGGCTGCAGTATTTGTTCCCACTGCATTTATGAGTGGCTTAACGGGGCAATTTTACAAACAGTTTGCATTAACCATTACTATTTCAACGGTTATCTCTGCGATAAACTCTTTAACGCTCAGTCCAGCGCTGTCTGCGCTTCTGCTAAAACCTCACGGTAAGTCTAACGATTGGCTAACGCGGGGTATGGACAACGTGTTTGGCAGATTTGTGTTTGCGCCCTTTAATCGTTTGTTCGAGCGCAGTGCTAAAGGGTATACCAATGCAGTTGGTGGATTAATCCGCAAGAGCAGCATTGTATTAGTGCTTTACGCCGGCCTTATTGCGCTAACTTACAATCAATTTGCTACCACGCCAACGGGGTACGTGCCCCCTCAAGATAAACAATATCTTGTGGCGTTTGCTCAGCTTCCTAACGCAGCAAGTTTGGACCGAACTGAAGACGTTATTCGAGAGATGTCCCGTATTGCTATGGAACACCCTGGTGTTTCAGACGCGGTGGCATTTCCTGGGCTAAACATTAACGGGTTCACCAATAGTCCCAGCTCGGGCATCTTGTTTACGCCGTTAAAACCCTTTGACGAGCGCCAGTCTCCCGAGCTATCGGCAGGTGCCATTGCCGCTACATTAAATCAACAGTTTGGCTCGATAAAAGGCGCCTATGTGGCTATTTTTCCACCGCCTCCGGTAAATGGGTTGGGTACGATTGGTGGCTTTAGACTTCAGGTTGAAGATAGAGGTAACCTTGGGTTTGAAGAGTTAGAGCGAGTCACTCAAGAAGTGATTGGCAAAGCGTGGCAGCATCCTGCGCTTACCGATGCTTTTACCAGCTTTACCGTTGCCGTTCCCCAACTAGATGTGGATGTAGATCGGGAAAAAGCAGTGAGCCAAGGGGTGAATATAGATACCTTGTTTACCACTATGCAAGCTTACTTGGGCTCGCTGTACGTGAACGACTTCAATCTATTTGGGCGAACGTATCAGGTGAACGTGCAGGCCGATGCACAATACCGTCAAGATATAGAAGATATTAGCCAATTTAAAATACGAAACGCTCAGGGCGACATGATCCCACTTGGTTCATTTTTAGACGTTGAGCATAGCGCCGGCCCAGACAGAGTGATGCATTACAACGGCTACATTACGGCGGAAATTAATGGCGCACCTGCACCAGGCTATTCCTCTGATCAGGCTAGAGCCGCGATTGAGAACATTCTTGCTGAGACATTGCCGTTAGGCATGACCTACGAGTGGACTGAGCTCACCTACCAGCAAATACTGGCGGGTAACGCAGCGGCTTATATCTTCCCGCTGGTTGTGCTGTTGGTGTTTCTCGTACTCGCAGCTCAATATGAAAGCTTGCGTTTGCCGTTAGCCATTATTCTGATTGTGCCTATGACCCTGCTGAGTGCGTTAATAGGGGTTAAAATTTATGGTGGAGATAACAACATATTCACCCAAATAGGGTTAATCGTGTTGGTAGGCTTGGCAACGAAAAACGCCATTCTTATTGTGGAATTTGCGAAAGAGTTACAAGACAGTGGCATGAGCGCGTTAGCGGCAATTAAGGAAGCCAGCCGACTTCGTTTACGCCCTATTTTAATGACGTCAATCGCCTTTATTATGGGTGTACTGCCAATGGTGCTCTCTACTGGTGCAGGGGCTGAAATGCGTCAAGCCATGGGCGTGGCAGTTTTCTCTGGCATGATAGGCGTCACCGTCTTTGGCCTTATACTTACTCCGGTGTTTTATTACTTACTAAAACGAAAAGGCTAGCGTTTAAGTTTAGCGCTTGTAAAAACATTGCTGTTATTCGTCACCGTAAATTAAAACACTTCCGTCTACCCAAGCGTTGCTCTCTCAAGGAGCATTTTTAGGCCACTCTATTGAGTGGCCTTTTTTTTTGTTCTTTTTTCATGCTGCCTATGCATAATTATTTGCCTATGTAGTTCCTTAAATTTCACCGAGTAAAACTAACTTGGTCTAGGTAAGACGTTAAAAAAGTACTATTATTCATATTATTAGAACTATCAGTGAATCGAAGAAGGTTTGAGGGTAAAAGGAGAAAAGTCACATGAAAGTAGGAGCCGCAGTTGTTATCGCGTTAGGTATGATCCTCGCAGTCGCCTTTCTTGGAACAACCCTATCTGCATCGATGAAAGATATGCAAACCTGGAATAGGGTGGTGACGGTAAAAGGGCTGTCAGAAAGAGAATATGTTGCCGACCAAGTTATTTGGCCAATTCAGTTTGTGGATGCGGGTAACGACTTACCCGAACTGTATGAGCGAATTGAACAAAATAGTGCAACAGTAGTTCGCTTTTTAGAAGAAAGCGGTATTAAGTCAGATAGCATTACTACCGACAAACCCCAGATCACAGACAAACTTGCACAGCAGTATGGTGGAAGCGAAAGAGCGCCATTTAGGTATAGCAGTATGCAAACAATTACCGTTTTTTCGACACAAGTAGAAACGGTTCGCTTAGCGATGCAGCAGGTAGGAAAGCTAATTAAATCGGGAATAGTGTTATCTGAGAATCGCTATGAAAATCAACCTGACTACGTGTTTACTCGATTGAACGAAGTGAAGCCGTCGATGATTGAAGAGGCTACATTAAATGCAAGGGAGGTGGCTGAGAAGTTCGCAACAGATTCGAAAAGTACGCTTGGCAAAATCAAGCGAGCCAATCAAGGTCGCTTTACCATTAGTAGCAGAGACAGTTACCACCCCCATATCAAAAAGGTGCGTGTGGTATCGACCATAGATTATACATTGATAGATTAGCTGAGAGCGATAGCGGCTTTAATTTGATGCTAATGTCTAGTAGTACTATGGTATAGCTTAGGTTTTAATTGGCCTAGTGAGTTTATTGAGCCTTATTATGGTGCTTATTTGTACAAAAAAATTGAGAGATAATGTCACAGCAGAAGCCACAGTCTGAACAGCTGGAGTTCTTTGAGATACCCAGCCCGTGTATTGGAGTTTGTGAATCTGGGCCCCGTGGTTTTTGCAAAGGCTGTCTCAGAAGTCGAGATGAACGTCTTTATTGGTTTCAGGTGAACGATGCAACAAAACGCCACATTATTGCTGCCTGCATTAGGCGCAAACGCGCCATTATTGCAAGAGAACGCAAAAAGTACATAGAGACACAAAGTAAGAAGACAACTAGTCAAATAGACCTATTTGAGAACAGGCAAAGCGATGATAAGTAGCTGCCCAGTTCAAGGGGAAATGGCTTCTATAGCGCTATTAAGTAGCTTCTTTCAGAAGCAGTAGCAGCATCTAATACCCATTGAGAGTTTTTTAATGTCAATAAAGCAATACGTAAAATTTGCCACAAAATCCTTTGCGCTTCCTAGTGTGTGCGTAAGGTTGCGTGAATTACTCGACTGCCCGCGTTCAAGTGCTGAAGACATTGGTAACTTAATCAGCACTGACTCCTCGCTAACGGCTAAGGTACTTCGCCTTGCTAACAGTTCGTTGTTTCGTTTTCCTTCTCAAATTGAGTCTGTGTCAAAGGCCATCAATGTGATTGGCGGTGAGGCGCTGTATAACTTAGTGGTGTCTGAAACTGCCAGTACCGCTTTTACATGTTTCGACTCTGAACTTATCGATTTAAAGCAACACTGGCATATGTCTGTTTATTCAGGCATGTTAGCAAAACACCTCGCCATGAGTACCAATGCGAAAGTGATAGAGCGCTTTTTTGTAATGGGAATACTGCAAAATTTAAGTGAGCTTGTGGTAGCAAAGCGTTCCCCTGATCTTTACCAACAATATTTAGATAGTGATAAGTCACTACTACCCTCCCAGCGCCAAAAGCAGCTTTTCGGTTTTACCTTCGCCCACTGTAGCGGTATTATACTGGAAAGCTGGAATTTACCTATTGGCCTGTTTTACCCGATTACGCACGTGAACGATGTTGCAAGACAATCATCAGATCGTGAAATTGGGGTATTGGCGTTGTGCAATCGTATTGCAGTGCGCCAGTTAGACAAAGAAAATTATTCAAATATTGAACTTTTTACGTCTGAAATAGCCAACACAGTAGGCGTGGACCTGGAAATGATCAGTAACGCCACTGATTACGCAGAATGCGAAACAGTGAAAATTGCCGCACTAATTATATGAGTCAAAGCGTCAACCGAACAGCGGTCAAGTGAATGTTGTCAGCTAACCATTGCGACTTAGTTGTGCAACGTTAAAAAGACGTGAATAAGAGTTTTTGCTTAAAAGTACTCTTAAATAGAAAATGTAAAAAACAAAGACTAGAAAGACAATAACAATAACGACAAAGCCCAACGTTAATTTAATTATGTTCACTACTCTCATTAAGACCTGCATCGCGCTGTGCGTTCTGTGCACTAGTATTTCTTCATTCGCGCAGGCCACCGATCTTATTACAACGCTTTATCACGCCGATTACGCACCGGACGCGGACGATACCATCCCACAATTCAACCTTGATGGAGAGCTTGGTATTTTGATAAATACAGGGAATACATCAGCGGCCAGTATTAAAGCAGCCATTAATGCTGATCATGAAACTGAAACATGGAGCAGTGTGTACTTTGCAGAGCTACTATATAAGGAGAGTGCTGCCCTAGGTGCAAACCGAGACACCAGCGCCCAACGTTTTTTCAGCAGTGCGCAATTCGACTACAAGTTGGTGTCTAACGGCCGCCGTGTCTTCATGTATGGTGATTATGAAGACGACAGGTTCACTGGTTTTGAGTATCGGGCGTCTTTTGCTTCAGGGTATTCCGAGCGCCTTTGGCGAACTGAAGACAGTGAGTTTCGCTATAGCATTGGTCCGGGGTACACATTTGTTGAAGCTGACGAAGACAACGATACCATGATTAACAACGGTATGATTGTGAGAGCCTCGGCGGAGTATAGATACCGCTGGAGTTCAGGGGCAAAACTGAGGCAGTTTGTTAGCACCGAAGCAGGGGGGGAGAACACCAAATCACGCAGTGAAACATCGTTATCTGCAAACGTTTTTGGCTCTCTTGCCATGAAGCTATCCTTCATTTTAAATCACGAAACCGATACCGCAGAAAATATCGACCCCCTGAGTACCGAGACGTCGGTGGCATTGGTATATCAATTTTTCTAATGCTTATACTTTTGTTAGGTTTCATCACTGTTTTTGCTGTTTTTTTGACCTTTATCGTTGACTGTCAACTTTTAATCGGTACACTGCGCGGCACACATCACCAGCAGCGATTTACATTGCTGTAAATACCCTGAAAATGGCTATATTGCGTCGTCAATAAAGTGACCGCAGTGTAACAAAGGGAAAGTTAATCAATAGGACTGTTCAATGAATAAGCGCGTTCTCGCATCGATAATCGCATTCTCACTTGCACCATCTGCTTTTGCTCAAGACAAGCCAAAGCCATTTACTATGGAGGGGGAGTTAGGATTTATCTCAACAACGGGTAACACTGAAACCACATCGATTAATGCCGGTATCACTGCGCATCAAGAGTTAGAAATGTGGAGCAATGATTACCTGATTGAAGGTCTTTACAAAGAAGAGACTGTTGAAGGAGACGACGGTGAAGACGTTGAATTTACGTCAGCGCAAAAGTTTTTCGCTTCTGCACAAGGTAACTACAAACTGGATAACCCAGATAACCGTTTGTTTGGCTTTGCCTCGTTCGAGGATGACCGCCTAAGCAACTTTAATTATCAAGCAACACTGGCACTGGGTTGGAACCAAAAAGTATTGCAGAACGAGAAACACACGCTGGAGTATTCAATTGGTCCAGGTTACTCGTTTGTTGAAACACAAGCGGGCGAAGATCAAGACAGTGTCATTGTTCGTGCTTCAACAGCCTATACATGGTTAATTTCAGACACGTCTAAGTTCACTCAAACACTAAGTACGGAAGTCGGCTCTGAAAATACGAAGTCTCGTGCTGAATCAGCGCTGACTGCGGTGATCACCGGTAGCCTTTCAATGCGGTTGTCGTTCAAGATGGACCACAACTCAGACGTCGCTGTAAATAGAGATAATCTTGATACCGAAACAGCAGTTAGCTTAGTTTACAACTTTTTTTAAACAAGATAATACACAAGCAGTGTTAACTGTTAAGTCATTAAAAACGCCGCATCGACATTTATCGATGCGGCGTTTTTGTTTGTGGCTATTAACCATCATAACGAGCCGCTAGGGTTTGACCGCATACTGTGCCGGTTTAGTGCAATATCCGTGTCTTTATAGTGCCGTCAATCTGCTGAAGTTCAGCAAGGGCCTCGTAACCCCTGTCTTCTTTAACGTCTACTACTACGTATCCAATTTCAGCGTTTGTTTGAAGATACTGCGCTTCAATGTTGATGCCTTTCTCTGCAAACGCTCGGTTAATTTGAGTAAGGATACCCGGCTGATTTTTGTGAATGTGGAGCAAGCGTGAGCGGCTGTTGTGCTCTGGCAGCGATACCTCTGGGAAGTTAACCGCAGACAGGGTTGAACCGTTATCGCTGTATTTCGCGAGCTTACCTGCCACTTCAATACCAATATTTTCTTGCGCTTCTTGTGTACTTCCCCCTACGTGGGGCGTAAGAATTACGTTGTCGAACTCACGAAGAGGTGACTCAAACTCTTCGCCATTCGACTTAGGTTCTACTGGGAATACGTCAATGGCTGCACCATTCAACTGACCGCTTTTAAGTGCCTCTGAAAGCGCGTCTATATCGACCACTGTTCCGCGAGACGCATTAATCAATACGCTGCCAGGCTTCATTTGAGATAGCTCTTTTTCGCCTATCATGTTTTGCGTTTCAGGTGTTTCAGGCACGTGAAGCGTGACGACATCAGAGGTATTAAGCAGTTTCTCAAGAGACTTAACTTGGGCTGAGTTACCAAGCACTAGCTTATCTTCGATGTCAAAAAACTGTACGCGCATGCCCAAATGTTCTGCCAAGATACTAAGCTGCGTACCAATGTGGCCATAACCAATAATACCCAGCGTTTTGCCTCTTGCTTCATAAGAGCCTGCGGCTGTTTTTTCCCACTCACCGCGGTGTGCTTTTGCATTTTTGCTTGGCACTTGACGAAGTAGAAGAATAATTTGGCCTAAAACAAGCTCGGCAACAGAGCGCGTGTTTGAAAAGGGCGCGTTAAACACAGGAATACCGCGGCGTTGAGTCGCAGTTAGGTCAACTTGGTTTGTGCCAATACAAAAACAACCAATGGCAACGAGTTTTTTAGCGGCATCTACCACCTTCTCGGTAATTTGGGTACGAGAACGCAGTCCGACGAAGTGGGCATCTTTGATTTTTTCAATTAACTCATCTTCGGGAAGAGAAGTTTTAAGATACTCAATATTTGTGTAACCGCTATTTTTAAGTGTTTCGAGCGCGCTCTGGTGAACACCCTCTAACAATAAAATTCGGATTTTGTCCTTCTCAAGTGAAACTTTACTCATGAACTCGCTGTCTCTCGCTGTTGTGTTTCGATTCGAAAATATAGGTTAAGCCATCTAGACGTCTAAAAACGAAAATAACAGAAAACGTCCTCAGTTAAAAGGAGTATTTCACGTAAAGGTTTTTACACCCTCATCGGTTGCTGAAAGTACGATATCTGCACCGCGCATAGCGAAAATGCCATTAGTGACCACACCGGGAATATTATTGATCGCTTGCTCTAATTCCCGAGGATTGAGTATCTCCAAATTGTGTACATCTAAAATGACGTTGCCATTATCTGTCACGACTCCTTGACGGTATTCAGGGTCGCCTCCCAGTTTCACTAATTCTCTAGCCACAAAAGAGCGCGCCATCGGAATTACTTCCACAGGAAGAGGAAAACTACCGAGTACCGGAACCCGTTTACTGTCATCAACAATACACACAAAAGTTTTTGCTACGCCAGCCACTATTTTTTCTCGCGTAAGCGCGGCGCCTCCGCCCTTTATCATATGCTTATGTTCGGTAACTTCATCGGCACCATCAATATAAACCGATAAGTCGCTAACGTCGTTAAGTTCAAAAACGTCAATTCCTAACGCTTTTAGCTTTTCAGTAGAGGCTTCAGAGCTTGATACGGCACCTTCAATTTTATTTTTTATTTTGCCCAATTCTTCGATGAAAAAGTTAACGGTTGAACCCGTGCCTACTCCAACAATGCTGTCTTGCTCAACGTAGTCTATAGCAGCTTTTGCCACTGCGTGTTTTTTCGCGTTCTGATCCATGGTTATTCTCCTTCTAGGTTGAGAGAAGTGTAACCGATGTGAGCGTTTTTACCCACTACTACAATGCCGAGTTTGCAAGGTAATAAATGGCTAAGTGGAACAGAGAAGCTCATACAAAGGATGATGTAAACGCATAGATCAAAGATTGGTTTCAACGTTGTTTAGTGTTTTAGTCACTCAATTCGCCCTAGTAAAAGTGAGAGTTTTCTTAGGAGTTACAATCATATCCACTGGAATATCCCAAGTCTCAAAGGGCAGGCTATCAACTTCTTGTTCGTCATGTGCAATCCCAATCAAAGTGGGTCTTTGCTGAGTAAATCGGGTAAATGCCAGCGTCCTGTCGTAGTACCCGCCGCCCATGCCCAGTCGGTTGCCTTTACTATCAAAGCCCACCAACGGCATTAAAATAACGTCTATAGTGCTAGTGGGAACAACGTTGTGGCAGGCCAGTTCAGGTTCATCAATATTGTATTTATTTTTTACCAGCGTGGTATGTGGTGCATATTCAAGAAACAGCAGGTGACCTTTGCAAACAGGATGTAATACGGGAAGCGAGAACGTGGTTGAGGCAGGAGTAGATTGAGATGAATAGTAGGTGTGGCTCATAACTTTGTTGCGGCTAACCGCATCTTGCATAAATGGGTTGAGATCTATTTCTCCATCATTCACCAAATACCCAGCAATTGATGTTGCTGTGGCCACGCACGGCAACGAGTTTAGGTGTTTGCTAATTTGCCGCGCAGAATGTTCACGTTGCTCAGATGGTAGGTTATTTCTTATTTTTCGCAGAGTTTTACGTAAACTTTTGCGTAAATCTGCTTTGCTCTCAACGGGCTCAGTATTGGATAAAAACGTACTCATCGCCATGCTGTTCTCAAATCAATTTCTATTCACTAAAGTACTCGTAAACAAGCCGGTCTCAATCTAGTGACTTTTAACCAAAGCATTCTTTACCACGGAGCTTTAACCAAATTATTCTCAACCAAGGTAGTGGTTTAGGGTTTTTACTAGATTAGCCGCATTAATTGGCTTTGTTAAAACGTCATCCAGCCCTCTCTCTTTTAAACTGTCTGAAGTAGTAATAGCGTCGGCAGTTAATGCGACTATAGGAAGGTTAGGGTATTGCGCTTTGATAAGTCTAGATGCTTGGTCGCCCTGAATGCCAGGTAAATTCATATCCATTAAGACAAGGTCGGCGTGGTTAGATTTAATATATTCGACGCCTTCTTCTCCAGTGTCAACGATGGTGTACGGCAACCCTAACTTTTCAAAAAGCGCCACGATTACCGCTTGATTAATCTGGTGGTCTTCTACAATTAGGATATTTACGGGCTTAGAGATAGCAAGCTGGGCAGAAGCGTTTTGAGGAGAAGCTTCGGTTATTTGATTTTGGTCCATTTGCGCGGACGGAATAGAGATGCTAACTCTTGTGCCTTCTTGCAGCTTACTTTTGAGCCTAATTGTTCCATTCATAAGTTCAACGAGTTGCTTGGATATGCTCAGTCCCAAACCAGAACCAGGTATTTTATGTGCATTATCCATACGCTCAAATCGAGTAAACAGGCGCGCCTGATCGTCATCGCTAATACCAATACCTTCATCTGAAACAGAAAATATTAAAGCACCTTTTTTGTATTTTACTAGACAAGACATCGCCTTATTTCTAGGCGTAAATTTAATGGCATTAGAAAGTATATTTAGTGCAACTTGCCCAAATTTAGTGTCATCTAGATAAATAGAAGCCGGAAGGCTAGTATCTAGTGTAGCAGTAAACGTAATGTCACTTTGTTCAGCACGAACACGAGTGACTGAGAACAGATGAGTGAAAAAGTCCTTAGTATTAATAGCGCGTGGCATTACTCGCATTTTACCTGCTTCTATCCGCTTAATATCAAGCACCGAATTAACGATCTCCAGAAGACGTTCGCCGCTTTTACTGATGTGCGAGAGCGAAGAGCTAAATTGAGATGGAAGCGAAAGTTTTCGAGCCTCACTTTCTAGCAGATTACTAAACGTGTTAATCGCATTAAGCGGCGTGCGAATTTCATGGCTGATATAAGACAGAAAATCAGACTTAAATTGGCTTGTGCGCTCAAGTTCCCTATTTTTACGCCTCAATTCCAGGTGAGCAACAACGGATTGTCCCAGAGTTTCTAGCGCTTCTTTCTGTTCTTCTGTCAGTTTGTTTGGCTTTTTATCAATGGCGCAAAGCGTTCCAATAGGATAACCAGAAGGGGCAATGAGCGGTGCACCCGCATAAAATCGAATATCAGGAGAGCCGGTTACAAGGGGGTTGTCGCGAAAACGTTCATCTTTGGTGGCATCGGGAACTTCAAACACTTTTTGATGTAAGATAGCGTGGGAACAAAATGCAATATCGCGTGATGTTTCTTCAGCGTTAAGACCAATGCGAGATTTAAACCATTGCCTATCGGAATCGATAAGACTAATAAGCGCGATAGGCGTACCGCAGATTTGTGAAGCAAGTGCAGTAATATCGTCAAAAAGTTTTTCGGCTTCAGTATCTAATATGTCATAGCTTAGAAGTTCGGCTAACCGTTCTTTTTCGTTTTCTGGAATAGGTGCAGACTTCATAGTACTGGTTTTTAACCTCAAAAGTACATTTATGCAGGGGGCTCACTGAACCCCCTTAACATTATTACTAAAGAGCGTAGGTGTCTATGAACAATTTCTCAAGTCTACTATGGTCTACTTTCGTCGCTACCTTAATGGTATTTGCTTTGTTCCAAAGCGGACTTGGTGTGGTGCCTTTAGGTGCAACTACCGTTTGGCCTCTGTCTAACGTGCTGGTTCCAACCCTAACGTGGCCTTCGGTCAGTTCGAAAAGCTCTGGGTGGCGAAGGTGTGCAATTGGAAACGCATCGTGGAAGAAACACACCCTGTCTTCTCTGTTTTGAGAGTAAAAATCCATATAGAACTGGGCGCTTTCTTGAACGAAGCCACCAAGTGTTGGGTTTTTCTCAGCAAGCACGTCAACAAATGTTGGCGCAAATGGCACGTCGTTAGTAACGTCCAAACCAAACATGACCAAATCCCAGTCTGCCGCGAACACTATTTCTGCTGCATGGGCATCATTCCAAATATTAGCTTCTGCAACCGGCGTTACGTTACCGGGCACAAACGCAGCACCGCCCATAATGCTTACGCCTTTAACCAGTTTAGGTAGCTCTGGCTCTAAACGAAGCGCTAGCGCTAGGTTTCCAAGTGGACCTATTGCCACTAAGGTGATTTCGCCTGGATATTTACGGGCCATATCAACGATAAACTGCGCAGAGCTGCGTGGGTCAAGTTCACCTTTAGGGGGCTCTGGCTTAATATGGCCGAATCCGTGCTCTCCATGAACGAAGTGCGCATAAGTAGACTCTTCGCCAACCCAAGGCATGCCAACCCCTTTTGTTACTGGAACGTCGTTTCTGCCAGCTAATTCGCAAAGCGTTAGGGCATTTTGCGCCGCCATAGTAACGGGAACATTACCGTAAACCGTTGTTAAGCCAAGCAGTTCAATATCAGGTGATTGAAATGCAAAAAATATGGCCATTGCATCATCAATGCCCGGATCGGTATCTAATATTATTTTATGTGCCATGAAATTCTCTCTGGAATAATTTTAGCCGGAATGCTTTGCTAAAAAACGGTCTACTTCTTTCTGAGTTGGAATACTTTGCGCAGCGCCCTCTCGTGTGACCGCTATTGCAGATGCCGCGCAGCCTCGTTTAAGCGCCTGTTTAGCGTCTGTGTGATTACTGTACGCTGATAAAAAATAGCCGATAAAGGTATCGCCTGCGGCGGTTGTATCAATAGCATCAACAGAAAATGCATCAACGTTAATCAGCTCACCTTTTCTAAGCATCATTACACCGGCTTTACCCAAGGTGATAATGACTTCACAGTGGGCCCACTGTTGCTTAAATTCAGTAACAATGTCATCCATTGCTTCTTTACCGGTTAGTGCGGCTGCTTCTGTCTCGTTAACGATAAGCAAGTCGATACAGTCGTGAGGCAACGCCTTAACCGATTCGCTCATTGGCGCTGGATTAAACGCAACTTTCAGCTGTTTTTCTTTTGCTTGGCGAAGCACTTCGTCAATACTGCTCGTCTCGTTTTGCGTTAGTACCCAGTCTGAGGGCTTGGCGTCATCTAGCGCAGCCATGACGGTATTAGCAGTAATAGTTTGGTTTGCACCACCAAATAGTACGATGGCATTTTCACCACTAGGGGTAACTTGAATGATGGCATGTCCTGAGGGAGTCTCAGAGCATTTTACGCCGCGACAATCCACTCCTTTCTTTATCAACGCCTGTTTAAACGAAGCGTCATTTTCGTGGATACTGCCTACATGCCTAACGTCGGCACCAGCTTGCGCCAGCGCAATAGATTGGTTTGCGCCTTTACCGCCCAACAAAGTTTGATAGTGCGTTGAAGCGATAGTTTCACCAGGCTGAACAAAATGCTCTACTTGGTAAACGTGGTCGATATTGATTGAGCCAAAATTTATTATTGCCATTTCTTCTTCCGTCGAAAGAGGGCGTCTCCCAGAATGCCGCGTGTCCATTTTCGCCCGTGAACCGAAATGTTCAGGGCGGAAGAATCACTATGACCGTAGGCTTCTCGATACGAGCCGAGCTTGCACAATAGTTACAGTTTCAACTTCCTAGGTTTATAGCATCGGCCAGGGACATGAATGAACTTGCAAACACCCCAGGAAACATTGTTGTTGTATTAACGCAACAAGGTATATGAAACGCGCGTACTAGTGAAGGAGATCACTCTTGTGCGAAGCAATACGTTGCGTTGTTGAATATAGCTGCTTTAAGAATGACTTATTCTTGACCATTTGGTCAGCACCCGTTGGTCAGCAAGTATACACGCATATGCGATAAGCTCAAGAAAACTACTCTCACTTCGCCAACACTGCTTTTCTGTCGCGAAGGGAAGTCCGTATCCGCATTTTCAATGGTAGTAGAAATACACTCGTGTTACCAGAGAAGATGAAGGTTTTACTGCTTTTGCTCAATCGTTCGAACAGTGAGTAATCAAATCGGCAAAAGTAGGTTTTATATCCCGATTTTGCTACTATTAAAGCACAGTATAAGCACGGCGGTTATCTTTCTGCATTGTTTTACTTCGCGTGGTTCACACATACCTGAATGGCTGTGCTAAAGCCTAAAAAAAGCGGAAAAAGGCAAAAAGAATAATTCCCATGCATTGCATCACATTTCAAACTTAAAGAGAGTTATCAGTGGAAAAGCAGCTCGATTACGACAGCGTTACCAATACATTGTCTCAACATGGCGTAATAGTAGACGGCGCCGAAATACACGGCATCCTCTGCGGCATGCTGTGTGGTGGCATGTCTCTTACCGATCAAAAATGGTTAGAAGCGTTAAGCGAAATGGTAAATCAAGACGAAAGCTTTAGTGAGCCGGTTGTTTTTACGCTAACCACACTGTTTAACCAAACCTGCCAGCAGTTGCTAGAGCCTGAGTTTGCACTGACTTTACTGCTTCCAGAAGACCATGCGCCAATAAATGATCGCGGTACCGCCCTCATTAACTGGGTACAAGGTTTTATGCTCGGGTTTGGATTGCACCAGCAAGACTTGGTGAAGTGTAGCGATGATGTAAAAGAAGCACTTGAAGACTTTTCTGATATTTCTCGGATGGAGGAGCCAATGGATGCGGACGAAGAGTCTGAAAAAGCGCTCTTTGAAGTTGAAGAGTATGTGAAGGTTTCGGCAATTTTGTGCTTCAGCGAGCTTGGTCAGTCGTTGCTAGATGATCAAAAAGATAAACCTTCAATACACTAATTGACTATAAGCACGGTAATTTTAGATAGCACGATAATCATAAATATCGTACATGCTAGCAAAACATCGTTTAATAGAAGTTAACAAAAGATGCCGACAGGGTTTATAAATTTATGATTAGCGCGCAAGAGTTTATTTCTAGGCAAGATAGATTATTAGCACAGTGCCAGCCAAACAGCGTATGCATTGTACCAGCGGCGTCACTAGTAACTCGCAGTCGAGATACTGAATACCTGTTCAGGCAAGATAGCGACTTTTGGTATTTAACGGGTTTTGAAGAGCCCAACGCGTGGTTAATCATCTCCAATCATCCCCGCTATGGTGAAAGCTACCGCGCAATGGTAGTACAAGCTAAAGACAAGCAAGCAGAAGTGTGGCAGGGAAAACGATTAGGCGCTGAGGCTGCTTTGTCTCGATTTAGCCTAGATGAGGCATTTGAGGAGCAAGAGTTAGAAGAAGCCATGCTTGAAGCCATGCAGGGGCAACAGCACCTATATGTGGCCCTTGGTGCTAATGAGCACCACGAACAGTTAATTATTAACGCCGTAAAGACCTTGAAAGAGGCCCCGAAACAGTCTCTTGCACCCGCTATTGTGCACGATATACAGCCTTTGCTACACGAAATGCGTGTGTATAAGTCGGCAAGTGAAGTTGCGGTCATTAAAGCGGCCTGTGAAATCAGTGCTCGTGCCCACAAGCGCGCCATGCAGTTTGCGCACCCGGGGTGCTTTGAATATCAGTTAGAAGCTGAACTTCATCATGAGTTTGCCATGGCGGGCGCACGAAGTCCGGCTTACGGTACCATAGTGGGTAGCGGGGAAAATGCATGCATACTGCACTACACGCAAAACAGCGCACAGGTTAACAATGGCGATTTAGTGCTTATTGATGCGGGTGCCGAGTATCAAGGGTACGCTGCCGATATTACGCGTACGTTTCCAGCGAACGGTAAGTTTAGCGATGCACAACGCGCCATATACAGTTTGGTCTTAAAAGCGCAAAAAAGCGTTTTAGATATGCTGGCACCGGGCGTCACTTTACCCCAGGCAATGACTCACAGCGCAGAAGTGATCACCGAAGGCTTAATTGAGCTGGGCATATTAACCGGCAGTGTTGCGGAAAATTTAGAGGCTCAAACGTGGCGGCAGTTTTATATGCATGGTTTAGGGCACTTTTTGGGCTTAGATGTGCACGATGTTGGCGACTACAAACATGATGGCGAAGATCGAGCGCTTAGCCCAGGTATAGTAATAACCGTAGAGCCTGGTATCTATATTAGCAGCGATTGCGATGTGCCAGAGGGTTACAAAGGTATTGGCGTGAGAATAGAAGACGATGTGGCTATAACCGCTACTGGTGTTGAGATCCTCACTAAAGACGTGCCAAAAGAGATAGATGAAATTGAAGCACTAATGGCGTAATTTAGCTTTGAATAAGACTGGGCTAAAAAAATGCAGCTAGAAGGAACGTACTGAGTGAAGAGTGTTGATGTAGTTGTTGTGGGCGGCGGAATCGTCGGTTGCGTTCTCGCTAAAGGGCTGTCCCAAACCTCAGGGCTGTCTAAGCGCTCTGGGCTGAAAGTAGCTCTGATTGATTCGGCAGCGCCAGTATCATCTAACTCACTAGAAACAAAAACACCCAATGGCAGCGACTTTAATCCATTTACTGACACCCGTGTTATCGCCCTTGCTCGCCGCACGGTACAGGAGCTTACAGCACTCAACGTACAGTTAGATAAACTGGCAGAATACAGCTTTGGCGAATTACCGCCTACCATTAATGCAATTGAAGTAAGCGACAGTGGGCATCTAGGGTTAGTGAATTTAGCTGCAAAAGACTTTCATATCCCTTCGTTTGGGCAGGTGGTTTCGTTAAGTGCATTGACTAAGCTTGTTGCAAACGCTAATGACAGTTACGAGCATGTAGCGCCTGCTAAGGTAGTGAGTGTAAAGCAGCATGTTGCACACACCGACGTTACCTTAGACAACGGCGAATGTTATCGGGCTAAGCTGCTGGTGCTGGCCGATGGCGGCCGCTCACCACTGGCAGAGCAGGTGGGCATAGACAGAAGTGAAAGCGACTACGGGCAAACCGCCATTGTGTTTAATGTGCATACTCAGCTAGCCCACAACAATAAAGCCTACGAGCGTTTTACCGACTCCGGCCCGTTGGCGTTTTTACCCTTCGATAACGAAATAGACGGTGAAAAGTCATCAGGGCATGGTTTTTCAGTAGTGTGGACAGTAAAATCTGACAAAGCGGCGCATCTATTAGCCATGTTACCCAATGACTTTGCTAGCGCTCTACAAGATGCGTTTGGCTATCGCCAAGGCAAAATAGAAAAGGTCAGCGATAAAAGCAGCTATCCACTTTCACTAAAACTTGCCAGTGACGTAATGGCTCACCGAACGGTGATTGTGGGTAACGCCGCACAGGCGCTTCATCCCATAGCGGGTCAGGGCTTTAACCTTGGCCTTAGGGATATCCATGCTTTGATATCGGTGCTTAATAGCAGTAGCTCACCATCCATCGATCCCGGTCAGTTTTCGGTGTTGCACGAATACGCAAGCAAAAGAAATAAAGACAGAAAAGCCACGGTAGCGCTTACCGATACCTTGGTGCATACATTTTCTAACCGTCACTTTCCCCTAGTAGTGGGGCGAAACTTGTCGTTACTTGCGCTTGGAATGTTGCCCGCAGCTAAAAAGCAGTTTGTTAAGCAAACTACAGGCTATGGCCTAGGCGCTTAGGGAGAGCGTACCTAGTTCAGACTAGTGCAAATACCAATTTAAATGGTGTTGACCAAACACACCGAACTCGAATCAAGCCTCTAACAGGCTTTAATCGAGTCTGTACCTATAAAATAAGAGAGAGATATGCAACACGTTGATATTGGAATAGTGGGTGGCGGAATAGTTGGCTTAACGTTAGCTGCTGCGCTAAAAGAGAGTTCGCTGTCTGTTGCGATAATTGATAAACATCCATTATCAACCGCTCTTGGCGAGAAGCCTACCGCACGAGTCAGTGCTATCAACCAAGCCAATATTGCAGCCTTGCAATCGCTAGATGCATGGCAACACCTGCAAAAAAACCGCGCCAATGCTTACGTGGCTATGCACGTGTGGGATAAAGACAGCTTTGGCGATATTCATTTTAGCTGCGAAGAAATGGGCAGCGATGCTCTTGGCGTTATTGTTGAAAACCAGGCGTTGATTAATGCGCTGGCACAAAGCATTGAAAATCAGAGCAACGTTAAGGTATTTGAATCTGGCATAGAGCGAGTGTTGTCAGGGCCAAATCAAAACATGGTGATGTTTGACAATAACGACGCCCTTAGCTGCCGACTGCTTATTGGCGCAGATGGTGCTAACTCCTTTGTTCGTCAGCAGGCCGGTTTTCCCATCACGTTTAAAGACTATGAACATACCGCCATTGTTGCCAATATCAAAACCGCACTGCCCCATGAAAACGTGGCAAGGCAAGCGTTTACGCCAACAGGACCGCTCGCGTTGTTACCTATGGCAGACCCTAACATATGTTCTATTGTGTGGTCACAAACACCTGACGCTGCCGCTAAGCTTGCCGCAATGAGCGACGGTGATTTTTGCAATGCCCTCACCGCCGCAAGTAACAGCATTCTTGGCACTATCGAGCTAGAAACTCAGCGTTCAGCATTTCCATTGACTATGCGCTACGCCAGAGAATGGGCTAAAGACGGCATCGCGTTAGTGGGAGATGCCGCCCACACCATTCATCCTCTTGCTGGGCAAGGCGCAAACTTAGGTATGCAAGACGCGCTAGCATTGGCTGAGTTATTAATACAGCTTTCGAACGAGGGCAGCGATATTGGGTTACACAAAAACTTACGGCCTTATGAGCGCAGTCGTAAAACCGAAGCGATGAAGATGATTGCCGCAATGGATGGTTTTAAGTTGCTGTTTGACGGTAACGACCCCCTTAAAAAGCTTATTCGCGGCGTGGGTTTAGCGGCTACCGATAAAGTGGGGGCGATTAAGCAGGCCTTCGTCAGTCATGCGATGGGGTTATAAACCGCCGTTGGCGCAATGTAAAAAAGCGGCCCGATAGTGCTAGGTAAGCTCTAAGTAAGCGCCGTTGTGTATTTTACAACGCCGAGCTCAAAAAAATTAGCTGCAAACGGTAGTTAACATGTAGCCATTAAAAAAGTAGTTTAGAGAAACACGCTAAAAAAATAACATACACGACAGGTGAATTTCATGGATAAACGACATTTTTTAAAATTTGCAGGCGCAGGGCTCGCACTATCACCGGCACTTTCGGTGGCGGCTGCCTCTTCTGGTGCTGACGCCAGCGGCACTGCTTCTATGCCATCGCTATCATCACTACAACCCCTCACAGAAAATGTGAAACCGATAAACGTAGCAGAGCGAAAAGCGAGAATAGAAAACGCACAGTCACTAATGAAAGCCCAAGGCATAGCGGCCATTCTTATAGAGCCGGGCGCGGCAATGGACTACTTTTCTGGTATTCAGTGGTGGCGCAGCGAACGACTCACGGCCCTTATCATCCCTCAAAAAGGCGATATAGCAGTAGTCACTCCGTTTTTTGAGAAGCCAAGCGTACTCGAGTCGCTTAAAGTGGGCGATGACGTTCGCGTATGGCAAGAGCACGAGAGCCCCTTTAACGTCGTTGCCGACATTTTAAAATCAAGAGGCGTTGCCAGCGGTAAGCTAGGTATTGAAAATAGCGTTCGCTACTTTGTTGTGAACGGCATAAGTAACGCCATGCCTAACATGGATATTGTGTCCGCAGAGCCTATTACCCGTGGCTGCAGAATGTATAAAACGGCTGCCGAATTAACGCTGATGCACAAAGCGAATGAAGTGACGCTTGCAGCTTACGATATTGTGTTTAAGCACCTCAAACTAGGCATGAGCCAAGCTGACGTAAAGGCCTTAATGCACAAAGCGCAGCAACAGTTAGGCGGCAGCAATACATGGTGTTTGGCCTTATTTAATGACGCCAGCGCGTATCCCCATGGCACCAATGCAAAACAAGTTATTCAACAAGGCTCGGTGGTGTTGCTTGATAGCGGTTGTAGTGTGCACGGGTATCAAAGCGATATCAGTCGTACGCTTGTGTTTGGTAAGCCATCGCAAAAAGTGACAGACGTATGGAATACCGTGCGAGAAGGGCAAAATGTCGCGTTTGAAGCGGCTAAAGTGGGCACACCTGCCGGTAAGGTTGATGATGCCGTGCGCGCTTATTACGTTACTCAAGGTTACGATAAAGACTACGCACTGCCTGGGCTAAGTCATCGCACCGGGCACGGCATTGGCATGGAAGGGCATGAGAGCGTGAACTTCGTGCGCGGCGAAACAGCGCCGCTCAAAAAGGGTATGTGTTTTTCTAACGAGCCAGGCTTATACATTCCTGGCGAGTTTGGCGTGCGGTTAGAAGACTGTTTGTATATGACAGACAAAGGCCCACGATACTTTACAGAGCCACCTGCATCGCTAGACGCACCGCTAGGTCGCCTAGTACCTATGGCTTAGTGCTTTTCAAATAAGCATCGTTTCTTTAACAGGACTTAGGCTAACTTATGTTGTAAACGAGCGCGCATTGCTCATGTGCGCTTGTTTAACGCCTTCAAAGCTCATCTTCAGAGAACACTCTCAAAAACGACCTTTAAAAACCACTTTCACCCCTTAGTTATTTTTAAGTCGTGTAGTAAAAAATTCCGCTAAGGTTTTACTAATAACAGGGTGCTGGGTGTCTTGGTTAAACAAGCAAATATTCACTTTCCCCAGCTTAGGTAAGTGAGGATGATTAAGAAGCGTTAGGTTTGCAGGTAAGCTCGATTTTGCCAATGCGGTAACGCCCAAGCCCTGCTGAATAGCCGCAGTAATGCCCCCTAAATCGGCGTTGGTATACGTGATTTTCCACGCAAATGTTTGCTGCTTTAATTGCTCTATTACTCGGCTTCTATACATACAGCCATCTGGGGCCAGTACAAGAGGAATAGTGCTACCCACTAGCGGATGCGCACTATCTCCTACCCACACCACATCATCTTCTAACACTACTTCGCCCTCGGTATCTTCATCGGGGTTCACCAAGGCCAAAATAAGGTCGAAATGATCGCGCTGGCTAGGGTGAAGCAAATCTCGGCTAAGCGAGGAAGTGACTTCTAAGGATACATCGGGGTAGCGCTTTGAAAATTCGCCAATTAGCCCTGGCAATAGGGTAGAGGCAAACTCATTGGGAATGCCTAACCGAAGTCGCCCACTAAGCGGGGCAGGGGTTAAACTTCGAAATATGCTGTCGTTCAGTTCAAGCAATTCTTTGGCTTTGGCATACAACCAGTTTCCATCTGCACTGGGTACATGCCGCTGGCCTAGTTTAATAAACAGTTTTCTGTCGAGTTGAGACTCCAGCTTTTTAATTTGCAAGCTGATAGCTGGCTGAGAACGACCAAGAAAGTCGCCTGCTTTAGCGTACCCACCAAGCTCAATAACACTCACAAATGTACGTAAGTTATCTAACGAAAGCTGTTTCATTATATAAGTATTTCTAATTACCTACCCGCTCAACATTATATTTGTAAATGTTAATATTGAAAACCGCTATTACTCAATCAATAGGTTCGCGTATTCGGTTTTTGCATGTTAAGCAGCATATCTTTCACCATTTGCTGTGAGTTAATCGTCGCTGCTGTTTTATTGCGCGCACTATCGTGCTTAAGTGATGAAAATCGCTTCATACCAGCAAAAATGCAATACCAAGAGGGGCGTAAATACACTAAGTTGGCATCTACCTCGTTTAGCGCGTCTTCGAAGTTTGCACCTCTGTCCCACTCTTTTAACAAGTAAGCAAGAGTATCTGGCACCTTCATTTCGTTTCTACACGCCACCCAATAAGGTGTGTCGGTGCGTGTATTAAGATAATAATGTGCAGCAATATAATCTCTAATGCCATCGAACATGCGGTTCATTTCATTATTGTATAAAGCGTGTTTACGGGTATCTGGTAATGGCTGCTGCCAGCAGTCGATGAAATGATGCAGTGCGTATTGCACTAGCATAAGAGCGGTCGCTTCTAGCGGCTCTATAAAACCTTGAGACAGGCCGATACTTAAACAGTTGCCCGCCCAATGTGTATTCAACCTGCCTACCTGCATCTTCAAATGACGGGCAGGGGTATTTTTAAGGTTAGTGCCTTCATCTAACACACTTCTTAGCTCTTGCTCTGCTTGCTCAGATGAACAAAAGCGAGAGCTATACACGTAGCCATTGCCCGTGCGAGCGGTAAGGGGAATATTCCACTGCCAGCCATGTTTTAGGGCTACTGAACGTGTTTGATATTTTATGATGTCACTGCGTTTAGTGGGTATGGCTACAGCAGCATCGTTAAAAAGAGTATCGGCATAGGATGTAACCGATCTATTCAGCGCTTTTTTACCTAAAATGCCGCGAAAGCCAGAGCAGTCGATAAATAAGTCGGCGTGTAACGTGCCGTGTAAATCTGTTTGGATTGCTTGAATATTGTCATTGAAAGTAGGCACTTTTGTTACATTGCCCACTTTATGATTAACGCCTTTGCTGGTGGCGTAATGCTTTAAAAACTCGCCCAACAAGCCAGCATCAAAATGATAGGCATAGTCAACATTGGCACTATCTACTATGGTGTTGGGGGCTATGTTCTGCTTTACCATTTCGGCGGCAGTAAAATAATGTGACTCACAAGTATCAGCAAGCTGCCCGTGCCGCCGTTTATTCACTGCACTAAAGTAATGCTCGGCAGTGGGCACATCAAGTGCTGAGAAAAACGGATGAAAATACGAGGTGGTTCTAGATGCGTGAGGCTCATTGCTTTTATTCCATGCTTCAAAGTTAATGCCCATTTTGTAAGTCGCGTTACAGGCTTCCATCCAAGTGCTTTCTTCCACGCCTAAATAGGCAAAAAAATGTCGTAAATAGGGGGTAGAACCTTCCCCCACGCCTACAGTGGGAATTGATGAAGACTCTAGCAATGTAATACTGCAACCCTGTGCAGAATGCCGCGTTTGTTGGTCATGCAGCGTTTGTTGCGAGAAAGAGCCAGTCAGCTCAGCAGCCCTTGCAAGATAACAGGCTGTCATCCAGCCTGCGCTGCCTCCACCCACAATGACAATGTTATTGGGCAATGCTTTCATAGCGAAACCTTAGTGGAGGATCTCACCACTAATTGAGGAATAAAGGTTTGCGTTAAATTATTAAAGTTTTTCTTGGTCTTTTTAGCTCTTAAATATTGGATAAGCGAGGAGGTTGCAGATTGCGCGATTTCATTAGTGGGCTGGGAAGCGGTTGTTAGCGGCGGAAAAGTTTGTCGTGAGAATGGGCTATCCTCAAACCCAGCAATGGCTAAATCGTTGGGTACATCTACGCCTTTCATTCTCGCGCCAAACAACGTACCCGCTGCGATTTCATCGTTACAGGCAAATACCGCGGTGGGGCGTGAAGGCATAGATAACAATACATCTGCACTTTTTACCCCGGTTTCAAATGAATAGGTACCTTCTATAACTAGCGACTCATCAAAGGGGATAGAGGCTTTTTCTAACGCAGCTTTGTAACCATTTAATCGCTCGGTGGTAGATTTGTGGATCACTTCACCCGCTATAAACGCAATGTGTTTGTGACCTTGGGCAATTAAATGCTCGGTAATGTGAAAGGCGGCCTTGAAATCGTTTACCAACACATAGGGTAGGGTAGAGCTAAATTCGCTATCGCCAGACAAAATGCGCACATAGCTAATGCTTTTCTCATCAAGGTGGTGCAGCACATCGGGCATTTCGGATAAAGGCGGCGAGAGTACCAGGCCAGCAAGCTGTGCTGAGTCCACCATATCCACTAATTCTTGTGCAATATTTTCAGAGCTTGCATCGCAGGGGTGAATAAGAAGCTCGAAGTTATTTTTGCGGCAGACATCTAAAATACCTTTCTGCATATCAATGATGTAGTAAGCGTTGGGATTGTCGTAAACGTAACCAAGTACCGATGTTGCGTTGCTCGCAAGATCCCGCGCAGCCTTGTTTGGCGTGTATTTTAGCTCGGCGATTGCCTGTTCTACTCGCTTAAGTGTATCGGGCTTAACCGTGCCTTCTTTGTTGACCACACGAGACACGGTTTTAATTGAAACACCGGCCAATTCAGCGACACTTTTAATAGTTGCTGCCAATTTTCACCTCACCAAAAAATTGCTTTAAATTTCAACAGATAAGTAATCTTTATTGCGTATTTGTTAAATTTTTAATTGCGTGTTCACATCTAGTCATGTAATTTAACACCCAATGACAGCGTTGTCATCTTTTAATACACGCAGAAAACAGCGCCTGTCATTTTATTATTATAATAAATGACAGCGTTGTCATTTTGGCTGAGAGAAGGTTAAAACCATGTATAAAAATCAACAAAGCAAACTCACAAGAAGCATTCGCCTCGCCATTACAATGGGCGCATTAAGCGGTATGACAATGCCTGTTGCACTAGCACAAGAGCAACAAGATGAAAAAGAGCAAAGCAATAAAACGGAAGTCATTGAAGTTACAGGAATTCGCGGCAGCCAAAAAGCAAACATCAACGCTAAGCGTTTTTCCAATGCTATTGTCGACGCCATTACAGCCGAAGATATTGGCAAGTTTCCAGATAAAAACGTGGCTGAAACGCTAGCACGAGTGCCTGGTATAACTATTGATAGAGATTTCGGTGAAGGCCAAGGCGTTACCATTCGTGGTGTGCAACCAGATCAAAACTTGACCTTGGTGAATGGTCAAGCAGTAGGTACTGGGCAATGGTTTGTACTATCAGATGCCACACGTAACTTTAACTTTGAAATTTTAGCCTCCGAAATGATTGCGGGACTTGAAGTATACAAGTCATCTCAAGCTGATATTGACGAAGGCGCGTTAGGCGGTACGGTAATACTAAAAACCAGAAAGCCATTCGACTTAGAGGCAAACTCTGGTCAATTGTCTATTGAAGGCCAGTACGGCGACATCGCCGACGCTTTAGACCCTTCTGTATCTGGCTTATACAGCTGGAAAAATGAAGAAGAAACATTTGGTATCTTATTTTCGGGCTCATACCAAGAACGTACCGTAGAGCGTGAGACCAACGAAGACTTTGGTTGGTTTGGCCCTAGCATTCCACGTATCGACCCGCTTATCGAAGCGCCAAGCGGTGCGCAGGAAAAAGGCGCGCTGCCATGGGGAATGGGCTCAGCGTTGTTCAAACAGGACCGTGAGCGGGTTGGTTTCGATGTAACCGCGCAATGGGCACCCACCGATAACTTCGATATGTCGGTGCACTATTTATCGTCTACGCTCAAAGCAGACAACGTAAACTCAAACCTTATCGGTATTCCATTTCGCGGCATTGCCTATATGGGTACAGATACCAATACGGGTACTGTGAGCGACGGCGTTGTAGAATCGCTTAATGTTACTGGTTTACCGCAGCGTCCAGCGTGGGCCCGTTTCATTGCGTATGACAATATTTTCCGCGACGGTTCAGAGATGTCTACGGAGATTATTGATATTGAAGGTAACTATCTTACCGACAATGGTAAGCTGCACTTCCAAATTGGTACCACCACGGGTGAGGGCGAGAACCGCGATTTCTTTACCGAGTTTTGGGCTGATGCTAACGATCCGCGCGCCGCGTTCGACTTTTATAACCCAGGCGGTGATTCGCCCTATATCGACTTTACTACTGCAAGTCCGTGGTTAGCTAACCCAACAGACGAGATGTGGTTGGGCGGCATATTCGACCAGTTTAACAGCACAGAAGATACTGAAAACTATGTGCAGTTTGATTACGAGCACTCTGTAGATTGGGGCGCTATTACCGAAGTGAAAACTGGGGTTAAACGCCGCGATAGAAGCTTTTCACAATCGCGTTACAGAACCGACTTAGCTAATTTAGCGCCAGTAGGTGAGGGAAGCTTAGGGCCTGCATCTGATTTTTGGAATGGCGATATGCTGAATGTGTCTCACAGCGAAACCAATGCGGTAGCAGCAAGTTATTTCTTCCCAGATAAAGACAGCATGTACAACGCATTCTATAACGTTGGTGAATGTGCTGGCGGTGAAACAACCCTATGCCGCACTACCGACCGCTTCTTGCCAGAGTCTTCTTTTGAAGTAGAAGAAGACATTACAGCGCTATATGTAATGGCCAAGTTTAGCGGTGAAGGCTTTAGAGGTAACATGGGTTTACGCTATGTAGAGACCGACTCAACCTCGAATGGATTTGACTTAAATTCTGGTGAAGCGGTTTCGTTTGATGGTGGGTATAATGAATGGCTGCCAAGCATTAACTTGTCTTACGATTTAGCTGAAGACGTATTAGTCAGAATGGCTGCATCACGGGTACTAACTCGTCCTGCGCCTTTCCAATTGGCACCTGCAGTTAATTTAACGCCCGAAACCAGTTCAGGCTCTGCCGGTAACCCGCAGTTAAATCCGCTTACCGCCAATCAGTTTGAAGTAGGTGCCGAGTGGTACTTTAGCGAGTCGTCTATTGCAGCAATCACCGTATTTAAGAAAGATATTAATGACTTTATCTTTACTAAAACCGTATCTCGCGAAATCGATGGCCAGCAGATTAATCAGCTAAGAACCCCTGAAAATGGTGGCTCTACCAGCATTGACGGTGTAGAAGTACAAGTGCAGCACGTGTTTGAAAATGGGTTTGGTGGCTATGCTAACTATACTTACACCGACGTAGCAGATGCACAGGTTGACGAGGCTGTGCCAGTGATCGATGCCGACGGCAACATAACGGGGGCAACACTAGCCTCGCGCACAGTGAGCTTCCCCAATACGTCTAAAGACTCTTTCAACGTTGGGGTGTTCTACGAAACTGACTTGTACAGCGCACGTTTGAACTACAACTATCGTTCGGAGTACTTTATTGCCCAAGCGGAAATTGGCGATCAGTTCCGCGACGAGCAATCGCAGCTTGATGCGCAGCTTAGCTGGAATATTACCGAAACCATTACGCTTAAAGCTGAAGCCCTTAACTTAACCAATGAAATTTGGGAGAACTATTATGTTCGCTCAAGTGATGGTAAGCGACTGGGTGGAACGCAAAGTGCTAATGGACGCCGTTTCTTTGTAGGCGCTAGCATGAGGTTCTAATCACTCAGAGTTCTACTAGTTCAAGGGTTTAGTGTGCGCTGCGCAGTATGTTATGTCCATCGCACATTCGAGTTTTGGCGAACTAGTACGTTAAAAAATTAGGGGCAGGGCACCCGCCTTGCTCCTACAGTTTTGCTCCCGCAGTTGATTAGGCAAACGGCTTAAAAAACTGTTTGAGAAAGCAGGTTCAAAGAACGGCTTGAAAAAGCGAAAGAAACAACAAGGAATGATAGAGTGAGACGTATCTTAGGTTTAACGCTGTCGCTATTAGCTGCTTGTGCACTGAGTGCCAATGCCGCGGTAAAGATGGGTGAAGTAACACCTGCCCCAACATTAAAACCCGAGCAAGCTGCGTTAAATGCGTTGGGACAGCACCTTGATGTCAATTACAACGTGCTAAGCAATCTCGACGATACATTTTGTAAAACCTTCATTTTAAAAGGTGATTGTTTTTCATCTCGCATCCAACTACTTGCGAAAGAGCAAAGTATTGCCGCAACCACCTCACTTTATTTTAGTCATATCGCGCCAATCCGAGGTTTTTCCTCTGAAAGCAATATTGCGATAACACACCTAAATGGCGACCTCCACCGGTTAACCTTCAATGATGCTGTTCCGCCCAATACGCCTGTAAGCGTTGATATTGCTGCCCCGTTTTGGCATGCATCTCGTTCAGATGCGATGGCGAATTACTATCTTACATTGGGCGATTTATCTCCTGTTGTGGTTGCGTCTACCACTCGTGTAAAAGAGCTTGGCAGTGGGTTACTTGTCAATCAGCACACGGGAGACTGGTTAAAAGAAGATCAGTACAAGCGAGCCAATATCGACAATGTGCCGCTTATGGATAGCGAGTACATGTATGAGAAGCTGGAGCGGGAAGAGCCGTCAGCCACCTTGCCTCTAGAAAGGCTAAATAGGTCATACCGCGTGATCCCCAAGGTGTTGGTACAAGAAAATACGGGCAACACAATAAGGGCGACAGGCGTAACGTTTTCTGAAAAAGATGCTGAGCTACTAGCGCCGGCTCGAGCACAAATGCCTTTTTTTGGTCTTGAAGAGCAACCCGACGGCCTGATGGTATCGGTGGTCATTAGTGATGAGTCCACGCAGCGTGCTGCCTTAAAACAGAGCGTGAGGCTAGATGCTGCATCTAAACCCTCTACCAATTCGGCTGCGAAGCCTTCTTTAGCCGAACAGGCAAAACATAACGATAGCAGTTATGAGCTTGTTGTAAGTGAAACAGGCATTGAGATAAACGCAGTGAATCACGTTGCAGCAAATTACGCCCTGCTCACGCTTATGCAGCTTTACAACCAACGCGACAAAGAGTTTACGGCTACCTTTATTAAAGACTCACCGCGATATGACTTTCGCGGTATGCATATGGACTTAGCGCGACACTTCCCCGGTAAGCAAGCAATAAAAAGCGTTATCACGCAAATGTTCACTTATAAGTTGAATACTCTGCATTTGCACCTTAGTGACGATGAAGGTTGGCGTATTGAAATAGAGTCACTGCCTGAGCTTACGAACATTGGCGCATACCGTTGTCACGATTTATCAGAAGCTCAATGCTTACTTCCGCAGCTTGGCAGTGGTCCGCATAGAAACGCCATCGGAAACGGCTACCTCTCTAAAGAGGACTACATAGAGTTAGTACGTTATGCACACCAGCGAGGCATAGAAATTATTCCATCTCTTGATATGCCAGGTCACGCGAGAGCAGCCATTGTGTCTATGAACGCTCGATACAAACGCTTTATGAAAGAGGGCAATAAAGAGGCCGCTGCGCAATATCTGCTGGTAGATAAAGATGATACTACTCGCTACGAAAGCGTGCAGTTTTATACCGACAATACGGTAAACCCCTGTTTAGACAGCACGTACGCGTTTATCGATACGGTAATGCAAGAGATTAAGGCACTGCATGCGGCGGCAAACGTACCTTTGACACGCTTTCATATTGGTGCGGATGAAACCGCAGGAGCATGGACTGAATCACCGGTATGTCATGCTAAAGGGGTAAATATCGACAGTATTTTGCCTGAATTTGTTACCCGAGTGCAGCAACTTGCTACAAAAGCGGGGCTAGCCATAGGTGGGTGGAGTGATGGTATGGAAAAAGCTGCCTCTACCCTAGACAATAAAAAAGCATATACCAATGTATGGCATCTTTTAGCGGCGGGTGGAAACGATACCGTAGCCCATTTTGCCAATGAGAACATACCGGTAGTGCTGTCATTTCCAGACGTGCTGTATTTCGACTTTCCCTATGCGAATCATCCTCATGAACCAGGCTATTACTGGGGATCAAAGGCGACATCTAGCGAAAAAATCTTTTCTTTTATGCCTGAGAATTTGCCGCGGCACAGTAATATTTGGCAAAACAGAATGGGCAACGACTTTGAGGGATCGAAAACAAACAATACCGCGACGGTAATAGGTATTCAGGGCCAACTTTGGAGCGAAGTAACGGTTAACCAGGCGGCAGTCGAATACATGGTATTTCCGCGAATGCTGGCACTCGCTGAGCGTGCTTGGCATAAAAATGAGTGGCAGCCAAGCGGTTTGGTCCAAAGCGCTAGGTCTAACAGCAAGAACGCTACTGCAAAAAATACTCAGCGCCAGCAAGCTTGGCAGTACTTTAGAGACGCACTTTATACGCAGCATATACCAGCGCTTGTAAAACAGGGAATTAACGTGCGTGTACCAACCCCTGCCGCAGCTATTAAAGACAGTCAGCTTGTAATGAAACAGCTACCCGGCTTAATCAATGAGTACAGTTTAGACGGACAAACATGGCGAGAGTTTACCCAGCCTTTTTCAATCAACAGCAAGGGTAATAGTAATGTGCATGTGCGCACAAGAGTAGCAGACACCCAAGCATTCAGTCGAGCTTTGGTGTTACAAGATTGAGTCTTAACTTATTGTTTTTATTATCAAAAATGACAGAGCTGTCATTGTGAAAAGCGCTGTTTAAAAAATCAGGGACATACTCCCGCATGAGAAGATGTGAATGAAATCTGACTTATTTTTTATAGGAATAGACGGTGGCGGTACCAAGTGCCGAGCTCGTATAGAAGACAGCGATGGCATACTCGTTGGTGAGAGCATCAGTGGGCCTGCCAATATCATGCGCGATAGCGTGATGGCAAAGCGCTCAATAGTTGAGGCTATCGAAAAAGCAATTGCTGTATCTGGGCTTTCTATTCATCATGATCAATGCGTGGTCGGCGCAGGCCTGGCCGGTGCAAATATTGCACAAGCGGCAGAAAAGTTTGGCGAATGGTCTCACCCTTTTCGTCAAATGCATGTGCTTAGCGACTTACATGCTGCCTGTTTAGGCGCACATAATGGGCAAGATGGCGCGGCAATTATCACCGGAACAGGGTCGTCGGCAACATGTTGGAATAACGGTGTGTTTACCGACATTGGCGGCCATGGTTTTCCTATTGGTGATGTGGCAAGCGGTGCTTGGCTTGGCTTAAAGGCTGTACAGCATACCTTGCTCTGTTTAGACGGTTTACGCAAAGAAGACGAATTGTCGGCAACCATTTGTGAGGCACTAAATACGCAAAATGCAAACGATATTGTTAGCGCATGTGCCACCTTCAATACCCATCACTTTGCCGCGCTGGTAGAGCAGGTGCTGCCGCTACTTTACATGTCGGTAAACAGTGTGGTGAGCCTATTCAAAGAGGGTGCAAATTACATTGAGAGTGTGGCAAACGTGTTGCTGGCGAATAATGATTGTTCCCTCGCCATGATTGGCGGGCTAAGTACCATCTATTCTCAACATCTTTCTAGCGAGATCAAGGCACGTACTGTGTCGAGCAAGTCATCGCCTCAGCAAGGCGCACTGCTTTATGCCAAACGAATGCAAACGCCTGTTCAAGCGGCTATTCAACACAGTTCATCAACCGCTAGCCCTAACACTAGCGAGTCTTCGCAAGCCCAATCTTCAACCGTTAACTCTACAATTTTCACAGGTGAATAATGACTTTTTCAATTATGGCTAAAGAAGCCAGAGAAGCGCCTTTGGTAATACAGAATCAGTTGTCTAGCAACGATGACAACGTAAAGCGAATTGCCGATAAGCTTCGCAGTATTAATCCTCAACTTATCTATATTATTGGGCGCGGTTCCTCGGATCACGCTGGGGTGTTCGGTAAATATTTATTTGAAACTGAGTTGGGTATACCCGTATGTAGCGCAGCGCTGAGTATTGCAGGGGTATTTAACAAGCAGTTAACCCTTAACAACGCCGTAGCTTTTGTCATATCGCAGTCAGGAAGAAGCCCAGACATTTTAAGACAGGCTGTATCTGCCAAAAAGGGCGGTGCATTTACTGTTGCTATTGTGAACGATGAAACGTCGCCACTAGCCCAATTAGCCGATGCGGTCATTCCAATTTCTGCTGGCGAAGAAAAAGCCGTTGCTGCGACTAAAAGCTATTTGGCAACCTTGTCTGCGCTGCTACATTTATGCGCTCACTGGGGTAAAAACGATGAATTACTTGCATCGCTTCAACTCTTGCCAGCTAGCTTAGATTCAGTAGTCAGTGCGCCAATGCAGCTAACCACTGAGTTTTTAAAGGCAACGCGAAACTGCATTATATTGGGGCGGGGCTTTGGTTATGCTATTGGTAGGGAAGTGGCGCTTAAATTGAAAGAAGTGTTGGGCATTCATGCCGAGGCTTTTAGTAGCGCCGAGTTTATCCACGGGCCAGTTACATTAGTTGAGCAGCAATTAAAAATAGTGTCGCTGCTTGTTAATGATGAAAGCGAATCGCTTCACAGAGGTATTATGGGTGATGTAATAAGCCGCGGCGCTCAATGCACAGAAATAAATTCTGGCACAGCGATCACTGCTGCCAGAGCGATCAATGCTGCCAGAGCGAACAATGATAGTGGCCTTCATCCTCGTTTGCTACCCTTGCTTATTATGCAGCGTTTCTATTTGGATATTGAACATATTGCCGTAGATATGGGGCTCAATCCAGACACGCCACCAGGACTTAACAAGGTAACGAAAACACAATGAACAAAACTATCTATGTCGATTCAATCTTAGTCAACGCTGAATGGAAAACGCAGCAGGTGATGAGTGTTGAAAACGGCACTATTTCTGACATTGTCGACGCTGCTAAATTCGCTACCGACAGTGGAGTGATCACAGACAATAAAGACTTCGCTAGCATGGTGAACGTTGATGAGCATATTAAAGGAACGGTTATCCCAGGCTATGTAGATACCCAAGTGAATGGTGGTGGGGGCGTTATGTTTAATCACGCCCCCACGTTAGAGAGTGTAAATACTATTGCCAATGCCCATGCTCAATTTGGTACTACGAGTTTGTTTCCCACACTTATCACCGATGACCTTGCCACCATTTGCAGCGCCGCCGATGCTATATCTCAGGCTATACGCTTAAATCACCCCTCTATTATGGGCGTTCATTTTGAAGGGCCGCATTTATCGGTAGCAAAAAAAGGAGTGCACAAAGCTGCGCATATCAGGTCAATCTCAGATGAAGAGTTGGCGGTATATACGCGAAAAGACATTGGCCAAGTCATTGTTACCGTGGCGCCAGAAAATGTGTCGCCAGAAATAATACGAGCGCTTACGGAAGAAAATGTCATTGTTGCGCTAGGTCACTCAAATGCGCCCTTTGAGATAGTGCAGCAAGCCCTTGACGCTGGCGCAACTGGGTTTACCCACTTATTTAACGCTATGTCGCCACTAACATCAAGAGAGCCAGGAATGGTAGGCGCCGCATTTTTATCTGATGCTATCTGCGGTCTGATTGTCGATCACCAACATCTCCACACAAAGTCGGCTGAACTTGCCTGCAAAATAAAAGGTGAAGAGGGCATTATGCTGGTAACCGATGCCATGGCTCATGTTGGAGGAGTTGAAGATACCGTATCTTTTTTCGACACTAAGATTACACGCACAATAACCCCTACAGGCGAAAAGCTAACCACACCAGATGGCACACTGGCAGGCAGTTGTTTAGATATGCATTCGGCGCTAATTCACTGTGTTAACGATTTAGGCGTATCGCTTAAAAGTGCAAGCGTAATGGCGAGCACTACGGCCTCTCGCTTCACCCACACCCAGAATAACATTGGCCAATTAATACCGGGAGCCGCGGCTAATTTTGTTGTGCTCGATGAACAGCTTCACCTCAAGCAGGTGTGGCAGCAAGGTAAGAAACTAGATAAAGCCGAATAAGTGTTGATAAAAAGTAATCACTAAAATCACGAAAAAACAAAAACAAATATTTAGAGAGAGCGTAACAATGACCCTTCATGCCCAAACAAGCGCATTACCACCAAGTGGCCTTGCGCGCTTTACCCCAATAATAAGTATTGGGCTACTGTTCTTTATTTTTGGTTTTATAACTTGGTTAAACGGCGCGCTTATTCCATTTTTACAGATGGTTTGCGAGCTTACTGAAATTCAAGCGCTGCTTATTGCCTTTTGTTTTTACATTGCCTACGTGGTGATGGCGCTACCAATGGCAAAAATACTCGAAAAAACAGGTTATCAAAAAGGCATGAGTTTAGGGCTAGGTATTATTGCCCTTGGTTGTATTCTGTTTGTGCCAGCTGCCCTAAGTGCTTGGTTTCCCGTATTTTTGTTAGCACAGTTTGTTGTGGGTAGCGGCCTTACCATACTGCAAACGGCCTCTAACCCCTTCATAGTGAGGCTGGGTAGCGAAGAAAGCGCGGCTGCCCGCATTGCTTTTATGGGGCTTTTAAACAAAGCCGCCGGCGTATTAGCGCCCATTATATTTACCGCGTTAGTACTAAATGGCTTACCCGATGTGAATCAGGAAATGCTATCTGCAATGGCAGAGCAAGAGCGCACGGCGTTAATTAACGATATGTCGGTGTCTCTTATACAACCCTATATAGGAATGGCTATTGCGCTTACCGTGCTGGCGCTAGGCTTTACAAAAATTAATTTACCCGCTACTGGGGAAGGCAATTCTGAACAACACTCTGATCATAATTCAGAACGGGCAAATAATGAAGACGTTAACCTTAATACACCGCAAGCGGACAAGCGTATTTTACAGTTTCCTCATTTAGTATTGGGCGCAGTAAGTCTATTTTTCTACGTAGGGGTAGAGGTGGTTGCTGGCGACACTATCGGCTTATACGGTTCATCCCTTGGAGTTGATAATGCCACCACGCTAACCTCTTATACTATGGTGGCGATGGTTATTGGTTATGCCATCGGTTTAGTGTGCATTCCTCGATTATTTTCTCAGCAGGCTGCACTGCTTGGTTCTGCTGTTACCGGCGTGCTTTTAACATTCGCCATTTTGTTTGCTTCAGACACGAGTACGTCAATTGCAGACGTGTTATGGGGCTGGGCTGGAATTCAAGCATTACCAAACAGCGTTGCGCTTATCGCATTACTTGGGTTTGCTAATGCACTAGTGTGGCCTGCCATTTGGCCGTTGGCACTTAATAATTTGGGTAAATATACCGCGCAAGGCTCTGCGCTACTTATTATGGGCATAGCCGGTGGCGCAATATTGCCAATGGTGTATGGCGGTGCGAGCGAGTGGGTTGGCGGGCAATACGCCTACGCTATAATGTTGCCTTGTTACTGCTTTATTGGCTATTACGCTATTTGGGGAAGTAAAAAGCAAAGTTGGTAAGGCAAAAAGAAGCAAAAACTTTGCCCACGGAGTTGGAACTTTTGAAACTCACTATTGCCCGAACTTGTGCAACTAGTCATAAATGCAATTAGTTGAAGTTCAACTGGCAAAGACACTGTTGCCAACAATTGGTTAGGTGGTTTGTATTTAAAACCAGGTGTTTAACCAGGTATTTAACCAGGTATTTAACCAGGTATTTAAATAGTACAGCTCGCCTAGCCAGTTGACATTCACGAAATGACAAGGAGCTTTAATGAAGCTTATTAAGACAACACTGCTCACCGCCGCCTTAACCGCAGGACTAAGCACAGGTGCAGCTGTAGCACAGGAAATAAATACACAAGCTCAAAATTCCCAATCCCCAAATTCCCAATCCTCAAATTCACGGTCAAGCAGTGCACAAGAAACGCCCAACACCACCAAACAGGTGCAAATTTCTGAAAAGCAGGTCGACCAGTTTGTTGATGCCTATTTAACGGTTCAGTTAATAGGCCAGAAGTATCAGGCAGAAATTCAGGCCGCTGGCGATCAGGCAAAAGCCAAAGATCTTCAGCAAGAAGCGAGAGAAAAAATGCAAACCGCCATTTCAGACAGCGGCATAGCAATGCAGAAATATCGTGAGATCTCCATTGCGGCTAATCAAAATGAATCGTTACGAGGCCGCATTTCTGAAAAGCTTACCATAGAGCTAGAGTCGCGTAAGCAGGCTCAGAACGTCGACAGCTAAGTCGCAACGTTTTCACGTATTTTCAATAAAACGCTGCGTTAATATGCAGCGTTTTTTATTCTGCTGCTATCATGAAGTGTGAACGATGAACCATTCTTTAACAACAAGCTCTCTAACCCTCTTTTCAACATAACGTTTTCTGATGTTACTTAGTAACTACATTAACTTTTTAAATGTAGTGATAAGAATTATCAATTTGTTGCGTGATTGTTACCTATCTATACTCAATGTCGTTTTCTATCTTTCAACAAGAGTAAAGTGGAATGTCTAACACCACCGCCCTACATGCGAAGCACCTAGAAGCTGGTGCCAAAATGGTCGACTTCTTTGGCTGGGATATGCCAATTAATTATGGTTCTCAAATTGAAGAGCATCATGCTGTGCGCCAAGACGCCGGTATGTTTGATGTATCTCACATGACCATTGTTGATGCTACAGGCCCGCAGGCAAAAGCGTACCTTCAATACCTATTGGCAAACGACGTTGCTAAGCTAAAAGATAAAGGCAAAGCCCTTTACAGCGGTATGTTGAACGAAGAGGGTGGGGTTGTTGATGACCTTATTGTGTATCATTTTGACGAAACCAATTACCGCTTAGTGGTTAATTCAGCCACTCGTGAAAAAGACATGAATTGGTTAATGAGCAAAGCCGAAGGTTTTGACGTAACCATTACCGAGCGTTCTGAGTTCGCGATGATTGCAGTGCAGGGCCCTAATGCAAAAGAAAAAGCGGCAACGCTTTTCAGTGCGGCGCAAAAAGAAGCAGTAGCCGGTATGAAGCCGTTCTTTGGCGTACAAGCTGAAGACCTTTTCATTGCAACAACAGGCTACACCGGTGAAGCGGGCTACGAAATTATGGTGCCAACGGCGCAAGCAGCAAGCTTCTGGCAAAGCTTGTTAGACGCAGGCGTTAAGCCGTGCGGCCTAGGCGCACGAGATACATTGCGCCTAGAAGCAGGTATGAACCTGTACGGCCAAGATATGGATGAAACAGTATCGCCATTAGCCGCTAACATGGGCTGGACAATTTCATGGGAACCGGCAGAGCGCGACTTCGTAGGGCGTAAAGCACTAGAAGCGCAGCGCGAAGCGGGTACTGATAAGCTGGTTGGCTTAGTAATGACTGAAAAAGGCGTGTTGCGTCATGGTCTTAAAGTAAAAACAGACAACGGCGAAGGCGTAATTACTTCAGGTACGTTTTCTCCAACATTGGGGCACTCCATAGCAATGGCGCGAGTACCTAGCAATGTGGGTGACACTGTAGAAGTGGAAATGCGCAAAAAGTGGGTTACAGTAAAAGTGGTTAAGCCCTCCTTTGTTCGCAATGGAAAAAGTGTTTTATAAGTTTACGTCTCAAGTTTGTAAAATTGACAAAGATTAACAGGAACGATTATGAGCAACATCCCAACTGATTTACGTTATGCCGCTACCCACGAATGGGTTCGCTCTGAAGGCGACGGTGTTTTTACTGTAGGTATTTCTGAACACGCACAAGGTTTACTTGGCGATATGGTTTTCGTTGAACTACCAGACGTAGGTGACGCGGTAACTACTGGCGACGACGTGTGTGTTGCTGAGTCGGTTAAAGCGGCCTCTGACGTTTACACGCCAATCACTGGTGAAGTAATCGCAATCAACGAAGACCTAGAAGACTCGCCAGAGCTAGTAAACTCTGATCCATACGGCGAAGGCTGGATGTTCAAGATTAAAGCGGAAGACCCTGCAGAAGTAGAAGGCTTGCTTGACGCAGAAGGTTATGAAAACAGCATTGACGAAGAGTAATTCGTTACGCTGATAGAAAGATACACAGTTGAAAAAGGGGCATGAATATTATTCAGCCCCTTTTTAACTTTTAGATTTAACGACGCCCTTGCGGCAACCATTAAGAGTGCTTAACAACGTTATGTCGAATACTTCTCCTACATTAGCTCAACTAGAGCAAAAAGATACGTTTATCCGCCGTCATATTGGCCCGGGTAAAGGCGAAATTGAAGAAATGCTGTCTGCCATTGGTGCTAGCTCATTAGATGATTTAATTGAGCAAACCGTACCGGCAGGTATTGCGCTACCAGAACCGTTAAAGTGCGGCGAAGGTGCGACAGAAGTTGAAGCATTAAGTGAATTAAAAGCGGTTGCGGCGAAAAACAAAATTAACCGTTCGTTTATCGGAATGGGCTACTACGATACCCACGTACCGAACGTAATTTTGCGTAACGTGTTAGAAAACCCAGGTTGGTACACGGCGTACACCCCTTATCAGCCAGAGATTGCGCAAGGTCGTTTAGAAGCTATTTTGAACTTCCAGCAAGTGACCATCGATTTAACCGGTCTTGAGCTGGCATCAGCATCATTGCTAGATGAAAGCACCGCGGCAGCCGAGGCTATGGGCCTTGCCAAGCGAGTTTCGAAAAATAAAAAAGCGAATATCTTTTTTGTGTCTGACGATGTGCACCCACAAACATTAGATGTAGTAAAAACTCGCGCCGAGATGTTTGGTTTTGAAATTGTTACTGGCCCTGCAGAAGAAGCGGCAGAGCACGACGTGTTCGGAGCGCTTTTACAATACCCAACCAGCACGGGCGAAATTAAAGATATTTCTGACATCATTGCAGCAGTGCAAGCGAAAAAAGGCATTGTGGCTGTAGCGGCAGACCTGATGAGCTTAGTGATGCTTAAGTCGCCTGGCGAGCTAGGTGCCGATGTAGCATTAGGCAGTGCGCAGCGCTTTGGTGTACCAATGGGTTATGGCGGCCCACACGCGGCTTTCTTTGCAACCCGCGAAAGTTTCAAGCGTTCATTGCCAGGACGTATTATTGGCGTAAGTAAAGATACACGCGACCGCCCAGCACTGCGTATGGCACTGCAAACTCGCGAGCAGCATATTCGCCGCGAAAAAGCGAACTCAAACATTTGTACCGCGCAGGTGTTACTTGCCAACATGGCGAGCTTTTACGCCGTATACCACGGTCCACAGGGCTTAAAAACCATCGCCGAGCGTATTCACCGTTTTGCTGACATTCTTGCAACCGGCTTAACACTTAAAGGTACCAGCAAAGGCGTGGCGCTTAAGCATAGCACGTACTTCGACACACTCACTGTAATGGTTGAAAACAAAGAAGACGTACTTGCTAAAGCTTATGCGAAAGGTATGAACCTTCGTGCGGACCTAGAAGGCGCGGTAGGCATAGCGTTAGACGAAACCACTACTCGCGAAGATATTTTAGCGTTATTCGACGTTATCTTGGGCGACGGCTTTTGTGAAGAGAACGGATTAAGTGTTGAAGACCTAGACGCGGAAGTAACTACACAAGCCGTTAAATCTATTCCAGAAGAGTTAGTTCGTACTAGCGACATTTTAACTCATGAAGTGTTCAACAAGTATCACTCCGAAACTGAAATGCTGCGCTATATCAAAAGCCTTGAAAACAAAGATTTGGCATTAAACCATTCAATGATTTCATTGGGCTCTTGCACCATGAAGCTAAACGCGACGGCAGAAATGATTCCCGTAACGTGGGCTGAATTTGGGCAATTGCACCCGTTCGCGCCACTAGATCAAGCCGTAGGCTATCAAGAAATGATTGCAGAATTAGCCGAGTGGCTCATTGATGTAACGGGTTACGACGCACTTTCTATGCAGCCTAACTCAGGTGCACAGGGCGAATATGCTGGCTTACTAGCCATTCAGCGCTATCATGAAAGCCGCGGCGACAGCCACAGAAACGTATGCTTAATACCAAGTTCTGCTCACGGTACTAACCCAGCTTCGGCGCAAATGGTTAGCCTAAAAGTAGTGGTAGTAGCCTGTGATTCAAACGGTAACGTAGACCTTAACGACCTTCGCAAAAAAGCGGAAGAAGTGGGCGACAACCTATCGTGCGCAATGATCACGTACCCGTCTACTCACGGTGTTTACGAAGAAACGGTGAAAGAAATATGCGACATCGTTCACGAGCATGGCGGTCAGGTTTACATGGACGGCGCTAACATGAACGCGCAGGTGGGTATTACGTCACCAGGCTTTATTGGCTCAGACGTATCGCACCTTAACTTGCACAAAACATTCTGTATTCCACACGGTGGCGGCGGCCCAGGTATGGGACCAATTGGCGTTAAATCGCACCTTGCACCGTTTTTACCTAATCACACTGTGATTAATGTAGAAACTGCGGGTAAAGACTGCGGCGCGGTAAGCGGAGCGCCATGGGGCAGTGCGTCTATTTTGCCTATCAGCTACATGTACATCAAAATGATGGGAAGCGAAGGCCTACGCCGAGCAACGGAAGTGGCTATTCTTAACGCGAACTACGTGGCTAAGAAGCTAGAAGGGCACTTTGAAATACTTTACAAAGGCAACAACGACCGTGTAGCCCACGAATGTATTATCGACCTCCGCCCATTAAAAGAAGCCAGTGGCGTAACCGAGCTAGACATTGCTAAGCGCTTAAACGACTACGGTTTCCACTCACCAACAATGAGCTTCCCAGTGGCAGGCACATTAATGGTAGAGCCAACAGAGTCTGAAGCGAAGTACGAGCTAGACCGTTTCATTAACGCCATGATAAGCATTCGCCAAGAAATAGCGAAAGTGGAAAGCGGCGAGTGGGATGCAACAGACAACCCACTGCACAATGCACCGCACACGCTAGCAGACATCTGTGACAGCAACTGGAACCGCAGCTACGACCGCATGCTAGCGGCATACCCTGCACCAGAAGTACACAGAAACAAATTCTGGCCAACGGTTAACCGTATTGATGACGTATATGGCGACCGCAACTTAATTTGTTCTTGCCCAAGTATAGAGAGTTATATTGAGGGGTAGGTTGGTGTCGAAGTACTGATACTGATTTGAAAGGCGAACCGTTTGGTTCGCCTTTTTCTTCAAAAAAGTAACCAAAGTTGCAAATTAATGTTAGCGTATAAAGTAAGGACGGCAATTTTTGACTGATCACTATCATGGAAGACAAAGCGGAATCGAAGTATTTTTGGCTAATTGAACTGCTTGCGTATTGGCAAGGAAAAGTAAATAGTAAAGATCTTATTGATGCATTTCTTATAAGTGCTACACAGGCCAAGAAATATTTATCAGCTTACAATTCCCTTTATCCCTCACAGCTAATCTACAACCGTAGTGTGAAAGCGCATCAAACACAGACTGAATTCAACGCCCAATTTATATCTACTGATGTTGCCGAGTATTTAGATTGGCTAAACGGCTATCGCGCTAAAACGAGTAACTCAAATCAATCTTCAATATCGACTGAATTGAAGCTCCCTTCAAGGCGGGTAAGCCCACAGGTAATGCGAGGGCTCATAGGTGCAATTAAACAACGGAGGCGCGTTGACGTTGAATACTTGTCACTGAACACGTCTTCGTTTGAAGATCGAGTAATTCAGCCTCATTCTCTCGTTAAAACTGGTTTGCGTTGGCACTTGAGAGGGTATTGTGAGTATCGCTCTGAATTTCGTGATTTTGTATTAAGCCGTTTTCGCGGCACTCCGTTGTTAATGGATCAGGCCACATTTTTTGAAAAAGATGATCCAGGTTGGAATACAGAAATCGTTTTGCGAATACAACCCGATCCAAGGTTCTCAAAAGCGCAAAGCGCTGTTATTGAGCAAGACTATCAAATGAAGAACGGTGAATTACTGATCAAGACAAAGCCCGCATTAGCCCAATACTTGATTCAAGAAATGCGCGTAAGAACCGAGTTTCTAGCGAAAACACCTCAACAGCAGCAGCTTGTACTGGTAAACGAAAGCGACGTAAAAGAATGGCTATTCGGTAACTAGCCGATGTAAGCGCATTCAATCGGTAAACTTAATTTACTGGTTTTATTTACCTTATTGTAGATGAGGTAGAAATATGGAAATGTACTTAAACAGTATTTTCCGAATATGAAGGAATAGCATGGATAAGGAACTACCTCCCTATTTTAAATATTGGGGTAAAGCTAAAAAAGACAGTGAGCAGTCGGGCGCCGATTATCACCTCTTGCCTTACCATTGTTTGGATGTGGCGGCGGTGGCAGATAAATGGCTAGCGCTTTCGCCGGTTCTATTAAAACGTTTTGCATTGTATTTAAACACTAAACCTGACTTGGCACGTCGTATAGTTTTATTCTTTGTTCTACTTCACGATTTAGGTAAATTCGATGGTCGTTTTCAACACTTCAGAGAGGATATTCGACAAAAACTTCAAGGTGATGGATGGTGGATAGAAGAAGATCTTTCTTACTATTCTCATGGCTCTAGTGGTTTTAAACAATTCTTAGCGGAATTTGGCTTTAGTGAGGCGATGAAAGCCGTTGCAGGACATCACGGGTACTGCGATACGGCTTTTAATTACGAAGAACCGACAGCAGATGATGAGTTAATTGCGCTTGATAAGCAGGCAAGATCAGAATGGGTAGCATATTGCTTGGTTTTTTGTGATTTGGAAAGCATACCTGATGTTGGAGATATTCCGCTCCTAGCTGGGTTTTGCAGTGTCGCGGATTGGCTTGGTTCTTCATTAACGAATTTCATAACTTCTCCGACTAATGATTTACAAGCATATTACGAACAAGTTCTTCCGCGAGCAGAGAAGGTTCTGCGAGATAGTGGCTTGATTACTTCAATAATAGGAGCGGGTTTTAACTTTTTATTTCCCGACTATTCACCAAGAGGCATTCAATGCCTACTTGATGAATTACCATTGTCACCCGGTTTAACCTTGGTTGAGGCAGATACGGGAGCAGGTAAAACTGAGTTTGCACTGTCTTATGCATCTATGCTTGTTGAAGCTGGCTTAGCTGATGGAGTTGTTTTTGGCTTACCAACCCAAGCTACTGCAAACGGGCTTTTCGCACGAATACAGCATGCTGCCGATTTACTATTTCCTGATACAAAGACAACACTTACACATGGCAAGTCACATTATATTGTTACAGACGAGAGTGGTTTTTTACATCAATCAAAGAAACGTGCATTTCTAGGCACAACGTCGGTAGCTACTATCGATCAGATCCTCATGGGAGTACTGGGTATAAAACACCAATTTGTGCGCTCGTTTGGTACTAGAAAGTCAGTACTTATTCTCGATGAAATTCACAGTTTTGATGCCTATATGATGGCACTGATCGAGCAAGTGTTAAAAGGTCAGCATGAAGCCTTTTCAAGTGTGATATTACTATCAGCAACACTGCCACGCCACATCAGGAATAAATTACTTAGTACATATGGTGGGTACTCTGATTCGGATGATTATCCACTGATTACGCATGCTGATCTAAATGGCGCTACTAATTCAATTGCTTTACCTACAAAGCAACAACAGCAGCTAGTTCGAAAAATTGTACATACTCAACAATGGTTGGCGCCAGATTGTTTTCCGGATGATGTGCAGGTTGGAACACTTTGTGACTGGGTGATACAGGGTGCAGTAGTTGCCGTTATTTTTAACACAGTGGCCGATGCACAGCGTTTGTTTCAAAAGATAAAAAATCAACTGCCTGAACTAGAAGTAGATCTATTTCATGCTCGTTTTACCTATGGCGACAGGCAACGAGTAGAGGAGATGGTGTTAACAAAGTATGGAAAAAATGCCAAACGTGAAGGGCGCTTGCTGATTGCTACCCAAGTAATTGAGCAATCGTTAGATTTGGATTTTGATGTAATTGTCAGTCAACTAGCGCCAATAGAGTATTTAATGCAGCGTATGGGGCGTTTGTGGCGGCACGAACGGAAAAATACAGATTTACATTCACGAATAAGCACCATAGAAGAACCGCTATTTATTACTTTGATTCCCCAAGAAAGCATTCAATTGGATGAGAGTATTAGTAAGGTGAAAACACACTATTCTGGTAGCGGTTTTGTTTATCAGAATATTCGTTGGCTATACCGAACAGAAGAATATTTTAAACTAAATGACAAGCTCATTTTTCCTGACTGTTATCGTGAAGCCATTGAGTACGTTCACTCCCCTGTGACTTACGAAAACGAACCTGAAGCAATTACAGAAATTGCAGATGCCTTTGAATTAAAAGGTGAGGGAAGCCATTACACGGCTAGGCAAATCAGTGCAATGCAATCAAAACCATTAAACGATGTTGATCCCCGCTGCGCGCTATTAACCCGAGAGGGAGAAATGAGCGTTTCGGTTGTACTAGTTGATGAGTCAGGAGCGTTGCTGCATGGGGGGAGCTTCGATGAGCAAGCCGACCGAGAGCGTAGCCTTATTTCGTTGCCGCCCAAACACGCAAAAGGCACAAAACATCCCGATTACTTCTGCTTAAAAGCGGTTGTTGGTAAAGACATACAGTATACAAACATGGGCTTCATTCGCGCAGATTTAGTCGAAGAATTCAATACAGGAGGTGAATAATGTATTTGTCAAAAGTCGTGGTTAGTACCCACGACACTTACGAGCAGCATCAGGCAGTGTGGAAGTTATTTCCCAATACACCTGACAGAAAAAGGGACCATCTTTTTCGAGTAGAGGAACAAACACATAAAGGGTGTGAATTACTGTTGCAGTCTGCAACGAAGCCAACGTCTTGCGAGCAAGCACAAGTATTAGTGACCAAAGAATTTGCACCTAAGATAGTGTTAGATAGTAGCTATAAATTTAAGTTGCTGGCTTACCCAACGAAGTGCCTCAGCAAGAGTAAAAAGGTTATTGAGATAAAAGAACCCGCCGAACAAGTTCAATGGCTTCAGCGTAAACTTGCTGGCGCTAACGTTCAGGTAACTGCTATGGATACGTTGCTTGTTAGAAGTAAAAAGTCTTTCAACAGCCGCTTCGTTTTGTTTGAAGGGGTTTTGCATGTATTGAATGTCGCTTCTATTGAACAAGCACTTGTAATGGGTATTGGGCGTAAAAAACACGCGGGAGCAGGACTGCTATCCCTAGCCCGGGTAATGTAAAGGAGCGAATATGTACAAATCAATACTTAGAGCTTTGAGCGTAATTTCGAAGGCTGACAAAGCGGAACTTAAGCGCTGTAGCTTAAAAACACTGGCGAACAGTCCTGCTTATTTCAGAGTGCTAGCTTATTCAAAAGCTGCTGATTCAAAGCAAACGCAGCGAATCTTGTTTTTGTTTCTACACACCAAATTGAGCGACAGTGATACTGGCAGAACAGTGGCTGAAGCTTTGTTAGCTGCTGGGGTCAAAGAAAGCCAGATTATTCAGCTAATCCGAAGCGGAAACAATGGTGTGGATTATTTAAAGCGCCAATTAGTGCGCTGTAGCAACGTTAACCCCGAGAGTCTTGGGCAACTAGCACAATACTGGGGAGATAATGCAAGGCGCCAATTACTCAAATCCTTCATATTAGCTAATTCAGCAAAACTTGAAACCGAAAAAGATTAATTTAAAAAGGACTTATTTATGACTACTTTTATCAACATTCACACCCTTATTTCTCATCCTTCTTCAATGATGAATCGCGACGATTCCGGCTTACAAAAAACAGCCGTTTTTGGTGGTACGGTAAGAAGCCGAATATCCAGTCAGTGCTTGAAGCGTGCAATTCGACAAAGTGACATTTACACAAATGCCGTAGAAGAAAAATCGATACGTACAAATAAGTTTGATGAACTTCTGTCTCTATGTATTGAAAGTATGCCAGAAGTAGAACCCAAGCTTATAGAAGATGTTTTGCTTAATATGGGGTCAAAAGTAACAAAAGATAAAAAAACTGACGAGCGCTATTTTGATGCAGTTCAACCTTACGCAATTGGTGCCATTCGTGAAGCAATTAATATGGTTGCGGCAGGAACTGAGTTAAAGGAATTAAAGAAAACGGCACATATTCCAACGTTTGATGTTGCACTTTCTGGGCGGATGGATGCAAGTTGCCCCGAACGTAACGTAGAGGCGGCGATGAGTGTTGCGCACAGTCTTACAACACATAGTGCTGATATCGAAGTCGATTGGTTTACCGCTTGTGATGACTTGGCAGAGCAAGGCTCAGGTCATATTGGCACGACAGAATTTAGCTCTGGTGTCTTTTATCGATATGCGAGTATCAACTTAGACTTACTTGCTAAAAATGTAAAATCTACAGCAGAAGATGTCATGGCCGTGGTGCAGACCATAGTACGTTGTTTTGCTCAAGTTACGCCTTCCGCTAAACAAAAAGTCTTTGCTGCATATAATCAAGCAGACTTTGTATTAGTAACACGAGATGAACAGCCGTTGTCTTTAGCAAATGCTTTCCGAAAGCCCATCGAAAATACCGGTGATGTGATGGAAAATTCAGTTGCAGCGTTAGTGAGTCATTACGAAAAACTTAAAGATGCTTACGACATGCAGTCTAACGCGATTGGCATGGATTTAACGGGCAGTGCAGATAGCAAAACGATTAGCTGGGTAAATAAAATTCGTGATATTCAATTCTAAGGAGCAGGTTATGAATACCGCCACCTTAATATTGAAAACAGAAGGTATGTCAGCTTATGGCTTACAAACATTCGACGTACATCGTCGTGTAAGCCATTTTCCCACACGATCAGCGATTATAGGGTTGTTGGGTGCTGCAAAAGGGATTTCACGTTCACAGCATAAGGCGCTTTTTGAATTGTCCGAGCAATTACATATTGCTGTGCAAGTGAACAAAAGCGGCGAGAAAATGGTTGACTATCATACCGTTCAAAATTTTCGAAGTCCGGTAGGAAAAATTCAACCTGGGACTAAACCAACGTATCGTGAATACTGGTGTGACTCAGAATATACCTTTGCTTTCAGTGCTGAGCAAAGCGTTATTTTGGATTTACAAAAAGCAGTAAAATCACCATCTTTTACGTTATTCCAAGGGAGGAAGTGTTGTCCTCTCACTCGCCCATTGTTTGAGACAGTTATTGAAGAAAGTAACCCTGCGAATGCGTTAAAAGTACTTCAACATGGAGGTCAGATCTTCAGTGATGTTTCGGGAGATAATCAGGTAGCAATGCTCCAAGTGAGAGACCAAACAACCGTAAATCCTCGAAAGTTTGCCATGCGAACGGTGTTTGTTTGTGCTGCACCCAACAGCAAAATAGAAAAGGAAGTCGCCATATGAATCTGCTAAAAGATGATTTTATTTCTACCAATCAAGGCAAAATATCGCTGCGTACTTTGTTGACTTCAGATAATGATTATCAGCTTCAATACTATTTTGATGAAATTCAGTTGGCCATGCTGCAACTCTTAAGTTCGCTTGTGACAGCTGTTTTAAAGCCAAGTACTAATGATTTAAGACGTTATCTGGCAGAAGGACTTACTGCAGAAGAATATGATGAAAAATTGGCAAACACAAACACAGAGTGGTTTGGCGCTGAGACATTTATGCAGGCAGCACCAAAAAAGGACATAAAATGGTTTTCTGCTGATGTGCATAAAATGGTATCAGGTATCGAGAGTAGCTCTACTAAAGACGCATCTGGACTTTTTTCTTCAATTGATGACTTGAAGAAAGTATGCCCTGATTGCATGCCAGCTTGTAATTATAATTACCAAATGAATATACATGCAAAAGCAATGGGTGTTGGTGGGGCTACAGGAATCAGAGGCGGTGGAACAATAAGTGTTTTGCTCTTCAATTCGAAGTTAAGTAAAACATTACTTATGAATTGTTATTGTCATGATTATTTTAGGAAAATATGCCCATTAAAAGATGAAGTTGATGAACCTATGTGGGTAAAGTCAATTGAAGAAAGGCTTGCGGTTGATGCAAAGGGGTCGCAAGTAGAGGTTTATCAAGCTAATGCTATAGGATTGATAAGGGGGCTATTTGCTCTCTCATACTTTGTACAATTTGATATCGAAGACGGGCAGGAAACTTGTGATATATGTGGCAGCATTACTGATAGGTTTATAAAGCAATTTAGACATAAAAAATTCGAAGGAAAGTATGGTTCAACTTCAGTTGGTAGAGAACTTGGTGCTGGATGGTGGATGAATCCATACACACCATTTCAAATTATAGAAAATGGGATTACAGGGGTTAGAGCAAGAGATCAGCATTGGCAATCTTGGGAAGACTTTTTGTCGCTAGTTATTAAAAAAGAAACTAATGATGGTCATGTACCAGCTCCTATTCTCACCCAATTTACAAACGAAGTTTTAAGTGCTGAGCCAGTACATTGCATTGTAGGTGGTAATATTTTAAAAAGAAATCAAGAAGCTACTGTTGTCGGAAGAGTATACGACTTGTACCCGCTTCCTTCGTCTTTAAGCAAAAATTTAGCTAAAGTAAATGATGTAGTCAAAAGTGGTTTGGAAATTAAGGATAGGCTGAAGCGGGCACTGAACAAATTATTTGGCGCTGAAAAGTATAAGAAAAGTAAACAGACCGAGGAGTACATAAAAAGAATAAGAGATACTGGAGTACAGCAGTTCTGCATAAATGCACAGAACATTATTCAAAGCGTCTTGGTTGATGTTGATAAACGAGATGCACATCATTTAAGGCATTCAGCCCAAAAACGTCTTAACCAAGAAGCCAAAAAAATCTATTCCGACGTTCAGCGTAAATATCAACACGATTTGCCATTATTCAAGGCACTGATTAAAGGTGAGTACATTCTCAATAAAGAATAACACCGCTACAAGGAGTGTCGATGAAACCCAAACTGCAAGTTCTTGAACAAACAATCGGAACCATGACCCAGGAAGGCGTGGAGTATATTTGTATTACAGATATTGCCCGGTTCAAAAATAAAGACCGAACAGGTGTGATAATCGGTAATTGGTTGCGGAACAGAAATACCATCGAGTTTTTAGGTATTTGGGAGCAACTCAATAACTCTCTTTTTAAAGTCATCGAATTCGATGACTTTAAAAAAGAAGCAGGGTTGAATAGTTTTACACTTACCCCCAAACAATGGATAGAGAAAACCAATGCGATTGGACTCATTTCAAAGGCCGGTCGCTATGGAGGTACCTACGCACAAAAAGATATTGCTTTTGAGTTTGCCAGTTGGATTTCTGTTGAGTTTAAACTCTATTTGATTAAAGAGTTCCAACGTTTAAAAGAACAAGAGTTCGAACAACTTGGCTGGGATATTCGACGTAATCTCGCAAAAGTGAATTACCTGATCCATACCGATGCGGTAAAAGAGCACCTCATTCCGGAAACGCTAAATAACCAACAAATAGCCTGTGTATACGCCACCGAAGCAGATCTGCTAAATGTTGCACTTTTTGGTGTTACGGCTAAGCAATGGCGCGATAAAAACCCTCAGCTCAGCGGCAATATGCGCGATCACGCCAACATTCATCAACTTGTTTGTTTAGCTAATATGGAATCCATGAATGCCCATTTTATTCAGCAGGGCATTAAGCAATCAGAGAGGATTGTAAAACTGAACCAATTAGCCATTCAGCAAATGCAGGTCCTGATTGAAGCAAATATTTCCAAAAATCCGTTGTTAAAGGAGTAAATATGGCATTTATTCCACTTAAACCTATTCCTATTAAAGATCGCAATTCTATGATTTTTGTTGGGATGGGGCGAATCGACGTCAAAGATGGTGCGTTTGTGGTAATCGATGAGGTCAATGGCGAGCGCATGCATATTCCCGTGGGTTCGGTTGTTTGCATTATGCTTGAGCCTGGTACTCGGGTATCTCATGCAGCGATAAAACTGGCGGCGCAGGTTGGTACATTGTTAATTTGGGTCGGTGAAGCTGGCGTGAGGTTGTATGCCGCAGGTCAACCTGGTGGAGCTCGGTCAGACAAATTGTTGTATCAAGCCAAACTGGCGCTGGATGAGAATTTGCGATTGAAAGTGGTTCGTAAAATGTTTGAACTACGATTTGGAGAGCCGGCCCCAGAAAGACGAAGTGTAGATCAACTGCGTGGTATTGAGGGAGCACGGGTGCGTAAAACCTATGAACTGCTTGCGAAGCAGTATGGTATTGAATGGCGAGGCCGAAAGTACGACCCCAAAGATTGGGATAAAGGCGATGTCGTTAATCAATGCATTAGCGCTGCCACGTCTTGTTTATATGGTGTAACCGAAGCAGCAATATTAGCGGCAGGGTACGCCCCAGCGATTGGGTTTATTCATTCAGGTAAGCCTTTGTCATTCGTTTATGACATGGCCGATATAGTAAAATTCGAATCCGTAGTACCAGAAGCATTCAAAATAGCCTCAAAACGGCCCCGTAGTCCTGATAGAGAAGTACGCGTTGCATGCCGCAATATTTTTCGGGAAACTAAGCTATTAAACCGCCTGATTCCTTTAATTGAAGACGTCTTGAGTGCTGGAGAGATAACTCCTCCAGAGCCCCCTAGGGATAGTCAACCACCGGCTATACCAGAGCCTAGGAATATCGGAAATGAAGGGCACAGAACGGGATAAGTATTATGACAATGTTAACTGTGGTGACAGAAGCTGTACCCCCTAGATTGAGAGGACGGCTTGCTGTTTGGTTATTAGAAGTTAGAGCTGGTGTATACGTTGGGAATGTTTCAAGGCGGGTTCGCGAAATGATTTGGTTTCAGATAACCGAGTTGGCTGATGAAGGAAATGCAGTAATGGCATGGGCAACCAATAATGAGTCTGGCTTTGAGTTTCAGACTTTTGGTGAAAATAGACGAGAACCTATTGATGTTGATGGACTAAGATTGGTCCGATTTTTACCTATTGATTCTGACCAAAATTCATAATTCTGTTCTTTAAAAAGTTGGTAGAATTTTAACCTTTATTTTTTCTTTTATAGATCAACTGTCTATAATTAGAGTGTTCCCCGTGCCCACGGGGATGAACCGTCAACATTAACAGGTACGCCACCACCACCAACGTGTTCCCCGTGCCCACGGGGATGAACCGCAACTGACGCTATCACTGGCTTAGGTACTGACGTGTTCCCCGTGCCCACGGGGATGAACCGGTTGCTTTCCACCGCGCCATATTTGAGTTTTAGTGTTCCCCGTGCCCACGGGGATGAACCGAAGAATTCCTAATTCCGAAAGGTGACGCTCGGGTGTTCCCCGTGCCCACGGGGATGAACCGCTAGATATTTAAAAAAAATATACTACCTATTAGTGTTCCCCGTGCCCACGGGGATGAACCGAATTTAGATACTGGTGGTCTAGTGAGGTAAGAGTGTTCCCCGTGCCCACGGGGATGAACCGCTAGAAAAACTGACTTGCCTGAACCTGTTGGGGTGTTCCCCGTGCCCACGGGGATGAACCGCAGTTAGTGACCCGTTTTTATTAACTACAACAGTGTTCCCCGTGCCCACGGGGATGAACCGCTTTGGCGCAATCTCAAAGTTAATGCCCATGTGTGTTCCCCGTGCCCACGGGGATGAACCGTTATCTCTGAGGCTCGCCTAGATGATAGCAGCGTGTTCCCCGTGCCCACGGGGATGAACCGTATCCCTGTTTCCCTTCTGCAGTGGATTCGATGTGTTCCCCGTGCCCACGGGGATGAACCGACTATCGAACGGGATAGGGATCCTTGCTACTTGTGTTCCCCGTGCCCACGGGGATGAACCGACCTATCGAATATGCGCAAATCAAAGGGGTACGTGTTCCCCGTGCCCACGGGGATGAACCGCAGTGGATAAAGAAACCTCGCAAATCTAAACAGTGTTCCCCGTGCCCACGGGGATGAACCGCGTTGCTCGGACAATGTCTCTCTGGAGAAGTCGTGTTCCCCGTGCCCACGGGGATGAACCGGTTAACACTATGGCACACCCAATCAGAGAACTGTGTTCCCCGTGCCCACGGGGATGAACCGCGGGAATACCCGTCAACGCCTAAAGAAGCATTCGTGTTCCCCGTGCCCACGGGGATGAACCGCCTAATTAATAACATGGCAATGGCAAGTGGCCGTGTTCCCCGTGCCCACGGGGATGAACCGATGCACAGCGTAGTCATTCAGAGACGCAAGCCGTGTTCCCCGTGCCCACGGGGATGAACCGAAATGCAACAGAGGCTAATGCAACAACAGCAAGTGTTCCCCGTGCCCACGGGGATGAACCGAATCCGAACCGCTTCGCGGAGGTTTTGCAGAGGTGTTCCCCGTGCCCACGGGGATGAACCGACAGCCTTTAATTAACAAACTTCTTCATATCCGTGTTCCCCGTGCCCACGGGGATGAACCGTTAATGAATTACGTAAACAATATAATGCTACGGTGTTCCCCGTGCCCACGGGGATGAACCGCCGTAGGCTTGCAGTGAGGAGTACACGACGAAGTGTTCCCCGTGCCCACGGGGATGAACCGTTGCGGTTCGCTCACTGGTATATTGACCAAAAGTGTTCCCCGTGCCCACGGGGATGAACCGACGATCCCGTTAATCCTTATTCTGGAGGTAATGTGTTCCCCGTGCCCACGGGGATGAACCGAAAATTTTTACATCGACAAATACGGCGCAATCGTGTTCCCCGTGCCCACGGGGATGAACCGCTTTGATACATGAGAGTGTCGTGCGGTTAATAGTGTTCCCCGTGCCCACGGGGATGAACCGCTGGTGTTATGTGCGTAATGGTAGAGAAAGAGGTGTTCCCCGTGCCCACGGGGATGAACCGGCCGAAAAGAACTCGCTCACCATTTGGCATTTGTGTTCCCCGTGCCCACGGGGATGAACCGAATTGAATCTGGGCTTTCAACTTATGAAAAAGGTGTTCCCCGTGCCCACGGGGATGAACCGTAATTCGGGTACCAGACAAACCAACCGTTGACGTGTTCCCCGTGCCCACGGGGATGAACCGGGGGGAGCATTGAATAAATGCCGCAATCATTAGTGTTCCCCGTGCCCACGGGGATGAACCGGCGTCTGCAACGGAACAAAAGCAGCACACACCGTGTTCCCCGTGCCCACGGGGATGAACCGCAATCTCGTCAGCGTATGAATGAGATAAAAGCCGTGTTCCCCGTGCCCACGGGGATGAACCGCAGTTCAATAAAGAACTTGCTGCAGTAGGTAAGTGTTCCCCGTGCCCACGGGGATGAACCGTTGGTATGAGGTAAAGGCCATTGCCAATGGCAGTGTTCCCCGTGCCCACGGGGATGAACCGAAAAAACCCGGTCATTCCGCCAAGAATCAAACGTGTTCCCCGTGCCCACGGGGATGAACCGGTTTACGGAGTGACTACAGAAACAGCGAAAGCGTGTTCCCCGTGCCCACGGGGATGAACCGCGCCACTCGTTTAGCCTGGCATATTAAATATAGTGTTCCCCGTGCCCACGGGGATGAACCGAACCAGACCACGTAGAAGAACAGATTTTTTGTGTGTTCCCCGTGCCCACGGGGATGAACCGTTGCTAAATGTTGAGTTTGTAGACTATCGCTAGTGTTCCCCGTGCCCACGGGGATGAACCGCCATCACTGAGGGCAAGAAAAAGCGCATAGAAGTGTTCCCCGTGCCCACGGGGATGAACCGTCTACGTGCTGTAGGAATACCTACCGTTAAAGGTGTTCCCCGTGCCCACGGGGATGAACCGAAAAAACCCGGTCATTCCGCCAAGAATCAAACGTGTTCCCCGTGCCCACGGGGATGAACCGAAACATCACGAAACCAAAACAAATCCCGAAGAGTGTTCCCCGTGCCCACGGGGATGAACCGACGATAAGCAGGCCCAAGATGAAGTGCAAAACGTGTTCCCCGTGCCCACGGGGATGAACCGTCACTATCCCGAACTTCGTATTCAAATTCGTAGTGTTCCCCGTGCCCACGGGGATGAACCGTGCCCTTCCAATCTAGCCCCAGCACGCTAGAGGTGTTCCCCGTGCCCACGGGGATGAACCGTTATGCACCTCACCGCTAACGAAACGCTACGGGTGTTCCCCGTGCCCACGGGGATGAACCGGTTGTGGAAACATCAATGACGTTTTTGTCTGTGTGTTCCCCGTGCCCACGGGGATGAACCGGACGATACATTGATAAAAAACAAGTTATTAAAGTGTTCCCCGTGCCCACGGGGATGAACCGTTCTGACCGAATGAAGTGTAAGAACTGTACGAGTGTTCCCCGTGCCCACGGGGATGAACCGGAACTTGAATCCCACAACGTTAAACTCGAATCGTGTTCCCCGTGCCCACGGGGATGAACCGGTATCACCGTTCAAGATGCCGTGCTTATCAATGTGTTCCCCGTGCCCACGGGGATGAACCGTTACTAGCTCTTTTTCTGGCGCATCTGCTAGTGTGTTCCCCGTGCCCACGGGGATGAACCGTTGAGACTGCGGCGTTTCCCACTCCGCAACTTGTGTTCCCCGTGCCCACGGGGATGAACCGTCGATGTTAAGGGTTTGGTAACGGATAAGTGCGTGTTCCCCGTGCCCACGGGGATGAACCGTTAACTAGGCCAAAAGAAGTTAAAAAGCGCCAGTGTTCCCCGTGCCCACGGGGATGAACCGCCATTATCGGTTTCTATGTAATCAATTAGACCGTGTTCCCCGTGCCCACGGGGATGAACCTTTTGGTGGTTTGCGCTCTGGCATCAATAATTCGTGTTCCCCGTGCCCACGGGGATGAACCGTTTGTTGAATGTAACCCATCTGCTACTAACGGGTGTTCCCCGTGCCCACGGGGATGAACCGTGATGACATTATTGAACGGGTCATTATTTCCTGTGTTCCCCGTGCCCACGGGGATGAACCGGTTACTTTGGCGATGTGGCGATTTGGGTTTATGTGTTCCCCGTGCCCACGGGGATGAACCGTTGCTCCACATTAGAAAAGCCGGTTGGGATGTGTGTTCCCCGTGCCCACGGGGATGAACCGTTGAATGGGAGAATATAAACAACCCTCCACAAGTGTTCCCCGTGCCTACGGGGATGAACCGCACTTCTTTGAGTGCGTTGCAGTACCCTTGCGCGTGTTCCCCGTGCCCACGGGGATGAACCGTTCTACATTTTTTCTAATTGCGTCAGCTTGATGTGTTCCCCGTGCCCACGGGGATGAATCGGCAAGAAAAAGCGCATAGAAAAAGTTGAAGTAGTGTTCCCCGTGCCCACGGGGATGAACCGAAGATTGAATCGAAACGACTCAAGGCAAAGAAGTGTTCCCCGTGCCCACGGGGATGAACCGGGCTTGACCTAATCTTTGCCGCGCGCAAAAAAGTGTTCCCCGTGCCCACGGGGATGAACCGTACTATTCTAGAACTCCTGACTTAATTCATGGGTGTTCCCCGTGCCCACGGGGATGAACCGATTAACGAAGAAACCACCACTGAAACCCCAATGTGTTCCCCGTGCTCACGGGGATGAACCGCTATATCACAATACAAGAACACCAGTTCTTCTGTGTTCCCCGTGCTCACGGGGATGAACCGTGCTCGCAGATTCACTTGGTTGGCTACCAAGCGTGTTCCCCGTGCTCACGGGGATGAACCGCTTATCTTTCTACAACCCAAAATATGAAAACGGTGTTCCCCGTGCTCACGGGGATGAACCGAACGCCTTTTTTTCTCTTCTTCCATTTCCTCGGTGTTCCCCGTGCTCACGGGGATGAACCGAATTTTCGTCGTCAAAACATCCAAAGTACTGTGTGTTCCCCGTGCTCACGGGGATGAACCGCTAGATTACACTTACGGCGGCGCGGTTGTTCCGTGTTCCCCGTGCTCACGGGGATGAACCGGCTAACTTTAATGTGACAGACGGCATACGCGCGTGTTCCCCGTGCTCACGGGGATGAACCGTTTAGGGAATGATTTTTATTTCAATGATGCGCGTGTTCCCCGTGCTCACGGGGATGAACCGCAGTTTTGCTGCTGCTCTAATCCCCATTTCTGCGTGTTCCCCGTGCTCACGGGGATGAACCGGCGGAACGGTAAAGAGTGAGTCAGATATGGATGTGTTCCCCGTGCTCACGGGGATGAACCGCTTAGAACGGAATTAAAGAGGCCGTAAATGTTGTGTTCCCCGTGCTCACGGGGATGAACCGGGCGAAAAGCACGAACTCACGGTTACAATGGAGTGTTCCCCGTGCTCACGGGGATGAACCGAAATACGCCATTACGCAATCACACCATAGCAAGTGTTCCCCGTGCTCACGGGGATGAACCGCGCTAGAGTTTGCTAAAACGTTTCTTGAGGTAGTGTTCCCCGTGCTCACGGGGATGAACCGGTTAAATAAATGGCTTCTTTTATAACTGACGCGTGTTCCCCGTGCTCACGGGGATGAACCGGCCAATAACGCCAGCCTTGAAATAAATGCGTTGTGTTCCCCGTGCTCACGGGGATGAACCGGTATTGCAGCAGCTAACGAGGTGTACTACCCAGTGTTCCCCGTGCCCACGGTGATGAACCGCTGGTTGGGATGTATTTTTTATCATTCAGCATGTGTTCCCCGTGTTAAGCATGCCTGTCTTGTTTAGTTTTCTGATGATATCCTCATCTTGTGTTGCAGTCGCACAGTGACAGAGAATGTCAAAGCGCAAGCCACACATATCTTAGAAGGAAAACTAAAGCTAAGCGTAAACACGGAGAAAACACACAGTGATGATGGTGTGAAGTTCCTCAGCGTTGAAATTGGGACGAAACATACCCGCATACAGCCTAAGAAACTCACCGCGTTTAAGGCAAAGCTAAAGCAGATGACGAAACGCAATGGCGGGATGCCGCTTCAGTCGGTCATTAACCCACTGAATCCACTACTCAGAGGGTTCAGCCACTACTTCAAGATAGCCAATGCGAGCAGGGCATTTAGGCAACTCGCAAGCAGGCTAAGACGGCGCTCGCTCTCTGCTAACCTTCGCCTCAGTGCCAACAGTAGAGCAAACCGCTCCGCGGTAGGGAGGCCGCCGAACGTGTGCCTCGCTTATATTTTAATACTCATAAACAAAAACGCGATAATAAGGTGTCATATCCCTGCTTATTATATGTTGATATTCATCAGTGACTTCATTTACGCTTGGACTTTTCTCATCGAAGTTATCTGTGACACTTCGGCGATACGTCAAAATACCTTGTTTCTGCACCGCACCTTTTAAATGCTGTAAAAAATTTATTTCTGCGCTCGATTTCAAATAATCCGGCACATTTGAAAATGAAAGAAAGTCGTATTTACTGGATGAGGTTTCACAATAATCTAGTACGTCTTTATGCACGTATCTAACCTTGCACTGCAAAGCACCTTTTTTGTAATGTTCAAATAGTCTTTTATCAACCTCAGCAGTCGGTGCTAGGTGACTAAAGTACTTCCCAGTAAAAAGAATACTATAATAAAAACTGTTTTTAATTAAAAAAGTAGCAAAAACACGCTTCAGCGTTCGGTTAAACTCAAAAATTAAGCTCATCATCCCTTTGAAGCTTATGTGCGTTCTTTGAAATTTAAGTCTGTTCTTTGCACTCAAGACCAGTAAAGAAATAAACAATAATAATCTTATTATGTTTAGCTTTGACTTTAAATCAAGATATAGTAGTTGTTGCTGATCCAGCGTTTCACAATCATTAAGTTGTTGGCCGAGATTAGGCAAAATTGTCTTAAAAATTTTAGATGTTTTTGCAAGATCTATTTCCCACTTACCTAAAAACAATAAACTTCCCCAGTCAATGCTTTCAAAGTAGCGCGTCATGAATTGTTTTGCAGGTTCTGAAAATTTAACTTTTTCAAACGTTAGTTTCCTCAGATCAGGTTTTGCGTTTAAATAGCCTAACAAGATACGATACTCATCGTAATTTAGCTGACGTAGAGATTCTATTCTCAGTTCTGTCAGATACAATTGATTTTGTAACATGTCAATGCAGGTCATGTGTTTCGGCATTTTAGCGAATAGAGGAATTACGCGCGCGCCGCTACCAGCAATCACTAAAACATTATTTTGTTGTTCTCGGAGAATTCCTAATTCAGTTAAGCTATCTTCATTAGCAAAGGTATAGGTAAACGTGGTTGGCATTTTTAAGTCCACTCAATAAATTACGGAAGAGCAATCCCGCAAGTTTTACTCATCACTTCCACCGTCAGTTTTTATTACCAGAATAAAAATTGAAAAAACTAAAAGAAGCACCCCCTTCACAGGTGTTGATAAAGGTAAAAAAACACTTATTCCTGCGAAAGTCGCCAACGCGGTAATCAAGTAAAATGGCTTATTCATGGTGTAAAAACGTTAGCCCCCCGCTGCGAAGGCTGCAAACGTACCGCCAATCGTACCGAGCATTCCACCGATAAGCCCCCCAATTAACGCACCAGGCGGTCCTCCAATAGAGCCAACAGCAGCACCAATGCCTGCACCTGTGCCAAACCCTCCTATTCCACCATAGGCGGCACTGACTGAATTACTATTTCCCCCACATACGCTAACTACTTCTTTCTTTGTCAATTCTTTCATATTCAATTCCTTTTAAGCTGTATTAGAAAGTAAAGATGCCGTCACTTTTTGTAACTCAGGCAAGCTGTATTACTTGATGTATTTGAACTTGGGCTTACATTGTCCAAAATTCAAAGCAGTAAACGTCACTGCTTTTTTAAACACGTTAGTAAGCCTGTAGCCTATCCCCCCGCGGCAAACGCGCCATAAGCTCCGCCTAGCACAACGCCAACGACCAATCCTATGCCACCCCCAAAACGCCCCCAGCGGGCACCTGTAGAGGCGCCATTCATAATACCGGCTAATGTACCGGCCGACATGCCAAACGAGGCGCCAGCTAGGCCCCCAGCAGTACCATTCACTACAACTGAGTCATTGCCGCCAAATACGTTCTCAATCTCTTCGTTACCTAACTTTTGTAGTGATAATTCTTCTCTATGACTGTTTTTCACTGGTGTATTCCCGCCATGTTTTAGTAAGTTGTATCAACTTTTGACACAATATTATCCTAGCAAGGCGAAACGTTGTTGTAACCTGACCAGAGGTAAGGTTTTAAGGGGTAAGAAATGGTGTGGGTTTTGCTAAACAAGACAGTTTTGCTAAACAAGACAGGCATGCTAAGAAATTTTAATTTTTTTGGGGCTATAAACTTAACATTCAACTTGCCGCACTCATACAACGGTGGATTGGAACCAACTGAGTCGGAAAAGAGATATTAGAATTACTATGAACCAGTGGCCAAAAACAGTTGACCGCTAGAACCAGATTTCCTGGTTTGATGGTTACTAACTTTACAAAACATATATTATCAATCTGGCTGAAAAGTGTTTAAATACCATCATTGAATTACCTTAATAAGTAATACTTCGTGTTTAATTTACGCTGTTTGAAACTTTTAGCAACGCGTGTAAATAACTGATATGGATTAATAAAGTAACGGCGTTGCCGATATCTTGCTATTGTTCCTTCCTCAGTAAAAGCGCAGTTGATATTACTTTTAAACTTATAGCGCGTTTTGTCATAGACAGATAAGAAGTCGTTCAGGATCCTATGAAAATCTCTGAGTTAACACTCGTCTCTTTTCCATCTAATAGATCAGCACGTGAATTCAAAGAAATAGAATGATTTTTCAAAGAGAGATTTAGTTAAATGTTACAGCGATTACTCGGTTTTTTGACGCACTATTTAATGATTGACGAATTGCATCTAAGTAAGTCAGATCCTGACGTCTGGAAGTTAAGTGTACTGCGCATTATTCTGATTGTTGGTGTTACGCTGACATCGGCTATTGTGTTTCACTCTTCATATATCGCAATACAGCAACAACTTTACTACGTCGTATACTTAACGTGTGGTTTTACGGTGTTATTGTGGGGCACATTGATGCTTAGCAGGAAGCAGATAAAACTTGCATCAGTAAGTCTGCCTTTAATCATAGTGCTGGCTGGTTTTTGTATTCTGTTTTTTACTACAGATATTGCATCTGCTCGCTACGGATTACTTTTTTTCTTCACCTTGCCTATCATTTTGCGCCTATTTTACGGTAATAAGGTCGCACTTATTAGCATGGGGTTGAATATCATTCCTTATATAGTGCTTATGCGTAATACCCCCATACCACCGCTCTTTGGTATCGACATTACTCTGCCTGAGACACATACCTATTTGGGCTCGCTAATATTCTTATTTTTTAATATTTGCTTACCCATGGGCGTTATCAGAGTGATGTCGTCGCTTGAGAATCAATCGTCGCAAAATAAAGCTCAAAGTCAAAAGCTTCAAAAAATGGTGCATCGCTATCAAGAAATATTCAATAACGGGGGAACACCTTCGTTTTTTTGTGATCCCCAAGGCCAGATTTTACAGGCGAACAAAGGTGGTCGAAAATTGATACATGAACACAATAGCGAGTGTAATTACATACAACAGCTGTTTGAACTCACTACGCCACTCACTGAAGGAATTAAGCAAAAAGCGAATATTAAAGGGCGAACTGACTGTGTGTTTGAAATACACCCTGCTAGTCTTCGCCATCATAAAAAGCAACTTATTCACTGCTTCGACATTTCTCAAGCCCAAAAGAAAGTGAAGAAATTTGATGCGTTTCGAAAAGAGCATATCGCTAAACACTATTTTGACGAGCTTACAGGTTTACGAAATCATCATTACTGGAATCATGCTGAGCAAGACATTACATTACAAGGCCAATGCGTTGTTTTGCTCAAACTAGCAGGGCTGCGCGATATCAATATTCAGTATGGGTTCACTGTAGGCGACCAGCTTCTTGTTCAGGTGTCTAAGTTGTTGCAGCATCACCTACCACCAGATGTTATGGTGTATTTCTTTCCGGGCGCAAAGTTTGTATTGCGGTTTAAAAGTACCATGTTAGACAAGCGTGATACGGTGGTCTGGCTGGAGAAACTTCTTCCTGAGCACGTCAGTACTAAAGAGCTCGAACAGACAAGTACGCTACTTTGGCGAGCAGGTTTTACGCTAGTAGAGAACTCAAAGCAGGGAAGTAAAGTTATCGAATCGTGTTCTATCGCGCTAAGTCAAACAAGTGAGACTCGCCCTTTTGTGGCGTTTGATCCCAATACTATCGGAATCATTCGTCAATACACCCAACATAAAGATCGTGTGAAGTATCTTATCGACAATAACCTTATTGTGTTTCACTTACAGCCCCAAGTGTCGTTAGATAATCGGATTATAGGGTACGAGGCCCTTGCGAGGCTGCATGAGCCTGAAAATAACACCATTTTACACCCTGGCCAGTTTATTCCCGCCATTGAACAAAACGGATGGCACGTACTTTTTAGTCGTAAGGTACTTGATAGGGCGTTTGAGTTATTACAAGCTTGGCCAGCGTCCATGCCCGAAGTTCCGTTAGCCATAAATATTTCTGGGCCTGAATTACTCGACGATTTGTTTTACGAAAAGCTTCTACGTCGGTTCTCTGAAAGCTCAATGCTATGCGAGCGCCTAGAACTTGAACTAACGGAGACTTCTGTATTGGCAAGTCACGTGGAAACCAAGCGCCGGCTTTCGTCTTTGGCGAGAGTTGGAGCTAAAATAACCATCGATGATTTTGGTACTGGTCATGCCTCGCTATCTCAACTTATAGATATGCCAGCTTCAACTTTAAAAGTCGACCGAGAGTTCGTTGACCGTATTGCTAATTCCGAGCGCCACCGAAAAATTATTAAAATGACATTGGAGCTAGCGCGAAGTCTTGGTATGGCAACCATTGCAGAGGGCGTTGAAACGCAGGTTCAGTTGCAATTGCTTAAAAAGATGGGGTTTACACGATTTCAGGGATACTATTTTGGCAAGCCTGCTCCCGTTGAGGTATGGGAGGGCGTTAGAGATGTCGTTACACCGCGCTCAGACCGCTTGTCAATACGATAGAAAAGAAAGTACAACTGAATAAATAGGCAAATAAACAATACAGGCAAAAAGCAACAACAATCAAGACAGGCATGCTAACAACAATCAAGACAGGCATGCTAAAAACAATCAAGACAGGCATGCTAAGAAATAACAAAAACAACTTACACTACCGAAAATTTTATCATTGAAGACGCGGATAAACGTGTTTGGTCATTAAAAAAGGGAAGTGCGCTCACTATTGCTTATTTAAACTGAACTTTAGCGCAGTATTAATTTTACAGCATGTTCTCCGATGTAAAAGGAGTCAGCAAACTGGGTTAAGTATTCTGCATTAGAAATTACCCAAGCAATCGCATGGCATTTCGCTTGCCATGAATTCGCTGCTGATTTTGATTATGTGCGTATTCTTCAAGATGAATCACTTTTCCGGCGGCATGTTTAAAACAGCGTTCAAACTGGGTAGTCAGTGTTAACCACTTTTCGTTTTCTATGTTTAAGCGCTCTAGAATGTGTGGCACGTTGCTATCAACGTTGCCGCGTTTATTCGAATGAATACATCGGCTTGTTGTATCGATAAGCTGAAGATAATCGCTAAGCTTGAATGGTAAGCCATGGGGCATATCTCGCCGTGGGCTGCCCGCAAAAGGCATGAGTCTTTTTGGCGTTTTACCCACTCTAGCCGCGCGAATCCGATACTGAATACTGGTATGGTTAGAGGCTTCTGGTGTTTTCGCCATATTAGCGCGTACTGGGTTTAGGTCAACATAGGCCATGCAGGCGGTAAGCGCCGGTTCATCTAGGAGTGCCTGCGATTTAAATCGTCCCTCCCAAAAGTGCCCTGTACACTCATCTTCTTTATTGGCCGCCCGGGCAATATACTCATTGAGCGCGCGCATAAACCAGCTGATGTCATATAACCGTTTTCGCCATACCGTTGCCGTATGTTCTATAGTTTTCATCTGCGTTGCACTAAGGTCTTCTCGTGTTGCTAGCAACGAATATTGCTGTGTTAATAACGTTCCTTTGTAAATTGAATGCCAACGTTTAATAACCTCTTCGGTTGATAGCGCTAACGCTTTTTCTTTATTCACATGCAGCACCAAGTGGGTATGATTACTCATTACCGCATAGGCACAAACCTCTATTGTAAACACATCGCTTAACACGTGGATGCGGTCTTCAACCCACTGACGTCGATGCTCAAAGCTTTTCCCATGTTCCTCACCGCACAAAAACGCACGACGAACACAGCGAGAGACGCAGTGGTAATAGGGTGTATCTAACAAGCTAATTTGAGACTTTCTGGTTTTGGGCATCGGTAATTTTAACTGTGATTTATACAGCAACCAGTGTGAATAAATAAACGCTTTGAGGTAAGTGTATTAAGGGGCAGTTTTTTAATCTTTTCATGCCTGTCTCGTTAGTTGTTCATGCCTGTCTCGTTAGTTGCGTTAGTTGGTCTCGTTAGTTGTTAGTTGCTGTTAGTCCTTTCGTTAGTTGTTCTCATTTACTTCAAGCGCCTTTATTCCCTTCAAAACAAGCCGTCCAAATCTTTGGCGCTGTTAATCTGTTTTTAATGTTCAGTAAAAGTACTTTTAACCATAGATGTATATGCTTAATAGCATCAAATACAAAGCGACTTGTTTTGTATTACTTAATGCTATTTAGGTGGGAGTCTACTCATGAAAATACGTCCTCAATCAATAATGAAAGCTACTCTTTTAACTGCTTCAATGGTTGTTGCCTCTGGCTGCGCAGCTGTGGCAAAACCGCAAATGAGTAGTGAGACAATCAAAAGCGCGGCTTTAATGCAGTCTCAAAGCGCAGATGATGTGCTTTTGTATTCAAATCAGTGCATTACTGAACGCGAGGTAGTTAACGCACAGAAAATGTGGGGTGATGGCATTGTTAGAATTGGCAGCGTATTTTCTAATAAAGGTGATTATTCTAACGAAGCTGCTGATTTTATTCAGGAAATGTACGGCTATGATTTAAGCAGCGTTTTATTTAAGCCCACGTTAGCGGCCAACGATCAGTTTAGATCGAGTTTTGATGCTGCACTGTCGTACTTCGTAGGTGGAAACGATGCCTACGAAGAAGATAAGGGTTTTGCGATAAAACCGTATACCAAAGTGAAGTTCGACAACGTGGGAATTATCAACAATAGCTGTCGTATGGCTGTTGCAATGGGGAATTATTTCTTCACTGACACCTCTGGTGGCGAAACCAAAGTGGAATACACATTTGCGTACGTGAAAGACAGCGAAGGTGATTTGCGTATTGTCGCTCATCAGTCGTCACTTCCTTATAACCCATCATCAAATTAAACCTCGCTATTAGCGCGATATGAAATACGTCATATCGCGCTACCTCTCATTAAAGCACCATAAAGCTCATCACACCGAGGTTTCTATGCGCACGATAAAAAATACAATAACCACTATTATCGCTTTATCATTACTGCTGATGTGCACCGCTGAATCGCATGCCACAACAAACGATTTTCAATCTTGGAATGCTGTGGCTCTTGCCGGTAACGCTGATAAAGCGGGCGACCTGCAATTCTGGTTTGATGGGCACCTGCGATTTAAAGACGATGCCTCTCAACTGGGTGTGTCAATTTTTCGCCCTGGTATTGGCTATCGTATGTCTGACGACCTGACGTTGTGGTTGGGTGTAGCTAGGATAGCGATAGATTCAGAGGCCGGTACTGTAGAAGAAGACCGGCTTTGGCAGCAAGCAACCTACTCACTTCGCCCATTTTTAGGCGGCAATGTGTCTGCACGCACGCGGCTTGAACAGCGCTATCGCAGCGACCAAGGTGACGACGTGGGCCATCGAATTAGACAATTCGTGCGTTGGGAAAAGCCGCTGGGCGACAAGTGGTCTTTTGTTGTGTGGGATGAGCTATTCGTTACCCTAAATGATACTCAGTGGGGGCAGGCAAGTGGGTTTGATCAAAATCGATTTTATGCGGGCCCAGCTTATCAGCTTAACGACACATGGCGCGTTGAAATGGGATATATGAATAACTACATTCATTCGCCCGGTGCTTCTTCAGCAGAAGCCCAAATAAACCACAATCTTTCTCTTACGTTTTTTGGCTCATGGTTTTAAGTGTGAACAACAATTCATCTCTGCGTTTGACGTCAGCTAGGGAGTGAACTTCTTATATCGCAAGCTGCGATGGGTAGTTAAACCCATCGCTCAGCTTGCGGTTGTCTACTTACCTCTCACCATGTTCATCACGAGTGATACAACCAGTAAGATTAAGAAAACACCAAATATAATTTTGGCTATACCAGCCGCAGAACCTGCAATTCCGCCAAATCCTAAAACGGCAGCAACTATTGCAACAACTAAAAAAATTAATGCCCAACGTAACATAATGTATCCCTTCACTTTGTGAGTTCACAATTGAAGGTGCAAAGCATAGGCCTACTTTAAAAAGTTGCTGAAATTATTGTATGAAATGTAGCCTTAGCGTGGCCCGTAGAGCGATGGTGTAAGAAAGAGGAAGTCTATCTTCTTATGCTATTGCAACACTAGCACAGGTCGATGGTGAGTATTTTTCCCAATAAACCTGTAAATATGTCTTATTTTTAATTTGCAATTTTACCAATAGTGCTCGGCCAAATTCATTCTTTTCTCACTTTGTTACAAGTTTCGCATTAACACACGCATGATTTAGGGGTAGTTTAGAATTTAAACAATAAATAAAAACAATTCACTATCAATTAATTACAAAGGAATGATCATGCTTAACATAAGTGGTCTCACCAAAACTTACCCCAATGGAGTTAAAGCTCTTAACGGCATCAACCTTTCAATTCCCAAGGGAATGTTTGGGTTACTTGGCCCTAATGGTGCCGGCAAATCCTCTTTAATGCGCACAATCGCCACGCTCCAAACGCCTGACACGGGTTCAATACAATTTAACGGTATTGATGTGCTGGCCGACCCTAACGGGTTACGACAATGCCTTGGTTATTTACCGCAAGACTTTGGGGTATATCCGCGTATTAGTGCAGAAAAGCTGCTTGACCATCTAGCCGTGTTAAAGGGAATTAGCAGTAAGTCTGAGCGTAAAGACGCGGTGGAAAGCTTGTTGGTTCACACCAATTTGTGGCAGCACAGAGACAAAGCTGTAAGTGGTTATTCCGGTGGTATGCGTCAGCGCTTTGGTATTGCGCAGGCATTGTTAGGCGACCCTGATCTTATTATTGTAGATGAGCCTACCGCTGGCCTCGACCCTGAAGAGCGCAATCGTTTTCATAACTTGTTAGTAAGCTTAGGTGAAGAGAAGGTAATAATACTCTCTACACACATTGTGGATGATGTATCAGAACTTTGCCCCAAAATGGCGGTGCTAGGGCAAGGAGAAATCTTATTAGAAGGTAACCCTATTAGTCTCACCACAGAGTTGGTCGGGCGCATTTGGCGCAAGCAAGTCAGTCAAGATGAGTACCGCGAGCTTGAGCAGAGCCTTACTATTATTTCTGCCCGTTTAATTGCCGGTAAGCACGTTATTCATGTCATGGCCGACACGCCGCCAGAAGGGTTCGAGCAAGCGCCCGCTAATCTAGAAGACGTGTATTTTTCCACCTTGCACAATAGCCGCACTGCAACTGCTGCGTAAGGGGAATAACCATGTTTTTAAATAGCCTTACGTTTGAATGGCGATATTACCTTCGCCAACCTTCCTTTTACGTCACCATGCTGGCGTTTTTCTTATTGCCTTTTTTGGCAACCACTACGGATAACGTGCGTATTGGTGGCGGCGGAAACGTGCTGTATAACGGCTCGTTTGCTATAACGCAAACCACGCTTATTATGGGTATTTTTGCGCTGTTTTTGTTGGTTAACTTTGTGTCGGGTACTGCCACACGAAACCACTCTAGCAATATGGGCGAGCTAATATATACTCGGCCCATTACGCCGCTGTCGTACCATTTGGGCCGTTTTTTAGGTGCCTATTTGGTCAGTATTTGCGTGTTTGCCATGGTACCTATTGCTATTTTATTAGGCTCGTTAATGCCTTGGATAGATCAAGAGCGAATAGGGCCCACTAATCTTAGTTTCTATCTAACGACCTTTTTCTACTTCTCAGTGCCCACCGTGCTAGCACTCGGTATGATTTTTTATGCCGTTGCCCAGCGCCTTCGTTCAATAATGGCCGCATACTTGGTTGCAATGGGTATATTCATTTTCTATCTGATTAGCGGCGTAGTCACCTCAGAGCCTGAATACCGCACCATTGGCGCATTATTAGACCCCTTTGGTCTTCGTACCTATGCCGAAATAACTCGTTATTGGACCGTGTTTGATAAAAACTCTACGGTAGTGTTGTTAGAAGGTGTATTACTGCAAAACCGTTTGATATGGCTTGGCATTGGCGCATTTATCCTAGCCACTGTTGGCAGTATTTATCAAATGCGCTGGCAGCAAAAAAGCCGTAAAGAAAAGCCAAGTAAAGCCTCGACTGTGGCGCCACCCAAAACCCTTAACCTTACTATTAAAGCAAAGGCGGGCGGGCAGTTTGATAAGTTACTTACCCGTATTGGCTTTGAAATGCGCCAAGTTATGTTTAGCCCAGCACTACTTGTACTAATGATATTTACGCTGTTCAACCTGTCTGCCCTGTACTTTGTGCCTATTGGCGGTGTGTATGGTACGCCAGATTGGCCGCTTACCTATAAAATGGTTGAGTTTATTCGCGAAAGTTTTGGGTTGATGATGCTTATTGTTATTACCTATTACAGTGGCGAAATTGTATGGCGTGAGCGTGGTTCTGGTATGGGCGATATCGTCGATTCAACACCCGCATTTAACTTGGTGTTTTGGGTATCTAAATTACTTGCAATGTGGGCAGTAACCGCCGTGCTCTTTGCTATCGGCATTGCTTTTACCGTTATCTATCAGGCTACCCAAGGGTATTTCGACTTTGATTTTGGTACGTATTTCATTGGAATTTATTTTGTATCATGGGTTCCGTGGGCGCTGTTAGCGGTGCTGGCGTTCTTTATTCAGGTACTAAGCCCGAATAAGTTTGTGGGTATGCTGCTGTTTGTGGCGTACTTCATTGTAAGTTTAGTATTTGCTGAGCTGGGTTTAGAGCACAATATGTACAGCTTTAGCGACGCGCCAAGCGTGTTGTATTCCGACCTTAATGGCTGGGGCTGGTTTTTAGCGCCGTTCGCGTGGTACATGCTTTATTGGAGTGCACTATCGCTCACCCTTTTTACCGTTGGTTATGCTCTATGGCAGCGCGGGCCAGAGGTATCGCTAAAACACCGTTTTAAGCTGCTAGGCTATCAGTTAGGGGCGTCTGGAAAGGCCGTATTGGCAGCAAGCCTTCTCGTATTCGTTCTTACGGGGGGCTACATTCACTACAACACCAAGGTAGTGAATACGTACCTTACCCAAGATGAAACCTTCGAGCTTCAAGCTGAATATGAAAGCCAGTTTAGCCCGTATGAAGACGACTTGATTCCAGTAGTAACCCAAGTAAATGCAAACGTTGATATTTATCCAGAGGCCCGTCGGATTGAAGTATCGGCAGATATGACCATCAGTAATCCCTTTGATGAGCCTATTTTACGCACTTTGGTGTCTATACCTCGATTTACTTCCTCATGGGATGTAGTGATACCCGGTGCGCAAATTACCGAGCGGTTTGATGACTTTCAAACCGCATGGCTCACTTTTGACGAGCCGCTCATGCCGGGTGAATCAAGGGAAGGTAGCCTGTCGGTATTGCGTGAGCACAAAGGGTTTAAAGATGGCGGTTTCGATTTGCAGGTAGCTGAAAACGGTACTTTCATCGATAATTTCTCGTTGTTTCCTACCTTTGGATTTAACGGGCGTTATGTGATTTCAGACCGGCACGAGCGACGTAAACGCAATCTACCAGAGCGCCCTCGGGCCTATAAGTTGGAAGATACCTCACGTTATGCTGAGAGTGGGTTTGGTAAGGGAGTCACCTTTATCGACTTTGAAACTACGGTGTCGACCAGCGGCGACCAAATTGCCATTGCGCCAGGTTACCTACAAAAAGAGTGGCAGGAGAACGGACGTAACTATTTTCATTACAAAATGGATGCGCCAATAGTCAATTTCTTCTCCTATCTTTCGGCCCGACATGACGTTAAAAGAGACGAACACAAAGGTGTAAATATTGAGGTGTACTACCACCCTGAACACCATTGGAATGTGGATGTGATGGTGCAAAGCGTGAAAGATTCTCTTGATTACTTCACCAACGCCTTTGGCCCTTACCAGCACAAACAAATGCGTATTATTGAGTTTCCTGGCTATCGCTCGTTTGCACAGAGTTTTGCCAATACAGTGCCTTATTCGGAAGAGATTGGATTTATTGCCGACCTGCGCGACCCTGAAGATATAGACTATGTGTATTATGTTACCGCCCACGAGGTCGCTCACCAGTGGTGGGGGCATCAGGTAGGTGCTGCCAATGTGCAAGGTCAATCAATCATTATTGAGAGTTTGTCTCAGTACAGTGCCATTATGGTATTGCGTGAACGCTTTGGCGAAGAGAAGATGCGACGCTTTCTAAAGTATGAACTGGATCGCTACCTTCGCGATCGCGGCAGCGAGTTGATTGAAGAAATGCCGTTTATGCGCAGCGAAGAACAGCAGTATATTCATTACCGTAAAGGCTCAGTAGTCATGATGGCAATTCTAGATAGGTTAGGGGAGAAGCGTGTTAATACGGCACTGAAAAACTTTCTAGAGGCGTATAAGTTTAAAAACGATCCCTATCCAACTACCTTAGATTTACAGGCTGCCCTTAATGCCGAGGCGACAAGCGAGGAACAGCAGTTTATAGCAGACCTGTTTGAGCGCATTACCCTGTACGACTTAAAAATGCTGTCGGCTGAGGTTGAAGAAACTAGCGACGGTAAGTTTGCTGTAACCATGAGAATATCGGCGGGCAAGTTTGAGGCTAATGGAGATGGACGTGAAACAGAAGGTAGTGTTGACGAGTACATTGATATTGCACTATTCACTGGCGATCCGGAAGACGTGTCGGACACTACTCAGGTACTTTATAACCAAAAGCACAAACTAATAAGCGGGGAAAACACAATAACAGTAACGGTGGATGAAAAACCCGCCTATGTGGGCGTTGACCCCTTTGTGAAAATGATTGATAGAGACAGCGGAGATAATGTAATTCAGCTATAAGTTAGCCTACTTAATCCCAAACGGAGCAGAGTGAGTGTCAGCACTGATTACGTATTCTGACTCCGTTTTTTGTTTTCTGAAAGCCGGCTATTGAACCACTGCATTTTCAAATACCAATGCCAGTTACACCATTAATCTATCTATTTAAGTTCGTTTTACGACTTGAATGTCTAATTTCCTATCTTTCTGTTCCCCATTTACGCGGGCGATACCTGTATTACGCCCTAATTTGTAATCTATTCTAATGTCTATTACAGAATTTATTCTTTGTGTTATAAGCTTATTGTCATTGTGCATGTATCATTCTCTCTCGGTACCCTAATTAGGACGAGGAGCCAATAGCCACTATTACCGATTGCAATTAGGCTAAAAGTCAGAGAGTAGGAGCCATTGCCTGTCATATGTGAGCCTAGTCAATTGAACAGCAGTCTCAAGCAAAAAGTGTACTAATAGAAAATGATGACAACAAAAAAATGACTATTGAACAACCTAGGTCGGCGTTGAGCGCGTTCTTTATAAGCGCTCGTTCATCGGGTGTGTTCTCTATCGTCAATTTCACTAGCTTTATCTATATCATTGTTTTAGGTCTTACGTTTAAAGATTTGTACAGCTTTATGGAAGATTGGGTGGTGATAACACAGGCTATTGGTGTACTTGTCATCTTGATCAACGTTGTAGCGCTGAAAAAACACAACAATGTACCGCTGGCGGCAGCAATAATGCTGTTTTGTATGTTTGCAATACACATGGCAAATGTCACTTTTGCAGGCGGTATTGATACGGTTCATTATGCGTGGATCTTTATTTTTCCTATCCTTGCTGGTGGAACAATGGGGTGGCGAGGGCAAATTTTCTTTTGGTTTATCAGTGTGCTTGGCACCATCTATTATTATGTGTGGCCTGAGCAAATGGACACACTTCCCTACGAGGGTGACATGGGCTACACACTGGCTACGCGCTTGATGTGTTTAACCATTTTCAGCCTTATTATGCTCACCTATTACTTTACGCTAAACGAAAAAATGTTGTTTTTGCGTAAAGCCCTTAAACTGGCCTCCTTTGAAAGTGACTTGTTTTCTGGGGTATTTAACTCAAAAGCGCAGAGTGTTTTGTTGGTAGATGAAAAAGGCATCATACAGCGCGCTAATAGTACCGCTCATACTACCTTCGGTTTTGCTGAAGACATGCTTATTCAACAACACATTAGTACGCTGTGTCTAAACGCCGAACGTTTTTTTGCTGCAAATACGGTAGACAAACCGACACAAGAAATACAGGTACAAACCAAAGATGGCCGTATTGTTTGGATTGAATACTCGGCGCTTAACGTTTTAGATGAGAATGAACATCGACAGAGCTTGTTTACCATCGAAGACATCAGCGATCGTAAAAAGCATGAATCGGAGCTGTCCCATCTCGCTCATTATGATCACCTCACCAATATGCCAAATCGTCTGATGCTTCAGGAGCATTTAGCCTCTTTACTACAACTCCATACTAACGTGTCGTTTGCCGTTATTTTTATCGATCTTGATAAGTTTAAAGACGTTAACGATATGCATGGTCATGAGGCTGGCGATGCAGTGTTAGTTGAGGTTGCCCGTCGTTTAGAGCGCTGTGTAAGAGAAGGGGATTTCATCGGTCGCTTTGGTGGTGATGAATTTATATTGCTAAGTGAAATCGATACCTCTAAAGATGAAATAGTGCGATTGGTCCAGCGTGTGCAAGAGGTGATATTACAGCCCATTTATTACCAAAACAGACAGCACAATATTGGCTCAAGCGTGGGCATAGCGCAATACCCAGTTGATAGTGAAGATCCTAACGACTTGCTTCGCAAAGCCGATGCTGCAATGTACCGCACTAAAATTAACGAAAAAGGCGCATTTGCCTTTTACAACCTAGATTACGACACTGATTTGCAGCGCAAACTTCGTCTTAACACAGACTTGAATTTTGCATTGGATAAAAATGAATTATCGTTGGTGTTTCAACCCATATTTGATAAGCATAAAGTGCTTTGTGGCGCCGAAGCTTTGTTGCGTTGGGAACACAGTGAACTGGGCTTTATATCACCGGACGACTTTATTCCTCTTGCAGAAGAGAATGGCCAGATCTTACAAATTGGCGAATGGGTTATCGATGCCGCCTGTCAGGTATTGCGAGAGTGGCAGGATATGGGGCATTCTGCGCTCAGCATGTCGGTGAATATTTCCTATCGGCAGCTTGCCGACTGTGCGTTGGTTGATGTCACTCGCCGCAGCTTAAACAAATATGGCTTGAAGGGCGATAATGTAATACTTGAGTTAACCGAGCGTGTGTTTGCCGATGATTTAACGCTGGTTCGAGAAAATACGCGGATGCTGTCTGAGCTAGGGGTGAAAACGGCCATCGACGACTTTGGTATTGCTTACTCCAGCTTGAGTTATTTACGTAGTGTGAATTTTGATATTTTGAAAATTGACCGCAGTTTTGTTAAAGATATTGTGAGCGATCACAAGGCGAAAAACCTCTGCCATGCCATACACTCAATGGCAAAAAGCCTGAGCTTAAAGGTAACGGCTGAGGGCATTGAAACAGAAGCGCATTTTAACGCCTTGATTGAAATGAATGTAGATAAGTTCCAAGGCTTCTATTTATCAAAGCCTCTCAACAAAGAGGATTTTATTAAGCAATTTGTGTCCTTATCGGTTTGACAGTGATTAAGTGGAAAAGTCTATTGCACTGAAAGTCAAAACTAAGGTGTGCATGAGAAAGCTAATACCTTCTACTAGCAATATCAGCGCAGTTTACTCATACTTTAACCTTTAAACCATTTTAGGCACTAATGAAAACTAAGCTCCCAATATACAAAAAACTGCTGGTGACGTTTCGCGTTGAGCCAGGGTGCCTTGGCCCGCAAGGACCCGATTACGTAGAGGCGTTTTGTGTTTTTGCCAAGCAGAAGCTTAAAAATCATCACAGCCATTGTTTGCGTTGGGCGATTAAACCCCGCTACGACAAATCCCTTCCAGAACTAGAGTTTCAGTTTAAAAACAATGTTGTGTCTCGAGATAATGCTGATAAATACATGAACAGCTTCGATATCGATATTGATGTGTTAGAAGAGGGGCTAGAGGAGTCTCTAGCCGATCTCATAGATGTGTTTTTTGAGCGATGAGGGTAAAGAGAATTAAGCGCAGAGAATAGAATATAGTCGAATCATCGAATAGTTTTTGACTCGTTGATGTTAAGTCTGCATCCGCTGTTCAATATCGACGCTGTTTACGCCCTTTCGATTTTCTTTTGCCAGTGGGCTTATCAAAAGCTTCGAAATTGCCGTATAGGTCTTCTTCTGCGTTATCCTTTTTAGCCGCCGGTGGCTTCGGCTTTGGTGTGAATTCTGAAATAAATGTCTTCTTAAATTGTCTACCAATAAGGCGTTCAATTGACCTTAACTGCTTCGATTCGTCGTCGCTATACAATGAAATAGCTAAGCCCTTTGACGATGCTCTGCCCGTACGACCTATTCGGTGAATGTAGTCTTCAGGCACATAGGGTAAATCTAGATTGATAACACAAGGTAACTGCTGAATATCGATACCTCGGGCAGCAAGGTCGGTACCTATTAGTACTTTCAGACTGCCATTTCTAAAGCCATCTAGTGCTTGCGTGCGGGCGTGCTGCGTTCTATTGGCATGAATAGATTCTGCGGCAATGCCCATTGCTTCCAATTTGTTTCTTAATTCATCTGCACCGCGCTTTGTGCGGGTAAATACCAAAACCTGAGACCAGTCATTATTATTAAGAAGATGAATGACGAGTTCGTGCTTTCGCGCTTTGTCTACCGGATGCAAAATCTGCGTGATATTGTCAATATGATCGTGGGCCGTTGCTAGCTCAATTGTCATTGGATTGATGAGCATGGTGGCAGCGAGTGTCTTTATTTCTTTTGAGAACGTGGCTGAAAAGAGCAGCGTTTGACGCTGCTTAGGCAAGAGACTTTGTATAAAGTGAATATGTTCAACAAAGCCTAAGTCCAACATGCGGTCGGCCTCATCAAGCACCAGTATTTCGATATGCTCGAAATTAATATCCCCTTGTTTGTATAAGTCGACTAAGCGGCCAGGTGTTGCAATAAGAATGTCTACCCCTTGCGCGAGCTCAAATTTCTGAGGCTCAATGCGAACACCTCCAAATACGGCGGTCGAGCGAATATTCATACCTTCGCTATAGCCTTCAACGTTTTTAGCAACCTGCGCTGCGAGTTCTCGCGTTGGTGCTACGATAAGGGCTTTTACACAATGTGGTTTCGCCGGTGGTGTATTTGCCAGTAAATGCAAAATCGGCAGTGAAAAGCTCGCCGTTTTGCCAGTGCCTGTTTGAGCTATTGCGATAAGATCTTGCCTATTTAGCACCGCTGGAATAGCTTCTTTTTGGATAGGGGATGGATTGGTATAACCCTTTTCAGTAACGGTAGTTAGAAGTTCGGCACATAGGCCAAGAGCACTAAATGACATAAATAGGGAGTCCACAACACATAAAAATTGGCGTCATGATACGTGTTGTAGGCCAATGTGGTGTGATTTTTTTTCACTTTTTAAGAATACGACTTTCTACTAACAGAGGCTGATAGAGCAAGCGAGTGATAGCGCCTAGTATTATTTGACCGTTATAAGGAGACATGGCATAACTATATCCAACGTGAATATAATGACAAGATCCAGTGGTATCCAATATGAAACGACACCGGTTAACGGCCGATTCAAAGACGCAGGGCCTCAAAGTCTACTTGATACTCGCTATATTCTTTGCGGGTTATTCATCATTGTCGGCGGCTCTAGAAAGTAACAGCCAGGCTACAACTTACCGCGCCCAGCAACCTCAAATAGACAAGCAAGAAGTTCAGCCACTAAGTGATGAAGAGATTGATGATGCTCTACGGTTTTTACAGCAAAGCATTCTGGATATTGAGCACAAGTTGGGGCCATTTCACGACGACTTGGCCGAAAAGTTGTTTCAAATAGGAATCATCTATCAGATTAAAGCCGACTATGACCAGGCATTGAGCTACCTTGAACGAAGCCTGCAAATTAAAAAGACCAATGTAGGCCTTTATCATGAGTCACACTTCTCAATAGTAGAAAGTCTGATTCAAACACATCGCTTAACCGGTAAATGGAAGGTAGTTGATGAGTACTATGAATACCTAAACTGGCTCTATCTTCGCGTTTATGGCGAAGCATCAACCAAGCGACTGTCCGTTTTAAACAAGCTCATAATGTGGAAGGTAGAAGCGGTCAACGCGCGAGTAACAGATAACAGTGATAACTTGCTGAGTGAAGCATTGAGTGCTGCTCGTCAGGCAGGTCTTATTCTCAATCAACACCCACACATAAACCCAAACGAAGTATTAGCGTTTTCCGAACAGGAGCTTAAACGTGCGTTGCGTGGCAGGCCGCGCCGCCAATCGGACTCGTTTTAATACTCATTCAAGTCTATATTTTGCGCCCAATATTCCAGGCCATGTCAACACATGCACTGTTTTGTGCCCTTGCAAGTATCGGTATAGGGACAATCACGGCAGGCATATAAGACGTGCCTGTGCTGGTTGTGTTCACTTCGGCATGTAACGAAAGCGCCTTAACGTCCCATATTTTTGCTTGATAGTTAGCATCTTCATCCCACGTAACAAACCCTAGACAGCCCGCTGCGCCGGGACCGACTGCACACGAAACTGAGCCAGTCTTGCCATGTACCCTTGTATAACCCTCAACCCATATGACATAACGTAGATTGATTTCACCAAACTTTTTCTGTAATCCAGGTTCTTGTAAAAGAGTACTTAAGTTATTGATATTTAGAGGGGCTGTGCTAGTTTCAAAAAATGGATACAGCTCGTCAATAAATTGCTGCTCGGGAATAATGTTAAAAGCGCCTGTGTTCGATTCAAGTTCTTCGCCAATGCAGCTTATGTAGTCTGCTTCGGTCTGGTTGTGGCTAGAATAGCGCCGTCCTAATACAACCAGTGAATCACGCGACGGGTGAATCTTAGTTTTTGTTGCACTCGATGACGTGTTCGCTGTGTTTTTACAAGCAGACAAACTCAAGCAGTAAACAATGAGTAGCACGATTTGTATTGCTGCTATTTTCATATCGTTACTTCCTGTGCCCATTAACATTATTTACCAGTTTTACTTTAATTTTAGGGTGTTGTTTAATCCCTAAAATAAGCTTAGCGCCTAGATCCCTAAACGCCATATTAGCCGCTAATTGGAGCCCTTGCTGGTTATTTTTGAAAACGGTATTTTCGGCTTTTCCATATCCACTTACAGGAAAGGATGTCACTACCTCCCCATCAATGGACATAATGGACACGCTATACTTAAACCAGGCTTCGTAGTGTTTTAAATTCGTTTCGCTAGGGAGTGAAAATTGGGTATCTTGAAGGGTTGGCGTGATCACAAAATCGGTTTTCGTTGAAACGTCATCCAGTGAATCAACCAGCGTGGTGGACAAAAACAACGGTGACAATGCTTGATGTAGTAACTTTTTATGCGATGGGCCGGTGGTCACTTCCCAGTTTGGTCTGGAACTCGTATTTTCGCTATAAACATGTGAGCAGGTCTGCTGCTCGCAAAGCACGGCCGCATTGACTGGCCATGACGTCACCGAGGGGGTTGGAATGTTGGCATAAGTTTGCATTATCAACGAACTGGAACATGCTGTGGATGACAACACAATAACGGCAATGACTGCCGCCATTACTTTTTTCCGCAATTTGTAGCGCTGGACTGCTTCCATTTTGCTGGCTTGTACTAACATTCAAACGTCATTCCTTTAGCATAATGTGAGTTTTCTGGCCGTGCAAGCACACATTATCTCTGGGCATCAAAACAACCATCGCCACACGTCTTGTAATGAAAAAAAATGCATGTTTGCCCACGTATTGCCGTCTTGGTCAAGCTCTGAAAAAGGAGATGGCACCATTTTTGTCGGTAAATCGTCAGATTCGTTAGCAATTAGTGAGGAGTCAAAGTCGCTAAAAAAAGAAAGCGGATCAGCGGTGATTCGCTTTTTTTATGCGTTAAATAAATTCATTATCGATGTTTTTAAAGTAGTCAATGCAAGCACTTGAACAGACTTAAGTTGAGCCTAACCGAATAGAAATCCGTAAGCATCACTAACAATTATGATTTCCGTGCTATATGTCATGTGACTAGCCTTTTGTAACGAGCATTTGTGTTTAGCTTTTTGTGTCCGGCCTTTTGAAACCAGTCTTTAATGAACAGCATGAGGTGGCAAGCAGACGAAGTCCAACAGGCATGTAGCAAATAGTGAAATACCGGCGAATATAGCATATGAAGTGGATGCTGTGAGTTCACAAGCTTTAATTAAGATTCAACATCAGGATGGTACGGCTATTATGCAAAAGAGAAATGTACAAAAACAATCCGTTAAAATGCGTGCGATAAATATCCAAACTCTGCCACGGAAAATAGCGTTAATTTTTACGCTAGTTGCAACCTCATACGGTGCCGTAGCTCAGTCTAACTCACCAACGCAGGTGGAAATGACCGGCAGTAAGGGCACCATGCTGACAGGCGATGCCATCACCTCATTTGATAACCCTTGGGCCATGGCATTTTTACCCGATGGCCATAGCTTGGTGACAGAAAAAACAGGAGCACTGTGGTTGCTCGATGAAGACCAGCAAAAAATTGCGAAAGTCGACAATGTGCCTAAGGTTACAGCACGTGGGCAAGGCGGTCTTGGCGATGTGATTGTGCACCCTGATTATGCATCGAATAATACGATTTACGTTTCCTATGTAGAGCGCGATGCTAACGATGACGCGTTTAGTGGAGCCGTTATCGAGCGCGCAACACTCACTATCACTGATAACGGCGCGAGTCTATCGAACAGAGAGCTAATTTGGCGCCAGTCCCCTAAGGTAACTGGAAACGGACACTACTCCCATCGCATGGCGTTTTCGCCAGACGGTTATTTATTTATCAGTTCTGGTGAAAGACAAAAATTTACGCCTGCGCAAAATATGGCGATGAACTTGGGTAAAATTGTACGCCTGAATGCAGACGGAAGTGTGCCAGAAGATAATCCTTTTTATGGCAATGGTGCAGTAACCGAGCAAATATGGTCATTAGGCCACCGCAATCCATTGGGTATCGATTTTGATGAGCAGGGTAATTTATGGTCTCACGAGATGGGCCCTCGCCATGGAGATGAGTTAAACATTATTGAAAAGGCACGTAACTATGGCTACCCAACGGTGTCCCAAGGCGATCATTATTCTGGTGTGAAGATACCAAACCATGAAGAGATTCCTATTTTTAAGTCGCCGGAAAAAGCCTGGGTGCCAGCGATAAGTCCTGCAGGCTTTATTATTTATAAAGGTAATTTACACAAAGATTGGCAAGGCGATGGTTTTATCGGCGGTTTGTCTTCACAAGCCCTAGTTCGCGTTAGCTTCAATCAGGATGATAAAGGTAAGTGGAATGTAGAAGAGGCTGAGCGTTACGAGTGGGGCAAAAGAGTACGTGAAGTTGAGCAAGACAGTAAGGGAAATATATACGTTCTGGAAGACAAAGAAGGCGGCCGCCTTATAAAGCTTCAATCAAAAAGGTAATTATAGCGCCACTTGGTCTGGCTGCGTGTTTTTCAAGGGAAGCACGCAACTCCTCCTGCAATTCGACAAAATGTATAGAATATTGTTCTTTGGTAGCGTTATCGTTCACCGAGCAGGGCATTGTCGTTTTCCATTTTTTAATTGGAAAAAATGTATATCTACACAACAGAAAACACTAACTTAGAGTAGATGCACCTTGTTTGGCAGGAGCAACGGTAATTTCAACTTTGTAATTAGCCTTGTGTATGTATAATAGGCGCTATTTTGCCCAACCGGACCTGCAAAAAGTGAACTTCTTCGCCCTAATTCTACTTGCTTTCGCTATGTCTACCGATGCCTTTGCTGCCGCCATTGGGAAAGGCGTTAAAATCAAAAAGCCACGCTTAAGCTATGCCGTTAAAATAGGTCTTACATTTGGGGCGGTTGAAGCAACTACGCCAATAATTGGTTGGTTTATCGGGCGGGCTGCTTCAGCTTATGTGGAGGCGTGGGATCATTGGATTGCACTTGTTATATTAGTTGCGTTAGGTGCTTACATGATCCGGGAAAGTTTTGCTCCGATTGAAGATGAAGATAATGCGCCACAAAAGCAGTCTTTCGTCCTCTTACTAATTACTGCGTGTGGCACCAGTATTGATGCTATGGCCATTGGTGTGGGCCTCGCACTGGTTGAGGTCAATATTGCAGTAGCCGCTATGATGATTGGCATGGCGACTTTTACCATGGTAACTATTGGCATTCTTTTAGGAGGCGCACTTGGTTCATTAATAGGTAAGCGTGCGGAGGCATTCGGTGGAGTCATACTTATACTGGTAGGTGTGTGGATCTTTGTTAGCCACACAGTTTAAATTATTAAAAGAGAGCATGCATAAATGGAGATAAAAGAAGCCTCTATTCAAGACTTTGACTTAATTTGGCCTATTTTCCATGAGGTTGCAAAAGCGGGCGAAACTTATGCGTTTCGCACAGACACCTCAAAAGAAGAAGCGCTTAATATCTGGGTCAAAATTCCTCGCAAAACTTACATAGCATTGGATGACGGTGAGGTGATAGGTACGTATTATCTTAAAACCAATCACGCTGGTCCGGGAGAGCATGTTTGCAATTGTGGTTATATGGTTGCGGCGTCAGCAAGTGGAAAGGGAGTGGCAACGGCCATGTGCGAGCACTCTCAGTCCATGGCAAAAGCGTTAGGTTATAAGGCAATGCAGTTTAACTTTGTTGCGTCAACTAACGAGGTTGCTATTCGCTTATGGCACAAGTTAGGGTTCGACACTGTTGGGAAATTACCCAATGCGTTCAATCATCCAGCGAAAGGCTTCGTTGATGCGTTGGTAATGTATAAGTGGCTTTAGGCAAGAACAGTAAAGGTCTAGTTGGATCTTTCGTGAAAAAAAATGGCCTCAGCGTCTTTTCTTCATCATTTTCTTTAATTTCAGCTTGTATATACGCATAGGTGCAGGCATATTAATTGCGCTCCGCAATCAGAGCCTTAATTGTCAACAATGACATTGTGTATATAAATGGATTTATTGTAGGAAAGCCTGTTGTACGCCCTTCTCATTCGCTGTTGTATTTTGTTTTTGTCAACTGTGTCTCTTGCTTTTGCCTCAGGCATATCGCTCAGTTTAGAGAGCGTTGCATCGCAAAGCGTGTGGAAACAGTTATTGCATGCTGAGCAAACTGCCGTCTCTTTACATGTTAGTGGTGAAAACTTCTACTTAGCGAAAAACGGCTTTGAGTATCCTCTTAAAGAGCTAAAAGCAACGATACGTATTTTCACTGACGAGCCAGCCAGCCAATGCCAGTTTCCCGCGCGTAAGCTCTTTATTAACAAGCACCTTCCAGAATTGAGCTTTCCTGACGTCAATTGCCCTCAGTATCAAGAATACTTAGATGCTTTTTCAACCCAAAGCGCAAGCCTCATATTTGCTTCAGGTTATTTAGGTAACCCTGCATCTATGTTTGGTCACGTGTTCTTAAAGTTTAATGGCGGCTCAGAAGATGGACTCTTAGACAACACGTTTTCTTATGGCGCTAAGGTTCCCACTGATGAAAATAAGCTGGTGTATATCACCAAAGGTATCTTTGGCGGCTACCAAGGCAGGTTCTCAAATCAGAAGTACCACCACCACCATCTAACGTACAGCGAAACAGAGTTGCGTGATATGTGGGAGTACAAGCTCAATCTAACTCAAGACGATATTCAGTTTTTGCTAGCTCATTTGTGGGAGCTAGAAAATGCTACCATGACCTATTACTTTTTTGAGCAAAACTGTGCCTATCAACTGGCAAAGTTGCTTGGTTTAGTGTTTGATGAGCCGCTTATAGCTCCCAACAAGATATGGGTGATGCCGTTTGATTTAGTAGTGATGATGCAGCGCCATCAGGGCGAGCGAGTCATGTTTAGTGACGTTATCTACCACGGTTCACGTCAACAGACCCTGTATGATCGCTGGCAACAACTAAACCCTCGAGAACAGCAAGTACTCCTAACTATATTGGAAAGTGCACCTCAACAGACGCATCAACAGCTTGCATCGCTAACTGAAGCATCCGCGATACGAGTTATCGATACTCTATACGATTACTTTGCATTCATTGAGCAAAAAGAAGACGATCTTACCGATATACAAAAAGCGCAAAAGCGGCAAGCCATGATAAAGCGATTTTCTATGGCACCGGTAAAACCAAATTGGGAGACAGTGGAAAGGCGTCCTCCCCATGAGGCGCAGGACACCACTCGTGTCGGTTTTGCGCTTTACGATTCTGCAGCGGGTGGTGTGTCTGGGGAGCTAAATTTCCGCGCGAATTATTATGATTTACTCACGCTTAATCCAGGGAGAATTCCTTACTCTGAGCTTACCACATTTAATTTGCGTCTTCGGTATCTCGAGGGGGAGGGGGTCTCGATCAGAGAATTTACACCGGTACGCATTATTAACCTCAATGCATCTGAGTCTGGGTTACCACTAGATAGCAATTGGGCTTGGAAGTTGGCTTTTGGCTACCGCGAGCAAGCAAATAATTGTGTGGAGTGTGGAGCGGGTTATGTAGACAGTTTTATAGGGAAATCTTGGGTGTTTCGCCAAAATCTTGTGGGATATGCGGCACTCAGTACTTCCATTACAAGCTCTAATCTGAATGGCGGCTTTGTTGCTGTAGGTTCAGAAGTGGGGGGCGTGGCACATGTTACGCCTGAAATAGCAATGTCATTGGCAGTGGGCCAACAATGGTTTGTAAATCAACCATCGAAGGACTTGCACTATCTCTCATTGTCAGCACGATACTTAATTAATCAGCGCTGGGACGTGAGAGTAAATGTTGATAACAGGCAAGGTACTGACTTTGGCGTGCTCATTTCGCATTATTATTAAAAATTGAATTAAAATTAATTAAAAAAAATCAGAGGATTAAACAAATGTTTAAAAAACTAACGCTTGCAGCATTTTTAACGACAACTGCTTTTGCTGGAAATGTAGCAGCTGATGACAAAATCAATGCGTGGAAGCACTGTGGTATTGGCGCCATGATTTTTGACGACAATGGCACAGCAGCGGCTATTTCAAACATCATCTGGGATTTAGGAACTACTGCGGTTTCTTCAAAAATTTCATCAGTTGATTCATGTGAAGGCAAAATGGCAACTGCGGCTATTTTCATTCAAAACAATTTCAATACTATGATTGAAGAAACTAGCCAAGGTTCTGGCGCACACTTAACCGCAATGCTTGATATTCTAGAAGTAAACGAAGCGGATCGTGCAGAAGTGGTTGCTGCTGTGCGTGCTGAAATGGCAGTATCAGTTGCAACAAACGAAGCAGCTAACCCAGAAGCTTTCTACAACGCTGTTGTAGCAAACATCTAATATTGCTGGGCAGTGGCGTGTTTACCTAAAATATGGAGTAAACGTGTCGCTGCCCAATTTAGCTTATATCGCTTGCCAATAGTTGCCGCGCTTGCGTACTTCTACTCAGTATCATCCAAAAAGTTGATACGCGCTAGGCGTTCTTTCTCTTCATCTTCAGCCGCTTGAATTTCTTCAAGAATCGCGCCTACGTCTGCGTTTTCTCTATTGTCTTGAAATTCGCCAGTCAGCGTGGAATGAGGCGTTAAATTACCTTCTTCAAACAAAGCCCACATTTCTTTGGCATAGTTCGTTTGTAATAGCTGGGGAGCAAATTCACCGTAATAACGACGCATGTTGTTTACGTCACGGGCAAACATGGCTTCAGCGCTGTTGTTGGCAGAGGCATTAACGGCTTGTGGCAAGTCGATGATTACAGGGCCCTTACCGTCAACAAGCACGTTAAATTCTGAGAGGTCACCGTGAATAATGCCTGCGCAAAGCATGAGCATTATGTTGTGCATCATTTCTTTGTGCTGTTTAAGCGCTTCCTCTTCACTCATTGAGACATGGCCTAACTGAGGGGCTACATCGCCGCTCTCATCTGACACAAGCTCCATAAGTAGCACACCATCAACGCAACAATAGGTATCAGGTACACGCACGCCGGCTTCATTAAGGCGTGACAGGGCGTCAACTTCTGCAGTCTGCCATATCTCTTCCTCTAACTGACGGCCATAGCTTGAGCGCTTGCCCATAGCCCGTGCTTGACGACCACCCCGAACCTTTCTACCTTCTTGGTATTGAGCTGCTTTTTTAAAACTACGTTTTACTGCATCTTTGTACAGCTTTGCACAGCGAATATGGTCGCCACAGCGCACAATAAATACATCGGCTTCTTTGCCGCTCATTAGGCGGCTTATTACTGCATCAATTAAACCATCATCGACAAGGGGTTGTAGGCGTTTGGGTATTTTCACAGCGTGCCTACTAAATGGGAATGGTGTGTAGTCATGTTTTGAAGCATTGCTCTTTATTTAGGTGAATTCAGGCATAGTATATCAGTCTTGAAAATCAAGAGCATTATTGTTGGCTAGTACTTTATTCGAATTCTTGATGAGGGGTATGAATAAACACGAGAAAATCGCATGTATTATGCGTTAGAAGAAGCTAAGTTTCGTAAGTGGGTATTTTGTGAAAAAGCGAGCTGAATGGAATGGGGCGAGTCAACAACAGCGTCATTTAAATCTAATTGTGTTTCGCCCGTCTTGTTTAGCTTGATACAGCGCGTCGTCTGCGCGTCTAATTACTTCTTCTGGTGATTGTTTCTGTATCTTTTTAATTTCAGTGATGCCAATACTTACCGTAATTGAAAACGTGATCGTGTCTTCAGTGAAATAGGTTTTTTCTACGGTTTGTCTTATCCTCTCGGCAAGCACTCTTGTCTCCTCTTGAGACGCATTGTGAATAATAGCTAAAAACTCTTCACCTCCGAACCTACCTAAAATGTCGACTTCCCTAAGTTCTGAAGAGGCTATTTCTGTGAATTTAAGCAGCACATCGTCACCAACAAGGTGTCCATAATTATCGTTAATGGCTTTGAAATGGTCCAAATCCATGAGCATTATTGAGAATGGTTGGTTATCGCGTTCAAAACGAGATAGCGCGTCGCCTAGCGCGCTCACTATTTCGCTTTTGTTCCACAATTGCGTCATGGCATCTCGTCGAGCGCGTTCTTCTAACTCAGCTTCGAGGCGTTTGGTATCGGTAATATCAACCATATACCCTGTCCATACCTGATGCCCTTCATAAAATTCATCACTTGGCTTGGAGGATAGTCTTACCCAAATCATACCTTTTGCTGGATTGTTTATGCGAACGTCTGAAACAAAAAAATCACCTTGTTGGTTTGCACTGTTATCTTCTGCTTGCAGTCGTTCTAGATCGATGGGGTAAACGATATTCCAGAAATTATCAATATCGTCCACCATGTCTTTAGCGTGTAAACCCAGTAGGTCAGTGCTGCCCGCACTTACATACAAAAGGCTTCCTTCACCGTTGGGGAATAGCACATATTTGTAAAGAACACAGGGCGCGAATTCCAGCAGGTGTTCTAGTTCACTAAGAGATATGTTTCTGTGCATTTAAAAATAAAACACCTCTAAAATCATTCTTTATAAAAGCATAGATACATGCTGACGAAATCACCAATATCTCTGTATAAGTAAAGCCGTTTTACGTTTTCTATTAGCTAGCCCGCTGGCATGTCGTGATTACTGAGGTTACCCCTTAGGGCTTCATGGATTTTAGTAAGTGCATGAATCATTGTTTGTAGCTGTTCATCAAAGTCTTCTGATTGCCCTTGATTGTGAATAGTGAGTTCGACCGAACGCGTCAATTCAGCGAGCTCGAAAGCACCAATATATTTTAGAGCGGTACTGTAAATATGCACAATTCGCGCGATTGAAGGGTAATCTCTATCAGCGATGGCCAAAGAAAGTGCATCCAGTTCTATTTGAAGTGCCAAAAAGTCGTTAAGCAAGGTGTTATATAAGGATTCATCATTAAGCAAAGATTGCATCGCCCTGACTTTATCGACTCGAGTGAGTGCTTTAATCGTTATTGTGCTAGCAGTTTTTTTGTTCTGTTCTTGCGCTTCATTGTGCGAAGTAGTGGCGTTTTGTTCTCCAATAGCAGCATCCAATACACTAAATAGCTTATTTGGCTCAACAGGTTTGTTGAGGTGAGCATTCATGCCTGCTGCTATGCTTTTGTCTATGTCTTGCTGCATGGCGTGTGCCGTCATCGCGATAATAGGCATGGTAAGCTGTAGCTCATCGCGAATGACTTTTGTTGCCTCTAAGCCATCCATTTCTGGCATTTGTATATCCATTAGTACGAGATCAAAAGCACTATTGCAACGAAGTACATCAATTGCTTCTATGCCGTTATTGACCACTTTAATGTTGGCATGAGTCTCTTTAAGCAAGCCCAAGGCTACTTTTTGGTTAAGTGCGTTATCTTCAGCCAGCAGAATCGTTTTATCGGCAAGATTTGGGAGTTCAGACACGTCTTTCTCTATTACCTCTTCACTTTCGCGGTAATCGAGGCACAGCTCTTGAATATTGTTAATGAGCTCACTGGCTCCGAAAGGCTTTTTGATAAAGGTCTTTATACCAAGACGTGTTGCCTGTTCGCGCATTTGAGCCGACTCAAACGCAGATAGCATAATGACTTTAGGAGGCTTTGCAGCAAACTCTTGGTTCATGATCGCCACAACTTCAAGGCCATCAATATCGGGCATTTTCCAATCTAGAATAAGCAAGTCGTAAAGTGCATTGTTAGCCGTGGCGTTACGTAACTTGGCTATGGCCTCTTGACCACCTGTGGCAACATCGGCCTCAATATTAGCCATTAATAACGCTTCTGTAATTGCGTGTCGTGATAGGCTTATATCATCTACCACCAGCACTTTTAGGGCCGATAACTGTTTTGAAGGCGACACTATGGTTACTGCTGAGTTACGTTTTACATTTACCGTAAAATAAAAACTAGCGCCTTTGCCTAACTTACTTTCAACCCATGTTTTCCCACCCATTAATGAAGCCAGCTGCTGACATATGGCTAGTCCCAATCCTGTTCCGCCATAGCGGCGAGACGTTGATTCATTGCCTTGGTTGAATGCTTGAAATAGCCTGGTTTTTTGCTCGTTGCTTAATCCAATACCGGTATCCTTTACTTCAAACTCAAGCACTACGTTGTCTGCGACAAGTTCACTCCCAACGCTCACAGATATCAGACCATCGTCAGTAAACTTAAGCGCGTTGCTTAAAAAATTATTTAAAATTTGCTGTATGCGAAGCGGATCTCCAATTAAATTATGAGGAACATCTCTAGCAATATGCTGAATGAGTTCAATTTGTTTTTCATTGGCGCGAGGTAGGTGATATCGAATTGCTTGATTGACCAAAGTATCAATATTGAAAGGCGCCGACTCAATATCCATTTTCCCCGCTTCAATTTTTGAAAAATCTAGAATATCGTTAACTACGCTCAACAGTGTGTTTGATGCACCCTCTATTTGTAACAAGTTAGTCTGTTGTTCTTTGTTTTCAGCTGCGCGCTGGGAGAGTTTTGTAAGACCAATAATCGCATTGAGTGGGGTGCGTACTTCATGACTCATACGCGCTAGAAAATCAGATTTTGCGTCGGTTGCCTTTTGCAATTCTTTTGCTAGCTGGTCTAGGGCACTGCGTTGCTGACGAGTTCTAAGCAATAAGCTCAACACTAAAGCTAAAGACAAAATAACGCCAACAATAAAGTAGAGCTGAAACGTATTGGTTTTTTGTTGAATGATATTGCGCTGTTCTTTTAATTGATTGTCTTTCTCAAGCAGTTGTATCGTGTCTTCTTTTTCTGCTATTGCGAGGCGTACACGATTAAGCGCCAGTAACCTAGATTGCTGTTCATTAAAGCTCTGCTCATAGGTTTCTTGAAACTGCTTGGAATATTGCAAGGCAGACTGATAATCTTTTTTTGATTCGAATAACGAGATGAGTTGCTCAAAAAATTTAAGTAGCAGTGCCTTGTCGCTCTGTACCTCTTCTTTTTTAATACCAGCCTCAAGTTCGCTGATAGCAAGCTCAACCTCACCTCGCTGTAAATAAATTTCAACCAACTGCAGTAAGCGGGGTCCCTCGGTATATCGAAATTCAACCTTGCGATCCGCTTTTGCTGCTTGATTAAGGCTTCTTAGCGCTTCACTCATATTGCCTTGCGCGATATGCAGTTCTGCCATAGAGCTATAGACAATTCCGACGAAGGGATAATTGATTTCTGTAAGCAGTTCATCCGCTAGCAGCAAACTCACTTTCGAATCTTGATAATTGCCTAACTCTTTGTGTGCATAACCCTGATAATAATAAGCGATACCTTCACTTTCTCGATTTCCTAATTGTTGCGCGGAAGAAAGGTATTGATGGCTGAATGAGAGCAACTTCTCAAAATCTTCGAGCGAGGCATACACATTACCCATTGCACCGTATACCGATAGCACCTCATCGCTATCTAACCGGTCATACAGCTCAAGGGAGTGATTCAAGGCATCTAATGCCCGCCCATGCTCGCCAGAGAAATCTAAAATAAATCCTTCCAGCCGAAATGACTCGGCGAGGGCTAATTCGTTATTGCCAACCTTGGCATATTCGCGGGCATCTAGAAGTGTTTGATAAGCTGATACATAGTCTTGTTGTAAAATATCGCGGTAAGCTTTTAAGTTAAAAAATCGGGCGTGGTGGTAATCGCTGGGGTGTTCAATGAAGTACTGTGAAAGCCCTTTAAACGTACTTTCTACAGATGCATCGTTTTGTTTGATGCGCTCTTCAAGAGAATTTAATAGCACGGCTGTGGGTTGTATTTGGCCAAGGCCATTTTCTAGCGTGTTATTTTGGGCAAGCGTAGCTTGAAGCGGCATATTTTGCATAGCCATCACTGTTTTCATCGACAGACCGATGAAAACAACGACGATAAAAATAAACGGCTGTACTGCAACTTTCACGTCAATTAATAACTCACTACGCGATTGGCTTTACTTACATCGTCAAACCGCCTTTTTACTTCATCCCAATTTTGCTCTTCGATAAGCGTTACGTCTTCATCAGAGAGCCCGTATTGTGCGGCGGTCGCCACGGGGTTTTTTTTGTACGCTTCCATTAAATTGCTATTAGTGTCTAGTTCTTCTAAGAAATCTATAAGCGAGCTGGCCATGTCAGTTCCTAATTGAGTTTATTTGGGGGTTTCTATAGTTGATAATTTGTTCTTTTGTCAGACCAAGCCGCGCCAAGCGCTCTTGGTGATATTCTGGCAACCCTAAAGAGGGCACTACAAGGGTTGAGATCAACGTTGGTTTTACCAATGGTAAATCGCGAAGCATTGTTTTTTGAATTTTGGGCTCACATATGGGTAAGGTAGCGGCTTCGTAAACAATCACTTCGTGGTTTTCGGGGTAGTGTTCTCGCAGTACCTCTGTCAATATCGCCAACCCAGATTGGCTATGATTGGCATTTAATACGCTGAGCGAAGCTTCCCCAGCTAGCCCAATTTGCCAGATAATCTGAGTCATGTGCGGGTCTATTTTGTAATCGCGAAATAAAAATTGAGTTGCTTCATATGATTGACACCCAAATCGCGATGGGTCGATGCCTAAATCAGCAATTAAGCAATCTTCCGCTGACACGCCAGGCAGCATTTTAGCGTCCAAACCGAGTTCCTGCACCCGTCTAATGGCTTCGTGAGAAGGCGTAACGAATACACCTGCATGACCATAAAAAGCGGCGCACACGTTTTGACCTTCAACAACCGCTTGCACAATGCGATCCGCCATTTGATGATAGGTGATTGCTCTAGACTTACCCTGTTCATAGAGATCATCAAGAGAGATGCAGTGAGGATTTATTTTTTTAACAACGTGTTCGCCCACTTTATTCATGATTCCCATGAACACAATGTCGGCGTTTTCTATGTAGCTTCTTGCTGCCAATGTCATTTGCCCAGCAACGCTGATACCAGTACCGACAACAACTAGCGATCCTTTTTTAACTGAGTCCATCATTCCCTTTTGTCAGTAGCTACATAAATCTTGTCTACTACTATAAGGTAGATTTACTCCATTTACTACGCCTATCAATGGCATATATGCTAATGCCTAAGTAAGCGTTATTTTGGGTTCTTTATAAATGGTGTAGGTCACAGCATTACCTTTCCCACAAATGAGTACGTTCACCATTAGCGGTTTGAGATACATTCATTGCAACCTGTAAGTGAGTACGTTATTTTTGAGGGGCGTTTTTTAAGAGCACTGAATTCAATGACCGCAGACTACTCTTGGGCGCTACAACGCCTATTTGGTTTTACATCCTTTCGAGCAGGACAGCAGGAGGTGGTTGAAGGCTTACTGAATCAGCAGTCGTCGCTCGCTATCTTTCCTACCGGCTCTGGTAAGTCATTGTGCTATCAATTCGTGGCTACGCAATTGCCCCACCTTACTGTGGTGGTATCACCTTTGTTAGCACTGATGAAAGATCAGCTCGCATTCTTACATAGCAAAGGCATTGCGGCGGCGAGTATCGATTCCACGCTAACGCCCCAGCAAAACCGGCAAGTAATGAATGACGTGCGCTCGGGCCAGTGCAACATATTGATGGTGTCAGTAGAGCGGTTTAAAAACGAGCGTTTTCGTCAGTTTATCGAATCAGTACCAGTGTCGATGCTGGTGGTCGACGAAGCCCACTGCATCTCCGAATGGGGGCATAACTTTCGACCAGATTACTTAAAGCTGCCCGCTTATCAGCAAGATTTGAAGATACCTTTAGTACTGCTGCTCACCGCTACGGCCACTAAAAAAGTGAAGCTGGACATGGCCCGCAGGTTTGACATTGCCCCATCAAACATCATTCAAACCGGTTTTTATCGTTCGAATTTACATTTAAATGTGTTGCCGGTAGTAGAGTCAGAAAAAAATAACGCCTTGCTTAATGAATTAGAGCACCAGCAAGGTGCAGGCATTGTTTACGTAACCCTGCAACAAAGTGCTGAGCAGATAGCCCGTTTTTTACTACAAAGTGGCTACACAGCAAGTGCCTATCACGCCGGTTTAGACAGTGATGTTAGACAACGTATTCAGCAAGACTTCATGGACAACAAGCTTCAGGTGGTTGTGGCTACCATTGCCTTTGGTATGGGCATAGATAAATCGGATATTCGCTTTGTGGTGCATTACGACTTACCCAAATCCATTGAAAACTACAGTCAGGAAATTGGTCGAGGGGGGCGTGACGGAAAAGCGGCTAACTGCACCGTATTAGCTAATCTAGATGGCTTGGTTACCATCGAAAACTTTGTTTATGGAGACACTCCCGACCAACAAGCCGTCCAAGCGGTTATTGATGATATCGCCTCTCAAGGCACAGAAACAGTAAACGACAATGTGTATGAGTGGGAAACTCAGATAAACAGTCTATCGACCAAAAGTAATATTCGCCAGCTCCCGCTTAAAACATTGCTAGTGCAATTAGAATTGGCCAAGGTTATCCGCCCACTTTATGCGTATTTTGCAGAGTTTAAATTTCGCTTTATAACCGAAAAAGCAGACATTCTCAGTCAGTTTGCTAAAGAGCGTAGTGAGTTCCTAAATGCCGTTTTTAACAACACAGCAATGAAAAAGGTGTGGGGTGTGGTTAACTTTGATGATATTTATCAGCATTACGGGGCCGAGCGAAGCAGAGTGGTTAGCGCACTAGAATATTTGCACGAGCACAACCATATTGAATTGGCATCGCGTTTAATTACTGATGTGTTTGAGGTGAATCAACAGGCACTGCTCGCAAGTGATTTGTCCGAAAAGTTAGCACACTATTTTGCCGACAATGAACGCAAGGAAATTCAGCGTATTGCTGCGCTTGTTCGATTCTTTGAGCTCGATAGCTGCTTAAATGCTAATTTGTCCGCCTATTTTGATGATAAAGACGCGCCAGAGCGGTGCGGACACTGTAGCGTGTGTAGCGGTAACGTGGCTAAGCTGACTTACTCAAACCCAATTGCAGCGCCTGATGAAGACGAAATAGCAACCGCAATAACGGCACTGAATAAGCACCTTGAAGGTAAAGTTCACACAAAAATAACTGAAAATACGTACTGTCGTTTTCTTACAGGTATGTCTATGCCGTTGTTTACTCGGATGAAAGTGAGGCAGGTACAGGGCTTCGGTTGTTGTAAAAACTGTCGTTATGCAGATGTAAAAGCGGTGGTGACCGCGTATTTACAATCGAATGCTTGCGGCTAGCGCTTAAGAATAAGCAGTAAATAACAAGCAGTACATAAAAAGCAGTAAACAATAAGAAATAAAACGGTGACTAGGGTGGGGAGTCTTGCTGAAAAAATGAAAAGTAAAAATCAATACGTCCTTGGCCGTTATTATTATAACATCAGTCTTATATCATCAGCCCTATATCATTAGCGATGACGAATCTAACACTAGAGCGCGTTGGTCTTGACTGTATAGCCAAGGTCAACATGCCTAGGTATCAGGAACGCTAAGCGAATAGGCAGATAGGCGAAACGCACATGGAAATTTTGGCGCTGTGGTTACCTTTGGTTATTACATTATCTTTTGGGACGGTAATGATTATCGCAGTGCGATGGATATTATTAAGACGTGCTCAAGAGTTAATCAGCGAGCAGCGTTTGCCGCGACAAATAGTCGTGTTTGTCATTGTTTTGGTATTATTGATAGCGGTCGCGCTCACACTACCGGTAAGTGAAAGCTCTAGAAATCAGCTGTTGGCGCTAATTGGGGTGTTAGTGTCAGGTTTTATTGCTTTCTCATCCACAACCATAGTGTCCAATTTGATGTCTGGATTGGTGATTCGATTTAACAAGCCTTTTAGAACTGGCGATTTTATTCGCTGTAAGCTGTAACGATTATTTTGGGCGAGTATCGGAAAAAGGATTGCTTGATACAGAAATACAAACAGAGTAACGGGACCTTATTCATATTGCTAACAGCTATCTGGTGAATAACCCTGTGTCTGTTATCCGCTCTTCTGGCACTTTGATCACAGCGAATATCTCTATTGGTTACGATGTTCACCACACCAAGGTAACTGATTCACTCACCAAGGCCGCTCTTGAGGCTGGTTTAGAAGAGGGGTATGTACAGGTTAGTGAGTTGGGAGATTTCAGCGTGTCTTATCGCGTTGCTGGTCTGCTTAAAGAAGTAAAAAGTGTATTAACGGCACGTTCAAATTTACATAAAGCAATTTTAGATACGCTTCACAATAGCGATATTGAAATTATGTCGCCCAACTTTGTTGCTCAGCGACCTACAGAGGCAACGCAAAAATTTATCGCCAAGGTACCGACCAATGTGCCTCGCAAGACACGTGCTAGCGTGGAGGATGATGATGCCCAATAGGCATTGCATTTGATAAGGCCGAACTAGCGGCGCAGCACGAAGAATCGCTGAGAGATGCAAAAGCCAAAGTTGAGAGTGTGCGTCAGCAAATATCAGAGGCCAAGGGTGCAGACAAAACAGCGCTTGAGAAGGAACTCGAAGGGGCACTTAGTCAGGTCGATAACATGATAAAACTAGAGCAACAAACAAAAGAGACTGAGTAAAGTCAGCAAAATAAAATACCAATACCGGCGTACTCAGCCTTTGAAGAGAAAATGCCTTTAGGGCATACCAATCAGGATTAACATGGCACTTAAAGCAACGATATTTAAAGCGGATATCTCGATAACCGATATGGACCGCAACTATTATAACGATCACAATTTGACCATCGCCCGTCACCCATCTGAAAACGACGAGCGTATGATGCTGCGTATTATCGCTTTCATTGTTAACGCCCATGAGCAACTGCAGTTTACCAAAGGTTTATCCGACGATGAAGTGCCAGATCTTTGGCAGAAAAGCTTCAGTGACGACATTGAGCTGTGGATTGAACTAGGACAACCCTCTGAACAACGCATTAAAAAAGGCTGCAATCAAAGCAAGCAAATGAAGATTTACGCTTATGCTGATAACAGCTTCGATGTGTGGTGGAAGAAAGAGCAGAATAAGCTTAATACCAAGAAGAACCTATCTGTTTATACACTTCCTGCTGGGCTATCGGCAACGCTGTCAGAAGTAGTTGAACGGTCTATGCAAATACAAGTCACCATTCAAGATGGGCAAATTTGGCTCACCTTTGCGGGCTCACAGACGAGTACTGGCTTGAAGGGGAATGAATGCATAGAGATAGAAATAGCTAAGCATCTGTAACAGTGGTCATTCAGATCTATGCGCGAAAGAGTAAACAAGTAAACCACCAGAAGAATGAAAGATTAAAAGTTTGCCATGAAAATCAATCTCTCTTTACATGCCCAACACAAATGCTACATTCGAATGTGTGTTTAGCAGATATTTAAGGAGGTGATCATATGTCTAGTGTTTTGAATACAGGTGAATCGGCTATGAATGAGGTACGTTCTTACTAACCCTTTTTTCGTCACCATTCTGGCTGGCTGATTTGCGAGCCAAAGCACGGGGAGTCGCAGTAATGCGGCTCCTTTTTCATAAATGGGGTCAGATCACAATTAATATACACCTAACTCATATCATGCCTACTTATACCACCCCTGCTTATACCAATACACTATTGGCATTTACTATTTAGCCACTTTTCACCCGCTTGTTTATTTGAAAATACTTTAAAGGGGGCTGGGCTCTTCTGAATGGCAAAAATAAGCTTAAGCACCGGCCGAAGAAAGGGATTAGGCATGATATAAGCCACACCTTTGCAATATCGCGCTATCAATTCAAAATGCGCACGCATCCAGTCAGCCTGAAGATTTTGATAGGTGATATTGGGTACAGGGGCTTTTGCAGCATCAAAAACCAAACCGATAGGTTTTTTTTCATCATAATTCTGAAGCAACCCGTTGAGATAGTCTTCAAAGTTCTCCGGGGTTTCCTTAGCACCTGTAAAGGTGACAGTGATGATAGGAGCCCGACGTCGATCTATTATTGCATATGGCTTCATGTTTACACTTTTATATCGATACCAGATACTTGTTCATACGCATCTTTCTCTAATTGAGTGCGATTGCTGGTGACATTTTGTGGTTTTCGTGTGTGCTTTGCAAAAGAAGCGAAAAAGATCTAATCAATTCTCTTCTTTAAACTTTTTGTAACGACCGCCGGCTCACTCGCTAGTGTATGGTGGATAGACAGGAGTAAAATTAGACGTAAGTATAAACGGCACTTTCGTCTGCTATGTTTAAATTTAGGTTTTAATTTAAGTACATGACTTTATAACTGTTACTGCTTGGAGAGATACTTTGCTAGTTTTACATTCTCGTTACCAAAATGACATATCAGCCCTTGCAAATGAGAACGAAAGTCTACAAGCAACCCTTGGTGCGCTCAAAAATCATCTGGCTTATGCAATTTTTGATAAAAACGGTGCTTGTACTTATTCCTCAAACCCTTTTTTATCCATACTGGGGGTTGAAAACACTCCGCAGACTGCTTTGTCTCACGCTGGCCTAAGGGTGAGAGAGCTAGAAACGGAACGCCAGTACAATGAGTTTTGGCAAACATTACTCAACGGTACCAGCGTAACAGACACGGTGGCGCGAAAGGCAGCGAACAATGAAATAAAGTGGCTGAAGGCAAGTTATGTGCCGGTAAGCACAGCGCACTAGCGATTCTACCGTTGAAATTGAAGCGGTAGTAGCAGAAAACCGAAAGCTGGCTGGAAATGCTACAAACAAGATGGCTTTGGTAAAAGAAAGCGTTGATCAAAATAGCCAACAAATTATGCAAGTCCAAAGTATTATTGAAAAAATTCAAAGGGGGGCGATGAATTTATCGAAAACTGTCTCGGGCATCTTGCGCTAAACCTGATACTATCACCGCAAAACGCTAAAACCTTGTCTCTCATAAGTCACCTGTAATAAGAGGTGCGTGCACAACTCAGTAGCAAAGGGCTGTATTTCCAGTAGTTATTTTTCTAGTAAATAATGACCGATTACCCATCGGCCATCATTTAATCACTAGTAGATTTAAAAGGTGTCGAGTTGGCCCAACTTGTTAAAGTTGATCATTTCCCTAAGTTCTTTGCCGTATTCTTCACCGCGTTCAGAATACTTGTTTAGCCCATAGCTTAACGCTAGACCGGTTACTGCCTCGTTTTTTTCCCGTAGCGTTTGACGAATAACGCGAAGCGGCCTGTAGGCATCGTGACTATTGAGATTGAGTGCATAACTCTCGACTGAACCCGAGGGGGAACGAAAATCGGCGACCTCATGGGCTTTTCCTTTGTCACGAGATTGAGGAACAATGCCGCAGCCTTCAGTGAAGCACCATTGACCAAAGAAGTTGTTGCCTTGTTTGGCGAAACGAGACGTTCCCCATGCACTCTCGTTGGCAGCCTGAGCTAGCGCAAGGGAAACGGGCACCACATCCGCGCGACGCAACAGCACTTGACAGGCAGACTCTTGCTTTAGGTCGGCGTCGTCAACGCGATATTTGGTTAAGTAACTTTCTAGCGAGGCCACATCACCATTACCCTTATCGCATACTTTTTTAATTTGTAGTCTATCTGAGGCCAGTTGCTCATTAATATCAACAATAATAGGGGTGAAATAATTGAAGAACGCGGTTTTGCGCTCTGGCCCAGCGGCGTAGGCAGTAAAATCAGGTGCTGACTCCTTGGCGAAAAAAATAAACCATGCCGCTACACTCAACAGTAGCGCGGAACCTAACACAACAATATATTTAAAATTTAGAATTTGACTCTTCCTTTTCATTAAACAACATCGTGATACATAAGCAGTACCATAATTTTTAACACCTTAGATTAACTATTTGAGTAATTCATACAAGTTAAACTTAATACAGAAATAAGCACAGAACGCTGTGTAAAAATCGTGTAAAAAGTTAACCTGATCGCATGTGCGGCATTGTGTGCAAAAATCGATTAATAACGTGCGCTCAGCAATGAAAAAAGGGTTTGCAACTATGTTAGCCGTAAACGCCCTTTGCTTTACTTTTCAGTTTAATACTGGCGATTAGCATATAAATGCTGGTGGCCAGAAGGCAGGTAAATAAGTAGCCCATCAAGCCTTGTTCTCGCAGTATAAAACCATCGGCGACAACGGGCCCGACAACCGAACCAATGCTATAGCTGAAAAGCATAAGCTGAGTCGCCGACACAATGTAATGGGCATCTAGCTTGTCGCAAGCAAGGTTAATGGCGACCGGATATAGGGCAAACAGGGCCATTCCAAGAAGGAATAGACCCGCACCCAGTGCATATAAACCTGTAAAGGATAGTGTAAGAGAAATAGCAGCAACACCCAATAAGCAAAGTAGGGCCATCAATAAGGTTCTGGATAAATAGCGAGATATCATGGGGATTAGAGGCTGTACAGCCATCGCCCCAAGGATAATTAGCGCCATCAATCCCCCCAAGTGCTGATGGGCAATACCTCGCTGTATTAGCTCTAGAGGCATTAAGCCGTAAACAGCACTTAGCGTTAATCCTGATACAATGCACCCTATGATGGCAGCGTGATTGAGCTTGGTGATTTGCTTAAACGACAGACGCGTGACTTCCGCGCTACTGGGTTGGTCGCTTTTTATAAGCAGTAACACTCCGATAGCAAGAAATAGTGCAGTAAAAATAGCAACAAAAGGCATCACACCGTGCACGCCAATAAAGCCAAGGCCAAGCTGTCCTAGCGAGCTGCCACCGTAGAGCGCTCCCATGTAGAGGCCCACGCGCTTTGCGCGATAAGCTTCATTACCATGCAACAACCAAGACTCAACGATAACGAATACACCTGCAACGACAACGCCGGCAATAAATCGGGCGACTAGCCAAACACTGGCGTCAGCGATAGCAGGCATAACAGAAATAGTCACGATGAGCGTGGCTAAACACCAAACAAACCCGTTTCGGTGTCCCACTCGGGTTATCAACGGTTCAATGGCTAAGGCGCCGAGGAGAAGGCCTGCATAAAAGCTACTTGCTAACCAACTGGCCAGCGACATATCAAGGCCATAGTGCGTTAGCATCAGTGGAATAAGGCTCATCAAGTAGCCTGACGCTACCGCATACATGGCCAGCGCAATCACCGGCGCTGAAATGCGGACTTTAGGCTCTGTAGACAGTGTGTTTTCCAACGTTGAAGGCCCTTCAATTAATAGCAATGCTCGGATGGCGAGTGACTAATTGCGGGAATATGGTGTAATTTAACGGCGAGGTAAAACAAAAAGAAATGGTCGTAAAGAGCGATTTTATTGCATATTGGAATGTAGATGTGTACTGAAAAGGCGCTGGCTACAAGCGGAAACAGCAGGGCCAGATAATTGGCCCTACTTGCTAACAAATTTTGCTATTTACATTTGAAAGCGTACGCCTGCGAATACGGTTCTTTCTAGCGCAGGTTCAATACCATCATTTCTAACGCGAGAATAGTAGTTCTCGTCTAAAAGGTTATTGATGCCTCCATATACTGCCCATTGTGAATCGATACGGTATTCAGCGGTAAGGTCAACGACCTCGTAGGAAGGAATAAGTGCTGCTATTTCATCGACGCCTGTTCCTCTAGACGCATTCGAGTCTTGCCAAAATTGCTCGTCTACCATTGTCGCAGTAAGCGCGACATCAAGCTTCTCTGTGTTGTATATAAACCCGGCGCGTAAAAGATACTCCGGTGCAAAAGCGGTGGTATTTCCAACCAGGTTCTCGTTAAGGGAAGAGACGATTTCGGCATCAAGCAACGAGCCATTGGCAAAAATTCTAAAACTTTCGTCAGCACGACCCGCAAAAAGGTCGTAGTCGACGCTAAACTCTACGCCTTGATGGCGAGAGTCGCCAGAGTTCACTCGCTCTATGTCAGCGATATTTACCTGAATAGTTTCAATTTTGTCGTCAAAGTCGATTCTAAACGCGCTCACGTCAAGTACAAGACCATCAACAGGCATAGCGCGATAGCCAAACTCATAGTTCATTGCGCTAGAAACGTCAGGGCCATTTGAGCTGGCGAGTTCTGAATTGGGGTTGGCCAAATCATCAAATCGCTGAGGGCGATAAGATTCAGAAACGTTTGCATAAAGCTCACTGATTTCGTTGAGCTGATACATCATGCCAAGACCGAATAGCAGTTCATTTTCAGTCTCGTCTACGTCAATCGGATCTCGGTTTAGACTTGGATTTTTAGTCAACTCTTCTAAGTCGTAATTAACGCGTTCATAACGTAGGGTAGGTACCACACTCAATTTATCGAATTTGAATAAATTTTCGATAAATACGGCGTTATACGTCATTTTACGGTCTTGATCGAATAGCAAGTCAGCGGCGTTCTGCTGATTAGAGCGAATATCGCTACTGACGTGACGAGTTCTTGGGCTATCTCCCCAGTAAGAGGTTGTCCCCACAGTCAGTACATTGTTGTCGCCCCACGCTTGAGCATAACGGGCGTCGAAGCCCCAATTATCGAATTCTTGTTGATCAATATTTGTGGTAGCCGGTTCATTCTCAGGCTCAGAAAATTGCCCAGATCGGCGACTAAAGCGGTCCATGTATGAATACCAGACATTCGCGTCAAGCGTCGCACTATCGCTAATCTTCTGCGCAAAAGTAAAGTTAGCCAGTACTTGTTCTATTTCAACGCGATTGAATGGCGTTAATGTTTGATTGCGGTCTTGCGCAAACTCAGCCGTGCTTAAGCGACCTGCTTCGCCCGAATCTGAGTTGTATACGTCTAGTTCGAAACCAAGACGAATGTCGTCGAATCCTTCGTAGGCGACACTAACGTGACCTGATGTTACATCGAAATCTTCGTTATCCCGAGGGCCGTCGGCCGAACGATGATCAACTGAGGCAAAGAAGCCAACGTCACCACTAGAGGCCGCAAATTCATTATAAGTGCTGTAAAGCCCGTTACTGCCGAGCGCTTGGTCGGTTCGAAAGCCCGTATCGCGGCCTACTTCTGCGCGCTTGGTAATAAAGTTTACCGTCGGCCCTATTTGTGGACCGTAAATTAAACCCGACCCGCCGCGAACGAATTCTATGCGCTCAATACGCTGTGCTGGAGGCATGTAATAGATGGTGGGGTATCCGAAAAGGTCTGCGGCTAGGGGAATATTGTTTTGAAAAAAGCCCACGAACTCAGACTCATGTGGGTTTCCTAAACCGCGGTAGTTCACATTGTAAATACTGGGGATGGCTTGATCTGAAACGAAGAGCCCCGGCAGCGTAGAAAACATCTGTCTTAAGTTTGGCTCAATGAAGTTAGGCATTTCATCAAGCTCTACCACTGAGGTCTTTTTGCCCTCAAAGATTTTGCCAGAATCAACGGCAGCCATGGTGCGTGGAAATGTTGAATCGCTATTTCCACTAATGGTGATACGCTCAATATCGTCTGGTGCAATTGCCGCCATTGCGGATGCGCTAGCTATGCCAGTTAACGCAAGTGCTATCGCCTTACCTAACTTAGAAATCATGTTTATATTTTTCACCGATTAACCCTTCAAAACTTTAATGCAAATGATAATGGTTCGCATGCATTTTATGGTTTACTAATCGAAAATCAATAAAAATGTTAACCTTAAAGGTAATTTAATAAAAAACGTTTAGAATTTCAGAAGCGTATCTCACGAGGAAAGGCGTAAGAACATGGCTACTTACCCTTCGTGAATGGTGACTTTTTCAACATAGTAGGTTCAAAGAAAGGGAGCTGAATATGTATAGATGTGAATGAATACCTGTTCATCGATTATTACCAATTAGAAGGAAGCCAGCCCCTTAATACCTGTGTTCTGGAATAAAATGCAGCAGTGTTGTCGTTGAGGGTGTGACGAAAATCCGGTGTTGATAACGCACCCTCGCCAAAAGATTGGTACTCAGCAAATCGGGCTTCGGTGTGCGGGGTAAACGCTTTTCGGTCTCCAGAAAGTGTGGTGTTAACAACGTCACTTCGTACATTATTTGAGCACAAAAAAATCCGATGACTGATTAATCATCGGATTTCATGTTTTTCTCGACGAATTTGCCTTAATGGCATTCATCTCTCCTTTCGGAGCCATATGCTAGTAGCTAGTCGTGGGCAAGAAGCTTCGACTTTTTCTCGATCTTGCAATCTAAAATACGTTGTGCGTTTTTGCGGCCTACGTATGCGGCAACTGCGTATGGGTGCTTGCGTTTGAATAACTTCGTGAATGTCTTAAGCATGAAAAGCCCCCTTTAATAAATTTTCACTATTTAAATCTACATTATTACATTTATGTGATCAAGTATTATTTTAGTCTTTGTAAATGAAAAGAAGTCATCGACGAGTAATATCCCCACAGCTGACAATACTGGCAACAGTAACAATCTGAAACCACCTAATATAAATCAGGTTTACTTTAGAAAGATGGTCGACGCATTTACTTTGAAAATATAATCACATAACATTGCTACGCGTTGTGACTGTGGTTGGATTATGTTTAAACCGTATACGAAATATTTACTTATTGTATTTCTACTCATTGCTTCTAGTGGGCAGTCGTTCGCGCGTGCGCATTCTTCTGGACATTTTGTTGAAGAGTGTTCCATGTCAAGTTCAAGCAAAATTACAGCTGTAGCAGAAAGCGTTTCTCAAAATCCACAGGTTCACGACAAACGCCAACATGAATCTCCAGATATTATTGACCATACTAATCATGCAGCTCATGCCGATGAAATGAGCTCGTCGAATATGAGTATGAAAGGTAGTGCAGCAATGAGTAATGGCGACTGCTGTAACGATGAATGTTCATGTGAAACAAGTACTTGCTCGAATTCTAGTTTGGTGGCAGTAACTCAACACTTCATCACCGCGTCAAAATACAGCGATCATGCTGTTGCCCAGCAGTGCAGTAAACCTAAATCAATATCTTTCTCTTTTTTTAGACCCCCCATTATTGGCTAAACAGGCTAGTTGCGTCTTTTTTTCATGAGAGAGCGCACGACGTCATGTTTAACGTGGGCCAATATTCAGCCGTTTTTCAGTGTCTGAATACATCCAGTTTTGTCCACTTCTGAACTTCAATTTAAAAAATTAGTAGGCGTTTTTGCAGCATAAATGATGATGAATAGGGTGTCTTTCATCAAGGTTCTACTGCTATCACGCTTACTTGTAAGGATTCGATATTATGAAACGCTTCGCCATTACCTTCACCGCGTTGATAAGTTGCTTATCGTTCAGCTTCCCTATATTTGGAGCATATACAAGCCGCGTGATTACTCTAGAGCAAGCAATCTCATTGGCATTACAAAACGATCCCTGGCTTCATGGCAGTGAATTAAAACAAAAAGCGGCGATTTATCGCAGCTCTGCAGCACGAACATGGTCAAGTCCTAAAGTATCTCTGAACATGATGAATTTACCTACCAATTCATGGTCTTTTGACCAAGAAGCGATGACACAGGTTAATGTTGGAGTTTCACAAGTGCTTCCAAGAGGCAACTCATTAGCGATTAAAGAAAGTCAGTTAAAAATAGAAGCCTCCAAATTTGCGCTGCTTCGCGATGACAGAATAGCTAGGTTAAAAACAATAGTGTCAGAACTCTGGTTAGATGCCTATCTAGCTCAACAAACCATTGCGCTTATCGAGTCTGATCGTATGCTATTTGAACAGATGGCAGAAGTAGCAAGAGCGAGCTATTCCAGTGCATTAGGCAATATGCGTCAACAAGATGTCATTCGAGCAGAGTTAGAAATTATTCAGTTAGAAGATAGAGTCGTGTCACAAAAGCAGTTGTTAGAATCTGCCACCGCTCAATTGAGCGAGTGGTTCCATTTATACGATAACGAAACACAGGGCGATAACTTTAATTTTAATTCTCCGTCACTCTCATTCTCAGTTGCAGAAACATTGCCAGCCATCGAATTAGCTGTCCCAGAAGCTGTGGATATCCCCTCGTATGTTAGAGAAAGAATGGCACAGATTTTAGTGACACATCCAGCGCTAAAAGCCATAGAGCAAAAGAGAAAAGTGTTTGAGAAAAGCACTGAGTTGGCAAGGCAGCAATACAAACCTCAGTGGGGGGTTAATGCCAGCTACGGGTATCGGGATGACATGCAATCAGGACAAAGCCGAGCAGACTTCTTTTCAGTGGGCGTGTCCTTTGATGTGCCTCTATTTACTCAAAATCGACAAGATAAAGAAGTTGCGGCATCAATAGCAGACTCACAAGCCGTGAAAACAGAAAAGTTGCTTTTAACCAAGCAAATGTTAAGTGCCCTAGAAACAGAGATAAGACAGCTTGTGCGTTTGCGAGAGCGGCAAACCCTGTATAAGCAAGGAATATTACTGCAAACCAATGAGCAAGCCGAGGCATCTCTTACCGCCTATACCAATGATGATGGCGATTTTTCTGAGGTAGTACGAGCGAGAATTGCCGTTTTAAATGCACAAATTTCCGCGTTGCGAATAGACGTTGATGCGCTAAAGACGGTGGCGCGAATTAATTACTTTTTTGCTGATAGTAAGGCTGAACTAACAAATAGCGCAGTAAATCACACCGCTTTTGGTGCGGCGTCGCAAATGGGAGAAAAATAATGTCGAACAGCTCATCTCCAACAAAGCCCCTTTCTTCCTCTGTTATCGCTTTAATTATTGGCGTGACAGTAGGATCTGGCGCCTTGCTTTTGTTTCAAACGATATTTCAAATGCAGCCTAACTCTCAAAAAATCTTAAGCACCAACAAGGAGAGCGATACGACGAAAGAAAATACGCCGCTTTATTGGGTTGCTCCTATGGATGCTAATTACCGCCGAGATGAACCAGGGAAATCTCCTATGGGAATGGATTTGGTGCCTGTTTATGAAGAGTCAGGCTCGAGCGATGATTTCGGTAAGGGGGCGATTAAGATAGCGCCAAACGTTGTGAATAATTTGGGGGTGCGAACCGCTCCAGTTGAGCGTAAAGCGATGGGTGCTGAAATAGTTACAGTTGGGTATGTTCAATATGATGAAGATGAGATTGTACACATACACCCAAGAGTAGAGGGTTGGATAGAGACATTGTATGTTAAAGCAAAAGGGGATTATGTAGAAAAAGGTGCACCGCTCTACACCCTTTATTCGCCGCAGTTGGTGAACGCTCAAGAAGAATTAATAACAGCGCTCAAACGCAATAATAATGGTTTAGTCAAGGCGGCTAAAGACAGGTTAAAGGCGCTGCAGATACCACAGACTTTCATTAGCGAATTAGAATCTACGCGCAAAGTTAAACAAAACATTACCTTTTATGCGCCGCAATCAGGAGTTCTGGATGGATTAAATATACGCGAAGGTTTTTTTGTTAAACCTGCAAATACACTACTTAGTATTGCCAAACTGAATAAGATATGGGTTGAAGCTGAAGTGTTTGAGCGTGACGTAATACTCATGAAGAAAGGACTGCAGGCGAGTATGACACTTGACTATTTACCTAGAAGAGAGTGGATAGGTAAGGTCGATTATATTTACCCAGCCCTTAATGCGAGCACACGAACTTTGCGTGTGAGATTAGAATTCGATAACGCAGATAATCAGCTAAAACCCAATATGTTTGCCAGTGTGCGTATTTACGTTGACCAAGCAAAGCCGACTATCGTCGTGCCTAAAGAGGCAGTTATTCGCACAGGCGATCAAGACAGAGTGGTACTAGCATTAGGCGAGGGGCAGTTCAAATCTATCAGTGTAGATATTGGGTTAGTTCGCGGCGACAGTATTGAAATTTTGAATGGGTTAAACGAAGGCGATGACGTTGTTACTTCCGCACAGTTTTTGATTGATTCAGAGTCAAGCAAGAGCTCAGACTTTACCCGCATGGCGTCCGATAAGGAACCACGAACAGCATGGATGGAGGGAGAAATCAATAGCGTTATGGCCGCGCATCGTATGGTGAATATTACTCATGGTCCTGCTGAAGCATGGGGCTGGCCAGCAATGACGATGGACTTTATGGTTGCCGATAGCGTGGACATTGCTACCCTAAAAGCAGGGCAAACTTTACACTTTGAGGCAACAAAAGCGAATGATAATAGCGTTGCAGTTACTGGTATTCACATTATGTCAGAGCCTGAAGTATCGTCGGCAACCGTTACTGGCGTGATAAATGATATCAATATATCAACTCGCATCATTAACATAAGTAGAGGCGCTATTGAAAAGTGGGGCAGACCGCCCGCCACTATGGATTTTACCGTTGCAGGGAATATCGACCTCACTCGATTTAGCGTTGGTGATACCGTTAATTTCACTTTTGAAATTCGCGAAGACTTTATCGTGGTAGCCATGACACGTAAAAGCGCTAATCCCCCATCAAAGAAGCCCATGCATAAGGATATGAGCCACGAGGAAATGAGTCATGAAAATATGAGCCATGAAGATATGAATCATGAGGATGTGAGACATGAAAACATGAATCATAAAGCCATGAATCATAAGGCCATGAATCATGATTGAGTCGATTATAAGGTGGTCTATAGCAAACCGTATATTAATTGTTTTGCTGTCGTTAATCATGGGGGGCGCGGGCATTTATGCGCTTAAGAATACGCCAGTTGATGCCATACCCGATTTGTCAGATGTGCAGGTGATTATAAAAACCAGCTATCCGGGGCAGTCGCCACAGGTAGTGCAAGATCAGGTAACCTTTCCCCTCACAAGTACCATGCTTTCGGTACCGGGAGCGAAAACCGTGAGAGGTTACTCTTATTTTGGCGACTCTTATATTTATATTATTTTCGATGACAATACGGATGTGTACTGGGCTCGAAGTCGAGTATTAGAATATTTGAGTCAAGTGTCCGAAACACTGCCTGCTTCAGCAAAACCTCAATTAGGACCTGATGCTACAGGTGTGGGTTGGGTTTATATGTATGCACTCACCGATACTACAGGTACCCATGATTTAAGTCAGCTTCGCAGTATTCAGGACTGGTTTTTAAAATATGAGTTACAAACTGTGGCTGGTGTTTCTGAAGTGGCATCTGTGGGGGGAATGGTAAAGCAGTATCAAGTGCAGGTAGAACCAAATAAGCTTCGTGCTTATAACATTCCCCTTAGTCACATACAAACCGCCCTGCAGCGGGGAAATAAAGAAACTGGCGCGTCTGTTATTGAAATGGCTGAAGCTGAGTACATGGTCACAACGACGGGCTATATCGAATCGGTTGCCGATATTGAGCGCATACCCCTTGGATTAAACGAACAGGGAACGCCACTTCGCATAGGCGATGTCGCCTACGTCAATGTAGGCCCACAAATGCGCCGTGGCGTTGCTGAGCTCAATGGGGAAGGCGAAGTGGTAGGCGGTATTGTTGTTATGCGCTATGGCGAAAATGCTCAGCAAATAATAGAGAGAATAAAAGATAAAGTTGCGTCGCTGACGTCCTCGTTACCCTCAGGCGTTGAGATTGTGCCGGTGTACGATCGCTCAAAATTAATAGGGCGAGCCGTCGATAACATCTGGGATACATTGCTAGAAGAGCTCGTAATTGTAGCATTGGTTTGCATGGTATTTCTGTTTCATATTCGCTCATCTCTAGTGGCTATTTTCATACTGCCGTTGGGTATTTCGATGGCCTTTGTTGTTATGTACATACAGGGAATTAATGCCAATATTATGTCGTTAGCTGGCATCGCCATTGCCATTGGCGCAATGACCGATGGCGCTATCGTGATGATAGAAAATATGCACAAGCACATAGAAAAGCTGAACCAAAATGGCGATACCTTAAATAGCCATAACCGCTGGCATGTGGTGTCAAATGCGGCGAGTGAGGTAGGCCCTGCGCTGTTTTTTAGTCTATTGATTATTACCGTTTCATTTTTACCCGTATTCATATTAGAAGCCCAAGAGGGCAGAATGTTTGCACCGTTGGCCTATACCAAAACCTACGCAATGGCCGCTGCAGCAGGTTTAGCAATTACGCTAGTACCTGTGCTTATGGGGTATTTCATTCGAGGAAAGGTAACTTCACAACAAAGAAACCCGCTCAACCGATTGCTTATTGCACTGTATCTACCGGTATTAAAAAAAGTAATGGCGTTTCCAAAGTCGACCATAGCGATGGCGCTTATTATTACCGCTGTGGGTTTTTGGCCCATCGACAAGATAGGCAGCGAGTTTATACCTACCCTCGATGAGGGCGACTTACTGTATATGCCCACTACCTATCCAGGCATTTCTATAGGTAAAGCAAGGCAACTATTACAGCAAACCGATAAGCTGATTAAAACGCTGCCCGAGGTGGACACGGTTTTTGGCAAAGTGGGGCGAGCCGACACGGCTACCGATCCTGCACCGCTAACAATGATTGAAACCTTCATTCAATTGAGACCAAAAAACCAATGGCGGGACGGCGTCACTACTGATTCGCTAAAAGCGGAGCTAAACCAACTAATACAATTCCCGGGGGTAACTAATGCTTGGGTAATGCCGATTACAACGCGAATTGATATGCTGTCGACGGGGATTAAAACGCCCGTAGGGATAAAGGTGGCTGGGCCCGACCTCAACACCATACAGGTAATCGGCCAGCAAATAGAAGCAACACTACCTGATGTATCGGGCACCGTTTCAGTATACTCAGAGCGAGTTGCTGGTGGGCGTTATATCAATGTTGACATATCTCGCGAAAAAGCGAGTCGGTACGCGTTAAATATTGATGATATTCAACAAGTGGTGGCGACTGCTGTTGGTGGCGTTAACGTAACGCAGACTATTGAAGGTCAAGAGCGGTATTCGGTAAACCTTCGCTACCCGCAAGACTACCGAAATTCGCCTGAGCAATTGGCGCGATTACCGCTATTAACGGAAAACGGACAGCGCATTGCGCTGGGGGACGTGGCAGATATTAGCGTTGAGACCGGCCCTTCGGGAATAAAAAGCGAAAATGCACGGCTCAATGGTTGGGTGTATGTCGATATTGAGAATGTGGATTTAGGCGCTTATGTTGCTACTGCAAAAGCATATTTAGAGAAGCATATCGACCTTCCTATTGGCTATTCAATGACGTGGGCGGGGCAATATGAGTACCTAGAGCGGGCACAAGAAAAGTTAGCCTACGTATTACCGTTAACTATCGCCATTATTGTCGTTTTGCTTTATCTTAATTTTAAGGCCTTTAGCGAAGTAGCCATCATTATAGTCACACTGCCAATGGCAATGATTGGCGGATTATGGTTAATGTACTTTGAGGGCTATAACTTTTCGGTGGCAGCCGGTGTAGGCTTTATTGCACTGGCAGGAGTCGCGGTAGAAATAGGCGTGATCATGTTAGTGTACTTAAACCAATCTTTTGACGAACTTAAGATGCAAGCCACAAAGCGAGGCTCGGCAATATCAAGTGTGGAATTTCGAAACGCTTTGCTAGCAGGGGCTGGAATGCGGGTGCGCCCAATAATGATGACGGTGGCAACTATTATATTAGGCTTGCTGCCTGTTCTTTATGATGAAGGAACAGGTTCTGAGGTAATGAGCAGGGTAGCAGCCCCTATGGTTGGCGGCATGACAAGTGCCGTAATACTCACGCTCATCGTATTGCCTGCGTTATATTTATTGGTGAAAAAGCCCCAAGTCAGTGTGTTTAATCGCGGCCTTAATCACAATCTTGACCATGGGCTTAGCCACAAATCTGCCCACCTTGACTAGTCTGATGAGGTGGCGGCAGTCGCTGCAGTTTAAAGCTGCAGCGAGGAAGTACTACAGATGGTTGATGGCCGAGATGCCATTTTTCTCAAAATGCTTCCAGTTAACGAACTAGCCTTCGGAGAGCGCTCTTCACACTCAACTGAGACTATTAAGAAAATAGAATTAGTTTGGGTGCTTGAGCATCCGTATTATCATGTAATTAGTCGCCAGGGGCTGCATGCTTATCAACCTCGCTCTTCACTATTATTTGATGCGGTTAGTGGTAATAGAACATCGCTAACACCTGCGCAAATATCACAGATTGCTAATAGTTCGTATACCGGCGACAGCGCATTGAGTAGGCCAGAGCTAATCCAACCGCCGTTTTCAGACTATGCTGCACAACAAAACCCAATGTGGAAAGTGTCTGCCAATGATAAAAATAATACTGCAATTTATTTAGACAGCGTAACCGGCCAAGTAATCAAACACGTGAACGATGACGCGAGGCTAAAGGCGCTAATGTTCAAACTTCATTTTATGGATTATGGCCTTCACTTTATGGATTATGATAGTACTGGGGGCTTTAATCACGGGCTTATTATTACATTTGCAATATCGGCACTCGTGCTCTCTGTCTCGGGCTTAATATTGTTGGTTCAGCGCTATCAGCAGGGTAGCTTTTCGTTATCAATATTCAGCAAAAAACGGTCAGTGTCTGTGCTTTGCGCTAACCCGCTTCCTTTCAGTGACATTCATTCACACTCATCAGCAACAGTAACCGTTGAACTTGATCCCAAAAGTAGCCTTTTTAGAGGGCTTATTCGGGAGGGGATCTACTTACCTTCACTATGCGATGGTGCTGGTACGTGCGGTAAATGTAAGTTTTTAGCTAATAATCACTTAGCGATAACACCCGCTGAAAAGGCGAGTTTGCCGTCATCGGAATTAGAAAAAGGATATCGATTAGCATGTCAGCACAAGTGCTCAGAGGTATCTAAGATTTGCGTTATTACTGTTGGTAGTAGTGCTGGCAATAATGCTGGTGGCAGTGCGGGTACTAGCGGGTGAAGTTAGGAGCGCGGCTAATAGCGGGTGAATGCTAACACGTGCTGACTACACTGCATTGAAGAAACAAAGAGGTTAATAATGAAATGTTTTAGTTTTATGTTACTTGTGTTTGCGGGGTTTTTAAATTCGGCGAATGCGGTGCAAAATCAAAACCAATACCAAGATGAAAGGCTGCAGTCTGGCATTCTAGCCGTGGTGAATAAATCTGACGACAGTATCAGTATTATTGATGTCAGCGAAAAACGAATCATTAAAACGCTTCCCACAGGTAAAGGCCCACATGAACTCGTTATGTCCGAGAATCAAAAATGGGCAGTAAGCACTGATTTTGTCGGTGGCGACAGTTTAACGGTTTTCGATTTGAGTTCGCTTGAGGTAGCAAGGACAATACCACTTGCCTCAATGCCAGGGCCTCATGGCGCCACGTTTTTAAACGACAATGAACGGATAATTTTTACCTCCGGTAAGGCTAAACATATTGGTATAGCGAATGTGGTGACGGGCAACGTCACCAATAAAATCGAGACAGCCCAAGATACCACTCATATGGTTACCCTTAATAACGATGAAAGCGTAGCGTATACCACCAATATCTGTAGTAACTCCATATCGGTTGTAAATATGAGCAATCAAACGCTGCTTAAAAACATGACAACGTTACCAATGCCCGAAGCAATTAACTATCGCAAGAGCGCAGAAGAGTTATGGTACGGCGCAAACAAGGAAGGTAGGCTCGTTGTTATTAACCCTGACACCGAACAAGAGATTGCTCAATGGCAAGGTTTTAGCTTTCCCTACCGAGTGCTGTTTAATCACGATGAGTCGGTAGCAATGGTGCCAGACTTTCAGAATCACTACATTCGATTTTTTGACGCGACGAATAAAAAGGAGCTTGGCACATTAGCCCTAGAAAAAGAGGCGGGGCCGCAGGGTATCACCATGCATCCAGAGCATAATATTGCTTTTTTATCGTTAAATTTAAAAAACAAGATAGTGGCGATAGACATTCACACCCAGCAAATCATTGCTGAGTTTCCCACCGGAAATAATCCAGATGGGGTGATTTTTATTAGTCGATAGTTGTTTGCTTAAGGCGTTGGATCCCAAAAGCGCCGGCGGTCTTTAAGAGCGCTACTTTTCCTCAAAAGCGCTAATGGTCTTTGAAAGTGCCGCTGGGCATGATGAGCATGGCCTAAACACAACCTAAGCGTAACAAGATGGCTGGCCTAATTCGGCCAGCGTTTTAGTTTAGGGAAGTGGAGTATATCCCCAAGGCGTTTTTGGTAGGTCAACAGGGTTTGTTAAATCAAAGTCTACTTGCACTTCCCTTGCAGGGCGCACTAAGCGATAACTAAAACGCTTTGGGTAAATCATCATCTGCCATACGTTGTCAGTGGAAGCATTAATGCCTGAGTCGGTAAATAACTGCTTTGAGTATGCATCAGCAGGGAACGACTGAACCTCATTATAGCCGCGGCTATCAGTATGCCCGCCGTACATGGTAGAGGTATGAAAGCTACCATCTTCATTGCGATGATCGTGTTTAAGCATTAAGCCAGCGCCTGTTTTGGTGACAATCCAAGTGCGAGAGGCGTCATCCCCAACGTGAAACGGAATATGCAGCTCGGTATCCGAACACTTCCGTACATGCATAACCAATTGCTCGCCGCCAAATGTATTGCCTACGTTATCCTTTGTCACCTTGCCAATAAATGCTTTTCCGCAGTGGGCTTTTATTGCATTAAAAAAGTTATCGTGAGTTTCGATAGACACCAAAGGAGCCGGTGCTGCGCTTGCTAATGGAGAGTACGCTGTCATGTATGTCGTAAAAAACACAGTGCAAAAAGCAGTCAGTTTTTTTGTTTTAGTAAACGTAGTTTTCATAATAAACCTGTTAATAAAATGCGCTTTTTAATGCGCTCTGATAATCCTTACCTTAAGTCAGTGAAGCGGATATGTCACTGTTATACTGACTTGTAAGCGTCTGATTAAAAACACTTGTTAAACCTACTAGCATGTACCACATTGATTTTTATATTGGTGCAGAGAAAATGCACAATAAAATTCGGTAAGTTGTAACTCCATTTAGTATTCATGTCATGAAGCTAAATAAATCAGTCAAATAAAGTATGTCTATACTTTCCTTCATCATACTCTACGTATCACACAATTATGGGTTGCTGCTCTTAGCCTTATAAATAAGCTAGATGGCCCAGCTAACAGGCCCAGCTATTAGGCCAATCATGAAGAATATAGAAGGTGAATGGTATGTCTAACGAATTTAACGGTAAGACCACAATTATATCCGGCGCAGCCGGAGGTATAGGGCTAGCTGTTGCCGAAGCGCTGGCAGAGCAGGGCATGAACATTGTAATGGGAGATATCGACGCTTCCACACTGAAAGAAGCCAGCGACGCGTTAAAAGAAAAGGGATACAACATTCTTACCTGTCCCTTAGACGTTACCGACTATGCGCAATGGGAGTCTATTGTGGAAAAGGCAAAGGAAGCTTTTGGTAAGGTACATATGGTGGTTAATAACGCCGGCGTTGGCGGTACACCTGGCAAGATTGAAGACGCTGAGCATGAGACATGGCGTTGGGTGATGGATGTTAACGTGATGGGAGTGCTCTATGGTGCCCAAGCAACAGTGCCAGCAATAAAAGAGCACGGTGAAGGTGGCTGGGTGTTAAATGTGGCGTCGATGGCCGGAATGATGGGGATGCCTTACGCAAGTGCATATTGTGCATCGAAGGCGGCAGTGGTATCAATGACCGAAAGTTGGATAGCAGAGCTTCAGCCTCATAATATTCATGTTTCTGTGCTGTGTCCTGCCTTTGTGAAAACGCGAATTCACGAGTCGCATCGCAACAGGCAAGAAAAATATGCGGTAGCAAAAGAAAAGCGAATGAGTAAAGAGAAGCTTATGGCTGGGGCGCAGGCCGCGGCTGCTGCCGTCGAATCTGGTATTCCGGTATCCATGCTGGCAGAGCGAGTAGTTGAGGCGTTACGCTCTAAACAAACCTATATTTACTCTCACCCCAACTATAGAAAAGTGACTAGTGGGCGAGCGAAAGCCATCGACATGGCATTCGTCGATGCCGAAGAAAGTGCAGTGGTAGGGCATTTGATTAACGATGATATCGTGACTTTTTAGGCCACAGATTTTCAATCTGTCATCCGTCTTTGTGCTTAATTTGCTTGGTCAGATATTGCTTTAACTCCCTGTGAACTCGTTTTTTTTGCATCACGGAGTTCGTAACAAACCCCAAGAATGATAAACAGTAACGCTGTTTGTAAACTGTCGTGGTGGGTATTGAGTTCAGGGGATGTTAAGAATGCATAAACAGCTTCAAGCATAAGGAGAAGCGCCGCTGCACCAGTTGCAAAGCTTAATTTAAATGTCATGGTTATTTCCTTATGTCATATTTTGACGTGCCGTATTTTCACGTGCCATATTTTCAGTTGATTAGGCACTGACTTTGCACTGTTTCTGAGTTAGTGCCTTTATCAAAATTACCAGCAGTCTATGCCCAGTGAAACTGGTCAGCGTATGTGTTTTTAGTCACCCTCCAACATTTTCCCAATAGAGATGGTTCCATGCATCTGACCCCTATTATCGTTAGTTGGTCGTTTGTTCCATTGAACACTTGTACGCTTGTTTGTAACTTCATTGCTGAAGAGTCCACAAACTAGGCAATAACAATGAAAAAAATACTTAACGTTGCAGTGGCTGTAACCATGGCACTGTCAAGCGTGCCAGCATTTGCAGATAAGTCAGAAACAGACAAAAACGCGCCTTTTAGCAGCGCTACTTTTAAAGCGATGGAAATGAGAAGTATCGGCCCAGCTTATATGTCTGGGCGAATAGCAGATATTGCCATTGATCAAAACGATCCGTCGACCTGGTACACCGCGGTAGGTTCTGGCGGCGTGTGGAAAACGAAGAATTCCGGCACCACCTGGGAACCTATTTTTGATGATCAAGCGGTTTATTCCATAGGCGATGTCACCATTGCGCCAAGTAATTCAAACATTATCTGGGTTGGTACAGGTGAAAATAATGGCGGTCGTCATATTAGCTTTGGTGATGGTGTCTACAAATCACTTGATGGCGGTAAAACGTGGAAAAACATGGGGCTTAAAAAGTCAGAGCATGTTTCCGACATTATTATTCATCCAGAAAACCCCGATGTGGTGTGGGTATCGGCGCAAGGCCCTTTATGGTCTGAAGGCGGCGAACGAGGTTTGTATAAAACTACCGACGGTGGTGATACCTGGAGGCAAGTACTCACCCCTGATGATGAATGGACGGGGGTAACATCACTTCTACTAGATCCGAACGACCCCAACAGGCTTTATGCGGCAACATGGTCAAGACAAAGAACCGTTGCAAACTATGTAGGTACAGGCCCGGCAGCCGGTATTCACACCTCTGACGACGGCGGTGAAACCTGGACTGAATTAAAGACCGGTTTGCCGAAAGGCAACATGGGTAAAATTGGAATGGCGATTTCACCCATCGACTCCAATGTACTCTATGCGACTATCGAGATAGACAATCGCGAAGGCGGTTTTTATCGCTCGGCAAATAAAGGCGCAAGTTGGGAGAAAATGTCTGATGAAGTAGGTGGCGGTACTGGCCCACACTACTATCAGGAAATTTTTGCTGATCAGCACCAAATGGATAGAGTGTATATTGCCAGCAATTACAGCAAAGTATCTGACGATGGCGGAAAAACATGGACGCCTATCAATACAAAGCGCAAACACGTTGATGATCACGCGATGGCATTTCACCCCACTGACCCTGATTTTGTTTTAATGGGTTCTGATGGCGGCATTTATATGTCGCACGACAGAATGGATAACTGGCGCTTTATGGCAAACTTGCCATTAACTCAGTTCTATAAAGTGGCGCCAGACGATGCTAAGCCGTTTTACAATGTGTACGCTGGCGCGCAGGACAATTCTACACAGGGCGGTCCTTCGCGAACAAATCGCGCAGAAGGAATTAAGAATAAAGACTGGTTTTTAACCTTAGGCGGCGACGGACACCAACCTGCTGTTGAACCGGGTAATCCAGATATTGTGTATTCCCAGTGGCAGCAAGGGAACCTAACTCGCGTGGACATGACCACGAAGGAAGGGGTGTATATTAAACCGCAGCCGTTGCCTGGCGACCCAGCAGAGCGATTTAATTGGGATGCGCCCATTAACGTTTCTGCTCACGATCCTAAGCGAATTTATTTTGCATCGCAGCGCGTTTGGCGCTCTGACGACCGTGGCGACAGCTGGACTGCACTGTCGGGCGATCTAACTAAAAACGGCAACCGCATGCATATGCCTATGATGGGACGAACGTGGTCTGTAGAAGCAGGCTGGGATTTATATGCCATGTCTGAGTATCACACTATTGCAAACTTTGCTGAAAGCCCGGTTGATGAAAATATACTTTGGGTAGGCACCGACGATGGCATCATTCAAGTTACTACCAATGGCGGCAAGTCGTGGAAAAAAATAGAGCTTGATGATATCAAAGGTATTCCTGCAACCGCTTATGTTAACGACATTCGCGCTGACCTGTTCGATCCGAATACCGTGTATGTTGCGTTAGATAACCACAAATATGGCGACTACAAACCGTATCTTATTAAATCGACTAATTTAGGCAAGAAGTGGACGTCCATGGCAGATGAGCTGCCTGAAAAGCACTTAGTGTGGCGTATTGTTCAAGACCACGAAAATAAAGACCTCATGTTTATCGGTACTGAATTTGGTATTTTCTTTACCGTCGACGGTGGAGAGCAATGGGTAGAACTTGAAGGTGGAATGCCTACTATTTCAACGCGAGATGTGAAAATTCAGCGACGTGAGAACGATTTAGTGGCCGGTACGTTTGGTCGAGGAATTTATATACTCGACGATTATGCCCCGCTTCGCCAGTTAACGAAAAAGTCGATGGAAAAAGACGCCCTGCTGTTTGCGCCTAGTCGCCCAGTTAAGTGGTATCAACCAGACGATAATCATACTGATTCAGATGGTGACGACCGCTTTGTGGCTGAAAACCCAGAACATGGTGCAACGCTGACCTATTATCTAAAAGACAGTCTACTGACAGCGAAAGAGAAACGTCAAGAAGCTGAGAAAAAGCTTATGAAGGATAAGGATAAATATCCGAAGTATCCAAGCTGGGAAGCGGTGGAAGCAGAAAATCAAGAAGCTGCGCCTGCCGTCTATCTTGAGATAAAAGACGCTAGAGGCAATGTGGTTAACCGAGTAGAGGGAAGTACTAAGAAAGGCTTGCACAGAATTACATGGGATATGACTTATGCGAATGCGATGCCAATAACAGATAAAGACAGTGCGAGTCGTTCACGTGGCGCGTTAATGGCGTTACCGGGCAGCTACACGGCTGCTTTGTTTAAACGCGAAGGTACTGCCATTACACCGCTTGCCGAGCCTGTAGACTTTGTTCTTGAATCTATCTACAAAGGTGCGTTAGAGGGGGCCACCGCTCAAGAGCGCGCTGCCTATGATGGAAAAGTGAACGACGCCCAAAAACGAGCGGTAACCACGACAAGCGTGTTAGCCAATGTTAAAGACACGATGGAAGTACTTCGCAGTGCTATAAATCGCACCCAAGGCGACATAAGTAAACTTGAAACACAATTTGCTGATGTGCAGAGTGAAATCAATGCCTTAAACCGTGAACTGTATGGTTTAGAGTCTCGTGAGCGCAAAGGAATAAAGCCTGCGAATATAACTAGCCGTTTACGTTACGCCCGCTCTGCAGTGGGGTCATCTTATGGGCCTACTCAGCAGCATCAAGACCAATTGCGTTATGCTAGCGAAGGATTAGATGCAGTGAGCAAGCGTGTGAGAGCGCTTCAGCAAACTACCGTACCTGAGCTACAGCGTGCAGTGGTGAATGCCGGCGGTCCATGGACAGCAGGTCTGCCGGTTATTACTGAATAACGTTTAATGCAATAAATGGGGTTTTGCCCCCTCAAGCGGCAGTGTTTTCACTGCCGCTTTATTTTTATCTCAATTCAGCTTTTTTATGCAAAATCACATAGGTAATATGACAAGCTCGCTACGCTATACATCTTTATACCCGATGCGCAGTTTACCCGAGGCGGTGTGTATACATCTCATGCTTGTGGCAGCGCTCATGTTGACAACGCCTGCAGCGTATTCAGCGACTGTTGATAAATCATACCTAAATAAATCAGATGCTTCTCAATCAGATGCTATCACTGCAGATAAAAGCACTATGGCAAAAGCAGACGTAGAGAATATTGAGGTGAAGGCAACGCGACCTTATTACCACGACACGCTAGAACGTATCCTTCCCCTGTATAACTATTCACAGTTTGCAGTTGCTGAGCCCACTAGCATCAATGATGTATTAGTGCAGTCGCCCGTAATAAGTCTTAACGGGCAAGGAGGACAAATTCAAAATGTGAGTATTCGCGGCTTTTCTCGCTGGCGAATTCAAACGCTGTTAAACGGTGTGCCTATTTTTAGTGATAGAAGAGCGGGAGCCAGCGCTGGCTTTATACCTCCTTCATGGGTGACACAGGTGTCAGTCGTGCCTGGCGCAGCTTCGACATACCTAGGTTCTGGTGCTATGGGCGGGGCGGTTAACTTAGGGCTTTCTACTGCGCAAGAGCAGAGCTTTTATGTGGGAAGGATGAACAATGGTGAGACCCAAGAATACGGCTATGAAGGATTCGCGGATAGATCAGTGACTACCCCAGCTACTAAGTATTTCCCTTTTGCTGGAAGCACCGATTGGAAAGTGTCGTATCGCAATGCAGATAACACGCAAGATGCCGATGGTAATGCGTTGTTTGAGCAATTTGAGCAAACGGCGTTATTTTTAAGACATCAACCGGAGCACTCTACTATTTCTGAAGTTTGGTCACTGTATTCACACAACAGTAATATTGGTAAGTCGAGCAGTGATTATCCACAAAATAGCATTACAACATATCCAAAAAATACCCATTGGCTTGGCAAAGTCAGTGCAGTTTTTGACGACGTGACCGGCAATGTGTGGTGGCATCAGTCTCAATTAGATACAGAAACCGTACGACCAGAAGATCGTATGAATGAAAGTAGAAGCAAAGCATTCGATTATGGCAGTGATATTGGGGGCAGGCAGCGTGTAGGAGAGTGGCGGATTAATTGGCAAGCACAACTGCAAGGACGTGAAGGGGTACGCATTGATGAAAGTGAAACGCCGATAACATTGCTAGGCGCTAAAGTAACTCTTGAGGCGGCAAGACCAGCTCAAGCACTCTCTATACACGAGCTATCTTTACAAGAATTATCTATGCAAGCACTCCCTGCACAAGTTGATGAGACCGATGCCTTTAACATCACCACACTCGATGCCAGTGAGATTGGGGTGGCGGGCGTGATGGATGCCTCAAGAACGTTCCAAAATCTGTCTCTAGCAGTAGGTACACGCCTTGACTGGCAACATCAAAGTGGGAGTGGGCAAAACGTAAAAAGAGTAAACGTCAGCGGATTCACTGGCGCTAGCTATGCACTTTCGCCTCACTGGCAAGCAAGCTTATATGTTTCAAGCGCTTTCAGAAACCCATCACTCACGGAACGGTTTTTTTCTGGAGTAACTCCTCGAGGCACCGTGCTTGGAAACCAACGTTTAGACACTGAGCAGTCAGTAAATATTCAAGGCGGGATTTCCTATACAAACGATAGCTTATTGGCAACCACTGAAGTGTTTAGTCAAAAAATACAACACTACATCGAGCGCATAGAAGTAAGCGAAGATGTGCTGGAATACGTTAATTTAGACAGTGCCACTATTAATGGGATGAGCTATACGGCTAATTGGACACCGAAAAATAGTGAGTTATCTTTGCAGTTTAGTGGCGCTTGGATAAAAGGTGAGGACGAAAACGGGAATGTTATCGCTGATATTCCCGCGCACAATCATCGGCTCACGGTAGGATACCAAGTGGGTATTATACGCATTTTTTCAAATGTGCTTTATCGGGCGAATAAAACAGACGTTGCTGACGGTGAGCGCCCTTTAGAGAGCGTAGTGACCTTAGATGTTGGTGCATCTTTGCCGTTTAATAATAAAGTGAATGGGAGAGTGAGTATTCGAAACCTCACTAATCAGCTTTTTTACGTGAGTGCCGATGACCGAGCAGCTTTTGCTCAAGGTCGCAGCATTCAGTTTGCGCTGCGGTTTGTGCTTTAGATGACTTGCTTCAGCGTGTCTGCTTAAACTGGCTTGTTTTAGCTAAATTGTTCTAACTAGATTACTGCAAGCGAGCCTGCTTTTTTCGATATTTACTTTTTAGCGTAGTAAACAGCATTACTATGCCAGTTAACCAAATAACAAAAAGAAGCACAGCGGCTGGCAGAAATAGATACAGCTTAGCGCCTTCAAAAAACCAACTCCCGTCGTGAATAGATTCTATGGTGTCGGTACGACGATAAGCCGTTTGTAGTACTTCGCCAGTGAAGGCGTTAAGCTGCACTTCCCAATGGTTGTTACCACGCACTTTTATTACGCCTTTGCTCGGTCTAATGTCAATTCTGTCAATATCTTCCCAGTCCATTAACTGGGCTTCAGAATCTGTTTGCACCGCTCGCAGGATCTGTTCCGAACTTATAATCGTAGCGGATGAATATGTTGCTTCTTTGACAGCGGTTTGGCTTACTTTTTGGGTCGGCGGCTGGATCCAGTCTATCTCTTTTTTCACCTGCAGCAAAAGGCCGCTACCAATCACGATGATAACGGGAAGAAAAATACTTAATGAGATCCACAAGTGAAGCTGTCGACTTACTTTTCGAAGTTTGTTAGCCATTCTAATACACATCTGAAAAGGGCTAACACTATACTGCATATGGCTTTCAGAATAAAAGTGGTAGTCATGCTACTGGCCGCTAAAAAACGGTAAAACAACCTGCCGATAGTATGAGACAGTATCGACAAAATATGTTGATGCTACCGGCAAGTATCGGCTCGTTGACGATTAGGTAAGCACTAGCCAAATGCCCACACCAATCATTAGTGTGCCCGCTATTCGGTTCATCAACTGCACATTGTCGCTTTGCAGTAATAAAGAGCGCATGGTTCGCCCACCTGACGCATAAATGAGTAAGCAACTAAACTCTAGCACTAATATGATGGCGATTAAGCTCGCTAATTGACGCGCCAGCGGCTGTTCAGGGTTGATAAAGGGTGGCAGTAATGCAACAAAGAAAGCCCAACCCTTTGGGTTAGCAATGGCGGTTATAAAGCCTTGCGACATAAGGGCTAAACGAGAGGCTCGCTGACTTTCACCCTCTGATTTTAACGCCATTTTGCCTCGCGACAACCACATTTGCACACCTATGTAAAAAAGGTACGCGCCTCCAATGTATTTTAGAACAGTGAATACAGAAGGAGAATTGAGCAGCAGTGCAGCTACGCCAACAGAGGAAAGTGTTGCGACCAGCCCCACACCTACCAGTTCACCAACCATCATCCATAGGGCGCGCTTTACACCAATACTCATGCCCAGCGTCAGTGCAAGCGTCATACACATACCCGGGGTTATGGACACAAAGAAAAATGTAGGAATAAAAAGAGACAGCAAGCCCCAGCTCATAGGTGGTATCCGCAGATAAATAAAACAGGCGTGGAAGTTGCCAGAAAAGACGATGGTGATCAATAACAAGTTGCGTATTGACCAACCGGTATTGGCGTAATTTCCTGTTCAGCTCTGTAAGAACTTCTTACCCGTTGAAAAATAAGCACAACATGCTGAGACCAACGTTTGGGTGATGAAATTAAAATTTCACTAAATCAATGATTTATTCTTTTGGATGGGCGGCTTTTTTGGATCGCAAGTTGCACCCCTGTAGTCTAATGTTGAACAAAGTTAAATAGTAAGTAGAGCTAAAAGTGGGAGAGCACTTTCTCTCGAGCACATTTTTTCTCGAAGAAAGTGTCCCAAAGAGTTCAGTGACTAGAAAGAAAAAAGGAGAACCTAATTATGAGTAAGACTAAACAATCCAAAGTAGTTGTTATCACTGGCGCGTCTAGCGGCATAGGTAAGGCAACGGCCAAATTGCTCGTGCGAGAAGGGCATCATGTTGCGCTTCTTGCAAGAAGTGAAGATAAGCTAAACCGTCTTGTAGAAGAATTGGGTAGCGAGAATGCGTTTTCAGTAAAGGCAGATGTAAGTGATTTTGACGAAGTAGAAAACGGATTTGCTAAAATAAACGCTCACTTTGAAAAAATTGACGTTGTATTTGCTAATGCGGGAACCGGCGCGAGTTCTCCTGGAATTGAAAAAGGCGATGTGAGCGATTGGTCAACTATGCTGGGAGCGAACGTAAACGGTCTTTTATACACAGCAAAAGCAGGGTTACCGTTTTTAAGAGAAAGCAAAGGGCATTTTATTCTCACGGGCTCAGTAGCCGGACGCATTGCTCTTAAAGGCTCCGTATACGGTGCCAGTAAGTGGTTTGCTTATGGCTTCGGTCAAAACTTAGCTGAAGAAATGCGTGAATGGGGCGGTAAATGCACAACCATATGCCCTGGTATGGTCAACACACCATTTTTTGACGAACCTAAAGAAGACAAGTTGGCACCAGAGGATATTGCAGATGCGGTTAATTATGCGCTATCAAGCAGCGATAAAGCATGTGTAAGAGAAGTGTACGTCATGCCAACGTCGTAACTTTTAGTTATTACAGACCACGGTCCTAAATATTACGGCCAACGGTGCCAGAAATCACAGACGAGCCGCTATTGCCGCTTGCGTTGCCTAAAAAGTCCTAACCTGATGGCAATGCTAACCATAGATGATAAGAAAGTAACTGGTCATCAAGACTGTTTTCTTGCTGACTACGATTTCTATGGACATTGCAGAAGGAGGGCCCCTATGACACTAAACTGATAACGCCGGCTTTTAGTCGCGTTTTTTCGTTCTTGATGCGTAAATCTCTGTAAGGTGTGGTTACTTTATGCTCAATGTTTTTTAAAACAATTAACCCTACAACTTGGCAGGCAAAAGAATGAAAACAGACAAACCTTCTGTAACGATCCCTCAAGAAGCTTTTGATTGGTATGACGAATATGCTCATGGCGACATAGACAGGCGCACATTTTTAACCCGCGTGGCCTCGTTGTCTATTGCTGGCTTATCTGCCGGCGTCATCAGTAGTGCACTTATTCCTGACTATGCCAAAGCTGAGCAGGTGTCCTTTAATGACCCCGCTATTAAAGCAACATACGAAGAGTTTCCATCCCCTGAGGGCCATGGTACTGGAGGCGGGTATCTAGTAGTGCCAACTGAGGCAAGCGCCGAAAGCCTAATGCCGGCAGTTGTAGTAGTGCATGAAAATAGAGGGTTAAACCCCTACATAAAAGACGTGGCTAGACGCCTAGCCATGCAAGGGTTTATTGCATTCGCGCCAGACGCTTTATTTCCCTTAGGAGGTTATCCGGGTAATGATGATGACGGTAGGTCAATGCAGCGCAGCCTCGATAGACAAAAAATTGAACAGGATTTTATGGCCGCCGCAAAATGGCTCAGTAACCACGAAAAAACCTCAGACAAGCTTGGTGTGGTTGGTTTTTGCTTCGGCGGATACATCAGTAACCTTTTAGCCGCAACCCTTCCTGATATGATTGATGCAGCTGTACCATTTTACGGTACACCTGCAAAAGAAGAGTTACAGGCTCAAGTGAATGGGCCGTTACTTTTGCATTTTGGTGAGAATGATAAGCGAGTGAATGCAACCTGGCCGGAATACGAAAAAGTGCTGAAGGCCAATGGAGCAGAGTACATCGCTCATGTTTACGACAAAGCTCAGCATGGCTTTCACAACGACTCAACAAGTCGTTACAGCCCCAAAGATGCCGAACTTGCATGGCAGCACACCGTTGATTTCTTTTCTACTCATCTCAAAGCCTGAATGAGTCTGGAAATTGACCGGTCAGTAAATTGTCAGGTCGTTAAACTGATAAGTCGGTAAGCAAGTAAATCTGCAAATAGTAAACGAGCTCTTAACGTAAAAAATCTCAAATTCAAAAAAACGAGGTTTGTGAAGTGACCCCCAATAGTTGGACTATCCAATTACTGGGGGGGGGATGTTGAGGATCTTGATGATGTTTCAGGCGCTCTTACAAGCACTCTTGCCAGCATGGAGATGGCGGTAAAACCCTAACTGAGTTAAACTACATACATCCGCAAGAGCTGTTGCAGATGTTACAGCTGTTGTATTATCCGTCGCGTTTCACTGCTTGTGCGCTGCTAGCACGTAAGCACCGTGCAGTAAATTAGCACGACGCTCTGCTCTATCATGACGCTTCGCTTGAAAATAGCACTATGATCAACAGGCCTTGGCGTAATCAAACACAATAAGTACTTCTATCTTCTTAAAGGTTATCAATCATGTTCCACAACGATGTTCTACGCCGCATTCGCTATGCGCTTGCTATAAACGATACCGCGGCTATCAGTATTTTTAAGCTGATGGATTACGACATGGACATAGATTATCTTCATAGCATCATGAAAAAAGAGGATGAAGAAGGTTATTTACCATGTAGAGACAAGATCCTGGCGATGTTCTTAGATGGTTTGGTTATCAAAAATCGCGGTAAGCAAGAAGGACAAGCGCCCCAAGAGCTAGGTCCAAAAGAGCGCTTAAGTAATAACGAAATACTGCGAAAAATTCGCATTGCGATGAGCTATAAAGACGAAGATATGATTGCCGTATTGTATTTGGCTGATTTCAGGCTGAGCAAAGGCGAGTTGTCAGCGCTATTTCGAAAGCCTGATCACCGCAACTATAAAGCGGCCGGCGACCAAGTTGTACGAAATTTACTGCAAGGTATGGTGATTAAGTATCGCCAAAATACGAAACCTCGTACGTCTAATCAAAATGCATTTGCATCAAAAAGCAAAGGTGGTGTTTCGACCAAGCCTAGCTCGTCTGAACCACAGAAAGCAGGCTCTAAAACCCTTAATCTTAAGAATTCAGGCGCCAAAAAACAAACAGCTAAAAAGAAGAGCAATACCTATCGCGTAGACAATAAGCCTACCGAGTCTGCGCGGAGTAAGGGCTAGCTCTTCTGCAGTAAGGTAAAAGTCGGCAAGGAAATCGATAGATAGCAGAAATGGCGGGCGAGCGGCAGTTGAAAGGTAAGTGTTCAGCGCACATAGTGTTTCTATCAACATGGACAACTAATGTAAAGCGAGGAAGACCCTTATGGCTAAAACGATAAATACACCGACCAGTAGACATTTCGATAATGCAGATGGGCTTTGCGAAGAAAAAAGCGACGCAACAAAAGGGTTTGTCTTTAATCAAACCATGTTGCGAATTGCTGATCCCAAGCGCACCTTAGACTTTTATACTCGCGTGATGGGTATGACGCTGATTAAGCGACTCGACTTTGAAGAGATGAAGTTCAGTTTGTATTTTCTAGCGGCAGGAGATGACTTTTCGGATATAAGCGATGACGCAGAGATGCGCACGCAGCAAACCTTCGGTCGCCCTGCGATGTTAGAACTGACTCACAATTGGGACGACACCCCAGAAAATGCGTCTTACCACAACGGCAATAGTGAGCCAAAAGGCTTTGGCCATATTGGATTTCACGTGCCAGATGCGGAGGCTGCCTGCGAGCGATTTGAGTCCCTTGGCGTGCCATTTCAGAAAAAGTTAAACGACGGGTCTATGAAAGGCATTGCGTTTATTAAAGATCCCGACGGCTATTGGATTGAAATTTTTGATGCCAGCAAGGTAGCAAAAACCTGCGCGCCCCATTTAAAAGGTTAAAACAACGCGCTTGATATTTTGTAAGCGTTTCTACGCCGTTTTATAAAAACACTAAAAGGAGCCGCGCTCCTTTTAGTATTCTTCCTACATTCTCCCTTCGTTAGTCAGCATCGTCAGAAGACAACTTGTAGTCAAGCTGCACTAATAACCCTGTTTGCCTTAATGCTTGGCCATTTTGAACCCGCGGCTTATATTGCCACTGCTTACATCAATGAACCACGGAAAATGTAAGGTCTGTAGATTCAATAAACTCACCGAGAATGCGAGATTGTTGATTTCCTCGAGGCACCATAACGTAGCATTTAGGCTTCGGCGAGACCTCTGAAAGTTCGTACCAAAGACTATCTAGCACCTCCGCACCGTGTTTTAAAAACGTCTCACCCCACGTAGTGCTGTAAAGTACATACACATCTTCTACTGTAGGTTTTTGGCGAAGGGTGGGGAAATTAACTAATGCCATGCATGTCATAATGCGTTCTGGGGCCAGCAAATCCTCTCGCGGCAATGCGGATACCCGTACTGGTGGAAACAATGCGCACAGGTGTTTTAACAGGTCATTTAGGTCGAGCTCGCTAATTTCGCAGTAGTTGTAATCTAGGTGAATTTTTGTGTTCGTATCCATTATGCGACTGGCAACACACCACACAAGTAACGCCACTGCATTAGATGCTTGTGAAATCTTTTGCGATTCATCGATAATACCCGACTTGCTCAGCCTATCACCCGCGTAAGCGGTCCATATTTCTTCGCCATTTTTGAGTGTTTTCACGGCTATGGTGACGGTAGGACAATATAAACTCTCATCAAAAGCCCTGCGAAGAAACTCTACCTTGTTGTGTTTTTTACCGTAAAAGGTGCTTAATCGGCGACCGAGTACCGTCATGTCTTTTTCATCCATGATTTGGGTTTGGCCATCGAGTTGACTGGATATGCGTCTATAACATTTCAGTAAAAAGCGATGTATACGCCGACTTAATTGAACACGTTCATTAAAGTTCCACTGTTGAATATTATCGAGGTGCTCTAATGATTTTCTACTCCAACCCCAGCTTTTTGCATAGGCGGCCATAATTCGTCGTTTAAAGTTAGGCGTTTCTCCCTCATACAGAGGCTGACTGAGATTACATCCACATTTAAGGTATAAACACTGCTGCAAAATAAGAATATCTTCCGGTTGACCGTGTGCAGTGTAGTGGGTGATTAGCTCATTGAACATAAGCGCATAGGGGTCGATATCAGTCACTTTTCCTGGTGCATCAGAGCCTAAGTGAACATGCTTTTTAAGGGTGTTGCATAGCGGCTGCTCGCTGCCAATATTGGCAAGGTACACTTCTAACTTTGCCATTTTCAGCAACGACTTAAATGGCGAATCCATTGCCTTACCTAATTGCCATATGGCCGCGCCAAACAGTTCGCCGGCATCCAGTCTTTCCAAATGGCCTAAATCCATAAACCAATCTAAGTCGGGGGAGCCTCCTTTTTCAAGGCTTCCCAAAATGCCGTCGTATTGCTTTATGGTCGATTTTTCTGGCGTTAGCCACCAAAAGGGCACTTTCCCCGCTACAACAATGTTAGTGCTGTAAAACTCCGCTTTTAAAAACAATGCTTGGGCAGAGCCGGCACTTTCTCCGTCGGCAACGCCAAAGTCATTGTGTTTCACCTTTTCGATATCCGATAGAAAAAAGTGTACTTCAGTACCCCATTTTTTATCAGCCCATTGCTCAATGGCTCTTAGCTTTTGAGCTAATAAATCGAGGGATTGAGGGGAATACTGCTTTCCGTCTACACACACCCAATAGTCAAAATCTGACGTGTCGGTTTGCGCAATTGTGCCTATGCTGCCCATAAGTACCAGCGAGTCGATGCACCGCTGGCGAGGCCAAATAGATTTAATATCAGCAAATAAGGACTGCTGTGAGGGAAAACAGCGCGTCAGCGCCATTTCAATATCTTTTCTGAATGAGTAATTGTTGATACCAAATGGGACTATTACATCGTTTGACGGCGATTCAACATACCCGGGTAATTCGGGGTGATTAACGTGAATTAAAAATGGCAGTACATGAAATAGAGGTCTATTTTCAAGAGGCAATAAACTTAAGGCACGCTCTGTTCGTGATTTGTTGTATCGCAATACGCGCAGTAACCTTATTGTAAGGTTTTTTTGTAAAGAGAGCGATTTTTGCTCAACCATATCCTAGTCTTTGCCCAATTGCTTTTGCATGAAGTTTATTGCCTAATATTTTATACCAAGCATAGCGCGATTTACGGCTATCTGCTTGTTATTTATCGTTAGTGTTTGGGTAGTTATCAAGAAGTCATTCTACGAGTTCGTATAGCACCCGCCGAGATGAAATAGTATCTTTCGCTTTAATGTCGGTACCGTCTTAAGCACGGTAACCAGCTGTGTTTTCCTTTCGCGTCAGCACGTGGGTAAAGGGCTGTGGCGTTACTCTTTTTTAGGCTTGGCTTACCGCGGTGTAGTGATGATTTCACATTAAAGCACCTGCTCCGATAATCTCCTCACATGGTGTAGAGGCCGGTAACGTACCAAATGCCAAACCATGATGGCCGGCCAGCCTGCTCTCGCAAAAGCTGTGTGCAATATTACGTATTTCAGCATCTTCGTTATTGAGCAGCACACAAGCCTGAAGTGCTAACGCAGTTTGCTCTGTTAACAAGCGGCTTCGCATTTGCAGCGATTCAGTATCGCTAAAATGTTTTAAAAGTTGCGCGACATACTGATCAAAATGCGTATTTTTTCCTTGAGCACTTTGTAGTTCCGTAAATAACGCTTTCTGCGTTGCTGGCTCTTTTGCCATGGCCCGCAACACATCCAAACACTGCACATTGCCACTGCCTTCCCAAATTGAGTTTAGCGGCGCTTGGCGGTACAACCGCGGCATTATGTTTTCTTCCACATAGCCAATACCACCGAGACATTCTTGCGCTTCATTTACAAACGTTGCGGTCCGTTTACAAATCCAGTATTTGCCAATAGCCGTGCAAATTCGAGCAAGGGCAGCCTCATGAGGGTTGGTATGGCTTTCATCAACGGCCTTTGCTACTCGCATCGTCAGCGCAGTAGCCGCCGCGCTCTCGATGGTCAGATCTGCCAACACATTTTGCATAAGAGGTTGGTTGATAAGCGTATTGCCAAAGGCGTCTCGGTGACTAACGTGGTGTGTTGCTTGTACGAGAGCCTGTCTCATAAGAGCGGAAGAGCCAATCATGCAGTCGAGTCGGGTGAGCGATACCATATCGATGATCACAGATACGCCGCGACCTTCCTCGCCAAGTAAATAAGCCGTCGCCTCTTGAAACTCTACTTCTGATGATGCGTTGCTCCAATCCCCCAGCTTGTCTTTAAGGCGCTGAATGCGAACATGATTTAATTCTCCACTTTCAAGTATTCTAGGGAGAAGAAAGCAGCTCAGCCCGCCTTCTGCCTGAGCCAATACGAGGTGAGCATCGCACATTGGCGCAGAATAAAAGAATTTATGTCCGGTAATGGCATAGCTACCGTCAGGGTGTTGCACCGCTTTGGTCGTATTGCGCCTTACATCGGAGCCTCCTTGTTTTTCCGTCATACCCATACCTACAGTAATGCCGTTTTTTTCCAGTGCAGGGAGTTCTCGCGGGTCGTAGGTACCGTTTATGAGTTTGTCGAGCCAATATTTAGGAAGATGCTTTGAATGACTAATGGCGGGTACGGCTGCATGGGTCATGGTTAGCGGGCAGGTAGTACCTGCATCAGTCTGACTGTGCATATAGAGCAGGGTGGCGCGAATGACATGGGCCCCGCTTGCTGCGTTGTTTTGCCACGAATAGGAGTGGACCTGATGCTCCATGGCCGAGCCCATCAGAGCATGATAGCTTGGATGAAACTCTACTTTATCTATTCTGCGCCCGTATCGGTCAAACGCGTGCAAAACCGGCTTGTTTTTGTTGGCAAGCTCACCATGTTCAAACTGCACGGCACCGCTGTATTGGCCGAACTGCTCTAGCAGTGTGGGAACAGAAGCAGGATGGTGCTGTCTCACCATACTTTGAAGTAGCGGGTCAGCTAGCCAAAGGTTATAAGCAGGGAGCGCATAAGGTTGATTTTCTACCTCATGTGTATGGAATGTGTTTGTCGCTATCATGTCATTGGCCTGGCAGTTGCTATCGCTTTGATAAAAAATTGACTGAGAAGTTAATTAGCCAAGAAGTTAATTAGCCAAGAAGTTAATTAGCTAAGAAGTTGATTAGAGAATCAACCAAGAAATTACACAAAATAATAAAATAAGTCAAAGTGTGTAATGTTGGTTGTTGAGCTGCCTCCGACAATGTGTTGTTTAACAGGGAAGCTGTTAAGTAAGCTGTTAAGTGGACAGTAATTGAATGGACAGCAGTAAAACGGGAGAGCCGATGGCTTGCTCCTTATCAGAAAACGGTTTTGATACAAAGAAAGAAGATAATAATGTGAGATTCTTTTTCTTAAAAGCATGATATTAAGTAATAAAAACGGTATGTAAAAAACGTGTGGTTGATGCACTTGGGATGTAGTTGGGGTGTAGGTAAGCGATTTAAATGAGATGTTGGTAAGAGGTGTGTGAGAGATATGGGTAAAAGATATGAAAGGGCGATGCAAGTGAAGGGAAAGCAGTGTGAATAAAGCGGACACAAAAAAGCCCGTTGCAAGAAAATTGCTGCTTAAGCTTTTAGGCTCCAGAGAAAATGTGAAAATGACAGCCTTGAGTGCAGTGCGAGTAGGGCGTCTTTTTGCTATCTCTGAAAATAACATCAGAGTCACCATTAATCGTCTACACAGTGCTGGTGTGTTATCGCTTGTCGATAGGGGCTACTACCAGCTTGGCAAAGAAGGCGTAGTTTTTGCGCGAGAGATCAGTAGCTGGCGAAATGAAGAAACCTCCTTGCTACCTAGCTGGAACGGCGATTGGATAGTAGTGCACACTCACATGCTAGCAAAAAGTGATAAGAAACAAGCTAGACAGAATGAACGTGCATTAAAAATCCTTGGGTTGAAAAAATTATTACCCGATATGTACATAAGACCTGCAAATATCCAAGGTGGTGCCACCGTGGTGAGAGAAAGGCTACAGTCTTTAGGGTTAAGTCAACAAGCAGTGGTGTTTTGTGCATTCGATTTAGAGCCAAAGCTAAATTCACGAGCGCGTTCACTTTGGAATACCTCAGAATTAGAGCGTCGTTATCAGCAGGGTGTTACTGAACTAAAAGAGTCGTTAAATCGCCTGCCAATGTTGTCACTAGAAGAAGCCACAAAAGAAGCGTTTGAAATTGGTGACAGTGCGCTTCATCAGTTAGTATTCGACCCACTATTACCTTCGCCATTGATAAATGAATCGTTGCGAAGTGAGTTCGCACAGTTAGTGAAGCATTACGACGATGTTGGTGCGCACATTTGGCATCAGTTTTTATCGCTAGATAGCGAGTGACGACCTTCAATTATTCGTTTGAGATAGTCAGTATTCAATCTTCTGTATCAGGCGATAGTAAAGGTGCCCACGGTGATAAATAATGGTAGGACTATTGCTTAAAGTACGGTTTACTGAACTCAACACTAATAGTGTTAGTCATAGCTGCACAAGTCGTATTACAAGGAGTAACAATGTCAACATCTCGTCCATTATTTAAACATATTCGCAACCATGCATCGTTATTTACTGAATTATCGCAGTATCGCGATACCGCCTTAGACTCCCTTGGCGTTGTGAATTACGAGTTTCACAAAGTGCCAAAGTTTATTACCGAGGATGGGCAAAGGCTAACCATTGAGCCCGAGCGCAGCATTGTCTTGCCCAATGTGAAAATGTTACGGGGTGTTAAAGCAAAGCTAGAAACGCACATACCGTCGTTCAACATGGTAGAGAACAGTGAAATTGGGTATCGTTATCCTACAGCGGCCCTTGCAAACTTAGACGCCCCCTTTATAAAGCGAATACGTTCGGAGTATTTTCATAAGGTAGATGAGGACCGCAGTATTTGTCGTCCAGTAAACCTATCTTATGGCATTAAAAGTCGAGGGAAAGCTGACAATCGCCAAGAGTACGAAGTATGGATGCCAGACGATGCGCCGGAGCAAAATCCGCTGCCATTAATGATAGAGCGTTACGGAGAAGATTTGCCAAATGACGTGCGTCATTTTGTAGAGAGGCCATCAAAAGTGCATGGGTGGATGGGAGTAAAGCGAGCCGCATTTGAGGCGCTTTACACAGACAAAATACACTGTGGCGACCTTGTTATTTGCATTGCTATGAGTGTAGATGCTTACAACATTGGTGCAAAACCCGACTTATCTTTTTCTCCCGAGGCGGAGAGTTCAATAGCAACGAGTAATGCTGAACTAGAGTGGGAAGTAGAGGGATATTATGCACCACGAGAGTGGCAGTTTAATCATGATATGGTGTGGAGCGCCATTCAGCACACTCTTGAAGCAATTAATGCGCCTTTGGTAGACATGTATAGCAATATGTTGATACCGATTGCAGAAAGCAAGACCGAGCGGATTTTGTCAACGCTTACTTCTCTCGGTGTTACCCAAGAAGAGATTGACCATTTGGACCTACAACCTTGGGAGTTTTTGCAAACAGAAAGCACACACAGAATGAAGCATAAAGATCCTAATCACTCAGTTAACTTATTAGGTAGGCTAAACCGCCTTTTCTATCAACCTGAAAACCCACTCCCTTCGTTGAACTGGATGCACGATCTTATCAGCTAAATTCAACATAGCCTGTTAAAGGCGTTCCCATGCGTAAGGCGTCTATTCCTTAAAAGAGCGCGTTTGTTTCCAACAAATCAGGCGCGCCTATGATCTTCGCTACAAAAGCCTCAATTGCATAAGCTTCAATTACGTAAGCCTCAGTTACATTAATCTCAGCGATATAAAACTCAGCTTTATACAATAGTGTTATCAGCAGCTTTATTGTAAGTAGGCCCTTCAAGCACAGACTCGAAGCGCTGAATGAGAAGTTGCTAACTGGCTAGCTTCTTTTCTAAAAAACACCAATTGCATCCGCTGTAATTGTAAACAAAACGATAAGCGTGATGCTTTTATGTAAATTACTTTCAGTATTAACGTAATTTGAATGTTTTTTTACTTATTAATGTAATTAAATTACATGAAATGCTTTATTTATCCCTTTTTATGGTCATAATGTAGTCATTGCTTTCGCGATATCTAATTAAGTTACAAAAATAGGAATACATATGAAACTGTCTACATTTGCTATCTCGCTGCTTTTCTCTGTTGCTGCTACTCAGTCTTTTGCTAAAGACGTTCGCTTGCAGCCAGTGGATGAAAACATCGAAACAAAAGCGTGTTTAACTGCCGCGAATGAGGGCTATCAGCCAGCGCTTCGCTTAGTGCGCGCGAATGGTTTTGACTCTGACGAATTCAGTGCATCAGTTCGTTGTAATGGAGAGTCATTAAGAACGTTTGCTTTTATGTACAGAAATAATCAGGCATCTGAAAATGCCAAGAAAGTTGCTCTAGTGGCTAAAAATAACAATGCCGCATCACAGGCTTGTTTAGAAGCACTCACCATCGGTAAAGACGAAGCGTTAACTAAATATGGTTTGAAAGGTGAGAGCGTGATTTGTAATCGCAAAGACATTGCTGATTTTGTTCGTACCTATAAATCGCAAAATGTAGAAGTTCGCACTGCTGACGAATAACCGCTAGGGTAGCGTTACAAATAAAAGCCATTAGCAATATCAGTTTCTGGGCCCTCTGCTTACAGCGCAAAAGGCCCGTCACTTTGCTTACTTCTCGAAGCCTGAATGGCTACCTTCTCCAAGTCCGTATGGCTGTGTTTTACTGACTCGTTTTACTGCCTCGTTTTATTAATACTCAGTTGCTAACGTTGCGTTTTAGCACTTACTTGGCTTCAGAAGAAATTAAATGAAACTCTGTTTGTCTCCCGTCTAAGTAAGACACCGAACTACCGTCAAAAAACGCATCTTCCTCTAGCATAATCCTGACTTCTTTACCCCAGTCTTCAATCATCACAGCGGCATTTAACTCGATCGAATATACGGTGTTTTCATACATAGGGTAGTCGCCTTGTATGGGCACTCCTTCTTGTGCATCCCACATTCCAATGGTTGGTCCTGCTGCATGCCCGTGTAATCCAAGCGGGTGGGTATAAATAGTGGGCTTTATGTTTTCTTCTATCGCTTGGCTTCGAGAGCGCTTTAAAATTTCATTACCTGAACGACCTTTCTGAAAATTACTGGTCAAAATATTTTGCAACCTGTTGCCCTTCGCAAGCGCGTCTTTTAGGTACTTAGGCGCGTCCGTTTCGCCAGGTTTCAAGATGTAGGCATGCTGCTGTTGATCGGTATTTAAGCGCAAATAGGTAATGCCAAAATCAACGTGAATAAGGTCGCCTGGTTGAATAATATTTTTTTCTGGTCGCTTACTAAAGGCCTTTATCTGGTCGAAAGCTTCGCTGTCTGCCCGTTGAATTGACACAGTTGGGTGAAACCAATTTTTAAGACCAAGCTCGGTGGTTCTGTCTCGCAACCACCACACAACATCATCAGTGGTGGTTACGCCTGGTGTGATCACGGCGTTCGAAAATGCAGTGGCAATAAGTTTATGGCCGATTTGCGTGAGTAATGGATAGTATTCCATTTCCATCTCACTGCGTGTTTCTAGCCACCCAATCGATAGCTTCTCGCCAGATACCACACGGTTTTTGTAAGCTTCTGGTAGCGCCGACATAAATAGGGCTTTTTCGGTAGAGGTCATGCCGTCGGCGAGGGCAAATGCGTCTGATGTGTTGATGGCTATTTTACTCGGGTTCCGCTGCTTGATAATGTCGGCAAGTGCTTTAAATTGGTTAGGTTGCTTTTCTTTGTCCCAGGCTTTTTCAAAACTATTAGCAACTGCATATCGTGCAACGGCTAATCGTTCTAGGGGCTGTCCTTCGCCTTGGTCATAGATGACTAACATGGTATGTCGTCTAGCTGACAGCCAAGTAGAAGGTAGCATGGTTTTTAACACCGGATCTTCATTGTACTCTCGAGACATAATAACCCACATGTCGATATTTTCTCGTCTCATGATGTGGGGCAATACAGTGTCAAAACGTTGAGCGATGATGTTATCAATAACATCACTTCGCTCCTTCATGGACAATATGTCTTGAGACCACGCGAATGGGCACGCAAATAGCGCAGACAAGAACACAACACCAATTAATAACGCTCTCATAATTTTCCTTTTTTGTGGTACGATTTACGACCTTAGCATAGTCTGTGTTACATCGGCATGCGGTATTTTTTGCGTCAAGGATGAACAGTTTCTAACTGAATTGCGTTTTGATGCAACAAACGTTTTTGTTGTCTAAAATAGCGCATAACGCAGTAAATAACATCAACGCACACTAGACCTCAATTCAGCGCTTTATTAAGAAGATCAGCACATGCATCCTCGCAGTTACCACAACGATGGATATCCTATGTCGGCACTTTGTACGTCATTTCCGTCCTTGAAGCCTCATATAATCAATGCTCGAAGTGGCCAAAAGAGCATCGATTTCGCTAATTCTGAGTCTGTATTAGCATTAAATACCGCAATACTGGCGCACTATTACAATGTCAGTCAATGGCAGTTGCCTAAAGACTATTTGTGCCCACCGGTTCCCGGTCGCGCAGACTATATCCACGGTATTGCAGACCTCCTCGTCGATTTTCAAAAGATGCCAGAGCCATTGAAAAGAGATGCGGGCGACCATCAAACAATCGTAAGTTCATCAAAAAGCGTGAATACCATAAAAGCGCGGCTTGGTAATCATGTAAGAGGGCTAGATGTAGGGGTAGGCGCTAACGCTATCTATCCCATCATTGGCTCTCAGGTATATGACTGGTCGTTTGTAGGAAGTGATATTGATGAAACGGCGTATAACAACGCATCTGTAATAGTAAAAAACAATAGCTCGCTGTATTCGCGTATTGAGATAAGAAGACAGCTGGATCCTGAAGCCATATTCGCGGGAATAATTGGTGACGATGACCATTTTACGTTTACCATGTGCAACCCTCCGTTTCATAAATCTGCACAGGATGCGCTTGGCGGTAGTGCACGCAAAAATAAAAATTTAGCCGCGAACAGAACAAAGCGTTCAGGTAAACATATCCATGCTCAAACTGGAAATAAAACATATGCTAAAACGAGTCTGAACTTTGCTGGGCAGGCTAACGAGCTGTGGTGTGAGGGAGGGGAATTGGCGTTTATTCAACGAATGATAAGAGAGAGCGTTGAATTTAAGCAAAACGTCACTTGGTTTACGTGTTTAGTGTCTAAGTCTGAACACATAAAGCCCATAGAAAGAAGTGTGGCATACTATAAAGCTAAAGAAATCAAAGTAGTGAATATGGAGCAGGGCAATAAGCAAAGCCGATTTGTTGCCTGGCGCTTTGCGTAGTTCTTTTTTAAACGCTCTCTTTATCGCTGCCTGTGTGAGTTCGTCACTGTATACTTAAAGGCAAGCGTGAAATTAAGTATACTATTTACTGCGTTTGCAATTGACAACCTAAGGCTGGTGAACAACTATTCGTCTATTAGCACGTAGCACAAGCATAAGCACGATATCAAATTGAGGTATCGTATTTTGCATAATCCTTTTTTATCTCGTTAACGTTTACGATAGTTAGCCTACAGTGAGGCCGGATGTTCTCTCGTTTAAATGGTTTTTTACGTTTAATACACTTTCATTGCGGTATTTCCTTATTGTTGATAGTAATGCTGCTCTGCATGCAGCCAACTACTGCGTGGGCATCACAAGACCACCGCACTGAGCGGTGGCAAGTATCAAATGCACAAGCCTTAGATAAGGGTCAGCGCATTGTTACTGATGGCCTGCCGCAAATATCCGTGCATGCCATAGCTCAAGACGCCGATGGTTTTTTTTGGTTAGGCACTGAAAGTGGGTTGGCTCGGTTTGATGGCAGAAAATTTGAAATTTTAAATACCATCAATGAGCCTTCGCTTCCTTCAAATTGGATAGAGTATCTCTTTGTAGATGCATCGGGAAAAGTATGGATAGCTACCGCCAGCGGCGTAGTGAGTTATTTTAAGGGCGGGTTTAAGGCAGTTGAATTTGAGCAGTCTCAAGATAGGATAACCTACATTGATCAGTCTGCAGATGGGCAATTATGGTTTTTCGGGACGTCACTGTGGTCACTAGAGAATAATCAGCTAGTTGCTTCGAGTGCTTTAGAGCAAAACAAGCAGTATCCGGAACAACAGCATCCTGAACAGCAAAAGCACCAAGAACAGCCGCTACAGCAGCTAGCCAAGCTCAGCGCCGCCAGCATAGACGGCAACAGCATATGGCTTTTAAACGCCGGTAAAACGCTAATCTATTTTGATGCTGCAACGAACGCCACCTGTGAATACCCCCTAACACGCGAGCGAGAATACTCTCAGCTGCAGGCAGCAAATCAACGTGTTTATATTCTTGAAAACAAACGTCTTCGCTCGTTTATGCATTCAGCGGATAATTGCTCGTTAACCGAGACTCCTCAGGCTACCTCTTACGAAATACACAAACTCACGTTAAACAACAGCGGTTATCCACTTTTACTTGGAGTGGACGGTAAGGCATACGAGGTTAGCCCAGTGGAGGGCATTTTTGAGGTGTCCTGGAATCAAGTAGTGACGCCGTCGCTAGTGAAAGATGTGCTCACATTGCATCAAAGTGAAGAACTCACATTACTTGGTACAAAGGCTAACGGCCTTGTACTGCTCTGGCCATCGGCCATCACTCGACAAGCGGCGGGTCAGTCATTTGCAAAGGCGAGGGCATGGTCTTTCTTTGTTGACGATAGTCTGTACGCTGCTTCAAATCTGGGGGTATATAAGCGCATTAGTGATGACCAGTGGCAGGTGGTTATTCCCCCAAGCGCTTTGGATGGCAACGATGCATACAGTTTACTAATTGATAATGGGGTAATGTGGGTTGGCACACGCAACGGCTTGTATAACGCAGATATTAAAACATCAGCCGTCACGGCAGTAAGTGCCTTTGAAGGTTATCAAATAAATACTATATACAAAGATGCCAATATTCTCTGGTTAGGCACAAATAAAGGGTTATTTAAACAACAAGATGGCAGTTTTGGTGAAGTTAGCTATTTTGCTTCTCAGTCTGTTCGCAGTATTCACCGCGCAAAAAACGGTTCACTATGGGTCGGCACAGAGTCAGGGTTGCACAGTACCGACCTTGATAGTAGTAACAATTCGCAATGGCAACAAGTGCGCATGGCTGGTGTGAGCAGTGCTTTTGTTTCTAATATCACTGAGTCATTCGATGGACACCTCTTTTTTGCTACCTATGGGGATGGCCTGTTTCAGAAAAACAGAAAAGGGAAATGGACTCAGTACACCATTAAAAATGGGCTGCCATTTCAAAATCTATTCAATATAAATATTGCGGCAAATCAATTATGGGTGTCTGGTGCCAGCGGTATATTTTCTATCGACTTATCCGGTCTTTATAAACAGGAAATACGTCGGCATATCGTACTGAGGGACGATGGCACGTTTACGTCTAGAAAAGACATTCGGTGTTGTAATGGTGCTGGTAATAACCGAGGCATTGTTTTTAACGACAAACTTTATTATCCAACATTAGCAGGCGTACTGTCAGTCGACACCACTAAGCGCCAACCCATGGTATCACCAGTGGTTATCTCTGGTGTATATCAAAATGGTGAGCGATTCACTTCTGCCTCCTCAACGATTAAATTAACGACCGAGCGAAATCTAGAAATAGCTTACACCAAGCCGATATTTGCCGCAGAAGAGGTACCTCAATACCGTTACAGGCTGACAAATGGCGAGAGCAGTTGGGTGTACGCAGGGCAGCGAGAGCTAGCTTATTTTACCAACCTGCCATCGGGTGAATTCGTTTTTGAGGTATCTGCGAAGCTAGGCAGTGATGAGTGGCAACCGCCCACCACACTGTCGATAACCGTTGCGCCTTACTGGTGGGAAACGTGGTGGGCGCGAGGTATCGCGGTATTGGTAATTCTCTTGGTTGGGTGGCTGTTGTTTTCGGTGCGTACGCGAGCACTGATGAAAAGAAACGACATGCTAGAAAAAATGGTTGAAGAGCGCACCCTGGCTTACGAAAGAGTGAACAAAGAGTTAGAGCAAAAAAATGAAGCGCTTAGGCAGGTGGCCAACACCGATCCGTTAACCGGACTTAGCAATAGAAGAGCGATCAAAGAGTATCTACCTAAGCTCTTCAACGCTATTAATGCACGACAAATTGGTGATAAAAACGCTGATGGCAAGCATGCAGGTAAAGCAACATCTGAAGATGTTTGCGCGTTATTCCTCATAGACTTAGATAACTTTAAACGCATCAATGATGAGTTTGGCCACGACAAAGGCGACAGCGTGCTGACGTACGTGGCCGATGCGATAGAAAGCGTCAGTCGACCAGAGGATTGTCTGTTGCGATGGGGCGGAGAAGAGTTTTTGCTTATTGTTCCCACTATTAAGAAACAAAGTTTTAAAGCGCTTAACGACAGGCTTCATGCTGTGCTCACCAACTTGCATTATAAGCTTGGTCTGCCTTTGCCCTTAACCATGTCCATGGGCGCTATTTGGCTTCCTTGGGAAAACGCTCAAACCGACTTTCACCAATGGGAGCACTCCATGCTGTTGACCGATTTGGCGTTATATAGAGTAAAAGAAACCGGTCGCAATGGCACCGCGTTTGTTCACACAACAAAAGAGCTGAGTGACTGGCTTAACTGGTCAAAAGAAGGCATTGAAAAAGCAGAGAAGCAGGCAGTGATAACCATAGAGCGTATTTAGCGTATTTAGTGTTAGCACTGCTTAACGTTTGCGTTAGCCTTTCATTTTGGCAATGGTGTCTTTCCTAAGCTGTATTTTTGATTCGGCGAATGCGGTGCGTGGAAGCATTTTGAGCTTTTCAGCGTAACCGAGAGCAGTGCGAAGCACCTGATCTTGAGGTACAGCGGCGTCTAAAAAGCCCGCCTTCACCGCGTCTTTACCTTCAAATATACGCGAAAAAAGTAACGCTTCGGTTTGTGATGTAAGTGCCAACCTTGATTTGGCGAGCTCCATTCCAAATGCGGGCAGCACCATGCCAATGGCCGTTTCGTTTAGCCCGTACTTTGTGCCACCGTCTTTACCTATACGCAAATCTGCTGCCATTAGCATGATAGCACCTAATGCAATGCTGTGGCCCTCTGCCGCAACGATAACCGGCAGTGGAAAGCCGTACAAACGTACTATAAGGTCTGCCCCAGCTTGAACAAGCCTATGCTGCTCAGCTTTGTCATCGCCTTTCATCACAGAAAGGTCGAAACCGCCGCAGAACTTTCCCTCTCCGCCATGAAATACCACAGCGTTTGCACTCTTTTCCGCTTCATCAAGTGCAGCATTAAATTTCGCTATTAAATCAAAGCCTACCGCATTTACTTTGCCGTCATCAAAGGTGATTACTGCAATGTCATTCTCAATGTTAACATCGAAAGCCATACGTTTTATGCCCTTTACAATTATGTAAACTGGTATTACCAGAACCTGCATTGAGCATACGTTGCATCGAGCTGCTAATCAAATGCTTCATTGTGATAAATGTCTTGTACCAAAGACGTAACCACTTTCTTCTTGTACCGACGCTGTCTTCGTCGCGCCTTTGCACCATTGGCTCTCCATTGCGCACGCTTATCGACTACTACGTCTTCCAAATCTTCTGCGCAGTGAATTTTTGATGCATCTTTTGGTGATGTTCGTTGCGGCATAATTTCGCCTCTAATCGCCTATAAAACTAAAACCTAAAAATCAAACTTAGCTTGCTTGTTTCTCCATGCCTTCGACCTATTATTTAAGGTAGTTAGGCACACCTGATTATTCGCTATCTTTTTGCATAGTGCTTTTGCTGCTCGCGCTTGTTCTAAAGACAGGTTTTTATAAGCCGGAGATGGAATAACGTCGTACCAAGGGGCTTGGCAAATAGTATCTAGCACTACCCTTTGAAAGCAATGATCGTTATGTATGGGCCAAGTGACGAGTTGATTTGCCGACTGGCGACCTAATGACGTGGCCATCGTTGGTAATATAGTTTTGGTGTATTCCAAATACGCTCTTATTGCCACAGAGCGCTCTGAATCTTCTGTGTTTTTGCTATTTGTGATAGTTGGCGATTCATTGTTGCGGGTTATAGCAGTCATAGTAGGTATTAGCTTGCCGGCTTTATTACTGGTTGTTTGGAACAGATAATCACAATACGTTTCAACGACGTTATCACTGTTTTTTATGACATTTTTTTCGCGCTAACTCCAAAAATTGACGCATTATGCTTTAATAATACAAAAAAACCGCTCATTACAGTGTTACATCTGTGTAAGGCAAAGGTGGAATGAGTTAGGTACATAGCAAAGGCGCTTCAAGGGTGTAAGAAGTCGTTAAATTTAAAAGTGTCCTCATTATCACCTTGAGTTTTTAACCACATCACTTAAACTTGCGCGCCACAAGCGGCGCACCTATTCTAAACGACGTGTCTATTACGAACTCTGGAGCATGAGTTAATGAAGCTAAGCGATGTTAAAAAGCTACACCAAAAAAAGTATCGAATTCAGTTCGGTCACTATTTGGTGGAAGGTGAACATCTGATCTTAGAATTATTGAAGTCAGCGCCTAAAAACACAGTGACGATATACGTTACTTCAGAATATGAAGCGTGGCTTGACTCTGCTAAAGCAGAGTATGCGCCATTGCTTAGCAATGATGTCATCCAGGTTCAAACAGTCACCTCAGTGCAAATGCAGCAAATAAGCGATACAAAATCACCTCAGGGGATTATCGCTAGGGTGCCGCTTCCTTCGGTACTTAATTCAGTAACTAGTTCGCTATCTGAAGACGCGCCGCGGTGCACGGTACCAGTCGACGAGCAGATGCAAACGTCGGCAAGCAGTGCCAATTCAAAGCGCTGTATCTATCTTTATGAGGTACAAGACCCCGGTAACCTTGGTACAATACTGCGTACGCTAGCATGGTTTGGTCAGTTTAAGCTGTTGCTCAGCCCTAACAGTGTGGATCCGTTTAACTCTAAAGTGGTTCGGTCGAGTATGGGGGCAATCTTTCACGCTGATATGGAGCTTAATGTTCCACTGGAAAGCTTAGCATCACGATTTTCAAAGTTCGCTTATTTAGACATGTGCGGGCAAGAGGTAAAATCCGAGAGCTTTGGTCACTTCGAATGTTACCTTTTTGGCAATGAAGCGCGTGGTGTACCTACTGAGAATGTAAAGCGTCTAAACGCTACTGCATTTACCATACCGGGCAGTGGTAAAATAGATTCGTTGAACCTTGCTAGTGCGGTGAATATTTGTGCTTACGAGCTATCATGTTAACTAAACGCCTTAGCACAACCGCGATTTTTGAGTGAGCAAGTTTTTTACTGGCCATACTTTTTAGGTAAATTCTCAGTTGGTAAACTGTCCGCAAAGCAATAATAGCAGTCACTTATATTTTTTCAGTCCCCAATCAACAAATAGGATTAACGCATGGCTCTTCAGTGGTTTCCCGGTCATATGCACAAAGCGCTCAAAGAAATAAAAGAGTCGCTCAGCCAGGTAGACATACTTATCGAAGTGCTTGATGCACGAATTCCTTTTTCAAGTGAAAACCCTGAAATTGCCAAGATACGCGGCGATAAACCCTGTATTAAAATTTTAAACAAGTATGACTTAGCCGACCCAGAGATAACGGCTCGTTGGCAAGAGAGCTTAGAAAAAGAGCGCGGCGTTAAAACCATTACCACATCAAGCGATAACCCTGGTAACAGTAAACAACTTATGCAGCTTATCCGCAGCATATGTTCTCATAAAGATGGTCAGGCTAAAGTGATTAAGGCGATGATTACTGGTATCCCCAATGTTGGAAAGTCTACGCTTATTAACATTCTTGCCGATCGAATTATTGCAAAAACCGGTAACGAGCCTGCTGTCACGAAAAGTCAGCAGCGCATAAACCTAGGAAGCGGGATTATTTTATTCGATACCCCAGGGGTGCTGTGGCCGAAACTTGAAAATCCGCATTCTATCTATCGTTTAGCGTCCTCTGGTGCAGTAAAAAATACGGCCATGGAATACGATGACGTTGGTTTTTTTGCCGCCGATTACTTAATAAAGGCTTACCCTGAGGTGTTAAAAGAGCGATATAAGCTTGATGAACTGCCAGATACCGAGATTGAGTTTTTAGAAGCAGCGGCAAAAAGTCGCGGCGCTATCATGGCCGGTGGGCGCGTAAACCTTCATAAAATTTGTGAAATACTGTTAAAAGAACTTCAGTCTGGCAAATTAGGTCGCATAACTCTTGAAACGCCTGAAATGCTTGTGGCAGAGCAAATTGAAATAGAAGAAGCAGCGAAGAAAAAAGCAGAGGCAAAAGCCAAGCGTAAGCAGAAATTCAAAACAGGATCTTTAACGCCCGACAAGAAAGATCGCAAAGAGAAGCGCGAAGAGAAGCGTGAAGAGCAAAGTCGCCGCATGAAAAAGTCGAAATAGCCAAAGCCGTTTTAATGCGTTTTTAAAAACTTTTATTTTTTTGCATCCAACCTAGAACCCGAGTCGTTCGGTTTACATGCTGTTAACAAGTCAGGTGAATTTTGCCGTTGCTTGACAGCATGTAAACCTAAAATAACAGGATGCCAACAATGAAAACACGTCCATCACTTGTACCTGCATTAACGCTGCTCTCTTTAAGTATTACCTCTCACTTCGCACTAGCCGATCGCAACAAAGGAACGGTTCCCATTGTCACCCCCGAATGCGTAAACGAACACATATGCAAAGAAAAAGGGGTATTTACCAATCCATTTGAAGAGCCGCTCGTTACCGGTGAGTTTGCCGATCAAAATAATACCAACATTAAAAACCCCCTTAATAACTACCCCGATAATGGTAAGTGCGAAGAGAATGATGAAGGGGTATTAAAATGTAAACCTGCGGCGGGAAGTTTGGCACTTCTCAATGATGGCCGTATTTTGTATTTTAATGCCCTTGAAGGTACTGAAAACGTTGAATACAACGCGCTACTTGAAATTGGCTCAGCAATTGTAAACGATCAAACCCGCGTGCTGACGATGAAAAACGGTAGCGCGAGTTGGATTGCCCCTTCTCCTGTTGATGCAGGTGCCAATCCAGATGGCAACGACTCTGAAACCCTTATCGGCGATATTTCGGGCTTTCTCGGCAATCCTATTGATATCGATTTAGGCACGGACGACGATAGAACCAACAATGATGGCGCGCTCTTTTGCGCAGACTTAGTAGGCTTGCCAAACGGCGAACTGATGGCAGTTGGTGGTACCGATTATTACCATGAGCCTGGAGTGAATACCGAGCTTTTAGGCCAGCCAATTAATTTTGGCTTGTCTGAGTTAGAAGGGCTCAAAAATAGCCGAATTTTTAATCCTGACGACAATAGCTGGCGCAAAACCGGCGATATGAATTTTGGACGCTGGTACCCAAGCGCGGTCTCACTGGCAAACGGTAACGTACTTGTAGCCAGTGGTGTTACCAAGCTTGTAAAGCCAGTGTATTTAACTCGCCCAGAAACATCGGGTAGAAACGTAACGGTAACCGAAACTTACGATACCTCGTGCGGAGAGTGGACCGACAATGGAGCCTTAGCTGAGCGTTCATTGCCCCTATACCCACGTTTACACCTTTTGCCCAATGGACATGTTTTTTACAACGGTGGCGGGCAAGCATTTAATCCCTTCGGGCAAGGCTACGACCAAGCGCTTTGGAATATTGTTGCGGCCTACGATCCTAAGTCGCAAACCTGGGCCGACTTAGGTTTTGCTGGTCTTCCCTTGCATTTAAGCGAAGCGGGCGTGAGTGATTTAACCAGTCTACTTAACATTACCAATACCGAAGCAGATAAATCACTTAGCGGGCTGCTTAGCGGCTTAACTGAAGAGTTTATTGCCAATCCTTTTGACGCGTTAGCACCGATTATTGACGACCCATACAAGCTAGCAGACGTGCAGTCTGTATTAGGCGCAGGTTTCAGAGGCTCTACATTTTCTATGATGATGCCACTTAAGCCCGATGAAAATGGCAAGTATAGTAAGGCAGAGTTTTTAACCGCTGGTGGCGTATTAACCGGCGTTGCAGCTACAAGCCCTGGGCTCTATTTAGGCACAAACCTAGCGCGAATCGACTCAGTAACCATAGAGGGAGAGACCATGCTGTATGACTCTCGCTCGACAGGGAGTTTGTCACAAGGACGCTGGTATGGCACCGGCGTGTTGCTTCCTACCGGTGAAGTATTAGTGGTATCGGGTGCAGACCGAGACGAGGTGGTACTTCCTGGTTCTGGCGTGCCAATTTTAGAGGCTGAGATATTCGACCCTGAAACCGAAACGTTTAGAAAGGTTGCAAAACAAAACCGCCCACGTACTTATCATAATTCAGCAGCATTGCTCCCTGATGGAAGTGTGTTAATTGGTGGTCATGCACCCATTAATACCGCCTATGCTTATAGTGTTACCTTGCCAGGCTTCTCGCCTAATGACGGACGCGACCCTTCTTTTGAAATTTATAAGCCGCCTTACATGTTTGGCGATCGCCCGTCAATTGGAAAAAGAAGTCAGTCTGTGCATATAGGCGAGCGGTTCAGAATTGGACTTAAAAACAGTGACGCTGCCACCACTACCATGAACCAACGTATCGAGTCTGTTGTGCTAGTGCGCCGCACCAATATTACACACCTCATAGACGGTGACCAACGAAGCGTAGAGTTACCCATTGTGCGTCATAGAAGCGGCAGAATTGTAGTGCAGATGCCAAAAGAGCAAGCCGTTGTGCCACCTGGCGATTACATGCTGTTTGTCAACGCACGAGACGATGAAGGTAACTTGGTTCCGTCTGAATCAAAGACCATTAGCGTTACTGGTTCACTATCTAACGTATGTCGATAAGGGGGCATTATGAAACTACGTCTAACAAGTTTATTACTCATAGTGTTTTCTCAGACTATCTCCGCGCACGGCAGCAGCCAGGTGGATGGAGAATGGCAACCAGTGCTAAAACCAAGTAAAAACAGGCATGTGGTAACGCAAATACAAAGCTCACCACTGGGCAATGAAATTCTTGTTGCTTACTCAGGCGAGGGAAGTTTGGAGGTTCTCGCACAGGACAATGCCCCGTTTATTCGCATCACTCAGCAGGGAGTGTTTGCAAATTGGGATCACCCCATGTGGTTCAAAGTTCAAACAGCGGGCCCAAGACCGCTGCCCGAGTGGGTGAAAGATGGGAATATAGAGGCAAAATGGACTCAAGTGAGTAAAAATAACTATTATGGCTGGTACGATCAACGGCTTGTTAAAAGTGACGAGCACGCCGATGAGTGGCAAATAGGCATTGCGGTAGATGGCGAGCGTCAGATGATTGATGGCTTTTTCAAATCGCTGAACCCACCAGAAACCCGCACGCTAGTAACGCTAGATAACAGTGCTACGCCTATTGCTAACCTCAGCGCAATGATCATACCTGGAGTCGATAGCGCGATCAGAGTGAGTTATACCGGAGACCATCATATGGTGATTCTCGACAAGCAAGATGAGCCTATGCTTCGATTTAGCCCAAAAGGTGTTGAAGCTAATACCTCTAGCACAGGTTGGAAAGCATTGGGAAGGAAGCCCTATGGTGCAGCGGTTAATGATATGGAATCTAAAAATACAGAGGCTTCTGATACCAAAAATAGCTGGGTTTTATTGTCTTCCCACTCGGCGTACACCTGGCCAGACAGCCGTATTCAGTCTGACGAATCGGGCGATGGCTGGGCAATTCCCGTTTTTTGCCATTTAGATAAAGTTGTTAAAAACATTGAGGGTGGCTGGTTAGAAGTTGCAAAACGGTAGCATTAGTAAATGCACTCGATGGCAGAAAAAGATGCGGTGAGGTTACGTATAGAAAGTTAAACGTAAATCATACGTAAAGCTAATAGTGTGTTTACGCGTTTTGTTTTACCCTATCGGCAATATCAATTATTAGGGAAAAATTATGAAACGTGTATACGCGCTTGCTTTAGCTTCAATGCTAGTTGTTGCACCACAGGTACAGGCTGAAGGTTGGCTAGATTCAATCAAAGACTTTTTAGGACTGGCCGCTGAAGGCGAAGAAGTGACGGGGCCAACAATTGAAGGAATGATTGCTTCAGTTGAAGATGCAACGGGTATGACTTCTGAGCAAGTTAAGGGAAGTTTGGCGGCGCTATTTAGCTATGCTGAAAAAAATATCTCAGCAGAGCAAATCAAGACGCTTAAATCGAACCTGCCTAATTTAGACAGCCTACTTGCGGCGGCGCCTGATGTGAGTGAGATGAGCAGTAAAGGCTCTCTTGGAGGCTTACTGGATAAGGCGGCTGGATACAGCGAATCTTTTTCAAATATGAATGAATTGAAAAAGCAATTTGACTCCTTAGGTCTCGATACCCAGCAAATTGCACAAATTGTTGAGAGCGTTAAGGCTTACCTTGATACGGAAGAAGGGCAAGAGCTCAAGACGGTGCTTATGGATGGGTTATCATCGTTTAAAGCACCGTAATCCTGCTTTCGCAAAGGTAGGGACGCTCTAGGGCGTGTAAAGATGTGCTTGCACTGATAGGTTTAAAAAAAGAACGAGCGTAATGCTCGTTTTTTATTCTTGTAAGACAAGTCATATCAATGACAAACTGTAGCATTAAGCAACGAATACAGTAGCTAATCCAGTAGCTGACGTTATAGCTAAGATCTGTTGACCAAGCAACGACGAGAGAGTGCAATGAATAACGTGCAACTATTTGACCACGCCGCTTTTGCCACATTGAAAAATGAGGCTGCCAAAAGCCCGCGTAAACGGGCAAACTTAAATGTACATCAGTCTTACGACGATGTCGTGCAGCGCTTATTCATTGCTATGCTTCCCGACTCTTATGTGAGGCCTCACCAGCATATTCAACGCCATAAATGGGAATTTTTTATGGTAGTTGAAGGCGCATTGGACTTATTATTTTTCGACGAGCACGGTGTGGTGACCAACCGTATTACCTTGAAAGCGGGTGGGGAATGTACAGGATTGGAGATTCCGCCACACACCTGGCATGCCACAGTATGTTTCGACCCCGTGGTGTTTATGGAAGTAAAGCAAGGCCCTTACGATGTCACCGAAGATAAGGGGTTTGCACCTTGGTCGCCCGAAGAGGGCAGTGCAGAGGTGCCTGCATTTTTAGCTAAGCTAAAAAGCGCGAATACTGGTACTGCATTTTAAGGGGTAGATAGAGCGCTGCAGCAGCCCAAAGACGATATTATCTACTTTCCTTTTAGGAAAGCAGTTGTTATTGCCAGTAGTGATGGTATGTTTAACTATAAGGTCAACTAGACCGATAACACGTTTGGGCGAATAGGTAGATACGCTTTCGACTGAGCTCAAACTTATCGAGCCAGCACACTCGCTGAGTGGTAATAAAGTACTCGCGTAGTGAGTAGCCAGAAAATAGTTTTTCAAAGCCAAACCCAAACCCAAAGATATAAGAGAATTATCATGCAAAACGTTTCACTATCTTATTTTTATAATTTTATCTACTGACCGCACCTGACGCGTGTTGTTCAGGGGCAAGTATTCGCTTCTGGGCATAGGTAAGAACGTTTTGCAAAAGCCCAGAAGGTGTGAACCAACTGGGCTTTTTTATGCCCTCAATTTTTCGGTAAAAACAAATGAAAGAACTTACATTAGGCGACATCAGAAAACAGCATCGTGTTAAACAAGAAGTGGTGGCCATGGCGTTATCAGTGACTGCATCGGGAGTAAGTAAACTTGAATCTAAACGCATTCAAGATGTGTCTTTGCACCGAGCAGCTGCGTATTTAGCTGCTGTTGGCGGAAGTTTAACTATCGAGGTGACTTTACCTGATGGCGGAACATTGGATGTTGCGTAAACCGCGACAGAGCTTGCGTTAACATTTACTATAGTAAGACGTTTATTGTCTATTTAGGAACTCGTTATGGCTGTTCATGAAATTACGCACCCTCTTATTGCTCATAAATTGGGATTAATGCGAAACGCTACTATTAGCAGTAAAGACTTTCGCGAATTGGCGTCAGAAGTTGGTAACTTACTAACTTACGAAGCAACACGAACTTTGCCGACAGAGCGGGCAACGATAGAAAGCTGGTCTGGTGATAATGTTGAAGTGAAACAGATCAAGGGCAAAAAAATTACCGTGGTGCCAATTTTGCGCGCCGGCCTGGGCATGTTAGAAGGGGTACTAAAGCTTATCCCTAACGCCAAAATAAGCGTGGTAGGACTGTACCGCGACGAAGAGACTCTGCAACCTGTAGCCTACTTTGACAAAGTAGTACAAAATATTGATGAGCGGACGGCACTGATTGTCGACCCCATGCTGGCCACTGGCGGTACCTTAATTTCTACTATCGATTTGCTAAAAGAAAAAGGGTGTAAAAACATCATGGGGTTATTCTTGGTAGCAGCCCCTGAGGGTATTCGCAGCGTGGTAGATAAGCACCCCGATGTTGATATTTTTACCGCGGCAATTGATGAGCGTCTTGATGAGAGCGGTTATATTTTGCCAGGCTTAGGCGATGCTGGGGATAAAATATTTGGTACTCGTTAGCGCTGTTTTGACGTTTTCAACTTTTGTTTTAGTTAATACAAAATTTTTAAGTTTCCGTTAGAAATTCGTTAATTTATGGGGGTTAAACGTTTAAGTTAGTGTTATTATTTTGCGGCGCACTGCTCGATAAGGCAATGTAATATTGCCATAGCAGTTATCGATTAAGATTCGTACAGTGAGTTAATAACGATGAAAAAGACCAAGTTAACGCTTAAAGATGTTTCACAACAACTTGGCGTATCAACCGCTACTATTTCAAATGCCTTTAATCGTCCCGATCAGTTATCAAAAGGGAAACGAGAAGAAATACTCGCGCAGTGCGAGCGCATAGGGTATTTAGGCCCTAACAAGGCCGCACAAATTTTGCGCAAAGGTACGTCAAACATTGTAGCCCTCGTTCTTGCTGACAGCATTGCCTACATGGTGAGCGATCCTGTAGCCAGTACGTTTATAAAAGGAGTGTCCACAACGCTTCAGCAACAGGGAAAGCATTTGCTCCTTTATGCTGGCGATTCCAACAGTATTTTAGATGTTGTGGACTTTGTTGATGGGTTTATTTGCTATGGTGCACCGCGAAATTATAAGCTCGCTCAAGAAATTGCAGCTCAGTCCAAACCTGCTATTACCGTTGATTTTGATATTGATGATGTGCCTTCCATTAACATTGACAACGAGAACGCTGCTTATGACGTTGCCAAAGCGGCAATTCATGAAAATGATGTTGTTGCTGTACTTGGCTTGCGGTTAATTGACTCGCCCACTACCTGCAGAATTTATGATAGCCCGCTGATTGATGTGAATAGTTCAATCTCCCATCGCCGACTAGATGGCTATGTGCGTGCTGCGAACGAGAAGGGCATCGAAATAAACAATGAATGGATTTGGCACCTTCCTGAGAGTGACAGAAGCTACGCCAGACAAGCCGCTAAAGAAGTGCTAATGAGCTCACCGCGACCCAATACAGTGCTGTGTATGAGTGATATTATTGCGTTGGAGTTGTTGCACAGCGCGCTAGCGATGGGGATTGATGTGCCAAACGAACTTAAAATCACAGGTTTTGACGGCATTGAAGAAGCAGATAGAGCCAGACCCCATTTAACAACCGTTTGTCAGTCTAGTGTCGCTAAGGGAGAAGCGGCCGCTAAAGCGTTATTAGCCGGTGAAGTTCGCAAGCAAATACTGCCGTTTGATTTGAGGCTGGGCGAAACCATTCGTCATTAGTATTGATTACCGTTGATGTTAATGTAAGGGGTTGCGGCGCTGCCGATATAAATACGTAGCTAGCCCCATTCTTGGGGCGCTATATCAGGCTTTGCTAAAAAGTTAGGCATTATTCCACACGAGTGCTTTAAAGTGCTTACGGCACATAGACTCATAGGTGTCGTTTCCGCCTATTTGAACTTGGTCACCACCTGTAACAGCATTACCTTGTTCGTCCAGTCTTACTACAAAATTCGCTTTTCGACCACAATGACAGACGGTTTTGAGCTCGAACAGTTTATCTGCCCACGCGAGAAGGTAATGACTGCCCTCAAAGGTTTCACCTAAGAAATCTGTACGCAACCCGTAAGCCAGTACAGGCACATCAAGCTCGTCAACAACGTCGACTAACTGGCGAACCTGCTCTTTTGTTAGAAATTGTGCTTCATCAATGAAAATACAATCGAGGGAGCGTTCTTGTTCGTCTTGTTTTATTGAGGCGAATAAATCGTCGTCTCTGCTATAGAGTTTTGCATCAGCCTGCAAACCAATTCGAGAGGTTACTTTTCCAATACCGTAACGGTCGTCAATGCCCGCAGTATATATAATTGAGTGCATACCGCGCTCACGGTAATTGTATGCAGATTGGAGAAGCGAGGTAGATTTTCCTGCATTCATCGCAGAATAATAAAAATAAAGTTGTGCCATGGTGATTAATTTTTTTCGTTATACCAGTTTTTCAAATCTTCAAGCTTCATGGGTTCGGCAAAATAGAAACCTTGCAGATAGTCTGTGCCCAGCATTGCTAAATGCCTAAATTGCTGCTCTGTTTCAATGCCTTCAGCTATGGTTTCACAGCCAAACTCTTTTGCCATCAACAGCGTTGCACGTATTATGGTATCACTCTCTTCAGATGTATTCTTAACAAAAGATCTGTCTATTTTAATAAAGTTAAAAGGCATGGTTTGCAGTCGAAATAGCGACGAGTATCCCGTGCCAAAGTCGTCGATAGATATCCTCACGCCACGAGTGACCAATGCATTTAGTCGCTGCGTAACCAGCTCTTCATCGTTTGCAAAAACGCTTTCTGTCACCTCTAACGATAACCGCTGTGGTGCTACTCTAGTAGTTTGCAAAGCATTATCTAAAATTTTAATAAACTCATCGTCCAACAATTGTGCAATAGACACATTCACAGATAGACACATTGAGTCGGATGCTGACCAATGAGATAAGTCGATTAATGCACGATTTAGCACCCATGCGCCAATTTCGGGCATCATTCCTGAGCGCTCAGCGAGGGGGATAAATACATCCGGTGTAATATTTTCTCCATCGCAGAACCACCGCAACAGTGCTTCTACGGAAGACAACGCGTTAGTGTTAACATCAATTATTGGTTGATAGTACACACACAACTCATCGTTATCTATGGCATTGCGTAAACGTTCGCACAAACGTTGCTCTCGTTTTACCTCGTTGTGTAATGTTTCATTGAATACACCCACTGAACCTCTTTGCCTGCGTTTTTGGTCATACATGGTGAGGTCTGCATGCTGAATTAAATCCATATCAGTGTAACCATGCTCTGGAAACATGGCGATACCAATAGTAGCATCTAAGGTAATCTGATTTTTATTAGCGGTCACCGGAATAGCAATTCCACTTCGCATTGCGTGGGCAATAGTTCTCGCGGTGTCCACAGTGACATACGGCAAAAGTGCAACGAACTCATCACCACCCCATCGCGCAAGGTGGTTGGGTTCACAATATTTACTAAGTCGTTGTGCAATTTCAGTGAGCACGGTGTCGCCTATTTTATGACCTAAGCTATCATTCACTTGCTTGAACCCATCTAAATCCACAAACAAAACGGCAAACGATCCCTCCAATGCTTTTGTTTTTTCGATCAATGGGTTCATGTGTTTGAGCAACCCATTTCTATTGAGGAGGTTTGTGAGTGGGTCGTGATTTGACAAACGAAAAAGGTCTTCAGTACGCTTTTGTACCTTCATTTCTAAACTGCCATTGACATCATCGAGTCGCTGATTTGTGTTGCGCAAAAGCTGATTCACTCTATCAGTTTGCTGCCGCTCTCGTTTCATTTGCTCTACCAGCATCATGTTTTGAGCTTTGAGTTGAACAGTGTTGATAAAAAAATTGTTGTACCTAAACGCACTGGCAAAAAGACCAACCCAAAACACGATACCGAAAACGCCAAGTACAAAAAATTCATCATTGTTAAACAATGCACACACAGAAATCGGAAGTATTAATACAGTTCCGTAAAAGACGACCAACACTTTACTGGGTGAGAGAAACGTACTTCCTCCAGCAGCCATATTGGCGATGACCACCATGGTAACGGCAAGTTCAACCATCCCCATCGAATGGTAAAGAAGCGTAGTGTAAAGGGCCCAAATAATGCCTGTTGCAATTAAACCTAGCGAAAAGCGCAGAAGTGCGGGCGCTGGTATAAATTCGGTGCCACGAAGTCGTTTACGCCAGTATAAGGCATCTAGCCATCTCGCAAAAAGTGTCAAAGCCATTGTTAGCAATAACGAAAATTTAATCTGTGAAACTGATGGATCAGTAGATTGAAAAAAGAATATCAGCCCGGAAAACAGAAACGCTGTCATCGTTAAGGCAACAGCAGAGTTTTCCATGAGCATATTCACCGTGTCCCTATCTACGCTCTCTTTTGGTATTTCATAATCGTAAAGATGCAAGGTTGTCGCCTCTCTTTATCATCACTGCACAAATACTGCGTATTGCAGCATGGATAGCATTTGCCTTCTCTCTAAATATAACCTATTCACACACGCATACCGCTTCTTCTTTACAATTACTTATTTATAACAATTAGAAGCGTATTATTTGTTAAAACTTCCAATAAAAAATTTTTAAATATTCGTTAACGGGATAAATAAAAACTGATTAGTAGAGCTAAGTTTTACCCATTTGTAAGCTATGTACTATGCTTTTATCAACGACAAAGGAACAAGTGCATAGCGTTAGCTTACATGAAACAAGACTGATGCAGTCTTTCTTAAACGTTTAACCTTTTATGTTTTTGTGAACGTGTATCTGTTAAGCCATCATGCATTCTGTAAATTAATTGTTCGTTAGACTAATTACTATGTTTAATTTTGATAATTTTCTTCACAGAATCTTTACAAGATGAGAATCTTGGTATACATTCTTAATCGATTAAGCAGCGGGTGCAATCGCTGTGTCGTATTTAGTAAGCAATTTGGATATCAAGGCTCTAACACACCGCCGGAGATGACATGAAAAACACACATACATTAAACACATTGACACTCGCTGTTTGCGCAGCACTTTCTGGAACTGCCTTCGCTCAAGAAGCAGCACCTTCAGAGGCTGAAAAGAAGAACAAAGAGAAATATGAACAAATCGTTGTTACTGCTACGCCTGGTGGCGCGACGATGCAGGAAGCGAGTGTTTCAGTAAGTTCATTCGATGAGACTGACATTATCAAACTAGCACCTCGTTCAACGGCTGAAGTGTTCCGTGCACTTCCTGGTATCCGTGCTGAATCTTCTGGTGGTGGCGGTAATGCAAATATCACTATTCGCGGTATTCCTTTAGCGACGGGTGGTTCAAAATTCTTACAGCTTCACGAAGATGGTCTTCCCGTTCTTGAATACGGCGATATCAACTTTGGTAATGCTGATAACTTTTTACGCTATGATTGGTCTGTTGCTAACGTAGAGGCCATTCGTGGTGGTTCAGCGTCTACGTTTGCAAGTAACTCGCCAGGCGGTGTTATTAACATGATCAGCAACACCGGTGAAGTGGGCGGTGGTGCCATTGGTACTTCTTTTGGTGTTGACTACGATGAGTTTCGTTTAGATTTCCGCTACGGCGGTGAAATCAGCGATGACTTGTATTACCACGTTGCCGGTTTTGCACGTGGCGGCGAAGGTCCCCGTGAGACGGGCTACAATGGTGAGCAAGGTGGCCAAGTTAAGCTTAATATCACAAAATTGTTAGACAAAGGTCACATACGTTTTCATTTCAAAAACTTAGACGACAGAGTGTCAACCTATTTGCCTTCACCAGTATTGGTAAAAGGAGACGGTGAGTTTGGTGCTGTGCCGGGTTACGACGCTAGCTCACAAGCACTCAACTCTGTGTACAATACTAATGCATCGACCTTTGACAGCTTTGGTAACCCTGAAAACCGTGACGTTCGAGATGGTATTGAGTCTAAAGTACGTTCTTTTGGTATAGAAGTTGATTTAGAAGTTGCTGACAACCTATTCCTATTAAATAAATTCCGTACTTCAGATATTTCCGGCGGTTTTATCGCCCCATTTACCGACGGTTTCCCTGCTGGTCCTGGTGATGTGTCTAATTTCGCATCAGCGCTGTGTGCTGGCGCAACTGATGGAAACGGCAACGCATTAAATTGTGATTCAACTTCGGTTACCCTCGCGAATGGTCCTGGCGCTGGTCAAGAATACACGGGTCTTGCGTTTACCAACCTTCAGTTCGACACGCGTATTAACGATCTTGGCAACATGATCAACGACTTTAGCTTGCGCAAAGAATTTGATAATGGTGTTGACTTAACCGTTGGTTACTACTACTCAAATCAAAATATCGGAACGAGCTGGTCAAGCTGGCAGACATACATCCAAACGCTGGATGGCGATAATTCACAAATGCTAAATATCACCACCGGAGACGGCGTTGATCTAGTGTCTGGTGGCTTACTCTCTCCTAGCTTTCTCTCTTGGGAGTGGGACCTTAATTACGTTACCACTGCACCTTATATGAACGTTGGTTTTGAGCTATCTGACAATATCCTCATTGATGCATCGGTACGACATGACACAGTAGACGCGTCGGGTGAGCTGATCAATTCATGCTGTGGCGGTAACACTGACTTCGACATTAATGGCAACGGTGTTATTGAGCAGATTGAAGATGCATCTGCACAAAACGCTGGCTTTATCAGCGGTGGTGTTATTAATTTAAATCGCGCAGGCGCGGTGTCTCAAATTGTTGACTACACAGCAAATAACACGTCGTACTCAGTAGGTGGTTCATATTTGTTAAGTGACAACCAAACGTTCTTCGCTCGCTACTCAAAAGGTGGCCGTGCCATTGCAGACCGTTTACTACAAATTGGTGGAACACTGAATCAAGATGGTAGCCTAACAGACACCACGTCAGGCTTTGATACGACTAAACAGTTTGAATTGGGATACAAATACGGCACAGCAGACTTAATGGTTAACGCCACGTTGTTCGATACCGTTACCGAAGATACACAGGCAGAAGTGACCAGCGGTTTAACGTTCATGCGCGAATACGAAGCTCGAGGCCTTGAAGTTGAAGGTCGTTGGGAAGCTACGGATAACTTCAGAGTGTCAGGTAACGTAACGTGGACAGATGCTGAAATTTCTCGCGATAGAGAAAATCAAGCCCTAGTTGGTAACACGCCTCGTCGTCAAGCAGACTGGATTTGGACAATTACACCAGAGTACGTCACAGACACATGGTCAGTGGGTGCGTCAATACAAGGTTCATCAGAGTACTTTGTTCAAGACAATAACGACTTGTTCCAAGAAGGGTACAACTTGGTTAACTTGTTCGCGACGTATTGGGTGAACGACCAGTTTTCAGTGGCACTTAACGTGAATAATGCGACGGATGAATTTATTATCACAGAATCTGAAGAAGGTTCTGCTGCCGTGGGGAGCTTCGTACGAGCTCGTCCTCTAAACGGTCGTACAACAGTATTATCCCTTAAGTATATGTTTGACTAATAGCTTGTTAGTTTAACCAATAAAATGCCCGCTTAACGCGGGCATTTTTGGTTGTATCTGCGGCTAAATTTTTCTGAGCTTTCATCCTCTTTACAGTTCACCAGGCTGTCTTGTTTGGTGTATTTTTAGTTGTATAGCGATTGCCTCAGACAGCTTATCTTTAAGGTGTAAATGCTTTTTATTGATAACGTGCACTAATTTGTGCTTAACAAGGGGAATATGGGTGAAACCATATTCGTCAAAAATATTGAGTTCAGAAAAGTCGCTTGGAGCAATGGCGTAGTCAAAGCGACCAGTCTTTATTAATTGAACAACATGATAGAAGTCTTCAAACTCATAAAAATTGGCTTGAAATTTGTTGCGTTGCTGCTCGACGTTCTTAAAAAAGCGAGTAGTGACCGCGATGCCAGCAGTAGGGTCGTTGATGATATCGACATGACACTCAACGCTTTTAACGCACAGTAAAAACGATGCCCCTCTTGATAGCTGCGGTTCTATGGCAATCACGTTGGGGTTATCTTTCGTTACTACGTCGTATCGGATAACGTCTGCATCGGTCATTCCTTCATTTAAAAGCTTTAACCCTCTTTTGCCTCCCACTTTTTCAAAAGTTACGGTAATACCTATTTGTTCATAAGCGTGTTTGATCACCGGTTTATAGAAGTCGTTCACACGAGGATGGTTTATGTAACCAATAATAAAATGACCGTCATCATGGTCGGCATAAGCTGTTGATGCAGTTAGGTTGATGGACAGAAGAGCCAAAGCGAAAGCCACAAAGCCTGTGGAAGTTTCTGTGGGCATATCCTTTCCTCACGATTGCAGATCCAATACGTCTAAGAATAGGAAACAACTCAGCAAATAGCCAACTGTGTGAACCGCCATTTATATAAACGGTTAAGTATCAAAATATAAAGTCAAAAAAAAGCCCCAGAGGATGCTGGGGCTTTCAAATTATTTGTAAAAATCAGCGCTTAGGCAGCGTTCTTTCCACCGTCTACCGCAGTTAATGTCTGCGATGCTGGAAGTAACTCTAAGTCAAACGTGTATTCATCAACACGTACCGCTAATTTGCGCTTCTCATTGTAGTCATGCAGTTTCGCTGCTTCATCAGCGTTAACAACGCCTTTCTCTTGAAGCTTATTAAGCGCATGTTCAAACGAGATAAACGGAACCACTGGCTCTTTGCGAAGCGCTTTTTGCACTTTGCTAAGCAAGTGAGCAACGGCGTGTTTCGCTTTAAACGCTTGCTCGTTAATGTCGTTACCATCACCTGGAATAACGCGAACTAAGTGAGTTAACTGATCTTTCACGCTGTTGTCTTGCATAGAAGCAAGTGACAATTCACGCACTAGGTCGTCGCTAATACCCTTAACGCTGTTTGTGTAAGTGTTAGTTAACAAACGCATTAGGCCGCGCGTCGCCGTATTCGGGAAATTGTTGATAAAGTTAACAATTGCCTGATCAGCCTGCTGTAAAGACCACTGCATCGCGTACTCAAAATACGGTAGTGCCAACTTTCTATCTTCAATACGTTGCTCGTAGAAGCGAATTGCCGCCATTGCACCGTATAGGTAGCTCATTACGTCGCCTAAGCGAGCAGACAGTAGCTCTGCCTTCTTAAGGTCGCCGCCAAGCACAGCAAGTGATAAGTCGGCTAGAGGCGCTAACTTCGCAGAAATGCTGTTTACGCGCTTTTCATACTGACGTACTTCTGGCAACGCTGACTCAGACTCGCGTAGGAAAGGTAAGTACCCTTTACCTAAACTGCGGAACGCATTTTTCACACTAAATCCGATAGTTTTGCGAAGTACTTTGTTAAATTCAGCATCAGCAGAACTGTCGTTGCTGTGAATGAGGTCAACCATGTCCTTAAGGTGTGGGTGACAACGCATTGCACCTTGACCAAATATCATTAGATTACGGGTAAGGATGTTCGCGCCCTCAACCGTAATGGCAATAGGAAGCGCTGAATAGCCGCCAGCCAGCGTGTTTTGAGGGCCACGCTGAATGGCTTTACCTGCCTGTACGTCCATTGCTGAGTTCAATACATCACGACCAAGTTCAGTCATGTGGTATTTAGCAATAGCAGTCACAACAGAAGGTTTAACACCTAAGCCAAGGCCTTCAGTGGTAAGAACACGCATTGCTTCTAGCAAGAATGTTTTACCTGCGATGTCTGCCATCTTCTCTTGAATACCTTCGAAGCGGCCGATTGGTAGACCAAACTGTTCACGTACAAACGAGTACTCAACGGTGCCTTTAAACGCTGATTGAGCAGTCGCAACGCCCATCGCAGGGAGTGAAATACCGCGACCTGCACCTAAGCAGCTCACCAACATCTGCCAACCGCGACCGATGTTCTTCTGACCACCAATAACGAAATCCATTGGGATAAACACATCTTGACCACGCGTGGTACCGTTATAAAAACGAACGCCCATTGGATCGTGACGATTACCTAACTCAACACCAGGGTGCGACTTAGGTAGCAATGCACAGGTAATACCGTGCTCAAACTTATCGCCAAGCAATTGGTCTGGATCAAACACCTTAAACGCCAGGCCAAGAACCGTTGCGATTGGAGCAAGTGTAATGTAACGCTTGTCCCAGCTTACGCGAAGGCCAAGCACTTCTTCACCGTTGTATTCACCTTTGGTGACGATTGCTGCATCTGGAATAGCGCCCGCATCTGAACCAGCCTCTGGGCTGGTAAGGGCGAAACACGGAATGTCGCGGCCATCTGATAAACGCGGCAACCAGTATTCTTGTTGTGCAGTAGTACCATAATGCATTAGCAGCTCACCCGGGCCTAACGAGTTAGGTACCATCACCGTTACCGCAATCGCACCGCTTTTCGCAGCAATAGTGGCAACAATAGTCGAGTTCGCGTAAGGACTAAATTCCAAACCGCCAAATTTCTTCGGAATAATCATGGAGAAGAAACGGTTCTTACCCAAGAAATCAATAATGTGTTGAGGAATGTGCTTTTCATTCCCAAGCTCGAAATCGTCGATCATGCCCAACAACTCTTGCACTGGGCCGTCTAAAAAGGCTTGCTCATCCGCACTCAGTTTTGCCTGAGGGATATCGCGAAGTGCCTGCATGTCAGGCTTTCCCTGATAAATTGAAGATTCAATCCACACGTCACCCGCATCAAGGGCTTCTTGTTCTGTGATTGAAATTGGGGGTAGCACTTTCTTTAAGCTAGTTCTAATACTCATTTTACTCATCCGCTCATCTGACCAGTTGTTATAGTGAATACTACAACATATTTACAAAAGATCAAAAAAAATCGTTAATTAAGAAGTTAAAATACTGTAATGTGATTCAAAATCAATATCTTAGGGTTTTTATGTTTTGGCGTGAGGTGGAGTGATGATGTGTAAAACGCGCTAATTAACGGCTTTTATTAAGACAACTTCGGCAGTATGCGTTATCTTTATGACATCAATGTCAGCAAGTTCCTTTCTATTCAACCCTAGGATGTTGTGATGAATCACAAGTCAGTATCGCGACCTTTCTATTTAGCCTTTCCAAAGGCCTCTCTCGTCTTAACGTTACTTATTATGGCAGTAGCACTAATAGGCGCTCAAAATCTCTATTTTCGTGGAGATTACAAAGTATTTTTTGAAGAGACTGATCCTCAGAGAATGGCATTCGAGGAAATGCAGAATGTGTTTAACAAGACTGAAAACGTTGCCTTTATGGTGGTGCCAAACCAAGGAGATGTGTTTAACAAAGAGACACTTAACTTGGTTTATGACATTACTGAAGCAGCGTGGCAGTTGCCTTTGTCTACCCGAGTAGATTCTATTGCTAACTACCAAAATACCTACGATCTTGACGGCGATCTGATTGTTGAAGACTTACTGTTTGAAAAGGTAGACGGCGATGAAGATATCGCGCGCATTAAACAGATAATTACTTCCACCCCCGAGCTTAACGGCAGATTAGTATCGAAAGATGGAAGCGCCTTTGTGGTTGATACAACTATTCAATTACCAGAAGGTGATCAAACCAAAGCCGTCATTGAAATTGCCGATGCCGCTGAGGAAATCAAAGCAAGAATGACACGTCAATATCCAGATCATGAGATTTATCTCACTGGCATGGTTATTATGAACGACGCATTTGCAGTGGCAGCACAAAACGACGCTGAAACCCTCATTCCAGCGATGTTTTTGTTAATCTTTCTCTCAATCGCCGTCATCGTTCGTTCAATTTGGTCTGCCGTATTTACCATGGTGGTAGTGGTTGTTTCTATTTCCATAACCGTCGGGTTAACGGGGTGGGTTGGTATTTATCTTAGTACTGCAACAGTGAATGCCCCTACAATGATAACTACACTTGCAGTGGCCGACTGTATCCATTTTATTGTTGGAGTTAAGTACTTTTTAGGTCAAGGATTATCAAATGTTGACGCCATTCAGCAAAGTAGTAAAGTCAATCGCAAGCCTATACTCATCACAAGTATAACGACGGCAATAGGCTTTCTAATGCTTAACTTTTCAGCAGTACCTGTAATTGCGCATCTTGGCAATATGACAGCGGTTGGAGTCATGATAGCTTGTGTACTGTCTCTCACTGTGTTGCCTTCTATGCTTTTACTCAAGCAACTAAGCGCAAATAAAGCAAAAGAGCACAACTTATTCGCGAAATGGGGTGAGTATGTAGTTACTCATCACAAAGCAATGCTGATATTGTCAGTTTTTGCAATTGCCATAATTAGTGCGTTTGCAGTGAACAATAGGCTGAACGATGTTGCGGTAAAGTATTTTGATGAGCGAAGCGCTTTCAGGCAGGCGGTAGATGTGAATGAGAGCACTTTTGGGGGGATGTCGAACATTGACTTCGTTATATACACTGATGAACCCTACGGCATAACAAAGGCTGAATTCCTCAACGATATAGCGTTGTTTTCAGAATGGTTATCTCAACGCAGTGAAGTAAATCACGTTCTCACATTTACCGATACGTTAAAGCGCCTTAACAAGAATATGAATGAGGATAACGAGGCGTTTAATGTGATTCCAAACGATCCAGAGTTAGCGTCGCAATATCTTCTGCTTTACGAAATGTCACTTCCTTTTGGTTTGGACCTTGGCAATCAAATTGATATTGATAAGTCGGCATTGCGAGTTATTGCTGTGATAGATAATTTAGGCAGCAATGAAATAACTCAGTTAGAGAAAGACGCGAAAGCATTTTATAATTCCCTTAATAACGATTACAGAATAGAAGCAGCAAGCCCACCACTTATGTTTGCTCATATTGGAGAACGCAATATGAAGAGCATGGTATTAGGCAGTATAGTGGCGCTTATTTTGATATCGGGGCTCATATTGTTTGCGTTACGGTCGTTAACGTTAGGGGTAGTGAGTTTAGTGACCAACTTACTACCTGCGGCGGTGGGTTTTGGCGTGTGGGGACTCATATCCGGGGAGATAAATATGGCACTTTCTGTCGTTATTAGTATGACGATGGGGATTATTGTTGACGATACCGTTCACTTTTTATCTAAATACCAAACCGCTCGTAACGATAATAAAAGTAGTCAACAAAGTATTATTTTTGCTTTTAGCTCTGTTGGTATGGCGTTGATGACAACGACCATTGTTTTAACATTGGGGTTTGCGGTATTAGCTACATCAAGCTTTATGCTGAACGCTCACATGGGGACGCTAACTATCATTATTATAGTGGCAGCATTAATTGTCGATTTTGTTTTCCTTCCGGCTCTGTTAGTGAGTAAAGACAAAAATACAGAAAAAAACACAGACAAAAACGTTGAACAGAAAACGTCATCTTTGAATAAAGGGAGTCTTACATGATACCTACACATAAATTGTTGGCGATATGCGTCTTGTTTATATTGAGTACACCTAACGCCGTGGCTCAAGAAAATGCGAGCGTAGATGCATTGGAAATTGCTCAAGAAAGGAAGCGTCGGGATATGGGTTGGAAGACTACCGAAGCAAAAGTGACGATGATATTGAAGAACAGTCAGGGGCAGGAAGCACAGCGTGAACTCGATGTTAAATCGTTGGAAGTTGCTGATGATGGTGATAAAGCAATGACTGTTTTTGACTCTCCACGTGACGTAAAAGGAACCGCATTTTTGAGTTTTTCTCATGCACTGGAGCCTGATGAACAGTGGATTTACTTACCCGCATTGAAGAGAGTTAAACGAATTTCGTCGAGAAATAAAAGCGGCCCATTTGTTGGCAGCGAGTTTGCTTTTGAAGACATGACGTCTTATGAAGTAGAAAAATTTTCCTACGAATATCTTGGCGAGGAAGAGGTCAACGGCGAAGTGTGCTTTGTGTTAAGACAAACGCCTAATTATGAATACTCTGGGTACACCTCACAAAAGGTGTGGATTGATAAATCCCACTATCGTGTACAGAAAATTGAGTTTTATGATAAAAAGGACGCCTTGTTAAAGGTACTAGTACTTAAAGAATACCAACTGTATAAAGACAAATTTTGGCGACCTATGCGAAGTGAAATGCGAAACGTACAAACCCGTAAATCCACCTTTCTCATTACCGAAGATATCAACTTTGACACCGAGTTGTCAGAGAGTGACTTTGATCAAAATAGGTTGAAAAGAGCACGATGATAAGAGCTTTTTCCTTATGTGGAGTGCTAGCACTTGTCGGTAATGCTTATGCAGAAGTAGAGCTGACTGGCTCAGCTGGATTTGAGCAACGGTATTTTCTTCAAGATGCATTGTATGCACCTCAGGAGCGGACTTATAGTTCAGTGTATCTTATGCCTGAAATTTATACGCAGTGGAACGGTGGAGCAGATACCCTTGTTGTTAAACCATTTTATCGTATTGATGAGCATGATGATGAGAGAACGCATGGTGATATAAGGGAATTTCTGTGGGCACACTATGCGGATGCTTGGGAGACCAGGGTTGGCATTGGCAAGGTGTTTTGGGGCCAAACTGAATCTCTTCACCTTGTTGATATTATTAATCAAACTGATTCGGTAGAAAGTGTTGATGGTGAAGTTAAACTGGGCCAGCCAATGGTGAATGTTAACTACTTTTCTGACTACGGAATGTTCTCTGTATATGCATTACCCTATTTCAGAGAGCGGACATTTCAGGGAGAAAGTGGCCGTTTAAGGCCCCCCGTTGCCATAGGTGACGCATTGTATGAGTCTGATGATGAGGAACGACATCTCGATATAGCAATACGGTGGCAATCGTCTATCGCTGACTGGGAGGTAGGTTTGTCTGCATTCTCAGGTACCACTAGAGAGCCTGAGCTTGTTACAAGACTTGACCAAGATGGCAGACCTGAAATCCTGCCTTTTTATGCGCAAATAGATCAAATTGGCATCGATGTGTTAAAAGTATCAGGCGCGTGGCTTTTAAAGTTAGAGTCTATTTACCGAAGCGGTCAGTCAGAAGATTTTGCCGCGCTAGTCACGGGTTTTGAATATACTAAACAAGGTATTTGGGGCTCGCGCTACGGTTTGGGCGTTTTAGCCGAATATCAATATGATGAACGAGACAGTAATTTTTTCGCGATAGGGCAAAACGACTTGATGACGGGCTTGCGCGTTATCGTTAATGATATCGCTGGAACTGAGGTATTATTTGGTTTTGTGCAGGATTTGGATGAATCGTCAACATATTCCGGTTTTGTCGAGGCATCAAGCCGATTAACTGAAAACTGGAGCTGGACATTCAATGGGTACTTTTTTTCTTCTGACGACACGGAAGACCCGTTTTTTTTCTTGCGTAGAGACGATCACGTTCAATTTTCATTAGAATATTATTTTTGAGGTTTAAATGAAGCAGTATTTATGGATAGCAGGTGCATTAGTAGTGGGAGCATTAGCGTGTTCGAAAGCGGAAGCAGCACCTGAAAACTACGGATTAGTATCGGTAGGTTATACGGACTTTGAATTCGACGGCGGCAGCGATCGTGAAGTAGCTTACAGTGTTGCATATGGTCATAAAATTCACAGACAGTGGTATGCAGAAGCTGGCTACTTGAACCTTTTCGATTATTCTGACGACGGTGTAGAGGCTGAAAGTGAAGCGCTCTACTTAGCTGTGTTGGGTAAAGCAAGTAGTACCACGGGCGAATTATTTTACAAGCTAGGCGTTGCCCGAGTGGACGTGGCAGCTACGATCCCATGTGGCTCCGAAACTTCGCCTGCGACTTGCAGTTATGATAATGGTATTGCTGCTGGTCTTGTTGGGCTTGGTTTTGATTATTATGTTTCACAAAATTCGATGGTACGCTTCGAGTACACTTACATCGGCGGAGAAGACAGCTTTTCAACTAATCTGCTTAGCTTAGGATTTCGCTACAACTTCAACTGATTGATTTTGCGATCAATCCAAAGGGTCTGTGAAAGAGTACTAATTTTATTAAGTTAAGGAAGGTACTTACAATGAAAAACGAATTAGACAGCAAGTTTTTACTTCAAGTGTTCGACAAAATTCGCCAGCATGGCTCGAAAGAAGGCGATGAATATAAGTTGATGGGTATAACAGCGTTTACCGATCACGATGGGTACACGTTGTTTATAGAAGACGTGAATGTGAAACTGCGATTCGGTTTTCACAACCAGTACCATTTTGATTACGACTCCAGTGATCACTATGATTCTTTTGAGAAAAAGCTTAAACAGATCGATAAAACATACTAATTGCGGCCTATCACTCTGTAAGTCTCGCTTTAACTCTGTTCAATTGAGCTATCAATGGTACGTACGGACGCGCTTTAAGTCGCGTTCCGTAGCTCAAAATAATTCGTTCTGATACACTATATGCCTTCTCATATATTGGAATCTGAACTTGGCTGCGGCAATAAAAGCTCCTAAATTTACAATTTCTTTTCTTGGTCCACGTTATTGGTTGATATGGCTTGCCGTAGGGGGGCTCTATTTAATCACTTGGTTACCTCTGCCTATCATACGCGCTATTGGTGCTGGTACGGGTAAGCTGATAGCTCGTATCGTACCAAAGCGAGCAAAAGTCGCCAGGCGAAACATTGAGCTTTGGAACCCTGCATTGTCGAGGGATGAAGTAGACCGCTTATACCATGAGAATATTCGCCGCACGGGCATGGCACTGTTTGAAACAGCCATGGGCTGGTGGTGGCCTACTTGGCGGGTGCAACGAGCATTCGAAATAGAAGGCGCTGAACATATCGAAGCGGCCAAAGCGCAAGGTAAAGGCGTATTTGGTATGGCCCTACATAATATGAATGTAGAGTTTGCGTGTCGTGGTATTGGTTATACTTATCCAAGCGTGGCTTTCTACCGTAAACACAACAATCCTCTCATAGACTATCTTCAGTACCATGGTCGCAATCAATCGAATAAATACATGATTGATAAACGCAACGCAAAAGCATTACTTGCCGCAATGGAAGCCAAAGAACTCTGCCTGTATTTGCCAGATCAAGATTATGGCCCAAAGCAAAGTATTTTTGTTCCTTTTGGTGGGGTTAAAGACACAGCTACAACTACTGCAACTTTAATGTTTATTCGTCGCTCTGAGAGTGTTCCCATGTTAATTACTTCGCAATACACAAAGCGTGGTTACAAAATTAAAGTGTTCCCACCGCTACTTGGTCTGGGTGACATGGAAGACCATGCAGCGTTAACCTTGCTCAATGAACATATTGATACAGCAATAAAAGAGCAGCCAGAGAGTTACTTATGGATGCATAAAAGATTTAAAACGAGGCCGTCTAATACGTCGCCATCGCTTTATTAGCATGCGCAAACACGGGTTAATATGACAGCGAGAGTCAACAAGGTAACAACGACGAACGCCCAAGGCGCAAAAATTCAGGATAAAAAAGTAGTTGAGTCGATTCTTTAAAGCGGCTTTAATCAAAGATATCAACAGTTGGGTATTGAGTTTCATGGGGCAACAACGTTATTCAAGTACATCATTTTGGGCGAAACAAATCATACTGGTTGTAGTGCTAATGATCGCCGCTGGTATACTCATCTATTTTCTTGAGGTAAAAGAATCGGCTCCTGTGCCCGAAACTCAAAAAGAAGAAAAATCAGTGTCAAAGGGTTTATCTGAATTTTATAGTGAGTTTAGAATGTTGGCAACCGACCCTCTTCGAGAAGAGCAGAGTGATTTTGTACTAGATATTGTTGGCGTCGATCCTAATCTTGATACCAAGTTGGAAATGATGGTGAGTAAAACTCGCCCTGTTGAATCAAACTGGACGGGTGAGCGGAAGTATCGGACGTTTCAAGATGGTAATACTCTTCGAGAGGCTATGTCTCAATATGCGCAAGATGAGGGAATGCAGTTAATATGGAACCTCGAAAAAGATTTTGTGATAAAGCATCAGTTTCAGTTAAATAATACGGTTTCAGGTTCACTAGCTAAAATAGCCAGTGCAATAGACAGTAGTTTTGAGGGCGAGGTGAAAGCGTATTTGTGCGCAGATCAGCGCTCTTTAGTGGTAACAGCAAAAGAAACTGAGTTGCTTAAAAACCAATGTAAGCGCGTTAACTAGGATCACATTGGTTTCTAAGCTGCTTTAAAAATTATGAGTTAGCTATTACAGCTTACACCAAACAGTGCTTCCCAGTGTTTCCTAACATTCTCACGTATTGCGTCTAGCGCTTCGGTTTGATCTGCAAACTTTGAATCTGCCAACGTTAAATGGTGATACTGCTCTCTCAGTTTTAAATACGCTTTTTGCAGGCTATTCGCAGTGCTTGCTTGGATAATTCCATTTTCAACGGCATTTTCTAAAATGCGTAGATTATCGGTGAACTGCGTCATTGATTCAATGTGATGAGAGTTCGCGAGTACCCAGTATTGGGTCATAAACTCGATATCGGTTATACCGCCTACACACTGCTTTAAGTCGACTTTTTGTTCGGTTTTTGACAGTAAATGCTCACGCATTTTTAGTCGCATCTTACACACATCTTCGGCAAGAACTGACAGATCTCGTTGTTTTGTCAGTATCTTTTTACGAACATTCTTAAATACTTCAAGAACCCTATCGTCGCCGCAAATGGCCCTCGCTCTCACTAATGCTTGGTGCTCCCATGTCCATGCTTCTTCATTTTGGTATTTTTCAAAACCGTTTACATGGCAGCACAATAGACCTGCATTGCCTGAGGGGCGAAGTCGTAAATCAATTTCGTAAAGCTGTCCAAATAACGTTTTTGTGTTTAACAGGTGCATAATTCGTTGCGCGAGTTTGATGTAAAACTGCTGCGCTTCAATTTGCTTTCTGCCGTTTGTACTTACACCGCTAGGTGCGTTGTGCAAGAATACTAAGTCTAAATCTGAGCCGTAGCCTAATTCATAGCCTCCTAGCTTTCCGTAACCTACAACGCCAAACCCCTTGTCTGTTCCTTCTAAGTGGGAAGGTGTGCCATAGCGTTCACTCATTTGCATCCAGGCAGCACTCACAATGTTTTCCAGTATAACCTCAGCTAGCACGGTAAGCTTATCGCTTACATTAGCAATGGGAAGTGAATCACTAATATCGCTAGCGGCAATTCGAAGCTGTTGACACAACTTGAACTGACGCCACGCATCCATAAGTAGCTCTACATCGTCTTGCTCAATGCGAAGCATGGACTGCCTAAGGTCCTGTTCATAGTCTCGTTTGCTGGTGGCAATATCTGTGTTTTGCTGGCCTAAATACAAAGGGGTAAGTAACTCGTCCAGTAACAATGGGAACCTTTTGATTTCCTGCGCCACCCAACCGCTTCTTTCGCAAAGCTTTACTAATTGCTTCAGCACATCAGGGTTTTCTAGCAGTAAATCGAGGTAGGTTGTGCGGCCAGTGATGGCCTCTATCACGCCTAATAGCCGAGATAAAACCTGATTAGAGTTGGTCGGATGCTGAACAACAATAACATAGAGAATTTCAGGCAGTAATTTTGTGAGGGTATCTTCCCCGCGCTGCCCCATTCGGTAATTGCGCTGAGTATCTTTAAACTCCGACAACGTGTTGAATATACTTAAGGCCTCTTTGCTGGACAGGTGTTCACAAAAAGCGCCTATAAATTCATCGTTTTTCAAGTTCAATTGCCATGCGTCTTGGCATGCACTGAACAGCGTATCTTCATCAGAATGGGTTTCATGAGACTCTTCCACAAGCTCATTAAAATGCCCATGAATGGTTTTCATTGTTGCGCGTAGCGTGTTTAGGAAACATTCATAAGTGTCAATACCCATAACGGCAATAAGAGCCTTTTGCTCCCAATCTGAGTCTGGCAGTGTTTGTGTTTGTCTGTCGCGACACTGTTGCAACGTATGCTCTACCTTGCGTAAGAAGAGGTAGCTGTCTTTTAATTGTTGTGTAACATCATGCTCAACAATATCTATATCTGCAAGCGCGGTAAGGGTAGTAAGTAATGACTTACTTTGTAGGCTTGGCTCTCTGCCTCCATGGATAAGTTGAAAGCTCTGGGCAAAAAACTCTACTTCACGAATACCGCCCGCGCCCAATTTTATATTATTGCTCAGCTTTCTACGCCTTATTTCAGTGGCGATTAACTTTTTCATGTTGCGTAAGGCATCAAGCGTGGTGAAGTCGAGGTAGCGTCGAAAAGTAAAGGGTTTGAGGATACCTTTTAGTGCCTGCGCATTGTCGGAATTATCATCATTAATGATGCGTGCTTTCACCATGGCAAACCTTTCCCAGTGCCGGCCTTGGTCTTGGTAATAGTCTTCCATAGCAGCAAAGTGCATAACCAGGGGCCCCGAATCGCCAAAGGGGCGTAACCGCATATCTACCCGGTATACCTGCCCATCAGTGGTTACTTTATTCAGCGATTGAATGAGCTTTTGCGCTAGCTTGGTGAAAAATTGCTGGTTTTCAATACTTTTGCGGCCCCCTTGGGTTTCCCCTTTTTCCGGGTAGGCAAAAATAAGGTCAATATCGGAAGAAAAGTTGAGTTCTTTTCCGCCTAGTTTTCCCATACCCAAAATATACATGTGAAGAGGACTAGCTTCTGTGCAGGGCTCTGAAGTGCGAGTAGAGTAGGGCTTTCCGTATCGGGCTGAGGCATCGTTGTACAGCCAATTATAGGCTGCCACTATTAGTGTATCGGCAAGCGCAGAAACTTGAGCAAGCGATGTTGAAATGGTTTGTTTGTTCAGCACATCTGCATAAGTGATGCGCGCCATCTCGGTGTTTCTGCATTCCCTTAATGCAGATAGCAGATCTTCTTCGGTTTTAACGCGCCCTAATTGTCGTGACACTTCGGTGTGATAATAATGTTCGGCGAAGTGAGTAAACCTGCTTGCAGTATTATCAGAATCGTTATCCGTAGCCTTATCAGAGGGATTGCCACCAGGCGAACAAGTAGGTGGAAGGCTTAGGGTTCTCTCAAGCGTGTAAGGATACTGAATGAGATGTTCTGCTAAAAAAGCCGAGCGAGAAAATGCAGTGAATAGGTTTGCCTTGTTTTTCGCCATAAGCTGCTGATTAACATCATTTTCAGCGTTCACTGACAATAATTGCTGCCAATACTGTTCTGCTAGCTCAATGTTTGCCATGCTATTTTCATTTTCTATTGGCATAATACTCGCATTAACCTTACGTTTTTTAAAATGGTAATTTTACTTTACATCGTGTGAGGGCAATGAAAAAAAGCAGTGGTGACTTTACCCAAAGCCTATTGCAATAGCACTAATAACAACACGATAGCATAAAGTACAAGGAGTAAAGATAGCGTGGAAGCTTTAGTAAAACTAGTACCCATCTCTCAAGAATTGTTTATTTATCTGGCGATAGATGTGGGCATAGTACTCGGTCTTTTGATCGTGATGAAATGGCTCACTGGCGCATTCAGAGAAACCTCTGTTATCGACGAGCTCGGCGTAAAAGACAATTTCGCTTTCGGAATTAGTATTGCGGGAGGTATGTTGTCGTTATGCATTGTGATGAGTGCAGTGGCAGGCAAACATGTTGGAATGGGCTATGAAGAAGCTGCAGTGGGCATGCTTACCTTTGGCCTTGTGGGGATCGTTTTAGTTAAATTTGGGCGTTTTGCTCACGACAAATTGGTTCTCAATAAAGTGGATACGTCTGCAATGATTGCACAGCGCAGTGTAAGTGTTGCTTTGGTTGACGCGGCTAGCTTGGTAGCAAGTGCTATCGTACTTCGCAATATTATGCTGTGGGTAGATGGCGACGATGCTAATGCTATTATCGCCACAGTGACAGGGTTCGCGGTTGTGCTCACTATGCTGCTTGTCATGACCCGCATTTTAGAGTTTCGCTACGCAAGAGATAATCAAAATGATTCGTTTCAGAGCGCCTTAGAAGGGGGGCAAATAGCCTTGGCGGTTGAGCATGCCGGCAACCTTTTGGGTACTGCAATGGTAGTCTCTTCTGCGAAGAGCCTACTGGTTTACGAGCCGTCTGGTTACGTTAGCAACATTACCGGTTGGCTGGTGGTGAGCGTAAGCTTAACTCTGGCACTTCACTTATTGGTTATGCTGAATAAAAAGGTTTTTCTTTTTGGTATGAATTTTCGGCAAGAGGTTGATCAGCAGCACAATATTGGTGTTGCAGCACTAGGTTTTACGCTAAGCATTGGCAACGCTATCATCATCAATGCTGTTCTCGCAGGATAATATCCTCTTTAATGCATGGCAGGGTATGTGAAGTATTATTTTGAGCGAATGTCAGTTGCTGGGTTTGAATAATTCTCGTTTTTTGGGCACGCGGTAACTTTTTCACATGGCATTCCAGCGTTGCTGCTTCCGACTTATTGGCAAGCCTAAAAATTGCACGAAAGGTAAGCGGGCTTTTACCTTTCAGTGCTTTGGCCCCGCCCACTTTTTCACCTCTATGCTGAGCTATGCGCCTTGTGGGGTCTGTAGTAATGCCAGTATAAAGCTGCCCTAATCTGTTTTCTATCAAATACAAATACCAAGCAGAAGCAGCCTTGGTTTCAGAGACATTATCTCGCTGGTGGGTATTGCTCGACATGGCTGTTATACTTATTCCAATAGTGTTTAAGATAGGAAGGGAGTGTTCTTTCATGATATTACCAGATTTTACCAAAGCGAAAGTGCTTATTGTCGGCGACCTCATGTTAGACCGGTATTGGAGTGGCGGTACCGGGCGCATATCTCCCGAGGCGCCTGTACCAGTAGTTAATGTAAATAATGCTGAAGACCGCCCGGGCGGCGCGGCCAATGTAGCGGTAAATGTCGCCACGTTAGGCGCAAAAGTGACCTTGCTAGGTATGTGTGGAAACGATGAAAATGCCAACATTCTAAGACAACGTCTGCACAATCACGATATTAACTGTGCGTTCTTTCCCGTCGATGGTTTTGATACGATCACTAAGCTAAGAGTAATGAGCCGCAATCAGCAGCTACTGCGCTTAGACTTTGAAAAAAGTTTTGCCAATACCGATAAGTCGGCGTTAGAGCAAGCGTTTAATGATGCGCTAGACGCAACCGATATTGTTATTTTAAGTGATTACGCTAAAGGATGTTTAAGCAACCCTGCCGTACTCATTGAAAAAGCGCTGGCGAAAGGTAAGCGTGTGGTGGTAGACCCCAAAGGTAGCGACTTCAAAAAATACGCAGGTGCATCGCTTATCACGCCCAATATGGACGAACTGCAGGGCGTAGTTGGTCAAGTAAATTCTGAACAAGAACTGGTAGAAAAAGCAGCTAAGCTAAAGGAAGAGCTCAATATAGGCGCGCTTCTTGTTACCCGTTCTGAAGACGGTATGACGTTATTTGAAGGTGATAATACAGAATTTCATTTACCCGCCAAAGCGAAAGAAGTGTACGACGTCACTGGCGCTGGTGATACGGTTGTATCTACCATTGCAGTGGGGATGGCGAGCAAGCTTCCACTTCAAGCATCCTGTGTACTGGCTAATTTAGCTGCCAGTGTGGTGGTAGGTAAGTTAGGTACCTCTACCGTATCGAATACAGAGCTAGCGCTGGCGTTAGGCGAAGAGTCTGTTCATCTCGATGGTGGTGTAATGAATGAAGATCAGCTTGCTATTGCAGTAAAAGCCGCAAAAGAACGTGGCGAGCGAATAGTAATGACAAACGGCTGTTTTGACATTCTCCATGCTGGGCACGTGGCTTACTTAGAAGAAGCATCGCAGTTAGGCGATAGATTAATTGTTGCGGTAAATACTGATTCGTCGGTAACCAAGCTTAAAGGGCCTGGTCGACCAGTGAATAACGAAAGTCGAAGAATGGCTGTGTTAGCAGGGTTAAGTGCTGTAGATTGGGTTGTGCCCTTTAGCGAAGACACGCCGCAGCGTATTATTGCGCGATTACTGCCCGATGTACTGGTTAAAGGTGGCGATTACACCGTGGGTCAGATAGCGGGTGGTAAGGACGTTATGGAGAACGGTGGTGAAGTGAAAGTGCTTAGCTTTGCCGATGGTGTTTCCACAACAGGTATTATTGAGCGGATAACAAAAAATAAGCTGGGCTAAGGCAAGTAAAAGGTGGTGTAATATATTTCTTCCTTTGCTTTAGCTAGGTGTTTCTATTGAACATAAATAGGTAATACGAATAGGCGAATTTTAAATGCCAATAAAATAGCCAATAAATAGCGAATATAAACAGAAACGCGCGTTATTATGCGCTTTGATAACAGCAACATTACACGGTATTTTTCATGTACGAAAGTTATTACGGACTTAACTCGAAACCGTTTCAGCTAACGCCTGATCCCGCTTTTTTCTTTGCTAGTAAATGGCATAAAAGAGCAATGTCATACCTACAGTATGGGCTGTCTCAAGCCGAAGGTTTTATCGTAATAACGGGCGGCATAGGCACAGGAAAGACCACTGTTGCTAACAGCCTGCTAGAAGAGCTTGAAGATGATATTGCCGCTGCACAAATTGTGACGCCCAAACTATCGCCTGATGAATTGGTGAAAATGGTGGCATCGAAATTTGATATTGCTACCGAAGGCAGAAGCAAAGCCGATATTTTAAAAGCCCTAGAGATTTTCCTTTTTGAATTAAACAGAGCGGGGCGCCGAGCATTGCTTCTCGTAGACGAAGCGCAAAATCTGCCGTTAGAGTCTATTGAAGAATTGCGTATGCTGAGTAACTTTCAATTCAATGGCAAGCCGCTTATTCAAAGCTTTTTGTTGGGCCAAGAAGAGCTACAACCTATATTACGTGCGCCGAACATGGAGCAGTTTAGACAGCGTATTGTGGCATCGTGTCACTTGGCACCACTTACGTTAGAAGAATGCAGAGCCTATATCGAGTATCGCCTGCATCATGCTGGGTGGAACGGTGCGCAGCTTTTCTCAGATGAGGCGTTTGAGCGCATCCATACGTTCACTCGCGGTATTCCGCGCAAAGTGAATACTTTGATGGATAGGATCATGCTTTACGGTTTCTTAGAAGAATTAGACACCTTTAACGTAGAATCTATTGATGAAGTGATCGTAGAAGTAAAAGCTGAAATGTTCGAGCCTGATAAATCAGGCGCAGAGATTACAGAGCATATGGGCTTTGCCGACAGCCCTGAAAGCAAAACGATAATGACGCCTGAGGGCAATGTGATCCGCGATACAAAGTACTATCTCGACATGCTGGCTGAGCTGGTAGATGCCTTAGATGCCGCCATATCGCAAAAAGTTAAAATGACACAGTACATAGATAAGTTAATGAAAAAGAAGTTTAAGACTTATGTAAGGCTGAAGAGTGATGATGGTAAGTAAGAATATTACTTGTTTTAATGAAGGTGATTAGGTGTTGGTTTTTTTTACAACTTTAGTATAAGAGTTTTGTTTTCTTTTCTAAACTTCTGATTTTCATCTGTTTTGCAATTCGGCGTAATCCTTGCACAACCATGTGTGACACGATGAGTTCAATTGCTTGAAAATTAAGGAAATTTAATGAAGTGCAACAAGATTTTAACAGCGGCCGCATTGGCCCTCTGCAGCCAGGTTACTAACGCCTCCCTTTTATACGATCAAAATGTGACGTCTGAAGCCATTTTTGGCAGTGGAAATGCGAACGGTAGTTTTACCGTCGATAGAAACAATGGTATTGAGTTAGGCCTGCGCGGAAAATTAAGGTTTGATGAAGACAACCGCCCTCGGAATCAATTCAACAGCAATGGCGACGGAACTTACAGTTTTGATGCTGGTTTGCCACCTTCAGGTTTTAGTTGGTCGCCAGGCTCTATCAGCACTCCCATATGGAGTTTTGAATGGAGTATTAATTCCGACTTTACTGGTACAGGTCAAACGGCTTTGGCCTCGTACAGATACATTTTGGGTATGGACTTCGATCCCAGCATAGGTACAAACTTCTTTGCGTTAGATCCTATAAACGTCTCGTGTTCAGATAATGCTATTGGTACAAATGCAACCGGAAATGGCCAGGGTACCTCGGTATCTATAGGTGATTGTAGAAGTAGTAATACAAGTGTTTCAGATGCTGCCACCAGTGATTATCAAGACCTGATTAATAACAATAATTTAGCGCAAAACTCGTGGAATATGGAATTTTTCGATGATGCTCTAAATGGGCTTGCTTTTGATGCGCGTGAGGACGGGCAATATGATTTTTATCTTGCCGCTTTAGACATCGACGGAACTGAACTTGCACGCACCGATATAAGTATTATTGTGGGTAATGGCGCAACAGAGGTTTCAGAGCCAGCAGCACTTGCACTCTTCGGATTGGGACTAGGTGGCTTAGCGGTAAGACGACGTAGAAAACACAGTAACTGATAGTGCGCTAAGCACCAAAAAAGCGAGGTTTACCTCGCTTTTTTGTCACACTAACTTCACAGCGCTTTATGGCATGCTATTCAAACCTATAGGTAACACCAAGGGTTAAGCGTCTATCGGTAAAGTTTGCACCGAAGAAGCCATTTCCGATCCCGACGCCAGCGCCTCCATTCAGTAAATCGCCGCTTCTATCAACAAAGTTCACGTCTGCGTTCACTGTGAGCGATCTGCCGAAGGTTCTTTCTAATCCTAATGACGCATTCCAGTTTTCACTGTTTCCACCTTCAAACGTGTCAGAACGCTGTTTAATGTCGGCAAAGTTTACACTGGCATTTATATTGGTGTAATTACCTAGTTGATAGGCAAGGGTAGAGCCAACAGAGTAGGTTCTTGTCAGTCTGTCTTGATCTATGGCATCGTCTTCGGAATAGCGAAATGACATACCCAGTGTTACTCGCGAAAAGTCGTAACCCATCTGAAAATTACTGGCTTTGCGAATAATGATATCGTCATTAAACTCAAGATTCTGCGTGGTTATTTGAACAAACTGCTCATTGGCATTAGGCACATAGGTTAAGCTGTTGGGCTGAAAACAATTAGCAATTGAACCGGAGTTATTAGGGCACACAAATACCCCCAAATTCTCTGGGTTAGCCAATAGCCGAGATACGTTTGTTACATCTTCTGAATAGCCAAAGGCAGTGCGAAAATACTTTGAATTGTAGCTGATGTTTGCCGATGCGGTTTCGCCAAAGAAGCGCCTGCCATAGGTCGCACTTACCTGAGTGCGAGTGCTTAGCGCCCACTGCATATCAAAACCTACAAAGGTTTCGTTATCGTCCTCTTCTAAGTCTGAATTAGTGGTATTTGCAGTAATTGAAACATAGCGATTTTGACTTTGCCGGTAGGTTATACCCGCTCCGTACGAGTTAAATTTACGCACTAAGCTTGAGGTATCAGTGCGCGCCGATATCTGGTTGCCTTCGTGATTACCTGTTAGCCGTACAGCCCAGTTTTGTAACACATGAATATCGACAAAACCCGACGCGTTGCGAGAAATAAACTCGCCTTGTTGCGCTATTGCCCTGTCGGTATTTTGAAAGCTGCCGGTTAGGTTCCAAATAAAATATTTGGCTTCATCGCCGTTTGTCAGGGTTCCAGACAGCTGATACGTGTCGTTATCAAGGGCAAAACCATTATTTAACGCATTGCGCTCGGAGGCAACATCAGAGTAAGACGCTTGACCCGTGCCGCGGATCCAGTCGCCTTGGGTTATGGTAGTGCTAACACCTATCCTATTCGAACGTGTTTTCGCGAGGGCATCTGCGTTAGTAAAAAAGTCAGACACTAAAAAGTTACCGGCTTGCGCATTTTGATAGGTGAGTGCACCAGAGGCCTGAAAAACAAGCAACTCATCAAGGGGAGCCCAGTTCGCCGAATAATTATATTCACCGTAGGTGTCTTCGCGGCTTAAGTCGTTTTGGTCTCGTTCTAAATGGGTGAGTTTGCCTTGCCACAATCCGTTGAAAGTGCGTGACTGATAAGAGGCATTAACACTGGGGTTTATCGAAAGAGTAGTAAAAGAAAAGTTTCCGTTTTCCTGTGAATCAACGTCTTGAAAAACGCTTTCGGCAGAGGCCGTAGCGGTAATGTCTAAATTCGCAGATGCATTGCTGCTTAAAGCAAGCAAAATCGCGGATGATAAAACACCCGTTGCCGATATGGTCGGTTTGCTGTTACTTATCTCTCTCGGCATAATAATATCCATAATATCCGCTTCCATCGGTGTCGTTATGCACCGACTTATTAACAACAAACCCAATCGCCATTTCCGGATTCAGCCGCTCAACAGACAGCTTTATATCTGCCATTTTAGCTTTGCCTTCTTCTACCACTACTACAGCTTGCCCAGCAAAATTGGCGAGTATGGCGCTCTCATTTATCCCAATCAGCGGAGGCGTATCGAATATCACAACACGGTCTGGGTAGCGATTGGCAAACTCATCCACGGTTTCATGCATTTTTTGGCTTGCGAGCAATTCTGTAGAAAGGTGATGCGATCTGCCGGCTGGAATAATCTTTAATTTATCAATATTGGTTGAGTAAAGTACGTCAGAAATATCCTCTACATCACCCTTCAAATACTCCATTAACCCTTGCCTACTTTCAAGGCCCAGCGTGCGAAGTACATTAGGTTTAAGCACGTCAGCATCTACCAGCAGTACGGTTTTGTCTTGTTCTGAGGCAATACTCATAGCAAGGTTGGTTGCAGTGAAGGTTTTGCCTTCAGAAGGCCTGCTGCTTGTCACCATAATAATATTGGGGTTATGCAGAGTTTTAGAGAGCGAACCAAAGGCATTGGCCAATAGTTTACGTTTTATTTCGCGGTACTCTTCGTTTATTTGTTTCCGCTCACCGTTTAATGAAATATGACCGTTTCTATCCAAACGCTCGAAATCTATCTTAAAACCATATTCCTCAGAGGCTATTTTGCTGGTCTTTACAACAGAGTGAGGTTTGCTTGCCGCGCCTTTTACAGTTTCGTCTGCCTGAACATCTTCAGGGCTTGTAGTTGCCTCAATAGATGAGTTTGTAGTTTTACTGGACAGCACGCTTTTCGCTTCTACAGGTACGTCTTGCGAAACGTCAATTTCTTCAGCGTTTTTGGCTTTCTCAAGTTCGGCCGCTTTATTTTGTTTTTGCTTTTGAAGCGCTTTCTCAATTGTGTTTTTCATTAAAGAAGCCCTCCAAATAAATCAATATTCATCACTTCTGCGGCCATCAAAATACTATACATGGCGAAAATCGCGCCGCTCGACATTAAGAAAACAATTAACCGTGTTCGGTTCTTTTTCTTTATTTGCTCTATGTTCAAGTGTGTTACCGTTCCCCAAATGGGGAAGTCTGACACGCTCAACAGTTGTTTAGGTCTAATTAATATGGGGTTTAACTGGCTCACCAAAAACGCTATCGCAATACCTGCACCAAAACCAACAAGTAACACGGCAGTGTAAAAAATCAATCGATTGGGGCCTGAGGGACGCTTTGGTAACAGCGGCGGCTCAATTATTCTAAACTGAAGGTCTTCTGAAGACACGTCTGCACGTCGAGAGAGATCGGCTGATTCTTTACGAGATAGCAATTCTTGGTATTTATCCTGCGTAACACTGTAGTCGCGATTAAGTGCCGTAGACTCAGCTTCTATTTGAGGTATTAGGTCTACCTTACTCTCTAACTCCACAATTTTGCTTTGTAAGTCGGTTTCTTTCACGCGTAGTGAGGCTATTTGGCTTTGCAACCTGCTGGCCTCAAGCTTAATCTCTCTGTTTAATTCGGTGAGCGGCTGGCTTCCGTTTTCATCAGATTGATTTAAAAATGCATCTATCTCTTGTGATCGCGCTTTTTCAAGGCTTTCAAGTAAAGCCTTGGTTTCTACTACATCAGGGTGTAAATCGGTGAAGCGCAAAGTAAGTCTGTCGAGTTCTTCCTCTAAACCTCGAATTCGTTCATCGTAGCGAGTACGCAGAGCAGGCTCTTCTTGATTAGTAACGCCAAAGTTGTCTGTGCGCTTTGATCCACTTATCTGGTCGTTAAGTGATGCCGCTTGCTGTTGCGTTTGCTTTATTTGTAACTGGGTGGCCTCAAGCTCACTATTTAGCGTTTGAAGCCTAGAATAATAGGTTCCCGACAAAGGAAGAATATCATTATATTGGCGTTTAAAATTTGCCAAGCGCTGTTCTGCTTCGGAGAGTCGCGATTCATACTCAGCTATTTGTTCATCCAAAAAACGACCTGCAGTGTCGGTGTCTCGGCGGCTATTGCCAAGGGAGCCTTCGACGAACAAATCTAGGGTTTCTTGCACAACACGCTGTGCCACCAACGGCTTTTGGTTTGAGTAGGTGATGTTGTAAATATTGCTGCGCCCGGTAGACGATAAATTGATGTCTTTCGCAAGCGCGGTAACCAGATTTTCGAATTCGCTTTCAGTAGCAGTGGTGATATCTAAATCGCTTTCACGGGCAATTTTTTCTACGTTACTTCTACTCAATAGCGTTGTTGCCATCATTTGAATTTCTTGGTCTGGGTTTGTTTGTATTGCCAAACCACGCAGCAGAGGTTGCAACACTGAACGGGTGTCTACAAACACCTGGGCTTTCGACTGGTATGTATCTGGCAAGGTGGCGACATAAAAAAAGCCGATAGGACATATCAGCCAAGAAAATATAATAACGTAACGCTTTTTAATCCAAACTCCCTTAACGTAATCGAGTATTTGGGTTAGCGTTTGTTGTAAATCCTGCATCTTATTATTGGTTCCGTTTACTACTGACGAATTAGTGACTGCTTATTGATTAAAACCAAGCCTCTGGAATGATAACAATGTCACCAGGTAGCATATCAACGTTTTCCGTAATGTCGCCTTCTCTTATCAAGTCGTCGATGTTTATTTCATAAGTACGCTGGCGGCCGTCGACCACTCGAACGAGCTTTGCGCCGTTACCATCTGCAAATTCCGTTAAACCGCCTACCGCAATCATAAGGTCTAACAATGTCATATGTTCTGTGTAGCTAACCGCACTTGGGTTAGTGGCCTCGCCAATAACGCGCACTTGTTCACTAAGCGGCCCAGAGAAATTATTAACGCTCACGGTGACACGAGGGTTGTTGATGTATTTCGATAGTTGCTCTTCAATTTGACGGGCAAGCATGGTGGGTGTTTTGCCAGCAACATCAATGTCTTCTACCAGTGATGTAGTTACTTTGCCATCGGGCCTAACAATGAATTGCCCAGAAACTTCAGGGTTTCGCCATACAAATATGGTTAGCGAATCGCCGGGGCCAATTAAGTATTGGTAGGCGTTAACATCGGTAGTTAATGAGGCTCTTGTGGTGGCCTCAGGCAATACGCCCGTGTTACTACAGCCATTAAGGCCGAACAAAACAAAAGGGGTACAGCACGTGATAAGTAGCGTTTTAAGACGGTACATAAGAGATCATCCTACACTCATTATGGTTAATTATTGCTTTTGGCGTTTACCCTACGGTAAATGTCACTATAATGCCAATAACAATTCTAGTCTATTACAATAAATCCCTTTATGATGGGATAACTGCGGTAGTTTATTTGGAGGCCAGGGGTGGCAAGCAACAAGCGTAATCAAAGTAAACGTTCAAACATATTGGTGTTATCAGAAGCGTTACTTATTTCTTACATGGGGTACATCTCCCACTTTATTCTCACCCAAATGGGCATGGCCCAAGCAGTTTCCATTGAAAAATTGATTGTTAATGTTGGCATGTTAACGGTAGCCATTCTTTTATGCTCGCTCTCTGTTGGTCTCTACGAGGCAAAGTTAAGAGAAACGTTCAGGGGCATAATACGGCGTATTTTCGTTAGCGTCGGGCTAAGTTACTTTTTAGTGGAAGTGATAAGTCGTGCTTTTTTCGAAAACCTACTCATGGACCCTTATTTTTTACCGGCTGCCGTAGGTGCCATTATCATTACGCTTGTCGTGTTTAGGTATTTTACCAATCGTTTAGGCTTACTGGGGTTAGGCAAGGCGCGAATTCTAGTGTTAGGTGCTGGCGAACGCGCTTCTATTATCGAAAAGCGTATGCGAAGAGACGTAGATAGAATAGGCTTCGAACTAGTAGGCTTTGTTCCTATTCCAGGGGATAATCGCGAAGAGGGCATTCGCAAAGAAAAGCTCATTCACTTAAAAATTGACGACAGCTTTCAGCAATTTATATCAGACAATGAAATAGAAGAAATAGTGATAGCCTGTGACCAGCGCCGCGGCACATTGCCTGTGGAAGTGCTTTTCGACTGCAGGTTGCGTGGTATAGAAGTAACCGAACTGCTTGATTTTATGGAGCGGGAAACGGGGCAAATCGTCGTTAATTTGATGTATCCAAGTTGGGTTATTTATTCAAATGGTTTTCAAACTCAAAACTACCTTCGCGATTCACTCGACTACACCTTTAACGCCTTTATTGCGCTAATCATCTTTTTGTTGGTGTGGCCTATTATGTTGTTCACCGCGTTATTTATTTATATAGATGACGGGCGAAGAACCGGTGTGTCTGTGTTTTATAAGCAAGAGCGTGTAGGGTTAAATGGTAAATTGTTCAACATTATCAAGTTTCGCAGTATGCGCCCAGATGCAGAAATAGACGGCGCAAAATGGGCAAGTAAAAACGATACACGGGTAACCCGCATAGGTAACTTTATTCGCAAATATCGGGTAGACGAACTGCCGCAACTGTTAAACGTGTTTAAAGGAGAGATGTCATTCATTGGGCCACGCCCTGAACGCCCTCAATTTGTTGAACAACTTGTGCGTGAGGTGCCTTACTACAATCAACGCCATAATGTTAAGCCTGGCTTAGCGGGGTGGGCGCAATTGAATTATCCTTACGGTGCAAGTGTTGAAGACTCTATGGAAAAACTTAAGTTTGATTTGTACTACGTAAAGCATCAAAGCTTGTTGCTGGATATTCTGATATTAATACGTACCGTTGAAGTGGTGCTATTTGGCAAAGGCCGGTAAATAAAGGGCGATAACGAATGAAGGTAGATAATCGCCTCAATGCGATGACGGTAGACGTAGAAGATTATTTTCAAGTATCTGCGTTTGAAGGTGTGGTAGATAAAAAAGACTGGAATTCGATAAGTCTACGAGTAGGCGATAATACTAACCGTCTTTTAGACCTCTTTGCGGCAAATAATGTGAAAAGTACGTTTTTTACATTAGGCTGGGTTGCACAGCGTTGCCCAGATGTTATTAAACGTATAGTAAGAGAAGGGCATGAATTGGCCAGCCATGGCTTAGCGCACCAACGCGCTACTACCATGACAGAAAAGCAACTATTCGACGATATTAAGCAAAGCAAAGATATTCTGGAAAACATTGGTGGCGTGGCCCTAAAAGGGTATCGTGCCCCCAGCTTTTCCATTAACGATTCTAACACTTGGGCTTACGATATTTTAAAAGACTTGGGCTTTACCTATTCTTCAAGCACTTACCCAATTAGCCACGATTTATATGGCGTGCCCGAGTGGCCACGCTTTAAATATCAGCGAGACAACGGGTTAATAGAAATTCCCATACCGACCATTCGCAAAAAAGACACTAACGTGGGCATTGGTGGCGGGGGCTATTTTAGACTTTACCCTTACTGGCTATCGAAACGACGCATTAGCGAATTTATGAAAACAGAAAGCGCACCCTACAGCTTTTATTTTCATCCTTGGGAAATAGATGCCCAACAACCAAAGTTTGATAATGCGCCGTGGAAATCTAAAGTACGCCACTACATTAATTTATCAAAAATGGAAGGCAAGGTGGTAAAGCTGCTAAACGATTTTAACTGGGTAACCATGCAAGACGCTTACGAAATAGAATAAGTAATACACGGGTTAATAATAAGAAAGAAAAGGGCAGGGAATACGCATGAGTAGTAAAGGAGTGTTAACGCAAACAGAGATTAAAAAGGAAATTCAACTTCCTCCCTTTAAACAAAATAAGGGCTTTTACCTCAGTTGCTTACTAGTGCTGTGTTTGTGGGTAATATTTAGTTGGCAAGGATTACTTACTGTTGTTGAAATTTGGTATGGCAACGAAATATTTAATCATGGTTTTTTTATTGTGCCGGGCGCACTGTACCTTATTTATCTAAAGCGCCACGAGTTACTGGCACAACCTATCTACACAACACCCCTTGCCTTTGTTGTTATTATTCCCGCAGTGTTGCTTTACGTAGTGGGTGTGGCAGGCGATATACAGCTTTTTATGCACGCCGCTACGTACACGCTTTTGCCCGCACTCATTTGGTTAATGATTGGCACTAAGGCCGCAAAAACCATACTCTTTCCCTTGGTGTTTATGCTATTTAGCGTTCCTGTTGGTGAACAGCTAATTCCTTATCTTCAAGAAATTGCCGCCGACGGCTCTGTGGCACTACTTCAACTCACAGGGGTACCGCTTTACCGAAGCGGCTTGTACATAGAAATACCTCAAGGTCGTTTTTTAGTCGCAGAAGCTTGCTCTGGGGTTAGTTTTTTTATCGCTAGCTTTGTGATAGGCAGTTTATATGCGTATTTGAATTTAGCATCGGCTAAGCGCAGAGCCACCTTTGTTGCAATATCATTAATTTTTCCTGTACTGGCAAACATAGTGCGGGTATATGGCATTATTCTTATTGCTTACTGGACCGATATGGAACACGCCGCGGGTGCCGATCATCTTATTTACGGCTGGTTTTTCTTTGCGTTTGTTATTGTGTGTTTGTTGGGTATTGGGGAGTTAATGCGAACACCTGTAACTGACAGCACAGCAAATTCCACTCAAGTTGACGTGGCTCAAACTGAGATCGGCAAATTAGCAAAGCCAGTGCTCAGCCAACCAGTGTTGATAGGCGTAATAAGCTCACTGGTACTGGGGCTATTGTGGTTATCGGCCATTACGCGCACATCAACTGCATTGCCTGCGGAGCAAACCATTCCCCTCAATGAACTTAACGACGCAACCTGCGGCGTAGCAAGCTGGTCTCCAAAGGTACATCAACCAGACTCACAAACACACATTTACCTTTTAAATGCTGACTGTACCGTACAGCTTTATACTGCGTGGTTTAGTGAAACCGATAACGAACTAGTAAGCGATTTGCACCGTGTATTCGACCCCGAACAGTATTCGCTTAGCCACACCACTAATATAAGTATAAACGGTTTAACATTTCCTGCTTATCACGTTGTATCTTCAAATGGCAAGAAGCTCAGTATTGTAAGGTGGTATAACGTGGATAATACGGTATTCACGAGTTCGGTAAAAACCAAAGTACATCAATTGAAGAATGTACTTTTAGGGAATGCTAGTGGCGGAAGAATGTTCGTGCTTGCAGCAGTGGGACATGATGCCGGAGAGTTAGAGAGTGCAATAACAGTTATTGTTAATGGGTTTTGAATAATGCTACCTCAGTTTAGGAGTTAAACTCGTCATGACTAACGCCACATCAAATGGGCGCAATATGATAAGCCTAACATTTGCGTTGTTATTGTTAGCATTTGTGGTTTATGGGATAGCTACGTTTCCTGCCTATCAAATAGTACTGACAGTTTCAGTTGTGATGTACTTGTTTGCTTTAAGGTTATTTCCGTTTCTGTGGTTATATGTTCTCTTATTCATAACCATAGCGGTTAACTTAGCACCTTGGACTGGCCGATACATCGTAGACGAACTCGATTTTTTTGTTGCCGCTACGGGCATTTATTTTTTACTAATTAATAAAAAGCGCCAAAAAAATACTCGCCACTTTTACATTGCTAGTGGGTTGGTATTCCTCTGCTTATATACGTCTTTCGATTTGAGTTGGTTAGGTGCGTTTAGCCCGATGCACTCAAACTTTTATGTTACACCGTTAAATGGGCTGGTTATTTTCAAAGGCTTGCTTTGGGCATTACTGCTGTCGTGGGTTTTTTATCAACAAAAAGCAGATGAGCCCGAAAAAGCATTAAAGCATTTGTTACTGGCCGCTATGCTGGGTGGCTTTGTGATGTTTGTGGTTATTATGTGGGAAAAACAAGTGCTTGGAACGCTGTTTTCCGGCGCAGACATTTACACCAAGGTGAATACCTTCTTCAACCTGAGCTCAGCTTATCGTACTACGGGCATTATAAGTGGTATGCATACTGGTGGTGAGAGTATCGACGGCATGTATCTGATTTTACTGCCGCTAACACTCGGCGCTTGTTTTTACTTTAAAAATAATGTCGCTCGATTTACCGCAATCGGCGCTGTAGTGGGTGTAATGTACGGTGTGTTAATGGGTTTTACCCGTGCAACTTACGCTGCTAGTTTTATTGCTATTGCCGTGCTGTGCGTTATGTACTTTTTGCAAAAATGGCGCAGTGCTGCTGTATTGGAAACAGGCAGCAATACTACTAGGCTGTCTGCCAATAATGTGTCTTTAATGATGGTGTTTGGCAATGTAATTAGCTACGCGTTGCTTTTCTACGCTGTTTATCAGTTGCATAAATTCACCGGTTACTATGCCGAGCTCTCTGCTGGATTTCTATATGCACTCATTCTGCTCTTAAGTACGTATCGCCGTATAAGCACTCTTATTACATTGCCTATTTTAATATTAGCCTATCTAGGTTTTACTTATATTAACCTCGATAGTTTTCAAAACAGTCAGTGGGTAGATAAAGATACTATGTCAGGCCTATCACTGTATTTCCATATTGCTTTACCATTGTTAGCTTTTGTTGGTGTGTTTATGTTTAACCGTAAACGGGAAATAGACTTAGCGCGAATTGGAATGGAAACTATTGTTTTATTACTTGTTAGTGTATTACTCGCAGCGGCTTTCTCAGGTGCTCGAATTAATATACGTGCCGAAACCAGCACAAGCGATTTAAATACTCGTCTTGAGCATTGGCAAGGCATAATCGACAGTGGCAGGTGGAATACCTCTGATATTCTATTCGGGCACGGTTTGGGTACCATGCCCACAAATTACGCGTTATCAGGTGCCGGCGAGCTAGACAAAATAGGTACGTTTGAGTTTAACAAACAGCAAGAAACGTTAACAATAATCCCTGGTTCAGATCTGCTGTTCTCACAACGGCTGAGTTTAGATAATCAAGGCGCCTACTTATTTGAAATTACCTATCAGGCCAGTGAAGAGGTAAAAGTGGCGGTGGCAATATGTCGGCGCAACATGATAATCTTTGAATTTTGGGCAGGAGGCTGTGGCAATACTATTCGTCGTAGCTTACCAGCGACAAGCGAGGGGCAAAGTAAAACCTATTTAATGGGACTTACCGCAACGCCAGATAGCATGTTTGCTCTTCCCTCCGCGCTCACCATTAAAGCGACCGTAGGTAAGGTGCCACTTATTGTGGAGTCGATAACGCTTACCGACGCCTATGGACAGCAGTTACTTCACAATCCATCATTCAACAATGGCAGTAACTTTTGGTTTTTTTACTACGACTTTGAGCATTTGGTTTGGCATGTTAAAAACATTTATCTAAGTTTTGCCTATCAGTTTGGTGTACTTGGCGTGTTGCTAATCGCTGCATTAATTGTGTCGGCCTACTTTACCTTCTATCGCAATAATCAGTTATTCAGTTTACCCTCAGCCGTGTTTAGCGCCTTTTTAGCCGGTCAGTTTGCATTTGGCTTGTTTGGCGATCCAACCGATTCGGCGCGAACGGGAATGTGGTTCTTCTTTATGCTGTTTGGTGCAATAGCACCCGCACTGCCATTGAACGGACGGGAAAGCCAAGCCAATGTCTGATGCCAATCGCGTAGTCAACAGCGCATTTTTTTCAGTTGCCGCTAAGTTATTGGGCAAAACGCTAGGCTTAATCAGTATATTCATCGTTGCGCGCATACTTACACCTGAAGACTTCGGTTTTATTGCCATTGTAAGTATGATCTTGTACTTGTTTGATATTCTTTCTCATGCAGCAAGTGAGCAGTACATCATCCAAAAAAACACCGTTACATATTTGGATTTACATACGGCATGGTCGCTAAACTTGTTGCTAAAAGTGGTTATTGCGCTCGGTATTGTTGTTAGCGCGCCCTTTATTGCGGGCTTTTTTGATGCGGTTCATTTAACTGATGCCATTAGGGTGAGTGCAGTGATTCTGCCGCTACAGGCCTTAAAAACCCATAAACTCATGCTGCTAAAACGGCAGTTGCGCTTTAAACCACTTTTTTGGCTCTCGTTATTCGAAAGATTGTTTGCGTTGCCGGTATTAATTTCACTTGCGGTTGTTTTAGGCAATTACTGGGCATTTTTAGCCACCGATTTGCTGGTTGCATTATTCGGCTTGGTATTGTCGTTTATTGTGTTAAAAGGCAAACCGCACTTTACGCTTAAACATATAAAACTGCAGTGGGCGTTTTCCCAGTGGATGTTGGGAAAGCATTTGTTAGGTTATGCGCGCTCACAAGTCGACACCTTTATTGTAGCCAAATCGTTTAATGCCAGTTTGCTGGGGAACTACCATATGGCTCGCGACCTGGCCATGATGCCAGCCCATTATTTGCTAAACCCGGCTATTGAACCGTTACTCGCCGTTTTTAAAAACGACAGAGATAACCAAGCAGAGTTGCTTAATAATGTCGCGTTTTCGTTATTTGTAGTGTTTGCTATCAGTATTCCTTTACTTTCTGCCCTAGCGTTTTACGCAAAGCCAATTGTGTATGTGTTACTTGGCGAGAATTGGCGTATTGCCGCTGAGCTTTTGCCCGTGCTGTCTATCCTGTTTTTTTACTGGTGCATTGTTCAGGTACTGGATGCTGCCCTAATTGCCATGGGTAGGGTACAGTTTTTGTTTACGTTCGATTTATTGTCTCTCGTCACTGTCGCCCTAGCTCTTGCGTGGTCGGTTTCTCATGAATATAGCCTACTTCAATTGGCTTGGGCGCGGTCTGTTACAGGGCTGACAACGGCATTAATATTGCTCGTTTGGCTATTTGCAGGGCATTGGCGCTTGTTAATGCCTATAGTGTTACTTTGCGCTGTGTTAGCAGGGTTTAGCGGTGCTGCCATGGCGCCTGTCTGGTTACTAGCAAGTGAGCCGTTTCCAAACGCACATGTGACGCTTAGCCATTATATTCAATCGGCCATCGAGGTGATTATGTTCGGTTTGGTATATGCTCTGTTGTTTGCCTTACTCCTTATTGTTAGTAAGCAGTATCATTTGGTTAGGCTAAAACAATTGGTTTTACAGCATTTGCCCAGAAGCTGGCATAGGACAATACAATGATACAAAGGTTACTCATCCTGCCAATACTATGTCTGCTTAGCATAGTACTCGTTGGTTGTGGGGCAGAAAATAAGCAAATTGAGCTAATACTTAGCTCTGAATTGGCTAAAGGCCAGATGTTGCAGTTAATTGACCCCAGGCTTAACTGGGCAGAGAAAAACAGCAACTTTATGGTTCAAACCTTTGATGCCAATTGGCAGATCGCCCCTACCGAGTCGGTTGAGTCTTACAGTCAGGCAAGGCAGGTATACTTGTTTGCTAAGGGATACGATGTAACACAAGAGAATCGTTATCTAAATGCAATGGTTGAGAGTGCTGATGTAATGCTTAGAACCATGTTTGATGACACAAAAGTGCTGTGGCATTCGAGCATTAATCGATACAATACTGAAAAACGCTACGGGCCAAAAGAGTATAGTACATCTTTTGCTATTTTTGCGATGGCACACGCCTACAGGATTTCGCAAGACAAACGCTATTTAGATGCCGCGTTAAAAACCTGGATGCTTGGCGAGGTATCGATAGGTTTAACGCTTGCCAGAGAGGCGCAGCAAGGTAAGCTTAACACCGCTTTCACCAATACGTGGTCAATCAATCCCCTTATGCATTTATTCGAGGCGCTACTGGCATTGCACGATGTAACGCAAAGTCCAAGTGTATGGCAGGATATTGAATTTATCGCACAGTTTGTAGAAAACAAGCTGATGCAACCGCAAGGCTTTTTAGCTGAATACTACGTTAATGCTAATATGCCATTACCCATAAGCGAAGGCGGCTACGTTGAGTTAGGGCACCAGATTGAATGGGCTTACCTGCTGCATTTAGCGGTAGATAAAGGTCTGGATAGTCATTTTAGAAACGTAGCAAAGCGCCTTTATGTTTATGCAATGAAAACAGGTTGGGATGAGCAAGCAGGCAATCTGGCTGCGAGAAGTGATTATGACAGTAACCTTACTGTTACAACGCCGGTGTGGTGGGCGCAGGCCGAACTGATGCGCTTAACCGCTTACTCAGCTAACAAAAATGAGGATTTCGACGACAGCGCTCGCATATTCTCAAAAAGTACGGCTTTTGCGTTGAATGAGTATGTGGACCAGTTTAACGGAGGCTGGCTGGATAAGCCTCAAAGCAACCGTTCACGGATACAGTTAAACAAGGTTGTCGGGTATCATGCCGCGGCTGCTTACAGTGTGCTACAAGAACCCTGAGTCATTGATTCAATTAGATTATCACCCAGTTTTTCATTGTAGTGCGCCGGTTCCCAAAACCACGATAATGGCTTAGTTTGCTTAGCAGTGGGGTAGGGGTCGTCGGTTTTACCTGAAATCTTGCCAAAGTCATAAAAATGATCGCCCAGTTGATTTTTAGCAACAAACGCGTTGATGTCGGTCTCCCACATAGTCAAATCATCGTTAAGCCCAGCCTCATCGATTACCTGATAAAAGGAGTTATGTAACGGATTAACAAACAACATTAACTCAATTGAGTGTAAACGTCCGACAATCCCACCTAGCGCTCAGCAAACTGCCATGGTAGCAGTTGCTCAACATCGAAGTGAGGCTTGCTCAGTTCATCAAGGCAAGTCATCACATACTCGAATACATTGAGGTCGTTGGCTTTTGCAGTTTCGATAATACTGTAGAGAACCGCACTGGCGTTTGCGCCTGTAGCGGTTTGGCTAAATAGCCAGTTCTTTCTGCCTATGACGAATGGCTTAATCGCGCGCTCAGCGCGATTATTATCGATATTTAGTTGGCCGTCGAGTGTGTAACGCGCTAGCTTTTCCCATTGGTTCAAGCAGTATTGTATCGCTTCGCCTAATTTGGTTTTCGGTAACACTTGTTGTGCTGATTTCTCTAGCCATGTATGAAGCTGATTGAGTAACGGCAGGCCTTTTTCTTGTCTTGCGATGTATCGCACTTCCACTGTTTTATCTTTTAACTGTGTTTCTGTTCGGTAGAGTTTCTGGATGTGATTCAGTGCCCAATCTGCTTTGCCACTGCCTTTTTTACCTGCGCCTTTCTTCGCTTCCATGAACTTACGACGTGCGTGTGCCCAACTTGCGACAGGCTAAGCCTGAGAATAAAGGAGGTAATTATGTTGTAACCAAAATTATTCGTTGAATTCCAGAGGGTTCAACTCCCTCCCGGTAAAAGCTAACCACTAGCCGGAAGCGAGTCTTGCATGGGTGACGGCAACGTTATTCGTGAAGCGTAGACAGCAGGTACTAAAGCCGCGGGATTGAGTCTCGATATCATGTTCACGTTGGAGGCTTCATTTTGTTGGGAATGGGGCCAGTACAGTACATATCGTAATGGTAAGAAATGTATTGTCTGACCGGGATCTATGGCCGGGGCAAAGGTACAGGATGGAATTCTCAGGAACCTGTGAGATCCAGTATTGACCTGAGTATTATTAAGCGTTTGGCTATAGCTATTAACAAAGCCGGGCTGTCTGGTAAGGGCTTCCAATCAGACAGAGCGAATAGGAAGCACGCTCAGGAGCCTAAAAGCGAATCCATAAGTGATTAGGTATTAGATGCTGGAAGTCTTAGTGCGCCATAGTACTGTTGACTTGGGGGAACTCTGCTCAGGAGGACCCTAACGAGGAAAGGGCGCACCATAACTTTTTAACTGTTGATGGGAAACATAAAGGTGCACAGAAACCGATGATTGTGTCAACGAAACAACAACAGATAGCCAAATTGGCTAAAGAGAAACCGAAACTGGTATTCACATCACTCAATCATCTGCTGGATATTGAGTGGCTATATGAAGCGTATAGGCTAACGCGTAAAGATGGCGCAGTCGGCATAGATGGTGAAACAGCACGTGATTATGAAGAGCACTTGGATGCAAATCTGCAATCGTTGCTTGAAAGAGTCAAGTCTGGACGCTACCGAGCGCCTACTATTCGTCGCGTTTATATTCCCAAGAGCGATGGTAAATTGCGTCCACTTGGGATCCCCACATTTGAAGACAAGCTTGTTCAACGTGCCGTTGTAATGCTACTGGAGCCAATATACGAACAGACGTTCTATGATTGTTCATTTGGTTTTCGACCTGGCTACTCTGCGCACCAAGCGCTACAAAGTCTTCGCAATCACATCATGGATGACGGGGGTAAGTGGGTACTAGACGTGGATATACAGCAGTATTTCGATACTATTGAACATACTCAGTTGAGAAACTTTTTAGACCAACGAGTGACGGATGGCGTTATTCGTAAAATGATAGACAAATGGTTAAAAGCCGGTGTAATGGATGGGAGTAAACTAAAGAAGTCTGTAATCGGGACGCCACAAGGCGGTGTTATTTCTCCTTTGCTAGCAAATATATATTTGCACTATGTATTGGATGAATGGTTTGCCAATTCGGTTAAACCTCGCATGCTTGGGCGTTCAAGTTTGACTCGGTTTGCGGACGATTTTGTTATGGTGTTTGAACATTACGAGGATTGTTATCGTGTTCAACAAGTGTTAACCAAGCGCTTTATGCGTTATGGGCTGACACTGCACCCTGACAAAACTCGCCGCGTAGATTTTCGATTTCGGTATCGAAAAACGAATATCCAACGCGGTAAGTGCGTTAATTTTGATTTTCTAGGCTTTACCCATTACTGGGGGCGGTCTCGACGTGGTCACTTTGTTGTTTGTCAAAAGACAGCGAAGAATAGGCTCGCTCGAACACTAAAGGCATTTAATGTGCTGTGCCAAAAGATGCGCCATAAACCGCTGGATTTGCAGTGGGAATGGTTAAATCGAAGGCTAGTGGGACACTTTGTCTACTTTGGGATCACTGGAAACATAAAATCACTTAAACGTCTCCACCATAAAGTGGAGCGTCTATGGCATAAGTGGCTAGGTCGCCGTTCTAGGAAAAGTTACATTCCTTGGGTACGATTTACACTATTGCTTAAACGCTTCCCATTGGCGATACCAAGGATCTATCATCGTTATGTTTAATGCACTACGCAGCGAATAAACTGTTATGAAGAACCGGATGCGTTAATTGCGCTCGTCCGGGTCTGTGAGGGGTGAGGGCAGTAATGTCCTCATCTACTCGGAAGCCGATGAGTGTGGCTAGCGTTTGCTCATAGCCTTGATAGCCATCAAGGAAGTCTACGGCGCATCGCCCAGCGCGACTATTATGATAATCGTACAGCACTATATTAGGTGTCTTTGTGTCAGGTATATTTCCAGCCAACGAGTCAGCGCCACTGGCGTACACCCACATATAGCTAGTCGCTTTTTCAGATTCAATGACTTTCAGGGTGGTTTCATCCGCCGCGATAACGGGTTGTTTTAACAGGTGTTGATGAAGCCGATCATAAAGCGGTTTAAACAACTCAGCACAGCGGATTATCCAGTCCGCCATGGTTTTACGGCTTAGTTCAATACCATGCTGCTTAAACATCGTCTCTTGACGATACAGTGGTAACCCATACTGATACTTGCTGGTGATGATTTGACTTAATAAGCTTGGCGTCGCATAACCTTTTGGGATAACGCTATGAGGTACGGGCGCTTGTTTAATCGTGTTGCTGGTACCGTCCTTTTCACAGGTACGGCACGCATATTTAGGGCGAACATGCTCAATCACTTTAACCTGAGCTGGAATAAACTGAAGCTTCTCTGACTTATCTTCACCAATGCGATGTAAGTCGCCAGAGCAACAGCCACAGACTTTTTTTCATCAGTAAGGTCGTGAATGATAACTTCACGAGGCAGGTCTTTCGGTAGCGGTTTACGTGTGGGCTTTTTCCGGGTGTAACTAATCGTTTCTTCGGCTGTCTCAGCTTCTACAACCACTTCTTCCGCTTCATTGAACAACTCACCTTGCCCAGGGTGGCCTTCGGTGCTTTTACCAAACTGCTTGTGCTGGGCAACGCAGAACTGTTCTTCTAAATAGGCAATCCGCGCGCTCTTCTCTTCAAGAAGCGCTTCAAGTTCAGCGATGCGGGATTGGTATTCTTTCTCGTTCATACTACTATTATCCCGTATTAAGCTGCTGATTACCTTGCATTATTAAGACTATTTCGTGATCGTTAATCGCTACTTATGATCACAGGTTATAAGCCGGATACATTGTAGTGCAACGGCTGATGGCATATGACATCGTAGCCTGATAACAGCCACTGTAGTTGCTGTTTACTCACATGCATCTGCTGTAAATCCTTATCGACAGGCCACTTAAACCGATGCTTCTCGAGACGTTTATACCAGAGTGCAAAGCCCGTTTTATCCCAATAGAGTATTTTGAGCTTATCGCGCTTTTTGTTGCAGAAGACAAACAGCGCATCGCGAAACGGATTGAGGTTCATATCCTGTTCAACCACGACAATTAAGCCATTAATCGATTTGCGGAAGTCGACGATATCCATGTATAGATAAATATCAGCAGGCTCAACGAACATCTTCATTCGCTTAATGCCTTCATCACAGCGGCAACCCAGTGAGGGTTAATATTGGTTGGCACGCTAAGTTCTGCGTTTCCCAATTTCAGGAGGAGGTCGCCACCCATTTCCTCAGTGTATGACTCAACTTTAGTGACTTCGCGCTTCACCTGAACGAACTTGCTGCTTGTTCGTTGAAGCCGAATATCACGGCGTCGGGTATAGTAAGTTTGAACATTAATCTGCTGCTGGCGACAAAACTCTACCGCGGTGAGCCCGCTTTATTTTTGTTGCTCAAATAAATTGAGCCAGTCTTGCACTTCTCTTCGTTGATATTGCTGCATGGGTATTCTCCTTAGCAAAAAAGAACACCATGCCGTAGCTAATTTATGAATTAAATGTGGGGATTACCGGACGGACACTTTAAAGGCTCTAATACGGTTAAAAGCAATGCACGTTGCCCACTTTGAAAAGTTACTTCCGGGTTCAAATTTAGAAAACTCATTCCATAAAGTTAAGCTGGTTTCTTGAAAAATATCATCTGCCGCTGAGGTATCCCACACTGACGCATAAACGTAGCGATAAAGTCGATTCTTATTAGCATCAAACAATCGCTCAAACCCCTCTGCGTTATCTAACTGGGATGAAGGCTTCTCTGATAATTGATTTTTTTGTTCTTCTGAAGACACCACTCAGGCCTTTTATCAGGTAAATTGCAAAATAATTCGACTAAGCGTTGAATCTAACTTGTATAGAAGGTGTTAAAATATATCAATTTATAAGCTATTTGTTAAACTATTAAGTCAAAATTAGTCATATTACTCACAATTAACCCATAAATAATCACGCAGTATTTAAAAGATTTAAATATCGTTAATGATTAGGGGGAGCAATTGTGCACTGTTCTGTCCTATTCATGTATTAATTGGCGAGTATTATTCAAATGCTGGCTTTGCCAAGGTCGTTTAGTACGATGTGGTGAAACCAAAATCCAATTGCTAGTCATTGGGTTTATACGGAGATGTGAATGTTCGGTAAAGTCAAATGTATTCGCGGTCATGTAATTTCCATTCTATGGGTAGCTAGCCTAGCCTTGATATTTTTTAACATCTAAACGTCACGTTAACTTGTACCAACACAATTTGTGGCAGTTGATTATGCTTATCTCGTATTAGAAACAATTATTTTTACTTAATAGCAAGTGGCAATAACGGATCAGCCGTAGTGCGCATTTTATTCAGCATAATACCTTCAAACTTAGTAACAATACTCTGCTGCTCAGCTGTTAAACCTGTTAAACCTGTTAACAACAAATTCGTTGTTTCGTCTGGATCATTTTTTAGATCATAAAACTCATCACGCCCTTTATTTTTAAAATCACGCAACAACTTAAATTGACCATCACTATACATTCTCATGCCCGTAATTGACTGGTGCTGCGTCGTATAAGCGGCATAATAGTCTGTGGAGAGAATAATATTTTCATCTAACAAGGCGGGGAAAAAATCTTTACCACGTATGATATTAGCTGAACTAGCTTTAGCTTGAGCTATACCTACTAAGGTTGGAAACCAGTCAAGGTTTGAAATAGTTGAACGATTTTCTGAGTTAGCTTTAATTACGTTAGGCCAACGCACAATTGTAGGTACTTTTAAACTGGGATCGTATAAATTAGGTCGTTGTCCAGAAGGAATATTTTCCGTTGCTTTAGTTTTATTATTTAATAACCAAAAGCCATTCCCTTTATGCCACATGCCATTGAATGCAATGTTATAACCGTGATCTGAGGTGAATACGACTAAGGTATTATCAGTCAAATCGAGTTGATCTAACGCTGCTAAAACCCTGCCGACATTGCGGTCGATACCTCGTACACTAGATAAATATTCACGCATTAATTTTTTTGCACGTTTGGTATTTAAATCAGGGTAATCAGGGTGCGGTAATTTCATATCCATATTTAGATATGGCGCTTCATCTTCTGGTGCAACCGGCAAAAAGGCATAATGCGGTGCGCGGTAATGAAGTGATAAAGCAAAACGCTTATCTTTATGCTTTTCTAAAAACATTAACGCATGGTCAGTTAAAATATCTGTGGTTAATCCTTTGGTTTTTTGATTAACACCATTTATTTCAAGAAATGGATTCTCTGGAGTAGTACCACCTCCAACAAAACCAACAAATTCATCATAACCATGATGTTTAGGATGATGCTCGGTTTTGTAACCTAAATGCCATTTACCAATTAAGCCTGTGGTGTAACCTGCTTGTTGCAATACTTCTGGCCAGGTTTCATACTTTTGTTCAATCCCCAGATCAGGTTGATGACCGGTTAAAGTTTTAGCTTTGGTATTAATCCAATCATCTAAACCTAATTCATAGCCATATTGAGAAGTTAGTAAACCAGCTCGAGATGGGGTGCATACAGGCGTAGTTGAATAGGCATTTGGTAAATACATTCCCTGTTTGGCTAATTTGTCAAGATTTGGGGTTAACGCTTGTTTATTTCCTGACCTGCCAAGCGCCCAAGGAGCTTGGTCATCGGTATAAATAAACAAAATATTAGGAGCTTTTATATTATGAATACTCGTTGGCTGCGATTCTTTGGGGCTAATTTGACCGCATCCGCTTACACAAATAAGCAAACTTACACTAGTTAAAAGCCTTAATAATTTATTTTTATTCATCATATATGTCATAAATTTATTCCTATCGACGCATTATTGGTGCGATTACCAATAATAGCTGCATTAGAATTTCACTCATTTGGTATAACCAAACAAGCTTCATTCTGCTTTATTATCACTTAAAATAGCCTATTGCTGAAAATATAAAACAAAGATCAACAGACCCTAGATCGTATTGTTGAAAACTTCTACCCTCAAAAATAATGGGACTGATTACTTTCTTGGCCAGTAATCAAAGTTCCACGCATCCATAAATGAAGGAGTTCGTGAGGTTTTCATTAACTCAGTTGCTTTGTTGACAATTTCAGGGTACTTGCTGGCAACATTAGTTGTTTCCGCAGGATCTGTTTTTAAATTATAGAGCTCAATTGGCGGATTAAGCCGTTGACCTTTTTTGTAGTGGCGAACTGCTTTCCAATCACCATTAACATCATCTTTTATACGCACCGCTTGGGAGTGGAAACCATTAGCACGATGGAATTCCCAATATAAGCTGTCATGCTGCTTTTGCCCATCTTGGTTTAACAAAGTCGGTAAAAACGAAATACCATCGGTTTTAGTTTTCAACTTAACATTAGTTAAATCCGCTAAGGTGGGTAATAAGTCCCAGAACGCAGAAACATGCTCAGTTTTTTGTCCTGCTGCAACTTTTCCAGGCCAGTATGCAAGCGTTGGCATACGAATACCGCCTTCGTATAAGTCGCGTTTGTAACCTCTGAACTTACCATTACTGTCGAAGAACTCCATATCAGCACCACCTTCGGCGCTGGGGCCGTTATCACTGGTGAAGATGATCAAGGTATTTTCATCAAGGTTAAGCTCTTTTAATAGCGCTTTAACTTGACCAACACCTTTATCAATATGGGTGATCATCGCTGCACGTGCTGCGCGAGGTCTTCGTTGGGCTAAATATTTTGAATTTACCCCGTAAGGTGTTTCTTCAAAGCTATACTCGTCAATTAAATCTTCTGGTGCTTGTAAGGCAGCATGAGGGCCAGCGTAAGCTAGGTATAAAAAGAAAGGTTTATCTTTGTTCTCTTTTATATATCTCAATGCATCTTGAGTTAAGCGCTCTTGAGCAAAATCTTCACGTAAAAATGCTTTGTAACTTTCAGGATCGTAAGGATCTGCACCTTTTGGTAGCGCTGCATGCGCATCTAACCATTTATTATTTAATGAGAACCACTCTTCGTTTTTCCACAGGTGAGTTGGGTAATGGTTGTGGGCTTGTTTTTGATCTAGATAACCAAAAAAATAATCAAACCCTTGTTTATTCGGTGTGCCGTATGAGCCAGGGCCGCCTAGTCCCCATTTACCAATCAACGCGGTTTGATAACCCGCTTGTTTCATCACTGTTGCTAGGGTCGTTGTGCCTGGCTTTAATGGCAATTGACCATATTCTCTTTCATCAGAAAAGTCGCCTAATTCGTAGTTACCTCGAATCTGGTTATGGCCAGAATGTAAACCCGTCATTACCGCAGCGCGAGACGGTGCGCAAACAGGGTTACCGGCATAATGCTGGGTGAAAGTTAAACCTTGCTCAGCCATTTTTTGTAAATGAGGAGTACGAATTTTTTCCTGGCCATAGGGCTCAATATCACCAATACCTAGGTCATCAACAATAATGTAGATAATATTGGGCTTAGCTGAGTTGGCTTGTGCGACTTGGCGTTCTTTAGCTGAAGCACTTTCGGTTGATATCCTAGTTAGTGCGCAACTGGTTACCGCGGTAACGCAGGCTGTTGTAATTACGCAAGAAAGTAAAATTTTTTTTATGTTATTCAACACAGAGTTTCTCCGTCTGTTGTCGTTTTATAATCACGCTATCGCTAGCTTTGCTACCGATAGCGTGATTGCGCTTGGCTAAATTATTTTTTGTACTCTTTTAACAGTCGTATAGCAGTTAGTTCAGCAGTAAATTTAGCGTCGTATTTCGGGTTCTTTTGGGTTGGCACTGGCGCATTAACTTCTTTACGCCAAGTGTCTAACTCTTTAGCTAAGCTTGATACCACATTAGGTAAATATTCCACTAAGTTTACATGCTCGCCTAAGTCATTTTCTAAGTCGTAAAGCTCGTATTTATTATCTTCAAAATAATGATGAAGTTTCCATTTACCTTTACGCATGGTGGTGCCAGGGCGTGTTCTAAATAGCGGGTCTCGGCTTTGATCTGCTTTTGGGTTGTAAGCATGTAAATAAATTGGGAAATGCCAGAAAAGACTCCGCTCTGCTAACGGTTCTTGCTTTAACCTTTGTTGTTCGAACCAAAGGGGAGTGATATCAACCCCATCTAATACTTGTTTGCTGACATCAGCACCAATAATTTTGGCTAAGCTTGGGTAAAAGTCAGCATTAATCACAGGTGTCGAATCGGTTTTGGCAACAATTTTTTGTGGCCAAGAAACTATTAATGGTACGCGTGTTCCGCCTTCATAGTAGCTACCTTTACCACCCCGTAATGGATCTTGATAAGCGATTGAGCGAATACCACCGTTATCAGAGGTGAAAATAACTAAGGTATTATTTAGTAGTTTTTGCTCAGCTAAGCTACGCATAATGCGGCCAATGTTAATATCCATGAGTTCAACCATGGCGGCATAAGTCGCATGTCTGCTATTTCTAATACGTGGGTGGTTTAAGTATTTTTGTTTGACACTTTCAATAGCTTGAATGGGGGTATGAACAGTGTAATAAGGCACGTAAGCGAAAAATGGTTGTTCTTTGACCTTAGAGATCCAGGACAGTAATTCGCTGGTAATGCGATTGGGTAAGTATTCACCGTCAGGGCCATCTTCTAAAAATGGCATATTGTAAGGACTAAAATACGACTTTGGATGACCTTTCATGTGGCCAGCAACGTTGTGGTCAAAACCTTGTGTTCTAGCATCTTTACCTAAGTGCCATTTACCAAAAGAGCCTGTGGTGTAACCAGCAGATTTAAACATTTCTGCCATGGTAATAATCTCATCAGCAAGAATATCTATGTTTGGCTCAGGAATAAGCTTTCTGGTTTTTTCATTACCACGGGCAGAAGGCGAAACGGTATAAACACCATGGCGCGGAGAATATTGACCGCTCATTAAAATAGCTCGACTTGGCGCGCAGTTGGCTGCACCAGCGTAGGCATCGGTAAAAGTAATACCTTTAGCAGCTAAAGCATCAATATTAGGAGTTTGGAAAAGGCCAGTGTGATCGTTGTAACCAACATCAGCCCAACCAAGGTCGTCAACGACTATCATTACGACATTTGGCTGTTGTATCTGTGCAAAAGAAGAAGATGTTACAAGTAACAAGGCTCCAGCCAAAAAACTTTGCCAGCAGACTATAATTACTGGAGATATTTTTTTTATTTTCATTTGTACTTTCTGAATTTATTGTTAAGTCTGTTCGAGACTTAATTAGAGTCAATATAAGATAAGCAATGATAAATCAAAATTACTACCCCTTCGGGCAATTAATTTTAAGGCGGAATATTTTGCCGGCTCAATAATCTTTTAAGAAGTTTTTAAAGAGGTATTTACTCGAAATTAAAATATATGTTGATAAACCCTGGTGTTTTTATTATCAGCATGTGGTAAATCAAATGTAGATAATAAAGTACTTTAGATCACATATATAAATTTATTTTTTACCCATTACTTGATGAAACTTGGGCATAAGTAATCACACAGTTGATCTAAGTCTTCTAAGTTAAGGGCATAGCCATTGGAAAGAGAAAGTGCTGACATTAAATGACAAAATAAAAGGCCGTTTAGCAAAAAACTAAGCGGCCTTTTCGTTTGACGAAATCAAACTAGCTGATCAGCTTTATTCTGTTGCACATCGACTACGGGTACATAAAAGAGCAACACCACGAACATCACGGCTGTTAATTAAGCCATCGTTGTTAAAGTCGTATGCTATATCGTTAATACTGCCTGCTCTTACCGCATTGCTGAATGCTCTCACATCATTGCGATCTACGTCACCGTCACTGTCTAAACCACCTAATAAAGGTGCTGGTTTCACAATAACAATCGTTTCTGTTTCAGCCGTTTTACCGTTAGTATCAGTCACAACCGCTTTTAATGTGTGCACACCTTCGGTTAAGCCTAATAGTTCATCAGCATTTTCTGCGCTGCCCCAAGTAAATGGTGCTTCGTATACTTCACGAATAAAGGCATCATTTAAATAAAGCTCAACACTTGTTACGCCAATCGAATCATTTGCTGTTTCAACATTGGCTGATACAGATAACACTTCGTAACCTTCTATCACTTCAAGCTCTTTATCTGATTCGTAGAAGCTAATTGCGGGCCCAGGTAATGCTTTAACGATTAACGTCATATCCGCAGACGTTTCTAAGCCATTATTATCTTTGGCTACTGCAGTAAATGTATGCTCGCCTACACCTAATGGATTAGGGTTTGGTACATGACATGGTTTCGGCACAGGATCTTGGTCACAGCTTATCCAGCCCATAGCGCCAAATTCATGAGGTGCATAAGGGTGGCCAAAGTTCCAAGAAGGCTTAGTGTCAACGCGAACCAGTTCACCGTTTCTGTATAAGGTTACGGAATTAATTGAGCTACCTGGATTTGGAGATTCTGCTTTTAGAACAATCATTAATTGTTCATAACCTTCAGTCACCTCATATACCGTTTTTGGCCAAGTGAGTTCAGGAGGTTTAGGCAGCCCTTGAACAATTACCTTCATTGTTGTTTCGCTAGAGTCACCAGCACTATCAACTGCCACTGCTTTAAAGATATGTTCACCTGCCTTTAATGGATTAGGGTTTGGCTGATGACAAGGACTAGGTACCGGATCTTGGTCACAACTGATCCAACCCATAGCGCCTGTTTCATGAGCATTATATTTATGACCAAAATGCCAAGATGGTTTGGTGTCTTTACGCACTAATTCATCGTTAATATATAGCGTTACTGATTCAATAGTTCGTCCTTCGATAGGACTGCTGGCATCCAGTCTAAATTCTAATTGTTCGTAGCCTTCGCTAACTGTCATTTCTGTTTCTGGGAATTCAACAATAGGGCCATTAGATTTAACCGTTAATAACATAGTTGCAATACCCGTATCGCCTTCACTATCAAGCGCTATCGCTTTAAATTCATGAGTACCAGCTAGTAACGGATTTGGGTTTGGTTGATGAGTGTCTAACCAACCCATAGCACCTGTTTCGTGTGGTTTGCTGGCATGACCAAACAAGAATTTATATGAATCATCTATACGAACTAATTGGTCATTAATGTATAAAGATACTGATTCAATTGTGCGGCCTTCAACTGGCGTGGTTTGTACTTCAAAGATAAGTTTTTCAAAACCTTCATCAACGGTTTTTGATGACCATGGGAATTTAACTTCCGGTGCGTTTTCATTGCTTTGTACACCTAAATCAATAATTTGCACATGGACAGGGCGGGCACTACCTTCTGCTCTTTCCATTAAGTAGTAATAGAGCTTGCCTTGGCTGATGTGAGGAACACCGTGGGAAAACTGCGTTCCAGAGTCGCCGTCATATACGCGGGTAAAGTTGTTGGTGCCACCTTCGGTTTTTTCTACAAACGGGCGTCCTGATGAGTTCAACCCAATAACGTAGACATTGTTTCCAGAGGTATAAAGACTTGTAGCACCGGAAAATTCAGTAGAATGAATAAACTCTGTACTACCGAAAGGCTTGTATGAGTGAATATGTACTTTTTGGAAATCAGGTCGACTACTTTTAGCTGAGCGTATACGACTGATAATATGGATGTCGCCGCGATCAGTTACTGTCCAGTCAAAGTAGCTAACCATATAGACAGAGTTTGGATCTTCATGACCTGTGATGAAGTCAGCGGGCTCAAACACTTTGATTTCATCTGAGTTAACGAGTGGAAAGGTTATTGATTCACCTTTGTGATTTTTCCAATCGCCAAATCCTTCAGGGTGATCAGAATACGCGTAAAAAACACCGTTTTGATGCGTATATCTGTCGTCTGTTATGTCTGTACGTTGTTGGAAACCAACGCGCAATTTCCCTGCAACGTATTTCATGTTTCCGTATAAGCCCCAGTTGTAATCGTTGCCTTTATCAATAGCATCTAGTGAGTTAAATGATGTGTACTTAGACCATTTTTGGTTTGCTGCGTCATAACGGTTAAATACGTAGCGGCCGTTATTATCTCTGCCGTTACGCATGTAAGACAGCAAGGTACCATCAGAGTTAGTAAAGAATTTAGGATAAGTTAGTCTGGTGTCATCAAGAACATCCGCTAAATCACCTGTCATTGTAACGTGTTTATAGTCGTCAGGACCTTGGCTAATACTGCTAGTGTCTTTAATAAATTTACTTAAGTTAAAGTCGCTATCAGATACTTCCGCTGCACCTGGAACCGAGTAGCTATAACGGAAGAAATCGTTTTTAAAGGCGCCCTGATCACGATAGCTATGCATATCGTAGAGTAGATGAATAGTGCCGTTGATTGGGCTCACTGCTACCGCAATGGTATTATGTGATTCACCTATATGTGTTTTACCAGCAAATCCCGTGTGGCGATGAGGGAATTCAATCGTTGCTTTGCTACCGGTTAAGGTGTTGTAACGGGTTAACATTACGTGGCGATCGTACTTACCACCGCGATACCAGGTTGTGAATATATAATGTTTATAAGTTTTTACACTATCGCCATGGGCAGATATTTGTGGCCCGTAAAAATAGTCGTATTTTTCGGTGCCATTATCTGGCGTGCTAGCGCTTACTTTTTTGCCATCGAAATGTAATGCATTATCGGCTATTTTTATTGTCGACTCTAAAGTTACTTCGGCATTGGCTGCATGTATTGCCATACCCATAGTAGACGAGGCTACCAATAGATATTTAAGCAATGATTTGCTTTTTCTCATGATAGATTTAGACATTTTTACCCCAATTTATTAATTTTAGTAAAGTTCATATCTAATAGTTGGCACTAAGCGTTTTTAAAATTTATATGCTTTTTACATAGCGGCAGCTTACTTTTACAGTTCCGTTTGCATCTATTAGATATAGGTTTGTAGAGAATTTAGGCTGTTTGTATATGCATTTTGCAACGTATATCTATTTGATAGACGGTACTTCCAAGTGAGCAATTTCTTTTAGCCAGCTGTATTTCAACTTTCTTATATCTTTTGTACGAAAATCGAGCCCTACAATAGATAAGCTTGAGAGTTATAAAATTACTACCCCTAAGGAAATTATTTTTTCAGGGGTAGTAATTTTGCTAGCTGAACGCTCTTCTTTTGAAAAGTTTATAAAAGTAAATCAAGAGGCATTTACTTGAAATATAAATTGTTAAATGAATTAATGGCGTGCGGTATTTTAAATCTAGCCGAACAAGTTACCGTCGTTGTTCATGCTTAACAGACTTGATTTAAAACTTAATTATCATTAGGAAGAACTTAACAATGAGCTATATGGGATTTATTAAAAATTCAGTACACAAACGTGCGCTATTACGATTGTTTGTTGTTGGTTTGGCGCTGTTAAATATCGGCTGTACGACAACAAAGCCCGGTGCACAGCCAAAACCTAATGTTTACCTTGAGCAAGAAATGAAAATTACTGACAGTGCTTTATTTTTTGACGGTAAAAAAATGGGTAATGTTCATAAAAGCTTAGACACAGTAAATGATCCAAAAGGCAAATATAATTACCAATACGGCTCGGCAATTGCCCCTCATGGTGATGCCATAAAAACCTATAAAAACTTTGTATTTATGACTTGGTATCACGGCGGTAAATATGATCGCCACATGATGTTAACGCGGTTAAATTTAAAAACAGGGGTGTTAAAACACATTAAATTCCCACACCAACACACAGGTTTAGTTGGCCGCTGGTGGATTGGTGAAACCCACAATACCATTGCTGTTGGTATTAGCCCAAAAGATGAAACCATTCACTTAGTGTTTGATTTACATGCGTACCGACGCGACTCGGATACTGGTGGATATGATGACTTTAGCAAAGACTACTTCCGTTATGCTTACAGTATTGAAGGTGCAGCAGCGGTTACCGATGAAGACTTTACTTTAGATTTATTTGTGAAAGATACCAGTGCCAATAGTGAAGGACCGAATGATTATAACCATTTATCGATGACTGGTGAGGAAGATCACAACGCTCATGCCAAACTGACTTACCCGAAGTTTTTCCAAAACGACCAAGGCGACTTATTTTTCTACATTCGCCAAGGCACTTCACATGATGGTAAAGGGATATTTAACTATTACAAAGGCAAAGGCATTTGGTCTGAATTCAAAAGCATCAACAAACTGAACGTTAAAGAAGACGGGCTAAAATATGACTGGAGTAACTACGGCAATATGAAATTTGCCAATGGCAAATTAGGTTTTGCTTTCCAACCACGGCTCAACAACAAAACAGATAGATACCGTTACCAAAACGGCGTTTATTTTATGTATTCAGACGATCCTATCGGTCAATCGCAGTGGAAAAACTATAAAGGAGAAGCGATTAATTTACCGCTTATAGATCCGAAACCAGCCTTTGTTACCGAGCCAGGCGACTGGGTGCAAAGTCAAAAAGTGAATCAAATTGTCGTTACAGGAGGTTTCGACTGGACCATTACCCAAGGTGGCGATATCCACATTATTAGCCGCATTCGAGATAAAGAATTTAATAAGGATGTTAGCTTGCATCATTACAAACCTGCTGGCCAAACCCAGTTTATTACCACCGACAAGTTTGTTGGGGCTAACAATATATATACTGCCAACGGCAATATTTACATTATTGGCCTAGAGAATGGTCAGCCTTATGTTGAACAAGCCGCAGGCGGCAGCAACGAATTTAAACGGGTTTATCAAGGCGAAAAACAGGCTGCCGACTTTAACAAAGGCATAGTGCATATTGCAGATAAGAAACTTTATTATTACTTGCTTGCTGAAGGACAGGGCGATCAACGCACAACCTATCTACAAGTGATTAATTTGGAAGATAGATAACCCCAAAATAGTTTGGCTATTCTCAATCTGTTTTCAATTATTTCTAATCCATAAAAATAAGGATAAAAATGAAAGATTTTAAAAATTAGCATTGGCTGTTTTGCCTAGCGCAGCTTTGACAATTATCAGCGCATGTGACGTAACACAAAACACGGGATTAGTAAAAACGGCAGTGCTTATTATTATTTAATGGAAAGAGGCTCAGGGAATTCATTGCCACTACATTTGCAATTATTGATTTAGGTGTTAATTAATCTAAGTGCCGTTTTATCCAATGAAAAAGCTCGCTATTGCTAGCGAGCTTTTTTGCATTAAGTTATTTATTCTAGAACGAATTGGTCAATGTTTGGACCACTTTCGCCCATAGTTCTAAACTCTATGTGGTTAGCACCTTTAACTAAAGTGAATTTGGCAAAGGCTTGTTCGCTCCATTTGCTGTCCCAGCTACCTGTTGGTTCAAATTCAATTTCAGTGGCTTTTTCATTGTTAATGTAAATTGCCAACTTACGTTTGGTTTTTTGATCATTGTGGGTGTAACGGAATACAGCTTTGTACACGCCTTCTTCACCATCATTTTCGTGATACCAATACATGCTACCTTCTTTGTCGTTGAAAGTACCATAGGCGCCACCATGTACGCCGTGTGCATCTCTTACGGCTGCTGCATCACCTTTATACTCGGCTGCTTCACCTTGCATTGATAAGCCGCGACCTACCCACATATTAGCTGAGTTTTCATCACCCCAAAAAATACCAACTCCGTCGCCAAAGCTTTGCTGCATGTTTAAGATAACTTTGCCGTTAACTAAAACTTTAGCGTAAACAGTGTCGCCATTTTTAACGGTAAATGGTTTGTTATAGGTCTGCATATCCGTAGCGTAGGCATCGTTAATCGAATAAACAATTTGCATTTGTTGCATTTGATAACGTGCGCTATCTGTTAGCGGTAAGTACTGTGCATCGATACTCACTTCATTCGATAAGCGCAATGCTTCGTCTCCAACAATTGCACCTATGGTTGCATATTCCATTGCTTGTGGGTATTTAACTTCTACAAAAGCGCGGTTTTTACCCATAAATAATGGGCGGAAATTAGCGCGCACTCTATTAGTATGTTCAAACGGTGAGCCGTTTTCTAACGCTTTTACTTTTACGCCATCAGTAAAGTGGTAATAAACTTTATGCGCGCCATATGGGTAGAATTCTTGGTTTTTGTCTACCGTTTCTGTTGAGATGACTTTAGCTGTATCAAAACCAGATTCAGCTTCAAATACTTCTACTTGATGTTTTAATGCAACAGGGGCACCTGCAGTATTTAAGGTTTGCTCTAAAACTTTCTTGCCATTTTTGTAGCCTACAGCCGTTAATGTGCCAGGCTGCCAAGGTACAAACCACTCACATTGCATGTCTTCTGCTTTAAGACCAGGCTTGTCTTTGCCTAAAGATTTACCGTTTAAGAACAGTTCAACTTCATCTAAATTTGAATAAACCCACACTGGAATTTTAGTGCCTTTTTTCATAGTTGGATGTGTCCAACTCGGCAAAATGTGCAACGATGGCTCATCTAACCATTGGCTGCGATACAAGTGGAATAAATCTTTTTTGAAACCAGCTAAGTCTAAAGCGCCACCCATAAAGGCGATAAACGGCCAACCACCATGCGCTAAACCTGCTTCACCGTGGTAGTCAAAACCTGTCCAACGGAAGTGACCTGAATGGTGTGGTAAGTCACGTGCCATTTCCCAGTTTTTACGCGCATTAATACGTACTGTTGCGTTGTCGTAGGATGAGTTTAGGTGTTGTTTTTGATTTACCCAGTCTTTTGGATCTTTCCAGTCGTAAAAGAAAATTTCTTTTTCTGTGATGCTTGGTAAATCAAAGGTGTTGCTTTTAGGTCCATCACGCCACCAAGTTTGGGTACGGTAATAACCTCGCGTTTGCCATGTGTGAGGTGCTTCGGTTGAGACAAACGGGCGATCAAAGCGTCTTTTAAAGAAACTCTTACCTTCTGATCCACCATTAATACCAACAACGTCCATCCCTTCTTTGTTAGTTGAGCCAGATGTTACTAAACGAGTTGGATCAAACTCTTTAACCGCTTTTACCAGCTCTGGCGCAATTTTGCCGTGCGTTTCGTTACCGACACTATAAATGATAATCGAAGGATGATTACGGTTACGTGTTACCCATTCTTCAAGGTCGGTTTTCCACCACTTATCAAAATGATGTGCGCCATAGTCGTGTCGAGCTTTTTGTTTCCAGCCGTCAAATATTTCGTCCATCAACATAATGCCGAGTTCATCGGCTAATTCGTAAAACATTGGCGGGTAAGGGTTGTGACCAAGGCGAACTGCATTTACCCCCATGTCTTTTAATAATTGTAATTTCCAACGTAACAAAGGTTTAGTCCATGCGCCACCGACAGGACCTCCTTCATAATGCTCTGCAACACCCTGAATTTTAACGTTTCTACCGTTAATCCAAAAGCCAGTGTCGGTTTTCCATGCAATATCACGTACACCAAAATTGCTATTATCACTATCAATGACTTTGCCTTTATGCAGTATTTCAAGGTTTAAGTTGTATAGGTAAGCTGCGTGTGGGTTCCAGCGTTTGGCATTGGTTAACTCAAACGAGAATTGGAATTTATCTTGTTGTTTAAGTTTGTTAAGCGTTGATTTTCCAGTTAAAACTTGGGCACCTTCTTGATCAACCACGCGGTAACGCACTGCATAATCAGCAGCACGTTTTAAATCTTTGCTCAGTTCAAATTCAGTTTGTACAGTGGTTTTGTCGCCAACAACAGGTGTATGAATAAATAATGAGTTGTGCTTGATATGAGTTGGGTCTACCACAACCAAACGCACAGGCGCATAAATACCACCTGGGTGATACCAACGTGCAGATGGTTGTAATTCGTTATCAACTCGCACACTAATTACATTGCTATCACGGTTTAGATGTTCAGTGATGTCGTACTGAAAGCTGATATATCCGTATGGACGATTGCCGAGTAGCTGGCCATTTAGCCAAACTTCACTATTCATGTAGACGCCGTCAAATTGGATAAATACTTGTTTACCTTGCCAGTTTTGGTCAAATGCAAAGTGTTTTCGATACCAAGCTAAGCCACCACCATGGTTGCCACCAAATTGTTTTTGTGAGCCGTCTTTGCTAACGCCCTCTTCAAAAATATAGTCGTGCGGAACATCCAATACAGTCCAGCCGCTGTCGTTATGCTGTTTGTCTTTATAGGCGGTGTGATCGCCTGACTTGAATTTCCAATTGTGATTAAAATTGATTTCTTGTCTGGTGTTATTGCTAACGGATGCACTGGCGGTGTTCATTACCAGTGCTCCAGCTAACAAAAACATCAACATTAAGCTTTTTTGGTAAAGCCATGTTAGAGGTGTTGCTTTTTTCATTTTATTTTTAACCCTATATTAATAAGTGAGAATAACGCCACATGGTGGCGCGCTATAATCTGATTTAGCGATTTAACTCATATGCAATTTTACGGATATTGGCTTCTACAAAATAAAAGTCGCCGTAAACAATTGGTGTATCAATTTCACCTGCACTACCCATGTTTCCGGTCGCCTCAGCTAATATAAATCCAAAATCTAAGCTGTTTTCTCGAGTCTTGTTGTTATCCGTACGATAATTTTGTGTCAATTCCAACATGATTTTGTCTGCTAAATTTGCGTATCTTTTGCTTAGTTGTGCGTCGTCAGTAATAGTTGCAAAGCGGTAGAATGCTGAAGCGAAAAGCGCTGATGCAGATGTATCTCTTGGTATTTTTTGATGACTTTCTGGATATGGCTTTGAACCACACGGTACGAGTTTATCGCCTTGGATAACATCCTCACCATACCAGTTTTGCTTACCAGCTAAACGTTTGAGTGATTCTTCTGACAACATTGAAGCTTGTAACTCTTGTGGCCGGTAACCCTTGTATGGTGTGATGTGATCTTCTAAACGTTTTGCACATAGTTCTAAAATACCTGAATAAATAGCGGTATTTGGTGAAACATTTTCAGCGTATTCATAGGCATTGTCTCTTGCTGCCCAAAAATCCCAGTAAGGAACATATTCGTTCCCCAATAAATGTTCGACCGTAGCAAGCAAGCGATGCAAGTGTGCTTCAAAATTTGGGTATTTGCTTAAGTCTGTTTTTGCGCGAGACATAGCCTCAACAACCGTTAAATACCCATACAGAGACCAACCTTGACCTCGTGCCCAAGCTGACACATTGCCTAAACCTTGCCAGTTACCTGGTTTGTTTTCACCGTAGTCAAATACGTGATATGACAATGGGTATTGTTTTGCAGTATCGGCTTCATCGTAAAAATAGTGATTAACCATGGTTTGTTGTGCATGGCTAAAGGCAATTTGATGATAGCTCGCTACATCACTATCGAATAGGTATTCTAAATTCATCATGTTGTCGATGATAACGGGGAATGTCCATGGATCTGACAGGGAGTATAGGTTAACTTTCTGTTTTCCATTTTCCATTGTTGTGAGTTTCATATGCGGTGCGAAATCCCATGACTTGATTACGCCTTTTTCTTCACTGAACCGAGTTGCTAAAGTTGCACGGCCAGTATCAAGTAGTTGAATGTATTGTTGGCGGGTTGCCGAGTCTAATCCTTCATAATGCAAAGCTTCACCGAATGAATCATAAAGCATAAACCCTAAGTCATGGGTGGAGGCTAAAGTGGCGTCAGCTGCTAAAGCTTGTTGAAAATACTTGGCACTTTCGTATAGTTTGTGTTCCTCACCTGCATTCCAATTAATCTCTTGTTTATTGGCTAGTAATTTCCACATCAAACCAGGAAAAAAGCCGTTGGTCCATTTGGCATATTTTTCCATAAATATACCGCCGTGCTCTTGCGATCTTGGAATGCAAATCATGCTTGGATTTTGTTCACATTCCGGTCGGTTATATTGATGCCGCTTGTTTTCAATATGTTCTATCATCTTCAAATATTGATTTTTGGCAAAGCTTAAATTATCTCTCGCATCTGCGACTGAAAAAGCTACTGCCTTTGTTTTACTTGCTATTTCTTGTTCAAGCTGGTTGTTAGCCTCTGGCTGCTTTGAGCACCCAGTGAATAATAAAGTTGAAATGACAGTTGTGATTAAATTAAGTTTTCTCATGGTAGTTCCGATTAATTAAAGTTAACTCAAACGCTTTAACATTATTGATTGTGGGTTTCTTGCCAGCCGGCTTCTTTGGTTTTTTGGCTAAAATAAGCATTGCTTCTGTAGGCGGAATATTTTGTCCATTTTTCATTAACGTGCGGTAGATGTTTGGCAAGTTCTGCTTTGACTTTTTGGTAGGCTGGATCATTGGCCACGTTGCGCCATTCCTCTTTATCTACCTGGTGATCGTAAAGCTCTTCTGAACCATCTTCGTAACGAATATAACGATAACCTTCCGTTTTTACTGCATGATTATTTTCACCATAGGTGGTAATTGCAGCATGCTGCCAAGGCGCATTGGGGTTATGCAATAAAGGGGTTAGATCTTGACCTTCATTATTAGGGTTTTCAGGTAAACCGCACATCTTCACTAAGGTTGGATATAGGTCGAGTAAGCTGACGGGTTTATGACTGACTTGTTTATTTGACAGTTTTGGTGGCTTGATAATAAGTGGCGTGCGGGTGGCTCGCTCCCACAAAGTCATTTTGGCGAATTTATCTTTTTCACCTAAGTGATAACCATGATCGCCCCACAAGACAACGGCGGTATTGTTAGCGTATTGGCTGTTTTCAAGTGCGTCTAAAACAATCCCAACCATGGAGTCAACAAATGAGACACTTGCAAGATAAGCTTGAACGATATTACGGTATTCACCATTTTCTACTGCCCATTTGGTTGTTGGCATCATGGGATGATCGGAGATTAAACGGGCAATTTCAGGCACGTCTTGTAAATCGTCTTTCATATAGGGTGGCAGGTATAAGTCTTTTGCTGGATGTAAATCAAACCATTTTTGCGGCACATGCCATGGCACATGAGGTCGTAAAAATCCGCAAGCCATGAAAAAAGGTTTATCGTGTTGTTGTTTTAATTTGTTGGCTATCCAGTGAGCAGATTCAAAATCTGGCATTTGCTCATCACGCTCAGGAAATGGTCCCCAGTCTGTACTGGTTTTAGCTTGAGCCCACTTCAAGTTTTTGGCAGGAGCGGGTCCAAACCCTTTATGACGGCCTCCAAAATCGTCAAAACTGCCATCAACAATTGCTTCATGAAAAACTTTACCGACTGCAGCAGTGTAATAACCATGCTGTTTGAAGTATTCACTTAAAAACTGAGAATGTGCAGTTTTGTCGTTGACCTTGCGAATATCATTATCACGGATGTGGCCATAAATTCCTGTCGTTGAAGGCGCCAGGCCTGTCATTATGCTAGCGCGTGAAGGGCCACATAAAGGTGCTGGGGCGTGGGCATTGGTAAATAGTGTCCCTTGGTTGGCGAGTTTATCTATGTTTGGGGTTTTACTATTTGGATGCCCACCCATAACACCAACCCAGTCATTCAAGTCATCTACAATGAGCACTAGTACATTGGGGGATTTTTGTTTGAGTTGGCTCATCACCTGAAAAGGTGTGAGTGCCGCGGTTACAAAATACGCGGAGCCAGCAATAAAATTTCGTCTATTTAACATTAGGGCCTTCTCTTTAAGCATCTTATTGTTTTAATGAGAGGGAGTTACATTCATATTTAGCGAAACGAATCTAGATCTATGTTGCTGTTTCAACTAGAGATTTTCTGGTGTTACGCATCATCGGTTGCGCTAGTAAACGGCTGTTGTCATCGACCGTTATATAATCAATCTACATGCTCCCTATTTAGGAAAAGCAGGGTCGGTAGCAAATTACTACCCCTATTATTGGTAAAAAATTCAAACCGCATAGCATTAGTAAAAGTGCAGCTCTAATCCGTTGTTTTTTATCAGGCGTTGGTTTGATAGATAGGGATAAGTTAAATTGGATGTTAGGGGTAGTAATTTTTTAAGTTAACCGCTTATCTTTATAAACCTAATGATTTTCTTAGACGTGGATAAAAATAGTTATGAAGTTGATAAAGTTTACCGCTTTAATTTTGACTTGTGCACTTGTTTTAAATGGCTGTAAAAATACCAATAATATCAGTCAGCAAGCACCTAATAAAAATAATGCCCAAGTTTCTGCAGATATGAATAAAGTCGAATATTTTACGGATACAGGCTTAAGTAACCCGGTGGCAACGTTGCAACATCCAGCGGGGGAGCATGCAAACGGTGTAACTTATGTTACCTACCAAGGATTACTTGAAGATCCATATGTTGCCGCTTACAACCACGATACAAAAAAATGGTTAGGGCCAATTAAAGCCGCTACCAGTGAAATGGGGAAAGACCCAAAACGTAAAATCGATAATCACGGTAAACCTGCACTGATTATTGATGATCTAGGTTATATCCATATTGCTTTTGGTGGTCATGGCGGTACACCTGAGATGGGCGAAAATGATATGGGTAACTATAACTACGGTAAGTTAAAACATATTGTTTCGAAACGGCCATACGACATTACTGCATGGGTAGAGCTCGATAATGTTTCACCTTTTGGTACCTATAACCAGTGGGTAAAAACCAGTAATGGAGACCTTTACCTATTTTATCGACATGGCGCACACCAAAGTCATTGGGTTTACCAAAAATCAACTGACCACGGCCGCACTTTTGGTGAAAGAGTATCAGTGATGCAACCAAAGAAACGCGCTGACGGTTTAGGAGTAGATTCTTGGTATGGTTATTTTTCTGAGGAAGCCAACGATACCATCGCCTTGGCTTACATTTATCATCGCTGCGGTAATAACCATGCTAGCGGTAAACATTTAGGTGAGCGCAGCAATGGTTATTATATGCAAATGGACACCAAAACGGGACAATGGCGCAATGTTCAAGGTGAAATAATTACCACGCCTATTGATCGCGACACTGCTAACCAGAAAACCTTAGTGTTCAAAACCGAAGGCACTGAGGATTGGACGGGTATTAGCACAGTGCATCTCGATGAAAATGGTGACCCGCATATTATTTTCGCCCAAGGGCATCACAAAAATCGCCACCAAGGTGGTCCGAAAAAGGCATACTATTACCGCTGGGATGGTAATCAATGGTTAGTGAGTAAAAGCGGTCAGCTGCCTATTTCCAGTGGCGACCATATTGTCCACTCGCCTTTAAAAACAAGTACTTTATTAGCCAGTCGAGCCAAAGATAAAAGCCACATGATTTCTTGGCGCCATAGCATCGATGGTGGTAATACTTTCAAAAAAGGTGACGTGGTGCTGGCAAACAAAACCTTTGGCGTGCAAGTTTCGTCTTTTATTCGCAATGCCCATCCTGATGCATTAATGCTGGTTTCAGAAAAAATAGACAACTCACATTTAAGAAAAATGTACCTTGTTGGTCAAAAAGGTCCTGTGCTAAGAGTAAAGAGCGAAGCACACCATGCTGATGAGCAGCTCAAGGCTCGTTATCAACTTAAATAGAACTAGCTTTTGCTGACCGGTTTAGCTGCTTGGTAAAGAAGCTTATACCAAGCAAATTTAAAATAAGAGAATTACTATGAAAGTATTATTGACCTGTTTGACTTCATTAATAAAAGTAAGCTTAATTTTACTGCTTATCAGCTGTTCTGAGGTGGCAAGGGAACAATCCCAAAAATCAGCACCTATCACAGTCACGGAGGAAAAAAGCGAAGCAACAAGTAAGGAAAGCCAATTCCAACAAAGAAACAATGCTAACTGGCAGCAAGTTATGTTTGACCGCGGTGATAAAAACTGGCGCGAACATTGGGTAGTAGACGGATTAGTTGGCACCGTTGAAAACACAGCTGAGGGAATGCATGTAAAAGCTGGTCCAGAAGCGAACAATCACGCACACCACTTTGTGGTTTGGACTAAAGAAAGTTTTGCTGGTGATATTAAAGTTGAGTATGAATATACCCGTACTGATAACCAAGTACGCTACGTTAGCATTCTGTATTTGCTTGCCACTGGTGAAGGAACACCAACTTTTGACAAAGATATTATGAACTGGGCGGATTATCGAAAAGAACCCTATATGCGCCACTACTTCGATAATATGAACACTTATCACATTAGTTATGCGGCTTTTGGTATCACCAATGAGGATGCAGATAAAGACTATATTCGTGCGCGTCGTTATATGCCGCTTGCCAATAAAGGCTTAAAAGGCACCGAATTAGCAGGTGATAGCTTTGGCACTGGTTTATTTAAGACCGGTGTACCACATCATATTACGGTCATTAAAAAAGGCACACAGTTATGGATGAAAGTTGCCAATAAAACCCAAAGTAAGGTTTTAATGTGGGATACCACCAGTCACCCAACACTTATCGAAGGACGTATAGGTTTACGGCATATGTATACTCGTAGTGCCATCTATAAAAATTTCACTGTTTCAACCTTGTCTGAAAAATAATCTTAAAGCAATGATTTATGCTTACAATGAAAAAAAGCTTATGGACAATTGCGTTAGCAGGCCTAATGTCCGTTTGCCATTCTTCAACAGCGATTAACACAACTCCAAACAAAAGCGTTAATACAACCAAGCCAGAACAACATAATATCGTGATGATCATTGTTGATGATTTGCGCCCAGTATTAGGTGCTTATGGCGATAAAAATGCATATAGCCCTAATATTGATGCTTTAGCAAAGCAGGGGCTAACATTCAGCAAGGCTTATGCCAACGTCCCTGTATGTGGTGCTTCGCGTGCTAGCATGTTAACTGGCCTTAGACCCACTAAAAATCGCTTTATTGATTATAAAGCCAAAGCTGAAGAAGATGCCCCTGGCGCAAAATCCCTACCTCAAGTACTTAAAGAATCGGGCTATTACACAATGGGCATTGGCAAAATTTTTCACAATGGTCAAGATTTAGCCGAGGAAAGTTGGAGTGAAAAATTGCAATCTTCTGGTTTACCGCACGCAACCCGCTTAAATCCAGAATCAAAAAATTTTTTAAAAGCCAACAAGAAAAGACCTAAGCAGGCTAAAGGACCTTGGTATGAAATTGCCGATGTAGCAAATGAAGCTTACCCTGATGGTAAAGTAAAACAAAAAGCACTGATCGCACTAGAGAAACTAGCCAACAAAAAACAGCCGTTTTTCTTAAGTGTTGGCTTTATTCGTCCCCACTTACCTTTTTATGCCCCGAAAAAATACTATGACTTACATCCTGAATCTAAATTTGAGCCATTTTTTCATCGGGAACACCCCAAAAATGCCCCTAAACCACTGAAAGGTTCTGGTGAGATCCATAGTTATCACTTTAAAGAGTACAAGTACAATACTGACAAATTCCACACAGCTTCTCTACGAGGTTATTACGCTTCAGTCAGTTATATTGATGCATTAGTGGGCGATGTTGTTAAACAGATAGACCAATTGGGTTTAAGGGATAACACCACGATTATTTTTACCAGCGATCATGGCTTCCATTTAGGTGAGCATAATTTCTGGACAAAACATACGATGCTCGATACCGCATTACGGGTGCCACTCATTATTGCAGGGCCAGGCACCAAGGAAAATATGAACACCGATGCGTTAGTTGAATTACTTGATATTTTCCCAACAGTGACACAGATCACTCAGACGAATCCACCAGTGAATATAGCTGGAGAAAGTTTTAACGCGGTACTTAAAACACCTTCACTTAACCATAAAAAGCACATATATAGCCGATTTAAAGCGGGTGATTCAATCGTCACAGGTGATTATATTTTTACTTCGTATCAAGCTAAAAATAATCAAATTGAAGAAATGTTGTTTGACTTGAAAACCGATCCGCATGAAACCGTTAATGTGGTGAATCAAGCCGAATATCAAACACAAGCGTCGGATTTAAGAACGAAGTTAGCAGCGTGTATGGAACAACAACAATGCCAAACGCACTAATATACAATGTGGATGTATAGATATTGAAAATGAGAAAACAAATATCAGCACCTTTGTCGCTGACTTTCAAAGTAACGATGGCGGTAAAACTTAAAGGTGAAGAATATATTTATTAGGCGACTGGGGTCTCATTAAAAGAGCAAAATCAGAGGCTTCGGTGTTAACTGAAGCCGGCAAAGGTATCTTTAAATAAGCGCTTTAAAATAAACGCTCTGAAATAGAGCGCTTTCCTTTAATTTTTGATGATTTTACTTGGCAGTCCCGTCACAAAATCTAGCTCAAAGGTTGTATTTGCCGGTAAACGTAAATTGGGCCGCTGCGGTAATGTTGTTGAATTGCTAGGCAAAGCAAAATAGTTTAAGCCTTGGTTTATATGGTTAAAGTGTTGTTTAACCATATATTCTGGCAGCGCGTAATCGTAAAACGCCAACTCATCAATGGCACCTGAGTAGGCCTCATTTTGCCGCTCATCTGGCGCGGGGTTATTTCCTACCGTAGCAGTACCGGGGCCGCCTGAAATGACTCTAGATCCTGCGGGGTACTGGTGCGATGCCAACATTTCACCATCAATAAAAATTGCTTTTAAACCAGTTTGTACGTTGTAGTTAGCAACGATGTGATGATACTTACCATCCTTTAATTCACTTAAACTCGGCCTTCCCGCGAGACTATCTAACGGCAGTTGGAGTTGATGATAACCTTGGCCAAGTATGAATAAACCAAAACTTAACACCTTGTTTTGCGAGCTTTTTGAGGTTATGCCGTCGTTACTGGATTCGTGTTGTAACGTTAAGGTGACTTTATGATCAGATGTGTCATGGGCTTTGTGAAAGATGGTATCGATATCACCTAACTGTCCGGAGAAATCTGGTTTGATCAGTGCTTCAATAGTTACACCATCATGCACCGCAAAAGAACCAGTATCTGCAACTGTACCGCCGCCACTACCAAGCGCGATATTCGCAGTTTTGTTATTATTAAACATTAATGCGCCTTGACCGACACCCTCCTCTATTCTGCTCGTGCCCGGTGCCTGTATGCCATGGGCATTGCCGGCAGTGTCCACGACGCGATCGCCACGTTCATTAAAGTTCCAGTAATGTATTGGTCGCCAACGAAGTGGCTTCATATCAGTATTTTCCCCAGTGGTTAATCTTGGTCGGTTATGGGTTAAATCAAATGTTAGGTCACCGCCATTAGATTGCATGATGGCTTTTTTACCATGTATTGTGAGATTTTTGTTTAAGGCTGATTCAACCACAACTTTACCGAGTTTAAGCTTTATTTCATTGTGATTAAAAAGTTTAATTAGTGAATCAGGACTGAGATGCAACAAGCTGCCATCAGCCATTTGTAATGACGTCTCTTGCATGGTTTGATAGTCGCCGCTGGATAAATTATCGCCCTCGATATGAGCTTGTCGTCCCATTGGCATGACAACACCTGCAACAACTTGTGCCACATGAGTCGGCCCCGAACGAAATATGAACCAGCCAATACTCAATAGTGCAACAATCAACAAGAGTAAACCGAATATGACTAATTTTTTGCCTCGAGCGACTGAATTGTCTGGGGCATCAATCACGAGGTGGTTCGGTTCCTGAGCTGCTGAAGCATCCTTTTGCCGAACCACAAACTCTTCTGAAATTCGGCGATAAATAAACTCCATGTTTTGTTCTGTGGGCGATTTAAGTTGCATGTGCATACAAAGGTAGTCGTAATAAAATTCTTGGGCTTGTGCATCTCCTTGCAATAGTTGCTCAAGTTTAATTAGATCCGCTTCGGTCGCACAATCAGAGCAAACCAAATCAGCAATTGCTCTAACCTCTGAAAATTGCTCGCTGGTATTCATGATGCGCCCTCTCGTAACTTTTGCTCCACACAATCAAATAATCTTTTGCGTAATTTAAAAACAGATTTGCGGATAGCATGAATCGATCTGCCAGTGGATTCAGCAAGTTCTTTGGCAGATAAATTATTTACATAGAAACTGTGATAGGTCTTTTTTAAAGGTTCCGATAATAATGAGCAGCAATGTTCTAGATAGCGCCATTTTTGTTCGACAGAAATGGGGCGATTCTCACTAACGGTAATATTTTTACTAAATTCTTGTAAAAAATCGTCACTCAAGCCTAATTGATATTTTTTGTGGGCTTGGCGGTAATGCCTCACTCGGTTAAATGCAATCACATTGGCCCATTTCGAAAATTTTGTGCCCATTTCGAATTTATCGAACTCTCGCCAAAGTATTAAGCTGGTTTCTTGAAAAATATCATCTGCAGCACTGCGGTTCGATACAAAAGCATAAATATAGCTATAAAGGCGGTTCCGATCAGCTTCAAATAATTGACCAAATTTAGATAAACGAAGTGCTTCTGAATCAGTTGTTACTATCTGTTGGTTTTTCTGTGTGGAAACTGATTGCAACGTACCGCCTAAATTAATATATGTTAAAAGTTTGGTAATTCTTAATATATATATTAACAGATATCTATAAGCTAGCTTGATTATAAATTACCTGATTTGATTGTCTCTCCCACATCAGGCTATATGAACTATTTTAGTCAAAACTCACAAGTATTTGTCTGTAGTAAGCGACCTTCAGTTTATCTGCTGATTAAAATACCATTTGTCTTTTAGTTGCCCTTGCCATGTAACCTAAAAGCTCAAGCTAGGTGAATTAGCCTGAGCTTTAGATAATAACTTATTATTGTTGAAGGATTTTACGTTTATTCAGAGGATACCAGTCAATTAATTTTTGCGATAAACGCGCCACTATTTCTGGGTGTTTATCCGCTAAGTTCACTTTTCGTATTCATCATCTAGAATGTTGTACAAACGAGGGCCTGATAACTCCACATTATGATGTCCTTGATAACTGACGTTTTTACCATCGTAACTTAAGATCAGCTTCCATTTGCCGTCATTCACCCAGCGATACATCATATTCTCGGCGCATATAGTAAGCGTTAGAACAATGCAGATAAAAGGAAATTGTCATGGGAAGTCCAAACGGAATTGGCCTAAAAATCATCATAATCATTGCTATCATCACCGTTAATTCTTTGGGTGTGTTATACCTCGCTCGAGAAAGTATTTTGTTACCACCTTGGCTGCACAGTCTATTTAGTTATTTTGAAAATGAAACTCAGCGAGTGCTAGCCCCTGAAACACTATTCATAGCGCAGCCTGAACCTATGGTCGAGCCTGTAGCGGCACAAAAATTTGATTTGCATACATCAAATACAATCGAACCTAGAACCACAAAAAAGCCAACCTTTTCTCATGTGGAAAGGCCGGTAATGAGGTGTTTGGATAAAAAGAAACCACCAAAAACTAAAGCCTTGTATACGTGGGTTGATGGGCGAGGAGTAAAAACCATCAGCGACAAACCAAGGGTACTTGATGAAGGCACTTCGGTAATGGTTGCACACAATATTGAACCAGAAGCAATATCGATCAATTACCTTACTCAAAACTTATCTAATGATGTGAAAATACAGTTCAGAGAAAAAGTAAAAACGGCAATGGATATTTTTGCAGGCGTTACACCGAAAGAAGCCATTGTGCCGGTGGAGGCAAACCTAAGAAGTTTTAGCGATGAAGAGTCATATCACGAATATAGAAAGCGTTTTGGAACTCTATTGCCATTGAATGTTGGTTTTTATTCAGCGAATAAAAATGAGTCGGTCATTCTTATTCGTGAAGCAGAAGAAACGGTAAGAACTGTTGTACATGAAGTTATGCATACTATTAACCGGCATTGGTATGGGCAAATGGTGCAATGGCTAGATGAGGGGATGGCAGACTATTCGGAGGCACCCAACAACCTTAGGAAGAGTGATTGGAGTAATTACTTTCATAAGAATAAGCCTATTCCCTTATTAACATTATTTGAAGGTTCCAGAGAAAAGTGGAAAGCTGATTCGCAACGTTACTATGCAACGAGTTGGGCATTGGTAGCGTTTTTAATGGAGCAAGATAAGTCACTAATGAGCCGACTATTACTGAAAGAGTCAGAAAACGGCTGTGCTGAAATTACTGCAAAAGATATTAAAACGCTTTCTGGTCAAGATACATTCATGCTTGAACAGAGTTTCCACGCTTGGTTAGACAGAAAGCGCTTGGTTCTATAGTTGATTAGCTTAGCGAGTATACGTAAAGCCGACAGTCGTGTAAGCGTTGAAAGCTGGCTTTGAGCTTGAATAATTTTAACGGCAGCTGTGTACGTTTTATGGTCATTCAACCTAGTTTATTTGAATTAAAATAACTTAGGTTATGTGCTCATTGCATACGAACATTGTACGTAAGTCATTAGATGATTACCGCTTTACCTTCGATGCAATGAGTTACTTTACTCATAACGAATACTCAGGGCATGCAGTGAACGCCATCCATATTACTTTCGACGAGTAAAGGATACATAACAAACTTCATATTCCGGAGGTTGTCATGACTAACTCGTTAGATAAGTTCTCAGTGCTCATTGGCCTGGACTGGGCATCAAAAAAACACGATGTTTGCATTCAAAAAAGCAATACTGCTACTCGACAGTTTAAAGTAATAAAGCACTCCCCAGAAGATATTGATGACTGGCTTTGTTCGTTACACAATGAGGTGAAAGGGCCCATTGCTATTGCGGTTGAGCTCTCTAGTGGCCCCATTGTTTACGCATTGCAAAAGTATTCGTATGTCACTGTATTTCCTATTCACGCTGCGACGTTAGCGCGATATCGTCAGGCCATGTTCCCAAGTGGCGCTAAAGATGATCCGTCAGATGCTGAACTGGCGCTTGATCTTATGCTGAAGTATCCAGAGAAGATAAAACCGCTGAAACCGAGTAGTGATGCGTCCAGAACGCTCAATCTACTCGTTGAACAGCGGCGCGTGTTGGTGGAAGACAAACGTCGCGCAGTCAATCGCCTTATCAATGCTCTCAAGCAATATTATCCGCTACCACTTGCCATGTTCTCACATCGAGGAAGCGACTTATTCTGTGAATTTTTACTTACTTGGCCGACATTCAAGCAGTTAAAGCGGGCACGAGAGAAAACCATTAGAGCATTTTTTAGCAAACGTGGCGGAAATGCGGTGGCTAATACGGATAAAAGAATCAAAGCTATTAATGATGCCATGGCACTGACTGAGGATAGCAGTGTTATTGAGCCATATAGCTTGTTATCAGTCTCACTTTGCAATCAAATAATCCTCTTGAATAAAAGCATCAAGGCATACGACGTTAAGATTGACGGACTATTCAATCAAATGCCTGATGCTGATATCTTCACTTCATTGCCGGGCACAGGACCATGCTTAGCGCCTCGTTTACTCGCCGCGTTTGGCGAGGATAGAAGCCGGTTCTCAAGTGCTCAAGAGATCCAGAACTACGCAGGCCTATCTCCTGTGACAGAGCGAAGCGGAAACAAAGAGTGGATCCACTGGCGATGGCAATGCTCAACATTTATCAGACAAACGTTTGTAGAATGGTCCGCTAAAAGCGTCCACCAATCCTACTGGGCTGGATTGTACTACGAAAAACAACGAGCAAAAGGCAAAGCTCATCAAGCAGCTGTCAGAGCTTTAGCATTTAAATGGGCGAGAATCGTGTTCAAATGTTGGCAAACAAAAACGCCCTATAGTGAAGCCCGATATTTGAAAGCGTTAAAAGAGAGAAATTCATCCCTCCTAAGCACATAAAAAGGTTGTTGAATGACTCAGGGCGTGAAGCTGTCGGTCGGCCTGAAATATCAATAACAGCCATATCTAATGAAAGCGGACGTTGATAATATGTCTTTAGGCTCGGATTTACTGGTTCACTGATGAGTCGATAAAAAACCAACTTGCTTCCATGATAATAAATAATATTTCATGGAAGAAATCTTTGCACACTGCACCTAAAGGGGTTTACAAACGGCATCGCCCCGAAACAACATTACCAACTTTAAGAGCGCCACCTATAGGTACTTCACATCAAACGCAGTTCAATTGGAATACATAAGATAACAAAACTATTGCTTAACCTATGCTAGCTATAGGCTAGCCGCGCTCGACAGTTTTTTGGGTTTACTGTACCTAGGGGGCAGTCAAAATTCGTTGAAGATGCACAGCCGCCAAAACAATTCCAGAATTGCTTAGCTTAGCTAAAACGCCTGCAAATTAGCTAAAAATGCACCTATTGCATAGTTCAGCTATGCTGTTTATTCTTATTATACTTTCTTTTAAGTATTTTTTGATATCGACTTGGTCGTAATATTTATTCGATGCAATGGGAAAACTGTCAACCCGAGGCGAGGGTTTTACGGGGGATGGCCCGCCGGTATAGCTGCCTTCAAACACCACCATTTCACCATTGATCCATAAACAATATTTAGTATCAGCGCTGATATAAGCCGTTATTGTTTGATCATTTGCTATATTGTCAAAATCATTGATATCGACTTCTTTACGCAGCGCAATCCAAGTGTTTGGGTTGCCAATTTTTTGTTGGTTCCAAATCCATTCGGCATCCCATTTAACCGCGACAGATTGAAAAGATAATAAAGTTAACAAACTGGCAAGTAGCCAGAGTAATGTTCTTCGTTTAGTCATTTGGTGTCCTAATCTTCATTTTGTATAGCGATGGTTAGCTGTGATTTATAAATGTTTTAATGTATACAAGACTTAGTCAGGCAGTTTAGATATTGATACCCTCTTTTTTTAATTTTTAATAAATACTCAAATCTAACCAAGGTTTTCAGCAAAAATATCGGCAGAAATCTGTTAAAAACGATTGTTTTATTGCGGTATGAGTTGTAATGGCAATCCCGTTAACTTATCAAGCTCAATAGCAGAATGCATGGGTAAGGACAATTTTATTGCTTTAGGAAGAGGGGCAGCACTTGGCGGTAAGTTAAAGTAGTTTTGTCCTTTTTGGGTATTTTGGAGGTGCTGATTGACAATGAGGGTAAAGCAAAATCGTAAAATGCCACTTCATCAATAATGCCGGAAAAAGCCTCCATCAGCCAACGAGACTCTGCCGGATTATTACCGATAGATGCCTGTCCTGGGCCACCACTTAAAATTTTTGACCCCGGTAGATATTGGTAACTTGCAAGGAGTTCACCATTTATATAAATAGCTTTTAAACCTGTCGGCACATTGTAGCTTGCCACGATATGATGAAAATCCCCTTGTTGTAATTGTGCTAATGTTGGACGCCCTTCGAGTCCATCCAGTGGCTGTTTTAATTCATGGTAGCCTTGACCGACAATGTAAAGACCAAGACTTAAACTTTCGTTAAATTGACCTTCCGGTAGCAGGTAGTTTTTACCTTGATCATGCTGAAAGCTAAGCAGCATGCGCAGTTCATTATCGCCTTTATCTTTTCGAAAGATAACATCTATTTCTTTAAACTTGCCAGAATACTCAGGGCGGATCAGCGCTTCAATGGTGACGCCATCTGTCACCGAAAAAGATCCCGTTGCCGGTGCGGTACCGCCACCAGAGCCAACATCTATTCGTGCATTGGCGCTATTATCAAAAATAAAGCGCCTTGTCCTACTAGTCCGGTTGTTCGAGCGGCCCCTGCAGCGGGCATACCTGTCGCTCCGCCCATTGAGTCAATAGTGCGGTCACTTTGGTTGTCGAAACTCCAAGAATGTTTCGGTTGCCAGCGACTGGGGATTAACATGGTATTTTCGCCACTCTGGACAATAGGATTAAGATGCGCTTGAGTTAAATCGATAGATAGCGAACCGCCGTTTGAGTGTAAGGTAAAATGTCGACCATGCAGAATAATATTGTTATTTGATATCGGCTCAATGCTCAATTTTCCTTGAGTTAGCCGTATTTCATTGTGATTAAAAAATTTAATATGAGTATGAGCGGTTAAATGCAATTTGTCACCATCGGCAAGTATTAAACTGGCGTCTTGTTCAACTTGGTATTCGCCCGAAAATAGCTGCGAGTTATCTATTCGACCTTGGCCAATAATTGACATTTTTCCTTGCTCGATTTCTGCAAGTACTGGCATAGCGCTTTGCTTAAATGATTGTCAAACTAAGAATAGTAAAAAGCTTAGAGTGGTGAGTATTATCCACAATTTTAACCGCCCACTAGGTGCCTTAGTTGTTATTTGTTGCGGGCGGTCTGTGAATTTAGTTATGTCGTTAAGTACGTATTCGCTGTCTTTGTGACGAATAGCAAACTCTTCTGTGACGGCAGTTTCGGTTTTGCGTTGTAAGAAAATTCTATTTTACGATCGGCTCCAGAGAGTAATTGGGCGTGTATGCTCATGTAATCATAAAAAATTGTTGCGCTTCAAGATTACCTTTCAGTAACGTAAGTGTCTGGTAATCCCACCTAGCGCTTAGCAAACTGCCATGGTAGCAGTTGCTCGATATCAACGTCGGACTTGCTGAGTTCATCAAGGCAAGTCATCACATACTCGAACACATTGAGGTCGTTAGCTTTAGCGGTTTCGATGATGCTGTAGAGAACAGCACTGGCGTTTGCTCGTAGCCTTGATAGCCATCCACTTGTAAGTAACCGTTGTAACCTTTCAGGAAGTCTACCGCGCATTGCCCAGCGCGACTATTGTGATAGTCGTACAGCACGATATTAGGTGTCTCTGTACCAGGTATATTACCGGTAGGTGAATCAGCGCCACTGGCGTACAACCACATATAGCTGTTCACTTTTTCAGATTCAATGACTTTCAGCGTGGTTTCATCCGCCGCGATAACGGGTTGTTTTAGCAGATGTTGATGAAGCTGTTCATAAAGCGGTTTAAACAGCTCAGCGCAGCGGATTATCCAATCAGCCATGGTTTTACGACTTAATTCGATACCATGCTGTTTGAACATAGATTCTTGTCGATAAAGTGGTAAGCCATATTGGTATTTGCTGGTGATAATTTGGGCTAACAAGCTTGGTGTGGCATAACCTTTGGGGATAACGCTGTGAGGCACAGACGCTTGTTTTACCTTATTGCTGATACCGTCTTTCTCACAAGTACGGCACGCATATTTAGGACGAACATACTCAATCACTTTGACCTGAGCAGGGATAAACTGAAGCTTCTCTGACTTACCTTCACCAATGCGATGTAACTCACCCGCACAGCATTCACAGACTTTGTCTTCATCGCTAATATCGTGAACAATAACCTCACGAGGCAAGTCTTTGGGGAGTGGTTTGCGTGTCGGCTTTTTGCGGGTGTAACTAATCGCTTCTTCGGCGGTTTCAGCTTCAACAACCAATTCTTCTGCTTCATTGAACAACTCACCTTGCCCAGGATGGCCTTCGGTACTTTTACCGAACTGCTTGTGCTGGGCAACACGGAACTGCTCTTCTAAGTAGGCAATCCGCGCGCTCTTCTCTTCAAGAAGCGCTTCAAGTTCAGCGATGCGGGATTGGTATTCTTTCTCGTTCATACCACTATTATCCCGTATTAAGCTGCTGATTACCTTACATTATTAAGACTATTTCGTGATCGTTAATCGCTACTTATGATCACAGGTTATAAGCCGGATGCGTTGTAGTGCAACGGCTGATGACCTATGACATCGTAGCCCGACAACAGCCACTGTAGTTGCTGTTCACTCACATGCATCTGCTGCAAGTCCGCATCGACAGGCCACTTAAACCGATGCTTCTCGAGGCGTTTATACCAGAGTGCAAAGCCCGTTTTATCCCAGTAAAGTATTTTGAGCTTATCGCGCTTTTTATTGCAGAAGACAAACAGTGCATCGCGGAACGGGTTGAGATTCATGTCCTGCTCAACGACGACAATTAAGCCATTAATCGATTTGCGGAAGTCGACAATATCCATGTATAGATAAATATCAGCAGGCTCAACGAACATTTTCATTCGCCCAATGCCTTCATCACAGCAGCAACCCAGTGAGGGTTAATACTGGTTGGCACGCTAAGTTGTGCGTTTCCGAGTTGCAGGACAAGGTCGCCACCCATGGCTTCGGAGTAGGATTCAATCTTCGTGACTTCACGCTTCACCTGAACGAACTTGCTGCTTGTTCGTTGAAGCCGAATATCACGACGCCTGGTATAATAGGTTTGAACGTTATAAAGCGACAATTAACTTGAACGGTTGAGCGACAACTATCTTGACCGGTTGTTCTGTTAAGGTTCGACACGATAATTCGAGGAGAATGGCGTGTCGGGAAATCACATCACAGAAAAACAAGTCAGGTTATATATGAAGTTCAGAAAGGATTTCACGCAGGAAGTGGCCGCCAGTAAAGCGGATATCTCTGTTAGCTCCGCCAGACGAATCGAGAATGGTCGTCACCAACCTAATCAAGCAAAACGCCAATGGCGTACCAGACCCGATCCTCTTGAAGCGGTGTGGGAGAGTGTCGTTGTTCCCATCTTACAACAAGATGAATTGATTACGCCGGTAGGCGTATTTGATCATCTATGTGAATCACATAGTGACGACTTCCCAACTACAGCACGACGTACGCTTGAGCGCAGAATTAAGAAGTGGCGACAATTACACGGTGGCGCTAAAGATGTGATGTTCTTGCAGCATCACGAATCAGGACTACTGGGAATATGTGACTTTACCCACGTCAAATCTCCTATCACCATAGGACGAGAGCCGTGTAAGCACATGCTGTTTAACTATCGCCTAGCGGCCAGCGGCTGGCAGTATTGCCAAGTAGTTTATGGCGGTGAGAGCTTTGCTGCATTCTCCGATAGCCTTCAGAAAGCGTTTAGAGAAAGTGGTGGCGTGCCCAAAGAAGTCCGTACTGACAGCTTAAGTGCGGCGTACCGAAACCATGACAATGCCGAGGCATTTACCGAACGCTATAAGTCGTTGATGGCGCATTACGGCTTTACGGCCACACGTAATAATACCGGTGTAGCTCATGAAAATGGTGTTATCGAGTCTAGCAATCGACATATCAAAGCGCAGTTAGAACAAGCGCTGCGTATACGCGGCTCGTTCGATTTTAACTGTCGCGATGACTATGAAGGCTTTATTCAGCAGTTAGTTGGGCGGCGTAACAAGCGTATCAACACCGCCTTTATCAAAGAGCAGCGACAATTACAGCCATTGCCGCCTGTAGGTAGCGTCAATTACTCAATAGAATATGTGCGCGTCTCGCGCACCAGCACTATCAATGTTAAACGCGTGACCTACACAGTGCCTTCCCGCCTGATAGGCAGTCGCTTGCGGGTACAAGTGTATGATAACAGGTTAGCCTTATATCTCGGTCATGAACTGACTTACACCCTAGAGCGCGTTTATGCGCAAGGCAGTTCGCGTAAACGCAGCGTCAATTACAAACACGTCATAGATGCTCTGGTTAAAAAGCCACAAGCCTTCCGGTGTTCACAGTGGCGCGACGAGCTATTACCTAACGAGGATTACCGATGCATCTGGCAATATGTTAACGGCAATATGAAAGCAGATGATGCCTGTCGTTATATCGTCAGAGTGCTTCACCTTGCCAGCAAAGAAGATAACGAAATACGGCTGGGGCGCTTTATCATGCAGCAACTGAATACGGGGAGACTGCCCAGCCTGTTTGACTGCCAAGAGCGCTTCCAGCAACAAACACGTGATATACCCCAACTCCAAGTGGGGCAGCATTCGTTAAAACAGTATGGCCTACTGTTGCAAGGAGGTCGACATGACTAATACAGCTTCACTGCCATTGATGCTAAAAAGCTTGCGCTTAAGTGAGTTCAGAAACCACTGGGAGAGCCTTGCTGAAAAAGCACTGCACGAACAATGGCGACCAGAACACTACTTGAGTGAGTTGTGCCACATGGAGCTGGCAAGTCGGACAGACAAGCGACAATTACGTTATCTAAAAGAGTCGAACTTGCCCTCAGGCAAACATGCTGGCGGCTTCGACTTCAATGCTATAGAAGGCATTAGTAAAGCGCGCCTGCATGACCTGGCTGATAACCACGAATGGGTTAAACAAGCCACAAACCTGCTACTGTTCGGTGCTAGCGGTGTAGGCAAAACCCACCTCGCCAGCGCATTAGGTTACAGCCTGATAGAAGCCGGAACCCGCGTAAAGTTCTATCCGGCCACCGCCTTGGTGCAACACCTACAAGACGCAAAACAGCAACTAAAACTCCAGGATGCGCTGAATAAACTGGATAAATACCAAGTGCTAATCGTAGACGACATCGGCTATATCAGAAAGACAGAACAAGAAACCAGTGTGCTGTTCGAACTCATTGCGCACCGTTATGAGAGGTTCAGCCTTATCATTACATCCAATCAATCGTTCGAAGACTGGGATGCATTGTTCACCGATACCACCATGACAGTTGCAGCTATAGACCGGCTCGTTCATCACTCACATATCATTCAATTACAGGGAGAAAGCTATCGAAGAAAAACAGCAATAAAACAGGAAGAATAACTCAGCGACAACCGGTCAAGATAATTGACGCCGGACCGGTCAAGACAGTTGACGTTCTATAGAACGTTAATCTGCTGCTGGCGACAAAACTCTACGGCCGTGAGTCCGCTTTCTTTTTGTTGCTCAAATAAATTGAGCCAATCTTGAACTTCTCTTCGTTGATATTGCTGCATGGTCATTCTCCTTTGCAAAGAGAACACCATGCCGTAGCTAACTTATAAATTGAATGTGGGGATTACCGGACGGACACAATTGAGTTGGCTTTTTTGTAGTCGATGATGGCCTGTAATGCGCTGAAGTGTAAGCGACGTTAGCACCATACGTAGTCATAATAAAACCGGCTGCTTAATAGTAAGGTTTTCAACAAAGAAAACTGTCTCATTAAAGGGGAAGTGGACAATGGCAAGACGCATCACAAGGTGCCGGCTGGCATAGTAACTGCGGTTAGCGTTGCTAAACTCGATCTTAGTCAGGCGGTCAAGAACGGTCTAAAATGATCGGTTACGTTGTTCTTTTACTTTTGGCGAAGTAAATTATAACTCTTTACCATGCTGTTCAAAAACTAATCACGAAAGTTCAACACGCCTTAGCAGCTATTGCGTTGTATCAATTTCGTAGCAAAATTCTTCCATTTTAGTTGAGTTGCTCTAATTGAGTAGGTATCCATATAAAAACTGGTTAGCCCTGTTGAAAAGTTAGATTTATTTTCTAACAGATAATTAAGATATTTACTATTCGTTACTATGTCTTCCGGATTGTCTACTATTATTATTCCTGGGACATTTTCAAACTGTCGAAAGGCCGGAATCGGCGATAATAAGCAAGGGATCCCAGCACTTATTGCTTCTATAACAACTAAACCAAAAGTTTCCGATTCACTCATAAACACTAAAACGTCAAATGAATTGTAAATTTTTTTCTTATCATGTTCCCAAGGATGAGTACAGACCTTAGACTGTGGCCACTTGGTTTTCTCTACTCCCCAAAGGTGGATATAGTCTGCATTTGACGCTAAAGCTATATTGACTGAATTTTTAGCTCCTTTTTCGGGTAGATCAAGGTTACCCACAACACCTGCGTTTTTGGTATTGGTAGTCTTTATAATTTTGTGGCAGGTATTAGCGATAACTTTATGTCTATGTGCAGGTAAATTGAATTCGGCTTGCTGTGCACTACTTACGAAATGAACCATGTCCGCTATATTGAGACAACGATAAACCCTTTCAATAGGCAGTTTCTGCGAAGCTTTAGGCATCCCATGACAGCTAACAATAACGGTATTTCTGCGCGATTTTAGCTTTAATAAAAGTTCAATATCACTGCTCAAGTCACAAATGTAAAGGTCCATCGTATAACTTACTGTTTGGGTTAACCTTATCTTAGGGTTCAGATAGCGATTAAGAGGGCTTGTAGGTCGAGATAGAAAGAAAACTTCGAAGTGCTCTGAAAGCATATTTGCAATTGATGTGATTGCTATTGCGCCACCAGTTTTACCGTGAAAGCCGCAGTTGAAAAATATTCTGTGTTTTGCTTTTCTAAAGAAAACGCTGAAAATTATAGACCTACACCAGAACAAAGAATTGATTATGTTCTCATAAAGGTTTGTTATTCGCCACGGTAATTTAATACTCATTAAATTCTCTCTCAAACATATACAAACGTCCCCTTAGGCTAAAATTTAGGCTAGGTCTTTGCACTCAGGTCTTGTCCCATCTGCAACGAAGTTTTCGCAGATTTTGGTCAACTTATTACGCAATACTTCTGAACCTTCTGAATTCTTATTATTAAGCAGCGTAATCTTTTCCGGAGCGTCTAAAAACTCCTCATAACTTAAGTGATTTGTAAGCGTGATAAGACCTTTATATCTCGCATCCTTATAGTGAGGTACTAAAAATACCACTGGGACTTCCATAGCGGTGCAAGGAAGTGCACAGTGTAACCTTTGCGTAATCACAGAGTTGGCTGCACAGTATCTATCAAGAAGGCGTTGCGCTCGAGTAAATGCTAGGCCTCTGCTTAATGGTAAGCCAATTTTGTTTTCAACTCTAAGTAAAAACTTGAGAGTCGGGTCGAAGTACTGATTTATCTTTGTAACATTTTGATTTAATTCAAAAGGCATTTCTCGAGCTATATACTCGGGTATATCAACCAGTATATTATTGTTAGTTCTTGCGATGTTAGTTTTTCTCTTCAATGTGAGCGTTAAGCACCCCGAAAAATATGCGCTGACGCCATGTGACTCTAAAAACTCCTTAGTGGCAAAATCACGGCATCCTATTGGTCCATTTTTCTCGAGAAAGGCAAGAGTTTGTTTATTTGAAAATAATTCCCTCGACTTTGGAGTAATATGAAATGATATAAACAAAGGAGTTATAAATTTATTTTTAGGCAGCCACTCTTTATTATTGTGTGTATACCAACCGTTGGCAATTAGTCTTGAGGGCTCATTTATCTTTGTCTTATCCCAATTATCTCTGTCAACGAAAAAGTCAACGCTCGGTAAAAATTGTCTTGCGGCAATGCTTTGTATTTCATCCCCTAGGTTGTCAGAGTTTTTGTATTCGTATAAACAGTATTTCATAGTTCAATTAATTCCGTCGGCTTTTTTACCGTTTAAAAGTTAAAATTTATTCTTCAAATTTTGAAAAAGAAGTGCGATAAGTGAATCAAAGAAGTTGAAGTAGAGATTGATTTTCGATATCCATTTTGAAGCGATTAGGTATGTTGCTATGTAGGTGATTGAACCAATAAAGACACACAAGAATAGCTCAATGTAATCATTTGGAAAAGCGATATACTCCCTTGTGAAAAAGACGACTAGTACAAGGGGGACGCACAGTATGGATACTATTATATAAAGTTGTAATATACTTCTGAGTTCACAATTGTTTTTTACCATTATTATTATCAACAATAATACGCAAAAAATAAGACCGATCCCCACTCTACCAATAATTAAAAATTCTAATGATGAAAAAATAGGAGTGGTTAATATCATAACCATTACGATAATCGAAATGATGTCACTTATTGACAATATTTTCATATCATTTGAAAATATCATAAGCATTCGGCAAATGTTATAAATGAGATAAACAACCATAAGAACCGACATAGGCCCAACAATCGGTATAACTTCTAACCAACTATCTCCCAACACACATTTAACAAAAACATCACTAAGTAAAAAGATGCCAAAGATGCACGGTAATATAAAAAATATTGACACGTAATGATACTTCATTAACGCGGCCCATCGTTCTTGTAAGTCGTCAGATGCTTGTGATACACCGGCCAATATTGGGTTAGAAGCTGGCAAAATTATATCGGTGAGCGGTATATGGCCAACTTCCTTACTTGTGTCATAAAGGCCAACGCCTTTTGCACCAAATTTCTGATTAATAATTATTTTTTCTACATTTACCCTAGCAAAGCTCGTTATAGAATTAACAAGCATCCATTTACTCGTAGAAAAAATTTCAGTGCTGTACCTAAAAGAAATTTTAGGCTTTTCACTAAATAAAACATAGCTCGACAAGAGTTTTAGTAGAGCGTGGATTAGCGTACCATAAACAAGTGCCCAGTAAGAAAGTCCAATAAATGCTAAAGATACGGTTATTGGAGTAGATATAATTTTAGAAATTACTTCAATTAAGCTAATTTTCCCGAATTCAAGGTTCTTTTGAGCGATGTATATTTCAGGGTTAACTAATCCACTGAGAATAGGCATAAGACAAGTAATTTTGAGCACGTCTATGAGTTTATCACTATCTAGATAAAGCGAAATATGAGTGCTCAAAAGAAAAACTATTATTGAAACAAAAACGTTTAATATCAGTTGAATAGACCAAGCACTGTTAACTTGCTGAGTCGATATGTTTTTGGTTTTTATTATGTACTGCGAAACTCCAAATTGACTCAGAGAGAGGAAGAACATCATTACTAGTGTTGAAAGGGCTGCAATTCCAAAGTCTTCCGGAGAGAGTAATCTTACTAATATCAACGTGCTAACCACGCCGATTGTTCTCGAAATCCACTGAATGGTAAGCGATAGGAAAGATCCTTTTAAAACTTTTAGCTTCAGATCCATAGTTTATGCTTCAAGGTCATTTTCTCATCTGTATTAGTGTGTGAAGAGCGATGTTGTTTATGTTACTCAAAGCAACTCTAACTGGCTTTCAACTTCTCGTTCTTTCGACAAGAACCATTCTTCATCGGCATACTTCTTCCATTTTTCCAGCTCAACAGACTCAACAACAGATGTACATTGCAAATATTGCTCTTCTGTAAGAGCTAAATCTAAAAAGTCAGTTAAATTGGCCCAAGTCTTATAAGTGTCTCTAATCAAATCCTCAAAACATATTGAGTAGTCAGAATAAGTACGCCCATGGTTAAATGAGAGCTTCCAAAGTGTATAAAACCTATTGTAAGGATGAGAATTACTAGAGCTATTAAGCATTGGATAGGCTTTCTCTAAATCACGGCACCACGTATCTAGATAAAATTTATCAACATATGTATTCTCAACATCGTTTTTATTCATTAGTTCTTTATTGCCTAAGAATGATAGCCACTGATCTCTGGGGTTCCTATAAAGGTGTATAACTTGAGCTGTGGGAAAATTTTTCTTCAACCATGGTAGCCTAAAGTCAGCACGATTAAATTGCAGGATTGCACGGTTATTGCAATGTCTTATGATATGACTCAAATACATTTTCATCTTTGGGTTATTTGCTCTCTCATCCATAAGTAAATTTGTGAAAGACCAATTGGTTTCAAAATACTGTGATAATGATTCCAGCCCCTCATATTCTGTCCAATAGTTTTTTACATTCAGGTGGGTCTCATCGACATTGTTGCCGCGGTGCTTGGAAGAGAACCATTGCCTCTCATTAAGTGGCTCATAATACGAAGTGCATGAATTAATTTGTCGAAACATATTCCACAGTGTCGATGAGCCACTTCTAAATCGCCCTGTAATAAAGATAGGGGCATTCTGCTTGTGTTGACTTGGCAGGTTTGTATTATATGGATTAGCAAAATTATCTAATAAAGGAGCATGGCTCGTATTCCCATACACGTTTTTTCTTAGCTCATGAGCGATATCATAGCTTGTTAAACATTTAAGAATAAAACTTTTAAATAAATTTTTAACCATTTTGGTCTCATTAAAGCGTGTAGTACTTAAGTTTAGTTAGAGTGTATCGCTAACCATTCTTTGGTTTTTTTGGTTATATGCGAGTCTGAGTGCCTGTTACTGCCTATGAAATGGTATACCGCTACCTCTTCTTCGCTTCCCTTATGGGGGGGATAACCGTAATTTTGATATTTGGGCCATGGAAGTACAAAGCTATCTTGGCAGCTTGAAATCATCACGTTGCTCGCAAACTGCTCGCTGCCCCATTCGAGCCAACGGTCGCCTAAAATATTTTCCATTTGCGTCGATAGAGTTTTTACCCTTGTAATTAAGTCGGTACCCTGTGGAAACCCCGTAAATGCGGCACAACCTCTAATATAGGAATTCAATGATAAACCTTTAATCTTTATTAATTGTGCTTCAGCGATGTGCTGGATAAGCAAACTATTCTTAGATTCTGCGAATTTCCTTAATGATTCAAGAGACATAGGTTGCATAAAGTTTGGGTCTCCGATAGTAAAAGCTATATTGCTGCGTGCTGCTTCTATAACCTCTTGAATAGCGTTAGTTGTTAAAGTATCAGTATCTACTTGAATTACATATTTTTCACGATTAATGCTTAGGATATAACATAATCTTTCCCAACACCCACCGCTTGGGCAACCATTCATATTGATATCGGAAAAGTTAACGATAGTACAATTGGGGAAGTGCGCTTTTAGCAGGTTTAAATCAGACTCAGTCAAAGAGCCATCATTAATAATATGCAAATCGCACTTTCCAAAATTTAATATGAAAGTTTTTAAAGCCACTATGCTCATATATAATGCGTTGTGGTAAAGCTGAGAAACGACTACGGTATCTGAGTTACTTGCCAGATCTACAGGGGAGGTTTGAAGCACATTTGCTGCAACTTGATTGTAAAAAATTGTGTTTATCTTTTGTCTTATGTTTCGAATGAGCATAGTAATGAAGTTCTCACAGGTTATTGCCAATATAGACGATTATTTTTGCTGTTTGTTTTTGGCATTAGTTAGATAGCAGTTAACACAGCAACAAGATAAAGCTACAAACCAATATAATATTTCTGCTCTTTGCCTATTGATGAAAGTCATTGAGACAACAAAGGTTAAAAAACCACTAGATATGGAAAGGACTACTGCGCTATTCAGAAAATCCTTTATATCCCAAAGATACTTCCTTACCCTTGTGAAGGAAGTGTGTGTGTAAAAGATCATCAAACAAAAAAAAGATAGACCTAGTATTCCAGCTTCGGAAAGGGTTTCAAACCAAGTAGAATGCACTGCTCTGTTTCTTGAACTTCCGGTATTGACGTGCTCAGGCAAATAGTTAGGGGCATAAAACTGAAAAGCCCCCGCTCCCGCCCCAAAGGGGAAGTCTTTTGCCATCTCTAAAGTAGCAAGCCAAAAAAATACGCGTGTAGAACCTGTTTCTTGTTCTTCATTTAAGGTTACCTGTTCTTGAACCGTCATCATTCGATTGATGAAGGTGTCATCAGCTAACCGAAGAAAAATTCCGAAGAAAAGCATCATTCCAATAAAAATCGTTCCTTTTTGTTTTGCAGTAAAAGTTCTGTTTCTAAAACTGATGAATATAAAGTAAGAAACTCCCGCCACAACGCCTAAAAAGGCCCCTCTACTATTGATCAAAATGAGTGAGTTTAGCGAAAATACTAAGCCCACCGCATATACTCCTCGTGTTACTAGTGATTTATTGGCTATCAGCTTCGCTATAAATATTACAATGGTTGGTGCAATCGCCGCTGCTACTAAGTTGGAGTCTGGTGCGTCTACCATCCCCACGCCAGATAGTCTACCCGTGGTATCTCTTCCCCAGCCATACATGTAAAATGCAAGGAGAAAAGCACTGAACAAATACGTGTTTACTATCCAGTAGATGTGTTTCTGTTCCGCACATAATTTAACCATTAACAACGTTACAACCCCAATTGTAAGAAATGCGTCCATTGATGATATGTGGTATTCCACAAACGGGGCATTAAAGTAAGCAGCACAAAAACATATTATTGTTAGCCACATAAAAGCAATTTGAGGGTGTTTGAAATATTTGTTTGGCCAGTACTTACCAATGCCGATAAAAAACACAATTAGCATGGTGAGTACTAAGTAGAACTGTGCTCCCAAAAATGGAAGGTAATTTCCCCACCATTTGTTTTGTGGATTTAAAAAGTAGTCCAATTGATAAACCATAAAGATAAGAATAGGGCCATGTCTGAGTGACATGGCTAGCCCTGTCAAAAATGGAATGAGATAGAGCAGTGCAGATATCACTTGCCATGCTCCATGCTTTCTATTTTACGTATGACTTCGGGGCCTTTTATTTTCCAATCGAACTGCTCGGCATGTTTTCGCGCGTCTACGCCCATTTGCTTTCTTTTTTCGGTATTATTTGCCAGTAGGGTCACATGCTCTACTAACGCATCAGGAGTACTACAGTTCAGGCTGAAACCTGTTTTACCGTTTATGAGTGTTTCGGGTGTACCACCAGATAAACCACCAATAACGGGTATGCCACACGCCTGCGCTTCAATCATTACTATACCAAAACCTTCGATGTTACGGCCGATATCGCGATTGGGTAATACAAAAACATCCGCTTGCTGATAGCAGGCAACCATATCCTCATCGCTGACATTGGGCATAAATCGAATGTTATCGTGAAGATTGAGTTCGTGGGTTAGTTGTTTTAAACATTCTATACGTGGGCCACTGCCAATAATGGCATACAATGCATTGGGAACGCTTTTCACAATATCTGCCATGGCCTTAACCATCATATCGTGGCCTTTGCGTTCCTCTAGTCTTGAAACAGTCACTAAAACAAACCTGTCTGTCCATCCAAGCTTTTCGCGAGTAAATTCACAACGGGGGGCTGGTACGAATGCAGATGTATTCGCCCCAGGATTAACAATACAGCATTTATCTTTTTGAACATCCCAATGTTCAAGCAGCAAGCGATGTGAATTTTTACTATTACAAATGAGAAGGTCTGCTCGCTTAAGCACCGGCCGTAGCATCGCAGTCATGCTTCGGCTAGTCGCACTATTCTCAATATCTTCACCATGTATATAGCAATAATAAGGAATACCTTTAAAAAGCTTGAACAGCATGGCAACAAAGCCTTCAGGAATGCATCGCCCGCAATGAATTGCCGTTACATCGTATTGCCTTATAATTTTCCTAAGTTTTAGAAAAAGTTTGGTATAAAAAATAAGGCCGCCTAGAGAAAATAACGCCCAATCAGACCAAGATTTATAATCAAACGAAATTCTGTGTATTGTTAGCTTCGCATTACTATCAAAGTTTGAATCACCCTCTGTGTTTCCAGCAACCACTATGTACTTATCCGCATCTTGGCGTGAATATACTTCCCATAACCACCTTCCACTTCCACCGTGCATTGGGGGAAATACTTCAGAGAAAACGAGCTCTACTTGTTGTTTATCTTTCACGTAACATTCTCACTGAACTGAAGGTTTAAGTTGCTTATATTGGCCACGAAACGTTTCATTCATTGTTGATGCGCTAAACCTCTGTTTAAAGCGTTGTATTGCGTTTTCGCCAAATTCATTTCGTTTTGCGCTATTTTCTACTAAAAATGAGATAGCCTTTGCGAATTTATCAACATCGTTATTATTAGTCACCAAACCATTAATATTGTGGGTAACAACCTCAGCATTTCCACCAGCATCAGTTACTACACATGGCTTACCCAAACTCATGGCTTCAAGAAGCGTCATTGACGTTCCTTCGCTTAATGACGACAGTAAAAAAATGTCCATAAGCGCAAGATGGTGAGCTGGTTTGGCAATGTAACCGGAAAAAATTACTTTATTGCTTATGCCTAATTTATCAACTTGCTGTTGTAGTTCATTGCGAATTTCCCCGTCTCCAACCAAAAGCAGGTATACGTCATCTCGCACACCGGTAGCCTTCGCAAATGCATTAATCATCATAACCTGATTTTTAATGGGGTCGAATCGAGCGATAGTACCTAGCACTAAGCTTTCAGAAGCGATACCTAACGTATTTCGCAACGAGTTTACGTTGTCTGTAGTTACTTCTAATGGTTGAATTCCGTTGTATATAACATCAATTTTATTGTTTGGGATAAACTCAAACTCAGTTAATGCATCCTTTGTTGCTTTCGAAATTGCAGTAATTTTTGAGGTGAGAGCTAACAGCACAGGGTTTACAAGTTTCCGTTTCCAATTTTTAGAATCCGGATAAAAACGCCCATGTTCAGTAAAAATCACTTTGGTTTCAGTAAAAGCGGCAGCTATTGCACCATACACCCACGGGGTATATTGATGACAGTGCACAATATCAATTTGGTTTACTTTAATGTGTTTTCTTATTGCGCTAATCAGCTTTACATCAAACCCGGGTTGGCGCGCCTGAGTTGTAATTGTAATGCCCGATGCTTGAAGCTCATCACCCCAAGGGCCTAAAGGCGCTTCTATGCAGAATATAGACATGTTTATACTGGTATCGTCGTTGCCTTCAATAAGGTTTTTTATCACCATTTCAGTACCGCCAATGCGCATGTCGTAGGTTATGTGCATTACATTCATGGTAATTGATCTTCCGGCGCTTCGGCATAACGATTAAACCACATTTGAAACATCAGCATGCTCCATAACACAATTCCGTGGTTGTGTTTTCCGGTCTGATGCAGCCGCCAGCATTCAGCAATACTGTCCTGCCTAAAAAATTGGCACAGCCCCGCTTTATGGTGCAGTAACGCTGTCTCTGCAAAATTTTTCAACTCCCCCCTAAACCATTCATCCAGCGGTGTGCTAAACCCCATCTTCTTTCTATACAGCAGCGAGTCTGGAATAAACGGTTTAAACACCTCTTTCAGTAAATACTTCTTTTCCCCATCACGATATTTTTGCGAAGAGGGCAGGGTGGCAGCAAATTCGGCTACTTGATAATCGAGAATGGGCGCCCTCACTTCTAACGAGTTGGCCATGCTCATTCTGTCAACTTTTACTAAAATATCGCCCGTCATATAGGTTTTAATGTCGGTGTACAAAATTTTGCTTAAATGATCGGGGCCATCGGCTTTGTGGTACGTATCGATAGTGTAGTGGCTAGGATGATAGCCTTTCAGCTTTTCGGCTACGTCTGGTTTTACCAGGCTATTCCACATTTCATCGGTAATCATGCTGTTGGTAATGTAAAAGCCCATAGCTGCGTCGTGGCTTAGGGTAGTTAACAGCGATTTTGCTTTTTTGCCTACTGTGCCTGGTACTTTTCCGGCAAGGCTTGCCAGAGTAGGGAATAGGGTTTTGCGCACGCTTTCTGGAAATTTATTGCGTAGCTTATTTTCAATGTTATCAGTGGTATATTTTTCGTACCCTGCAAACATTTCATCACCACCGTCACCGGCTAGTGCCACGGTTACAGCCTTTCTTGCCAGTTCTGATACAAAATACGTAGGTACCAGCGATGGGTCGGCAAAAGGTTCATCAAAAAAGCTGACGATGTGCTCTAGCCTGTCAGCAACATTTTGATTCACCGTATATTCGTGGTGTTCGGTATTGTATTGTTCTGCTATTTCACGGGCAAAGTCCGCCTCGTTAAAGTCTTTGTTATCAAAGCCGATGGTACAGGTTTTTACCGGTGTTTCGCTTGCCTCGCTCATCATGGCAACTACGCCTGAACTGTCTACGCCACCGCTTAAAAAAGCCCCAAGCGGTACGTCGCTTATCATACGCAGTTTGGTTACGTGTTCTAACAGCGCTTTTAGCTGTTGCTTGTTGGCATCTTTACTGGCTGTGCTGATGTTTTTAAAGCTTAAATCCCAATATTCTGTAATAGTAAAGCCATCTTTGTTCAGCACCATGTAATGGGCAGGTGGCAGTTTATGAATATGCTGAAAGATGCTTTTAGGGTCTGGCACGTATTGGTAGGCAAAAAAGTCGTAAACGGCGTCTAAGCGAATGTCTCGGGGAATATCTTGTAAGGCTAAAATGGCTTTAATTTCTGAGCCAAAGGCAAAGCGGCCATTGTCAGAAAAATAGTAAAGGGGCTTTTTGCCTAATCGGTCTCGGGCAATAAATAGCTCTTGTTTTGTTTTGTCCCATAGGGCAAAGGCAAACATGCCGTTCAGTTTTTGAAGGCATTGAATGCCCTCGCGGGCATATAGCTCAAGAATAACTTCGGTGTCGGTGTGGCTTTTAAATTGCACGCCTTGTGCCACTAAGCTTTCGCGTAGCTCTAAAAAGTTATAAATTTCGCCGTTAAATACAATAACTAAGTTACCGTCGGCAGAGAACATAGGCTGGTTGCCCGCCTCTGAAAGATCCAGAATACTTAATCGGCGATGACACAAACCAATGTGCTCATCTAGATAGGTACCGCTGGCATCGGGTCCGCGGTGCAAAATAGCGTGATGCATGTCGTGCAGCGCCTTTTCACCACCTTCGTTGTAATTAAATAAACTAAAACCTGCAATGCCACACATGTTTTCTTATTCCCTATAAACTAATATGCGGTCTGATTGCCGAACCAACGGTTACGGTAAACGTAAGAGGAAGCTTTTGCCACATATTTTCTGCAATGGGGCGCAGTTTACCAGGCGATGTAGCTGCTACCTGCTCTTTAATCAGTACACCGTGTTGGTCAAATTTCTGCCAATTTAATAACTGGGGCTGTGCTCCCCACTGTTTTTTAAATTTGTAGGTGCCTTCTTCGTAGGTAGAGCGGCCGAAATCAAAAGTTTCAATACCTGAATCTGCGCAGTGCGCTAGCAGCGACCAATATAGCAACATATTCGGGGCCAGTTTATTGTAATCACGCAGAGTAGAAGCCCATGGAATAGAGGCATTGGTAGTATTCTTAATTACTAATCCACCACCAATGGGGGTGTTGTCTTTATACACTACGCTGAGAATACAGCTTTCTGCGTAGGTATTAACTATTTGCTCAAACCATTTTTTTGCGTGCACGGGCGAACCCAAGTCACGCATGTTCTTGGTGTACACCGTATAAAAGTCGTTAATTAATGGTTGCTCAGTACCAAGTGAAACGGTGAGCCCGTTTTTCTCTGCTTTTCTTATTTGGCTACGAAGCTTAGATTTAAAGCCTGCTAGTAGTTCTTTACTAGTATTTGGTAATGGCAGTAGCATTCTTACTTTCTGATTTTCTAAACTACTATGCGGTTGTGGCTCGGTACCTATTTTACGTATTTCTAGCGCTTTACTGCCGGTTTTTGCAATATGTTGTATTAACGAACGTTGTAATTCTTCTGCAATAGCCTGTGTATCTGCAGCGGCATACCCCACATCACAATATGGCAAGGCGCATATTTGTTTACCTAAAAAAGGCGTTTTCATTAACACTGCTGGCAATACGCCTACTATTTTTTTTGAATGCTGGTTTATTGCCATCAGGCCTAATGTTTTGTGCCCGTAAGCATGCTTTACAGCATTTAGCCATGCAAATTTATGGTAAGCAGAGGCAAGTGCGTGTGCACTTACATAAGTATCCCACGCTGCCACATCTGATAGCGATGCAACCTGAATGACTATTTGATCATCACTGTTGTTATCCACAATGCTGTCCTCGCGGGAGCCGTGTTGTTACAGCATTCTCTTTTGCCTTAAGTCGCGCGGCGGCCTCGGAAATAGTGCAATACGAAACGTTTGCCTTTGCTTCTAGGTGCGCAAGAAACTGTTCGATGCGAGAGCAAATTAACTCATGGGCATTGTCTACGTTTAATAGCCCGGTAACGCCATCAATTAAGCTAGAACTATGTAAGTACATGTGAATTACATCGTGTTGCTTATTTAAACAGGTATCACTCAGCTCAATCATACTTTTTGTATCAGATAGCTCAGGGCTTAAATATATTTTCTTAAGAATTTTAGTATGCCAAAGAAGGCCTACTGCTCTTAGTGTAGAGAATGGAGGTTTTGATAAAATAGAGTGAATTTTATCAGCCTTACTAAAATTCTTTACGTTAAACCCCGCCGTTACCGGCAACTCCATAATATTTTGCTGTTCACCTGGTGCAAGGGCGTTATCGAAGCTTGGGTAATAGGGTGTAACAGGGGCACCTTTGCAGTGAAAAAAGTCGTTCTTGTAAAACGGATATACACTGCTGTCTACGGTAATGCCTCTCGAGGCAAGCAGCTCAAGGGTTTTACCTTTCATACCCCAACGGCCGCTTCTGAAGGAACGTGGCGTTACCCCAATTTTTTCATTGATCACCCGGTTTAGTTCATCTAGCTTTTGTACTACTTGTTCTTCTGGCAAATTAATCACGTGGCTTTCGGCTTCGGTGGTTTTACCAAAATACGGGGGGTTACACCATGGGTGTAAATGGGCCCCTACCTCTGCCTTTTTGGTATGCACAAATTCGCGAAGAATATGGCTGCCTTGCGCGTCGTTGGCCACCGCATAATCAACAAAATAGGTGGGCCTTATGCCTAACGATTCACAAAAGGCTTGAAATGCAGGAAGCTGTTTTACGTTTTGTACCGAACAATCGTGCTGTGGAAATTCTTCGCTCCACTGCCATTCTTCTTCCGTGTCTATGGTTAGCACAAATAAAACGTTGGGTTTACCCATGGCGCTTCTCGTTTAACATGGTTGAAAACAAGGCGTAGTATTCGTCGGCCATGCGCTGTGCCGAAAAGTGCTCTTGTACAAAGGTACGGGCATTCTGTGCGAGCCGCTGGGCGTAGTTGGTATCGTCTAGCAGGGTTTCCCAATCTTTTTGCAATTGCTCGGTGTTATGCAAAGGGGTAAGTAAACCGCTTTCTTTGTGGGTAATGAGTTGGTCGATGCCTGCAATATCGTACGCCGATACCGGAATTTCCATGGCGCAGGCTTCCATTAAACAGCGGGGAATGCCTTCTAGGGTGGAGGTCATTACAAACATATCAAAATCGCGAAGCTGTTCTAGCCTATCGTTCCTAAAGCCCAAAAATGAGATGGCGTGTTCACTATCAAGGGTATCGGCATACGACTCTAATTTAGGGCGGTCTTCGCCATCACCAAGAAACACCAGCCGAATGTCTTGTCGTTTTTTATACAAGGCATCGAAACAGTCGAGTATGGCGGTAATGTTTTTGCGGCTGATCATTTGCCCTACAAAGCCAATGGTTTTTACACTGTCTTGGGGCTTGGGTGTTTTTGTTACTCGCACTGCTTCCACTTCAGAAAGGTCTACACCATTTTGAATGTAGGCAAGCTTGTGCTCGGCAACGTTAAATTCCTTCACGTCTGCCAGTAACTGCTTGGAAAGAGGAACCACTTTATCGGCAAATCGCATGGCTTGGCAGCCAGCCCAAATAAACAGGCGAAGCTTTAAGTCTGCCGCATTTTCAAAACCGTGGGGCGTTACTACGCAGGGAATACCTGCTTTTTTAGCGGCCATAACCCCTAAAATATCTGATTTGTAACCATGGGTGTGAATTATGTCGATGTTGTTGTCTTTAATCAGGGCTGCCAGTTTTTTTACCGCGCCTAAATCGAAGCGCCCATGCATAGGAACATGGTGGGTTTTACCAATGGGTTTAAATTGCTTAACAAGCTCTAGGTCTTCTGTGCCCGGCTCTAATGTTACTGCCAGCTCGCTTGTCACGTTGCTTGGCATGTGTTTAGACAGCGCCAATACCCAGCGCTCTGCGCCGTAAAACCCTGTAGAACATATAAACTGCAATATTTTCATTATTATTTATGCGAGCTGGTGGTTACCGCGCCGCGTACTCCCAATACTGTTCCTATGGCTCTTGCTGGAAAATACACAAGGTAAAAGCGTAGGCAATTAAAAAACGATACCGTCTTGCCTACCAGCTTTTTAAGTCTAAATGTATACGCCAGAAGAGGTGCTCCTGCGATTATGCTAAACATAATAGCGAAGTTAGTGTGTGAATACAGCAGGCAAATTAATAAAAATAACACGCCCAAGGTGACAGCGAAGGGGACAATAAAACTAGGTAGCTCACGAAGGGGAATGGGCCTGCCGCTTGTTGATGCAATATTGGATTGCCCGCGCCATATTTCTTTTTTAAACATGGGGCCGAAGGCTTTATCTTCTCCTAAATGCACGTAGTGGGTTTTAGAAGTGTAATAAAGACCGCCGTGTTCACTCACTTGCCCGGTAAAATAGTAGTCTTCACAGGTGAGCAGGTGTTCTGGAAAACCGCCAACGGTGGCAAACGTGTCTCGGTGTAAAAAGAGGTTTCGCCCAGGTAAAAAACTAACGGTGGTGTCGAGTTCCGCGTTGCTTAGCGCTGTTCTAATTCGCTCTAAAGGCGGAGCGTGTTCTGAGTTTATTTGCATAGCAGCAGCAAGGGCGAGTGAAGGTGTCTGTTGTAGCGTTTGAAACATGATGGTGGCGTAGTTTGCCGCTAGGCTTACATCGGCATCGAGAAAGGCTAAGTAGGTGCCAGTAGCCTTCGCTGCCCCTATGTTTCTAGAGTGTGAGATGCTGTTTGCATCGTCGTTATGCATTACCGTGAGCGAGAAATGCCGTTCGTATTCGGCTAAGGTGTGCGATACGTTTTCGTTTTGACTAACAATAATCACTTCATATTTATCAGCGTCTAGCGTTTGCTGTTTTATACTGTCCAGCGTTTGAAGCAGCATGGTCTCGCGGCCTTTATGAGGAATAACAAAGCTGACAAGTTTGTCCGTGTTAGTGTTACTTGTACTGCTGCTAATAGGGCTGCTTATATTGCTATTCATAATATTAAACGGCTTGTTGTGGCAATCATGGCTTACCCAACCATTGCTGAAGTTTTGGGAATCGCTTAACCGCTTGGCTGCGCTCTTTGCGCAGCGAAAACCCACGAAGTGTGCGCAAGCCGAAAGTGGTTAGGCTTTCTGTATTAGCTGAAAACGGTCCGTGGCCATTTGTGCTCTGACCTTCTGTGTTATTACCTTTAATATAGCGCCCGTGTGAGAGTGTATTCAAAAAATCTGTGGTGGGCGATGCTGCTTGTTCGAAGGCATCAAAATTCATATTTTGCATCATAAGGCATAATAGGCGTGTGGTTTCGCTTTCTTTGGAGTTACGTAACCTTTCAATAATGTGCTGTTGCAGGCCTTGTTTTTTTTGTTCTAGTGCTGTTGCAAGTGCTGGCATGTAGGCCTTGGCAAAGGCGAATAAGCAAAGTTTGCGCAAGTCTTGGCCTGTCCAGGTTTCATTGGGAAACTCTAAAATATCGGGCTTGTCTAAATATGCATATTCATGCTCAAGCATGTACTTTACGTAATGGGTTAATGAATATACCGCATAGGAATAGTCATTGTCGTTTTGATTAAGCTGCTCTTTTACCTGAATAAAGCGGCACACCGCTTGGAAAAAGACAGTGTAAAACCAGGTAGCCTCGACGTTACTTAGCTGGCGCTGAGTAATGTCATCACTTGGCGATACCGTGTGCTTAATAATATGGGCACACTTTTTAAGGTCGCTGGTATCGTTTAATACCGCGTATCTGTCCATAAGGGCCTGTAAGTAGTTGCCAGTACCCCTATCAAGAGGGTATTGGCCAGTTTTTACGTTTTTTAAACCTTCTGTGCCGGCATTTTTGACTAAGAGTAATGCATTTAAGAGCGTGCCGTCGCCCTCATAATACCCCTCTATCCATCCGCAAATTGTCAGTAAGGCCTGTTTCGAGGTGGTACTGCCGGTTAACAGGTAATGATGCAGTAACCCGTTGGTGTAACAATGTTGCCCACCCGGGCCACCACCGCCCGCGTGGTCTTCGTATACTCCAGTGGGCTGGTTCTTAGAGTAGGTTCTGTGTGTGGCTGTATGAGCAGGCACATAATGATCGGTATGCCAAAACAGCCCGCCAGAGTACTCAGGTTTATCTAGCGTGGTGTGATACACATCTATATTTGCTACATGCTTGGCTAAGTTGTCGGCAAGCTCCTTCCAACGCTGCTCGCCGGTTACTGCCCACTGATACAGCATGCCGCAGAGGGGGTCGTACTGATTATTGTAATGCGACACAAAAAATGGCGTATCAGGTGCCAGTGCTTTTTCATGGTCGGCGTACAATTCGCCAAAATGCCGCCAGCCAAATTCGTCTATAGCGTCCCGTTTATGAAAAAACGAGTTGTCGCCTTCTATGCCTTTATTCACGAGTTGCTGTAGTTCTTTAGGTGCATTAAAGGGCGCAAACGGAAGGCAAGAAGAATGCTGAAACCACTCGTTGCAAAGTGTCACGTCAAAGGTTGTAAGTGTGCCCGCTGATAAAGTGATACGGCGCGTTATTTGCTCGCCCGGTTGTAACTCTTGCGGTTCACTGTCTTTAGCGCCCAGTATGCTCACGAATGTACTATTTTTTGTGGCGGTCATTACTGAGGGAAAATGCTGCCAAAACTCTTTGGCTTCAAGCGCAAGGCTGGCGTTGTCTTCCAATTCAAATGTGGCGAGCGGTTGGCATTGCTCAGTTTCCAACTCCAATTCGCCATTACGATAAACGTTACCCCCTTTATGGGCTAAATTCACTTCGTCTGCTGCGTTAACGTGTACAGGGCTTTGCCAATGGGCTTTGCCACTAGATGCCTGATGAATAACCGTCTTAGTAAAGGGAGCATTAAGTTTCAGTTCATCGTTCACAATTAATGTGCTCGCTTGTTTGCTTACCGCGAGTGACAGCTCATTAATGTAAATCGATGACGGGTCGCCCAAATCCCATTGCCCATTTGGGTGCAAAGATGCCGCTGGATTCGTTATGGTGATGTCGCTTAGCACGTCACCATCTGCTAAAAAAATTGTGCTTTCAATCTCAATATCCAGCGCTTTGTTTTGTATTTCAAGCTGCCCTTTGTGCTTAATTTTTACTGCTACATTGTGGCAATGGTTTCGTAACACCTCATAACTGAACTCATTACTATGTGCAAGGGGCAAAGGATTGTATTCATTATCGTTAAAGTGAGCTAACCACGTTGATACTTCCTTGTTAAGGTGAATCGCGCCAAGCTTATTGTGTTCAATCGTTATTGTTTTGCCGTTTGATAATGAGATTTCTATTTGTTCGCTCGAGTTGATGAGTTTAACGGGGTTAGTGAAATGAGGCTGGTCAGTTTTTATTAACTCAAGAAAGTAACTTCTAGTTTCATTTAACGATAAAGACGTTATACCCGTGATGTACAACCACTTAATTGAACCATCGTGCCACAAGTGACGCACTTCAATTGACGCTTTAACGTGTTCGCCATTTTCATCAATAAGTGCAAGTGGATCAGATACCGATAGTCTACCTTGAGGGCAGGGCACTCCAACACAGAATGAGCCGCGTTGAGTATGCATACTCGCGTTACGTAAACTAAAAACAATATACTGCATTGGGCTACTTATATTTCATCCGTGATGGGTAATGTAATAACTTCGCATTACTTTATATTAGTTATTATGTAATGCCAATGTGTTTGCCTGCGTATGCAATCGCATAATGGATTGGAACTGAAATTGCTACTGTTCGTATTTTTGACGAGATACAGCCTTCAACGTACTATAGCAGCGGGAAATATAAATTTTGTTAATGGACGCAAAAATGGCGAAGCCGCACAACATTACTGTCGTATCTCAACGGGTGCCCTATCCGCCGAATAAGGGCGAAAAGCTTCGTACTTATCATCAAATTGAGTTTTTAAGTCAACTGGGCTATCGCGTTGATGTGCTGTGTTTAGGCGAAAGCGAACAAGACCACGCCGATGCTAACGCGCTTGCTGAAAAGCTGAATATTTCGGTAAGCGTATTCCCGCTGTCTCATAAAATTATCCGCTACAGTTGGGCACTGCTGAATCGCCAGGCAATTAGTGTGGGCGCGTTTTATTGTAGAGCACTGCAAAACGAAGTAAATTTACGTTTAAAAAGTGGCTGCGACGCACTGCTACTTAGCGCCTCAAGCTTAGGTTATTACGTTTTTAATTCTCCTAATTATCATGGCCGAACCTGTGCGCTTTTTATGGACATGATGGATGTCGATTCTGATAAGTGGCGTCAATATGCCGCATCTAGCGCGTTTCCAATGCGCGCTGTTTACACCAGAGAAAGCAGAAAGATTAACGCGTTAGAGGCACAAGCGAACGCAGAGTTTGACGACACCTTTTTGATTGCCGGCGAGGAAGTGCGTTTGTTTACGCGAACGGTAAGTGCCCATAAACCTGTGCAAGTATTAGGAAACGGGTTGGATTTTTCAGCCTTTTTCCCTGCTGCTACGCCACCAACTAAGGTTAACTTCTTATTTACCGGTGTAATGGATTATAAACCTAATGTGGATGCAGTTATGTGGTTTGTTGAGCACTGTTGGCCCACCATAAAGCAGCGTGTATCCGGTGCTACCTTTACTGTGGGAGGCATGAACCCCACCAAAGACATAAAGCAGTTAGCTGAGCGTGATGGGGCTATTGACGTGACTGGTTTTGTCGACGACATGTTGCCGTACTTTCATAGGGCAACGGCGTTTGTAGCGCCATTTCGATTGGCCAGAGGCGTGCAGAATAAAGTATTGCAGGCCGCTGCATGCAAATTACCCGTAATAACCACCAGTATGGGGGCTGAAGGAATAAGCTACGCGAGCGATAGCACTATGTTCATAGCCGACAACGGCAGTGCGTTCATCGATGCGTGTGTTAGGTGTGTAAAAGAAGCCGACATTGCACAACAAAAAGCAACGAGTGCCTTCGATGCACTGCATAACACGTATAGCTGGCAACAACAGTTGCAGCCCCTAAAACAGGCGTTGGAAAAAATATGAAGCCATTTATTAAGCGTTGTGTTTTTTTGTTGTTAGCGCTGTTAATAAGCCCAGTGACCATTTCTTACTTACTATTGTCGATGGTGTTAAATAAAGATGCCTTGATAGCAAGTTACAGTCAGATTTTATCGCTGTTACCCGGTAAAATGGGCAGTTACTTACGCAGTGGTTTTTTCCGCTTTGTGTTTACGCAATGCTCGCCAGACGCCGTAATTTGTTTTGGTACCTTGTTTTCCCAGCAAGACACAAGCATTGGGGAGGGCGTTTACATTGGCCCTCAATGCAATATTGGTAAATGCAGCATAGGTCAAAACACATTGCTAGGCAGCGGTGTTCACATTATGAGTGGAAAAGGGCAGCATAACTTTTCAGACCCCTCAAAGCCGATTAAAGACCAAGGCGGTACCTTTTCTAAAGTAGAAATAGGCGAAAACTGTTGGTTAGGAAATGGCGCGTTGATTATGGCCAATATAGGCAAGGGAAGTATTGTGGCTGCGGGCGCTGTAGTGGTGGATGATGTGCCCGAAGGCGTTATTGTTGGGGGGAATCCGGCGAAGGTGTTGAGAAAAGTCTACTGACCAACGTCTTTATTCTCCCAAGATAAAAAAGTAGGCTTCGCTTTTTTACAAGCTTATACGTATACATGGTATACGTTGTATCAGATAAACTCTGCTTGTATCGGTAATCGCCTGCAAGAAAGTCGTAGGTATGATATCCAAGCGACGCAAAGTATTGCATACAATATAAATGCAATACGTGACCCACTTTAAAAGGAGTGAGTTCGGGCGAGTGCATTATGGCTGAACAGTAAAAATAGGCGGTGTTGTTTTGTGTTATGAAATAAGCGTAGCCCAGATCAACGTTTGTAGCGTGAAGCTTCACTATTACCGCTGTCTCTGGTGTTGTTAGCATCATTTTGTGAAAGGAAACAAACTTCTCGTTGTTAAAACCACTCCCTTCATTGGTTTTCCCCCATCGAGCTATATGCAAGCTCGACATTTGATTAAAAAATGAATCTTGTTCAGCGTGAGTTTGGGGTAAAGATAGCTGAATTTCTCCTACATGTTCTTTTAATCGTTTAATGCTGCGCCGAAGTTGATAGCGTGAGTTTTTTGATAACGTGAATAGAATGTCATTAACGTTGGTAAGGTCGTTGAGCTTTTTGACATAGCTCAAATTATCGTCACTACTGTAAAGTGCGCTATTGTGACTAATACAGTCGAATGTCAGCCGCTGATCTGTGAGCGGAATTAACATTTCGCTCACAAAATAATGCGTAAAAAGTGTGTCACTAATAAGTCTTAAAAATTCTAATTGATAGTGTTCAGGACAAAAAATTCGGTTGTTTTCAACCCAAATTTGGTCGATGATCGATTCTCCAGACTGATTTAAATAAGCCGCCTTCCACGATATCCCGTATCTTTTTATGCTCTTAATAGTAAAAAAACAGAAACCCACAGGCTTAGTGTTTTCTAATAAAATAAAAAGATCTGGCTTGGTCAGTGCTATCCTTAGCCAGTTACCAAGCCACACATCGCTGCACATGCCATATTTCCAAGTAACGTCCAAATCTTTACAAAAATCTTCGAAAACGCTGACACTGCAATGAGGTACTATTTTTATCGATAACGTTGGACTCAAGTAGCCGCTCGCTGTAATTGATTATTCAGTCGCTTAATGACTTCTTGCTCTTTTGCGCTAGCTGGTGAGATACCGCGAAGTCTTACTTTAGCCTCATCGAACTTAGCGGCCTTAATCAGCGTTTCAACTCGAAGTATTTCAGCGCTAAAATTCCCTTTATTTTTATCAACGGCACTATTGGCTAACTCTATCGCTGCAGACGGCTTGTTCAATGCCAATTTGATGGAGATGGCAGTATCAATGACACTCACATTACTAGGTTGCAGAACCAAAGCGTTATCAATTAGCGGCTCTGCGTCTTGTGCTTTATTATTCTGCAACAAAAGCCATGCTAAGTTGTTGTAGATGGTAGTCGTTTTATGACCGTTATCAATCAGTTCTTGGTACAATTGTATCGCTGTTAAAGGGTCTTGTACCAACATCCATTCTGCATATCTCAGCTTAAAGCCTGTATCCTTTGGAAACTCAGAACTGCGTTTTTCTGCAAACGTGCTTGCGGTTGAAACATTGTCTAATGCTTGATAGCTTTTAAATACTAACAATGCATTTTCTGTTGACGGTAATTGCCCGTACACCGTGGTAAATTTCTCAAGTGCTTGTCGCCATTTATTCTCGGTGGCGAGTATCAAACCCTCGGTTTTAACGTTAAAGTAGCTACCGTTAGGCGCAACATTTTTCAACAGGCTTTTCGCATTAGCTACTTTATTATTCTTGACAAGAAAGTATGCGTTAATAAAAGGCATATTAGGCATTGTTGATGCGTTAGAGCTTTCCTTTATCAGCTGAACAAATTCAAGCCCGGCTTCCCATTGTTGCTCCATTTCATAATAATTTAACGCGACGCGAGTAACCTGTTCATTTACGCCTCTGTTTGCCACCCACTGCTTAATAGTATTGTGAACTTCCTTATGATTGCGCTGCTCTCTATGCATAGTCATAAGTAAAATATAATACCTACTAGGTTTATTGTCGGTGTCTTCTAGCTTCTGTAAATACGTTTTAGCAGCGTCTATATCCCCGTTTTGATAATTAAGAAAAGCGATGTCCACCGCCAAGTTAGACACAATGTTTTGCGCATTGGCGTAAAGGGTAGTTAACCAATTAATACTTTGATTTAGTGTATTATTTAAATTCGAGGCTTTTATTAATCCCGCCATGGTGGAGCTAGAGTACTTCTGTTTTAGTATTGATTGAAACTGACGTATAGCGTCTTCGTACTCTTTATTTTCAATAGCCTCAAATGCGAAGAATTTTTGCGCCATGAGATTATTAGGGGCAATGTCTAATAATTTGGCTATTTCGCTTCTCGCATCTGCTTGTCGGTCTACTTTTAATAGGGATGCAGCTTTTAACGACATTAAATCGGTATTTGAAGGAGCGTTTTTCATTAGCTCGTTCAATGTATCGAGAGCTAGCTCAATACTGTCTCCAGCGATAAGTGCACTGATATACAGTGTGACGACGTTAATGTCCGCATCAGCGAGTAATTCAACGAGTTCGCTTTTGGTTAATTGAGGTATTCCGCGAGAGACCAATGTTAAATTAGCAACTTGACTCAACTCGTCATTTTGTATGTCTATGTCTTCGATAAATTCGAGGAATGGCCCCACTTTATCGGTAGCGTTTGATGTTTCTAAGCGCTCAATGATATCGAGGCCGAACAACACGCCGCTGTCATCTTTAGGCAGTGTTTCAGCATTATGCTCAAAAATACCGAGTTCTATCTCTGTAGCAATGAGGTACTTGCGCAGCTCGTTATTTTTTTCAACGGTATCTCGATATTTTGTTAAATGCTCGTGGGCCTGCTCAAAATTCTTAAGATGATAATTTGAAACCCCAGCTACAATGCTTGCATCTATATTTTCCATGCCTTCTCGCATTGCAATATTGATGAATTTTCTGGCATTGGCGAAATCTTTTGAGTTTAAAAAGAAGGCACTTCTAATGAGATTGGCAACGGCATTGTTACTCTGTTTAACAAGAAGCTCCTGCGCTAGCGTATCGGCTTCTTGAAAACTTCCGGATTTGTAATACGAAAGCATTAAATAAAACAACGCCTGATTGTCGAAAGGACGTAAACGTTTTAGTGGTTCAGATATACGGGCAGCCTGCTGATAATCAGCGTCGGAGAACAGTTTTTCAAGCTTTGCAAAATACAAATAATAGTTGTTTTGTGTCAATTCGGCGGTATCAATAGAGGCAGTGTTGATGTCATGAACTACTGTGTTCTGCTCAATGGCTTGCGCCGTTCCAACGCCACGGCTTATTTTTACAAGCGTCGCTACTTTGACGCTCTGCTGTTGAGCTTCAAGTGGAATAGTGTCTAAAAGAGTTTGGTTTTCGGTAAAGAACAGTGCTTCTGAATACAACTCATAGAAGGTATTCGATAGCGTGTCACTTTTTGTATTCTCAAGGTAGTGTATGAATTCTTTTTCGGCACTTTCGTACTTGCCTTGGTGAAGATAAGACTGCCCTAGCAACAGGCGTAATTCAGTGTTTTCGGGCGCTCTTTGTATACTTTCCTTTAATAACACTTCTGCATCATGAGAGGCGTATTTTTCAAAGAATGCATCAGGGTCAGACGTGTCTATGTCTTTATACGGCTGACTGCACGAAAATGCAGTTGCGCAAAGTATGAGGTAAAAAGCATATCTTTTCATAGCGGTTCCTTTTCTTTCTACTTTACCCGCCTACAACCAATAAATAAACACACAACCACAAAGCGAATGTATTTTTATAAATAATGAAATAAACCGGGGAAGAGGTAAAGTGCTGACTTAATGTTGTTATGAAAGCCGCTTATCATTTAAAAAACTAAGGGGCACAAAAGCGATTAAAATATATACTTTATCGCATAACATAAAAAAAGCCCCCAGTCATAAACTGAGGGCTTCGTACTGAAATGCTTTATCGGCGTTTATTTGCTTTTTAAACGTCTAGAGAAACCTAAGCCTAGTAGCCCAAGCCCGAAGATAGCAAGACTAGACGGTGCAGGTACCTCAAGCGTAAGGCTTGCTGTGTTGATACTAGTTGTTCTAGTTAGCCACTGCGCAGTTTGTGGCAGTGTGCTTAAACCAAGAGAATCAAGTACATTCTGTTGGAACGTTGAAACAGGAAAGTTGTTGTTAGCCGTTGGGGCCTGTGTAGCGTCGCCAATAAGTAGGCTTGCTAATGCGCCAATGTTAACAGGATCTAAATTGTTAATCGCGTCACCAAAACCAGTGCTGCCGAAGAACGCTTCCTCAGTATTCAGAATGTTGCTTGCTGAAGTAGGCTGACCAAAAATAGAAAAGTTAACACCCTGATTAATGTTAAAGGCAGAACCTGTAACGTCCAGTTGTAAAAACGGAGTACTTCCGTTTGCGTCAACGTAATTCATGTTTAAGAAACCGTCAACAAACTGTGCCGCTAAGGTATCGCCTGCTTCAAAAAAACCATTGCCGTTAACATCATCAGCAATTGCTGCGAAACCGAACAGTTCATACTCGATACTAAGGCCCCAAGCACCGTTAAAACCTTCTTGCGAAGAACCGAATGCAAGTGGGCTCAACGAACCGATGGTCGCAGTGCCACTGTCAAACACTAATGTGCCGGTGCTGATGCCGTCACCTTCCAAATCCAAATACGCAGAAGTAGGATTGAATTGGTTAAATACGAACGAAAGGAACGTGTCTGTTCTTGTATCTGCGTCAGAATCTCCGTTTACACCGTTATCAATAAATAATGGTGATGCGCTAGTTACCGCTGCGCTACCTAGTAAGGCTAATCCTGCTACAATTTTTGTTAAATTCTTCATGACGACTCCGTCTTTGAAACTGTGATGGTTGAGTACCTAAACCTATAAGCTAATAGTATGCCATTTTTTTAAATTATTGTTTTTTAAAGATTAAGTGATTCTGTTTGTCGTGAGCGTAATTAGTTTGTAAAAAATTACGACACTCTATTTATAAACTAGTTTACTCGCTATTTTGAGTTTCAGCTTTTGTAGCAGACCGCGATTTCCCCAATACAGCGTAGTGACGACATACTTATTCTTATAAGCATCAAAATGCTGTGCTTTAGGAGCTTGAACCACATTTCCTCTATTCAACAATAACTTTACCACGTTAGTGCCAGTTATGCCGGCACACAACTTAACGGCCATCGCCACAGAGGGCCCTTTTTGTTCCTTAAAGTTTGCCGCATCCGGCACCACTAAGTATTCTCGTTGAAGCATTTTAGGCGAAAGACCAACCAAAAACTTCAAAAGCTGCTGGTCTTCGTCCTCTCCATCATGCATATCAAAATAATCGTCAAAGCTCATGCTAGAGGAAGTAAAACACAGTACCGAACTGCCCATGCCCAGAGGTGCAGCAGTGATAGCCGGAATGTTATTGTGTTTACAATAGTTGAATATTAGCCGGCGAATTTTGATCACAAAAAAATCAAGACTATCAACGTAAATATCAACGTCATCGAAAAATGCTTCAAGATTACTTTCCGTAACTCCTTCATTGAATATTTCAATGTGGCAATTCGGGTTGATGTCTTTTAGTACTGAAGCAAGAACCGACACTTTAGGTTCATCAATCGTTGAAACAAACGCCCCAGCTTGTCTGTTGAAATTGTGAACTTCAAATGAGTCAAAGTCGGCGATAGTAAATCGTTCAATACCCAATCTTGCGAGGGTTACCGCGTGTTCAAATCCAACGCCACCAGCCCCTGCAATGGCCACTTTTTTTGATTTAATGAGGCTTTGTTCGTCTTCGGTAACCCAGCCAATATTTCTTGAAAATGCTTTTTTATAATCAAACATTACTTTGGGCCTTATTGACAGTTATCAATCGTACTTTGAATATCACTTAGCATAACCTTGAAGGTGGGTTTAAGGCTTTTGTACAATAGTGATGGGTTGATGTAAAACGGTGCTCGCTTGCCATGATAGTCCACCGTAGGGCCAATCTGCTCAAAATTAATACCCACAAAACGCATGCTTCGTGCCAACCGTGGTTCCATCATTACGTAGGTATGTTTAATGTCTTCTCTAATAACCAGAGCAGCGGCAGAAAAATAAAGACCGATGGCAATAAATGGAAAGCATCGTAACTCATCTTCCGAGTAGGTTTCTTCGTTAATAACACCCAAAGCGGCCCCGGAAAAGCGATCCATCTCACGTTTTCTAAATTCCTTAGGAACAGCCAGTCGAGATATTTCGCATATTTGTTTTCTATCGAATAGTGATGGATTTAGGGTTTTATGCGTAATTGAGTCAAGACAGTATTTTTCTATTGGTAACAAGTGACTGTCGAGGTGTGGTCTCACCAGTCTAACCGTACCTGCAAAGTGATTAGAGCGCTTGTGCCTGATAAGGCAGGCTGTTGAAAAGTTATCAAACTCGTCAGTTTCAATGTTTGATGGATTGACCGCTTCGAAACCCAATTCTTCGCAATACACCTTGTGACGAATATTATAACTGGAGTGTCTAACTTGTTCAGTTTCCGCCACAACGGGCGCCAAAAAATCGGAAAAATGGCGTGATATATACTTCGCTTCTTGAAGTTTCTCATAACCACCAAGTGCCCTGCCTAACTTATTGTTGGCACCTACGATATTTTTGACTATTCCAATAATTGATTTGTTGGGCACTGAGTTTGTTTTCCGAAATTGTAAATATGTACGAACCTAGCGAAATTTATCTTAACCCTATCTGTCCAATCTCACTAATGGACAAAAGTATAATATCGCATAAGTATAGAATGGTTTCGATATTTGTCTTCTCATATTAAAGAACTAACTAATGAATTAGCCAGTGTTTTATGCGCGCACCATATTCATATATTGCTCTTTCCACGCGCTGCATTGCATTAGTCGAGGGGCGTTCAACAAAAGGTGAAAGTGAACCTGAACTGTGATAATCAACGGGGGCACTGTACACCTTTTTACAATATGCCTTTAGCAACTGTCTTGTTCTATCTATATGTGTAGCCGATGTAACGAGAACAACGTCACTTTCATTGAGATATTGTTTAACTGCTTCCACTTCACTCGCGGTATCGGTACCCTGTGGAACCATAATCAACTGGCGTTCGTCAATACCTAACGAACGCAATAACGCATGGGCTTTTTTTGCATAGTTGACCGTAGGGTCGTGAAGGAAGTTTCCTCCTGTGACGATAATGGGGATGTTGAGTTCTCTGGACAATTGACTTGCTCTTACAAGCCGTTGTAAAGAACAAGAGGACCACCGAGACATTTCTGAGACATTACCAGCGGTAGCGTAATAGCAGGCAGGAGTGAAAATATACGTAGCGCTAGCCTTTTCGCTGTTTATCGTTTGGTTTTCGGTGTTATGCTCTAGAGGATAGAGTAATACATCGGCAGTGTATGGTTGAGACGCAACTAAAAGAACGAATAAACCACTAGCGAACAACATTTTTCTCCATTTCTGTGCGCCAACAATTGCAGATAGGTAAGAGGCGGCAAACAATATGCACACTAAACTGAGAGGGGCAGATACAATGAAAAAGATATCTTGCAATATATTCACGGTGAGTAATATCCAGATGTTTAATTGGCTGAAGCACTCAATTCACTCTTTTGCGCTCCTTTTACTCAGTATTACTATACTTATGGCTTCCGCATCAAGTCTTGCGTCAGACCAAGAGCAATTTCCTGATGTGGTATCCCGTGTCACGAAAAGCACGTTGGCCATTGCGATTGACGCACCTATCAAACATGCAGCTCCCCGCGTGTTAGGCACGGGCTTCGTGGTAGACACAGGTGAATATGCGATTACTAATTATCACGTGGTGTCTCAAGTGCTAGACCCGACCATAGTAGAAAACTATGTGGTATTGAGTGGAGAGGGGACAAAAGTAAGAAAGATAAAGGCTGAGATTGTAAAGATAGATCCAAAGCATGACCTTGCGTTATTGAAATTGTCAGAAACACTTGAACCGTCGGTTTTATCAAGTAATGAACTTCTTCCTCCGGGGACAGACGTTGCTTTTACCGGATTTCCGATTGGCGCTATTCTTGGTTTATATCCAGCAACGCATAGAGGGTACATTTCTGCTATCACGCCGGACGCTATACCGGCGAGAAATGCAGACGAACTTACCATTGCGATGATGAAACGATTGCAGTCGACGAGCTTAATCTATCAGCTCGATGCTACTGCTTATCCCGGCAATAGTGGTAGCCCGGTTTATGAGCCTGATACAGGTAATGTGGTTGGTGTGATTAATAAAGTGTTAGTTAAAGATACAAAAGAAAGTGCTTTGTCTTCCCCCACAGGGATTTCGTATGCGGTTCCCATAAAATATGTTCGTGAATTACTCGAACGTGAGCGTTGAGTCGATACTGGTAAAAGCAGTGAAGTTTGGCTATTATTTCGCTTGTCACAAAGATTAAGCTAAATATTGAACAGTTGTGTTAGATAGTGTCAGTATATTTAACGCTTTATTAATCACTGTTCCCAACCCTTTGTAAATATTGGATTTTTAGTGTGGCCTGTAAATTGCTTGTCACTGGGCAATAACAGTGGTTGCCCTAATTGTAGAGAATGTGTATGAAGTCCCCAAAAGTAAACACGGATATTGAGTCGAGCGCCGATGTTTCAAAAGCAAATTCGCGCAGACAGTTTATAACAAAAGCTGCCGCCGGCGGTGTGGTTGCAACGTTAGCCTCCAAAACCGCTTGGGCGGGTAATTTTGGTGGTGCTACTGGGTGTTCTGTCTCGGGCAATTTGTCTGGAAATCTCTCACAAGCAAAAGACTGCAGCATCGATTCTGTAAAAGGAATTGACCCAATTACCTGGCACCATATCTTGGGAAACAGGCACAAACGTCAACAATTTAATGTCAGCAATAGTCGCTGGAGAGATATTTTCCCGCATAAACAACCATTTGGATTGGGCAATAGTTCGAATACAAGGATCAGGGACTTTCTTACTAGGCAGTCGTCGAAATACTCAGAGACAAATGAAGCACTGGTTGTTGCATATTTGAATGCGGTGAGCGGTCAATATCCTCTTCCCTCTGGAGTTTCTGCCGAAGCCTACGTTAATGATCTTTACGATGCTATCAACGTCAAATTCTCGGAAGGTCAGATAGTTAACGCTGTTCGCGCTACGTATTAGTTCAGTGGTTGTTAGCGGCTTGCTTAGCATATTTTTTTCTACAGATGGTTCTGGAACCCTTGTTCACCATCTGCCGTCGTACGGTGTTTTTACGTTTTCTGAACAATTTACGCCGATCCTGAGAAAAATAGATTCTGTTCCCTTGGTGGATTTACTCAAGCCAAGCTGCGAGTATCACGATGTTCCCACCGAGGTGCTTGATGAGTTCAAGGCGGTGCTCGAGTTGAACGGGTTGCTTGAGTGAAGGTAGGATTGTAAACATTGCTTTTATCTGACTTGTCTAAAGCCGATTGTTACACTGCGCTCAAACATAACGCGCTTACTGTTGATTTTGGTGTCGTTAAGGTTAATGTTGGAACGTCGTTAAAAGCGGTAAGCGATAACTTCTTCGAACTCTACAAAAATTATGACGTGAGCACTGATAGCGACTGGTTCGACTTTAACATATCAGTAAAGCAGCCGAACAACGTGAGGCGTTTCTACAAAAAACAGGCTGTATTTAAACTTGACGACCACATTCCTTTCAAGCCTCTTCCATTAGCGCACGCCTACCCTCTACTTGAATGGGGAATGAACTGGTGCGTTGCTAATTTTTATCATAATTATCTCATTTTTCATGCAGCTGTTTTGGAGAAGAATGGAAAAGCAATTATTTTTCCTGCTCCACCTGGTTCTGGTAAAAGTACGTTATGCGCTTACCTTGCTATGAAGGGGTGGCGATTGCTGTCGGATGAAATGGCGATAATAGAGCTAGATTCATGTAAAGTGCGTCCTTTTGTTCGACCTGTCTGCTTAAAAAATAACTCAATATCTTTAGTGAAGGGCTGGTTTCCTGACGCTCATATATCCAATATAGCAGTAGACACTCAAAAAGGAGACGTAGCACATATGCGTCCTCCCTGCGAAGCTGTGAGCCGCAGGCATGAGACTTGTGATATTTTTGGTGTTGTTTTTCCTAAATTTGAAGCCGGTGCGCAAACAGAAGTATTCCAATTATCGCAAACCAATGCATTGTGTCTATTACTCGAAAACGCATTTAACTTTGACTTATTTGAACATGCTGCCTTCGACATGCTTTCAACACTCATACCTAAACTCATGTTGTTAGAGGCAACCTACAGTAATATTGAAGAGCTTAAATCCTTACTTGACGAACAGGTTGCGGATTAATGGGCATCTGTTTTCAACATGTCATCGGCGAGATTATAGTCAATCGTCATTGTCCAAACTTAACATTAACACAATGGCGTGACCTAATTTTAGTAGCCAGAGCACATGCACTTTTGCCAAGAATTGCGGTTACCCTACTTAATTCACATTGCAGCAGTAAAGTCATACCCGAAGAGGTTAACGCGCATTTACTGGCTGCAAAAAGACATGCCCGTCTATTTCATAATCAAGTGAAAAGTGAAATTGATATTATCAACAAAATATTATCGAGTTCTTTAGAGCGAAATATTATTGTACTCAAGGGCGCGGGATACGTGCTGGCTCACAATCCCGCTGCCTCAGGAAGAATTTTTGCAGATATCGATCTTTTAGTCTTACAGTCCGATTTACACATCGCTGAAACTACGTTGCATCTTTTTGGTTTTTTATCGACCTCTGATTCTGACTACGACCAAAAGTACTATAGAGAGTGGGCGCATGAAATTCCCCCTCTACGCCACTTAAAACGAGGCACTGTACTTGATGTGCACCACAATATTGTTCCAGTAGTGAGTGGGCGTGCTCCTGATATAACCTTTTTTCTTGACTCAACAGTAGAAGTGAAAAAGGGGGTAGATGTTCTTAGACCATCAGCAATGTTTCTTCATTCTGCCGTTCACTTGTTCTTTGGCGAAGCGTTCAACAATGGGTTTCGAGATCTCACCGATCTCTCATTACTTCTCGATGAATTTAGTGACGATGAAGACGAATTACGACACCTTATCCACCTTGCTGATAAAACAGGCTTTGAGAGGGAGATGTACTTTGCCTTTCGATACCTTAATAAAATATTAAACAAAGAGACGCCGAAAACGATATTGAGCGAGCTTTGTGATTTTCGAATTTCTCAGTTAAAACTAGCGGTCCTTGATTTTATGTTTTGCAAAGTACTTGCTTTAAATCACCGGTTAGTTCAAGTACGTTATTTAGGACTGGCACAAAATCTTGTATTTATTCGTGGTCATATGCTTAAGATGCCGATAAAAATTTTAGTGAAGCACTCTATTTCTAAACTTTGGCGGTTTTGCATAGAGTCTTTAGTCGGTGATATTGATAAGTCGATGGACAAGAAACGGAATAATCTTTAGGAATTCTATGAAAATTTTAGTAACCGGCGCTGCGGGGTTCATTGGTGCAGCCGTATCACAGTATCTTATTAATCGTGGTGATGACGTTGTCGGGCTTGACAATATTAACGACTATTACGATGTTAACTTAAAGCATGCTCGTTTGGCACATATTAAGGCGTCTGATGCGGCATCACGCTTCGCTTTTATCGAAATGGGTGTAGAAGAGCGAGAAAAAATGACCGCGCTGTTTGAAGAACACAAGTTCGATAGAGTGGTGCATTTAGCAGCGCAGGCGGGAGTGCGATACTCACTGGAAAATCCGAACGCCTATGTAGATTCAAATATAGTTGGCTTTGTGAATATTCTTGAAGGGTGCAGGCACAACAAGGTTGGTCATTTAGTGTATGCCTCATCTAGCTCTGTATACGGCGCTAATGAAACTATGCCATTCTCAGAGCAGCACAATGTAGACCATCAAGTGAGCCTTTACGCAGCATCTAAGAAAGCCAATGAGCTTATGGCGCACACTTATAGTCACTTGTATAACTTGCCCACCACAGGCTTACGCTTTTTCACCGTATACGGTCCATGGGGCCGCCCTGATATGGCGCTGTTTAAGTTTACCAAGAAGATCTTAGAAGGCGATACTATTCAGGTGTACAACTTCGGTAATCATCGTCGCGATTTCACTTATATTGATGATATTGTTGAGGGGGTTATTCGGTCACTTGATAACGTGGCATCGCCAAATGAGGCGTGGGATGGTAAGCAACCCGATCCAAGCACCAGCAAAGCGCCTTATAAGGTCTATAATATTGGCGCTCAAACGCCAGTGCACTTGCTTCGCTTTATTGAAACCTTAGAGGAAGCGTTGGGTGTAGAGGCGAAAAAAGAGCTGTTGCCCATGCAGCCTGGTGATGTGCCAGATACCTACGCCGATGTGTCTTCATTGGTTTCAGACACGGGCTATCAACCAAAAACGACTATCGACAAGGGTGTGAAAGCGTTTGTTGAGTGGTATCGAGATTTTTACAGCATTTAAATGCAAACTTACTCGGTTAGCTAGTAGGGCAGCACCTTGCCATCTTGCCCGCTGTTCTGTTCATTAGTTTGTATATAGCCCGCGTATTTTTTCGGCAAAAACTTTCTTGTTGTAGAGTACCCAAGGTCGAATAGCGTGTTTTTTATCTCTGGTGTTAACGAAAAGTCTACAGCAGAAATTTCACCCGTGTTCACCACAACGGTATTGTGCCAATAGCGCGCGTTAACGTATTCTCGAGATATAGCGGTCATAAACGTACGAATAAGCATGCTAACGTATTGGGGTAACTGTAATACATTCTTTTTAATTATCCGGCGTTTTTGCATGGTGCTTTGCAGGCGAAAGCATACCGAAGGTGTGCCATCCCCCTGCCAATCTTCAAAAAGGGCGTCCTCAGATAGTATGGCGCCATCCACTAATAAATGGTCTTTAAAGGGTTTGAACGAGAAAATAAGGGGAATAGACATTGAATAACGCACCGCTTCAGAAACTTTCATGTCTGGCGTTGTTGCTCGGTTAAACAGCACAGGGCCGCCGCCATTTACATCGGTAGCCAATATATTCAGTGCCATTGGCATGTCTGAAAAAGTAGCGCCTGCTAATTGCTCGTCAATCCATTGTTGAAACACGTCTCCTGATGATAGGCCTCCTTCTCGAAGCAATCTAAACAGGCTGAATTCGGTAAATTGCTTGAAGTCGGTATTCAGCGCGAGTTCACGCATTTGTTCAACGGAGTATCCTTTTGCAAAAAGCGACGCAACAATAGAGCCTCCTGATACGCCAACCAGTGTTGAAAACTCTACGTTCATATCTTGCAGTGCTTTGATGATGCCAATATGTGCACTAAGACGAGTGCCGCCACCAGAAAAAATGGGAACAATACGTGTACTAGGGGCCGTTGCTATTGCCATACTTCTCTCTGTTTTAATTCATATGTGATAGACGGAGTGTATTGGATAAATAGTGGTAATAACTGCATCTATCGAAGGCAAAACGTGAGCATACTTTAAGCATTGTTTAAGCATAGTGTAGACAGGGTAAATCACCACTAATTATTTACTTTTTATGTTATTACTCTTTGCTTTACAAAGAAAAAACGGGTGCTTAAAGGCACCCGCTCGTCATCTTGCATTAATGGTTTTATTGTTGTGCTAGCTTCGCTTTCATTTCACGACGTTTTGCATGCAGTAGAGGCTCAGTGTAACCAGACGGTTGCTCTTTACCTTTAAATATTAAGTCGCTAGCTGCTTGGAAGCCGATAGAATTTTCCAAGTCAGGCGTCATTGGAATATATTCAGCATCGTCGGCATTTTGCTCGTCTACTAATACAGCCATGCGAGAGAGTGACTCTTTAACCTGATCAACGCTTACAATGCCATGCTCTAGCCAATTGGCTATGTGCTGCGAAGAAATACGCAGCGTGGCTCTATCTTCCATTAAGCCCACATCATTAATATCAGGCACTTTCGAACAGCCTACACCTTGATGCACCCATCGAACAACGTAACCTAAAATTCCCTGAACATTGTTATCAATTTCACGCTTAATGCCCTCACGAGTAAGGCTAGACGTATCTGCTAACAGCGGAATGGTGAGAATGTCGTTTAAACCGTCGAAGTGTTCGTCTAACTGTTTTTGTACGTTAAACACGTTTACGTCGTGGTAATGAAGGGCATGCAGCGTTGCCGCAGTAGGAGAGGGCACCCATGCGGTGTTCGCCCCCGCTTTTAAGTGTCCAATCTTCGCGTCCATCATATTTTGCATTTCATCAGGCGTTGGCCACATGCCTTTACCTATCTGAGCCTTACCAGACAATCCGCAGCGTAAACCTACCGCAACGTTTGCGGTTTCGTAGGCTGTAATCCAAGGCATTGTCTTCAATGTTGCCTTTTCAGCAAAAGGCCCAGCTAACATAGAGGTGTGTATTTCATCGCCGGTGCGATCTAAAAAGCCGGTGTTGATAAACACTACGCGAGATTGTGCTTCGGCAATACACGCCTGCAAATTCACGCTGGTTCTGCGTTCTTCATCCATGATACCCATTTTAAGCGTATTGCGCGGTACATCGATGATGTCTTCAATACGCTCGAATAATACGTTGGAAAACGCCACTTCTTCTGGCCCATGCATTTTGGGCTTAACAATATACACGCTGCCCTCACGACTATTTTTATACTCGCTGTTGCCGAGTAAGTCGTGCTTTGCGATAAGGGAAGTGATGAGTCCATCCATTATACCTTCAGGCACTTCTTCGCCATCAAACAACATGGCATTGTTTGTCATTAGGTGACCCACGTTGCGAACGAACATCAAACTTCTACCTGAAAGCACCAGTTCACTTTGAGACTGCACGTGCTTTGACGGGTGATAGATGCGGTCGCTATGCATGGAGCGCACTATACTTTTCCCCCCCTTTTGCATTTCAACACTCAATGTGCCTTTCATTAGCCCTAGCCAATTGCTGTAAACCAACGTTTTATCTTCAGCATCAACGGCTGCAACCGAGTCCTCACAATCCATAATGGTGGTTAGTGCAGCCTCAACGAGAACGTCTTTTACATTGGCAGAATCGCTTTCGCCAATAGGATGGGTGGGGTCTATCTGAATTTCAAAGTGCAGGCCATTGTGCTTAAATAGCAGCGCAGATGGTGCGTTGATGTCGCCTTGATAACCTTGCCACTGCTCGGTATTGGCAAGGGGAGTTTCATCTCCATCGGTAAGTTGAACCGACAGCTTCCCTGTTTCTATTTTGTATTTTACTGCGTCTGCATGACTCCCCTTGGCAAGGGGGATCATTTTGTCTAAGTAGGCTTTAGCTTTTTCAACCACCTTTGCGCCGCGAACCGGGTTATAGGCTTTGCCAGGCTCTGCGCCATCTTCGGTACCAATCACATCGGTACCGTATAACGCGTCATAAAGGCTGCCCCAACGAGCGTTAACCGCATTGAGTGCGTAACGGGCGTTGTTAATAGGCACTACGAGTTGCGGCCCCGCCATGGTGGCAATTTCAGCATCTACGTTTGTGGTGGTCGCTGCAACATTAGAGGGCTGCTCTACAAGGTAACCAATTTTTTTTAAAAAGGCAGTATATTCATTACCAGGCGCAGGGTTTCCTGCCTTATGAAAATCGTCGATTGCGCGCTGCAGCTGTTCACGCTTTTCGAGGAGTGCGCGATTTTGAGGAATGAATTCTGCAAAGAGTGCTTCAGCGCCTTTCCAAAATGATTCTGGCTGAACCTGTGTGCCTGGGATGGCCTGATCGTTAATAAAGCTGTTAAGTTGCTCTGCAACCTGCAATCGACCGTGCGTGATATATCCTTGCATAACTACCTCTATACATTTGATTTACTAGCAAAGGTTTTACTAGGTGAGTATTCGTATTACGTATTTACTACATATTTAGAACGTTAATAGTCTTAGTGTAGTGCGTATAGAGATAGTTTTTTAATTTATGGTTTGTATTGTTGCCATAGATTTTGTGAATTATTGTGCTAGCACTGTTGTTTGTCGCTTTGCTTTACTGTTTTTTCTCTGTCTTTTGCTGCCCTTCAGTGACTTTTTTGTGTTGTGGCTTTGTTACTAAACGGCATTCATTTCACTCGCTACATCGCTTATTAATCGGCGTAGCCAAATATGACCCGCGTCGTGATGCAGCAGCGCACTCCACGCCATTTTCAGGGCAATTGGAGGAATATCAAACGGCGGCTCTTTTATCACCACGTCAGGGTCGTGCTTGAATAGCTTGGCTGCTTTACTTGGCAGCGTTGCAATAAGCTTCTGTTTTTTCGCTATTTGAAGCGCTGCGTGATAGTGGCGTGTAAATACGCGAATAGCCCGCTGCTTCCCTATCTTTGTGAGTTCTGCGTCTACCCAGCCAAGCTTCTGAACTTCGGTAGGATCGATGCCTACGCCTACGCCGAAACCTGTCTTACTCACCCAAATGTGTTGTGCACTTAAGTAACTTTCTAGATCGCAACGCTGTACTAAAGGGTGATCAGCACTCATTACGCAGCTAAAAGTGTCATACCACACCACCTTTTGATGAAATGAAAGAGGCAGTTCGTCAAAGCGGTTTATCGCCATGTCTACCTTGCCTTGCTCTACGTCATGAAAAGTCACATCGCTCGGTGTAATTAAGTCTAAGGTAATATTGGGCGCTAATTCGGCTAAACGGCCTACAAGCTCGAGCAACAGCGTGCTTTCGGCGTAATCACTTGTCATGATACGAAAGGTTCTCTCGCTGGTGAGCGGATCAAACTCGGTTTCTGGCTGAATGGAGCTTTCTAAGCGGCCAAGTACGTCGCGAATAATAGGTTGAAGTTCTAATGCTCGCTTGGTGGGCGTCATACCGTCGCTGGTTCGCACTAAAAGAGGATCTTTAAACAGGTCGCGAAGACGCTTTAAACCGTTACTCATGGCCGGCTGTGTAATACTCAATTGGTTTGCCGCTTTTGTTACGCTGCCTTCTCGCAATAAGACATCTAAATAAACCAATAGATTAAGATCGACCTTCGCTATATTCATTGCTGTAATGCTCTTTCTGAAGATGATTAAAGAAGTGTATTGTAAAGTGTTTTTTGTCTATTGTCAGATAAGCGTTTAGTCTTAGGTGAAGGGGGGGTGTAATTTCAAGTTTATGATTTTTAGGTTTAATTTATATTTTTTGTATAAAGTGGCTTGTTGCTCGGCTTTTTGATAATGAAAGTATTAAAAAAATACCATAAATATTATGAATAACTGAAAACATACCACGTCGTTACGAGTGCAAACACGGGACGCTTTTATGCATAGGCTTGGTGCTGCTGTTCCTATAAGAAACGGGTTGTGAACTACCCAGCGACAGTAAATCACTGTATTTTTTCGCTAATCAATAGATAAAAAAAGGGCACCCTGAGGTGCCCAATAAAGGAAAGGTTGGGAACTTTCCGTTAAACGTCGAACTGGTTCATGGTGTTATCATCACCCGATGCTTTCAGCGCCGCATCGCCAGAGAAGTACTCTTTATGTGTATCACCTAAATCTGAACCTGCCATTGCTTGGTGTTTAACACATGCAAGGCCTTGGCGAATTTCTTGACGTTGAACACCGCGTACATAAGCAAGCATACCTTCTTCACCAAAATACCCTTTCGCCAGGTTATCAGTAGACAACGCTGTAGTGTGGTAAGTTGGAAGCGTGATTAGGTGATGGAAAATACCGGCTTCGCGAGCAGCATCTGCTTGGAAGCTCTTAATTTTCTCATCAGCTACAGCAGCAAGCTCTGTATCGTCGTACTCTACTGCCATTAAGCCCGCACGGTTATAAGAAGAAACGTCTTTACCTTCTTCGCTCCACGCGTCGAATACTTGCTGGCGGAAGTTAAGCGTCCAGTTAAACGACGGTGAGTTGTTGTAAACCAGTTTTGCGTTAGGTACTTGCTCACGGATAGCGTTAACCATTTCCGCGATTTGACCTACGTGAGGTTTTTCAGTTTCAATCCAAAGAAGATCTGCACCGTGTTGAAGCGAAGTAACGCAGTCAAGTACTACACGATCGAAACCTGAACCGTCTTTAAATCTGAATAAACCGTTTGGTAAGCGCTCTGGCTTAACCAGCTTTCCGCCTTGTTTAAGAAGCAGGTCGCCTTCGTTAACATCGTCAGCGCCGGCAACGTCGGTCGTTTTAAGGAATGCATTGTACTGAGCGGCTAGGTCGCCTTCAGATTGAGATACAGGTATTTTTTGCGTAAGACCCGCACCTAATGAGTCGGTGCGAGCAACAATAACACCGTCGTCTACACCTAGCTCAAGAAACGCGTAACGCACAGCGTTAATTTTTGCTAAGAAGTCTTCATGAGGAACGGTAACTTTACCGTCTTGGTGACCACATTGTTTTGCGTCAGATACTTGGTTTTCAATTTGAATACAGCATGCACCCGCTTCAATCATTTGCTTCGCTAGCAAGTATGTCGCTTCTTCGTTACCAAAGCCTGCGTCGATATCAGCAATAATAGGCACAATGTGCGTTTCATAGTTTTCAATTTCTGCTTCAATTGCTGCAACGTCGCCGCCGTTCGCTTTTGCGTCGTCGAGTTTGTGGAAGAGGTCGCCTAATTCACGTGCATCGGCCTGACGAAGGAAAGTGTATAGCTCTTCGATAAGTGAAGAAACCGATGTTTTCTCATGCATTGATTGGTCTGGAAGAGGACCGAATTCAGAGCGAAGCGCTGCTACCATCCAACCTGACAAATACAAGTAGCTTTTGCTCGTAGTGCCCTGATGTTTTTTAACTGACAACATTTTTTGTTGTCCAACAAAACCGTGCCAGCAGCCTAACGATTGAGTGTACTGTGAAGAGTCGGCGTCGTAATCTGCCATGTCTTTACGCATGATGGCCGCTGTGTAACGAGCGATATCCAAACCGGTTTTAAAACGATTTTGAAGCTTCATGCGAGCGGCGAATTCTGGATTAATACCTTCCCATGTGCCATTTTGTGAAGCTTTTAAAGTAGCGAAGTTATCAATATCTTGTTGGTATTGCGACATGAGCGTCTCTCCCGTCTATGATTATGTTTTTACGTTAACGCGTTTTTGTTTAGCTTGCCTTTCGTTCGTCACTATTCAGCTGTAGGGCGTTTCCGTGAGTTCCATTTCATCCTAGTGCGGTTATCGAAATAATAAAAATATATATTTTGCATTGCCGTCATTTATTTTGTGAATGATATTTGTGTTTATTGAGGGTTTATTGAGGGGTTATCGAGTGTTGCTTTGAGATACATTCAGCAAAGATCCATTATCTTCAATAAATAGGCAGATATTGCTGTTTAACGCTATCTTTAAGAGAGGGACAAAAGGGGGCGATACAAATGGACGTGGTGTTTGATATAAGAACAAGGAACTATCGTCCATTAGCGCGCATGGTAATAAAAGTACAGTTTCTAAGAATTCAATCGCCTCTTTTGAGCCTTAGACTTTAGTGCAAATGTATTCATACTGATCGTGAACGCTGATATTCTAGCAGTTGACGGTATAACTATGGTAACTATTGCGGTGGGTTTATCACCATCTGAATATTAAGTAAGAGTGAGTAGTATGAGTAAGAGTGTATTGTCGTCTGTCGACCAAAGAACCAAGTTAGTTGGTGAAAATAGATTGGAACTACTGATGTTTCAGCTAGGTACACGTCATATTTTTGCTATGAACGTATTTAAAATCAAAGAAGTTATCAACATGCCTAAGCTGAATTCCATGCCAGGCTCCCATGATAATCTTCGCGGCGTGATGAATTATAGGGGCAGTGCTATTCCCGTAATCGATCTGCGCCAATCGATTAAAATGCGCGGTGCTGCCACTGACGAAACTGCCAGAAACGTTATCATTACTGAGTATAATCGCAGTGTTCAGGGTTTTATTATCGGGCAAGTTAAAAGTATTGTTAATACTTCTTGGGATACCATTCAGCCTCCTCCTAGCGGAATGGGAAAGTCAAATTACTTGACTGCCATAACGCAAGTGAATATTGAAGGTAAACCAGAGCTGGTAGAAATTATCGATGTTGAAAAAGTACTTGCCGAAATCATCGATTACGATATTTCAATTTCTGAAGAGATACTGGACACCGAGATTGTGAATCACTTTGTTGATAAAAAAGTGCTCATTGTGGATGATTCCAGCACGGCAAGAAAACAAATAAGCGATACGCTCAAACAATTGGGTATCACAATTATAGAGCGTAAAAACGGTGCTCAAGCGCTCGCACTGTTAAAGCAATGGGCTGATGAAGGTAAAAACCCCTGTGACGAAATTTTGCTCATGTTCACTGATGCTGAAATGCCCGAAATGGATGGCTACCGCTTAACGGCAGAGGTTCGCAGTGATCCAAGAATGAGTAATTTGTTTATCGCGCTCAATACATCGTTAAGCGGCAGTTTCAATGATGCCATGGTTGAAAAAGTTGGTTGTAACCGCTTTATCTCAAAATTTCAGCCCGATATGCTTGTGGATGTTGCGCAGCAACGTATGCGGGAGTACCTAGAGGAACAAAAGCAGTGAACTTCCCCATCACAATAAGACTTGAACTTACTCTATAGCAACACAGCCTGGCATTACGAGATGGTAATACGAAATAGCAACACAATGTCTCATCAGTAATGCCTTTGTGCTTGTTTTATCCTCACTTTATCGCTCCAACAACCTTTTAGTTTTGTTGTTGGGCTAAGTCTGCTTTACAATTGCACGCATAAACGTAATTTTTATTGCTTAGCAATATGCGCTATCTCGTTTTGCTGAAGGGATTGCGCATGTTATTACCCAGGGAAGTTCCACATGGTTAAACGCGCATTCCGTGCCTCATTATTAAGCAGTTTGTCTGTTGCATTCGTTGCAAGCTGTACAGTGACAGAAAGTGTCGAAAACGTTCAACAAATCGCATCAACAACTGCGCCGAAAAATATTATCATGGTTGTAGCTGATGGAATGGGCCCGGCCTATACCACGGCGTATCGCAATTATGTCGATGATGCAGCAACGGCTGAAATTGAAAACGTGGTTTTTGATGACATTCTTGTAGGCAATGCATCTACCTATCCTGCCAAAATATCCGGTTACGTTACCGATTCGGCCGCTGCGGCCACTGCACTTGCATCTGGTGTTAAATCTTATAATGGTGCTATTGGAGTCGACGTTGATAAGAAGCCTGTTAATTCTGTTATGCACTATGCAAAGACAAAGGGCATGAGAACAGGGCTGGCCGTTACTTCCCAGATTGTCCACGCTACGCCAGCGTCGTATATTGCTCACAATGAAAGCCGCAAAAACTACAATGAAATAGCCGACGATTTTTTCGATATACGCGTTAATGGCGAGCCTGTAGCTGATGTGATGTTAGGTGGCGGTACTGCATTTTTTAAACGCGAAGATAGAGATGTTTTAGCGCAATTTGTTGATGCTGGTTATGAATATGCAGATTCCTACCAAAGCTTGGCATCGGTTCCAGCAGGAAGCGATGTCATTGGTTTGTTCGCCCCCGTAGCGCTTCCAGCAGTGCTTGATGATAGCCGCAGCGATCGTTTAGCTTACCTTACTGAGCACGCCATTAAGCACCTGGAAAACGATAACGGTTATTTCTTATTGGTTGAAGCTAGTCAAGTAGATTGGGCTGGTCATGCTAACGATGTGGGCTCAGCAATGGCAGAAATGCACGATTTGGCTCAAACCATGGAGTATCTGCGCGAGTATGTCAACACTCACCCAGATACATTGGTAGTGCTTACCGCAGACCACAGTACCGGTGGCCTCACCATTGGTGCGGGTGGCGATTATCGCTGGAGCCCAGAATACCTTCACAATATGTCAGCTTCTGCTCGCATGATTGCCAAAAAGATGATTGATGAGGACATGCCAGGAGATTACGCTGCACAGCAATTGGGTCTTTCCCTTACCAGTGAAGAACTCGCTATGCTAGATAGCGTGTCAAACCAAGACGAAGAAACCCGTTACGCAGCGGTAAAAACATTTTTAGACGTTAAGACGAATACGGGGTGGACTACTACTGGCCATACCGGTGTAGATGTTGAAGTATTTGCGTTTGGTGCTGGTGCCTCTTCGTTTACTGGGCAAATAGACAATACCGATATAGCTAAAAAAATATTTGATTTGTTAGGCAAATAGCCAAGCCACACTAGCGATGTGAGTACGTTTAGTGCGACATAACAGACATTGAATGGAGATATTGGTTTGATGAACGACGACATGCGAGCGCTACTTCAAGATATTTATGATGAGGTAGAGCCCATGCTGGGTATGGGCAAGGTGGCTGACTATATTCCAGCCCTTGCAACCGTTAATCCACGTCAATTCGGCATTGCGATATGTGATATTCAAGGCCAGATCACGTCGATTGGCGATGCCGGTATACCGTTCTCTATTCAAAGTATTTCAAAAGTGTTCAATTTGGTACTTGCTATCAATCACTATGGCGAGACCATGTGGGAGCGAGTTGGCTGTGAGCCATCCGGATTGCCATTTAACTCGCTAGTGCAGCTTGAATACGAAAACGGGATGCCAAGAAACCCTTTCATCAATGCTGGTGCATTGGTGGTAAGCGATATGGTGCAGTCCCGTTTCGCCTCGCCACATATCGCTATGCGAGACTTTGTTCGCCGTTTATCGTGTAACGGCGAAATTATGGTGAACAAGGTAGTGGCCGAGTCAGAGTTTCAGCATCGCTCAAGAAATGCGGCAATGGCGTATTTGATGAAGGCTTACGGCAATTTTGAAAACGAAGTTGAAGATGTGTTGCACAACTATTTTCATAATTGCGCAATAGAAATGAGCTGTGAAGACTTAGCTCGCGCTATTAGTTTTTTAGCAAATCGGGGCATGTCAGCGTGTGCAAATGAACAAGTGCTAACCCCTTATCAAACTAAGCAAGTTAACGCACTATTGGCTACCAGCGGTATGTATGATGAAGCTGGAAGTTTTGCGTTTAAAGTAGGCTTGCCAGGTAAAAGTGGGGTAGGTGGCGGTATTGTTGCTGTCGTCCCAGGGCGTTTTACTATTTGTGTATTTTCGCCAGCGCTAAATAGTGTAGGAAACTCTCAGCTTGGGGTGGCCGCATTAACCTCATTAAGTGAGCGAATTAACTGGTCTATTTACTAATGGTGTTATGGTTGCTGAACCGCCTTAGTTTAACCTCCCTAATCTGCTCCCGCTAATACGAACCTTGGCAGCCTCATCATATCAATAACCCGTTAACTCCATGAAGCCAGTACCTTTGTGGGTACCGGTGACGTTTACTCTTCCCTCATAATACGCAAATACGCTGCTATTCCATTGGCCAGATTTGAATGGTGATACAGTAATATCCACACCTTTACTAGGAATGGTTATTTGCCATGTGGTGGGCACATCGCGTTCGGTATTTAGTGTAGTAATTTGCTCATTATCTAAAGGCACTATGCTGATTTCATTCAACGCGAGTGTCTCTTTATGTCCTGATGCTGTTATGTAAGAGGCTGTGGTATATATTTCATTGCCTCTATTTTTTGTACTCGCGCCAGCGTCAGAATCATTGTCAGTGGCGTGCATGCGAAACGCCATCAGCTTAGTACCGTCGTCTAAATGCAGTGAAAACCAGTCCCAACCCATAGCATTGCTGTTAGCTAAGTGGCTTGTCCATTCATGATCGTACCAGCCTAAACCTTTTACCATGAGCGTTTTGTTGTTGATTATAAGGGTACCGCTGGCGTTCATAAATGGCTGGCTGTAGTAGTAAGAGCGAAGGCGCGCGTCTTCGGTTTTTTTGCTGTAGCCCGCATCGCCCTGTTTAACGAATGGGCCGTTGGCGGTGAGTGACAGAGCAATGTCTACGTTGTTATTGATAGAGAACTGTAACGCAGCGGGAAAAGGGGAGTCGCTTTTTGATTGCCACGACCAGTCATCAATAACCGCGTTAAATGGGGCAGACTTTACAAAGGCGTTTCCCACGCCCCCAGCCGCCAAGCGCTCTTCAAAAAAATGTTCGTCTTTTGAATGTAGTGATGCATGTCCCATCCACTGCTGTGGCGTAGACCATGAGCTTGCTACCTCAGCTTCTTTTGCGGCAGCAAATCGAAACAAGGTAAATTGTAGGCCGTATTCGTTTTTCTCATCATCTTCCAATACAAAGGTTAGGTACCACCACTCAAGCTGATAATCAGGGTGGCTGCCGTGATCCTTTGGTAGCACTAAGGGTGTTGTTTTATTCACAGATTGAAACGAGCTGGTTGAAGAGTCGCTGTCACTGCCATTCTTAGTGCTATTTTCAGAACTATTCTCAGAGCTACTTTTTGATAGATCCCCAAAGAAACGAGAAGGCGCTGGCGCATCTGAGCAAGCACTGCAGGTTAATACACAAACGGCCATGACTACTCGAAAAAATAAGTCGAGGGGCGGGGGCGAGACTCTCTTTGATAGCGTTAAAAAAGCCTTTGATAGTAGGGAAAAAATAGGTTTCATAGGGGGGCATCCTGTCGTAAATCTACTTTGGGCTTTAGCCGACCTAGCGGGAGAGCAATTACTAGGCATATGATTGCTAGCGATACCGTTACACTGCTTATGATAACGCCAACGTCGATGGCTAGCGGATACACCCAGCTAAAGGCAAGTCGATTAACTTTGAAGATAAATACATAGGCAAGGTAAATACCAAACGGTACGGCAAGTAAGGCGGTGAGCAAGCACAGAAAAATATATTGTCCCAATAAGCTAAGCTTCACTGCAGTTTTACTTACCCCAAGGGCTCTCAGTACAGTGAGTGACGATGCGTTGCTTAACGACAATATACTCAGCGAAACCGCAAAGGCGATCCCCGCTACCAGCAGCGTTGTGATATTTAAACCATCAGTAAGGACAAAGGTTCTATCAAAGGTCTCCATCGAAAGTGTGAGTAATTCTTCTCTACTGTATAGATTACCTTGGCTCGTAAGTGAAGCAGTTAAATCTGTAGATCCTTCTGTCGCTTCAGTTGTATCTGATATAGCTGAGGAATGGAAAGCAGCAGGTGTTTTATCGTAATCAATAGCAAGTACCCCAGAAAAGGCAGCGTCACCAATGGCATCCTTGTTAAAAAGTGATAGTGGTAACAGCAGTTGCGCTTTCATATTGCCGTAGTCCGGGTAGATTCCTAACACGGTAAAAGAGGGGGTTTGGTTGAAGAAACGAGAGAGGTTCTTGCTTGCACTCTCATCGGTATTGGTGGCTTTTATCTGTTCAAGAAACAGCATGTCGCCCAGTGAAATATCATTGGAATACGCAAGCTGCTGATTAATGTAAATGCCTTCACCGTTTTCAAACATGGCCCATGCATTAGGAACACTCGAATCTACAACCAGGGCTTCTTTACCATTGGCATGGGTAGGGTAACTGCTCATTGAAACAGTGGTAGCATCCGCGCCTTTGGAATCATCGCTGCTAGAAGCATCGCTACGAGAAGCATTGCTACTAGAACCATTGCTACTAGAATCAGTATGACTAGCGTTAGACTGGGCAACGAGCTTACCTTGAAGTCGAAGTAATGGCGTTGAGGCAACGCCTTCGGGTATAGCAAGCTCTGAAAGTGACTTATCGGTATACAAATAGGCAGGAGCGTATAATCGTTGTGTTAGCCAACGTTCCGTAGCCCCACGAAAACTATCGGTCATGACGTTCATGCCAATGTTAGCAGTAAGCGCAATAAAAAAAGCACACACCGCAAGGCGGGTACGAGAAGAAAACTGTGCAGTGCTTGCCACTATAAAGTGTAAAACGGGTCTACTCGAGGGCGTAACCTTCATCACACCGTTAGCCAGTATTGGCAACCAGATTATCACCAGAGAGCAGCTTACCAGCAGTAATAGTGCAACAAACAGCAGCGCGTGTAGCGTCGTTGATATTAACGCTTGGGTAATGGCTAATAGGGCAATACCAGCTATCGTCCAAACAAGAACCGAGCGCTTTCGCATAGGCTGAGCGGCTTTTACTTTGTTTGTGCTTAATGCCGTAGAAAGTTGTTTTGCTGGAATAAGTGCAAATAGGCCCAGCGATAAAAAGGTAACAAAAACCGAGAGCGCGAGTGTGCTGATTAGGTTGACGTCAGGCGTAATAAACACCGCATCGAAAAGAGACGAAAAGGTGCCGCTTATAATCGGTGAAAGCATTGACGCGGCATAAAAGCCAGCGGCACAGCCAACGGGCACGCTTAGCACACAATAAAGAAACAGTTCGATAAGCAGTGCAGTGGTTACATAGCGGCTGCTTATGCCCAGTTGCCTCATTCTAATAATATTGGGTAAACGAGTTCGGTACATCAAGTTAAGCGCGTTTAACACGATAAAGAGCGCTACCACGGCCATTAACGCACCCATGGCCCACAAATTTAGCTTAAAGCTGTCGGGTAGCGAGCCTGTATCTTGCTGCGTGCTGACATCTTTAAACTCAACGGTCTTTAAAAGCCTTTGTTGAATGTTTTGCTTATCGTTTTGTGAGAGGGGAAGTAAGGACAAAAAGCCTGATAAGGGCCAAGTGGCCTCAGTGATATCTCGGCGATAAAAGTCTGCCAGAGACACAACAACAGTATCTTGAGGTACTGCAGTGCTCACGCGTAATAGCATAATAGCGGCCGATGAGGATGATGACGTTGAGGTGATGTCAGAAGAGGGTGGCAATGCACCTGCCGTCTCACCCGCCGTTTCACTTGAGAGGGCAGTTGAAGAGACTCCTGATGAAGAGACTCCTGATGAAGAGACTTCGCCTTCTTGTGTGTCATCACTGGCTTGTTGACGATTTTTTTGACTGTGTTTTTGACCACCACTGAAAAACAACACATCGCAGCCGAGCTTTGATTTTGTAGCTGGGTGTATGGCACCTACTATATAGCTTGGCTGAGTAGAACTGCCATTTGTTGACATTAACCCAGCCATGCTATTTGATGTTGAGCCTGCTTTATCGCCAGCAACGGGATAGCTAAAAAGGGCTTGGTTATCTAGTCCCAACAAAGACAGCTCTGTATCCGCTTGCGACGTTTCTACTTGGTTAACGCTATGGTCATCTTCAGCGCATGAAAACCTGTATTGTCTTTCGCTAAACGCTACCAGTTGGGTAAACCCTGCCATTCTCAAATTCGCATAGTCAGCTTTGCTGAGGGAGTCGTCTTTACCCACTTCATCCACTTTATCTATTTGAGGCTCACGTGCTGCCTCATCCACAGCTCTGTTGGAAATAGCAGCCTTGTCGACAAATAAAATAGTACCGCCATTGAAAATAGAAGACTGACTGCTGGCTAGTTCTCCTTGCGAAGCGCCTTCGTTAATGAGCAGCACGGTAATGAGGCCCGCATTGGCTAAAATGAGGGCAAACATGATGAGCAGCGGCTCCCACGGTCTTACCCGCGACATGGCTAAAAGGGCTTTAAGGGTGAGGTTTAAGGTTCTATGCAAAGTGACACTTCATCATTTAAATAATGGGCCGATTTGACACATGCATTAACTATTGCATTAGCGACTTGGCTCGCTTTTGCTCTCACTATTGCGCCCATTTTTGCGCCAATTAGTGCATTCACGGCAATTCCTTAATCGGCGCTTTTTCTTCGTTCAATTTGCCTTTATGTAGCCACAATGGGAACTTAGCCTTTTGAGCCACATCAGGGCTGTGTGTCACAACGAGTAATGTGGTGTTCATAGCACTGCAAACGTCATAAAGAATATCGGAAACAGCTTGGCTGGTGGCTTCATCCAAATTTCCGGTAGGTTCGTCGGCGAGTATTAAAGAGGGCTTGTGTACTAGTGCTCTTGCTATTGCACAGCGCTGTTGCTCACCGCCAGATAACTGCGATATTGGCTTTTTCGCAAGAGGCAAAATATTGAGCTGTTCCATAAGTTCAGTTTGATATTGCGGGTTATAGTTGCCTTTTAATCGCGCGGTAAACGCAATGTTGTCCCATGCATTAAAACAATCAAATAAGTTGTAGCTTTGAAATACGATCCCTAAATGATTCTTTCGAACGTCATCCACATTGCGCTTATTTCTCACTACATCGTTTAAAACAGGCTCTGTTTCAAACGTACCATTATCAGCCGCAGTTAATTTTTGGGCATTGGAGTGAGCGTCTTGGGATTGGCTTTTACTGCTTTTATACAAACAATAATCGTTAATTGAAATGATACCTGAGGTAGGCGTATCAAACCCTGCAATAAGCGATAATAGCGTTGATTTGCCACATCCTGAAGCTCCTTGAATACTTACGGAATCGCCGTTATTTACCGAAAGGTCTAATTCACAAAGAATAGGAGCGCTAACGCCTTCAAACGACTTTGTTAACTTTTCAATTTTCAACATAGGTGACAGGTAGACCTTTTTGAGTAATAGAAGTAAGAACAATTCATTAAGGGTCGCAGGTTGGCAACTTAAGAGGATTTCAAAAAAGGCAATCCTGACGCCAATTTTACGCTAGCCTTTTATTTCAAGCTAACAATTAACTTGTTCTATTATTGCGTCTTACTGATAGGTTTACGTTGTCTTACCACTTTTGGAGCAGCAAAAAATAGCAAGAATAAGAAGTGATAGTAAATGGGGTAAAGAGAGGTAAATTTAAAAAACAACAAATTGACATAATATTGTGCGGCACTCAACGAGCAGGTCTAAAGGTACGCTTTATTAGCGCTACTGATTAATAAAGTTATCGAGCTCTTCACCCGTAATTTTCTTTATTTGAGCAAACAGATACCACAACGCAGCAATGAGTAGAATCATGCTGGGGATGACGATCACGGGGTAGCTTAGCGCTGTCATTCTGCCCAATTCTTCGGTGTACGCCGTTGTGCCAGGTTCACTGACGAGTATCATTTTTGCCAATATGTAATTAAGCGCAGAAGACAAAAAGAATGAGCTTGCAACAATATACGAGCTTACCGCCACTTTCTTATTAAACTCAACCTGCTTGCCTTTAGCGTCAAGGACTTGGTTTAATTGGGGCCAGTTTATAATTTGGTCATTTAATATCAGCATCTTGACTAACGGCTTTTCGGTATATTGAGTGACTAAAACTGCAATACCAATAATGCCCGGTATGGCGGCTTCTTTTATCGCAATATACTCGGCGGGAAGTTTCAATAGGCTAAAGCCACCGGTAAGCAGTACGCTGATGATGCCAAGAATAGAGAAGCCATTCACTTTGCCCGACTGTTTTAAATCGTAAAGTCCATAGCCGATGGGAAAGCTCAGTGCTGCCACTATGCTCCAGGCCGGGCCTAAATAATCTTCAGAGCTGGCATAGCTCATCAGCACTACGGGAATAATAATATTAAAGGCGAGGTTGCCAAAAAAGCCCTGATTTTTTTGCTGAGGTTGTTGTACTACTGACATATCAATCTGTAACTTCGAGTTCTGTCATATGATTATACGGAAAGTTACTTCCGTGCCCAGTGCCAAGCGGCAAATAACCCACCTAGAAAGCCAAATAGATGATATTCAAACGAAATAAACTTCGATGTGGGAAGTACGCCAACCAGCATTCCGCCGTATACTGCAGCTACGACTAAGGAAATAAGCAAATATCGAACTTTATTACTTCTAAACCCAGCCAATACTAAAAAGCCAAAGTAGCCATATACCATGCCGCTGGCCCCAATATGTGTTGCGCTTCGACCAAGTAGCCATACCCCAAGGCCACCAATAAGCAGCGCGCAAAAAGTAGCAATAATGAAAGTGCGTTTGCCCCACTGCATGGTTAGCCACATAAACAGCATGAGCGGCAATAGGTTTGCCATTAAGTGTGTAGGAGTACCATGAAGAAAAGGGGCAGTAAAAATAAACGGTAAGTGATGTAAAGAGCGAGGTACAACGCCAAATGCATTAAGCGAATTACCTGTTAGCAGGTTTGCCACTTCTATTAGAATTAATAGCGCGCCCACTGTGAGTATGATGCGCAGCTGCATCGATAGCGACTTCATAACGTGTCCTTTACGTGGTCATAAATACTAGATGTGGTCATAAAATCTTACGTTCACAAAGTCTTTCGTTCATAGAATAATGTGAGGTACATAGCGCGAGAGGTCTTGTGTGATGGCAGACGTATCCTCTCGCACCGAAATTCCCGCAGGCATGTCATCTACCAGCCAGCTGCCAATTAGCGTGTAATTATCACCAAAGGTGGGTAGAGGCTCAAAGGCCTGCACAATAAAGCCTTCTTCTCCGTAGGGACCGCTGCTTAGCTCATCCTCTTTGCCGTCTTGAATAATTGAAACATTCGCGCCCTCCCGTGAGTACAACGGTTTTTTAATCCATTTACCTGATGCTACAGCTCTATGTGCTTCATCGCTAAAATACGACGGCAGCAGGTTAGGGTGGCCTTCAAACATCTTCCACAGCATGGGAAGCAATGCTTTATTCGATAAGACAGATTTCCAAGCAGGCTCTAGCCAATTCACTTCTGCACCTGCCAGCGCGTCGCCGAATTCTTCCCGCAGCATAAATTCCCAAGGATAAAGCTTAAAACAATCTGTGATGGGGCTGTCGTTTAAATCGGTAAATACACCGGTATCTGCAATGCCGATATCTTCAATAAACACAAAGTCGGCGCGCAGCCCTGCTTCTGCCGCGCAATCTTGAAGGTATTGCACAGTGCCTCTGTCTTCATCGGTATCTTTGCAGCACGCCATATGTAGTTGCTGGATGTTATAGTGCTTCGCTATTTCACGGAATCGGTGAACGAGCTTTTCTTGCAGGCTATTAAATTGGTCTGAATGCCTAGCGAGCTTTCCGTTATTCACATTCTGCTCTAGCCATAGCCACTGCCAAAACCCTGATTCGTATAAGCTGGTGGGCGTGTCGGCGTTATTTTCCAATAACTTCGCTGGCCCTGAACCGTTATAAACAAGATCCAGACGAGAATATAAACTGGGGTCGGCATTAAACCAGCTTGATTGAACCAAATCCCAGTGTTGTTCAGGAATGGCAAATCGGCGAAGCAATGGTTCACTGTTAACCACTTCTTCCACCACGGCTAAACACATTTGATGAAGCTCTGCGGTAGGCGCTTCGATATCGTTTTCAATTTGCGCTAGCGAAAACTGATAATAGGCACTCTCATCCCAATACGGCTGTCCGTACATGGTATGAAAGTGAAAACCAAATTCTGAGGCTAGCTGCTGCCAGCCTGGCCTCGGCTGGCAGGGCATTCTAAACATACTAGCCGCCCCATCCGCCCTTGCGACTGCTGCTGCCCCATGACGATTTTGCGCGTACGCTACTGCCAAAACCGCCTCGCTTCATCGTGCGGTTAACGGTAGGCTTTGGTTTTAACTGATCTTTACTTACTCGGTAATTACGCTTTCGAATATCGCCGTCGAACACATGCCCATCGGCCGTTATCCACCGAGAGCGAAATGGCGAGTTGTATGAAGAAGAAGTATACAATGGCTGTGAATAATAACGGTTTGGTGAAAGCAGTGAACTCACCATATAACCCGCCATAAACGGCATGAAAAAGCTGCCACCACCTGTATTTACGTTGCGGCACTGATTAGGGCCGAATTCGTATTCACAGTCGTATTCTGAATTAAATCGAGGGCTTGTGCGCAGCGCTTCTTCTGCCGCGGTTTTATAGGCTGCTTCACATTTTTCCACAGCATCAGGGTAATCCTGCTTACAGTCGTCTATTGACGTATAAATCTTCGCCTCTTCACGCTCAGCGCCACAGGCAGACAGCATTACACTGGCTACGCCTAGTGCCAAGGGCTTAACGCTAAAGGTTTTGCGCATTCGGCTTAAGTTGATGTGCTTACTGCGTTTCGTTTTAACTTCAGCTCCAGCGTTTGCATCAGAGAGGGTTATGATACTTTTATCGTTACTTTCGCTGGTGGCAGTGCTGTTGCGAGTATTTTTAAAGGTACTCTCACTCTCGCAGGCGCTATTACAAAACGAGGAGTCAAGCTCTCGCGGTGTATTTGAATTGTTTGTTGAGTCTGTCATAGCGCGCCCCCTAATAGGTCATGCATGCTGCGTTAAGCAGACCTACGGCAATAGACATACTGGCAAGCATTACGCCTGCAGAAATTTCGTTATTGTTGATGCGCTCAGCAATTTTTGGCATAAAACTAAATCGTAAAATAGCAAATGCCAGAGACTGAGCTACAACGGCAACAATGGCCCAAATTGCAAAATCGACTACGGCAACAGAGTTTGAAGCGGCACTGCCAAGGGCAATAGCAAAACCGATAATAGCGCCACCAAAACCAATGGCTGCAGCAACGTTTTTGTCTTCTTTGACTAGCTTCCATTCATCGTGTGGTGTTACTAGTGCGTATACTAGTTTGAAGATGAATAAAAACACGATAGAAAGACCAAAGTACAGCGCAAAGTTGTCTAGTCCTGCAAGTGATTGCATGATTGTATCCGTCATATTTTTCGTTCCTATCCGTTAATAGTTATATCTGCTGGTTGAATATCAACGCCTGTTGAAATGACCAAGCATCGGTCTAAATTATTACCTACTTGCTTCTCTTCTCCAACGACTAACAAGGTTTCCACCCGTCCATTATCTATTGGTCGTTCGTAAAGCATCATAAATTGGTCTGTTTTGCTTATATCGCCGTCTTCTTCATAGGTGGTTTCGGTGACTGCCACGGGGGGAGACTCATCGCCAATCGCACCCCATACTCGCGTGAAGGTGTTGCCTTCTAGCTCATAGGTTGGCTGACTGATCAGTGATGATAAACATGTGTTCCATTGGGCATCGCTGCCAATAGTCTGTGTGTCGTAAAAATGCCATAGCTTCACGTCAGTTACATGGTTTTCACTCATTCCGCCATCGAGAATAACCTGCAAAAACCCATCATCATCGGTGTAAAACCTGAGTATGGTGCCGCCAGTGTCAAGGGGAGCTTCACCTACAGCTTGTATAAGGTGTGAACGGGCCGCTTTTTCTATGGTAAGGGATGGCTCAAGCAACGACATTTTAAGGTTATCGAGCTCAAACGAGCCACCTAAATACAGTCCCATCACCTCAGGCGTTTTAGCTGCTTCAGGTTTCGCTTTTTTAAACAATTTACCAAACATACGGGGGCTCCTCTTTAACTGCCTTATTTACAGCCTAATTTGCCGACTAATCTGCGTCCAGTGTTGACCAATCAATAGAATTAATACGACTTAGCGCAATATAAAAAAGGGTGTCGCCAGGATTTAGCGTGCCCTCTAATGGAGGATTCACCACCATGTCTTTCACTTGCCCGCGGGGCGCATAACCAATAAATATGGCATCGTGCTTGCGTTTCAAGTTCATAAATAACTTGGCGATTGAGATTGCAGGGCTCGACGCTGGAATTTTTACCGAGAACTGAGCTTGGCCTTCATCAATACTCAACAGATCGTGGTGCAGCATGCTTGAGCCAGGGTCGAAGGCTGATTTTGCGAGCATTTCAACTGCAACGCTGGGAGTGCATTCAACTTTCGGGCAGTGATCTTGCAGCAGCTCGACCAGACTTTCGTCTTCAAAGTATGCCACTTGATGTGCATTTGGATTACGCTTAGTGCAATAAAGTGCGGTTGTCATGGTAACGTCATCGTAAGGATTATCCAATAAAATAGTGGACGCAGAAGCAACACAGGCTCTGTCCATGTCTTCATCTTTGTTGAACGAGTCTACTTTGACAAACTCAATAACACCGGGCATAGGGTTGCTAATATCGGCCTTAACGCACAGCACAATATCAGGTTTAGGGCTCATTGCATTTCGCTCCTGCAGCAGCAGGTTAAGTAGCAGTATGGTTCGTTGTTCATTCCAGCCGATAACCAGTATGTGGTTGTTAACGTTTAAGCTTGTCATACCCAATAACCCTTTTCTCCATTGTTCAGACACCCACGCGGCCAATCGGCCAATTACCATGGCAAAAATACTTAAGCCCACTGGAATAACATATATCGCAACAATGAGTTTGCCCGCAGAGGTTACTGGCGATAAATCGCCATAGCCCACCGTCGACGCAGTAACGGCTAACCAGTAAAAAAAGTCGACACTACTAATTAACTCATTTTCATTAGCGGCAAAAAGCAGCCAATAGCTGCTCATTGCGTAAAACGCCGTTGCGCCTAAAATGGTATACCAGCGAGATTCTGCGAAATACTGCAGCATGACTTTGCGCAGTTTTATCCATGGGGACATAAAATAAGTAACCCGTGTTTTCCGTGCGTTAACTGTGCCTTGAAGCGTTTAACTTGTCTAGGGCGTGCTAAACCCAAAAAAGGGGGAGCCTTAACGCTCCCCCCTTTTACTCTTTTTTTACTTGCCTAAAATTCTAGCGAGCTCATCATCAGCAGACGTTTTTCCGCCCTTAATGCCTGCCTCAGCAAGTCGTTTTTCAAGATCGCTGCTCGACTCCTCATTAGCTAATTCTTCAGCGGCTTGTAGCTCAGCATTACGCATTTTTTGCTTATCTTGAATACGCGACAGTGATTCTGTGGCAGTTTTCATTTTACTGTTTGCACCTAAGTGTCTCGATGATACTGCAACTTGTGCTTTTTGCACGCTCTCCGTGGCTTTTACCATATCAACCTGTTGCTCTAGGCGGCGAAGGTTGGCTTTAGCTTGCTGAATATTTTGCGCTAGTTGTTTTTCCGATTGCTTAAACTGGTCGAGGTATGACTGTTCCTGCGCTCGCTCTTCATTGAGTTCAGATACTTTCTGTGCACAGTCGAGGGCAAGTTGACGATCGGTGTCGACTGCTTTTCGAGCGTGTGCCTCATATTCTGCAATAGATGAATCGAAGCTTTCTACTTTTTGTTGTGAAAGCTTACATTTTGCAAGAATTTGAGTGCGCGCATGGTCTGACTTACGCAACTCCTCTTTTGCTTCTCTAATTTCCTGCTCCAGAATTCGGATGGCCTGACTGTCTGCCACTGATTGCGCTGCTTCGGTTGCGCCACCCTTTACTGCGGTAATTAACTTTTTCCACACTGACATTTGCTTCTCCTTCGAAGTAAATTTTAGTTTAGGTGCATTTCGTAGGCATCTAAGAAAGATGCAACGTTCTGAAACAAGGTTTCAACTTCAATAACAATACTCTCGCCTTTCGACTGCGCACTCAGCGCACCAAATGCGGTGTAGTATTCATCACCACCAATGGTTGATATGCCAACGGTTGTGAGTGGAAACACCATATGAGAAGACAGTATCTCATGGTCTAACGCGTGCTTATCTTTCACTTCTGAAGCAGCAAACAAGAGACTCTCCACTAAAATTTGCTCACCACTTATTGCTAGCCATGCATCGATGCCGTCTTGGTTCGCAATGAGTAAACAATTTTCCTCTCGTGTTACCACAAAGTCATCAACCTCTTTTAATAAGGTTTCGATGCTTTCCAGTTCCCAACTCATAGTGTTCTCCTTAAATTATTGAAGCGATAGTGACGTAAATGAAAAAAGTGCCGTTACCTCCAGCATCGCTACTGTAACCAGTATTTTCTATCTTCGCCAACATCTTGACTTGAAGTGTAGATCCATTGTGCCATAATCGTCAATAACAAATATGCTTCTTAAGTGTAATAAAGTGTGTTTTTGTGAATTATATGTCACAAATGAGTGGTTTTTAGCGGTGTCATGAGGGCTGTGGAGGCAAGTTTGAACAAAGAATTGAGTGCGAAAAATGCGTGGAGACAAACCGTTGCGCGAGTAATTAAGTCGGAAATGTCTGTGCGCGGCGTGAAATATCAAGACTTAAGTCAACGTCTTGCTGTAATTAATATCGAGCAAAGTGCAGATAATTTAAGAAACAAGGTGAATAAAGGTATTATGGGGGCTGATTTGATGCTGCAAGTACTTTATGTGCTTAAAGCACGGCCTGTAGACGCGGCGGTTTTAGAAGAGATCTTAACTGACCTTCAGCCATGACCTTGGTATGATAGTAGGTGCAGTAGCAGGCACAACAGCCGGTGCGATAGAAACGAGCAGTAATTGAAGAGTCATCGGCTAAGAAAAACATCAACTAACACGCTAACTAATTTGAAGCTAGCAGGCAAAAAAATACCCAGCAGGTGCCGGGTATCAAAGATAAAGATTTGTCAGGGAGAACGTCATCACTATCTGACGTGTATCTTAACCGATTAAGTTGAATTGTTCTAATTTTAATCAGTTAATAGGGGTATGCAATTTTATAACAAATTATCGAGCATTATACTTATAGTGGAATATGTAATTTTTCTATTATTTTTTTATAAAACATACATTAGTTTAGAACTAGCGAAACGAATACTTATTATTTGGTTAGTGACTATTTCGCTGCGCACTTTTTAATTAACTACGCAAGAAGAGTACCTCAATACGTCATGAAACTTTCTGATTTTAGCTTTGAATTACCTGAAAACCTTATCGCGAAATATCCTACTGAGCAACGTGCAGCCAGTCGCCTTTTGCAGTTAGACGGTAAAACAGGAACCGTTACTCACTCAATGTTTGCCGATATGCTTTCCCTCGTTGAATCTGGTGATTTACTTGTGTTTAATGACACGCGGGTTATCCCAGCCAGATTGCTAGGAAAGAAAGAGACGGGTGGGCAGGTAGAAGTCCTTATTGAGCGCATTACCTCAGACAATATGGCTTTGGCACACGTGAGAGCGAGCAAAGCGCCCAAACCAGGCACAAAGCTTGTTTTGGAAGATAAAGTTAAGGTAACCGTAAAGGGGCGTGATGGAGCGCTTTTTATTTTGCAATTTGACCACGATGAAACTGTGTTGCAGCTATTAGAAGCCCACGGACACATGCCATTGCCACCTTACATAGATAGACCTGATGAAAACTCAGACAAAGAGCGCTATCAAACGGTGTATAACAACAAGCCGGGGGCGGTAGCAGCACCTACGGCAGGTTTACACTTTGACGAATGTATTCTTGAAGCGTTAAAAGAAAAGGGCGTTAACTTAGCCTTTGTAACGTTGCATGTGGGGGCGGGAACGTTTCAACCAGTGCGAGTAGACAATATAACTGAACACAAAATGCACGCTGAATACGCTGAGGTACCTCAAGACGTAGTGGATGCCGTACTACAGACAAAAGCTGCGGGTAAACGAGTTATCGCCGTAGGCACAACTTCGGTGCGCTCTCTAGAGTCGGCTGCTAGATTTAGTACCAAGCGAAGCGAAGGTGACGTTATTGGTACGTTTTACGATGACACCGAAATCTTTATTTATCCAGGGTTCGAATTTAAGGTTGTGGATGCGATGTTTACTAATTTCCATTTACCCGAATCTACATTGATGATGCTTATCAGTGCATTCGCTTCTAAAGAGCATGTGATGAACGCTTACCAAGAGGCCATTGATAAGGAATATCGCTTCTTTAGCTACGGTGATTCCATGTTTATCGAAAGGGGCTAGGCTCTGATGAAGTGTACTTTCGATGGTGCTCTTAGCAGCGCCTTGAAGAGTGCCTACAACAGCATTTTACACCAACCTTTTCTGACGACTATCTACCCTCCGACAACGGCATAGGCAATGAAAAAAACACAGGCTGTTTATAAATCAGCCTGTTTGGCTTTCATTGTTGCCAATTGCTATTTTTTATTCCCTCATATTCGTTCACTTCAATAGAAACATAGATACAGGGAATGATCTCACGTAAATTACTGGTATAATCCCGACCCATGATTCCAAACCCAGTTTTATACCCAGCGCACGTTTTTTATCAGGCGCTCGTTGTAGAACAACTATATCAAAAGCACTTTTCTACCGAACGCGAAGAGTGCGCAAAGACGGGAAAGTTCTTAAATGCAATTTGAGTTATTAAAAACAGAGGGGCGCGCTAGGCGTGGTCGTCTTGTATTCGAGCGCGGTGTGGTTGAAACGCCAGCATTTATGCCGGTAGGTACCTACGGCACGGTAAAAGGAATGACACCGGAAGAGCTTGATGAGAGCGGCGCACATATTTGTTTGGGGAATACTTTTCACTTAATGCTCCGTCCAGGTACGGGCGTTATTCGCCAGCACGGTGACCTGCACGACTTTATGAATTGGGATAAGCCCATTCTTACCGATTCAGGCGGTTTTCAGGTTTTCAGCCTTGGCGACCTGCGCAAGATTACTGAAGAGGGCGTCACGTTTCGCTCGCCAATTAACGGCGAAAAGATCTTACTCACACCTGAAAAGTCTATGGAGGTTCAGCGAGATCTGGGCTCTGATATTGTGATGATTTTCGACGAATGTACCCCATATCCTGCCACTGAGCAGGAAGCACGAGTGTCTATGGAAATGTCATTGCGCTGGGCCGAGCGAAGCAAAAAAGCTCACGGTGATAATCCTGCTGCGCTATTCGGTATTATTCAGGGCGGCATGTATGAGGGTCTTCGTGACGTGTCTCTCGCTGGCCTTGAAGCGATTGGTTTTGACGGGTATGCCATTGGTGGTTTGTCGGTAGGCGAACCCAAAGAAGACATGATCCGCATTATCGATCATACAGCGCCAAAGATTCCCGAAGAAAAGCCTCGCTACTTGATGGGCGTAGGTAAGCCAGAGGACTTAGTGGAAGCGGTTCGTCGCGGCATCGACATGTTCGACTGTGTTATGCCAACCCGCAATGCGCGCAATGGTCATTTGTTTGTAGGCGAGGGGGTTATTAAGATCCGAAACGCTAAACATCGCAACGATACATCACCATTAGATGAAAATTGTGACTGTTACACTTGTAAAAATTATTCTCGCTCTTATCTACATCACTTAGATAAGTGTAATGAGATACTTGGCGCACGATTGAATACTATTCATAACTTGCGTCACTACCAACGTGTCATGCAAGGTATGCGCGATGCTATTGAAGCAGGCACAATGGATGAGTTTGTACATAATTTCTATGAACAACGAGGGTTACCGGTACCGGCACTCTAACAACGAAATAATAACGAAAATATTTAAATAACGAGAATACTTGGGGAATTTTATGAGTCTATTTATCTCAAACGCGCACGCACAATCAGCTGGTGGTGCTTCACAAGGTGGCGGCATGGAAATGATAATCATGCTTGCAGTGTTTGGTCTTATCTTTTATTTCTTGCTTTATCGCCCACAAGCGAAGCGTGTTAAAGAGCATAAGAATTTAGTGTCGTCACTTGGCAAAGGTGATGAAGTGCTAACCCAAGGTGGTTTAGTAGGAAAAATCACAAAAGTGTCTGACGATAAAGATTTTATTGAAATGGCACTAAACGAAGCAAGCAACATAGTTGTGCAGAAGTCTTCAGTTACTGCTGTGTTGCCTAAGGGCACAATGAAGTCGCTGTAAGTAAAAAACGCCGGAGCCGAGACGCTTCTCGGCATCGGCACGAAAGGATTATCCAGTGCTAAACAAAAATTCAATATGGAAAGTATTAAGCGCGCTCTTTGTGGTTGCAATGTGCGCACTTTATGCCCTTCCCAATATCTATGGCGAAGATCACGCCGTTCAAATTTCAGCAGGCCGCGATGCGGTTGTCACCCAATCAATGGTTGAGCAAGTTGAGTCTGCATTAGCTGAAAAATCAATTACGCCTAAGCGCATTGAATTCGAAAATGAACAAATACTTGTTCGCGTTTCAGATTCTGATACCCAGCTTGTCGCCCGTGAAACCCTAGAAAAGCTGCTTGGAGACGACTACTTTGTCGCGATGAACTTAGCGCCAGACACGCCAGAGTGGCTTGAAAGCTTGGGCGGTACGCCGATGAAGCTTGGTCTGGATCTTCGCGGTGGTGTGCACTTCCTGATGGAAGTTGATATGTCCGAAGTAATTACAAAATCTCTAGAAGACGCGGAAAGCGGATTCAGAACATCCCTTCGTGGTGAAGACATTCGCTATCGCGGCATTAAGCAGGTAGATAACCACATTGATATCACTTTTCGCGATGAAGACGCTCTGGATAAAGCGAAGTTTTTCCTTCGTAATCAAAGCCGTGACTTAACCTTTAACGACGTTGATGACCTTACGTTACGAGCGACGTTTGCCGAGAGTAAGCTACAAGAAATTCGCGACAACGCAGTGAAGCAGAACATTACTATCATCCGTAACCGTGTTAACCAACTTGGTGTGGCTGAGCCTCTTGTTCAAAAACAAGGAGCTGATCGCATTGTTGTACAGCTCCCTGGTATTCAGGATACTGCACGTGCAAAAGAAATTTTGAACGCCACAGCTACGCTTGAATTCCGCATGCTCGACCAGAAAAACGACGTTCGCGATGCATTAAACGGTCGTGTACCACCGGGCTCTCAAATTATTGAAGATCAGCAGGGCGTACCTCAATTACTTGAGAAGCGCATTATGCTTACCGGCAGTCATATCATCGACGCCAATAGCGGTGTTGACGAATACGGCCTGCCAAATGTAAACATATCGCTTGATTCTGAGGGCGGCAACAAGATGTCACGCTCAACCCGCGGCAACATTGGTAAGCCAATGGCTACCGTGTTTATTGAGTACAAGGCAACCGGTGAGCGCAACAAAGAAGACAAACTTATTTTTGAGAAAGAAGAGCAAGTTATCTCGGTAGCTACCATTCGTGCTCAGCTTGGCAGTAAGTTTCAAATTACGGGGCTAGACTCGCCAAAAGAAGCACGTGACCTTGCACTATTACTTCGCGCAGGTGCACTTATTGCGCCTATCCAGATTGTTGAAGAACGCACAGTTGGGCCAAGCTTAGGTAAAGAAAATATTGAACTGGGTACGCAAGCTATTGTGTACGGTTTACTCGCGGTGCTTGCCTTTATGCTAGTGTATTACAAGGCATTTGGTATTGTGGCTAATGTGGCGTTGGTGACTAACTTGGTCATGATTGTGGGCATTATGTCGATGATCCCAGGCGCTACGCTTACGCTACCTGGTATGGCCGGTATTGTACTAACGGTTGGTATGGCGGTAGATGCCAACGTGCTGATTTTTGAGCGTATTCGTGAAGAATTGCGTGACGGTCGAAGTCCTCAGCAAGCTATACACCACGGTTATGACAGCGCATTCTCAACGATTCTAGATGCGAATATCACGACATTTATTGCGGGCCTTATTTTGTTCGCAGTAGGTACAGGTCCAATTAAAGGGTTCTCTATTACGCTTATGATTGGTATTGCCACTTCTATGTTTACCGCTATTTTAATCACGCGCGTTATCGTAAACGCGGTGTATGGTGGAAAACGCCTAGAGAAACTGGCGATTTAAGGAGCGTAACATGCAATTATTAAAACTATCCGATACCGTCAATTTTATGCGCCTTCGCATTCCTGCGATGGTGCTGTCTACCGTGCTTATACTAGGTTCATTCGTTTCTTTAGGCGTTAATAGCCTGAACTGGGGGCTGGATTTCACCGGCGGTACACTGATTGAAGTTGGCTATGAAGACAGTGCAAATTTAGAGTCAATTCGTGCTCAATTAAACAATGCTGACTTTGAAGATGCCATCGTTCAAAACTTTGGTAGCAGCCAAGAAGTACTTATCCGTATTGCGCCTCGCGATGGTGTAAAAGCCGTTACTATTGGCAACCAAGTGGTTGATGCGTTACGCGCAGATGGTACTACTGTTGAGATGCGACGCATTGAGTTTGTAGGTCCAAATGTGGGTGAGGAGCTTACAGAGCAGGGCGGTCTTGCCATGCTAGTGGCGCTTATCTGTATTTTGGTTTACGTAGCAATGCGCTTCGAATGGCGCTTCGCGCTTGGCTCGGTGTCGGCCTTGGCTCACGATGTTGTTTTAACGTTAGGTTTGTTTTCAGTACTTCAAATTGAGTTTGATTTGACGGTACTGGCTGCGGTACTTGCGGTTATAGGTTATTCACTTAACGATACTATTGTTGTATCAGACCGAATTCGTGAAAACTTCCGTAAAATCCGTAAAGGCGAACCCATTGATATTATCAATACCTCACTCACCCAAACCTTAAACCGAACAATAATTACCTCATTAACCACGGTACTAGTACTGGTTGCCTTGTTTTACAAAGGTGGCGCACTAATTCACGGTTTTGCCACAGCCCTTTTATTTGGTGTGGTAGTAGGTACTTACTCATCGGTTTACATTGCAAGCTCTGTTGCTTTAGCGTTAGGCATCAGTAAAGAAGATCTCATGCCACCTCAGGAAGAGAAAGAGGGGGCTGACCAAGAGCCACTCTAATATTTCGGTCACTACTGTTAGCAAGCGGTTTATGGTCTTGCTAAAAGTAGCGATGCAAAGGCTCAACAAAAAAGGTCGCTGGTTTTCACACAGCGACCTTTTTATTTAGAGTATTGTTTAATGTGGTTTATTCAATGTGCTTTCTTTAAGCGCTTCACTTAAGATGCTTAACCAGACCTTGAACAACTTTGGCGCTTCCCGCTACGATTTCGCCTTTGTGCAGAGGATCGTTACCGCCTTTAAAGTCTGTCACCAAACCGCCCGCTTCACGAACAATCAGCTCGCCCGCTGCAACATCCCAAGACTTAACACCGCGCTCGTAGTAACCGTCGTGACGGCCAGCAGCGACGTATGCTAGGTCAAGTGCAGCACTTCCTGCGCGACGTAAGTCACCCACTTCATGGAATATTTTATTGAGGCTGAGGGCATATTCGCCAAACTGTGATTTGTTTTTAAACGGCAGACCAGTAGCAATAATGGTTTCACTTAAATCACGAGGCTTAGATGCACGAATACGATAACCGTTAAGCTGAGCCCCTTGCCCGCGACTGGCTGTAAATAGTTCACTGCGGATTGGGTCAAATACAACGCCTTGCTCTAAACGGCCTTTGTGAAGAAGCGCGATAGAAACAGCGAAATGAGGAATGCCTTTCACAAAATTGGCGGTGCCATCTAGCGGGTCGATAATCCACTGATAATCTGTATCTGACCCCAATATTTCCCCTGATTCCTCACCTAAAAAGCAATGATTCGGGAACGACTGCTGAATTTTATAAATAACCGCTTGCTCTGCGTCTTTGTCAACTTGAGTAACGAAGTCGTTCAACCCCTTAGACTCTGTTGCAATTTCATTATGTTTTTCAAAACCACGAACAATAACTGTTCCAGCCGCACGCGCAGCACGCACTGCAATATTCAGCATAGGATGCATAGATAAACCACCAATTGTAAAAGACCAATAAAATAAGCAAGTGTACAAGTAGTAACCTGTACAAAAATTAGCTTGCCTATTTCGAAAACGGGCGGAGTCTAACAGAATCAATGAATGATGCAAATAAATTTGCCGAACAAGCCTAGGTGAACGGTGCGCTTGTGTCCATACATATGGTCATTATCAGCCGTTGTTTGCCGCTATAACCACTATACGGCTTAATGCTTATTGACTACCTATGTTGGCCAATAGCCATCTATACCGCTATTGTGATACACTTTGCGCCATTAAAAGATGTTTTGCCTTTCTTTTTGCAGTCTGGTTGCAGTCTGGTATTTTTCCTACTGTGTTGCTGCTTTATTTGTCGCAACAAAAGAATAGCAGAGTCAACGTTTTTTAGACGCCGCTTACAAAAGCACCAGTCTAAGGAAGTCAAAACATTTCACTATTCAGTCAATAGGTATCGCAAGCATGCTTGAAAATATTCGCATTATTTTGGTTAATACCTCTCACACAGGAAATATTGGCTCCACAGCCCGTGCCATGAAAACTATGGGACTAAGCAGCCTGTATTTGGTTGACCCAGTGAATGAGCCTGATGGTCAAGCAAGCGCATTAGCAGCAGGTGCGGGCGACGTACTGGCGAATGCGAAAATTGTCACCACCCTTGAAGAAGCAGTAAAAGACTGTGGACTCGTTGTTGGCACCTCTGCACGCTCTCGTACTCACTCTTGGCCAATGCTCGGTCCACGTGATTGTGGGGAAAAGTTGGTACAAGAAGTCAGTAAGTACCCAGTTGCTTTGGTATTTGGTCGCGAAAACAGTGGGCTTTCCAATGAGGAATTGCAGCAGTGTCATTTTCATATGTGTATCCCGGCAAATCCAGAATACAGTTCATTGAATTTAGCAGCTGCGGTGCAAACGCTGTGTTATGAAATTCGTATGGCGTACTTGCAAAGAGAAACTTATCCGGATGTTGAGGAGGAATATCCTCTTAACGAAGACTTAGAGCGTTTTTATGTACACCTCGAGTCTACACTAGAAAAAATCTCTTTTATTCGCAAGAGCCATCCTGGGGTGGTTATGACTAAGCTACGTAGGTTGTTCAATCGCTCTCGACCCGAATCACAAGAGCTTAATATTCTGCGAGGTATTCTAGCGTCAATCGACAAATCGGTGAAAGCAAATGAGCAGGCTTCTGATCAAAAGCATTCACTAGAAATAACCGATGAAGCCGTTTCGAAAGCCACTAGTCAGGGTAGCATCGAGTAAATCATGTTAAGCCGAATAAAAGATGACATTCAGGGCGTATTTCATCGTGATCCAGCTGCTCGCAACACCTTTGAAGTGTTAACCAATTACCCTGGCCTGCATGCGGTGTGGTTACACAGAGTCAGTCACAAATTATGGAAAGCCGAGTGGAAGTGGTTGGCTCGCTCGCTGTCTACGTTTAACCGCTGGTTAACGGGTATTGAAATTCACCCTGGTGCTACCTTAGGACGTCGAGTGTTTATCGACCATGGTATGGGGGTGGTTATTGGTGAGACAGCCGAAATTGGTGACGACGTTACGCTGTATCATGGTGTTACATTAGGTGGTACAAGCTGGAAGGCCGGAAAGCGTCACCCAACCCTTAAAAACGGTGCAGTAGTAGGCGCGGGTGCAAAGGTCCTTGGTCCTATCACCATTGGCGTAAATGGCAAAGTGGGATCTAACTCCGTCGTAGTGAAAGATATCCCCGACGGTGCTACGGCTGTGGGTATTCCAGGCAGAATTATTGTCACCAAACAAAAAGACGCCACAGCCTCCATGAATCCTCAGCGAGACAAAATTGCACAAAAATACGGTTTTGACGCCTATGCTGTAGCGCCAGATAATCCTGATCCCGTTGCGAATGCCATGGGGATCATGCTTGAGCATATGCATCAGATGGACACGAAGGTAGAAGAGATGTGTAAGGTTATTCAGTCTCTAGGTGGGGATGTATGTATCGAAAACCTTCACAACATTAGCGCTGAAGATTTCGCTGAGACTGGATTCGAATTAAAAGAGACCAAAAGCAGCGAGCACAGTGCTTTTGACCCAACTATCTAACGCAGTCTGGTCTATGCGCTTAAAAAAATAGCCTTCTGATTAACCAATAAACAGAAGGCTATCCATTAAGAAACGGAATTAGAAGTTAGCTGTAAATCTCATGTAGTAACTTCCGCCACCTAGTCCTGCTGGATGGTTAAGAGGATAAATTGCACCTAAGAAACCGCCATCGCGGCCAGTGAAGCCTCCGCTTTCCCATTCATCAGGAAATTCATCAAATAAGTTTTTTGCACCAATGGCGACCGACATATTTTCATCGATATCATAAGACACTTCTGCATCAACTAAAAATAAGCCATCTGTTACGATGGGTAATGTCTCATCGTTAAACAGGTTTTCAAATACTTCGCCATAGTAGTTTACGCGTATTAACGCGTTAAATGGTTCAAAAGTATGGTCAATGGTGAACGTTGTACGAAAATCAGGAAGTGCATCTTCTACTTCACGGGCTCGCGCGTCGGTAACGGTTTCACCTCTGTTGGTCACTTTGGTATCGGTATAGTTAACCGCTAGGGTGAGTTTGGTCATCGCGTTATCCCAATCCAGTGGGTAGTCAGCAACTACGTCCACGCCTGATGTTTCAGTATCAAAGTCGTTTACGAAGAATGATACCTGACTTACAGTGGCGGCCTCAGCGACGCCTCCAGCGACGAGTAGATCGCGCTGCTCCGTAGTCAACTCGCGGGTAACTTGAGCAATACGGTTTTCAATTTCAATGTTGAAATAATCAACAGTAAGCGATAGGTCACCTAAGCGAGTGGTAAACCCTAGACTGAGGTTGTTGGCATCTTCCGGGCCAAGTTGACCACCACCAAACAAGGTTGCAAAAGGACTGGTTGTAGATACCACTAACAGCTCTTCAAGCTGACCATTGTTGAAATTGGTCGCCGCTCTTTGCAGATTTGATTGTCCTACACTAGGTGCTCTGAAACCCGTACTGACAGCGCCGCGTAAAACGACATCGTCTGTGAGGAAGTAACGCGCTGATACCTTACCATTTGTGGTCGTGCCGAAATCGCTATAGTCCTCATAGCGAACAGCTAAACCCAATAATAGGCTATCGGTAACGTCAGCCTCGAAGTCGACGTAAGCACTCGTACTGTTACGCGAAAACTTCCCAGAAATGTCTGGATTGAAACCCTGGAAACCATTTGAGCCAACGGAAAAACCTTGCGACACAAACTCGCCTGCTGCGTAGGATGCCTCGTCTCCCGGCTGAATTTCAAATGATTCGTCGTGATATTGAAGACCAAACGCTATGTTTAAGTCTGATGAAAATGCATCAACCTCGACAGCTTGCGAAAAATCTGCGTTGACTACGGTTTCGTTTTCGATTTGAGCCCCAAGGTAGAACTCGTTAGGCGACGCAGCACCTAATGAGGCATTAACCGTATTGTAAATTTCATACGACAAGTTATTTTCACCATTAACGACACTAAAATCGTAGACTAAGCCGTTATCAAGTTCACCTTTTACACCAAGTGCTATACTGAAATCTTCAACACTGCCGCCGAACCTAGGGGTAAAACCACCGGGAAACTGTGAGAAGAATGCAAAACAGTTGTCACCGGCACCGTTGACGAAATTCTGGGCATCAGTAAAGCTTGTTGTTGGCAGTGGTCCTACTGGGCATCCTTCGCCAGTTGAATCTGCAAATAGTACGTTGGAGCCACTGGCGAAAACGCCTTGACGAGACGTAGGGTTACGATAGAAAAAGCTGCCGTCTACATCGCGGGTTGCATAGTTAGCAAATGAATAGACTTGCGCATTGTCATTAATGTCGTAACCGGAATTAATGAAAAATTTGTAGTCATCTGTCACCTCTGGAGCGCCCCAGATAACAACAGGGTCGGCAACGGGAAAGCCAGCAGCGTCAAGCGCAGTTGCGCCACTGTTCGTTCCCTCACCGTCCTGAATCCCTCGACTGGTTGCACCTGAATCTTTCGCTTGGAACGAAGCAACGAGGAAGCCGTCATCACCGAGATGGAAGCCATATGCGCCTGAAACTTCAAACGTTTCTCCGTCGTTATAATATGACTTACCATACTGGGCGGTAATCATTCTTGTCTCAGGATCATCCTCAAGTGCGTAGTTGATTACGCCAGCTATCGCATCAGAACCATACTGAGCGGCAGCACCATCACGAAGAATTTCAACGCGCTTTAAAGCAGCGCCAAACATAGGGGTTACGTCAACACCTTGCGCACCTCGGTTAACACCGGAAACAAATTCACCTACAACCGCGCCACGATGGCGGCGCTTGCCGTTGACAAGTACGAGTGTTTGGTCAGCGGCTAACGAGCGCAGGTTTACGGGACGAACCATACTCGCTGCGTCTGAAATAGGCTCTCTACTTGCGTTTAAAGAGGGGATCACGGCAGTCAGGGCATCTATAGCATTTGTACTACCTTGCCGCATAAGCTGATCTGAGTCGACGATGTCGATAGGACTAGCGGTTTCCATTGTTGAGCTTGATTGTGCTCTTCGAGAGCCTAGTACTGCAATTTTTTCAACCAACTCTTCCTCTACTTGCTTTTCCTGCGCATGCACTGCGCCTGAGAAGCTTGCCGTTGATGATAATGCCATTAAGACTGACATTGATAGCATCGTTTTGCTAAAAGCTTGTGTGCTCATCTGTTTTCCTTACATTTGTTGTAATCGTATTATTATTGTGTGTAATGCTAGTTGTCACCCTTATTTGGAATGTTAATGCATTAAGTTCTCGCTCAATGATTCGTATATCACTTTTCTTTTTTATCACCTCATCGCCCGTTGCCATTCCTATCTAAAAGAGTGATGTTAACATTGATATAAGGTATTTGAGTTTTGATAAAGTGCTCCATGCAATATGGGGCTGGCTCGGGTTTCTGATTCAATAAGGTGATAGAAAAAGCATACTTTTATTAGGTGATTTTTTTGAACTAAAAAAACACTTAAAGTATATTTTTTGAACTTAATTTATGGTACTTAAACGTTTAAATGAACTAAAATCAAAACAGGTGAGTTCAAATGGACAATTTTGATAAAAAAATCATTACAGAACTGATGCTTGACGGTAGGTTATCGATAAGTGAACTCGCTAATCGTATCGGATTATCGAAAACGCCATGTCAAATTCGTTTAAAACGATTAATTGATGGCGGTTACATTCTTGGCTTTCGCGCTATTGTTGATCATGCAAAGCTGGAGCGGGAAATGGTGGCATTTACTGAAGTTAAAATGTCGGATACGAGAGAATCTGCCTTGGCAGATTTTAATGCTGCGGTAAGTAAAATCCCCGAAGTTGAACAGTGCCATCTTATCGCTGGTACTTTTGATTACTTATTGAAAATAAGAACATCTGATATCAATCAGTATCGGAAGGTGATAGCAGAGTCTATTTCTCAGTTACCTCATTTGGCCTCTACATCTACTTATGTATCGATGCAATCGATAAAAGATAATGGGTAATACCATTAATTCGCATAGTCTCGCTGAGAGGGTAATTATCTGTGCGGACTGGTGTAATAAAAGAGTATTCTTGCGAACTCAAGCGTCAGCTTTCTGCTAGCCTACGCAATGTTGGTAGTGATATCGGCACGCTCCCGCAAATAGTCATGGCCTTTGTAATTTAAAGGAAAGATCAACGTTCGAGACTTGCGTACACACCGACTCAATAAGCTACGCTAACTGCAGTTGGTTTACCGTGCCAATAAAAATAGCCAGTGATGCATCGATAACATCGTCAATGCTGGCTTCATAATGGCTGTTTACCCATACCATTGCACTGTTAATTAAACTACCTGTGAGCGCCGCGCCAATAAACTGCATTTGAGTGTCTGAAAGCTGCTTTTTGTCGGACACAGGTGAGGTTAAATAAGACATCATTAATGTGGCAAAGTCGGCGGAGCAACGACTGTACAGTCTATCTACGCGCTCACTCACTCCTAACACTTCAGCATGAGTTATTCTGGCAAACTTTGGATCTGCCATAGATTTGAAAAAACAATTCAGGCCAGGGCGAATGCGCTGCGATGGCTCGCTGTACTTGCTTGCTTTTTCAAGCTCTTCTTCTAGTCGAAGACGGAAATCATCCATAAGCTTTTCATAACAGGCTACCAATAAATCTTCTAAGTTAGTGAAGGACTCGTAAAAGTAGCGGTTTGTTAACTCGGTCTGTGCGGTCAACATGCGCATAGTGGTTGACTGAAAACCGACAGTGCCAAAGAGTGAAATCCCCGCTTCGATAAAACGCTGTCGGCGCAGCGCAATGCGTTCGGACATTGAAATGCCAGAATATGTGCGTTCTGTGGCTGCTTCACAAGTGATAGATGTATTTTTCATAGCTACCATATTATGCATTGACGACTTCGTTGCAACAACATACATTAAAGTGATAACACTTGTTATCACTTTTTGGGGTAAGCATGCAAAACACAGTGCCAATGTTAGATGTATTGATTGTCGGGGCCGGTATTTCAGGTATTGGTTGCGCTTATCACGTGCAAGATAAGTGTCCGGCTTTGACTTACTCCATCGTAGAAGCTCGTGCAGACCTTGGTGGAACCTGGGACTTGTTTAAGTACCCCGGTATTCGTTCTGACTCAGACTTGTTCACGTTTGGGTACGACTTCAAGCCGTGGAAAGAGAAAAAAGCAATTGCCGATGGAAGCTCAATAAAAGCGTACGTTGAGCAAACCGCCGATGAAAATGGCATTAGAGAAAACATACGGTTTTTAACCCGCGTTGTGGACGTAGATTGGCACAGTAATAAGCAGTATTGGCTGGTAACGCTGCGTTGTGAAGAGACTGGACATACCGAGCAGGTAGCGTCTCGATGGGTATTTAATGCGTCAGGTTACTATCGATATGATAAGGGGTATGCACCTGAATTTAAGGGGCAATCGCATTTTGCGGGCGACATTGTACACCCTCAGCATTGGCCTGAAGATTTGGACTATGAAGGTAAACGAGTGGTTGTCATCGGCAGCGGCGCCACTGCTGTTACTTTAGTTCCGTCGCTGGCGAAAACCGCTGCTCATGTGACCATGCTACAGAGAACGCCCTCTTATATTTTACCCGTTCCAACTCAAGATCCTGTCGCAAAGTATTTGAGGCCTTTGTTCGGTGATAATTTAGCTTTTAAGGCTGCTCGACGCTTTAATATAGCAAAGCAACGTTGGGTGTATGCGTTTTGCCAGCGCTTTCCCAATAGAGCTCGAAAAATTATACGCAATTTGAACGTAAAAATGCTGCCAGAAGGATATCCTGTTGATAAGCATTTTAATCCACCCTACAACCCCTGGGAGCAAAGGCTTTGCGCAGTACCGGGCGGCGACCTTTTTAATGCGATATCAGAGGGAACGGCGTCGGTTGTCACCGACAACATCGACAATTTCACCCACACAGGTATTCAGCTTGAATCTGGAGAGCATATCGATGCAGATGTGATCATCACGGCAACGGGGCTAAATTTGCTTCCCCTAGGTGGCCTAATTCCAAAAATAGATGGAAAGGTGGTTTCGCTTCCTCAATGCGTTACCTATAAAGGAATGTTGCTAAGCGGAGTGCCAAACTTTGCTATCGCCGTGGGATATACCTCATCATCGTGGACCCTAAAAATAGGGCTATTGTGCGAGCACTTAACGCGACTATTAAATCATATGAAACAGCACGATTACCTTCAATGTACACCTATTGCAGATCCGAATATGGAAACACAACCGTTGCTTAATTTTGGCGCCGGATATATTCAACGTTCAATAGATAAGCTACCGCGCCAGGGTGTCCGTTTCCCTTGGTCTATGTCGTGGAATTATGCTGAAGATGTAAAGATTTTTCGTAAAGGTAGGGTAGACGACCCGGCGTTAAAGTTTGAGAAAAGCGCTGAGTTAGAAGGCACAGTAAGAGAAGCACAGTGAGAGAAGCACAATGAGCTTAGCGCAACACAAAGAACAGTTTATTACACTGCAAAACGGAGATACGTTTTGTTATGCCGAACACGGGCAAGATAAAAACGGCACGGTTTTACTTATTGCGGGGCTTGGGCTTCAATTAGTTTATTGGCCTAGCGCTTTAATAGAGCGGCTGGTAGCAAGTGATTTTCGTGTAATTTGCTTTGATAACCGCGATGCAGGTCGTTCTGTAAGAAGCACTACTCCACATCCTAGTGTACTGCAACAATTGCGTGGGAAAGCGCCAAAAGGAGCATACGGGCTAGAGCGCATGGCAGAAGATACTGCGCAACTTTTAGCTGGGCTACAGGTTAAAAGTGCTCACATAGTGGGTATGTCGATGGGGGGAATGATTGCGCAAACACTCACAAGTATGTACCCAGACGTTGTTGAGTCAATGACCTCCATATTTTCGACAACCGGCAGCAGAAGGGTAGGCCAACCTTCTTACTCAACGTTATGGCGAATGGCGAGAGCAAAGGCACCCACAAGCGAACACGAGGCAATTAAAAACTATCACGCCATGATGACTCACATTGGTGATAGCACGGCAGAGGGCGCAATCAGTCAATGGCAGCAGTATGCAAAACTAGCTTGGCAACGAAACGGCTCAAAGAGCGATTCAAAAGCTATGTTTCGGCAAATAGGCGCGATTATGAAGTCTGGCGATCGTACCCAATTACTGAACAAAGTTGCTGTACCTACATTGGTTATTCATGGTGATGTGGATCGGATGGTGCACCCCAGTGGTGGTGTTGCGACAGCGAAGGCTATTGCAGGGGCAAAGCACCAAGTCTTGCGTGGCCTACGTCACCAAATAGATACCATACAAAGCCATCGTATAGCCGATAGTATCTTAGCGCACATTCAATTAAACAAGAGCAATTAAATAAAGGCCAATAGAATGAAACTTCACGGTACTGTTGTCATTTATTGAGCGGTTAATGCCGGTATCTTATTGGTCTGTAATAGGAAGGTTAACAAAACAAAAATAACGCAGTTTCTTTCATACTTAAGCTGCCTTCTTCAAATCGATGGCAGTTAAGTTGTTAATTGATAATACCTGACTAATTTACTAGGTCTTATACTTGACCATTTTAGTCGGGTATGTAAAAATCTCGCCATTAACGTGAAGGCGGGAGACAATGATGAAACTTACCTCTAAAGGGCGCTATGCGGTTACCGCAATGCTTGATGTTGCATTACATTCAAAGCGTGGTCCTGTTCCCCTTGCCGATATATCTGAAAGACAAGAAATATCACTCTCTTATTTAGAGCAGCTATTTTCTCGATTGCGTAAAGAGCAGTTGGTCGAAAGCGTGCGTGGTCCTGGTGGTGGTTATTTGCTTGGACGCAGCGCTAATGAGATTGCCATAGGTGAAGTGATATCAGCAGTTGATGAATCGATAGACGCTACACGATGTCAAGGTCAAGCAGACTGCCAAGGCGGTGAACGCTGCCTAACCCATAGCTTATGGCAGGATTTAAGCGACCGTATCTCAAGTTTTTTACACTCCATTACCCTTGGCGAATTAATGGAAAAGCATGATGTGCGAGAGGTAGCGGGGCGCCAAGATAACAATACAGCCCTGCGCAATATAGCTAACGATATTGAAGTAAGCATTAGGCTGTAAAAGAGGGCATTGATGACGATGACATTATCTTCTCCTATTTACTTAGATTATGCCGCCACAACACCCGTGGACCCGCGCGTTGCCGAAGAGATGGCGAAATGCCTAACCCTCGAAGGCAATTTTGGCAACCCGGCTTCAAGAAGCTACCGCTTTGGCTGGATGGCAGAGGAAGCCGTTGATATTGCTCGTAATCAGGTTAGCGATGCACTGAATTGCGACCCAAGAGAAATCGTATTTACCTCTGGTGCCACAGAATCGAACAATCTGGCAATAAAAGGCGTCGCTGAAGGATATGCATCGAAAGGCAAGCATATCATTACCATTAATACCGAACACAAAGCAGTGCTTGATACCTGTGAGTATCTGCAAACGCAGGGCTTTGACGTCACTTATTTGTCTGTGGGCACCGATGGCCTAATTAATTTATCGGAGTTGGAGAGCGCAATTAGAGAAGACACTATTTTAGTCTCTGTAATGCATGTAAACAACGAACTAGGTGTAATACAAGACATCGAAACTATTGGTAAACTTTGCCGTAAACACAATGTGTTATTTCATGTGGATGGAGCGCAAAGTGTGGGTAAGGTTGCTGTAGATCTAAATGTGCTTCCGGTAGACCTGCTGTCTATGTCGGCTCATAAGTTCTATGGGCCAAAGGGAATGGGAGCACTTTACGTTCGCCGCAGCCCGAAAATTCATCTTAAAGCACAGATTCATGGCGGTGGTCATGAGCGTGGCATGCGTTCGGGTACGCTGGCAACACATCAAATCGTGGGTATGGGCGCTGCACTTGAATTAGCTAGTCGAGAGATGGACGTTGAAAACGAGCGTATTAAAGCCCTTCGTACTTCATTATGGAGTGGGCTTAGTAAGATTGATGGCGTGTACCTAAATGGCCATAAGGAAAAGCGCGTTGCGGGTATTTTAAATGTTAGCTTTGCCGATGTAGATGGAGAAAGTTTGATGATGGGGCTTAATGATATTGCAGTGTCATCTGGCTCTGCATGCACATCGGCAAGTTTAGAGCCCTCATACGTGCTTAAAGCACTGGGACGATGTGATGAACTGGCCCATGCAGGAATTCGATTTAGTGTGGGACGATTTACGACCCAAGACGACATCGATTACGTAGTAAATAAGGTAACAGATGTAACAAACCGATTGCGGCAAGTGGCGTTAGCTTAAGATTTTTTAAAGCAAGTAGCGCAAAATACGTCGCTGAATATTTGAGTGGATTACTCAGGTATTATATAATACCGCACCAATTTTCAAGGCTGCCACCGTTGTAAAATGCTCACTGCACGACATCCGTGCCGTGAACTAAGGGGAATTACCAAGACCGTGGGGTAATTTTCCAAGCCAAGGTGAATGGAAGGCTTAGGCAGCAAATGCAGGCAAACAAGCGAGATCCAAACATGAGTGAACAGATCGAACAGGCGTTAGAGAGAAAGTACGAGGCTGGTTTTTATTCAGAGATCGAATCGGACACGTTTGAAAGCGGCCTAGATGAATCGATTATACGTCGTATTTCCGCGATGAAAAATGAGCCTGAGTGGATGCTCGAATGGCGTCTAAAGGCTTACCATGCGTGGCTTGAAATGGAAGAGCCTGATTGGGCCCATGTAGAGTACCCAAAAATTGATTTTCAGGCAATTTCTTACTACTCGGCACCAAAGAGTATGGAAGACAAGCCTCAATCGTTAGATGAAGTCGACCCAGAGCTACTGCGTACCTACGAAAAGCTGGGTATTCCGCTGCACGAACAAGAAATGTTAGCAGGTGTTGCAGTAGACGCAGTATTTGACTCTGTATCAGTGGTCACCACGTTCCGTTCTAAACTAGAAGAAGCGGGCGTTATTTTCTGCCCTATTTCTGAGGCAATTAAAAAGTATCCTGACCTTGTTAAAAAGTACATTGGTTCAGTAGTGCCTCGCACAGATAATTATTTCTCTGCGCTAAACTGCGCTGTGTTTACTGATGGTTCGTTTGTTTACATTCCAAAAGGCACTCGTTGTCCAATGGAGCTTTCCACCTATTTCCGTATTAACGAAATGAACACGGGTCAGTTCGAGCGCACATTGATTATCGCCGATGAAGGCAGTCATGTAAGCTACCTTGAAGGTTGTACTGCACCGCAGCGCGATGAGAATCAGCTGCATGCCGCGGTGGTTGAGCTAGTTGCAATGGATGACGCCACAATTAAATATTCTACCGTTCAAAACTGGTATCCAGGTGATGAGAACGGAAAAGGCGGTATTTACAACTTTGTGACCAAACGTGGCATAGCACACACCAACGCTAAAATTTCTTGGACTCAAGTTGAAACTGGGTCAGCAGTAACGTGGAAATATCCAAGTTGTATCCTTAAAGGCGACAACAGCGTAGGTGAATTTTATTCAGTAGCACTAACCCGCGGACGTCAGCAAGCCGACACCGGTACAAAGATGATCCATATGGGCAAAAATACGCGCTCAACCATCATCTCCAAAGGAATATCGGCAGGTTACAGTAACAACGCCTATCGTGGTTTAGTGCAAATGGGACCACGTGCAGACGGCGCGCGTAACTTTACCGAGTGTGACTCGCTGCTTATTGGGGATAAGTGTGGTGCACACACCTTCCCATATATCGAGAGTCGTAACCCATCAGCCATTGTTGAGCACGAAGCGACAACATCGAAGGTGAGTGACGAACAACTATTTTTATGTCGCCAACGTGGTTTAGACACAGAGAAAGCCGTATCGATGATTGTTAACGGTTTTTGTAAAGAAGTATTCAAAGAGCTGCCAATGGAATTTGCCGTCGAAGCCGGCAAGCTGCTCGAAATTAGTCTTGAAGGTTCAGTGGGGTAATCAATGCTTAGTATAAAGAATTTACATGCCAGCGTAGAAGAGAAAAACATCATTAAAGGTCTTAATCTTGAGATTAAGCCAGGTGAAGTACACGCTATCATGGGCCCCAATGGTGCCGGTAAAAGCACGTTAGGTTATGTATTGTCAGGTCGCGATGGCTATGAAGTGAGCGAAGGCGAGGTAACGTTAAACGGAAAAGATTTACTTGATCTTGAAGTTGAAGAGCGTGCTCGTGAAGGCTTGTTCCTAGCGTTTCAATACCCGGTAGAAATTCCTGGTGTCAGCAATATGGAATTCATGAAAGAGTCTGTGAATGCCATGCGTGCAGAGCGTGGTGAAGAAGCTCTGACAGCTGCTGAGTTTTTGAAAAAGGCGAAAGAAGCCTGCAAACAAGTGCAACTGCCACTCGATTTTCTTAAGCGTGGTGTTAACGAAGGCTTCTCAGGTGGTGAGAAAAAGCGTAACGAAATCATGCAAATGATCTTGTTAGAGCCGTCACTGTGTATTCTTGATGAATCAGATTCCGGTCTTGACGTTGATGCACTTCAAGTTGTTGCCAATGGCGTAAACAGTCAGCGCGACGGCAAGCGAAGCTTTATCGTGGTAACACACTATCAGCGCTTGCTTGACTACATCAAACCCGATTTCGTACACATTCTTGCCGATGGCAAAATTGTGAAAAGTGGTGATGCATCACTCGCTCACGAAGTGGAAAAAGAAGGGTACGCATTCCTAGGGAAAGCGTACGAGGAGGCAGAGGCATGAGTCAATGGCTACAACAGGTCATTGACGGGGCGCAGTGTGATGATTATTTAGCGCCCGTGCGTCAGCAGGCCTTAACGCAATTAAAAGCCGATGGTTGGCCAGCGCGCAGAAACGAAAGCTGGCGTTTTACGCCGCTTACTTCTGTAGAAAAACGCGAAGCGAAAACGACAACACAGGCCGACGTTCTGCCGGTACCCGCTATCGATAACCTAAATGCTATCGATGTAGTATTTGTTGACGGCGTATTGGTAACGCAAGTGAACACGCTGGATGTACCAAAAGGCATGACAATCACCTCGCTCAAGCATGACGATGTGGCAACTCAGCAAGCGATATCGAGTATTTACGGGCAAATTAAGCCTACTCGACACATGTTTGGACTAGTGAATGATGCGTTGTGTGAGCACGGTATCTTTATCAGCGTTGAAGAAAATGCCAAAATTGATACACCAGTGCGTATTGTTAACATGGCCACGCAAAACGTCGATGCACATACCCGTGTTGTTGTAAAAGTAGCAAAGGGGGCCAGCGCCACTGTTATAGAGCAAGGCGTGGGTGACACCGATAGTTTAACCACCGCTTTTGCTGAATACGATATTGCCGATGATGCCCATTTAGAGCACTACCGCTTTGCCATGTTTACGGCAGCGGCCAAACAGCTTGGTGGAAGTCACTTTAAATTACACAATCGCTCTACTTTAAATTCTACTATGGTAGGTTATGGAAGCGATTTATCTCGCCTAGATGTAGATATTCATCATGCTGGTGAGTTTGCCGATGCCAAAATGAATGCCATTTATTTGTTGGCGGAAGGTGAGTTATTCGACCTTCACTCAACCATTGAGCATGCAATGCCAAACGGTACCACGGAAGAAAATGCCCGTGGTATTGTGGGTGATAAGGCTCGCGCTGTATTTAATGGTCGAATTCATATTCACCGCGATGCGCAAAAAACCTTGGCCGAACTTAACAACCGCAATCTTTTGCTTTCTCGCCGCGGTGTTATCAATACAAAACCCGAGCTAGAGATTTATGCTGATGACGTTAAGTGTGCTCACGGTGCAACTGTAGCTGAAATTGACGAAGAAGCACTTTATTACCTGCTTACTCGCGGTGTACCGCGTAGTAAAGCACTGGTAATGCTTAACTTTGGGTTTATCCAAGAACTGGTCAACGATGTACCAAATAGCGCAATTCGTGAGTGGCTACAGCCGTTACTCAGCAAGCGCTTCTCCCAAATGGAGGTTAAATGAGCTTAGACGTTAACGCACTTCGTGCACAGTTTCCTATTCTTTCCAAAACTGTAGATGGGAAGCCTCTGGTATATTTAGATAACGCTGCGACCACGCAAAAGCCGCAGGCGGTTATCGACGCCATTGTCGATTTTTATACTGGCACAAATGCTAACGTTCACCGTGGGGCTCACCATTTATCAGACGAAGCAACTCGTCGCTATGAAAATGCGAGAGCAAGTGTGGCAAGTTTTATCAACGCCAGCGCTCGTGAAGAAGTTATTTGGACTGCGGGTACTACCGAAGCTATTAATATAGTGGCAAATGGATTATCTCAGCTTTTAGCTGAGGGCGACGAAGTCATGGCTACAGAACTCGAGCACCACGCAAACTTGGTAACATGGCAACAAGCCTGTCGAAAAGCCGGCGCTACGCTCAATATCGTTCCTATTTTTGATAATGGTGAGCTAGACATTGAAGCGTTTGAAAAGCTGCTTTCTGACAAAACAAAGCTAGTTGCATTTCCACATGTTTCTAATGCATTGGGCACAGTGAACCCTATTAAAGTGTTGACTGAAAAAGCAAAACGCGTTGGAGCTTGGGTACTTGTTGATGGTGCGCAAGGTATTGCTCATGGCGGTGTTGATGTTCAAGACATCGGCTGCGACTTTTACGTGTTCTCTGGTCATAAACTTTTTGGTCCTACCGGCATCGGTTGCTTGTGGGGTAAAAAAGAGGTTTTAGCGTCTTGGCCCGTTTGGCAGGTAGGTGGCGAGATGATCAAAGATGTCACTTACCACGAAGCCACGTGGGGAGCGCTGCCTAATAGACTTGAAGCGGGTACACCCAATATTGCCGGAGCGATTGGTATGGGGGCCGCGGTTGAGTGGTTTAAACAGCTTGATGTCGCCGCGTTACATGAACACGAGCATGCGCTTTTGTCGTATGCGACACAGCAAGCTGAAGCCCTCGACGGTATGAAAATTGTCGGCACCGCACCGAATAAAATTGGTGTGTTAAGCTTTTTACTCGACGGTGCACATCCTGCAGATATTGGCTTTATTCTTGATAGGCAAGGTGTTGCCATTCGCACGGGTGATAATTGTGCGCAGCCATTAATGAAGCGCTTTGGTATTCCTGGAACTGCCCGCGCTTCATTCTCAATTTATAATACGCTTGAAGAAGTGGACAGCCTTTTTGCTGCACTTAAAAAAGCTAAAATGATGTTGGCCTAAGGGGGCATTATGAGTGTTGAAACGTTTGTACCAAGTACACAACTCATCTCGCTAACAGACAGTGCCGTTAAGCATTTCGAAGGTAAGCTTAAAGAAAAGCCTGGTCAGTTAATTCGCCTATCTACACGAGTGAGCGGTTGTACAGGTTACGCATATGTGCTGGATTTTGCAGATAGCGCAAAAGACGATGATGAAATTATTGAGATTTCACCTACGCTAAACGTGGCGATTGCTGCTGATGCGACGGAACTGCTCAAAAACACTGAAATTGATTATGTGCAAGAAGGTGTTAATGGGGTGATTAAATACAACAACCCGAATGTAGTTGATGAATGTGGTTGTGGCGAGAGTTTTAACGTCGGTTAATCTGGTAAGTACAATCTCGCAGAGCGTATTCTTGCAAGCACGTAATCTCGCAAGATAACAGTTCGCAACAACACAGTCTCGCAAAAAATTAATAGAGCACTAGCAGTTTATGAAGCAAAAAATGGTGGTCACCGAGCGCGAATGTAAAGCGCGTTTGGTACCGGCGGGGAACCCTGTTGTTATCCCAGAAGGCGAATTCGTCAGCATTACCCAAGAGTTAGGTGGTAATTACACTATCACTTGGAAAGGCAACATGTATCGTATCGACGGTACTGATGCAGGTGCCATTGGCCGCAAAGACATGGTGCTTAGCTTCGATGCACCTAGCGATGGAAACGTAAGTAAGCAGCAGGTGTGGGATGCACTAGAAACTATTTTTGATCCAGAGATCCCTATCAACCTTGTTTCTCTTGGGCTTATTTACACTGTCAATATTCAAGAAAACGGTGTCGTAGACATTGAAATGACATTAACCGCACCAGGGTGTGGAATGGGACCAGTATTAGTTGGCGATGTAGAATATCGCGTTGCTATGGTGCCTCACGTGAGTAAAGTGAATGTAGAGCTGGTGTTTGATCCACCTTGGTCTCGTGAAATGATGAGTGAAGAAGCGCAGCTAGAAGCTGGCCTTTTCTTTTAAATTGAAAACAGGATAAAAGATGAAGTTGCCTAGCAGTGAAGAAATTATTGATGACTTAGCGTTTTTCGATGATTGGGAGCAGCGCTACCAGTATATTATCGATTTAGGCAAGTCCATCCCAGGCTTACCGGAAAGTGAGAAAACACCGGAGCATTTAGTAAAAGGCTGCCAAAGCAGTGTATGGCTAGTGGAATCTTTTGATAACGGTAAAATCACGTTTGATGTAGACAGTGATGCGGTTATTGTTCAAGGTTTATTGGCGTTAGTTCTTGCAGCCTATAATAATAAGTCGCCGAAAGACATCACACAATTTGATGTGGACGGGTATTTTGAAGCTTTGGATTTAGAGCGTCATATTACACCCACCCGAGGTAACGGGCTTCGCGCTATCGTAGGCAAAATACAAGATTTAGCTCGCGCAAACATATGAGCATGCTTTTTTAAAAGCAAAATTTCGTTTTCGTATTTTGCTTATGTGAAATTCTCCCACGTGATTTATACATTAAATACAATGGTTTGACGGCAAATTGGGAATGTTTATAGTTGTTGGCATTGCATTGAAATATGCTAATGCTCAAAGTGACTGAGTCGCTTTACAAATAGTCACTAGTCATTACGGTCATTATTGCCTATAATTCGCGGCCAAAAATTGAAAACACACTTATTTGTTTGGAGAAAAAACATGGCTCTTGAGCGCACTTTTTCGATTATCAAGCCTGATGCGGTAGCAAAAAACGTAGTCGGCGCAATTTACAATCGTTTTGAATCTGCTGGTCTTCGCATCGTTGCTTCTAAGATGCTACACATGAGCAAAGAGCAAGCGGAAGGTTTCTATGCAGAACACAAAGAGCGCCCTTTCTTTGGTGCTTTGGTAGACTTTATGACATCTGGTCCAGTAATGGTTCAGGTTCTTGAAGGTGAAAACGCTGTTTTAGCAAACCGTGAAATCATGGGTGCAACCAACCCAGCTGATGCGGCTGCAGGAACGCTTCGCTCTGACTACGCTGCTTCAATCGACGAAAATGCGGTTCACGGTTCTGATGCACCTGAATCTGCTGCTCGTGAAATTGCATACTTCTTCTCAGAAGAAGAAATTTGCCCACGTACTCGTTAAGTACGTTGTCAAAATGACGTAACCTGAATTCCGTTTAAAAACAGCGCTCAGTACCGCTAGAATCGAGAATTGTTGCTCTGCAAAATTAAGTAATAGGCTAACTATTACGCGACTTTTACGGATTGCACCTTGTGATTGTAGCCATACTAAGATTGTAGATTTAATTTATATTAAATAAAACAATTGCTTGCACTATTCCTAAACAGAATTCAGATGATGTAGAGTTTTTCAAACTCTGAAACGAGGCTCCGGCCTCGTTTTTTTATATCTGAAGTGGGTAAACACGGCTCATTACTTTTTATGTATTGGTTTACATGGTAGAATTTGAGCAAATTTTAATCACGAAGCTTAGCGTGAAACGCGCTTACGACATAAAGCGGTTTCCACACTGTCCTTAAGCTAGGTTTCCCTCTAAACGCAATGAGAAGCGCAGCGAAAAATACAGCAATTAATGTACGTATTAACGTGTTATGGGCGGCACTAAAGACAGTCATTCTTGTTCGTTAAAGTGTTACTGACTTTAGTCGCTTCTTAAGTACAATTTAGTAGTACTAGCACTTTCAATTAAGCAGTTCGAGGTAGTAATCCTCACAAGGTAAAAGGGTCATCTTATTCATGGCAAAAACAAACTTATTAAATCTAAATCGCGAAGGCTTGCGCAATTTCTTCAAGGAAAAAGGGGAGAAACCGTTTCGTGCTGACCAAGTAATGAAATGGATTTATCAGCAGGGCGAGAGCGATTTTGAGAAAATGAGTAATCTCAATAAAAACCTTCGAGCCATGCTTGTCGAGCACTGCGAAATAAAAGCCCCTGAAATTGCATATTTTCAAGAAGCCAGTGACGGAACCATCAAGTTTGCTTTAACGCTTGAAGGCGGCCAAGAAGTAGAGTCTGTTTGGATACCTGAGGAAGAACGGGCCACGTTGTGCGTATCTTCACAAGTAGGCTGTGCTCTAGAGTGCACGTTTTGTAGTACTGCCCAGCAAGGGTTTAACCGTAATCTTAGCGTAAGCGAAATTATTGGTCAGGTATGGCGCGTTGCCACCTTCTTAGGTCTATCAAAAGATACTAGCAAGCGTCCTATTACCAACGTGGTCATGATGGGAATGGGCGAACCCTTACTCAATCTTAAAAATGTGGTCCCAGCGATGGACATTATGCTAGACGATTTTGGCTTTGGTTTGTCAAAACGTCGCGTCACATTGAGCACGTCAGGTGTAGTGCCTGCGTTAGATATGCTTGGTGATCAGATTGACGTAGCGTTAGCTATTTCACTACACGCGCCAAATGATGAATTGCGAAATGAGATTGTACCGGTAAACAAAAAATACAATATTGAAGCGTTTCTCGCTGGTGTGCGTCGTTATTTGGCAAAGTCAAAGGCAAATCAGGGCCGTGTAACGGTAGAATATGTTATGCTTTCACATATTAACGACAGCACGGAGCAAGCTCACGAGCTAGCGAAAGTACTGAAGGATACGCCAAGTAAAATAAATCTTATTCCGTTTAATCCGTACCCTGGTTCGCCGTACACCTGTTCGAGTAATTCTAGGATAGATAGGTTTGCTAAAGTGCTAATGGAATATGGTTTTACTACCGTTGTTCGCAAAACGCGAGGCGACGATATTGATGCTGCATGTGGTCAATTAGTTGGTGATGTTGTTGACAGAACAAAAAGAATGTTAAAAAAACAGGTGAAGGGCGAAGCAATTTCAGTAAAAATGGCCCAATAATCATCAAGATATTAGGGTAAGACTATGCCAACTGGATTGCAAAGAGGATTAAAAAGCTGCATGCGCGCCGCGTTAATGGGCGCATCGCTGCTTATAGTGGGGTGTGTTAGCAGTAGCCAAACAGGCATTAACAGCGCAGATTTTGATCCTGAAGAGGCCGCACGAACGCGAATGTCTTTGGGTCTTACTTATCTGAAAAATAATAATTACACTCAGGCTAAGCGCAATCTCGATAAAGCCATAGAATTTGACCCTCGCTCGGCAGATGTGCAATATGCAATGGCCTATTATTACCAACTTGTAGGTGAAAATCAGCGTGCTGAGGAATATTACATGACCGCGCTGGATATCGAACCTAACAACGGCGATATTGCGAATAGCTTTGGCGCTTTCAAGTGTCAGAACAGTCAATATGATGAAGCGAAAACCTATTTTCTGCGCGCTATCGATAACCGCACGTATTCAAATGCTGCCCAAACCTACGAAAACTTAGCGCTTTGTGCTCAATCTCAAAATAATATCCTCGATGCAATCGCGTATTTTGAAAACGCCCTAAAACATCAGCCTGCTCGGGCCAAAACATTGTTTTTGCTGTCAGAACTCTACGTAGCTACAGAGCAGTGGTCGAAGGCAGAAACAACGCTTCGTCGTTATGAGCGTGTAGCCAAAGTATCACCTGATTCGTTATGGCTTGCATTTGAAATCGCAAAGGGACAAAAAGATGATGCCGCTGCAAAGGGCTATGGCGATATGTTAGTGTCTCTGTTTCCCAATAGTACGTTAGCTAAACGCTATTTGGCAGAACGGTCAAACCTACAAGCTAAGGTAATTAAAACGGTCAAGACAGTGGTGAAAGAGTCAGTCAGTGGGTTCGGTGTCGATGGAAGCCAAGGCGAATCTACATTAAGACCAGTAACAAAACAAACTGTCTTGGTGGTGAGAAACAATGAACAAATGGCTCAAGCATCAGCAGGTGAGTCGGAATCTAAATTAAAGCCAGAGCAAGGTCCAAAAGCAATGGCTGAATCAGCCGAACCGGAGATAGGCGTCAGTGAGGTAAAAGAGGGAAGCTGGTCTATGCGGGATGCTGAAAATCAAAATGTAGTTGCAGCGTCGGATTTATCCGACCAAACGAGTCAATTCCATGTAGTAAAAGAGGCGGAAAACTTATATCGTATTTCGTTGTTGTACAATATCAGGATGGCTACGCTGCAAAAGTGGAATAACCTAGACAATACTGGCGCTATAATTGCTGGTCAGAAGCTTTGGTTAGTACCACCGAGTATGCAGGAGGAATAGAGGGTAATGGTGTCAGAAGAAAACGCGAGTCAAGAAGTTACATCGCAGCAAAAAATAAGCACGCCAAGTCCTGGGACCTTATTGAAAGAGCGCAGAGAAGCGTTGGGTCTCTCACAACAAGAAGTTGCCAGTAAACTTTTTTTAAAAGCGCTTCAAATCAATGATTTAGAAAATGACGTCATTGACAAAAATTCATCAGTAACCTTTACGAAAGGATACGTTCGAAATTATGCGAAGCAATTAGGACTGCCTTCAGATGACGTAATTGAAGCATTTGAACGCTTTCATAATCAATCTGAAGTGCCTTCATCTGACAAGCTTCAAAGTTTTTCAAAGCGTGTAGCAAAACAGACACATGACGATCGCTGGATGATGGTGACATACATTATCCTGCTCGTTATTATTGGTGGTGTTGTGTTGTGGTGGTATCAGCAGCCAGGTGACGACACAGCGGCAGATGCATCGCTTATTCAGTCAGTAAAGGACGACGTCATGGCAACGGCACGGTCGCCGGAGTCTGGAGACTTAGTCTATGACGATGAAGTGTCTACGGGTTCGTTATTAGGCGGGTCTACATCAGGCGGATCGGCATCAACGTTGGACAGTGATTTAACGCGCACTGCTCAAGAGTCTAGTAAACTGACTCCGCCAGCGTTATCAGAGCCCTCCACTAACCTTATAGTTCGCGACGGTCAAGAAGGCGGTCCAATTTCAGCGCCGCCTTCTGAAATTAACGACAGCAATAATCTCACGGCGCTTGTCAGCAGCATGACAGAAGAGGAAGACGCCGATTTAAGTTTAAATGAGGCCGCCGCGCCTATATCAATGACCTTTACGTTTAGTGAAGATTGTTGGGTAAATATTGAGGATGCCACCGGAGAGATTATCGCCACTGGCGTAAAGCAACAGGGACGAGTTATGGACATTCAAGGTATTCCTCCTGTTGCAGTTACACTAGGCGCACCAGATAATGTGCGCATATTAGTTAATGGCGAGCTAGCAGATATCACATCGTTTCAAAACGGAAAGATAGCTCGCTTCACGCTTCCTTTATAGGTATTTAGATGTTTGCAGATAGCCCTATTAAACGCAGAAAGTCCACACGTATTAATGTGGGTAATGTTCCTATAGGTGATGGCGCTCCCATTGCTGTCCAATCCATGACCAATACGCTCACTACCGATGTTGCTGCAACTGTTGCGCAGATAAATAGAATAGTCGCTGTAGGCGGTGATATTGTGCGTGTTTCCGTGCCAACTATGGATGCAGCCGAAGCGTTTAAAGAAATTAAGCGCCAAGTGAGCGTGCCCTTGGTGGCAGATATTCATTTTGATTATCGCATTGCTTTAAAAGTTGCCGAGTATGGCGTGGATTGTCTGCGTATTAATCCCGGTAATATAGGTAACATGGAGCGTGTACGCTCTGTAGTAGATTGCGCTAAAGACAACAATATCCCTATTCGAATTGGGGTTAACGGCGGCTCGTTAGAAAAAGATTTACAAGAAAAGTACGGTGAGCCTACGCCAGAAGCGCTGGTTGAATCTGCCATGCGTCACGTGGACATTCTCGACAAACTTAATTTTGATCAATTTAAGATTAGCGTGAAAGCATCGGATGTGTTTTTGGCCGTCGGTGCCTATCGACTGTTGGCGCAAAAAATCGATCAGCCATTGCACCTGGGTATTACAGAAGCCGGCGGACAGCGTGCAGGCGCGGTCAAAAGCGCCGTAGGGCTTGGAATGTTGCTCGCCGAAGGCATTGGTGACACCATACGCGTCTCTTTGGCTGCCGACCCTGTAGAAGAGATAAAAGTAGGTTTCGATATTCTTAAGTCTTTGCGTATTCGCTCTCGCGGTATCAACTTTATTGCGTGTCCTAGCTGCTCTCGCCAAGAATTCGATGTAATTGGAACCGTGAATGCGCTAGAGGAACGTCTTGAAGATATCTTAACGCCTATGGACGTCTCTATTATCGGCTGCGTTGTTAATGGTCCCGGAGAAGCGGAAGTGTCAGATTTAGGGCTTACCGGCGCTCGCAACATGAGTGGTTTGTACGAAGATGGCAAGCGCGTAAAAGAGCGTTTAGCCAACGACGACTTAGTTGATAAACTTGAAGCCAAAATTCGCGCGAAAGCAATGCGTATGAGCGAAAAAAACAAAATTCAAGTATCGGTAAAAGACTAAGCCTGCAACGTTGTTGTTTGTTCCCAAAGCCCCTATAATGCGGGGCTTTTCACTATTTAGCAGTATGAGAATTCCAAGTGGCTAAGACTATTCAGGCAATACGAGGCATGAATGACTGCCTACCGGAGATTTCCGGTACATGGCAAAAAGTAGAATCTGTACTACGACAGGTTGTGGCGAATTACGGTTACCAAGAAATACGCACGCCCATTGTCGAGAGTACCGACCTTTTTAAGCGCTCTATCGGTGAAGTCACTGATATCGTTGAAAAAGAGATGTATACGTTCGAAGACAGAAATGGCGATAGCTTAACGCTGCGTCCTGAAGGTACTGCCAGCTGTGTAAGAGCCGGAAATGAACATGGACTGTTATATAACCAACAGCAGCGTTTGTGGTACATGGGGCCCATGTTTCGCCATGAACGTCCACAAAAAGGTCGTTACCGTCAGTTTCACCAGTTTGGTGTAGAAACATACGGAATTGATGGGCCCGATATTGACCTAGAAGTTATTTTACTTAGTGCTCGCTTTTGGAAGGCATTTGGTATTGAAAAGCACGTTACACTGCAAATTAATACCTTGGGCTCTAATGAAGCCCGCGCCGCGTATCGCGATACGCTTGTAGAATTTCTAAAGGCCAGAGCAGATAAGCTTGATGAAGATTCACTTCGTAGGTTGGAAACCAACCCACTTCGTGTTCTAGATAGTAAGAACCCAGACGTTCAAGCTGCCATCTCAGATGCTCCTTCTCTTATCGATCACTTAGACGAAGAATCGAAAGCGCACTTTGAAACTCTTTGCGCACGATTAACCGAAGTTGGCATTGCTTATGAAGTGAATCCGCGGTTAGTTCGAGGCTTGGATTACTACAATCGAACGGTGTTTGAGTGGGTGACTGATAGCTTAGGTGCGCAAGGAACTATTTGCGCTGGTGGCCGCTACGACGGTTTGGTAGAGCAACTTGGCGGTAAGGCCACACCGGCGGTTGGTTTTGCAATGGGCATCGAACGTTTAGTGTTGTTGATAACCACGCTGACCGATGAAGGCCAAGACGACAGCTTTGCTGATGTGTATGTAACCGCCATGGGCGATGATGCCCAATCTTATGCCGTGGAAGTAGCAGAGCACTTGAGAAATCAATTGCCTGACACACGTATTATGATGCATTGTGGCGGCGGAAACTTTAAAAAACAATTAAAGCGCGCGGATAAAACCGGTGCTCGTCTAGCGCTACTTTTAGGTTCGGACGAAATGCAATCACGCAAAGTTGGCGTTAAGCCTCTTCGCGATGGTCAAGAGCAAGTTACAGTGAGTTTTGAAAGCCTGTCGAATACGGTTTTGGAACTGCTGAGCGAAAAATAAGAAGAGGACATCATGGAACAGTTCGCAACAGAAGAACAACAAGTTGAGGCGATTAAGCGTTTTTGGAAAGAGCATGGTACTGCCATAATTGTAGGTGCTGCCTTAGGCTTAGGCGGCCTTTTTGGCTGGCGCCAATATTCAGATATGCAAATTGAAAGCAAAGAAGCGGCTTCCGTTGCTTATCAAACGGCAGTAGAAACCTTCGCTGAAGAGGGGAGTGGTGCCAGTTTAAAATCCTTTATCGAAGAAAATAAAGATACCGGTTACGCCAGTATTGCAAACTTGCTGGCGGCTAAAAAAGCCGCTGATTTAGGCGACTTAGATTCAGCGGCCTCTCACTTAAACGAAGTGATAACGTTTGCAGAAAATGCGCAAATGAAGGAACTAGCGTCGCTACGATTAGCCCGTGTGCAAATTGAAATGAACCAGCTTGATGCTGCGTTGTCTACGCTTGGCACAGTATCAAACGACGCGTTTTCTGCAGAGTTATCCGAACTTAAAGGTGATATATATCAGCAACAAGATAAGTTCGACGATGCGCGTTTAGCATATTCGAGTGCATTAGAAAAAAATGCCAACAACCCACTGTTGCAAATGAAACTTGATAATCTAGCTGTTGCGGCAGCTCAGTAAGCTTGGGTCGAAAGGCTGATAAAAATGAAAGAGGTACGCAATTTGTTTCACAATACCTGTAGCCATAAGGGTCGATTTATCCGCACCATTTCAATGGCGTTGGCGGTTTCAATTACTTTGTCCGGCTGTTCAACTATTTCTGACTGGTTTGCCGATGAAGAAGAGCTTGAAATTCGCCGCTTAAAGCCCATCGATGCTAAGTTTTCTCCAGTGGTTGAGTGGGAGCGAGATATCGGTGATGGTGTTAATCATTACTTTTCACGCCTTAAGCCGGTATACGCGTACGACAAACTATATGCTGCTGACCGCCACGGCAATGTAGTTGCTATGGAGCCTGCAACAGGCAATGTAATTTGGGAAAAGAACTTTGCAACGTTTCGCTCAGAGGGCATGTTGAGTTCTGTAAGCAATTTGTGGAGTAGTGGTGAAAGTGCCCGTATTGGCGGTATTTTTGCTGCTGATAGACACCTTTTTATTGGTACAGAAAACGGCTATGTTGCTGCACTTGACGCTGAAAGTGGCGATCTGGTGTGGGATGCTACCGTTCCAGGCGAAGTATTAGCAGCCCCTGCAGCCGATGACGGCATTTTGGTAGTGAATACCGGCGCTGGCAGCTTATTCGGCTTTAATACGCGAACCGGTGAGCAGCTTTGGCGTCATGAAGGTGATACACCTCCGTTAACATTACGCGGCATTTCTGGGCCTATAGCTTCAAATGGCGGTGTTATTGTTGGTGCATCAACGGGCAAGCTTCAGGTTAATCTCATCGATACTGGTGTTTTAGCATGGGAGACGGTGATATCCACGCCATCAGGTGCAACTGAATTAGAGCGCATTGTTGATATAGATGCTACTCCTGTACTGTATGGGGGAACTATTTATACGGTCTCCTACAATGGCACATTGGCAGCCGTTGAGCTGCGTTCAGGTCGTGTTATCTGGAAGCGCGAATACGCTTCATTTCGCAACCTTAATATTGATGGTAACCAGATTTTTGTTGTCGACAACGCGTCTAACGTTTATGCCTTAGACAGACGAAATGGTGTAGAGCTGTGGTCGCAGGGTACGCTTAAGCAGCGCTCGTTGACGGCAGTAACGCCTGTGGGCGAATATGTGGTTGTGGGTGATAAATGGGGCTTTCTGCACTGGATTGTAAAAGAAAGCGGTGAGATTGTTGCTCGCGTAGATGTTGGCGGTGACGATGAGGATGACTCTATTTATGCTGCACCTATCGTTGTTGAAGACGCCATTATTGCCGTTACTCGCAACGGTGTGGTGGCTTCGGTCAAGGTACTCTAAACAGGGGACCTTGAAACGGTCTCCTAAAGAAAGTACCTCAAAAGTTTAGTAAATAGAGTAACTTAAAAAGGCTTCCTAAGAGGAGCAGTTTACCAGACAATTCACTCTCTAGAAGCGCCGTTACAACGGCGTTTTTTTATGACTTTTTATTGTCAGTTTTCACCTCCGTTTTTTTATTTTCTACCATGCACAATCGCAACTTCCCAAAATATCTCATCATCATTCATACACGATGAATCCGAATTGGTATTAACCTTCTTAAAGGGTATAATGCACCCATTCCAAAACCGCAAGTTGTGAACGAGCCATTGGTGCTATTATTGAAGGTACTGATTACTTCGTCGTCAAACGCTTGCGGTTTATGCTTTTTAGCTTTCATGACCTCTAGGATCTGATAAATGTTACCCGTTGTTGCTCTGGTTGGCCGTCCCAATGTCGGAAAATCGACCTTATTTAATCGTCTTACAAATACTCGCGATGCATTAGTCGCCGACTTTCCTGGCCTGACACGAGACCGAAAGTATGGCCAAGCCAAATTCGAGAGACGTCAATTCATTGTGGTTGATACGGGAGGGATTACCGGTGATGAAGAAGGTATCGACGCTGAAATGGCTCAGCAGTCTCTTCTTGCCATTGAAGAAGCCGACGTGGTTATGTTTTTGGTTGATGCAAGAGCAGGTTTGTTGCCAGCAGATCTTGGTATAGCCAACCATCTCCGCCGTATCAACAAAAAAGTTTATATTGTTGCTAATAAAGTTGATGGTATTGACGGCGACAGTGAAAGTGCTGAATTTTACAAGCTAGGCCTTGGTGAGGTTAAGCAAATTGCTGCCGCTCACGGTCGAGGCGTGAGTCAATTGCTTCAAGACAGCTTAGCACCCCTTGAAGCTGATTTTCCAGATATGGAAATTGTGGATGAGATAGAGCCTGAAGAAGAAGAGGATGCAGAAGCACAGCGTCAACGACTTCAAGACTTACCCATCAAGCTTGCCATCGTAGGAAAACCGAATGTCGGAAAGTCTACGCTTACCAATCGCATTTTAGGCGAAGAGCGGGTGGTGGTTTTTGATCAGCCGGGTACCACCCGTGACAGTATTTATATTCCAATGGAGCGGGACGAGCGTGAATATATTCTCATCGATACCGCAGGCGTAAGAAAACGCAAGAAAATTAACGAAGCAGTAGAAAAGTTCTCTATTGTTAAAACCCTTCAATCCATTGAAGAAGCGAACGTAATTCTACTAGTTATTGATGCTCGCGAGGGGATCACCGATCAGGATTTGAGCTTGCTTGGGTTCGTTTTGAATTCCGGTCGCTCTTTGGTGTTGGCGGTCAATAAATGGGATGGTTTGAGTAGTGATGTGAAAGACGAAATAAAGCGTGAAATGGATAGACGCTTAGGTTTTGTCGATTTTGCACGCATTCACTTTATTTCAGCCCTTCACGGTTCGGGTGTGGGCAACTTGTTTGAATCTGTCCAGGAAGCGTACTCAAGCGCGACTAAACGCATTAACACATCAATACTCACTAAGATTATGGAAATGGCGCAAGATGACCATCAGCCACCGCTTGTTCGTGGCAGAAGAGTTAAAATGAAGTATGCCCATGCGGGAGGGTATAATCCTCCTGTTATCGTTATTCACGGTAATCAGGTAGACGACCTACCAAACTCATATAAGCGCTTCTTAATGAACTATTTTAGAAAGGCGCTTGAGATTATGGGAACGCCCATCAAGATTGAGTTTAGAGAAGGGGCCAACCCGTTTGAAGGTAAGAAGAATAATTTAACGCTAGCGCAGCAGCGTAAACGCCGTCGCATGATGTCTTTCTACAAAGACAAATAGTACGAGTATAGTAATAAAAAGCCGACGATTGGGGGGACTTCAGATTGCCCTTTTGAACTCGTCGGTTTTTTTGTTTTATAGTCCATTTTTACCGCTTTTTTCCTCTAGCGTTCTCAATAATAATTTTTCACAGCAGCTTTTTATAACAGCTTCTTATAACAGCTCTCGAACCCGCTTCATTAACAACGATTCTTTTGGCACCTCAACACGCTGTATTAGCTCATCCACTAATGGATCTGAGAAATCGGTAGGGAAAGTTGTGGCTATCTTTATGATTTTGTCATGCTTTCTAAATACGTAGGTAGATGCATATAGTGTGGGGGCTTTCTCAGACTCAGCCGTAATGCCAAGTCTCCACCCATCGGCAATACCTTTTACTTGATAAGGCGCTGCCGGGCTAGAAAGGGTAAGAGTAAGCTGTTGTGCTTGTGCTACCGCGCTCGCTTTAGCCAGGTCGGTATCGAGTTGCTCGTTTAACAGCGTGCGGTCATCTTTCGTTATCTTGTGGGTAAACGGGTAAACGATGATATCGACTAGGGCATCTTCATAAGCGGGATGAGTATATCGAGTAATAGCACCACTAAACGGATCGGCAAAAAGCTGTGTGTCTAGCTTAGTGAATTGGCCAAATGAATTGGGTACTGCCAAGTCTTGTTCATAATTACTTGCATCTAACGCGCGATACAGGAACTCTGCGGTAAAAATGCCTTCGTGCACTGCATGGTCTCTCCACTGTTTAATGAGCGTTTCGGCATACTCGAATTTTTTATGTTCCCTCGCTTCCCCACTTCCAGCCTTTTCCTTTGTACTTGTTTTAACAATATGGGAGTTAATTTCCATACCCCGCCACTGCAGCGTCATTTCAGCAAATTGAGTGGACATTTTTCCCACATTAGCTATCAACAGTTCATAGTCATTATTCTCCGTATAAGGCTGCAGTGAAGTAATATATGATGTTGCTTTCAGTGCAGAGACAAAATCGTCGGGAGTAATACTATCTTCTTCGCAGCGACTCTCTGGCTCGTTGCATTGTGCATCGAGTTCAGAGGACGGGTAGGTAGAAAATACAGAGACTGGCACAGATACGCTATTTGCTGCTGATTTGGCCACGACGGCGTGTGCTAATGGTAAACAGGCCCCAAACGACACTAGCGCTACATTTATAACTTTAACAAGAGACAGGTAAGCTGTGCGAGAGGCGAAGCTAAAAAAGGTCGGCATGATTGGCTCAGTTATTCCTTTAACGTTTTGGTTACTGTACTGGTTATTTCCCCGTCCGTCACTCGGGTTATTATCGTATCGCCATTATTTACCGCCTCTACACTAGTGACAGCGGCATTGTCAGCAAGGGTAATACTATAACCCCTTGCCAGTGTAGACAGAGGACTTACCGATTGAAGTAATGACGCTGCCGATGCAAGCTGGTGCTTTTTGAGGCTAAGCAGTGCGGTCATGCTGTTACGTAATCTGGTTTTCATATAGGCCAAATTACCTTTTGATTGCTCAAGACGTTGTGCGGGGTTTTGCCTATTAAGTCGACTAGTTAGCGACTGAAGTCTTTTATCTGCTACCGATATGTCTCGCTGCATTTTATGAAGTAACTGTAACTGCAGACGGTCTAATGACTGCCATTGGTGCTGTATTTTACTCTGTGGGTGTAAGGTTTGTAATCGCTGGCGCTGAATGGTCAGCTTTTGTTTGTTGCTCAAGAGCTTTTGCACAATTGCCCGCTGCAACCGCTGGCGCACTTGCGCCAGACTGTGCACAATGTCGTTCGAATCTTGGCTTAAAAGCTCAGCTGCAGCAGAAGGAGTAGGAGCACGTAAGTCGGCTACAAAATCAGAAATAGTAAAATCCACTTCGTGGCCAACAGCACTCACAACAGGTAACTGACTGGCCGACACTTCTCGCGCTAATGCCTCGTTGTTAAAGCACCACAAGTCCTCTAATGAACCTCCGCCTCGGGTTAAAAGCAAAACGTCTACTTCATTTCTTTCATTGGCTTTTTTAAGGGCTTGAATAATCTGAGCTGGCGCAGTTTCTCCCTGTACCATCGAGGGATACACAACAACCTGTGTTTGTGGGCTTCGACGTTTTAATACGCTGAGCACATCGTGCAGGGCAGCACCGCTTGGGGAGGTGATCACGCCAATACGGTTAATAAAAGCGGGTAAGCTTCGTTTGATTGCAGCATCAAATAGACCTTCGTTGTTGAGTTTTAGCTTCAACGCTTCAAATGCCTGTTTTAGCGCGCCTTCTCCGTCACTTTCCATATGTTCAACCACAAGCTGATAGTCGCCCCGTGCTTCATAAAGTCCTACAGAAGCCCTGACTAATATTTTGTCACCCTCTTTAGGTCGCTGCCTAACTGAACGATTAGCGCCCTTAAACATGGCGGCGCGCACTTGTGCTTTATTGTCTTTCAACGTGAAATACCAATGCCCCGATGCCGCGCAGACAAAATTGGAAATTTCAGCGGACAGCCAAATTAGGCCAATTTCGCCCTCAAGTACGGTTCGAGCTAACCGATTTAGCTTGGTGACTGTTAAAATTTGTCGAGATGTTGATGGCGAATTTGTAAACATAAAAAAAATCACTGGGTTTAATACAAATAGAGTTTACCTTAAAACCAAAAAACACTACAATCACGCCGCAATTAACCCTCAACTGAATAGGTGTTGTTGCATGCTACGTATCATCCAAGAAGCCCTTACTTTTGACGATGTGTTGCTAGTTCCTGGCCACTCAACCGTCCTCCCTCATACTGCTAACTTACAAACGCGTCTTACACGCGGTGTAACCATGAATATCCCTATGGTATCAGCCGCTATGGATACGGTGTCTGAAGCGCCGCTGGCCATTGCTTTGGCTCAAGAAGGCGGTATTGGTTTTATTCACAAAAATATGACGCCTGAAGAGCAAGCAAAGCACGTACTTGAGGTGAAGAAGTATGAAAGTGGCGTTGTATCTGACCCTGTTACCGTCACAAAAGACGCCACTATAGGCGACGTCATCGCGCTATCGAAGAGCAAAGGCTACTCGGGTTTCCCCGTGACAGATGCAGAAAACAACCTAATTGGAATTGTAACAGGTCGTGATCTTCGCTTCGAAAAGCGTCTAGAGCTTCCAATCAGCAATGTGATGACGGGCAAAGATGACCTAGTTACCGTTAAAGAGGGCGCTAGCTCTGACGTGGTTCTTGACTTGATGCATGAGCATCGCATCGAGAAAATTCTTGTTGTGGACGACGCATTCAAACTTACCGGCCTCATTACGGTAAAAGATTTCCAAAAAGCAGAAAACAAACCCAATGCCTGTAAAGACTCACTAGGTAGATTGCGTGTGGGTGCAGCTGTCAGTGTTGGCCCAGGTACTGACGAACGCATTAAACTATTAGTAGATGCTGGTGTTGACGTATTGTTAATTGATACTTCACATGGTCACTCCCAAGGCGTTATCGACCGTGTGAAGAAAGTACGACAGGATTACCCCGATATACAAATTATTGCTGGTAACGTAGCCACTCGCGACGGTGCGAAAGCACTAGCGGAGGCGGGTGTAGATGCAGTGAAAGTAGGTATCGGCCCAGGCTCAATCTGTACAACCCGAATTGTAACCGGATGTGGTATGCCACAAATTACCGCAGTTGCCGATGCGGTAGAAGCGCTTGAAGGTACTGGTATTCCGGTGATCGCTGATGGCGGCATTCGTTACTCAGGTGATATCGCCAAAGCATTAGCCGCAGGTGCAAGCTGCGTTATGGTAGGCAGCATGTTGGCCGGAACGGAAGAAGCTCCGGGAGAAGTAGAGCTTTTCCAAGGCCGTTATTACAAATCTTACCGCGGTATGGGGTCGTTAGGCGCAATGAACCAAAGCCATGGTTCATCAGACCGTTATTTCCAAGAATCCAATAACGCAGAGAAATTAGTACCAGAAGGTATTGAGGGTCGCGTTGCGTATAAAGGACCGATTGCCAATATTATTCATCAGCAAATGGGCGGCCTTCGCTCTGCAATGGGCTTGACGGGCTGCGCGACGATTGAAGAGCTTAACACCAAAGCGCAATTTGTGCGTGTAACATCGGCAGGCATGGGGGAAAGTCACGTTCACGATGTAAGCATTACTAAAGAAGCGCCAAACTATCGCTTAGGTTAAGGCGAGATATCGTTCAGCGTGGGCATAGTGTGTAACACAACCACGCTGTAAACCCATCCATGGTAGCTTGGCCTCGGCATCCGTGCCTCGGACAGGTTGTTTACAAACACTTTGCCCACGCTTTAAAACGCCATACAGCGCAATGTGGCTTAGTGGTTGAAAAGAAAAAAGGCTTTTTATGAGTTCAGACATACACGCTCAACGAATACTTATTTTGGATTTTGGTTCGCAATATACACAGCTAATAGCACGCCGCGTTCGTGAGATAGGGGTTTACTGTGAATTATGGGCTTGGGATGTAACCGAAGAGCAAATTCGCGCATTTAATCCTCAAGGGATCATATTGTCAGGCGGTCCAGAATCGGTAACCGAAGAAGGTTCTCCGCGAGCACCTGACTATGTGTTCGATGCCGGCGTACCGGTGTTGGGGATTTGCTACGGTATGCAAACCATGGCACATCAGCTTGGCGGCGGCGTACTTGGTTCAGATAAGCGTGAATTTGGTTATGCTCAAGTAGAGGTAATTAAACCAAGCCCATTACTTGATAAAATTGAAGATGCCATTGGCGACAACGGAGCCGCTCGCCTTGATGTATGGATGAGCCACGGCGACAAGGTCTCGGCTATCCCCGCTGGTTTTGAGACCATCGCCCAGACTGCGTCGTGCCCTCATGCCGCTATGTATAACGAAGAAAAGCAGTTCTACGGTGTACAGTTTCACCCAGAAGTTACCCACACTCGTCAAGGCATGCGGTTATTAACGCATTTTGTTATGGATGTGTGTAAGTGCGAAAAACTGTGGACGGCGGGCGCCATAATCGAAGATGCTATTGAGCGCATCAAACAAAAAGTGGGCGATGATGAGGTAATACTCGGCCTTTCAGGCGGTGTAGATTCATCGGTTACTGCCATGTTGTTGCATCGCGCTATTGGTACAAACCTCACTTGCGTTTTTGTAGACAATGGGCTATTGCGCTTGAACGAAGCTGACCAAGTGATGGAAATGTTTGGCGACCACTTTGGGTTAAATATTATCCGCATAGATGCAGAAGAACGCTTCTTGGCGCGCTTAGAAGGTATTGAAGATCCAGAGCTTAAACGCAAAGCTATTGGTAACGAGTTTGTTCGTGTTTTTGATGAAGAAGCCGGCAAGCTTGCGAATGCAAAATGGTTAGCACAGGGCACTATCTATCCTGATGTGATTGAATCTGCTGGCTCAGCCACAGGTAAAGCGCATGTTATTAAATCTCACCATAACGTTGGCGGTTTGCCTGATGATATGGAGTTAGGCCTTGTTGAGCCTCTGCGTGAGCTATTTAAAGATGAAGTACGTAAGATTGGTTTAGAGCTTGGTTTGCCGTACGACATGCTTTACCGCCACCCGTTCCCAGGGCCTGGTTTAGGTGTTCGTGTATTAGGCGAGATAAAGAAAGAGTATTGTGACCTATTACGTCGTGCCGATGCCATCTTTATTGAAGAGCTATACGCGGCTGACTTGTACCAAAAAGTAAGTCAGGCATTCACCGTATTCTTACCGGTACGCTCTGTTGGCGTTATGGGTGATGCGCGTAAATACGATTGGGTTGTAAGCTTACGAGCTGTTGAGACAATCGACTTTATGACGGCGCATTGGGCACACCTACCGTATGACTTCTTAGGTAAAGTGTCTAACCGCATTATCAATGAAGTAGATGGTATCTCTCGAGTGGTATACGACATCTCAGGTAAACCGCCTGCTACTATTGAGTGGGAATAGCAAAAAGCTAAATCGGTTGTTTAAACGACCGTGCAGCATTTAGTGTTAGGAAAGAGCCTCAATGGCTCTTTTTTCGTTTCTGCACTGTCACTCAACTGTCATAAAAATATCATTTAATGAGGCCGTCAATTGTTTAGTTAAAGGTCCTATCGTGTTCAAGTACACTAGCATAAGCCGTTTGGTGATCACTCCCGTTCTTGCCAGTTTCTTTCTCCTTGTTTTACTCAACGGTGCATCAATTTTAAAGTCATTCACATTACTGAACGCTTTTGACGATCTTGAAAACACCCTTGTTCAAACTGAGCGAGATGTTAACGATGTGCTAAGTACTTTTAAGACTCAGGTGCAAGAGTGGAAAAATGTGCTTCTTCGAGGCTATAACAAAGCGGATAGAGAAAAGTATTGGGAGCGGTTTAAGCAACGTGAAGATGAAATTCAAAAAAAATTTAGTGTCATGCTTCAAAACGATGTAATAAGTCATGAAGCGAAAGCAGAGATTCGGCAGTTTCTAAAATCTCACGACGTAATGGCAACAAAATACCGCGAAGGATACGATGCTTTTGTCAATTCAGGCTTCGATCCTAAAGTCGGTGATAGCTATGTAAAAGGCATCGATAGAGAACCCGCGAAACTGTTAGGCAGTGTTGCTGATAACATAGCATCACAGTCGGCTAGCGCCATAGAGGAGCTTAAACAAAATGCACGTAATATGTTGTGGCTAATTCTGCTTGCGGCCATCGGGTTGTCCATATTGTCGTTAAGCTATGTTATCGCAAGGCTACGTTCACAGGTAATAAAGCCTACTAAAGAGGTTGCTAAATGTATCTCAAACCTCGCGAAAAGCGATTACGATTACCCCCTTAACTATTCCAGCGATCACGAATTGGGAGTATTGGCGAATTCAGCAAGAGCCTTACAGCAGAAGCTTAACGTATCGGTAGGACAGTTAAAAGATGCGGAAAGGGAAATGAGTGGCGCGTTTACTTCGCTTACAAGAGTGAGTGACCTTATTATGGAAGGCGCTAATGAGCAAAGAGACACATCTCGTTCATTGGACACCAGCACTGATAAATTAAGGCGCATTGTGCAAAACTTAGTAGCAATCACTGATCAGGTAGCAGTGGCTACCAACAATTCAGAGCAAAATGTGGCCAGTTGTTACACCACATTTGAAAAGGCCAACGTTGGATTCAAGCAACTTGCGCAAACCGTTACCGCATCAAGTAACATTGTTACTGAGCTTCAATCTCGCAGTACTAATATTTTAAAAGTAGTGAATGTGATTAATGAAATAGCAGACCAAACTAATTTGTTAGCTCTTAATGCAGCTATTGAAGCCGCGCGGGCCGGAGAGCATGGTAGAGGTTTTGCTGTGGTTGCTGATGAGGTAAGAGCGTTAGCGGCTAAAACGCAACAGTCGACAAAAGAGATTAACGACATCCTAAGCAGTTTTGAGTCAGAGGCAAAGAGTGCGGTTTCTGCTATGAATTCTGGTAAACAGCTATCCGATACCAATGCCGCGGAGGCGATGTCGGCCCTTGAGCGATTAAACACGGTTGTGAGGGACATTCAGGAGACGGCAAGTGTTGTGGTGGCCCTTAATCAAGCCGCTGATGAGCAAGAAACTGTGTTGGGGCAAGTTGAGTCTATTATTGGTAGAGTGGTGTCTTCTGCTGAGCGCTACCACGAACTCGCCCAGCGTGATGATATGTCTCGCTCTATGAAAAATATGTCATACAACGTTGAAAAGGTGGTGAACAGTTTGACCCGCTAAGCCTGCTTTGACAGTATTCATTGAGGAAGCATTGGCTTCCTCTTACACTAATGCTGTTTATAAGGTTGTTGCGATTTCATGATACCCCTAGTATTCCATCCCATCTATAGCCAACTCTCATTGCCAGACCGGCATCGGTTTCCAATTGAGAAGTATGTGGGGATTAGAGATGAGCTAGTTGCACGTGGAATTTGCTTATCCCGCTTTACCATTCCAACGCCAGTCAATGATGAAGCGTTAACGCGTTTTTACTCACCTGAATATGTAGAGCAACTCACCACAGGTACCCTTGATAAAAAGGCAATGCGGCGAATTGGATTTCCTTGGTCTGAGCAACTCATAGCGCGCACGCGCATTGCAGTTGCCGGAACAATCCAAACGGCTAATCTCGCCATAGAGACCGGCAAAGCCTTGAATTTGACCGGCGGTTATCATCACGCCTTCGCCGATTTTGGCTCGGGCTTTTGTTTGTTTAACGATTTGTATTTAGCGGCGAAAGCGATGCAGTCTCATGCTGGCATCGACAACGTACTTATTATCGATTTAGATGTGCACCAAGGCGACGGCACCGCCAAGCTTGCCGAAAATGATGATGATATCTTTACGTTATCTCTTCATGGTGAAAAAAACTTCCCCCACAGAAAGCAGGTATCCAATATTGATATCGGCCTACCTAAAGGGGCCGAGGACGATGAATATCTAACCACGTTGGAGCAGGCTATAACCCTCGCTTTTCGCCAATTCCAGCCCGACGCTATTATCTACGATGCAGGTGTAGACGTGCACATTAACGATGATTTAGGGCTATTAAATATTTCAACGCAGGGCGTGTATAACAGAGATAAAACGATTTTCGACTTAGCAGCGCGGGAAGGGCTTCCAATCGCTGCGGTCATAGGCGGCGGATATCAACGTGACATTGCGGCGCTGGTGGATGTGCATATCCAACTGTATCGCGCCGCAGGTGTTATCAAATAGTTTCTCCCTCTGCGCACAGATAGCTAACAATATTGCTTAACAAGGGGCCAACGGGGGTTATAAAAATTTGAGTTGAAAACCGATACCGATGCGTTCCTGCGAGCGATTGTAGTCTATAAGCGAGTCGCCATAGCCATTGAAATATTGGACCAACAATTCATAGCGCTCTGTTATTGGATAGGTCACATCGAGTTGAAAACTCCCTCTGTTGTCATCTGGATCCAAATTATTCCTGATTAACGCCAGCATTTCGAACGCGCCTACTCTGCGGCCATACCCAAACTCAAAGCGACCATAAAAGTCTTCGATGTCAGGGTTGTCGTCACCGCTGGGATCGAGAGGGTCCTCTTTTTCGTCTTCGGGTACCCGATACCACGTTTTTAAGTAATATATATCCTCATCATCGCTAAAAACGATAGACGCAAATATGCGATTCCAACTGCGGGAGAGAAGTCCACTTTGGCCATTCGACATATGGTTGAACCCTACTTGAAACGCATTGAACTTATAGCCTAATACTGAATAGTCGCCAGTTTTTTGCCAAAAGACCTCGGGTTCATAGTTGGTTTCGCGAAATGGCTTCGATACTTCGCTGTTATACACTTGCCAAAATGAGGTGAGGGTAAAACCAAAATAAAGCCCATCAAAACCGGTATCCTCTAAATATAGGGGGAGTTTCATACTGAGTTGAAATTTAGCTTCCTTGTGGTCGACGTTTTCTTCTGTTAAATCCTGATTACCATCGGGGTTAGGGTTTTTTATGTGGGTAAAGGGAAGCAGATAGTTTTGACGATGCTGTGTAAAAGCAAACACATTATCAAGGGCTTCTTTATCTGCCTCTAATCGTTGGTCGAGAGCACTTTGTGTGGTGGTATCCCGTTTAATAATATCGATCACTTCAATACCTTCTTCAATAGCCGAAGATAAATCAGATTCGTCGTCATCTCTAGCGACATCAGATGCTGATTGTTCGTCACTATTGACTGATTCTTGCGCAAACGCAAGGGGAAACGCAGCTAGTAAAATGTACGTAAATGTAATTAACAAAAACAAAGGCTTCAAATTCACCTTTCACTCTCCGTGTTGTGTTTTAATTCCAGTGTCAGCACTCTAACCTAAGGAGTTAAACTATATTAAAAATTAACGCTTGTTAAAGTCCAGTGTTTGACCTTCAGACGAAGCAAATATGTTCAGCGGGGATTCAGCAGCAACAACGAAGTCGTTACAGTGTGCAACTATAAAATCTATGTCGTCATCAGTACGCTCAGGATCGTGGCTGTATAAAGCAAGCTGTTTAACATTACTTGCCATAGCAAGTTTCACTGCTTCTTCAGCAACAGAGTGACCCCAGCCATTTTTAGCCGGCATATCTGAGCCCATGTATTGAGCGTCGTGTATCAATAGATCTGCATTGCTAGCAAAGACTGCAAATGTTTGAAAATCTGTTTCTTTTTTATAGGGAGGATAAAGCTCGTTGTCAGTAATGTAAGCTATTTTGCATCCATCGGCTTCAATGCAATAGGCGCTTCCCCTGCCGGGGTGATTCATTGGTATACGCTTTATATTCGCACTACCAACAGTAAAATTTTCTTGCTCTGCTGGTAGCTGATGAATGTTTATTTTAGCGTGCAAAGCACACCGAGGAACTGGAAACAACGAGCCTTCCATTTGGCGAAGTATTTGGTCTGGCTCATCGAGGTTCGTCTGGCCCGGAAAGATATTTATTTCTCTGTCTCTTTGATATATCGGCGTGAAAAAGGGAAAACCCTGAATATGGTCCCAATGATTGTGGCTAAGTAGAATATTAATAGGTGATGTTTTTTGAATGAGTTGAGGGCTCAGTAAGCGAATACCCGTGCCTGAATCGAGGACGATATCGGTACCATCCTCAAGCTCAATGTGCACGCAAGCCGTGTTGCCGCCATAGCGAACAAACGCGGCTCCTGGAGTCGGAACTGAACCTCTCACGCCATAAAATGTTAACCGCATACACCGACCCCATCCTTTACATGTTTGGGCTACGCCAAAAGTTAGAGCGCGGCTATAAAATCTTTAGCGGCACTGAGATCTAATAACTGTTTATCGCCAGTTCTTCTATTCTTGTATTCAACTTGTTGATTATCCAAATTTCTTTCGCCGATAACAATACTATGAGGTATACCAATTAATTCCATGTCATTAAACATGACACCTGGCCGCTCTTTTCTATCATCAAAAAGTACATCTACACCAAGGGCTAAGAGTTCTTGATAAAGGGCTTCCGCCGTTTCCTTTATGCGATGAGATTTGTGCATGTTCATGGGAATAACCGCTACCTTAAAAGGTGCGATAGCGTCAGGCCATTTTATACCGAATTTGTCATGGTTTTGCTCTATAGCAGCGGCAACAATACGAGATACACCAATACCATAGCAGCCCATTGTCAGAGTTTGATGTTTGCCGGTTTCACTTAACACACCGCAGTTCATTGCTTCAGAGTACTTTCTGCCAAGCTGGAAAATGTGACCAACCTCGATACCCCGTTTAATATCGAGTGTGCCCTTACCATCAGGCGATATATCGCCAGCTACCACGTTACGAATATCCACCGCATTGACCTCGTCGGTCCAGTTTACGTTAGTAGCTAGAGTGTTCTCGTGACCAGCCCCGCAGGTAAAATCTGCCAGCGCTGCCGCGGCAAAATCAACATAGGCAGGGATATCAAGATTGGTCACGTCTGCAAAAAATGGTGATACCCCTAATACCTGAGTTGCTTTGTCGGCGGATGCCTGAACTAATGGTACTGCAACGTTTGCTATCTTTTCAGCCTTTACATCGTTTAATGTATGGTCTGCGCGCAAAACAAGCGCTATCCACGCATCATCGTGAGCGTTACCAGCCTTGCTGTCACTTGTTTCAACTGAGTCATTAACGCTGAAAGCGTTATCTACACTACTTGCCGCTTTTACCACAACAACTTTTACTGCATTACTCGCTGTGGCACTCGCACTTTGTAGAATCTCTTCAAGAGAGGTGCCTTTTACCTCCTGTTGTTGTTGTGCTGCGCCAGAGGGGTGTGCCTTCTGTGGCGCAACAGCGGGTGCCATTTCTACATTGGCCGCATAATTACTCTGATTAGAGAAGGCAATGGCGTCTTCACCTGAGTCTGCCAATACATGAAACTCATGGGAATGGTTACCACCAATTGAGCCTGAGTCGGCAATCACAGCCCGAAAATCCAACCCCAAACGAGTAAAAATATTGCTGTAGGCATCGTGCATTTTTTGGTAAGTAGCTTCTAAGCAAGCATCTTCTAAGTGAAAACTATAGGCGTCTTTCATCAAAAACTCGCGGCCTCGCATGATGCCAAAGCGAGGGCGAACTTCATCGCGAAACTTAGTTTGAATTTGATACAGATTTAGCGGTAGTTGCTTATAACTGCTAACTTCATTGCGTACGAGGGCAGTAATCACTTCCTCGTGGGTGGGGCCTAATACGAAATCTCGCTGATGACGGTCTTTAACACGCAGTAGTTCAGGGCCGTACTCTTCCCAGCGACCAGACTCCTCCCAGAGGTCGGCAGGTTGAACAACAGGCATTAGCATTTCAATGGCACCGGCCTTATTCATTTCTTCACGAACAACATTCGCTACTTTGTTGAGAACGCGAAGGCCCGAAGGAAGCCAATTATACAACCCCGACGCTAGCTTTCTGATCATACCAGCTCTTAGCATTAGCTGGTGGCTGATAACCTCTGCATCTGCAGGTGTTTCTTTTTGCGTGGCGAGCAAATATTGACTAGTGCGCATGTAAAACCGTTTTCCTGTAAATAAATATTAATCTTATCTATTCTAATTAAGTACGAGGCATTACGCTACATACTGAGTGTTTTATATTGTATTTATCTGTGTCACGACAATAATGCCATCCGTTACCACGAATTCTATGTCCCGATCGTAAAGCGCCACCTTATAGGTTTTATCATCACTATCTGTGTTTTGCTTATAGGCGGGGCGAGGATCTTGGGCTAGAACTTCGCGCACTATGAGTTCAAAATCGCTGTGATGAGCACAGGCTTTCGCAAGTTGTGTTTCTATCGTTTCACAAAATTTTACCGGTCGCTGCGGTATTGGGCGCATTTGGTGAAGGCTATCGGTGGCGTTTTGAATACTGTCGGCATAGGGTAGGTAAGGTTTTATATCAATAATGGGGGTGCCGTCTACCAAGTCTACGCCTTCAACGACTAATCTTGTTTTGTTATCAATCGTATGAATACCGTTATTTTTCACTACCGACATACCGATAGAATTGGGCCTATGGGTACTTCGCGTTGCAAATACCCCCATAGTGGCATTGCCGCCCAAACGAGGTGCTTTTACCGTATGCTTCCAGCCTCGTTCCATGGTTTGGTTGAATATAAATAGTAGCCAAAGATGGCTGAAACCGTCGATGCCTTTAAGCATATTGATGTCGTCAAAACCATTGTTGAAGGAAATAATGCCTTTCGCTGCACTTAGGTTGGCTTGCCGAGGTATAGCAAATTTTTGTTTAAATGGCGTTGCTATGGTAGCGATTGCGTTGATGCGGAATTCATCTTTTATTGTCATATCGTTGAGTCTTTGTTGTTCTTTGCTTTTTTGATGGACGCCAACGTTGTTTCAAAGTAAGGACAGCCAAGCTCTTTGGCTTTTGCAATATTGTGGGTATAGATCTTTTGCGCATCTTCTTCGTTTTTCATATAGCGAGTAATGTCGCTCTCGCGAATTATGTGTAATAGCGGGTAAGGCGAACGGTTAGTATAATTCTCAGAGTCATCAATGCTGTTGCCCTCGAAAACATACTTTGGATGAAAGCTAGCGAGCTGATAACGCTCTGAAAAGCCCCAGTCGTGAAGCATGGCTTCCGCAATGGCCAACACATCCAAGTATTCACTAAAGTCTGCGAAAGACGTATCTGAAAGGATCATTAGGGTTGTTGCAATATTGTCAGCATTATCTAAGCGCTTCAATTCCTCAAAAAGTGCTTCTAATACATCTCCGGTATTACCTGCAATGACACAGCAATAAATTTGATTAGGCGTTCTTACGAAGGACGCGAATGGGCAAAAGTTATGGTGAATAACAATATCATCAACCCACTGCATAGTGGCCTCTATGTAGTGTGCGTGGTTGCCGTTAGATTGCTCGTTAGCGGAGCTCTCATCATTAGAGTGCTTTGTCGCTTGTTTAGCGCCCGAAGATTCAACTGGTTTCATCAAATATCACTGTTCGCTAATATGTGCCTCAAGTGTAAAGAAGCAATCAAGTTTGTAAGAGTGTGCTGTAAGAAAACACCCAGCTATAAGCTAGGCCATTCTATGAAGCGCTACGTTAAGGCATTTCTTAAAAGCATCGCATAGGTCGTATGCGATGCGAAACTTGCGCAGTAGTGCTGCTAAGAATGATACTTTACGTAAGCTTCCAGTGTGTTTTCAATAAGACTTGCGACCGTCATCGGGCCAACACCTCCAGGAACAGGGGTTATCCAACCGGCACGTTCTTTGGCTTGCTCAAATTCCACATCACCAATCAACGAGCCATCGCTTAAACGATTAATGCCCACATCAATGACAATAGCCCCGGGCTTTATCCAGCTACCGGGAATGAAATTAGGCTTACCCACGGCAACGACAAGCAGGTCAGCCCGTTGAACGTGGCTCTTTAGGTCTTGCGTGAACTTATGGCAAGTGGTCGCTGTACAACCTGCTAGCAATAATTCAAGGCTCATTGGGCGACCAACAATGTTTGACGCACCAACGATTACCGCGTCTAAGCCTTTCACTGGGCGTTTCGTTGATTCAATCATCGTCATTATGCCTTTGGGGGTGCATGGACGAAGCGCCGGAATTCGCTGTGCTAGACGACCTATATTATAAGGATGAAATCCGTCAACGTCTTTATGAGGATGGATGCGCTCCAACACGCGCTCTGCGTTTAGCCCTGCCGGCAAGGGTAGCTGTACCAATATGCCATCAATCTCTTTATCGTTGTTTAAATCGTCGATTACATTGAGCAACGTGTCCTCTGTAGTATCTGCGGGTAGATCAAAAGATCGTGAGATGAATCCAACTTCTTCACAGGCTTTGCGCTTATTCGAGACATAGACTTGTGATGCCGCATCGCTTCCTACCAGCACTACAGCGAGCCCTGGTTGGCGTTTTTTTGCCTGAATTAGCGAAGCTACATAAGAGGCAACATGTTGGCGAACGTGTTTGGCAATTAATTTGCCGTCGATAAGGTGAGCAGTCATAGACACAAATTCAAAGAGTAATTAATGAGTGGTACTTATTGTTTCACAAAACCAATATGTGAAACCAGCCTAATATAAAGGTAAAACCGAGCTTTTGACTAAAGACGTATGCTTATGGCGATTACTTACATTTTTACTTAATCGCTTATTTTAGACGAACGCGTCCTCAGTGAAACTTAAATAACTTATTTCTCAATTTGGCTTCCTTTAAGTACGAGCTATTCACTCTTGAGTATGGTTACACTGTAAGCTAACGCCAAATGCTTTAAATTTCGATTAAAAAGCATACAGGTTGTATAAAAAAACACAATAATGCACGCTTTGTGAGCGGTTGTTTTTTTTATTTAAAAAAGTGTTTGACGAGGTGGGGGCAAGTCAGTAATATTCGCACCCCGTAAAGGCACAGAGGCAAAACGCTTCTAAAGCCATTACGCAGGCGGTGAGTGGCGCAGCTTGGTAGCGCACTTGTTTTGGGTACAAGGGGTCGCAGGTTCAAATCCTGTCTCACCGACCATTCCTTTACAGACACGTTTGTAAAGAAAAAAGATTCGTCGAGCGCCCGTAGCTCAGCTGGATAGAGCAACGGCCTTCTAAGCCGTGGGTCGCAGGTTCGAATCCTGCCGGGCGCGCCATGCGGGTCAGGTAGGTCCTGACTTCAAGGGAAGAATCTTTCGTTTACATGTTTATCAATTCGCATGTAAACTGTATATACACCTCAGTGGTGGGCGTAGCTCAGTTGGTAGAGCCCCGGATTGTGATTCCGGTTGTCGTGGGTTCAAGTCCCATCGTCCACCCCACTTTTTCGCGGGAGTGGTGGAATTGGTAGACACGCTGGATTTAGGTTCCAGTGCTTCACGGCGTGAGAGTTCAAGTCTCTCCTTCCGCACCATACTTCAGGCTTTTATAAAGCTTTTCAGTACTACTATTGTCGGTGAGTGGCGCAGCTTGGTAGCGCACTTGTTTTGGGTACAAGGGGTCGCAGGTTCAAATCCTGTCTCACCGACCACTTTTTTGTCTTTTCCTTCAGTGCATTTTAATCGCCTTATTTACAGTCTTCTATAGCGCCGAAAACCGTCAATATTTCTGGCTTTCTGCACGTTTATCGTACAAAACCGTATTAAAAGCTTGTTTTTGGCCCTCGACTCTGAAAGAGTGCGGCTGTATACTACCGCGTCTTTTTTTAACCAATACGTTTATTTCAAGTTGCGTTTATTACGCTTGAGTACCGATTTATGTATAAATTAATTGGTATTTGAATATTGGCAACTTTGAACTCATAAACAATTTTTAACGACCTCTTCCCCGAGTGATGTGCTTATTTAGCATGACGGGAGAGGGGATTGAAAACAAAACGCCTGAAAAGGCGTATAGTTGAGGTAATATAATGCAAGTTTCAGTCGAGACGACCCAGGGTTTAGAACGCCGTCTTACTATCACCGTTCCTGCGAACACGGTTGATACAGCAGTTAAGTCACGTCTACAGCAGTTGGCGAAAACGCAACGCATCAATGGCTTTCGTCCTGGCAAAGTTCCAGTAAGCGTAATCAAAAAACGTTTCGGCCAAGCAGTTCGTCAAGAAGTTTCTGGCGAAGTCATGCAGCAAAATTTTTATCAAGCAGTGATTCAAGAAAAAATTCAACCTGCTGGTATGCCGAAGTTCGATTTAACTACAGACGAAGATGGTAAAGATTTAGAGTTTACAGCGTCTTTCGAAGTTTACCCTGAAGTTGAAGTTAAAGGTGTAAGCGATATCGAAATCGAGAAGCCAGTAGTAGAAATTACTGACGAAGATTTAGATAACATGATGGAAACCCTTCAGAAGCAGCACGCAACTTGGAAAGAAGTTAAGCGTAAAGCGAAGAAAGACGACAAAGTAATTATCGACTTTGTTGGCTCTATTGATGGCGAAGAGTTCGAAGGCGGTAAAGCTGAAGACTTCGCGTTAGAGCTTGGTAAAGACCGCATGATCCCTGGTTTCGAAAAGCCATTAGTTGGAGCAAAAGCGGGTGAGGAAGTGACTATTGAAGTCACTTTCCCTGAAGATTACCACGCTGAAAACCTGAAAGGTAAAGACGCTGTATTTAAAACTACCGTCAAAAAGGTTGAAGGTTTAGATCTTCCTAAAGTTGACGAAGAGTTTGCAAAACTATTCGGTGTTGAAGAAGGCGGTGTTGACGCGCTTAAAGCAGAAGTTCGCAAGAACATGCAGCGTGAACTAAACCAAACGCTTAAAACGCAAGTTAAAGAAGATGTTATTGCTAAGCTTGTAGAAGCGAACGAAATTGACATCCCTCAAGCGCTTATTGATCAAGAAGTAAATGCACTTCGCGAACAAGCTAAACAACGCTTTAGCCAGCAAGGCGGTGGTCAAAATCTTCCAGACCTTCCTGCTGAATTATTTACAGACAATGCAAAACGTCGTGTTTCGATTGGCCTACTCTTAGGTGAAGTGATTAAGCAAAATGAGCTTAAAGCTGATGAAGGACGCGTAAAAGAGATGATCGAAACTGCGGCGTCAGCGTATGAAGACCCAAGTGAAGTTGTAGAGTACTACAACAATAATCAAGAGCTGATGCAGCAAATGCAAAATGTTGCCCTAGAAGAACAGGCCGTAGAGTGGGTTCTTGAGCAAGCTAAAGTTACTGAAGTAACAAAGGCTTTTGACGAGGTAATGAACAAACAGGCGTAATTTTTTACTGTCTGATTGACATTACTTGTCGGCAACTGCTTAAATGCTCGGAATCTTCCGAGCATTTTTGTTTTTAACGCTAGATAATAAAGGTAGTTATGACTAACACTCCGTTTGACCCTATGAATGCACTTGTTCCAATGGTTGTAGAGCAAACCTCTAAAGGTGAGCGCTCTTACGACATTTATTCTCGCCTGTTAAAAGAAAACGTTATTTTTTTAGTGGGGCAAGTTGAAGATCACATGGCCAACCTTATCGTTGCGCAGATGCTGTTCTTAGAAGCGGAAAATCCAGAGAAAGACATTTTCCTTTACATCAATTCTCCTGGTGGTTCAGTTTCAGCGGGTATGGCAATTTACGATACAATGAACTTTATTAAGCCTGATGTAAGTACAGTTTGTATGGGCCAAGCGGCTAGCATGGGTGCATTCTTGCTGTCAGCTGGGGCCAAAGGCAAGCGATACTGCTTACCTAATTCTCGAGTGATGATTCATCAACCTCTTGGTGGATTCCAAGGCCAAGCGTCAGACTTTGAGATACATGCGAAAGAAATTCTGTACATAAAAGAAAAACTAAATCGCCTGATGGCTGAACATACAGGCCAAGACTACGAAAAAGTGGCAAAAGACACTGATCGTGATAACTTCTTAAATGCATCTGATGCAAAAGAATATGGATTAGTTGACCAAGTATTAGCAAACCGGTCTGACGTTGCTGCAACGAAGTAGTATAGTAATAGTAAATCTGAGCCAAAATACCGTATTGTGTAAAGTGCGGCTCAGGCAAGGCAGAGGCAAAAGTAATGAGTGATAAGCAAAGCGGTGACGGTGATAACAAGCTACTGTACTGCTCATTTTGTGGCAAAAGCCAGCACGAAGTGAGAAAGTTAATAGCAGGCCCGTCCGTATTCATTTGCGACGAGTGTGTTGAGTTATGTAACGATATCATTCGCGAAGAAATTAAGGAAATTGCGCCTAAGCAAAAGCAGGATGCGTTACCTAAACCCGCCGAGATCCATGAGCACCTCAACGATTATGTAATAGGGCAAGAGCATGCTAAGAAAGTGCTTGCTGTAGCGGTTTACAATCACTACAAACGTTTGCGCAACGGTGACGTGCACGATGGAGTGGAGCTTGGGAAGAGTAATATTCTTCTTATCGGTCCAACAGGAAGCGGTAAAACGCTTCTTGCTGAGACGCTCGCGCGATTACTAGACGTTCCATTTACGATGGCGGATGCCACAACGCTTACTGAAGCGGGTTATGTGGGGGAAGACGTTGAAAATATAATTCAGAAGCTTTTACAAAAATGCGACTACGATGTAGAGAAAGCCCAGCGTGGTATTGTGTACATCGATGAAATCGACAAAATCTCGCGTAAGTCTGACAATCCGTCAATTACACGAGATGTTTCCGGTGAAGGTGTACAGCAGGCGTTGTTGAAGCTTATCGAAGGCACAGTAGCTTCTGTTCCCCCACAAGGCGGAAGAAAGCACCCTCAACAAGAGTTTTTGCAGGTAGATACATCAAAAATCTTATTTATCTGTGGTGGTGCGTTTGCAGGACTTGACAAAGTCATTGAGCAACGCGCTCAGAAAGACACGGGAATAGGTTTTGGTGCTACGGTTAAGTCTAAAGGGAATGGCAAGCAAATAAGTGAACTGTTTAAGCAAGTTGAACCGGAAGATTTGGTGAAATATGGATTAATCCCAGAATTTATCGGTCGCTTACCTGTTGTAACTAGCTTAGAAGAGCTAAACGAAGAAGCACTTATTCAAATTCTTCGCGAGCCAAAGAATGCGATAACTAAGCAATACGGTGCGCTTTTCTCAATGGAAGATGTTGAGTTAGAGTTCCGCGACGATGCCTTAAACGCCATTGCTAAAAAGGCCATGGAGCGTAAAACTGGTGCTCGAGGGCTTCGGTCTATTGTAGAGGCAGTGCTGCTAGAGACAATGTACGATCTTCCGTCTAACGAAGATGTGAGTAAAGTGGTGATAGATGAAACCGTTATACGCGGCGAGTCTAAGCCCATTTTGATTTACGACAGTAATGAGAAAAAAGCAGCATCTGAATAATAACTAATTTGTTGAAAAAAGCCCTTCGGGGCTTTTTTTGTGTCTAGCATGCTTCTCCACTTTTACACGCATTACGTTCTCCATTCGACGTAAAGTCTATTAAGCTGCTTGTTATTTAACCTAACGGTACATTGAAGGCTATCCTTTGATAGAGATTAGCCCTTTTGCTATTGCCTTAAATGTAAAAATCGATAATGGTATTCTTGTGAGCTTTTGTTAACTGTGACGCAATGTAATCGATAATAGCTATTTAACGTATTAATGTTGTTCCAAGTAAAGGCAGAAGCAAGGGACAGTAAGGAATTAAGGCACTTTAATAAGTTTTGATTGAACTTTGCTCTTACATCCCCATATAAACCGACAATGTAATTAAATTGAGAACGAGTATGACAGTTGAGCGTGAAAATCGCATTGAAATTCCTGTGCTTGCCCTGCGGGACGTGGTCGTATACCCGCATATGGTCATACCCCTTTTTGTAGGGCGTGAAAAATCTATCCGTTGCTTGGAAGCGGCGATGGAAAACGACAAACAAATTTTCTTGGTAGCACAAAAAGATGCTGGTGTTGATGAGCCAGACGCTGACGATATCTACACAGTAGGTACCATAGCGACAATCCTTCAGCTTCTTAAATTACCCGATGGAACCGTGAAAGTGTTAGTCGAAGGTAGTGTTCGTGGTCAAATTGAAAGCTACAAACAAGCGGACCCTTTTTTTGTTGCTACTGTTGACCAAATGAACGATGAAGGCATTGAAGAGAGCGAGCAGGATGTACTTATTCGTTCAGCGGTCTCTCAGTTTGAGGGCTATGTAAAGCTGAATAAAAAGATCCCGCCTGAGGTACTGACTTCACTAAATGGTATCGAAGATGCTGCTCGCCTTGCGGACACTATGGCGGCTCACATGCCACTAAAGCTGTCGGAAAAGCAAAAAGTATTAGAGATGCAAAGTGTCAATGAGCGCCTTGAATATTTGATGGCGCTGATGGAAGGCGAAATTGATTTATTGCAGGTAGAAAAGAAAATTCGTACCCGCGTTAAAAAGCAGATGGAAAAGAGCCAGCGCGAGTATTACTTGAATGAGCAAATGAAAGCCATTCAAAAAGAGCTAGGTGAGCTTGATGATGCGCCCGATGAATTTGAGGCGCTGGCGAAAAAAATTGCTGATGCCAAAATGCCAAAAGAGGCGGAAGATAAAGCGAAGTCAGAGCTTCAAAAACTGAAGATGATGTCGCCCATGTCTGCAGAGGCTACCGTGCTTCGCAGCTACATTGAGTGGTTAACCAACGTTCCATGGAACAAGCGTTCTCCAGTGAAAAGAGATCTGGCGAAAGCGGAAGAAGTTCTTAATGAAGATCATTACGGTCTTGAGAAGGTCAAAGAGCGCATTCTTGAGTATCTAGCCGTGCAGCAGCGAGTGAAGAAACTGAAAGGGCCTATCCTATGCCTAGTGGGTCCACCAGGGGTAGGTAAAACATCACTGGGGCAGTCTGTAGCTAAAGCGACTGGAAGAAAGTATGTGCGTATGGCATTAGGTGGTGTAAGAGACGAGGCCGAAATTCGAGGGCATCGTCGAACTTACATCGGCTCTTTGCCAGGCAAACTAGTGCAAAAGATGGCGAAAGTTGGGGTAAAAAACCCGCTATTTTTGCTTGATGAAATCGACAAAATCTCATCTGACATGCGTGGCGACCCGGCATCAGCCCTGTTAGAAGTGCTCGATCCAGAACAGAACAACAGTTTCAGCGATCACTATTTAGAAGTGGATTACGATCTCTCTGATGTGATGTTTGTTGCTACATCAAACAGTATGAATATTCCGGGTCCGTTACTGGATCGCATGGAAGTGATACGGCTGTCTGGCTATACCGAGGATGAAAAGCTCAACATTGCTAAAAACCACTTAATTGGTAAGCAAATGGAGCGCAATGGTTTAAAAGTTAAAGAGCTTGAAATTACCGACTCTGCGGTTATTGGCATGATTCGCTATTACACGAGAGAAGCGGGGGTTCGTAGCTTAGAACGCGAAATTTCAAGGGTTTGTCGCAAAGCGGTAAAAGACATTCTTCTTAAGAAGAGCAAAGGCAAGGTGTCGGTCACGCAAGATAATTTAAAGGATTATTTGGGCGTGCAGCGGTTTGATTACGGTAAAGCTGATAAAGACAACCAGATTGGGCAAGTCACTGGTTTGGCGTGGACCCAAGTTGGTGGCGATTTACTCACTATCGAGACAACGTCGGTACCAGGCAAGGGAAAAATGACTTCTACGGGCTCTCTGGGTGATGTTATGCAAGAGTCTATCAAGGCTGCCATGACGGTAGTACGAAGCCGTGCAGAAAAACTTCGTATTAACGAAGATTTCTATGAAAAGCGCGATATACACGTACATGTTCCCGAGGGCGCTACACCCAAAGATGGTCCGAGTGCGGGTATTGCTATGTGTACCGCGCTGGTTTCATCGCTAACGGGTAACCCGGTGAAGTGCGAAGTTGCCATGACAGGCGAGATAACCTTACGCGGCGAAGTACTTGCTATAGGCGGACTTAAAGAGAAGCTACTAGCTGCTCACCGAGGCGGCATCAAGACGGTAATTATTCCAAAAGATAATGAGCGTGATTTGGAAGAAATTCCGGACAACGTGAAAAAAGATTTGGCGATCCACCCAGTAAAATGGATTGATGACGTCCTCGACATTGCACTTCAGGAGCCAGTGGAAAGTTTTAAGGTAGAAAGGAAATCGTAAATAGTAATGGCTACAATGCTTAATTTTAAAGGGTTGTAGCCATTTTCTTGTACTTTTTGATTAAAAAATGTACGTAAAATTAAAGAATTGCCGATTTTTTCAAAATTAGGGCTTTCAAGACCGAAAAGTTGTGTTACCTTAAAATGGTTATCGCTTAAAGCCTTGCCACAAAAGGGATTGCAGCGGTTAATTTAAAAGTTAATTAATTGTGACAGATGCTTGATGTTAACAATCAAGCTTGTTATAACGTTCAAACCAATTTTTGAACAAACAGTATAATAACAATTGAAGGGGATCAAAATAGTGAACAAGTCTCAACTTATCGACCAAATTGCTGCTGGTGCAGATATTTCTAAAGCAGCTGCTGGGCGCGCACTTGACGCATTCACTGACTCAGTAACTGCGGCGCTCAAAGATGGCGACCAAGTAGCACTAGTGGGCTTTGGCACTTTCTCAGTTCGCGAACGTTCAGCTCGCAGTGGCCGTAACCCACAAACTGGTGAGACTATTCAGATTTCAGCTGCGAAAGTACCCTCTTTCAAAGCCGGTAAAGCTCTGAAAGACGCTTGTAACTAAGTCAAAAAATATAGAAAAAGGCGATGGCTAGTCCATCGCCTTTTTTATTTGTATACAACATAATTGATAACCTCGCCGTTAATAGCGTTTACCTTGGAGTAAGCTCGATAATAAAGTCTTTGGAACACACACATTAGTGTGTTTTAGGTTGTTTATCTTCATCGGCATTAGGTTATAATCATCGCTTGTTTTACCAATGGCACTTTTTCTCTCGTTTTGTGGAAAGGGTGAGTTAGGTATCAGTAGTAAGCAACGGAGTTGAAGAATAATCATGCTAGAAAGAATCAGAGAAGGTTCTCAAGGCCCATGGGCGATGGCAATCATTGCGCTAATCGTTTTGAGTTTCGTATTTGCTGGTGTAGGAAGTTATCTTACATCACCAGGCTCGTCTGCAGTGGCGACAGTGAATGGCGAGGAGATCTCGGCCCAAGAACTAGAGCGTGCATACCAAAACCAGCGCGCACGTATGGAGTCACAGTTTGGCGAGAGCGTCGCAGAGCTGTTTTCAAGCGAAGAATATCTGGCAAATTTTAGACGCAGCGCACTAGACCGATTAATATCAGAGAAGCTCATACAGCAGCAAGCAACCGATATTGGTTTGCGTGTTAGCGATGAGCAAATTCGTGAAGCCATAGTGCAAATGTCAGAGTTTCAGTTTGGTGGTCAATTTGATAACGAACGTTTCCAAACTATTCTTCGTCAAAATGGTTTTACTCCGACAGAATTTCGTAACTTTCTACGCATTCAGATGACCCAAAATCAACTTGCTGCTGCACTTACTACTTCAGCATTTGCACTAGACAGCGAGGTTGAAGAAGCCAATATGCTTCAACGTCAAACTCGCGACGCAAAATACGCAGTTGTCAGTGCTGCTAGTTTTGCTGATTCGGTAGAAATTACTGAAGCAGACATCGAGACGTTTTATAACAATAATATTGCGTCTTTTGATACCGAGGAAAAAGTGAAGCTTGCTTATGTAAAACTAAGTGTAGAAGACCTTAAAGGTAGAGTTTCGGTGGACGATGATGCTGTTCGTACTTACTACGATGCGAATTTACCTAGTTACGGTAAAGAAGAAGAGCGTCGCGTTTCTCATATTCTGATTGAATCAGGTGATGATGTTGATGCTGCAAGAGCGGAAATAGAAGGACTCAAAGCGCAGCTTGATGGTGGCGCTGACTTTGCCGCACTGGCGTCAGAAAACTCAGATGATACTTTTTCTGCTGAAAATGGCGGTGATTTAGACTTTATCACGCCCGAAATGATGGACGCTGAATTTGATGAAGCGGCATTTGCATTAGAAAACGTCGGTGACGTGTCTGATATTGTTGAAACCGATTTTGGCTTTCACATTATTAAACTAACTGACCTCAAGGAAGCGCAAACTAAATCATTTGAAGAAGTGGCGAGTGACATACGCGATTCCCTACTTTATGACAAAGCAATGGAAAAGTATTTTGAGCTACAAAATACACTGGCAGAGATTGCGTTTGAAGTTCCTGATACGCTAGAAGATGCGGCGAATGCAGTGAATCTTCCAGTAAAAGAAACAGCCTTGTTCAGCCGCAGCACTGTGCCAGAAGAGTTGAATTTTCCTGCGCTGTTAGAAGACGCTTTTTCTACTGAACTCGTTGAAGAGCGCCTTAACAGCGACATTATTGAGCTAGATGATGAAAATATTGTTGTTGTTCGCGTTGTTGAGCATGAACCTCAACGCACTCAGGCACTTGATGAAGTGCGCGACAGTATTACTGAATCTGTAAAATCAACTAAGGCAAGGGAAGCAGCACAAGCGTGGGCTTTAGATGTTGCTGTGCAAGTAAGAGCTGGTGAAGATGTATCCGATCTTTTATCCCAAAAATCTGCTAGTTGGGAAATGGCGAACGGTGTACCAAGGAACGGCGGTACGTTGGCTGCCGCACTAGTTGAGACATTGTTCACTCTTGCTCCTGAAGGTGAGAAGAGAGTCGATGTTGCAACAACAGTTAATGGCGATGTGGCGGTAGTTCAGCTAGAGGGTGTTAATGCGGCACCGGTACTGGAAGCGGAATTAGGGAATAGTCTTAAAGAGCGTCTTGGTCAGATAAAAGGGCAGCGTTTGTACGAGCAGTACATAGAAGCGCTGCGCTCTGAAGCTGACGTTACGATAGCAGAAAGCGTATAAAGCGCACAAAGCGTATAAAAACAAGTTTAATTAAAAGGGGCACTACTAAACAGTGCTCCTTTTTTAATGGTCTCGTCTGGCGATACGCGTCTAGAGCGCATTTATTTTGTTCAGGTTGAGTATATTCAAATGCTGCTCTCACGTTTAAATAAAATGTGGTTAATACCTCTACAAACCTCTATTTGAAATGATTGTCTTAAAAAGGGCGCTAAAAAAACGCTGCTTCTACACCCAGACCTTAAAACATTGGCCTTACAGGGATTACTTTAAAAACGGAGCAGTTTTGCTCACGGAGTTTTTAGCCACGTCTGCAGGCGCTCCCTGTGCTACAACCGTGCCCCCTTTATGGCCTGCACCTGGCCCGATATCAATCACATAGTCACTCGCTGATGCTACTTGCATATTGTGCTCTACTATTATTACGCTACTGCCTTCATCGACTAATGCATTTAAGTGTTTCATTAACAAACTGATATCCGCAGGGTGAAGGCCCGTAGTAGGCTCATCAAGCACATAAAGTGTATTCTGTTTTTCAGCGCGCTTTAGTTCGGTAGCGAGTTTAATTCTTTGTGCTTCTCCGCCTGACAACTCTGTCGCAGGCTGGCCAAGGCGCAAATAGCCAAGTCCCACTTTTTGAAGTGCATCAAGAGCGCGGTAAACGGGTGGCTCGTTAGCAAATACGGAATGGGCTTCAGACACAGTAAGCGACAATACATCTGATATCGATAAATCATTCCAGGTAACGGCAAGGGTGTCTTCGTTGTACCGTTTTGTATCGCACACTGGGCAAGGCGAATAGACGCTGGGCATAAACAGCAGTTCTACCGACACAAAGCCTACGCCCTCACAATTTTCACAACGCCCCTTTGTGGTATTAAAGGAAAAGCGTCCCGCGTCATAGCGACGCTTTTTCGCGAGCTCAGTCGCTGCAAATAGTTTTCTAACGTGGTCAAAAAGGCCGGTATAGGTTGCTAGATTGGAACGCGGCGTTCGGCCTATTGGCGCCTGATTAACCACAACTAACCGTTTAATCTGCGCTATACCATTAGTTATCGTTCCTTGAACAGGCGTTTTCTCGTTACCGCTTAATAGTGCTGCTTCACTCAGGTCTTCACCTGCTGGCGTACTTTGCGATTTGTCAGCGCCAATAGCTTGCTTAACCAGTTCAACCAATGCGTGGCTAACTAGGCTCGACTTTCCAGAGCCCGACACGCCAGTTACTGTGGTCATAGTGCCAAGAGGAAAGTCACAGTGAAAGTCGTTCAGATTGTTTTTATTTATATTTGCTAGCGAAAGCCATCCCGTGGGTTTTCTATTGTAGTGAGGCAGCGCGAGAGAGTCATTAAACAAAAAGCGAGAGGTTATAGAGTCTGGTGTATCTTTAAGCATTTCAGCTGGGCCGCTGAATAGGAGTTCTCCGCCATTAACTCCTGCATGTGGGCCAATATCCACTACCCAATCTGCATGCTGTATAACGCGTAAGTTATGTTCTACAACAAAAACCGTATTTCCCGCCTCTACCAATTCATTAAAAGCACTAAGTAGTGCATCCACGTCATGTGGATGCAACCCGGAAGAGGGCTCATCCATGATGTAAACTACACCAAACAATGTAGATTTAATTTGAGTTGCCAACCTCAAGCGCTGCAGTTCACCACCAGAGATGGTAGTTGTACTGCGCTCTAACGAGAGGTAGCCAAGGCCAAGAGATATTATAGGCGTAATACGGGCGATAATATCGCTGGCTAAATTACGGATCACCATGGCGCGTTCGTTACTTTGACTATCTACCTTGTTCATTAAGGTGGTTAAATGAGTCACTACATCGCTAAGGGATAAACGAGAAAACTCGATGATATCCAGGTTGCAAATTGTTACGGAAAGGGATGAAGCTTTCAGTTTTTTGCCCTCGCAACCGGGACATATAGACACATCTAAATATTCTGCAATGCGCTGTTTGATTTTTTCTTTCTGGGTAGATTTAAACGTATCAAGCACATAGCGTCTAGCACCAACAAATTTTCCTTTGTAGCTGGCAGGTTCACCCTCTGCGAATGCTTTACGTGTCTGCGCTAAGTTGTAGTGCCGATATACTGGCACTTGAGGTGTTTCATCGGTGAATAAAATCCACTCTTGGCTTTTCACGGGCAAATCCGTCCATGGAACATCTACGTCAATATCAAGTGATAGCAATACTCTGACTAAGTTTTTGCCCTGCCATGCCCCAGGCCACGCTGCAATAGCGCCTTCTCTAATTGTCAGACTAGGGTCGGGCACGAGCTTTTCTTGCGTAACATCAAATATGTTACCTATCCCGTGACATGTTTCACAGGCACCTTCTACAGTATTCGGTGAGAAAGCATTAGCATAAACAATGCTTTGCCCTTGAGGATATTCTCCCGCCCGCGAATACAGCATGCGCAGGGTATTAGAAATAGTGGTAATACTGCCTACCGATGAGCGTATTGACGGGGCGCCTCGCTGCTGATGCAGTCCCACCGCTGGAGGTAAACCTTCAATACTGTCTACATCGGGAGTCTCAACTTGGTCTATCAATCGGCGTGCATAAGGAGATACTGAATCTAAGTAGCGATGCTGGGCTTCGGCGAAAAGAGTACCGAAAGCGAGAGAGGACTTGCCCGAGCCAGAAATTCCAGTGAATGCCACAATTTTATCTCTTGGAATATCCACATCGAGGTTTTTTAAATTGTGAACGCGAGAGCCTCGCACCCGCACCTGACTACGATCGAGTTTTGCCATGGTGTTATGTTGTTTCATCCTTGTTCATAAAATGTGTTTTTGAAAAATGAAAAAAGCCCAGCATGAAGAGCTAGGCTTACATTCTATAAAGACGGGTATCCCTAACGAATACGCGCTACTTAATTGCGGTATAAATCGTTCTGCAGTTCAAAGCGGTCTAGCGTCATCACTTTGTGCCATGCTTTTACGAAGGCATTGACAAACTTCTCATGTCCTGTAGACGCACCATATACATCGCATACCGCTCTAAGCTGCAAGTTAGAGCCAAAGACAAGGTCGCACCGCGTTGCCGACCACTTTTTCTCACCCGAGGTCACATCGGTGCCTTCAAACAACTCATTGTCGTCGGTCACTGGCTTCCACTTAGTGTTGATATCAAGCAAGTTGACAAAAAAGTCGTTGGTTAACACTCCCGGTGTTTGCGTAAACACACCGTGTTTAGCACCGTCGTAATTGGTGTCTAGCACACGTAATCCACCTACTAACGCGGTGAGTTCAGGCGCCGATAAATCAAGCAGATGAGCTCTGTCGATTAACATGCGTTCAGTATCTGCACCATACTTGCCCTTTACATAGTTTCGAAAGCCATCGGCATGCGGCTCAAGCACCGAAATGTTGTGCTCGTCGGTGTGCTCTTGCGTAGCGTCCATGCGGCCAGGTTCAAACGGTACGGTAACGTCAATGCCTGCTTCTTGTGCTGCTTTTTCTATTGCGGCACTACCTGCTAATACCACAAGGTCGGCAATAGAAACGCGTTTGCTTGTTTGCGCATCGTTAAAGGTTTTTTGTATCTCTTTGAGCGACTCAAGCACGCTTTTAAGTTGGGGAGGGTTATTGACTTCCCAGTTAATCATTGGCTCAAGCTGAATTCGAGCACCATTGGCTCCGCCACGCAAATCCGTTTTTCTAAACGTTGAAGCAGAGGCCCATGCAGTACTTACCAGTGCAGAAATACTGTGGTCAGTTGCAAGAATACTGGCTTTAAGGGCAATAATGTCTACGTCGCCAATGAGTTCATGGTCGCACTTTGGAATAGGATCTTGCCAAATTAAGCTTTCGTCTGGCACATCTGGGCCAAGTAATCGGTTTTTAGGCCCCATATCTCTATGAATCAATTTGTACCATGCCTTGGCGAACGCCTCGTCGAGAAGCTCAGGTTGCTCAACAAATTTTTCGCATATTTTTAGATAAGCAGGGTCTTTGATAAGGGCAATATCTGTAGTCATCATCATGGGTGGATGACGAAGTCCCTCCACGTGTGCGTCAGGAATAAGATCCGCTGCTTCTCCGTTTGTGGGCCGCCATGACTTGCCGCCAGCTGGACTCTCGGTTTGTTCCCATTCAAACTTAAACAGGTTTTTAAGGTATTCGTGGTCCCAGCGGGTGGGGTTTGATGTCCATGCTCCCTCGATACCATTTGTGGTGGTGTATTGCGCATTGCCCGAGCCATTGCTGTTTAACCAGCCTAGGCCTTGGTTTTCAATAGGTGCTCCGCTTGGCTCTGGGCCTAAATGAGATTTGTCCGAGCCGCCGTGGCTTTTACCAAACGCGTGACCGCCTGCGATAAGGGCGACGGTCTCTTCGTCGTTCATGCCCATTCTTCCAAAGGTAATGCGAATTTCTTGCGCTGAAGAAATTGGGTCCATATTGCCAAATGGGCCTTCTGGATGAACATAAATAAGCGATTGACGAGACGCGGCAAGCGGATTCTCTAGGTCGTAGTCTTCTGTACCAGGCTCACCGGTCCAACGCTTGTCTTGAGTAGCCATTTCAGTTTCTGGGCCCCAATAGGTGGCGTCGTCTGCCTCCCAGCAGTCAATGCGTCCGCCACCAAAGCCAAAGGTTTTGAAACCCATCTGCTCTAGCGCAAGATTGCCCGTTAGCATGATCAAATCGGCCCACGAGATGTTGTCACCGTACTTCAACTTAATAGGCTGTAATAGGCGTATCGACTTATCGATGTTGCCGTTGTCCTCCCAAGAGTAAAGAGGAGCAAAGCGCTGTAGCCCCTGCGCCGACCCTCCGCGACCGTCAAACACGCGGTATGAACCAGCAGAGTGCCACGCCATTCTAATCATCTGAGGGCCATAGTTACCGTAATCCGCCGGCCAGAAATCTTGCGATGTTGTTAGCAGCTCCAGAATATCCTTTTTTACCGCGTCTAAATCAAGAGAAGCGAACGCAGCGGGATAATCAAAATCTTCACCTAGCGGGTTTGCTGATGGAGATTGGCTGTGCAGAAGTTCGATGGGTAGCTGACCCGGCCACCAATCAGCATTCATTGGAGGGGTGCCTATCGCACCGCCAATACGTTTACTTTCGATGGCTTCGTAACCACCGGCGATGGGACATTTCATTTTATCAGACATTCAATAGTTCCTTTTATATTGCGCTCCTCGGGGTAGCCTCAACACGTGGTTGGGTTTTACACTAATCGCTTTGTGTTACAGGCTCATTTTTAGTCGGTACTGCGCCTCAATTCATTGGATTGATTAAAAGACTCCACGAAAGAACAATGTGTTAATTAACTTTTATTTATAATGATGGTTACGCGTTGCTGGCAGCAAAGTTCACAACAATGTAATTATCAAAATAGAGGTCGGGTAATTCATGTTTGCTATCATTTTAAAAAGAGAAAAGGCGAATGAAGTGAAAAGGTAAGAAAATGATGAGATAACACGATAGAACGGCAAAGCATTGCGAGTTCTTAGGTGTTCTGGTACGGGAAGTGAATTTATCCCATTTCATTCGCTATTGAGCGGTTTTTCTGCAGATACAGTGGGCGTGTAAAGGTATCAAAAACCATCAAAGGGCTGCACAGTGGGCGCTTTTACATAACCGTTAATGGGTTAAAAATATCATCGCGGTATAAAACAATGCGATAACGCCACTCAGCACAAGAATATAAAGAAAGCCTTGCTTGCCTTGCTCTAGAGAATATTTATTTGCCTGCAGGTAGCCGAACCACAGCAGCGAAAGAATAAGTGGAATAAGTACAATTATTTTTATCATATCGGGCCTTAAGCTTAGCACTTCACATTACTAAAGATTACTACACGCATTGTTATATCAATGTATGGTATTAAATGCCAACGGCCTAACGGATATTTCATTCTCGACTCGGGCGCATTAAGCTTTGCTGTAAACATGAACAGCAAGAATCAACCGTTAATATCAATACGCCCTAACAACGTACCTCAATGCTTAAGATATGTTATTAATCTGTATTCAAGCCGTCGCTTTTAGCGCATCGTGGCATAAATAGCGTCTGCGTTTTTTTTCAGTAATTGCCAATGCGTCAACCACCACAAGACCATCAATACAGTCGTTAAAATCTGGGTCAACATTAAACCCTAAAAAGGCGACACCATCGGCTTTCGCTATCTCTGAATATTGCTTATACAGCGTGGGTACATTTACGCCCATATTCGCGAGTAGGTGCTTAAGTATGGTGAATTCGGCTTTGTAATCGTCGCCGGTGAACAGATGCAAAGGCTCTCTTGCGGGGCTAAAGGGGTGTTTACAGGTAGCATTGCCAAATTTAGCGGGAAAGTATGTTGAATAGAACTGCACTAAGAGATCTTTAGCGGTATCAGGATAGGCATTGCTTAATGACACTGCCCCGAACAAATAGCGGTACTTTGGGTAACGACTAAGAAAAACGCCAATACCGAACCACAGATACTCTAGGCTTCGCTTTCCCCAGTATCGAGGTTGAATAAAACTGCGACCTAACTCTAAGCCTTGCTCAAATAAAGCCTCATTATTTTCACCGTAATCAAACAGCGTAGCAGAATACAATCCCGTTGGATGACCTTTTTCGCTGAGCACTTTGGCGTCACCAAAACGATAGGCACCCACAATCTCTAAGTCGCGCTCATCCCACAGCACTAGGTGATAGTAGTGCGAATCGTATTGGTCTATGTCTCGTCGTTTATTAGTACCTTCTCCAACCGCTCTAAATGCTATTTCTCTAAGGCGGCCTATCTCACGCATAATGGGAGAGCAATGCGTATGTTGATAAAGATACATCGACTTTCCATCGGCGGTTTGCCCCAAATGCTCACAGGCGCGAACAGCGCGAGAGAGTTCTTTTCTGTCCTCAGGCATCGCAATAGCGGTTTGGGTTTCAAACACGCCCTTTTTGTTATTGCCTATGCGGTAAAGATGTCGTTTAAACAACTTCACTTTGTCTTTGAGTGCTAGGGTGGGCTGTTGATAAGACTCAAACGCAATGAGTTCCCCAACGCGGATAGGCAAATGTTTCCGCCGCTGCTTAAACATTTCTTTGACGAGTAGCGCAGTGGCCAATGGCTTGTAAATCATAGATACGCCATAAAAAATCGGGCTGTTTTTAGCATCAATATACACAGGAAGAATAGGGGCTTTAACATGACGGGCAATGCGCAAAAATCCCGAGTGCCAGCGGGTGTCGCGAACCCCTTGTGGTCTGAGTCTGGAGACCTCTCCGGCGGGAAAAATTAATACTGCACCTTCCTGTGATAGATGATGGTGAATGGCTGACAAATGCTGCTTTGGAGTTCCGCCTTCCATATTGTTTACAGGTAGCAACATGCTGTGCAGCGGTTCAATGGCCATAAGCATTTCATTTGCGACGACTTTTAAATCGTGTCGAACTTCACTCACGAGTTTAATTAATGCAAGTGCATCGAGAGAGCCAATAGGGTGATTTGCAATTATCACCACACGACCTTCACTAGGAATTCGTTCTTTCTCAATGTCTCTCGCAGAATAGCTGACGTTAAAATACGCCAGTACTTGCTCAACAAAATCAATATCACTGTAATGCGGGTACGTGTCGCCAAACGCTTGAATTTCTTTTTCATGTAAAAGATGGCTTAGCGCGAAAGACAGCGATTTGAATAACAGAGGATTATTCGCAACCTGAGGGTAATGTTTGTTTAAAACGTCGTTGACAGTGAACATAGCTACTCTCGTTTTTTTGCAAACACTAGCAACCTAATGTGACGTTTTTGACATACTTTTTTGTCACTTATTTTACAGTGATTATTTAATGTGTATGTGTTTGGTTAGATCGTAATTTTTGTATCCACTAGTAAAAAAGGTACACTAAGTGCTTCATATTCGGTAAAAATAACAACAAAGAGTAGAACTATTATGCGTATTGTCATCACCGGTGGAGCAACAGGGCTGGGCAAAGCACTTGCCATTAAGTGGGCTGAAAAGCATAAAGGAATAAAAATTTGTATTGCCGACATCAATCATGCTCGCGGTAATGAAACCGTTGAGGCATTGACCTCAATAGGAGCCGACGCCTTTTACGTGACTTGCGATATCACATCCGAAACGAATGTGAATGAACTTGCCAGCACCATAAGTGCGAAATGGCAGGGAATCGACTATGTATTTAATAACGCAGGTGTTGCCACCGGCGGCAGCTTGCTGGACGAAACGCCAGAGCAATGGCAATGGGTATTTGATGTCAATATGTTAGGCATGGTGCGGGTGAGTAGGGCACTATTGCCGATAATGCAAACCCAGGGGCACGGTTACTTCGTAAATATTGCCTCTCAAGCCGGCATAACGCCTATCCCCTATATGGGCAGTTATAACGCCATGAAAGCGGCGGTGGTGGCCTTCTCTGAAACAATGAAGTTAGAACTCGCGCCAGATAACATTGGGGTGAGTGTGGTTTGCCCTAGTTTTTTCAAAACTAATCTTGATGAGTCCATGCGAAGTGCCAACCCCGCATCACATAAAATGCTTAATAAACTTTTCGCCAAGGCCGACATGAGCAAAGAGGATGTAGCACAAAGTATTTACCAGCAAGTAAACGCTAAGCAGTTTCTTATTTTGACGCACAAAGAAGGTAAGCGCGCCTTTTTGTTGAAAAAGCTGTTGTCATCGAAGCGTTATTTAACAATGATGCTGTCGCAAACAAAGACAATGAAGCAAGTGATGGAAAAGCGAGACAGCTAACCCCTTTTTTTCACAACACGAGAACGGCAAAGTATTAACTTGTGTAAAGCGGAGAAAGAATGAACCAAGGCGTTGTAGATAAAGCACAGCAAGTGCGAAGTGGTGAAGAGCTAAGCGCAGAAGCGGTAAATAATTGGCTCAAAGATAATCTCGATGACACCATGAAAGCCCGGTGTAATGGCTGTGAAACTAAGCCTACCGTAACTCAGTACGCAGGTGGAGCATCTAACTGGACGTACTGCTTAGATTACCCCAATACATCGATGATTTTGCGAAGAGGGCCGGCGGGCACAAAAGCAAAAGGTGCCCACGATATGGGGCGAGAGTATAAACTTCAGCGTGCGCTAAAACCGGTTTATCGCTATGTGCCAACCATGTATGCCTACTGCGAAGATGAATCAATTATTGGTGCCGATTTTTACCTGATGGAAAAGTTTACGGGCATTATACCGCGCAAAAATCTACCTCGAGATTTGAACACAACAAAAGCACAAACGGCTCAGCTGTGCACCAATGTACTCGATAGCTTAATTGAGCTGCATAAAGTAGACCATGATAAAGCCGGTTTATCTCACTTAGGTAAAGGAAAGGGCTATATTGAGCGACAAATTAGCGGCTGGAGTGCGCGCTACAGCAAAGCGAAAACGTGGAATGTACCCTCAGGTAAAAAGGTAATGCATTGGCTTGAAAGACACATGCCTGATAAGGAGCGTATATGTATTACCCACAACGATTTCCGCTTCGACAATGTTGTACTTAACCCAAATAATTACACTGACATCATTGGGGTGCTTGATTGGGAACTAGCAACCCTTGGAGATCCGCTTATGGATTTGGGTAATTCACTAGCTTATTGGGTTGATGCCGATGATGCCTTTTTAGCCCAATCTACTCGTCGTCAGCCCACACATTTAGAGGGTATGTTTACCCGCAAGCAAGTTGTCGCCTACTACTGCGAGAAGATGGATATTGACGTAGAAGACTTCACGTTTTACGAAGTGTATGGGCTTTTCCGTTTAGCGGGGATCGCTCAGCAAATTTATTATCGTTATCATCACGGACAAACAAATAACCCTGCGTTTAAGCGTTTTTGGGTATTTATCCACTACTTACTGTGGCGCTGCAATAAGGCCATAAAAGCATCAGGAAAAAAATAATGACTATAAGAGAAAATATTCTGATCACTGGGGCAAGCTCTGGTCTTGGAAAAGGGATGGCCATTGAGTTTGCTAAACAAGGGCGCAACTTAGCACTGTGTGCCAGGCGCTATGAAAACCTTGAAATGCTAAAAGCAGAGTTGCTCGAACTTAACCCAGATATCAATGTGGTTATTCGTTCTTTAGACGTTAATGATCACGACGCGGTGTTTGAGGTTTTTGATGCGTTTAAACAAGATTTAGGACGCCTTGACAGAGTGATTGTTAATGCCGGTATGGGCAAGGGAGCATCTGTAGGAACGGGCTATTTTCACGCGAATAAACAAACTGCTACCACCAATTTTGTGTCAGCGTTAGCACAATGCGAAGCGGCGATGACCATATTTAGAGCGCAGAACAGCGGTCACCTAGTGACTATATCTTCAATTAGCGCGGTGAGAGGGTTTAGGCGTGCCATGACCGTTTATGCGGCCACTAAAGCCGGCCTTACCTCATTGTCTGAAGGAATACGCATGGATGTGATGAATACGCCTATTAAAGTCACCTGTATTCATCCAGGCTTTATTCGCAGTGAAATCAATGAAAAAGTAGAGAAAGTCCCCTTTATCGTTGATACCGATGTGGGTTGTCGCGCAATGGTTAAGGCAATCGAAAAAGAGAAGGCTAATGCTTTCGTACCACGCTGGCCCTGGTCGTTACTGCATTGGGTAATGCGTGTTGCACCAGCAAGTACAATACGAAAAATGAGTTAATTGCATAGGTTCCTGAAAACGCAACGGGGGCACGCTTCTTAAAAGCTTTTTGAAAAGGTGTGCGTTTGTGAGAGGTATACTCTTTAAAAAGTTCACAGATGATTCAGCGCAAATCGCAATAGTCGAGCAGTGACGTTGCTGACATCATGTTTAAACGTAATTAAACACCTATGCAACTCAATATGTCGGTATACAAGAAAGACATAAAAAAAGCGCCCTGAGGCGCTTTTTAATTGCTAACCGTAAAGATTAACCTAGTGCGTTGATTTGTGCAGCTAGGCGACTCTTGTGACGAGCAGCTTTATTTTTGTGAATCAAGCCTTTAGTAGCCATTCTGTCAAGTACTGGAGTAGCAGCAGATAATGCAGCTTGTGCACCTTCTTTATCGCCTTTAGCGATTGCAGCAACTACTTTTTTGATGCTTGTACGAGTCATTGAACGACGGCTAGCGTTGTGCTGACGACGCTTTTCGGCTTGGATTGCACGTTTCTTAGCAGACTTAATGTTAGCCAAGGTGTAACTCCCAAATAAATTCATGTCAAAAACGAGGGTGCGGATTGTGCCTACTAATCGCTAAATTGTCAAACGATTTAACGACGTAAATCGATGACTATTTTGAAAGCACAATCTATTGAACACAGGCCCTATTAAAAACAATAGATGTGCTCAACACGTTGCGCATTCATCGCGAAAGAAATGCCTAAACATTGCATCCCATAACGGGCGCGGATTATAGCAACAAAACACGTAGAAATGCACAACTATTTTGAATAAATCATTTCACCGGTTAGCGCCTTTGGTTATCATGATTAATTCACACTCCCTTCGTTTAGTCTATTGGAAAGCACACGTGTCACGGAAGTTAATCAAATCAGGCTTAATAGTCAGTGTAATGACCCTAGTTTCACGGGTTTTAGGTCTCGTGCGAGACATAGTTGTTGCTAGACTAATGGGCGATGGGGCCGCCGCCGATGTGTTTTTCTTTGCCAATAAAATTCCTAATTTTCTACGACGGCTTTTTGCTGAGGGTGCGTTTGCCCAAGCGTTTATCCCTGTGCTCACGGAAGTACATAGCAATGATGATAGAAAAGAATTACGGGAGTTTGTCGCTAAAATAAGCGGAACTTTAGGGGGAATAGTTTTCATCGTCTCTATTGTTGGAATGATTGCATCGCCGATACTTGCAGCACTATTTGGCACCGGCTGGTTTGTTGCCTGGTTACAAGGGGATGAAGCAGGGGGTAAATTTGAACTTGCCTCAACCATGCTCAAAATCACCTTTCCATACCTAGCCTTCATTTCGTTAACAGGGTTGTCTGGCGCCATTTTAAATACATTAAATAAATTTGCTGTTGCGGCGTTTACTCCCGTTTTGCTGAATGTATGCATTATCGCCTGTGCTATATACCTGTCGCCCAGTATGTCCCAACCCGCCTTTGCTCTTGCGTGGGGGGTATTTATTGGTGGCATAGTACAGTTTCTTTTTCAACTGCCGTTTATATTCAGAGCGGGCCTATTGGTAAAACCCAAATGGGGCTGGCACGACGCGAATGTGGTGAAAGTACGCACCTTGATGATCCCCGCATTATTCGGCGTCTCGGTTGGCCAAATTAACCTATTGTTCGACACGTTTATTGCCAGTTTTTTAGTGACCGGTTCTATTAGCTGGTTATACTATTCCGACAGGTTACTCGAGTTCCCACTGGGTTTATTCGGAATTGCTATAGCCACCGTTATTCTGCCCACGCTTTCTCGAAATCACGTCACCAATAACCCAAAAGCATTCGCCGCGAATATTGATTGGGCGTTTCGAATGGTGTGTTTGCTAGGTATACCCGCCGCGGTAGGCCTGGGCACCATGGCACGCCCTATACTCACCGTCATTTTTCAACGGGGAGCCTTTACTGCCGAAACCGCTATTATGGCCTCATATTCACTAACCGCTTATTCTTTTGGCTTAATCAGCTTTATGTTGGTGAAGGTGCTGGCGCCGGGGTTTTATTCCCGCCAAGATACAAAAACGCCCGTTAGGTTTGGCATTTGGTGCATGATTGCCAATATGGTGTTTAACCTCATTTTTGCCATTCCATTTGGGTATGTTGGATTAGCTATTGCAACGAGTATGTCAGCCACACTGAATGCAGCGCTGCTGTATATCACGTTGCGAAAGCAAGGCGTGTTCGAGTTAAGCAGAACGTCGCTACTGTTTATTGCCCGTGTTGTGATAGCAAGTACCGTTATGGGAGTGTTAATTTATTATCGCGACCGTGGACTCGCTTTCTTCGACCTGGCGCTTTCACAGCAAATGACAGAAGTGGGACTAACCATTTTGTTATCCGTTGGTGGCTTCCTTACTACCATGGTGCTTTTGGGAATGAGACCTCGGCATTTTCGAAGTGGTGGCGAATGAATAGCGAGTATAAGGGCAAGAATCGTGAAAATTGAGCCCGTCGGTATGGGAATTTACCTGATTGCTGGAACGCGTGTCTACTTGGTACGGCGCTTGGTAATTCGGGCGGGGTCAGCTATAATCGCGAGCTTTGAATTTCTAGCAGTTAAAAAGGTAGTGGTTAACAGTGGAATTTATCCGCGGGCTAAATAATGTAAAACCTCACCATAAGGGGTGTATTCTCACCATTGGCAAGTTTGATGGCGTACATAGAGGTCATCAGGCGGTACTTGCTAATGTGATGGAGAAAGCGAGCTCGCTGTCGCTGCCCGCCACTTTGATGGTTTTTGAACCGCAGCCTGAAGAAGTTTTCACGCCAGAAAAGGCACCCGCGCGTATCAGCCCACTTCGCGAAAAATATGAACTACTAAGCCAACAAGGCGTAGACAGGCTGCTTGCCGTGCGCTTTAACGCTCAGTTTGCCAAACAAAGCGCGGATACCTTTGTCCACGACTTGCTGGTGGATAAACTTGGCGTTAAGTTTCTTGTTGTAGGTGATGATTTTCGCTTCGGTTTTGGCCGCAAAGGCGACTTCACCATGCTAGAGGCTGCAGGTCGCCGTTACGGCTTTGATGTGGTTAGTACCCAAAGCTTTACTATGCACGCTCATCGCATAAGCTCTACTGCCGTGAGAGATGCACTCGCGCAAAGCGATTTTGGCCTAGCGACGGAAATGCTAGGTCGTCCGTTTGCTATTCACGGGCGAGTTGTTCACGGCGAAAAGAAAGGCCGGACCATAGGTTTCCCTACGGCTAATGTCATGCTTAAGCGTTTTAAAACACCTATTCACGGCGTGTTTGCGGTGCGGGTGGACATAGACGGTGAACATTACAATGGGGTTGCAAACGTTGGCACCAGACCCACATTGAATGGGGTTAGAAACCAGTTAGAAGTACATATTTTCGATTTGTCGGCAGACTTATACGGTAAGCCCATCACCGTGCTGCCTATGGCAAAAATACGAGATGAAATTAAGTTTGCTTCCTTTGAAGCATTAAAAGATCAAATACAGGCTGATGCCGCCAAGGCGCGTCTGTTGTTAGCATAGTTAATCGTGATAAAGTCGCTGCGCACATTTAGACGTAAATGCAAATAAATGTAAAAGCAACCAAATGTAAATGCACGACATCATATAACGCCTTCGCAGTGTCATAACGACATTGGATGAAACTTAAGGTAACCGGATAAAACAATTTTATGAGTGATTACAAAGCCACATTGAACCTTCCAGACACTGCGTTCCCTATGCGTGGTAACCTTGCTCAGCGCGAGCCAAAGATGCTTAAAGACTGGCAGGAAAAAGGGGTGTATACCAAGATCCGCGAAGCTAAAAAAGGTAAAAAGCCTTTTATCCTTCACGACGGCCCTCCTTATGCGAACGGCAACATTCATATTGGGCACGCGGTTAACAAAATTCTCAAAGACATCATTGTTAAGTCAAAAAACCTGTCTGACTTTGACTCTCCTTACGTTCCGGGGTGGGATTGTCATGGTTTACCTATTGAACTTATGGTTGAGAAAAAAGTAGGCAAGCCAGGTCAAAAGGTCACCGCTGCCGAGTTTCGTCAAAAATGTCGCGACTATGCGCAAAAACAAATAGACGGCCAAATGGAAGACTTTAAGCGCCTGGGCGTGTTCGGTGAATGGAATAATCCTTATAAAACAATGGATTTTTCTTCTGAAGCCGACATTATCCGAGCGTTAAGTAAAATTGTAGACTCAGGACACCTTGAAAAAGGGTTTAAACCTGTTCATTGGTGTACAGACTGTGGCTCGGCCCTAGCTGAAGCAGAAGTTGAATACCAAGATAAAGTATCGCCAGCTATCGACGTGAAATTCCCGGTTGCAGATTCAGCGGCCATTGCGTCGGCATTTGGTGTAGAAGAAAGCGAACTGCTTGCTCACAACACAGGGGTCGTTATTTGGACCACCACACCGTGGACATTACCTGCAAACCGAGCGATAAGTTTAAACCCAGAATTGACCTACACCATTGTTGAAGTTCAACCTTCAAACGATTGGTATGTGGTTGCTCAAGACTTGCTCGAAAGCTGCATGACTCGCTACGGAGTAGAAGAATTTCGTGAAGTGGCAATATGTGCGGGTGATGCGTTAGATAAACTTAAGGTTAACCACCCATTTTTAGATATAACGGTACCGCTTATTCTTGGCGACCACGTTACCACTGAGTCTGGTACCGGTTGTGTACATACTGCGCCTGCTCATGGTGTTGACGATTTCAACGTAGGCAAGCAATACGACATTGAGGTGTATAACCCAGTAGGTAACAACGGTGTTTATCTTGAAAATACGCCGTTATTTGCAGGTCAGTTCGTGTTTAAAGCGAACCAATCCATTATCGACACTGTTCAAGAAAAGGGTAACCTTGTTTTGAACGTAAAATATGAGCACAGCTACCCGCACTGCTGGCGTCATAAAACGCCCATTATTTTCCGTGCTACGCCACAGTGGTTCATCAGTATGGACAACAAAGGCCTTCGCGCTGAGTCTTTGGAACAAATCAAGCAAACAAAATGGATCCCTGAATGGGGCCAAAATCGCATCGAAAAAATGGTTGAAGGCCGCCCTGACTGGTGTATTTCTCGTCAGCGCACATGGGGGGTTCCTATTCCTCTTTACGTTCACAAACTGACGGGTGAAGTGCACCCTCAGTCTTCCTCTCTTATGGAAAAAGTCGCATTAGAAGTAGAGAAGAAAGGTATCCAAGCCTGGTGGGACATCGACGATGCACAGCTTTTAGGCAGCGATGCGGATAGCTACGATAAAGTGACTGACACCTTGGACGTATGGTTCGATTCTGGTGTCACCCATTACTTTGTGGTTGACCGTCGAGAAGATCTTCCTGCCAGTGCTGATCTTTATTTAGAAGGTTCAGATCAGCACCGCGGTTGGTTCATGTCGTCTCTCATATCGTCAACCGCAATGCACGGTCACGCGCCATACAAAGAAGTATTAACTCACGGTTTCACCGTTGATGCTCACGGTAAAAAGATGTCTAAATCTGTGGGTAATGTGGTTGCGCCACAAGAAGTGACTAACAAGCTAGGTGCCGATATTTTGCGTTTGTGGGTAGCGTCGACAGATTACCGCGGTGAGATTGCGGTTTCTGATGAAATTTTAAAACGCGCAGCAGATTCTTATCGTCGAGTTAGAAACACGGCTCGTTTCCTATTAGCAAACCTCAACGGATTTAATGTTGAAGATGCGGTAGCTGAAGAAGACATGGTCGCGTTAGATCGCTGGATTGTTGCCCGAGCAAAAGCGTTGCAATACGAACTTTTTGATGCGTATGAAAAGTACGATCTGCTTGTAGTAACGCAAAAAATCATCCACTTCTGCTCGATTGAGCTTGGCTCGTTCTACCTTGATGTTATTAAAGATCGTCAGTATACCGCTAAATCAGACGGTATCGCACGTCGCTCGTGTCAAACGGCCATGTACCATATTGTTGAAGCGTTAGTTCGTTGGATTGCCCCCATCACTAGCTTTACTGCTCAGGAGATTTGGGAAGAATTACCTGGCGAACGCAGTGAATTTGTATTTACTGAAACATGGTACGAGGGCTTTAACGGCTTTACACAAAGCGAAACCTTCAGTGATGACCTATGGCAGAGCGTGATTAGCGTAAAAGACGCTGCTAACCAAGCAATGGAGAAAGCCAGAAAAGAAGGCCAACTAGGTGGCTCGTTAGAGGCAAGTATCAGTCTTTATGCTACCGAATCTTTATACAATGCGCTTTCAAGCTTCGATAATGAGCTTCGTTTCGTTCTTATTACCTCAGGTGTATCACTGACGCTCGTTGACAGTAAGCCTGATGACGCGCAAGAAACCGATGTTGATGGTTTATGGTTGAGCGTAAGTAAAGCGAAAGGCGAAAAATGTGTGCGCTGTTGGCACCACTTGGAAGATGTAGGTACTCATGTCGGTCACGAGGAGTTGTGTGGGCGTTGTGTAACCAACATTGATGGCGAAGGGGAAGTTCGTCACTATGCCTAATTCCGACGTGTCAGGTAATAGACCCTTTAGTCAAACTGGCCTGCGATTTCTGTGGATAAGCCTTGTGGCATTTGCTCTAGACCAATGGAGCAAATATGCAGTGTTAGATTCGATGAACTTGTATCAATCGATAGAAGTGCTTCCGTTTTTTAACCTAACTTATGTACATAACTATGGCGCAGCATTTAGCTTTTTGAGCAATGCCGGTGGGTGGCAGCGCTGGTTCTTTACCGCTATCGCTATGGGTATCAGTGTGGTTATTCTGTGGTGGCTTAAACAGTCTCCACGTTCACAAAAGCTACTGCCAGTGGCTTTTGCGTTTATTCTTGGTGGTGCGCTGGGTAACGTTTATGATCGGCTTGTACATGGTTATGTCATCGATTTTCTCGATTTTTACGTAAACAACTGGCACTGGCCTGCGTTCAATATTGCCGATAGCGCAATTTTTATTGGCGCAGGTTTATTGATTGTCGATATGTTTAAGAACGGTGATAAACGTACAGACAAATCAGGGGCTGATAGCAGCAAAACTTCACAGCAGTAATCGGAATAGATATGACAGACTCATTAGTAATAGGTAATGACAGCGAAGTTATCCTTCACTTCGACTTGAAGTTAGAGGATGGCTCTGCGGCTGACAGTACCCGCGTAAATAATAAGCCGGCGAAAATGGTCATGGGTGATGGAAGCCTTACGCCTAATTTTGAAGCCTGTCTGTTAGGTTTGAAAAAAGGTGATAAGAAAGCGTTCACGCTAGAAGCAAACGATGCGTTTGGCGAGCCGAACCCCAACAACATGCACTACATGGATAGAAGCCGCTTTGGCGCAGACCTGAGCATTCAAGAAGGCATGATTTTGGCGTTTGCTCAGCCAGATGGCTCGGAAATTCCTGGTATCATTCGAAGTGTAGCGGGGGATTCTGTAACCGTTGATTTCAATCATCCTCTGGCCGGACAGACCGTTATATTCGACGTCGAGATTGTTGATGTTAAATCCGGCAACAAAGCTTAAAGCGAGAACTCATTATGCAAATTCATTTAGCTAATCCTCGGGGCTTCTGCGCAGGCGTTGACCGCGCAATCACCATTGTAGAGCGTGCGCTAGAGATGTTTGAGCCGCCTATTTATGTGCGTCATGAAGTTGTTCACAACAAATTTGTGGTTGATGGGCTTCGCGAGCGCGGTGCGCTCTTTGTGGATGAGCTTCATGAAGTGCCAGATGATAGCATTGTTATATTTTCAGCTCATGGTGTATCGCAAGCAGTGCGTAAAGATGCTATTGCTAGAGGGTTAAAGGTGTTTGATGCGACGTGTCCACTAGTCACTAAGGTGCATATGGAGGTGACTCGTGCAAGTAAGGCCGGTACAGAATGTATTCTGATTGGTCATGCTGGCCATCCAGAGGTTGAAGGCACCATGGGACAATATAGCAATGAAAACGGCGGTATTTATCTTGTCGAGTCAAAAAGCGATGTTGAAAAACTGACGGTTAAAGATCCGTCAAAGCTCTATTACTGCAGCCAAACCACACTGTCGGTAGACGATACCGCTGATGTTATTGATGCCCTACGGGCAAAGTTCCCCGATATTAATGGCCCTCGCAAAGACGACATTTGCTACGCCACACAAAACCGTCAAGATGCAGTACGCGACCTGGCAACAGACTGTGATGTATTGTTGGTCGTAGGGGCACAAAATAGTTCTAACTCCAATCGTTTGCGCGAGCTTGCGGAAAAGATTGGCGCTAAAGCCTACCTCATTGCTGATGCTAATTGCATTCAACAGTCTTGGTTAGACAACGTTAATCATGTTGGCGTAACCGCTGGCGCCTCGGCTCCTGAAGTACTTGTACAAGGAGTTGTGGAGCGCCTAAAGGCATGGGGAGCAGTGTCTGCTTCTGAGCGTTCGGGTAGAGAAGAGAATGTTGAGTTTGCGGTGCCTAAAGAGCTTCGAGTGAAGCAGGTGGTGTAAGTGTTCTAACGGTTTACAGTGTACTGAAATTTCAAAAATGTCCACAGTGCTGATGCAGCACGTTATCGCTACGAAAAACCGCAGTTTTAACTGCGGTTTTTTTATGCTAAAGGCTACTAGCGCAAAGTAGAAAAGAATGGATAATCATACCGATAGCATCATTCTTGCTGAAAACGATTGTCGATGAGTAACCCTCTGATTGCTGCCGTAGGACAAGAGTTTTCGAGGCTTTTGTTAAATAAATTAGGTTTGGTTTTGGTATTGAGCATGACAAAACTGATGGGCATGATGGTATTAAATTATACGTTTTAATCGTCAAAGATACTTTTTTTAGTACGCTAACCGTCTAAACTGCTGTACTGGCAATAATATAGATGATTAATAGTTGGTTAGACAATTATGGCAACGCAGAAGGAAACAATGAAACACGTTAAGGATAACCGCATCATCTCGCAACGAGGCGTAGGATTCATTGAGATCCTCATAACGCTATTTATTCTTGCTGTTGGCTTGTTAGGTGTTGCTGCGCTTCAATTTACGGGGTCATTTGCCAATAAAGATGCAATTAGTAGAACACAAGCCGAATTAGTTGCCGCACAAGTGGCTGAGCGCTTGCGCGCGGCAGCGAGGCCTGCAACCGTTGGCGATGGGATGGTTGTGAATAATGCCTATTTTGCTACCAACTCCTATAACTTTTCCACGCTGAGCTGTTCCGGCTCTACTCAACCTTATCAGTGTTTTTGTCTTACTCGCCCAGCCGGCATACCCAACTGCGAAAGTAATAAATGCACAGAGCCCCAAATGGCAGAGTACGATGGCTGGGCATTATCCTGCTCAGCGGTCCAAACCAACCCTCAAACTGAGATTACAGTGAGTTGCGATGATAATAATAGTGCAGATGTCTATTCTTGCAGCACAGGCTCGCGCATTGAGGTGATGTTGACCTGGCCTGTAGCATCTTCGAGCACGCGACAATACACCAAGAATACCCGGTGTAATCCGAATACTGGCGATAGCAATGCCTGTGTTGTTAAGGATATTACGTTATGAGACATTCGGATTATCGTTTCGCTGTTTTTTGTAGAGATAATGCTCATAGAAGGATAGCTTGCACTAACAATGGAACTAGGGTCAACCAAAGCGGTTTCTCATTGGTAGAATTAATGATAACCCTTACCTTAGGCCTTATTATCTCAGGTGCCATTATTCAGGTTCTGGTGAGCAGCAGCGTAACGAATAAGCTCAATCAAGCCGTGTCGCAAGTTCAGGAATCTGGTCGTTTTATAATGAGCCGGCTGTCAAGTGAGTTCTACGAAGTGGGTCGTTATGACCTTATCACTGCCAACGTAGATACGTCTGTGGATACTGTGGTCGAATCAGCCTATATTCAGAATAACCCCATTGCAATCCCTGGAGACTTTGTCAATAGCGCTACGTTAGGGAGTATTCAAACTACTAACGGCGGTAATGACAAACTTGTGGTGAACCTGTTGGCTGCTAATGATTGTACAGGCAGCCGACATGGCTACCCAGTGGGCGTAGAATTTCACGTGGTGAATCATTACTTTGTTGTTGGCAGCGAGCTTAAGTGTACTGGTTTTGACGGTAGGGTACTTCGCGGCCTTCGATCGCAGGCAGTGTCTCCAGTGACAGTTACACTATTAGATAATATAGAAAGCTTTCAAATTCAATTTGGCGTGTCTGATACGGTGACAACTTCACAAGGACAGGCCGTCACTTATGTTACGGCAGATCAGGTAGGAAGCTTACGGGCACTGAATCAACAAGTGGTCTCACTTCGGTGGGCGCTCATGTTAAAGAGTTACCAAAATGAAGTGCGCCAAGCGAACGCACAAAAATTTGCCTTACTTAACGAAGCCGCACAAACCATGGATACAGCGCACTACTATCAGGTCTTTTCTAAAACCCTTGCGCTTCGCAATATGAAAAACTTTGTCAGGAGTTCACGATGAAACAGCGTGGTTTAGTTATGGTGTTTGCACTACTTGTTTTGCTTTCTATTACCGTATTGGGGGTAAGTGCGGTCACCAGCAGTTTATCGCAATCGAAAATGGCGATGTCGATGCAGCAAAGCGGTTTGGCATTTGATGCCGCTGAGTCGGCAATTGCTGGGGTATTTTTTGAATCGGAAGATGAAGTGTTACTTGCTGACGATACGTTAACCGATCCGCTTTCAGAGGCAAGGCAAGGAACGATTTTCGATCCTAATACAGATCAAATGAGCTGTTTTGATGAGGGAAACTGGACGGATAGGCATATGACCGCTGGTGGTTTGACAACGGGTAGTCGTCATGTCACATCGGGAAACTATCAATCGTCGATGTCGACTAAAAGTTGGTCTCGAACTGCTTTCATTCGAGAACAGGCCTGTCGAGGCTCTAGCAACGTTATTGGTGGCAGCAATGTGAACTGTCACGTTTTTATTATCAGAGGATGTGGGAAGGTCTCCGGTAAGCCTTCAGTGGTTGCCAATTCATTAGCCGCGTCGGTCTTTGGCCCAGCATCTCAATAGGTAGTGATATGAAGAAGTTAATAAGTTACTTTACATCAACGGTTTTATTTAGCTGTATTGGCTTCTCTGCCATTGGTGATGATTTAGACATCTACCTTGGAAATGCTGATAGCGCAGTAACCTATAATCCCAACGTCATCTTTATTATGGATTCCTCGGGCAGTATGGGGGCATACGATGGCACGAGTCAGTCTCGTATGCTGCGAGTACAGAACGCGTTAAAAGAAGCCCTCGGTTCAGCGACCAATATCAATGCGGGTCTTATGCGCTTTTCTGATTATGGTGGTCCAATTCTTTACCCTGTCAGGGATATAGACGATGCGGTTCGTCCTGAAATTGTAGTGTCCACTGGCTCGAGCAATAACGACGCCCATGAGATAGATGGCTCTGTGACAACATCTTCAAACGAACTTATTCTGAGCAAAGGTACAGATACCGTTACCTCGGGATTGCGCTTTGAAACACTGCAAATTCCGCAAGGTGCCACTATCGTGAGCGCTAATATTCGTTTTACGTCAGAGGGGTTTAATATCGCTGACACCTCGTTAGTGATTTCAGCAGAGGCACTAGCCGACACCACAGCATTCAGTGCATCTCCAAACAATATTTCCTCAAGAACTAAAACAGCCACCAATGTAGAGTGGTTGGCAGGTAATAGTTTTCCCACAACAGGTGAGATCATTACTACGCCCGACATTAGCAGTGTTATTCAAGAAGTGGTTGACCTTACCGATTGGTGCGGTGGTAAAGATTTAAACGTACTCATTGAAGGCACGAGTATCACAGGGTTAAGCGACCGTCGAGTAAGAGCCATTGATGAGGGGCTGAGCGGTGCACCGCAGCTAGTTGTATCTTATGACGACACAACGGCAACGGGGTGTACACAAGGTGAAAGTGTTTATCAGGTTGCCAGTCAACGTGACAACTCAGAAGAAGACACAAATGGCTATCCGAATACTGGCACAGAACTGACTTTCTTCAGCGCTTATAACGATAATATCGCAGTGCGCTTTCGTAATCTCAATCTACCGCAAGGGGCAGAGATTACAGAAGCCTACTTAGAGTTTACCTCTAACGCGAATAGAACGGCGTCGAATGCCAGCATGCGTATTAGGGGAGTAGCACAAAATGATGTCAATGATTTTCATCCAGAAAGGCGCTACCGGCTGCGGGATTTACCAAAAACATCAGGTATTGTCTGGTCTATGCCGAATTTCTTTTATCAAAATGTTTATCGTACGCCAGATATAAGTAGTGTTGTTAAAGAAATTATTGACCGATCTGGATGGCAACCAGGCAACGATATGGCGTTTGTACTCGACAATTTTAATTCTTTTCGAAGTGCATATACTTACAACGGGTCTGCGTCTCGTGCGCCAAAGTTGATTGTTAAATTTAATGGGGCAGCTACGCCAGGAGCCTCGGCGACAGTGCGTCAACACTTAATGAGTAAGGTAGACGAGCTTAGTGCAAATGGACTCACCCCAATTGTTGATACTCTGTATGAAGCCGCTAGTTACTATGGTGGCAATGCCGTTTACTACGGTCTTGAACGGGGAAAAAATGACGTAAATAATTCGGTAAGACGTAGTACTCGGGTAAGCCATCGTTCGTCGTATATTGGCGGCGACCCTATCCGCCCACCGGGTTGCTCTGACGGAAACCTTTCTGATAGCAACTGTATTAATGAGCGAATTCCGGTAGGCGCAAACTATATTTCGCCAGTGTCAGACCTTCAATGCCAAACCAACAATCATATTGTATTGCTGTCAGACGGTGAGGCAAATAACAATCATAGCGTGGACGAAATTCAAGCGTTATTAGGTGAAAACTGCACAGGTAGCGGCGGTGAGAAATGTGGGCTTAGCTTAGTCAAAAATATCAGTAAAGCGGAAACTTCAGCCATTGGTCCTCGGGTAATCACTCACACTATTGGGTTTGCTGCTAACAGTACCGCAAATAATTTTCTAAACCAGCTGGCTATTCAAAGCGGCGGCGGGTTCTACCAAGCGGATAACAGCGAAGACTTGTTAGCAGCCTTCAATACCATATTGCGCTCTGTCAAAGACGTAAACGCAACGTTTGTTTCGCCTGGGGTGGCGGTAAACCAGTTAAACCGATTAACACACCGAGATGAGCTCTATTTTGCTTTATTTAAGCCAAGCGAGGGCGCTATTTGGCCTGGAAACTTAAAACGCTATCGTTTAAGTGGCGATGATGTTTTGGATAAAAATAATTCCAGTGCTGTTGATAGTGTTACCGGCTTCTTCTCTGAAACATCTCACAGCTATTGGTCTGTGTTTGCCGACGGTAATGACGTTAGAAATGGTGGCGCTGCGAGCAGACTCACGTCTGAACGCAATCTTTATGTGTTTGATGGGGTGGGTTCAATCGTTAGCAGTACCAACGAGCTGCATGAAGACAATGGTTCCATTACTGAGTCTGATTTGGGTATTGAGGATGAAGCAGATGCCGAGGCACTGCGTGACGTTTTATTGAAATGGGCTCGCGGGGTTGATGTTAAGGATGAAGACGGTGATGGCAGTACCAGTGACTTTGTCAATCGAATGGGAGACCCAATCCATTCACAACCTATCATTGTAAACTACGGCACCAATGATTCAGCCATCTTTGTGGCAACTAATCACGGCATGCTGCACTCTATTGATACAGAAACAGGCGATGAGAACTTTGCCATTATGCCAAAAGCGTTGTTGCCCAACCTTGATCACTTCTACAAAGATGCGTCTTCGTTTGACCATAAATACGGGTTAGATGGCGATATGGTGCTGCGCACTGTCGGCAACAAGATGTATCTCTACGTTGGTATGCGAAGGGGTGGTCGTAACTATTATGTTTTTGATGTTACGCAAAAGACATCACCAAAACTGAAATACAAACTTGAAGGTGGCACGGGTAGCTTAAGTAAGCTTGGTGAAACTTGGTCTAGACCGACAATTACTAAAGTGAAAATAGGTAACGTGGTAAAAGACGTCATGATTGTTGGCGGTGGATATGACAATGCTCAAGACAACAGGATTGTAAGGTCTGGTGACGCTGTCGGCAATGCGGTCTTTATGTTTGACGCCGATACCGGCGCGCTGTTATGGCATGCGAGTAATGCTGATGCCAATCTAAACCTGACAAGTATGCAATATAGTATCCCCGGACGAATTTCTGTGATTGACAGGGATAATGATGGTTTGGCCGATCACATGTACGTGGCCGATACTGGTGGGCAGCTATTTAGACTTGATATTTATAATGGAGAAACTGGTGCTAACTTTATCAAGGGGGCTAGATTAGCCGACTTTGGTGGTGACACCGCAGAGTCAAACCGCCGTTTCTATTACGGCCCTGATGTGTCTGAAGTTGCTCTAGGTGATGAGCTTTATTACGGCGTAGCATTAGGCAGCGGCTGGCGTGCAAACCCATTAGATACGGTGGTGGAAGACAACTTTTACATGCTCAAAGACGACGGTGTTTTTAACCGTAACACAGACGGTGACTATAAGTTTATGTCAACGGTGTTTGAAAGCGATATGTATGATGCGACAAGCCATGCTTTAACGAGTTCGGTAGAGTCTGAACGGGAGATTGCTTCGCAAGAGTTTGCTAATAAAGCGGGTTGGTATTTAAATCTTTCCACCGGAGGAGAAAAGGTATTGTCATCACCGCTGATCATTGACTATAAAGTGTTCTTTACTACCTATGTGCCATCTTCAAGCAGCACGAGTGCCTGTGCACCGCCAACTGGCAACAGCCGGGCTTACTTAGTTAACTTGTTTAATGGCAATGCCCTTACAGATCTAAATATCAACGGTATTCTTGATGACGGTGACCGTGCAGCGGATCTTAAGCAGACGGGTATTGCACCAGAAACCAAAATTCTGATTGAGAGCATTACCAGTCCGGTTGTGTGTTTAGGTACAGAGTGTGTTTCTGCTGTTATTGAAGTAGATGAAGATGGAAACGACGAAGCATGTACCTCTGCCTTTGAATGTTTGGGGCAGAATATTTACGGGCGGTTTGAACGCATTCAGCGCGGAAGTTGGCATTCAGAGACAGAGCGAGAGCAATAATTGTGAGTAAGGTAAAACAACAGGGCTTTTCACTGATTGAGCTAATGATTGTAGTGACTATTGTTGGCATCATAGCAGGTATTGCATACCCCTCATATCAGGGGGTTATCGCCGATGGCTACAGGGGGACAGGACAAGCAGACTTGCTTGCCTTTGCTGCTGCCATGGAACGACATCAAAGTGGTTCGTTCAGTTATGAAGGAGCCGGCAGTGGTGGAAGCAACTCGGGGGCCCCAGCGGTATTTGCCACCTATTCACCATCTTCAGAAAATGCGGCAAGCAAGCGCTATAACTTAACGATTGTTGCCGCAAATGCCACTAGCTATGAGCTCAAAGCCACGCCTGTGAGTGGCTCTGGGCAAGCAGACGATGGCGCCTTGTTTTATTTCAGCGATGGTCGAAAAGGATGGGATAGAAACAACAATGGCTCTCTCGATACGGGCGAGTATTGTTGGTCATGCTAAGCGGCGATTAAATAAAAGCGCTTAAGATAGAGAGTTTAAGAAAGAGCGCTTAAGACTGAAGCTATAAGAAGAGAAGTTAAGGCGTCAGCGTTAAAGAGCCCATTTCTTGAACATCGGCCCAGGCTTGATCATAGCTATCAACCATCATTTGTTTTCTCGCGCTGTTCATAGAGGTTTTGTGAGAAAGTTCCTTGTCATAAATGGCAACCCACAGCGATTCGGTGTGAGTGAACGCCCCTACCATGCCCACCGTGACTGATAAAAATAGGGCGGTTGCTATAAGTACTTCAACCAATGCGCCTCCGTGTTGTGCGCACTCGCTAGTTAACTGGTGTCGGTTTTCACGACACAGTGTGCTCAAGGTTTTCATCTTATTTCTCTGTCTCTCAAAATAATGTTTATGGCTGCATTAAAACTGTGCATGCCAGCTACCGGGAACAGCAATAATTTTAGCCAGTTTGGGGGCCCGTTGAAGGGTGCGCAAAACATCAGGTGAGTAAGTTACAGGGCCGTCTTTTTGTACAGTGATGTTATGCGAGGAGGTGAGTGCTCCTTTTATACTTGCACCGAGCTGCACGTTAGCCGAGTAAATAACCCCATTGTCTGACAATAAAATGATCACGCCGTAAAAAGATGTTCCGCCTCGTACAGTTAAATGACCGTTTTTAATGATAAGCAGCATCGGATTTGTACTGTCGCTGTGATCTACGTCGTTTTTATTAAGCTCACAATCGCCGTTTATCCAATGCATGCTTGCCTCACTTAAGTCGCTACACGAATTTGCAACAACAGATAATGGAAAGTAGTTTGGTACAAATGCAGAAGCGCTTCTGTTAAAAAGCCACTGTGTGAGGTTTGTATCTGGGGTTGAGGCCTGCAATATAGTGGGTATTTTGATAAACGATGGGTATCGTAAAAAACGTTGATTAATTTTGGTATCGCTTTTAACGTGGCGTAGTGATATGTCGAAAGATTTCAACGCTTGCAAGTCATCTCCACGATAGTCACTAGACACAATAGTGTGCACAATGGACGTATTACTCAATGCAATTGTGTTGGAAGGTTGAGTACGAAGCTGCGAGATAATATTGCGCATCTCTTTTTTTGTGTCTAAGTAGCGGCTTTGGGAAATTCCTACGGCCTCCCGCACTGCTTGAAAGTCGTTAACTGCAAAGGTTACGCTGGTTAACATAAATGCCGTGATACTGAGCAGTACAAGGACTGACGAAATAATAAAGAAACCTTGCTGTTTTCGTCGGTAAGCGTTTAGCGTGTTCGTTATCACTTTAATGACTCTGAATGAAGGTCTAGTTAACAGAGAGCTATTTAACATTGGCTACCTCCACGACAAATGTTGTTGACGTTTCTACGCCAGAAAATAAACTACTAGAGGCTTTGATGTAAATTTCATAAGTAACTCCCCACCCACTTACGTTTAATCTGGTAATAGAGAATTCATCAATGCGTACATCTTTAGTGTCGGTCAAGTCTTGCCAATGACTTTGCGAACAACTGCGTTTCGCAACGCGATATTCAATTGCTTTATCTCGTAATCTAAAACCAAAAAACTCATTTGGTGTAAGCGAAATAGTACCGTCACTATTTTTATCGTAAGAAAAAGTAAAGCAGCTGTCTGATGCTTCATTGCTAAAGTGAGAAATATTAATGGATGGCAGGCTTGCAGGGGGGACGGCAAGTTGCCACGCTATTGATTGTTCTATATATCCCGCTTGTTCTAGGTGAGCGGTAATAACATGTTGCAGTGCCTGAAGCTCGGCTTCGATGGAAACCGTTTGTTGAATTTTTAGTAGCGCACTGTAAAAAAATGCAGTGTGACGAGATGCCAAGACCAATAAGGTGCTGGCTATGCCAGTGGCCACAAGCAGTTCTACTAGGCTAAACCCCCTGCGTTTCAACATGTGGCAACACCATTTAGGCTGACGGTGGAGCAGTGTTTTATTCTTCCTAAGGCGCTTATCATCACCTTGCCAACATGTGACGAGCTTTTTACCGTTATTGTTGTATTATTTCCAAAATTTACTGCGCCATATTTACTAAAGGTAACAACGCGATTTTGATTATCAGCGGTCGCCAGAGTCACTCCTGAATGCGACGCGGAATATGCGTACTCTTTTCCGTCGATGCTACAGGCACTAGTAGTTGAACAGTCGCAGGATATTAATCGGCTGCTTCCCGCACACTGACTACCGGTAACATCTACCACAAATGACACATTTGATTGTGAAGTAACAGCCACTGTTTTTGCTGTTTCAGCAAGGCTGCTGATATGACGAAGAGCGTGTGTAAATCTGTTCGCCTCGTGCCATTGTGCAAAGGAAGGCGCAGCTAAAAGCAGTGTAATAATAAAAATGGAGAGTGTGATCATTAGCTCCAGTAACGTTAAACCACTAATGTGCTGTTTGTACTTTACAACGTTGTTATAAACCATGCTTGAGGTCGGTTATGCCGGATAGGCTGAATTGATAGAGTTAATCTATATTGAAAATATGCTCAGGTAATCTGTACTATGGAAGGTAATTGGTTTAAGGGAAAGGGGTTCTCCCTTGTTGAGCTGTTAATTGCGCTGTGTATCGTGGGCATTTTAACCACATTAACAATGCAGTCTTATCAATCAGGAAAAAGAGTAACGTCGCGTTACTTGGCGAAAAGCCATATGATAAAGCTTCAGGCCATTCAGTCGCGCTATTGGCTCAATAGTGGTGGCTTTGTTCCGCTATCAATGTTGCCGGGCATAGACACTGGGGGTGTGGAAATTAAGGAAGTAATGAGCAGTAGTAGCCATTACGAGTTTAAGGCAGTGCTCACCTATTTCGATAACAAAGCCCCCTGCCGGACCCTTGTTGTAACTGACACTGCCTTGTTGCCAAGGCAGTGTTGGTTGGCTCATTAATTAAGTGGGGCGCCTGTAATTTATGAACAGCTCAAATCCGCTCCTGTTAAGTCCTCTTTAGTGCCATCACCATCACTATCTACAGCCACTGAAATTCGGCCATAAAGTGAAAGAAGCAACGCTGACGCGTATTCGCTGCTATTGTCTTTTGGGCAAAGCGTAATGGTGGCTGCTTGGCTTATACCGCCTTGCTCATTGAAGGTGATAGTTCCTGATATGCCGTAAATCGTATTAGTACTATTGAGCGGGTCGCTGGTGGTGATAAGCGTTTCTGATGTATCTCGGGAGCCGTTTCCGTTGTCATCAACGAATATCATAGTGGCGTTTTTCCAACTGCTTACACAGCTTGTGTAATTTTGAGTGGGGCACATAACTACGTTTGACTGCTCATCCACTGCCGTAAAACGAGCACGCTGTGCTGCTGCGCTTAAGTGATTAAGGTCGGAAGTGATCCTGCTTTTTATTAAAATGCTTTGTATAGCAGGTGCAACCGTCGTTAGCATGATAGCCACAATGGCTATAGCAATAAGCAGCTCTAATAGAGTGAGCCCTGCTTGTTTTACTGTATTCTGTCTTTTGTTGTTCATTCGGCTTTTTATCATAATTATTCAAAGTTCTTGGTCAAAATCTGACACTTTTTTAATCTCGCATGCAGAATTTGATAAACAAAACCGCCACTATTTAGCGTACACTAAAGTTGTTGGGCAAAGGGTATGTTTTACTTCTATTGCGCATAGTTCGCTATACCTCTTTATGATAAGCCTACTAAAAGTACGACGATTATCGGTGGCATGTAATCTTGCCACTAACATCTATACGGATAATATCGTAAACTCACCGATTAAGACGCTTAAAAACACGTGGATATTATGATGCAAAAACAAGCAGTTATTGAAGAGATGCAGGTGCTTCCTGAAATCGATGTTGAATTTGAGGTAGCGCGAAGAGTGTCATTTATTAAAAAACAGTTGCTCACCTCAGGATTGAACGCTTTAGTGCTGGGTATTAGCGGCGGGATAGACTCATGTACTTTGGGCAAATTAGCACAGCTTGCTGTTGATGAATTAAACAAAGAGAATCATGAAAGCTACCAGTTTATTGCAGTCAGACTTCCTTATGACACTCAAGCCGATGAAGCTGATGCACAGCAATCTATCGACTTTATTCAACCCTCCTATGCGGTCACAGTAAATGTTCAGCCAGGCGTAGATGCGATACATACGAGTACAACGAATGCGTTAAAAGAGGTGGGGTTACTGCCTGAAAGTACGAGTAAGCAAGACTTTGTGAAAGGCAATGTTAAGGCGAGGGCACGTATGGTCACTCAGTATGAGATTGCCGGCATGGTGGATGGACTTGTATTGGGTACGGATCATTCGGCTGAAAATATTACAGGGTTTTATACAAAATACGGTGATGGTGCGTGCGACCTAGCCCCGCTTTTTGGTTTAAGTAAGCGTCAAGTAAGAGCTCTGGCGGCGCATTTAGGCGCGCCTCATCATGTTATCACCAAAGCTCCCACAGCCGATTTAGAAAGCCTATCGCCGCAAAAAGCAGATGAGCAAGCGCTGGGAATGACTTACGATCAAATCGATGATTTTCTGGAAGGTAAGCCAGTTTCCGCTGAAGTGGAAGAGAAATTGCTTTATATTTATGAACGTACACAGCACAAACGTGTACCCATTCCAACAATCTATGATGAGTTGTAATCATGAAAAAAATTGAAGCTATCATTAAGCCATTTAAAATGGACGATGTAAGGGAAGCATTAGCTGAAGTCGGTATAGCAGGGATGACAGTTACCGAGGTAAAAGGTTTCGGTAGGCAGAAAGGGCATACTGAATTGTACCGCGGCGCTGAATATCAGGTGGATTTCCTACCTAAAATTAAGGTTGAGTTAGTTCTTGACGATGAGCGTGTGGAGCAAGCATTAGACGCTATTCAGTCAGCAGCTAAAACAGGCAAAATTGGTGATGGAAAAATATTTGTTTATAACGTAGAGCATGCGGTTCGAATTAGAACGGGTGAATTGAACGAAGACGCTATTTAACAGAATATATCGCTGTTATACCGCACAAGAAAGGGAGCGTATCGCTCCCTTTTTCGTCTTAGTATGTGGCTTAATGATCGTGGCCACAACCTCCAGCCCCGTGCACGTGCCCGTGCTCACGCTCTTGCTCAGTGGCTTCTCGAATATCGACAACATTAACGTCAAAAGTCAAAGGAATACCTGCCAAAGGATGGTTACCATCAACAACCACTTCGTCATCATTAGTTTCAATGATAATGACGGACTGCTCGCCTTGTGGCGTTGTAGCACGGAAAGACATACCTACTTCAACTTCGGTGCCTTCAAACATTGTGCGAGGAACGGTTTGTACCAACTCGTCTACACGTTCTCCGTATGCTTTTTCAGGTTCGATAGAAACGTTAAAGGTATCGTTTTTGTCTTTTCCAATTAATGCGTCTTCTAGTCCCTCAATAAGGAAGCGTTGACCAAGCAACACGACTAGCGGTTCTTTTCCTTCAGAAGAATCCAATGTGGTTCCATCTTCGGTTGAAACAGTATAGTGAAGTGTTACAACGCTATCAGAGGTAATAGTCATATAAAATCCTAAGTTTTCCCGTGTGGGTAATGAATGTAAATCGTTTGCCGTAAAATCAGCGACGTTTCTTGATAATGTTGCTGGTTTTTTGCTCAATGCTGTACGGCAGAGCGTAAGGGTAACAGGTTACCGTCTCTTTATCAGCCAATCGGTGTAAATCTTCAGGGGTGGTATCGTTGGAGAGTACCGCCATAAAGTGAGTTTCATTGTCTAGACGGGCAACGCTTGTCACTACGCCCGCTCTTCGCCAATTTTCGCCAAGTTGCTTCTCAATAGCGTCGCCAGCAGAAACGTCAACATTTCCATTGATACAAAAGCTGAATGCAGCACGTTTGTTCTTACCTAAAAAGCGCGTTCTCGCCACCACTTCTTGGCCCATGTAACAGCCTTTGTCGAAGTCAATTGCATTAAGTGCGTGTGCGTTTAGCATTTGAGGCACATATTCACCTACTGTAATGCCTTCAACCGTTGCGTGAGCATTCACTATTTTTATGGCGTCAAACACCGATTGTGAAAAACAAGGAAGTGCCTGTTCACCTATGTTTGTCTTAACGTCGTCGCTTGCAAGCTGGTTTAGAACTACGAAGTAACCTTGTTGAACGGTGTCGGTTTTAAAGCAAAGTCCGTACTCGCTTTGATAACTAGTAAGAGAACTGTCGACAGTGGCTTCGTCAAAAGGTACGTCAGAAAAATGTTTGCTCAGAAGGTCTTTTGCACTAGTGCCTGAAATAAAAAAAGCATTCAATTCGCTGCTGCCGTCAACGATGTCTACTTTTGAAAATACGCCATATTTATTCAGCTCAGCTAAGGTGCGGGCACCGGCGTCTTCATTAGTCAGTAAAAGTATTTTTGCGCCAAATCGCGCAATATACCCCGTTGACCATGTCTTACCCTTGTTATCACAATGGGCGTAGTGTCGTACGGTTTTGTCATCTAATTTATTGATGTTGACGGTTAGCTGGCCCTGCAGATAGCTATCCGCCTGTTCGCCCTCAAGGGTGATAATCATGGTGCTGCCGAGTGTTACGGCGTAATGTTGTGGTAATGCATCTAGCGTTGTTAGTGACATGATGGCGCTCTTTTTAAAAACTCTGTAGTTTCAAGGTATGGCAAAACGCAGATTTATCAAGGGGAAGGTGGCAGCCAGTCGCAAATTCTCTACGTTAATATCTATGCGGACTGGTATAAATTAGTGTTAGTTTGCTTATCAGGCCAAAAGAGCAGTGATCCTACTATGACACGCGTGGTACTATTTAGTGATAACAAATGAGGTTAAAGAATATATGTTTGAACCCAAACGATTAGCGAGATTAAAGTGGGCATGTCGCCGCGGCATGCTCGAGTTAGATGTGTTACTACTACCATTTGTTGAGCAAGCGTTCGACGAACTAAGTTATGAAGAAAAAGTCACGTTTGAGCGTTTGCTCACAAGTGATGATCCTGATTTGTTCGCATGGATAATGGGTCATCAAAAATGCGACGATCCTGAGCTTGCTGCGATGATTTCAACCGTCGTAAATCGTGTCAAAGTATAAAATACACATAACGTATTCACCTTATAGAGTGACATTCAATCGCGTCACTCTTTCCGCTTTGTTACTAGTTGTATTGCAATGCTTGCCGTCAAGCCTGTTGACGTGGATTGATGATGCAACACTTACTGCTCTGACGCTCCCTCCGTTACTTATATGCTTATCGCTTTTTAGTCAATCAACGCAGGGCAATTCTCTCAACCAACTGGATTTGATGTTGTCGGATGAGGGTGTTGTACATATTGTAGACGGCATCTCTAGTGACAAGTTTATGTATCTCACAAAAAAAGGACTTACCAGCTCACGGGCTAATGATATATTTCAACTTCACGGTGCCTCCCAGCTTCTCCCTTGGGGAATGTGTTTAGAGATGACTCGAGTAAAACAAAAATGGTCCGATAAGGGTTACGCTCACTTTTGCTGGGTACTGAAAAACGAATGTTCTGAACGTGATTATCGCAGATTGTGTAGAGCGATAATTTATGTCAGAAAAGGATATGGACTAAGGGACAAAATGAATGTTTCGTGAATATACAAAATCACTATTTAAGCGTGTTGATAAACGACAGTTAATGCAGTTTAAACCTCCCCGGTTACCGCAACGCATCTACACCAAAACGTTTAGCATAGACAATAATCACTACCAGAAATTTTGTCGGGAGGTGAAGTGGCCTGAGCGCGAACATGTTCATCCTCTGTATCTCCAAATGCTTTCCCTCCCTTTGCAAATGCGTTGCCTATTAGATAAACAAAGCCCATTTCCTTTGCTCGGATTAGTACACTGTGCCAACAAGGTTGAGGTTTTTGAGCATTGCGACCTTGCTAAACCTTTTGAATATCGGGTTAGGTTTAGTGATGTTAGGCCCCATTCAAGAGGGTGGGAAGTGGATGTGTTACTTGAAGCATTACAAAGCGGTAAATGTGTTTATAGAGCAGTAAGTAGCTACTTAGTAAAAGTAAAAGCAGTGCATGTGGCTCCAACAGCGGCGCAAACCGCAAATGCAATAAGTGACGAAAGCGAAACGCGATCTTTCCTTTCAAGCTTTATTGCGAGCGCGGACGCAGGAAGGCGCTATGCCGCTATTTCGGGAGACTATAACCCTATTCATTTATCGACGCTGTCCGCGAAGGTGTTTGGGTTTAAAACTGCCATTGCCCACGGAATGTGGACATTAGCCTGCGTTATTTCTCACTATGTTGAACATACCGAAGTTGTAGCCAAGGCAGGAGTAGAGCAGGGCCCAGAGGATGAAAAAGCGTTATGCAACGGCTATATCAAAGAAGTGTCATGTAGGTTTAAACAGCCTGTATATTTACCCAATGAATTGGCCATTTACAGTCGAAGCCCAATGAGCTCTGCAAGCACAACGTCAAAATCTTCTGCATATCAGAGTGTCGAATTAGAAGTGACAAGTGCGAAAGACGCAAGGATTCACTTACACACGTTTTTGTATTATTAAAAAAGGTGAGCGTCGCCATTTATCTCAACGCTCACCTTTAGTTTTAACGTGACCACTGCCCACCTTTTATTGAGTGAAGAGTATTGAGTACAGGGCAAAGCTAGCAAATTTGTTAACTCTTCATCTCTAAAGCTTAACGCATATCGCTGAAGCTTCCTTCAGTGATGAGTGCCCCAACGCTTTTTCCCGAAAGCTGGTTATTAGGTATCAACACGGTGGGCTTGGTGTTAGCTAGCTGTTCTGGATGATCCAGATTGAAATGAAGGCCTCTACTTTCTTTTCTTTCCATAGCGCATCGCACAATAAGCTCTGCCACTGTGACCAAGTTTCTCAACTCAAGCAAGTTATTACTTACGCGAAAGTGAGAGTAGTATTCAGTAATTTCCTGCTCTAACAACTTAATCCGTCGCATAGCACGTTCTAACCGTTTATCGGTTCGAACAATCCCTACATAATCCCACATAAACAGTCTCAGCTCGTGCCAGTTGTGTTGAATAATCACTTCTTCGTCCGAGTTTGATACTTGGCTTTCATCCCAAGGGGCAATAGTTTCGTCACTATCTTTAGTGGGGAGACAGCTAATAATATGCTCTGCTGCTGAACTGGCAAACACCACACATTCCAATAGTGAATTTGAAGCCATTCGATTGGCACCGTGCAAACCGGTATAGGCGACTTCGCCAATAGCGTAAACGTTATTTAAATCGGTCTTTGCATTAAAGTCGGTGATCACACCACCACAGCTATAATGCGCTGCCGGTACCACCGGAATTGGCTCACGGGTGATATCGATACCCAAGGAGCGACATTTGCGATAGATGTTAGGGAAGTGTTTAACAATAAAATCGGCAGGTTTATGACTGATGTCCAGGTACATGCAATCTGCGCCTAGGCGTTTCATTTCATAATCGATGGCTCTTGCAACCACATCACGGGGCGCAAGATCGCCACGCTCATCAAACTTCTGCATAAAGCGAGTGCCATCAGCGTGACAAAGATTAGCGCCTTCACCGCGCAATGCTTCTGTGATGAGAAAGTTTCGCGCCTGAGGGTGAAATAGGCAAGTCGGGTGGAACTGGTTAAATTCCATGTTTGCCACTCTACATCCGGCGCGCCAGGCCATTGCAATGCCATCACCACTCGATACATCGGGGTTTGAAGTGTACTGGTACACTTTGCTTCCGCCGCCGGTAGCTAGCGCAATAAACGGCGCGCGAATCACTTCAACATGTTCTTGTTGACGATTCCATACATAAGCTCCCACGCACTGATTTTTCTCGGTCTTCGATGGGATCAGGTCGATAGCATTATACCGCTCGAAAAAATGAATGTTTGGATGAGTAGATACTGCATCGTTAAGCGTAATTTGTAACGCTTCGCCTGTGGCATCTGCAGCGTGCAGTATTCTGCGATGACTGTGACCGCCTTCTCGCGTTAAGTGAAACTTCTCTTCACCAGATTCGCTTTTTTCTCTGTCAAACGGCACTCCGTAACTAATTAGCCATTCCAAAGCCGCTTTTGCCCGTTCGGTGGTAAAGCGAACTGCTGGCTCATCACAAAGGCCGCCACCGGCTTTCAATGTGTCGCTGACGTGTGCATCAATAGAGTCTTGTTCATCAAAGACAGCAGCAATACCACCCTGTGCGTAACGCGTTGAGCCTTCATTTCGGTCGCTTTTACTCAACACAATGACTTGGCAGTGGTCAGCGAGCTTCAACGCTAGGCTAAGCCCAGCTGCGCCGCTTCCGATAATTAACACATCACAGCGATGTTCAATGGCATTTGATGTGGAAGTTAGTGAAGACAATCCAGATTTCATGTATTTTTATATCAGTATATACAAGCAAAGGTTCAGCAAGTCTAATGGATGAGTGGCAAAACACAATAATTCTTCGGGCGTGTACATGGTATTATTTAAAATAATTAATGCTTTAGTCGAACTTTTTCAAAGAGAACACGTCTACACACAGGCTTTATTGGGCTATTGTGGATAAGAAGTAGGGAGTAATGGCTCGAATGAGCGAGCAAGTAACCGACCAGCAACTGGTGGAAAGAGTACAACGTGGTGATAAAAACGCATTCAACTTGTTGGTAACCCGTTACCAACACAAAGTTATGCACCTTGTGTCTCGATACGTTAAAAATACGGGTGATGTTGCTGATGTAACACAAGAAGCCTTCATTAAAGCGTATAGAGCGCTTCCCAATTTTCGTGGAGACAGTGCGTTTTACACTTGGCTATATCGTATTGCGGTAAATAGCGCAAAAAATTATCTTGTTTCTCAAGGTCGCAAGCCTCCGGCAAGTGATGTGGATGCCGAAGAAGCCGATTACTATGAAGGTAGTGACGCACTCAAAGAGCAATCAACTCCTGAACGGAGTTTGCTGTCGGATGAGCTTGAAGAGACGTTATTTAAAGTGGTGGAAAAACTGCCTGATGATCTCCGAATGGCGATAACGCTTCGCGAGATTGAAGGGATGAGTTATGAGGAAATAGCAGGCGTGATGTCTTGTCCTGTGGGTACCGTGCGTTCGCGTATTTTCAGAGCTAGAGAAGCCATCGATAAAGTCATTCAGCCGCTGTTAGAAAATTAATTTAAATAAACTTCAAAAAAGATGAACTTTCTCTTTTTTGGGATGACTAACAGCTGTGTTAGGGTAGTTAACGGTCAAACGATCTGGATATGAATATATGACGCAACAGCAAGAAAAATTGTCCGCATTCATGGATGGTGAAGCAGAAGACGATAAAATCATCGACGCAATTAAGCATGATGCAGCGCTTCAAGCTAAATGGCAGCGATATCATGTCATCCGTGGTACGATGCGCAAAGAAGCAAGTGTAGCGCCAGAAATGGATATTACGGCTCGTATTGCTGCTGCTTTGGCAGACGAACCGGCGATTGTGGCTCCAAAAGAATCTCGTTGGCGCTCAATCCCAATCATTGGAAATATCGTTCCGTTTGCGACGCAATCTGGTCAGTTTGCCGTTGCAGCGTCGGTGGCTTTAGCAGTTATTTTAGGCGTTCAGCACCTGAATCAGCCAGCGCCTTCAGAACCATTCATGACGGCACCTACTGCTGGCCCTCAAGGTGGTCTGGCGCCGGTTAGTCTTGAACAAACCCGGACGTTGCCACGTAACGACATGAATGAAGTCCTTGAGAAGAAGCGCAAAATTAACGCGCTTATCGCCGACCATGAGCAACAACTAAAATTGAAACAGGTGCAGGCCGAAGAGGAAGAAAAAGCCTCTGACGATACTAATCGCCCATAGGCGATTGCGGCAACGCTATCTTTTCAACTAGTATTTATTATTAGTAACTTCGCATACCAGCACTTGCACGTGCTGGTATGTCTGTTTTAAAGGCAAGGAAAATGCGCTGTAACCAATTTGTTCTCCTCATCACAGGGGCTTTATCAATTTTCACGCCTTTCTGTGTTCATGCGCAATCAAACGATTCGTCTCTTCCAACTAGCCTTGCGTCAAATAGTCTTGAGTCAAATAACCAAGCAAAAAACGCAACAGAAAGAGAGGCAAAAACAGATACAGTAAAACAAACAGAGCCGGCGGTAGAGAGAGAAACTAACGCACTGCAAACCCCGGTACAGTGGTTACAACGTCTTCAATCACTCATCTCTTCTGCCAACTATCAGGTATCATTTGTTCAGACCACCGTTGGTAAAGAAACGGTGCCATACCTATGGCGTCACGGCGTGCTGGATGATGGCACTGAAGTAGAGCAATTGAATTTGCAAAATGGACCAGGCCGCGAGCTTATCCGTGTTAACGGTATTGTAAGTGTCTTTGAGCCTGATATGCAGCCCTACAGTATTCGATCACGTTTTATTAATGGCCCAATTCCCAATATTCTTCTTCATAATCCGCAGAAGCTGTTAGAAAGCTACGAGTTTGTGTTAGTTGGTCGGGCTAGAGTAGCAGGGCGACCAGCACAGCAAATTAGAATTGTGAGCAGGGACAACACCCGGTTTGGCTATCAGCTTTGGCTTGATGAAGAGTCGGGCATGCTATTAAAATTGAATATGCTAGATTTACAGGGCGCCTTACTGGAACAAATACAAATTAGCGCATTTTCTGTGATGGCATCGCCTTCTCCTTACTTTGCCCGAATTAATCCGACGTCTTTACCGGAGCCAATTATGATGGCAAGCAGCCAATCTCGTGCTCATGGCTGGGAAGTTAATTATCTTCCTGTTGGAATGCGGGAAGTTAAAAGGGACACACGACGCCTAGCGCTAACTGGTCAGGTGGTAGAGTATAAAATGTACAGCGATGGCTTGGTAGACGTATCTGTGTATGTTCAACCTATTGAAGATGCATTGGGAGGCGATATTGCATTGCGCAATGAAGTCAGTACGTTTCTCACGCTGAAGGCAGGTGAAGCGCAGGTGACGGTGTTAGGTGAAATTCCACTTCAAACGGCAAAAGCGATTGCCACTTCAATTAGCGCGGTAAATAACAGCAATGATTGAAGAGTCGGCTAAGGTGGTGGCTATCGACGGTGACAGTGTCACTGTTGAGTCAGCAATAAAATCAACTTGCAGCAGTTGTCAGGCACAAAGCGAATGCGGCACGGGTGTTATCTCTCGTGCTCTTGCGCCGAAAATGCAGCGTTTAACGCTTTCTACACCAATGACGGTTGCTGTTGGTCAGACTGTCACCATCGGCGTACCTGAAGCCGGAGTACTAAGTGCCTCAGCATGGATTTATTTACTTCCTTTATTCATTTTTATAGCCTGCTTCTCTCTAGCGTCATACGTACTTCCTCATGTGGGTCTTTCTCATGAATTATGGGGAATATTGCCCAGCGCTATCGTAACAGTGTCAGTGTATCGATACGTAGCAAAGAAATTACAGCGAGTAGATTCTGCAAAATATCAGCCTGTTCTGCTTGAAGCGATCCCCTTAAAGCGTGACTAAAAAGTATATTTAACCTGAGCCCTCTTTAAGGAATGGTGCTGAGCGCCGTTTCTTAAACAGGATTCAGGTTATTTAGAGCTAAATTCAATGACCTCGTCTCATGGCTTATGCTATTTAGCAAAATATACTCGCTGCTAATTCGCTTTTCCGCCCATAAATGGGTAAAATCCGCTCGCATCGCTTTTACGCCTTTGCGTAAAGCGCATAGTATTTTTCGTTTAATGAATTTTTTTGCAGGTAAATTCCAGCATTATGCAACAATCGCACATTCGTAACTTCAGTATTATCGCCCACATCGACCACGGTAAATCGACTCTGTCTGACCGTCTTATTCAGCATTGTGGCGGTCTTTCCACTCGCGAAATGGCTGAGCAAGTCCTAGATTCCATGGATTTAGAAAAAGAGCGTGGAATTACAATAAAAGCGCAGAGCGTAACGCTAGAGTACAACGCTCAAAACGGTGAAACGTATCAGCTCAACTTTATTGATACACCAGGGCACGTTGATTTTACCTACGAGGTATCTCGATCGCTTGCTGCCTGTGAAGGTGCGCTACTTGTGGTTGATGCTGGACAGGGTGTAGAGGCCCAGACCCTAGCGAACTGTTACACAGCTATTGAGATGGATATGGAAGTTGTGCCTATCTTGAACAAAATCGACTTACCTCAAGCAGATCCTGACCGCGTAGCAGAAGAAATAGAAGATATTGTTGGTATTGATGCCCTAGAAGCGGTTCGCTGTTCAGCAAAGACCGGTGTTGGTATTGAAGACGTACTCGAAGTGATAGTGAATAAAATTCCACCGCCTGGAGGTGATAGAGAAGCGCCTCTTAAAGCACTTATTATCGATTCATGGTTTGACAATTACCAAGGCGTTGTTTCATTAGTACGCATTGTTGAGGGGCAACTCGATAAGAAAGACAAAATTCAAATAATGTCTAACGGCCAAGTTCACCAAGTGGATAAAATTGGCGTATTTACGCCTAAAGCCCTCGATACAGGTACTCTTCGTGCCGGTGAAGTTGGTTTTATCATCGCGGGAATAAAAGATATTCAGGGAGCGCCAGTGGGCGATACCATCACACTTGCAAAAGCACCCGCTACCGAAATGCTGCCTGGTTTCAAAAAGATTAAGCCCCAGGTTTATGCGGGTATCTTTCCCATTAGTTCTGACGATTATGAAGACTTTCGTGATGCGCTAGCTAAGCTAAGCCTAAATGACGCGTCTCTATTTTACGAGCCAGAGAGTTCTGCTGCGTTAGGGTTTGGGTTTAGGATTGGCTTCCTTGGCATGCTTCACATGGAAATTATCCAAGAGCGTCTTGAGCGAGAGTACGATCTTGGTTTAATCACCACGGCACCAACTGTAATTTATGAGGTTGAAACGACTAAGGGCGAAACACTCACCGTTGATAGTCCTGCAAAATTACCTCCAGTAAACGACATTGCAGAAATTCGTGAGCCGTTGGTTGAAGCCAACATTTTAGTACCCCAAGAATACCTTGGAAACGTTATAACCTTATGCGTTGAAAAGCGCGGTATGCAAACCAACATGACTTACCACGGGAAGCAGGTTGCCGTGACTTACGAGCTACCCATGGCAGAGGTAGTGCTTGATTTCTTTGACCGTTTAAAATCGACAAGTCGGGGCTTTGCGTCACTAGATTACAACTTCAAGCGCTTCCAAACGTCAGATATGGTGCGAGTGGATATACTGATTAACGGCGAGCGAGTAGACGCGCTAGCGGTAATTACTCACAGAGAAAACTCTCAAGGCCGCGGTAGAGAACTCGTTGAAAAGCTGCGCGAGCTTATTCCTCGTCAGATGTTTGATATCGCTATTCAGGCTGCCATTGGTAACCATATTGTTGCCCGTAGCACGGTTAAGCAGTTGCGCAAAAACGTTATTGCTAAATGTTATGGCGGTGATATTAGTCGTAAGAAAAAGCTACTTCAAAAGCAGAAAGAAGGTAAAAAGCGCATGAAGCAGATAGGCAATGTTGAGCTGCCCCAAGATGCCTTCCTTGCCGTATTGAAGGTGGGTAAATAATGGCAAATTATTTTTCCCTCATCTTAGTTGGGTTGACGCTGATTACAGGGCTTATATGGCTAGTAGATAGCTTGGTGTTTGCACCAAAGCGCAAAGCGCGTCTGCAGGCCTCAGCAGTAGCTGAGAATGCAAGTTACGGTGAAGGCCCACACTTACCGTACTTAGTGGATACATCGCAGCAAATATTCCCTGTTATTGCCTTTGTATTAGTATTGCGTTCTTTTCTATATGAACCATTTCAAATACCGTCTGGCTCCATGATGCCAACGTTGCTTGTTGGCGACTTCATACTGGTAGAGAAATTTGCATACGGTGTAAAAGACCCTGTATTTCGCAGTAAGTTGATAGAGACAGGGGCTCCAGAGCGTGGCGATGTGGTCGTATTTAAGTATCCAGAAGATACCAGTATTGATTATATAAAGCGGGTGGTGGGAATGCCGGGCGACACTGTAGTCTATCAAAATAAGCAGGTGTACATTAAGCCCAAATGTGTCGAGAGCGAGAGCTGCCCAGCGCTAGAAGCTGTTCCGCTTTCTTTTCAAGAACGTGGTGAGTTTGTTCAGGATATGGCGCAGCTAATGCGTTATACCGAATCGCTTGGCGACATAGAGCACGATATTTTACGCCATCCGCTGCGCGATATATCTCCTGTTAATTTTTATACGCAACCGGGTACTCGCCGCAACGAATGGATTGTGCCTGAGAATAATTATTTTGTGTTAGGTGATAACCGCGATAATAGTCGCGATAGCCGTTTTTGGGGTTTTGTACCTGATGAAAATCTGGTGGGCAAAGCAGTGGCTATTTGGGTTTCGTTTGAATTTGAGCGCAAGCCTCAAGATATGTTGCCAACATGGATCCCAACAGGCGTTCGATTCGAACGTACAGGTGGCATTCGTTAATGCAGGGAATAGATAAATACCGTCGCCTTTACAAGGCGATAGGCTATACATTCAAAGATGTCGCTTTACTCGACCAAGCTTTTACCCACAGAAGCGCGGCAAAACAGCACAATGAACGTCTTGAATTCTTAGGCGATGCCATACTTGGGATGATTATTGGCGAGACGTTATACAAACGCTTTCCAGAGGTACCCGAGGGCAAGTTAACTCGTATGCGTTCAACACTGGTGAAAGGCGATACGTTAGCCGAACTAGCTCGCGAGGCCAGTATGGGGGAACTACTTCACTTAGGCCCAGGTGAGTTAAAAAGTGGTGGGCATCGTCGCAGCTCTATTCTAGCGGACGCAGTAGAGGCGTTGCTTGGCGCCATTTATCTCGACTCTGGTATGGAAGAGGTGCGTAACGTAATAGACAGACTCTGGGAAACGCGTATTAATAGGTTAGATCCGCACGCTCATCCTAAGGACAATAAAACTCGTCTACAGGAATTTTTGCAAGGTAGAAAGCTACCTTTGCCTACTTATGAGGTGTTGTCTATTTCTGGAAAGGATCATGCGCAAGTCTTTCAAGTTAGCTGCACGGTTGAGAATTTAGCTGAGCCTGTCAAAGCATCAGGAAATAGCCGTCGAAAAGCTGAACAAGAAGCAGCTCGTCTTACGCTGGAGAAGCTTGATGACTAATAATGACAACGAAATACAGTATTCTGAACCGCAGACACGCTGTGGTTTAGTGGCCATCGTTGGCCGCCCAAATGTAGGTAAATCTACCTTGCTCAACCGTTTGTTAGGACAAAAGGTCAGTATTACCTCGAGAAAGCCTCAAACGACGCGACATCGCATACTGGGTATTGATACCGACGGTGAGTATCAGGCTATTTATGTTGACACACCTGGGCTCCATCAAGATGAGAAGCGTGCAATCAACCGGTACATGAACCGTGCGGCATCTAGCTCGCTTGCCGAAGTTGGCTTAATATTATTCGTGATTGAGGGCGATCGTTGGAATGCCGATGACGAAATGGTATTAACAAAGGTGAAGCAATCTAAGCTACCTTGTTATCTTATTGTCAATAAAATGGACAAAGTAGAAAATCGCGAGGGTTTTGTTACTCATTTACTTAAGCTTGGTGAAAAACACACATTTGAGCATATTGTTCCA